>NZ_CP043538.1:4098107-5326643 GCF_000364445.2 Methylobacterium mesophilicum SR1.6/6 | reverse complement strand
CGCTTCGGCGCCTGCCTGATGCGCGAGCCGGCCCTGGTCGGCGACTGCGTGGCGGCCATGAAGGCGGCGGTCTCCGTGCCGGTGACGGTCAAGTGCCGGATCGGCGTCGACGACCAGGATCCCGAAGCGGCCCTGGATACCCTCGCCGACGCCGTGGCGGCGGCCGGCGTCGACGGACTGATCGTCCACGCCCGCAAGGCCTGGCTCCAGGGCCTCTCGCCCAAGGAGAACCGCGACGTGCCGCCCCTCGATTACGGCCGGGCGGAGCGGCTGAAGCGGCGGCTCCCCGGGCTACCGCTCTCGGTCAATGGCGGCCTGCGCGACCTCGATGCCGTGCGGGCGCGACTCGCCGAGGTCGACGGCGCCATGGTCGGCCGCGCCGCCTATACTGAGCCGGCGCTCCTCCTCAATGTCGATCCGGCGCTGTTCGGCGTGCCCGCCCCGGCGGCCGACCCCTTCGCGGCGGTGGAGGCGTTCAAGCCCTATATCGCGGCCCTTCTCGCCCGGGGCGAGCGCCTGCACGCGGTGACCCGGCACATGCTGGGGCTGTTCAACGGCCGGCCGGGCGCGCGGGCCTACCGGCGCCACCTCTCCACCGCGGGCATGCGGCCGGACGCCGACCTAGCGACCCTGCGGGCGGCCGTGGCGCTGGTGTCCCGCGCGGCGCCGGAGGCCCGGGCAGCCTGAGCGGCGGCGTCCCGGTCAGGGCCGGCGCAGGATCAGGCGGTCGCCGCGGACCTCGTAGCCCGAGAGCCGCGTCAGGAAGGTCTGGCCGAGCAGGTTCGCCGAGAGCGCGCCGGGCTTGGCCACCATGGCGTTCACCCGTCGCTCGGTGATCGTGCCGACGCTGAGCGAGTCGAGCTGGATCGGCGCCGCGTAGGTGATGCCGTTGGCGGTGGAGACGCGGGCGGTGAAGGCGGAGGGCTCGGGGGTCAGGCCGAGGGCGGCGGCGTTGTCGGCGGTCAGCACCACGCTGCTCGCGCCGGTGTCGAACAGGAACGGCTGGACCCGGCCGTTCACCTCGGCGTCCACCCGGAAGTCGCCGTCCGCCCGCCGGGTGATGGTGACGGATCCGTCGCCGCTCGACGTGGCGGTCCCGGGCCGGAGTTCGCCGACCACCCGGGACGTGACGCCCTGGATCCGGTCCCGGTAGCTGTAGCCGATCACCAGGGCGAGACCGATCAGCGCCCAGGCCAGGAGCGCCCGCAAATTCGCGCCGAGCCGGGCCGTGAACTGCCGCCAGAACCCGGCCACAACCAGGAGCAGGATCGTGCCGGTCCAGGCGAGATTGGCCAGTTGATCGGGCTCGATCACGCCGCCGACGCTGTCGCTGCCGTCGCTGAGGACCAGGGCGGCGATCACCAGGGCGATCACGGCGAGCCCGAGATAGATCATGACGGCTGCGGCGCTTCCACAGGGGTGAGGCCGGCGGCCCGCATGCGGGCCACGAGCCCAGCCATGACGGCGCGGCGCCGGGCCTCCGGCATCGAGCCCCAGGCGGCGATCTCGTCGCGGGTCCGCCCGCAGCCGCAGCACAGGCCGGTCGTGGCGTCGAGCTCGCAGATCTTGGTGCAAGGCGAAGAGGGCTTTTCCGCGGGCGGCATCGGAGAACCTTGGCCGGGGGATCGTGGCCGGGTCATGACGTCGGAGGTCTCCTCAATCTGTCACCGACACCACCAGGGCCAGCAGGGCGGCGATCTCCGCGACCTGCTGGCAGGCGCCGATCACGTCCCCGGTCTGCCCGCCGATCTTAACGCGCGCCAGCCGGGTCAGGCCTAAAGCCGCGAGGCCGGCGCACAGGATCATGAGCGCCACCCCTCCGAACGGCAGGCCGAGCAGCGTCGCACCGAGCGCCAGGGCCGCGCCGAGGCCGATCGCGGTGGCGAGGCTCGCCCGGCCCGGGCGGCCGACCGAGGCCGAGAGGCCGCCCGGTCGCGCCGGCGCCAGCAGCACCATCGGGGCGAGGGCGGCGACCCGCGACAGGGTGGCCCCAAGGAGCAGGCCGGTCACGGCCGCGTAGCCGGTCCGGTCGAGGAGCGTCGCCAGGGCGCCGATCCGCAGGGCCAGCGCTAGGACCAGGGCCGCGCCGCCGTAGGCGCCGATCCGGCTGTCGCGCATGATCTCCAAGCGGCGCTCCCGCGTAATCCCGCCGCCGAACCCGTCGGCGACGTCGGCGAGCCCATCCTCGTGGAGGGCCCCGGTCGCCACCACCGACACCGACACCGCGAGGGTCGCGGCCAGGAACGGCCCGAGTCCGATGGCCCAGCCGGCCGCCAGCACGAGGGCCCCGGGCAGAGCGAGGATCAGGCCGGCCAGCGGCAGCATCCGCGGCAGGGTGGTGAAGTCGGGGCTCCGGTGCGGATCCGGCTCGCCGGGCAGTTGCGGCACCGGCAGGCGGGAGTAGAAGCGCAGGCACCCGGCGAGGTCGTAGAGGGCGCCGCGCCCGGGCCAGTCGGCCTCCCCGCCGGTCTGCCTGTCCATCGCGGTCTCTCGCATCCGCCCGCCACCGCGCGCCGCTCCCGTATAGTCTCCCCGACCGGAGGCGCCCACAGGAAATCATCGCCGCCATGTCCGACCCGGTGACCGACCCGATGACCGCTCCCGAACACGGCCCGTTCGACGACATCCGCAACCTGCTCAAGGCGATGCCCGGCCCGGACACCGACGCGCAGGCCGCCGTCGCGGCGCGGGACGCCACCCTGACCAAGCCCGCAGGCTCCCTCGGGCGCCTGGAGAGCCTCGTGTCCTGGATGGCCGCGTGGCAGGGCAAGGCGCCCCCGAGCTTCGACCGGCCGCTGGTCTGCGTCTTTGCCGGGAGCCACGGGGTCACGCGCCGCGGCGTCTCGGCCTTTCCGGACGCGGTCAACCGGCAGATGCTCGACAACTTCGCCGCCGGCGGCGGGGCGATCAACCAGATCTGCGCGGCCTACGGCCTCGGCTTCAAGGTGTTCGACCTCGCCCTCGACATGCCCACCGGCGACATCACGGAGGGGCCAGCCCTCGACGAGCGAGCCACGGTCGCCACGATGGCCTTCGGCATGGAGGCGGTGGCCGCCGGCACCGATTGCCTGGGCATCGGCGAGATGGGCATCGGCAACACCACGGTGGCGGCCGCCCTCTACGCCGCCCTGTTCGGTGGCGACCCAGCCCACTGGGTCGGGCGCGGCACGGGCGTGGACGGCGACGGTCTCGGCCGGAAGGTCGCCGCCGTGGAGGCGGCGCTCGCGCACCATGCCGGCCACCTCGACGACCCGCTCCAGGTCCTGGCGCGCCTCGGCGGCCGGGAGATCGCCGCCATGGCGGGGGCGATCCTGGCCGCGCGGCTGCAGCGCATCCCGGTGGTGATCGACGGCTACGTGGCCACCGCCGCGGCGGCCGTGCTGCACGCCGCCGACCCGGGCGCCCTCGACCATTGCCTCGCCGGCCACGTCTCGGCAGAGGGCGCCCACGCGGAGGTGCTGGAGCGGCTCGGGCTGGTGCCGCTGCTGGCGCTCGGCATGCGCCTCGGCGAGGCCTCGGGCGCCGGCATGGCGATGGGCCTGCTCAAGGGCGCGCTCGCCTGCCACACCGGCATGGCGACCTTCGCGCAGGCTGGGGTGTCCGAGAAAGGCGCGGGCTGAAGCCGCGCGGGCACCCGCGCCCCCGCATCTTTGCGAGCGGAGCGAAGCAATCCAGCGGCGGCACGGCCATCAGCGGCCCGCTGCCCTGGGTTGCTTCGCTGCGCTCGCGAAGACGAACCATCCTCGGGAGCGCCCGGACTCAGGCGGTCTTCTCGATGTTCCAGAAGAACTGAACGGGCGCCATGACCATGCCCTTGAGCTTCGCGCTGACCGCCATCGGCTGCTGCACGAGGCCCGCGGGTGCGTAGGGCACGACCGCGAAGGCCCGCTCCTCGATGCGCGCGGCCAGCGCCTTCTGCTGCGCCTCGTCGCCGGTGGCGATCCACTCGCTGCGCAGGCCCTCCAGGGTCGGGTCGTCCGGCCAGCCGAACCACGCGGCCGCGCCGTTGGCGCGGATCAGCGGGTGGAGCGCCGGGTTCAGCACGTCGGCCCCCGACCAGAGCGTGTGGAAGGCCGACCAGCCGCCGGCATCGACCGCCCCGCGATTGCCGCGGCGGGCGATGAAGCTGCCCCAGTCGGTCGAGACCAGATCGACGTTCATCCCGAGTTGCTTGAGCAGGTCCTGGGTCACCAGTGACTGGTTGTAGGCGATCGGCTGGTCGGCCGGGGCCAGGAGCACCACGCGCTCGCCCTTGTAGCCGGCCTTGGCCAGCATCGCCTTGGCCTTGCCGAGATCGTCCTGCATCGCCGCTGCCCCGCCGGCCCCGGTCGACATCGGCGAGCCCGGCGTGAAGAAGGTCTTGGCCTCGCGGTAGTATTCGGGGCTGCCGACCACCGCCTGCATGTAGTCGTCCTGCTTCATGGCCATCATCACGGCCCGGCGGATCTCGGGATTGTTGAACGGCGGCTGCGTGTGGTTGAACCGCATCAGCAGGATCAGCCCGAGCGGCACGTTGCGGATCTCGATCCCCGGCTTGCCCTTGAGGACCGGGATCAGGTCGATCGCCGGCTGCTCGTACCAGTCGACCGCGCCCTGGATCATCGCGCCCACCGCCGCCGAGGCCTCCGTGATGGCGAGCCACTCGATCCGGTCGACCTTCGCGACCTTACCGCCGGCCGCCCAGGAGGGCGCCTCTTCGCGGGGGCGGTAGCCGGCGTGGCGGGTGTAGATCGCGTTCTGGCCCGGGATCCATTCCCGCGCCTCGAAGCGCCAGGGCCCGGAGCCGGTGGCGTCGGCGATCGGCTTGGACGCGTCCTGGAGCGCGACGCGCTCCGGCATGATGAAGGGCACGTTGGAGGACAGCTTGCCGAGTGCCGCCGGGAGGAGGGGGAACGGCTTCTTCAGCGCGATGGTGAAGGTCCGCCCGTCCTCCTGGCCGTACCCCTCCACGAAGCCCGCCAGGGTCTGGCCGAAGGCGTCCCGCTTGGACCAGCGCGCGATCGACGCGATGCAGTCCTTGGCCTCGACGGGGGAGCCGTCGTGGAAGGTGAGGCCGTCGCGGAGATGGAAGGTCCAGCGCAGGCCGTCGGGCGCGGTCTGCCAGTCGCTCACCATCTGGGGCTGGATCCGGAAATTCTCGTCTGTGGCGAACAGCGTGTCGTAGACGAGATAGCCGTGGTTGCGGATGACGTAGCTCGTGGCGACGATCGGATCGAGGGACGGCAGGGGCGTCGACGGGATGAAGCGCAGCACGCTGCCGCCGCCGGGCTGGGCCCGGACCAAGTGCGGGAGGCCGAGGCCGGCGGCCGCGCCTGCGGTACCGGCCAAAATCTGGCGGCGAGAGAGCGTCATCGCGGGCACCCATGTCCTGATCGAGCCCGTTGCCCGATTGATTTTATACAATTTCAACACTGGAGCTCCGCCGTCAAGGGCCCCGCGGAGCGCCCGGGGCCGAGGCGGAGCGGGATCATGAAGAACAGGACCATGGCGGGATCGATCGGCGCCGAAATCCGCCGACGCGTCCTGGACGGACGCTACCCGGCCGGGTCGCAGCTGCGCCAGGACGCCCTCGCGGCGGAATTCGGCGCGAGCCGGATCCCCGTGCGGGAGGCCCTGTTCCAGTTGGAGGCGGAGGGCCTGGTGCGGATCCACCCGCATCGCGGGGCCATGGTCGCGCCGCTCTCGCCGGCCGACGCCGCCGAGGCCCTCGAACTGCGGGGCATCCTCGAGCCGCGCCTGCTCGCCGGGTCGGCACCGCATCTGACGGAGCAGGATTATCGGCAGGCCGACACCCTGCTGGACGATTACGCCGCCGCCCTGCGCGACGGCGCCACGGCGCGCTGGGGCGCCCTCAACACGGAGCTGCACCTCCTCCTGTACAGCCGGGCGGAGCGACCCCGCACGCTCGCCTTCGTCGGCTCGCTGCTGGCGGAGTGCGACCGCTACACGCGCCTGCAGCTCTCGACGGACGGGGCGGAGCTGGAGCGGGCCGACCGCGAGCACCGCGAGATCGTCCGGCTGTGCCGGAACGGCCACGTCTCGGCCGCCTGCGCCCTCCTGACCGACCATATCGGCCACGTCGCCGCCGCGCTGATGGCATTCCTCGGCGAGGCCTCGACCCCGCGAAGCTCCGGATGATTGTATAAAATCCTTGCCAGGATCGCGGCCGGCTGCCATGGAGGGGCGCGCCACCCCGCGAGGCCCGCACGGCCGGCCGGGGCGATCCTCCTCCCAGCAGACGAGCCGGCGATGGCCTCCGACCGACACATCTTCTCCGGCACGATCCCGGCCCTGATGACGCCCTGCCGTTCGGACCGGACGCCCGACCTCGACGCCCTCGCGCGCAAGGGGCGGGAACTCGTCGATGCCGGCATGTCGGCGGTCGTCTATTGCGGCTCGATGGGCGACTGGCCGCTGCTCACCGACGAGGAGCGGATGGCAGGCGTCGAGCGGCTGCTCGCCGCCGGCGTCCCGGTGATCGTCGGGACCGGCGCGCAGAACCCGAAGCGGGCCGCGGCGCTCGCGGCGCACGCCAAGGCGGCCGGCGCCCACGGCCTGATGATCATCCCGCGGGTCCTGTCGCGCGGCAGCTCGGCCGCGGCCCAGGAGGCGCATTTCGCCGGCATCCTGGAGGCGGCCGTCGACCTTCCGTCGGTGATTTACAACAGCCCCTATTACGGGTTCGAGACCCGGGCGGACCTGTTCTTCCGCCTGCGCGCCCGCTACCCGCACCTCGTCGGCTTCAAGGAATTCGGCGGCGCGGCCTCGCTTACCTACGCGGCCGAGTACATCACCGGCCAGTCGCCCGACATCACCCTGATGGTCGGGGTGGATACCCAGGTGGTGCACGGCTACGTCAATTGCGGCGCCCGGGGCGCCATCACGGGTATCGGCAACGTGCTGCCGCGGGAGGTGCTCCACCTCGTCGCCCTGTGCGAGAAGGCCGCCACGGGCGACGTCCAGGCCCGGCGCCGGGCCGAGGAACTCGACGCCGCGCTGGCGATCCTGTCGAGCTTCGACGAGGGGACGGATCTCGTCCTCTACTACAAGCACCTCATGGTGCTGGAGGGGAACCCGGACTACGCGCTCCACTTCAACGCCACCGACGCGCTGAGCGCCGGCCAGCGCCACTACGCGGAGACGCAGCTACGCCTGTTCAAGGCGTGGTACGCGCAGTGGTCGGAGGCCGGCGCCGGGGCCTGATCCTCAGCCATCTCGGCATGCAGGGCAGCCCATCTTTGCGCGGGACCGCCCGTCGGCGCTATGGCGGGGGCGAGATCGGCCACAGCCCGCGAACCCCCATGAAGATCACCCAAGCCTTCACCTTCGAGGCGGCCCACCGGCTGCCGAACGTGCCCGAGACGCATCGCTGCCACCGGATGCACGGGCATTCCTACCGGGTCGAGCTGACGGTCGCCGGCCCGGTCGATCCGCACACCGGCTGGGTCATCGACTTCTACGACATCGAGAGCATCTTCGGGCCGCTGCTCGCCCGGCTCGATCACCACTGCCTCAACGAGATCGAGGGGCTGGAGAATCCGACCGCAGAGAACATCGCGGCCTGGATCTGGCATCGGCTGCGGCCAGACCTTCCGGGGCTCGCGCGGGTGCGCGTCGCCGAGACACCGATGTCCTGGGCCGAGTACGATGGCGAATGAGACCGTGATCGCCGGGGACCGCGCCGCGCTGGTGCTGTTCTCCGGCGGCCAGGATTCGGCGACCTGCCTCGCCTGGGCGCTGGAGCGGTTCGACCATGTCGAGACCTTGGGGTTCGACTACGGGCAGCGCCACCGGGTCGAACTCGACCGCCGCGCGGCCCTGCGGGAGGGCACGACGGGCTTGAACCCCGTCTGGGCAGCACGTCTCGGCGACGACCACACGCTCGCCCTCGACGCCCTCGGGCAGGTGTCGGAGACGGCGCTCACCCGGGAGGCCGCGATCGGCTACGAGGCCTCGGGCCTGCCCAACACCTTCGTGCCCGGCCGCAACCTCGTGTTCCTGACCTTCGCGGCGGCGCTCGCCTACCGGCGCGGTCTCCGCCACATCGTGGGCGGCATGTGCGAGACCGACTATTCCGGCTACCCGGACTGCCGGGACGACACCATCAAGGCCCTGCAGGTGGCGCTCAACCTCGGGATGGAGCGCCGCTTCGTGCTGCACACCCCGCTGATGTGGCTCGACAAGGCGCAGACCTGGGGCCTCGCCGAGAATCTCGGCGGCGGGGCGCTGGTCGACCTGATCGTCGAGGAGAGCCACACCTGCTACCTCGGGGAGCGCGGGCAGCGCCATCCCTGGGGCTACGGCTGCGGGACCTGCCCGGCCTGCCGGCTGCGGGCGGACGGCTACGCCCGCTTCACTGCGGCCTGAGGCCGTCGACCAGCACCGCCAGCGTCCCCCGGAACGCGTCGGGGCTCGCGAACAGGCGCTCCATCAGGAGCGCCCCCTCCAGGGTGGCAATCACGTAGCGGGCGAGCACCGCCGGGTCGGCGCCCGCACGGACGCTGCCATCTGCCTGGCCCGCCCGCAGGATCGTCTCCAGCCACGCGAGGTGATTCGCGAAGAAGGCCGCGATGTCCCGGCGCAGGCGCTCGGGCAGGGCCTCGCCCTCGATGGCCAGCGCGGCGCAGAGGCAGCCGAGCCCCTGCTCGACGCCGCCGAGATATAGCCGTCCATAGGCCTCGACCCGGCCCGGACCGTCCGCCACGTCGCGCCGGATCGCCTCCAGGGCCGCGGCGTAGCGCGCCGCGTAGGCCGCCACCAGGGCAGCCCCGAGATCCACCTTGGTGGGGAAGTGGTGGTGGATGCTCGCCTTGCGGATGCCCACCGCCTCCGCGAGGTCGGCGTAGCTGAAGCCCGCATAGCCCCGCCCCCGGACCAGGGCCTCGGCCTGACTCAGCAGCTCGGCGCGGGTATCCCTCATCGCGGCGATCGTCTCTCCGGCTCACGCGAACGTGGGGCCCGTCGTGCCCCCGATCCAGATCCGCCCCTTGACGGTCCAGCAATCTACCTACTTAATGGTAGACAATCAAGATCGGGAGGTTCTGGCATGACGGCGTCCGCCGTCCATCCGCGGAAATCCGCCGCCGGCCGCACGCTGTCGCGGCGGCACGCCCTGTTCGGCGGCCTCTGCCTGTGCTGCCTGCCGACCCTCGGCCGCGCCGCCGAGAGCTTCACGATGGAGGAGGTCGGCCCGGGCATCTTCGTCCGGAAGGGCCTGATCGCCGACGCCACGCCCGACAACGCCGACGCCATCGCCAATATCGGCTTCCTCATCGGCAAGAGCGGCGTGCTCGTCACGGAATCCGGGGGCAGCCTCGCCGACGGCCAGTGGCTGCGGGCCGAGATCGCCAAGCGCACGGACAAGCCGGTCACCCACGTGGTGCTGACCCATGTCCATCCGGACCATGTGTTCGGGGCAGGGGCCTTCGTCCAGGACAAGCCGGTCTTCATCGGTCATGCCAAGCTTGCCGAGGCGCTGTCGGCGCGGGGCGAATTCTACCGCAAGCGGCTGATCGATCTCCTCGGCGAGGATCGGACCGGGCCGGTGGTGTACCCCACCATGGCGGTGGACGACACGGCCGAGATCGACCTCGGCGACCGGCGCCTGACCTTCACGGCGCACGGGCCGGCGCACACCACCTCGGACCTGTCGATGATCGATTCGGGGAGCGGGCTGCTGTTCCCCGCCGACCTGCTGTTCGTGAACCGCATCCCCTCCCTCGACGGCAGCCTGAAGGGCTGGCTCAAAGAGGCCGAACGCCTGAAGGCCATGGGCCCGACTCGGGCGGTGCCGGGACACGGGCCGGTCGCGGTCGACCTCGCCCCGGCGCTCGCCGACCTCACCGGCTACCTGACGGCGCTCCGCGACGGCACCCGGGCGGCGATCGCCAAGGACGTGCCGATCGAGAAGGCGGTCACGACCGTGGCCGCGCAGCAGAAGGACAAGTGGGCCCTGTTCGACACCTATAACGGCCGCAACGTCACCGTGGCCTACCAGGAACTCGAGTGGGAATAGCGTTTCGCGTCGCCATATCAGAACCAATCGGGAGACACGCCATGATGAACAGGTTCGGCAAGACCATCCCCACGCTCGCCCTCGGCCTCGCCCTGGCGACGACGACCCTGGCCGGCCCCCTGGTCGTGGCGGCGCAGGCCGCCGGCGCCTCCGACACCGATCAGGAGCGGGCGGCCCGCTGGCAGGAGATCGCCAAGTCGATCTTCGGCGATCGCCAGATCGCCCAGACCGACAGCCTCGTGAAGATCGACGCGCCGGCCCGGGCGCTAGATGCCGCCCTGGTGCCGATCACCCTGACCATGCCGAAGGACGGGCAGATCAAGGCGGTCTCGCTGATCATCGACGACAACCCGGCGCCCTACGCCGCCAAGTTCGAGTTCGGCCCCGCGGCCGATCCGGCCGAGCTGAAGCTGCGCGTGCGGGTCAACAACTACACCGACATGCATGCCGTGGTGGAGACGCAGGACGGCAAGCTCTACGAGGCCAAGCAGTTCGTGAAGGCCTCCGGCGGCTGCTCGGCCCCCATGGGCATGAGCGACGAGGAGGCCATGAAGGGCATGGGCGACATGCGCATGAAGTTCGCCGACGCCCAGCCCGGCAAGCCCGTGGAGGCGACGCTGATGGTCCGCCACCCGAATTTTTCGGGCATGCAGATGAACCAGGTCACCCGCGACTTCACGCCGGCGCGCTACATCGACAAGCTCACCGTCTCGGCCGGCGACCAGAAGGTCTTCACCATGACGGGCGACATCTCGATCTCCTCGAATCCGGTGATCAACTTCGCCTTCAAGCCGGACGGCAAGCCGATCCAGGTGGCGGCCTCCGACAATCAGGGCGGACGCTGGCAGCACAGCTTCAACCCGCCGGGCCCGACGAACTGAGCGATGCGGGAGCACCACATGATCGGCCGGATCGCGGCGGCCTGCGCCGCGCTTCTCTGCCTCGCCGCCGCGCCGGCCGATTCCCCGGTCAACGTGCCCGAGCCGGAGGGCCTCTATGCCGGCCCGCCGAAGGGCTACACGCCGCCGACCCTCAAAGGCGCCGCGGTGGTCGACGCCGACGCCGTCGCCGCCCTGATGGCCGGGCCGGACAAGCCGGTGCTGATCGACGTGGCAGCGCCGGACCGCAAGCCGTCGAACTTCCCCGAAGGCCGGCTCTGGCTGCCGGTGCATCCCTCGATTCCAGGCGCGATCTGGATGCCGGAAGCCGGGGCCGAGCCCCTGGCGCCAGAGCGCGAGGCGCTGTTTTACGACCGCGTCGCGGAGCTGACCGGGGGCGACAAGGCCAAGCCGGTGGTGGTGTTCTGCCACGTGGAGTGCTGGGGCAGCTGGAATGCCGGCAAGCGCCTCGTCCGGAAGGGCTATACCGGCGTGCGTTGGTTCCCCGAGGGCGTCGAGGGCTGGCAGGAGAAGCACGAGACCGCAAACCTGCGCGTCGATCCGGCCTGGAAGGCAGCGAGCGAGCCGCAGGCCGGGCGCTGACCCGCGCGGCCGGGCGGTGTAAGAGGAAGCGCCCCGCTCGCATGTGAGGCTCGAGGATATTCAACAACCGGACCGGGCTCTCTCCTCCCCCTTGTGGGGAGGAGTTGGAGGTGGGGGTGGTGCAGGATCAAGCGTAACGGTGCCTTCTGCACCACCCCCACCCCTCGCCCCTCCCCACAAGGGGAGGGGAAACGCCCGAGCCAAAAGGGATCTGAACCATGTCGCAGGTCGTGCAGTCCCGCCGGCTCCGGGCGATCGATATCGGCAAACGCAAGGCCGAGGGGCGCAAGATCACCGCGCTCACGGCCTACCACGCCCACACGGCGGGGATCGTCGACGCGTATTGCGATTTCATCCTCGTGGGGGATTCCCTCGGCATGGTGATGCACGGGATGGAGTCGACGATTCCCGTGACCCTGGAGATGATGATCCTCCAGGCCCAGGCGGTGATCCGCGGCACGTCGAAGGCCCTGGTGGTGGTCGACATGCCGTTCGGCTCCTACGAGGCGAGCCGCGAGCAGGCCTTCCTCAACGCCTCCCGGGTGCTCAAGGAGACGGGCGCCGGCGCGATCAAGATGGAGGGCGGCGCGCACTTCGCCGAGACCGTGGCGTTCCTGGTCCAGCGCGGGGTGCCGGTCATGGGCCATATCGGCCTCACGCCCCAGGCGGTGAACACGATGGGCGGCTTCAAGGTGCAGGGCCGGGCGCCCGACGACGAGCGCCGCCTCCTGGAGGATGCGCGGGCGATCTCCGAGGCCGGCGCCTTCGCGATCGTGCTGGAGGGGATCGTCGAGCCGGTGGCGCGGGCGATCGCGACCTCGCCGCGGGTCACGGCCGCCACGATCGGCATCGGCGCGTCGGCGGTCTGCGACGGGCAGATCCTGGTGCTGGAGGACATGCTCGGCCTGTCGGAGCGGACGCCGAAATTCGTCCGCCAGTTCGGCTCGCTCCGCGCCCATATCGAGGGGGCCGTGAAGGCCTACGCGGAGGAGGTGCGGGCCGGCCGGTTCCCCGCGGACGATCACACCTACGGGTAGGCGACCCGGCGAGGAGCGCGTCAACCGCCTCGCTCGCACAGCTCATCCGGCACCGGCCTCTGAAGCGTCATGCCCGCTCTGCCTCGCTGACGGGCATAGCGCCTAAACCTGTTGCAATTCCGTCCCCGGTCCGTATCGTCCATCTGGTATACCAGACCTCCGCGTCGACAGCCGCGGTGGTTGCCGACGGGGTCGGCGGGTCGAGCATGCGAAGGGCGCGCGGATGTCCAACACGGTTGGCCCAGAGAACCGAGCCAACCGGGTGCCCGGGTTTCAGCTGTTCAGGCCGATCCTCGCGGGGGCGACCCTGCGGGAGCGCCTCATCGCCTGCCTGGGCGCGCTGGCCGGCATCACACTCACCGGCCTGATCTGCGGCTGGTTCTTCGGTCAAGGCCCCCATATCCCGCTCATCGTCGCCCCGATGGGCGCCTCGGCTGTCCTGCTGTTCGCCGTGCCGGCGAGCCCGCTCGCGCAGCCCTGGTCGATCATCGGCGGCAACACGATCTCGGCGTTCATGGGCGTGCTGGCCGCCCACCTCATCACGAACCCGGTGGTGGCGATCGGCGTCGGCGTGTCGCTGGCCATCGCGGCGATGTCGCTCACGCGCTGCCTCCATCCGCCCGGAGGCGCGGCCGCCCTGACGGCGCTGATCGGCGGGCCGGCCGTCACCTCGGCCGGGTTCCTGTTCCCGCTGTTCCCGGTCTGCATCAACTCGGTGATCCTGGTGGCGCTGGGCGTCGCGTTTCACAAGATCTCGCGCCGCAACTACCCGCATGTGCCGGCGGCGGCGCCGGTCAACACGCACGGGACGGCCGACTTGCCGCCGTCGATCCGGGTCGGCTTCAGGCCGGAGGATGTCGACGCGGCCCTGCTCGCCCTGCACGAGACCCTCGACATCGACCGGGAGGATCTGGACCAGCTCCTGCGGCAGGTGGAGGCGCATGCGCTCCTGCGCACGCAGGGCACCCTGACCTGCGGCGCGGTGATGTCGCGCGACGTGGTGACCGTCGCGCTGGACAGCTCCGCCGAGCGGGCGCGGGACCTCCTGCTCGCCCACAACATCCGCACCCTGCCGGTGGTGGACGGGACTGGCCGGCTCGCCGGCACCCTTGGCCTGCGCGAGCTGACGCTGCGCGGCGACCGGGATGTCGCGTCGGCGATGTCGGAGGCCAGGACGGCCGCGCCGGACGAGCCGGTGGTCGGGCTGATCGGCTCGCTGACCGACGGCCACACCCACGCGGTCGTGGTCACGGCCGAGGACCGCAGCATCCTCGGGATCATCACCCAGACCGACCTGCTCGCCACCCTGATGCGGCTGCTCTCGGCCAAGGCCTTCGCCACGCCCGAGACGGCGGCGTAGGCGCCTGATTCCTGTCGGTCCGGATCCTGGCCCGGTCGTTGCCTCTGGCGGAAGCCGAGCAACGCCGCGTCCGCAGGATCCCGCCGATGCAAGATGGATCGCTTCTCCAGACCCTGCTGCATGTCGCCCTGATGGCATCGAGCATGATGCTCACGTGGCAGGTCTACCGCCTCCGCCGGCCCTGAGCACCTGAAGGGCGGGTCCGGACGGCTCTCACCCCACCCGCCGGGACGGCAGCCGCAGGCCCGGGGCCGGCCGCTCCAGCAGCACCTCCCTGCGGAAGCGCACGAGCCGCGCCGGACGGCCGGCGGCGCCGCTGGTGACGCTCTCGGTCTCCTCCACCAGCCCTTGCTGCGCCACGAGGCGGCGAAAATTCTGCTTGTGCAGCTGCGTGCCCGAGAGCGCCTCGACGGTGCGCTGGAGCTGGAGCAGGGTGAATTCCGGCGGCATCAGCTCGAACACCACCGGGCGGTACTTGATCTTGCCGCGCAGGCGCCCGATCGCCGTGGCGAGCACCCGCCGGTGATCGAAGGCCATGGGCACGCCGGTGGGGTCGTTCGGCAGGGCCGGGCCCGGGTTGCCGCGGGCCTCCGGGATGAGCCCGGCCTCGAAGAGCAGCTCGTAGCGCTCCAGCACCCGCTCCTCGTTCCAGGTGCCGCCATTCATCCCGAAGGTCAAGCCGAGGCGGTCGAGCCGGCGGGTTCGGACGGCGCAATCCTCGGGCTCGGCCGCCCAGGCGGCGAGATGCGCCTCGATAGCGTCGAGCTGGCGCGGACGCCCCTGCCGGAAATCCTCGTAGGGCAGGTAGCGGTACCAGTTCTGCCACGCCGCCTCGGCGATCCCGGCCGGCCGCTCCTCGCGGACCAGGGCCAGATAGGCCACCGACAGGGAGTGCACCGCCGCCATGTCGGAAGCTCCGGAGCGGTCGCGGTCGCCGAAGGTGTAGAGCTGCTCCACGTAGCCGAGGCGCTGGTGCGTCTGCCGCTCCACCCAGGCGCGCAGGCCGCGCTCCAGGGTCGCGTGCTCGGGGACCAGGGGCCCGGCCGGCAGGCCGTCGCCCCGGCCCGGCGCCTGATCGGGCACGCGGATCGTCAGGGCGCGCGGTTCCCCCCGCGTCGCGGCGACGATCACCGCGACGAGGCCTACGGAGGAGCGCTCCGGCGGGGCCTGCGCCCCGCGCGCACCCGTCTGCGCCGCGGCAACCGTCATCGTCCCTCGAAGTCCCTCGAAAACCTCTCCCCTCGGATACGCCGGAGCGGATCCCACCTATAGGGGTACAGGATCTCCGCGCGTCAACGCCGCCGTATGACGGCGCCGATCCGCGATGCTGGACCGCGACGCGCGACAGGAATGCTTGCCAAGCCCGCGGGGGCTGCCCAAACAGAAGCGCCCAGACGGGCCGGCACGGTGCCGGACGGGGCGGGGATCCAGCCACAGCGATGCCAGCCAGCGCGCGTTCTCCGGCGACCGGAAGCCGGGCGGTCGACCTGCGACTCTACGGCCTCCTCGACGTCGGCGTCTGCGGCGGCGACGGGACGCGGCTGGCGGAGCTCGGTGCCGAGGCGGTGGCGGGGGGCTGCACACTCCTCCAGTACCGCGAGAAGGACATCCCGGACGCCCGGGCCGCCCTGGCGCGGATCCGGGCGATCCGCGAGGCCGTGCGCGGCCGGGTACCGGTGCTCGTCAACGACCGCATCGACCTCGCCCTCGCGGCGGACGCCGACGGCGTGCATCTCGGACAGAGCGACCTCCACCCCGCCGACGCGCGCCGCCTCCTGGGGGAGGGCGCGATCATCGGCCTCACCCTGAAGAAGGCCGCCCAGGCCGACGAGCTGTACCGGCTGCCCGTCGACTACGCCTGCATCGGTGGGGTCTTCGCCACCACCAGCAAGGACAACCCGGACCCGCCGGTCGGGCTCGAAGGCTTCGCCAGCATCGCGTTCCGGGCCCGCCTCGCCCGGGGTGCGGACCTGCCGCTCGGCGCCATCGCGGGCATCGGCGCGGACAACGCCGCTGCGGTGATCGCCGCCGGGGCGGATGGCGTCGCGGTGATCACCGCCCTGTTCGGCGCGGAGCCGGTCCGCCAGCGCGCCCGGGACCTGCGCGCGCGCATCGATGCGGCCCTGGCGGAGCGGGCGGGCGCCCGATGAGCGCCCCCGTCGCGGTGACCATCGCGGGCTCGGATTCCGGCGGCGGCGCCGGCATCCAGGCGGACCTCAAGACGTTCTCGGCGCTGGGCGTCTACGGCGCCAGCGTGATCACGGCGCTGACCGCGCAGAACACCACGGGCGTCCAGGGCATCCACGACGTGCCGCCGGACTTCGTGGGCCGGCAGATCGACAGCGTGTTCTCCGACCTCGCCGTGCAGGCCGTGAAGATCGGCATGCTGTCGCAGACCGCGGTGATCGCGGCGGTCGCCGACGGCCTCGCGCGCCATTCCGGCGCGATCCCGATCGTCCTCGACCCCGTGATGGTCGCCACAAGCGGCGACCGGCTGATCGCCGACGACGCGGTGGCGGTGCTCCGGGCGCGGCTGCTGCCGCGGGCGGACCTGATCACCCCCAACCTGCCGGAGGCGGCGGTGCTTCTCGGCGAGGCGGTGGCCGAGGACGCGGCGACGGCGGTAGCCCAGGCCCGGCGGCTCGTGGCGCTCGGCGCCCGCGCGGTGCTGATCAAGGGCGGTCACGGAACCGGGCGCGAGAGCATCGACCATCTCGTGACGGCGGACGGGGCCCTGCGGACCCTGGCGGCGCCGCGGATGGCGACCGCCAACACCCACGGGACCGGTTGCACCCTCTCGGCCGCGGTGGCGGCGGGCCTCGCCCAGGGCCTGACGCTGCCGGAGGCCGTGGTCGAAGCCAAGAGCTACCTCACCGCGGCCCTCGCCGCGGCGGACCAGCTGGCGATCGGAGCGGGCCACGGCCCGGTCCACCACTTCCACGCGGTCTGGCCGTAGCGAGGGCCCGCGGAGCGGAGCTTTCGGTGGTTCGGTCCCGCGCGTGCCTTGCAACCGGACGGTGATTGCGTTTGAAGAAGCGCACCGATCGTTCGGATAATGGAACGGCGCAGGCGGACCGGTGACGATGCAGGATCAGGCGGAACGGCCCGACCGGGCGCGCGGGCGCGACCTGCTGACCGGCGCGCAGGTGCTCTCCGGCCAGCTCGGCAAGACCATCCAGCGATTGCGCAAGGCCTACAATCTGTCGCTCTCGGAACTCGCCGAGCAGTCGGGCGTGGCCAAGTCGATCATCAGCCAGATCGAGCGCAACGAGACCAATCCGACGCTGGCGACGATCTGGCGGCTGTCGCAGGCGCTGGACGTGTCGATCGAGCGGGTGCTGGCTGCGGGCGACGAGGAGCCCTTCATCGAGAAGACCTCGCGGGCGGACACGCCGATCCTCGTTTCCGAGGACGGCAAGGTACGGCTGGCGATCATCGGGTGGCTCAAGACGATCGAGTGGCTGCAATGGTACGAGGTCACGGCCGATCCGGGCGGCGTCCTCGACTCCGACCCGCACCAGCGCGGCTCGGTGGAATCGCTGTCCGTCTCGGAGGGGGCCTTCGAGGTCGAGATCGGCGGCACCGTGCAGCGGGCGCGGGCCGGCGAGACCCTGCGCTACCGCTGTGACCGCCCCCACCTCGTGCGCTGCACCGAGGGACCGGCCCGGGCCACCATGGTGGTGATCATGAAGGCCGCGGTGATGGAGTGAGGCGCCCTCAGCGCCCGGTGTTCACCCAGCGCACCACGTCCGCCAGCACGGTGGAGAGCGCCTGATCGAGGGCGTGGGCGCCGTTGCCCGAATCGATCTTCCCCACCGGCATGCGGGCCGTGAAGATCCGCGCGGCCACCACCTTGCCGGTGCCGTCCGCCACGAGCTTCAGCGACAGGTCGACCACCGCCTCGCCGGTCCCGGCCTGGACGTCGAAGGCGCGGATCTCGCTGATCAGCTGGTAATCCGCCACGACCTTGTCGCCGGGCCGGCTCACCGAGCGGAGCCGGCCGGAATTCTCAAGACTCTGGATGATCCGGGTCTGGATCAGCCGCGGTAGCCGGTCGGCCCACTGGCCGCCCCCAAGGAACGAGAGCGCTCCCCCCGGCTCGCGCACGATGATCCGGTCCGCCTCGAAGGGCTGGATGCCCACCGGCTCCGAGACCGCGATGGACCGCCCGGCGGCCACCGCCCGCCCGGAGGGTGGCAGGGCCGCGAGATCGAAGGTGAGGGGCGCCGCACCGCCGCCGCAACCGCCCAGAAGGGCAGCGAGCAGCGCGGCGGCGGCGATGTGGGACGAGCGAACCATGCGCACAACCTGAGAGACCCCACCGTCGGGCGGCAGAGCTGTAAAAGCTATGCGGTTAAAACTAACCCGCTCCCGGATTCGTGTCGTGCGCCGGGACACATCGGCCCTGCAGAGGGCGATTTCAGCGACCGCCGTTGTATTCGGGCAACGATGGCTTCCCGCCGAAGATCACCTGGCTCGGATCGCGCTCCAGGCTGCGGACTGTGCGGTTGAGGGTGCTCAGCGTCCGCTGGCCGTCGCCCGACAGAGCCTCGACCTCCCGGCGGCCGGTGCCGCTCAGGCGGCCGAAATTGCTCGAGATGCTGGCGGTGCGCTTGTCGAGATTCTCCGACATGGTCCGGAAGGCCTTGCCGGCATCCCGCACGGAGATCGCGGCCGCGCGGATCTCCGCGAAGGTGCTGGAGCCCTCCTGGCCGGAGGCCGAGCCGAGGAAGCCCTGCGCGCCGTTGAGCACGGCGTCGATCTTGTCGGCCGAGGCGTTGAGCTTGGCGGCCAGGGATCGGGCATCGTGCAGGCCGGACTCGATGTCCGGGCTCGCCTTCGACAAGGCCTCCGAGAAGCGGTCGGCGTTGTCGATCACGTGGCCGAGCTTCACGCCGTCCACCGCCTTGACCAGCGCCGAGATGTTCGGGCCGGCATCGGCGAGCGTCTTCGAGAAGGTCTCGACGTTGGTGAGCGAGCGGTTGATCGCGCCCTCGTTGGCGGAGACCAGCCGGTCGAGGCGGGCCAGCATGTCGTCTGCCCGCTGCGCCACCTGGCGCGCCAGCGCCATCATGTCCTGCATGTCGGAGGAGTCGGCGAAGATCGTCGGCGGCTCGCCGTTGGCCATCGGGGTCAGCACCGGCGCATCGGCATTGCCGCCCGACAGCGAGATCACCGAGACGCCGGTGAGCATCGCCGAGTCGAGGCGGGCGCGGGTGTCGGCCCGGAGCGGCGTCGCGGGCTCGACCTTGATCTGGGCCAGCACCCGGCGCGGATCCTGCGGGGCGAGGCGGATGTCGGTGACCTCGCCGACCTTGATGCCGTTGAAGTTCACGCTCGACCCTCGGGAGAGGCCGCCGACCGAGCCGGAGAAGACGATGCGCACCGTCTGGCTGACCTGCCGCGACGAGCCTCCGGAGAGCCACAGCACGGTGCCGAAGCCCGCCAGGATGACGGCGATGGTGAAGGCCCCGATGAGGGCGTAGTTCGCGCGGGTTTCCATGCGCTCAGCCTGCGGTTCTGGCCGGCGGACAGGGTCCGGCCGGGCCTCTGGCCCCGGTTCCCGAGTGGGAGCGGGGCGGGATCCGGGTGGGGCGCGGGTCAGACATGAGACGCCGCGCCGCCCGTGGCGATGGTCCGGGCGCGCTTGCCGTGGAAGTAGGAGCGCAGCCAGGGATGGTCGCTCGCCAGCATCTCGTCGATGGTCCCGGCCGCGATGATCTGGCCGTCGCCGAGCGCCGCGATGCGGTCGCAGGCGGTGTAGAGGCTGTCGAGGTCGTGGGTGACCATGAAGACGGTCAGTCCCAGCGTCTCCTTGAGGGTGGAGACGAGGTCGTCGAACTCGCCCGCGCCGATCGGGTCGAGGCCCGAGGTCGGCTCGTCGAGGAACAGGATCTCGGGGTCGAGCGCCAGGGAGCGGGCCAGCGCCGCGCGCTTGATCATGCCCCCTGACAGTTCCGAGGGCAGCTTGTCGGCGGCGTCGGGCTTCAGGCCGACCATCTCGATCTTGAGGCGGGCGAACTCGTCGAGCAGGCGCTCGGACAGGTTCAGGTGCTCGCGCATCGGCACCTGGATGTTCTGCTTGACGGTGAGCGCCGAGAACAGGGCGCCCTGCTGGAACAGCACGCCCCAGCGCTGCTCCATCCGGCGCCGCTCGGCGTAGGTGAGTTCGTCGACGTCGCGGCCGAACACCTCGATGGTGCCCGCCCGCTTCGGGTTGAGGCCGAGGATCGTCCGGGTGAGCACCGACTTGCCTTGCCCCGAAGGTCCGACGAACCCCAGGATCTCGCCGGCGCGGATGTCGAGGCTCAGGCCTTTCAGGATGTTGCGGTCGCGGAAGCCGACCACGAGGTCGCGCACGCGGATGATCGGGGAAGGGGCGGACCTCGGGGCATCCATCGGGGCGCTCATCGGGCCGGGTCTCAAAAATCGATCGCGGCGAAGAAGACCGCGAACAGGCCGTCGAGGACGATGACCATGAAGATGGACTTCACCACCGAGGCGGTGACGTGGCGGCCGAGCGATTCCGCCGAGCCTTCCACGGCGAAGCCCTCGATCGTGGCGATCACCCCGATGGTCAGCGCCATGAACGGCGCCTTGATCAGGCCGACCATCACGTGGTGGACGCCCACCGCCGCCTGGAGCCGGGCCAGGAACTGGTCGAGGGTCAGGCCGCCGTAGAGCATCGCGGTGAGGCCGCCGCCGGCGAGCGCCGCGAGGTCGCCGATCAGCGTCAGCATCGGCAGCCCGATCATCAGGGCGAGCACCCGGGGCACGATCAGGATCTCGACGGGGTCGAGGCCCATGACGCGCAGCGCGTCCACTTCCTCGCGCATGCGCATCGAGCCGATCTCAGCGGTGATCGCCGAGCCGGAGCGGCCGGCCACCATGATCGAGGTGAGCAGCACGCCCATCTCGCGCAGGATCAGGAGGCCGATCAGGTTGACCACGAAGGTCTGGGCGCCGAAGCGCTGGAGCTGGAAGATGCCCTGCTGGGCGACGATGCCACCGACCAGGAACGAGATCAGCACGATGATCGGCGTGCCGTTGAGCGCCACCTGCTGGATCTGGTTGATCAGGGCGTTGCCCCGGAAGGTGCCGGGTCGCAGGGCGACGCGCCCGCAGGCGGCGATCAGCTCGCCCAGGAAGGCGAGGGCGGTGACGAATTCCTGTCCGCCGCGCACCGTCTGCCGCCCGGTGGCGTCGAGGGCGCCGACGATCGGGCCGTGCCGCCGGGGCGGCATGGCCTCCGGCTCTCGCAGCCGGACCTCGCCGAGCAGGGTGCGGTGCTCCGGCCGCGCTCCGAGATAGGTGAGGGCGCCGCCCGCCTGCTCGATCTCGGCGCGGGTCCGCTCCAGCACCCAGGCGCCGAGCGTGTCGAGGCGCTCGATCCCCGAGAGGTCGACCGCCACCGGCCCGGCCCGGCCCGCCGCCGCGATGCGCGCCGCCGCCGCCTCGACGGTGGGTGCCTGGTCGGCGGTCCAGCGGCCGTCGAGCGCCAGCCGGCCGTCGGCCGGCCGGTCCCGCAGCGATGCGCCGAGAACGATGTTCTCGCTCAGCAAAAGACCTCACTCCTCGATCGAGGCGCCATCCTGACGGTCGGTTATGTCGACATTACGGTTGACGATCCGTGTCCGGCGTCGCGCCGGCCCGCCGCGACGCGAGGGCGAGCCCGAGGCCGGCGGCGGCGAGCGGCGCCATCAGCAGGAAGGCGAGGGGGCCGCCGGCCCGGTAGGCCATCCCGCTCGCCAGGGTGGCGACCACCGCGACGCTGGCATTGACCGCGCTGAGCGTCCCCTGGGCCCGGCCCCGGGCCCCGTCGGGGGCGTAGGCCGAGACCGCCGCCATGGCGCCGAGCTGCGTCGCCCCGAAGGTGAGGCCGTGCAGGCCTTGCAGCGGCACCAGGGCGGCGAGATGGTCGCCGAGGAGGAACATGCCGACGGCCCGCAGGATCGCCGCGCCGGCGCCGGCGCCGAGCAGCCGCACCGGGCTGCGCCACGCGGCGGGCAGGGCGGGCACGGCCGCGAACAGGGCGATCTCGGACAGGACGCCGACGGCCCAGAGCGATCCGACCCAGGCGGCCGCGATGCCGTGGTCGGTCCAGTAGATGCTGCCGAACCCGTAGATCGCGTTGAGGCTCGCCTGGATGGCGGCGGCCGCCCCGATGCAGAGCCACAACCTGCGCGGGAGGCGCGGCCGTCCGGCCTCGCTGGACACAAGGGGCAGGGCCGCCACCGAGCGGCTGCGCCACGCCACCCCGGCCGCCAGCAGGGCGAGGCCGGTGAGCAGCAGCGGCACCGCGAGCCGGCCGCCCAGGGCGGTGAGCAGGAGGCCGCCCGCGAGGTTCGCCAGCAGGAACGCGACGGAGCCCGCCATCCGGATCCGGGAATAGGCGAGGCGGGAATCCCGGCGCACGGCGGCCAGGGTCAGGTAGTCGATGCAGGGCACGAGGGGGGCGCCCGCGACGGCGTTGAGCACGATCAGCCCGGCCAGCAGGGGCCAGCCGATGCCGGCGGCGCCGGGCATCAGCGCGTAGGTCAGGCTCATGGCGAGGCTGCCGAGCAGGATCAGCCGGCGGGGGCCGAGGCCGCGGTCGAGCAGGCTCATCAGCGGCGCCGTGGCGGCGATCCGGGTGGCGATCGGCAGGGCGAGCAGCACGCCGATCAACCCCGCGTCGAGGCCGAGGGTATCGAGCCACAGGGGCATGAACGGCATCGCGATGCCGATCTCGGTGAAGACGACGGCGTAGAGCAGCGACAGGCGCGCCGGGCCGGACGGGCGAGGCAAGGCGGGTCTCGGGGAGGCGGATCCGGGGCGCCCGGCGGCGGGGCCCGCCCGTAAGCGCCCGTTAAAGCCATCCTGTCAAATTGCGTGCTCCCGGGCCGGGCCCTGCGCCGGCCGTCCGCCGCTGCGCGCCTCGACCCGTTCAGGGAAGTCCATGTCCGGTCCCGCCACACCGAGCCCCGACGCGTCGGCCGAGTACGAGACGATCGCGGCGGCGCTCGCCGCCACCGAGCGCGGGCGCTGGTTCCTGGCCGAGCATGGCCGCCGCAACCGGGGCGCCGACACCGAGATGCTGCTCGGCGCGATCACCCGGCTGGAGCGGACCGTGACCGCGGATCGCGGCCACGAGGCGTTCGGGCACCTGCGCGGCAACCTCGTCGACATGGCCGACGCGATCAGCCGCACCAAGGCCGAGATCGCCGCGATCAGCGCCACCAACACCGAGCAGACCCGCCTGACCCAGGCCTCGCTGGCCCTCGACGCGATCGTCCGCGAGACCGAGCAGGCCACCTCCGACATCCTGGGATCCGCCGAGTCGATCCAGGAGGCGGCCTGGACCCTGCGCGAGCGCGGCGCCGACGCGCAGGCCTGCGACACCCTCGACCGGCACGCCACGGCGATCTACACCGCCTGCTCGTTCCAGGATCTGACCGCGCAGCGCACCGCCCGGATCGTCTACACACTCCGCTACCTGGAGGACCGGCTCTCGGCGATGATCGCGATCTGGGGCAGCGAGGCCGCACCGATCCCGTCGCCGCCCGGCGCCCCCGATGCGGCGGCGGAGCCCGCGGACCTCTGCCAGAGCGACATCGACCGCTACATCGGCATGGACGTCCCGGCCGTGACGGCCGCCGCGCTGGTGGCGCGGCCCGGGAGCCCGCCGCTCCACGAGGATCTCGTGTTCCTGCCGGTCTCCGACGGGCGTGAGGCCGAGGCTGCTGCGGCGATCGACGGGGTCGCGGAGAGCGAGCCGGTCGCGGAGGCACCCGTCGGGGACGATCCCGAGCTGGACTGGGCCGCCCTGGTCGCGGCGACGCCCCTGCCGGCGCCGGCCGGCGAGGAGCCGGCTCTGAGCTTCGCCGAGATCGACGCGCTCCCGCCGGAGCAGCGGCTCGCGCTGTTCGCCTGAGAGGCGCGCCCGGACGCGGACCCTGCTATCAGGTCCGCCCCGTCGACAGTCGCGAGAACCCGTGTCCGTGGCCCTGCATCTGATCAAGCTCTGCGTCGGCCCCGCCTCGATCGCCGATCTCGAGGCGCGGCAGGCCCGGTTCCTGGCCGAGGCAGCGCGGGACGGCCGGCCCGCGGCGCCGTTCCACGTCACCCGGACCTTGCCCAAACGCCACGGCGAGATCACCGGACGCGGCTCGATCTACTGGGTGATCCGGGGCACGCTGTCCTGCCGCCAGGCGATCACCGCGATCGAACCGCTGACCGGCGAGGACGGGATCCCGCGTTGCCGGCTCGTCTTCGACCCGCGGCTCGTCCCGGTGGCGCCCCGCCCGTACCGCCCGTTCCAGGGCTGGCGCTACCTGACGGCCCGCGACGCACCGGCCGACCTCGGAGCGGGCGCCTCGGGCGACCTCGCCGAGATGCCCGAGACCCTGCGGCGCGAGCTGGTCGGCCTCGGCCTGCTGTGAGGGGGATGCGCCGAAAGCGCCGGCGTACAGAATTGCAGATGTCCGGCGCAATCCTCCCACCGTGTCCGGTCGCAGCCTCCGGCACCGACATCCTTGCGAGCGGAGCGACGCAATCCAGGGCAACGCCACGCTGACCGACGGTGCGCGGCCCTGGGTCGCTTCACTCGTGATGACGAGAGGGACGCGTCGATCGAGGCGTTCCATCGAAATCCGTATCGAAGACGCGCTCGGGCGACGCCCGAATGACCGCGGCCCGCCGATGGCGCCACCTCCGGGGAGGGGAAGACCGCCCCTCGCCCGGCGTACCGCCGGAACCGATCTCCGTTCCGGCGCGGACGACTACGCCCCGTCGAAGCGCCCGCTGGCATGGGCCAGCATGGTGTAGACCTTGCCGGTCTCCGAGGTGAGGTAGGCGTCGGTCCGCTTGGCGTCGCTGTCGTTCTTGACCACGTCGCCGAGCAGGCGTTCGAACTCGCTGACGTAGCGGTCGACGCTGCGGCGGAACTCCGTGTCGGTCCGATACCGGCGCTGGATCTCCGCGAAGGTCGCCCGGCCCTGCGGGGTGTAGATCCGCGGGTCGAACAGGTTCGGCTCGCCGCGGCGGTAGCGCTCCCAGAGATCGACCGCGGTCCGGTGCTCGATCATCTTGGCGATGTCGGTGGAGATCGTGTCGAGGGCGATCCGCCCGGTCTCGGCCGCGGCGACCGGGGCGCGGCGGGCGGAGGGCGCGGTCGCGGCCGGCGCCTCGGCCGCGGGTGCAGCCTCCTCGTCGTCGTCCAGGGACGCGCGGGTGAGCAGATCCGACAGCCAGCCGCGCTTGTCCCCGGCCTGCGCGGGGCCGGCGGGACGAGACGGGGCGACCGGACGGGACGCCTCGACCCGGGCCGGACCGGCCGCGGCGGACCGCGGCGCCGCGGGCGCCGGCAGCGCCGGAACCGTCGCGGCGGGGACCGTCGGCGCGAGGGCCGCGGCGGCGGCCGGAGCGACCGTCGGAGCCGGAGCGGCACGGCCGCCGCCCTCGGCCACCCGCCGCTGGGGCTGGGCCTGGGGCTGGGCGACGTCCAAGGCGCGGCCGGAGCGGGAGACCAGGGACGAGAGCTCGTTGAGCGCCTTGATCTGGTCCGACACCACCCGGCGCATCTCGCCGGTGGCATCCTGGGTCTCGCGCGGGAGTTCGAGGACGCCCTTGGCGAGTTCGGCGCGGGTCGCGTCGAGTTCGCCGCGGATCGAGCCCGCCATCTCGCGCAGCGCGGAGAAGGAGTCGCCGAAGCTGGCCTGGGCCTCCTGGAAGCCACTGCGCATCTCGCGGGCGGCCTCCTCCAGGGCCTGCCGCACGCCCTGGGCGGCCTTCTCGCCCTCGGCGCTGGCGCTGTCCTTGAGGTCGGCGAAGGCGCTCGTCACCGAGGCGCCGGCACCCTGGGCCGACTGGGTCAGGGACTCGCCCACGCTGCGGGCGCGCTCCTCGGCGGCGCGCAGCGTCTCCTCGATGGTCCGCTCCAGGGCCTTGCCGTTCTGCTCCAGGGCGGCGGCCCGCGCCTCGAAGGCGGCCAGCGCCTCCGTCAGCGCGGTTTCGCGGCCCGTCAGCGTCGATCCCAGACGCTCCTCGATCGCGGCCAGCGAGGCGGCCGCCCGGTCGAGGGCAGCCACGTGCGCGGCCGTCTGCTCGCCGAGCGAGCGGCCCCGCCCGTCGAGGGTCTCGGCGAGGCGGGAGGCCTCCTGGAGCGCCCCGTCGGCGGCGCCGCGGAGGGCCTCGACCTGCGCCGAGACCCCGGCACTGGCCTGACCGGTCTCGGCGGCGATCCGCTCCAGGGCGCCCTGGATCTGCTCAATCCGGCCCGACAGCCCCTGCTCGATCGCGCCGAAATTGGTGTCCGCCCCGGCCACGAGATCACTGAGCGCCGTGTTGGCGGTCTCGATCCTCTGGAGGAGGGCGCCCAGTTCCCGGCCCATCCGGTCGTTGGTCTCGAACAGCTCGGAGAGGGTGCGGCCGGCACCGTCCTCGACGGCGGCGCGCAGCAGCTCGGCCGAGGCCCGCGACTGCACCGCCAGCTCCTCGGTCCGCTCCCGCAGGGTCTCGGCCAGCGGCATGCCGGTCTCGGCCAGGGCCCGCTCGATCGCCTCGGCCCGGTCCGACAGGGCCCGGGACAGGTCGAGCATCGGCCCGTCGACGGCCTCGCGCAGGCGGGTCACATGGCCCTCCACGCTGTCGCCGACCGCGCGGCCGCTGCCCTCGACGCTGGCGAGCAGGGCGCCGCCCTTCTCCTCGATGGCGCGGACCAGGGCCTCGGCGCTCTCCGCGAGGCGGCGGGACAGGGCTTCGCCGCGGGCATCCACCAGGGCGCCGAGGGCCGTGACGCGCCGCTCGAACCCGGCCCCGAGGGCCTCGGTGCGGGCATCGATCAGGCCGGCGAGCGCCGCCTCGCGGCTGCTGAGCGTCTCGGCCAGCGCCGCGTTGTGGGCGTCGACCTGCTCGGCATGGGCCCGCGCGCGCTCGTCGAGGGCGGCGGCGAGCGCCGCCGTGCGCTCGTCCATGAGGCCGGCGAAGGCATCGTGGCGGTCGTCGAAGGCGGTGGCCAAGGTGTCGGCGCGCTGCGCCACCAGGGTCGCGAACAGGCGCATGCGGCTGTCGATGCGCTGGGTGAAGGCGTCGGCGCGGGCCTCGACGCCGCGGGCGAGCGCCTCGCTGTGCGTCTCCACGGCCTGCGCCAGGGCCGCGGTGCGTCCCTCCACGACGCCGTCGAGGTCGCGCAGACGGGCGTCGAAGGTCTCGACCAGGGCGCCCGTGCGGCCCTCGGCCGCCGCGATCAGCGTCTGGCTGCGGTCGTCGAGGAGCCCCTCGATCGCGGCGCGCGCCTGCTCGAAGGTGTCGCGCAGGGCGGCGATCCGCGCATCGACCCGCTCGGACACGTCGCGGCCGGTCCCCTCGACGCTCGCGCTGAGACGATCCTGGACCCGCTCGAACAGGGCCTGCAGCTCGCCCGTGCGCGCCTTGAGGGTCTCGGCGATTTCGGCGTGGCGCGTCTCCAGCAGGCCCGCGATGGCGGGGTTGGCCTGCTCGATGGTCGCCTGCAGGGCCTGCGTGCGGTGCTCGATCGTCCCGGCGATCTGGCGGCCGCGGCCCTCGACCAGGCGATCGATCTCCTCCTGTGCCCGCTCGAACACGGCCTGGAGCGCGCCCGTCCGCTCCTGCAGGGTCCCGGCGATCTGGGCCTCGCGCGCCTCCAGCAGGCCCGCGATGGCGGGGTTGGCCTGCTCGATGGTCGCCTGCAGGGCCTGCGTGCGGTGCTCGATCGTCCCGGCGATCTGGCGGCCGCGATCCTCGACCAAGCGTTCGATCTCGCCCTGCGCCCGCTCGAACAGAGCCTGAAGGTCCGACACGCTGGACTCCAGCAGTTCCGCCATCCGGGTCGGGGCCGCGTCGAGGGTCGTGCGCAGCCCTTCGGTCCGCGCCGCGATGGCGTCGGCGACCTCCTGGCCGCGCCCGTCCACGAGGTCGCGCAGGCCGTTCTGCGCCTCCTCGAACAGGGCCTGCAGGCGCTGCGTGCGTGTGTCGAGGGTCGCGGCGAGCTGGCGCTCGCGGGTCTCCACCAGGGCGGAGACGGCGGCGGGCGCCTCCTCCAGCACGGTCCGCAGGGACTGGATCCGGGTGTCGACCGCGGCGGCGAAGCGGCCGCTGCCGCCCTCGACCATCGCGTCGAGGGCGGCTTGCGCCTCCTCGAACAGGGTGCGCAGGGCCTGGCCCCGGGCGGTGAGCGTGTCGGCGAGGCGGTTGCCGCGGCCCTCGACCAAGCTCTCCAGGGTGCCCAGGCGCTCGTCGAACAAACTGCCGAGCTGCCGGGCCCGGTCCTCCAGGGCGCCGTTCGCGCTGCCGAACGCCCCCTCCAGGGCGGCGACCAGCGCCTGCCCGCGGCCGTCCAGCGCCTCGTTGATCGGGCCCATCCGGCCGTCGAGGGTGGCAGCCAGCGTGCCCGCGTGGTCGTCCAGCAAGACGCGGATCTGGTTGGTGCGGTCGTCCAGCAGGGTATGGACCGTGCGCACACCGTCATCGAGCAGGCCGCTGATGTCGGCGGTGCGGCTCGACAGGGTGTGGCCCAGGCGGCCCTCGCCGGCCTCGAGCATCCGCTCGGCATCCGCGATGGTCTGCTGCAGCTTGGCGAGCACGCTGTCGCCGCGCTGGTCGATCAGCTCGGCGAGCGAGTTGCCGCCGCGGTCGAACAGGCGGCCGAGCTCGGTGATCCGGCCTCCGATCGCGCCGAACACGGTCCGGCCCTTCTCGTCGAGCTCGCCCGATAGGGCGGCGATGCGCTCGTCGATCAGGCGGCCGAGCAGATCGGCGCGCTCCGAGAAGGCCGTGCGCACGGCCTCGGTGCGGGCGGCCAGCGCGGCGTCGGCGCTCTCGGCGCGCTCGTCCACCAGCCGGACGATCGCCTCGGCGCGGTTCGACAGGGACGCTTCCAGGCCGCGTGTCGACTCCTCGATGGTCGTGGTGAGGGCGCGGACGCGCTCGGCCATGGCGCCGTCGAGGCCGCCAGTCCGGTCTTCGATCATCGCGACGAGGTCGCGGGTCCGGCCGGCCAGTTCCTCGTCCACCGCGCGGGTGCGCGCCTCGATGAGGCGGATCGCCTCGAAGGCCTGCACGCCGAAGCTCTCGTCCACGAGGCGGGCGCGCTCGTCCAGCGCCTCGGCGATCGCCTGGAGGCGGCCGATCACGCCGGCGTCGAACTGGCCCGCGCTCTCGGCGATCCGGTGGGCGATCTCGGCCGTGTGCCGGGCGATGTCCTCCCCGAGGCCGGTGGTCCGGCCCTCCAGCATCTGGATCAGGCCGCGGTGGCCCTCCGCCATGATGCGCGCCATCTCGTCGGTCCGGGCACGCAGCGCCTCGTCCACCGCGGCGGCGCGGGAGCCCAGATGAGCGTCGATCTCGCCGACGAGGCCCGCCACGGCCGCGCCGATCTCGGCGGTCCGCTTGGCGGAACGGTCCTCCAGGCCGCCGAGATGGGTCTCGATCAGGCTGCCGGCCTCGCGGGCCTGGGCCGAGATCGTCTCGGCCACCTGCTGGCCCTTGCCGGTGATGAGCCGGTCCATCTCCTCCAGCCGGGCGCCGACGCTCTCGCCGAGCGCCGCGGTGTCGCGGCCGATCCGCTCGGCCAGGATGTCGCCGCGGGCGATGGTCTCCTGCAGGGCGGCGAGGCGGCTGCCCAGGGTCTCGTCGATCGCCCGGACCCGGCCGTCTGCGGTCTCGGTGAAGCTCGCGCCGGTCTGGCTGAGGGTGTCGGCGATGCGCGCGCCCTGGCTCGCCACCGCCAGCACGATGTCGCGGCCAGTGCCGCTGATGCGGGCCTGGGTCTCGTCGGCGTGGCTCGCCAGCAGCTGGGCGACGCCGCGGCCGTGCTCGCCGAAGGCGGCCTCCATCTCGCCGATCCGGGCGGCGAGGTCGGCCGAGATCGCGCGGGCAGCCTCGGCGAGGCTGCCGGTGGCGTCGCCCGTGCGGGCAGCCAGTTCGCGGTTGAGTTCGTCGAGGGCGGCGCGGACGGCGGAGACCGCCGCCAGGCCGCGTTCGCCGAGTTCGGTGCCGGCGCGGTCGGCGGCGTCGCGGAACCGGGCGGTGAGGATCGCGGTCTCGGCCTCGACGGCGCCGGTGACCTCGCCGGAGGCATTGCGCAGGGTCTCCAGGGCCGCAGCGAGCCGGGCAGCGGCGTCCCGCGTCTGGGTCTCGGCGGCGGTGCCAGCCTGGTCGGCGGCGGCGCGCAGCGCCTCGGCCGCCTCCTCGGTGCGCGCCGAAAGGGCGGCGGCGGAGTCCGCGACCCGGCGCTCGAACACCTTCACGGCCTCGAGGGTTCGGGCCTCGACCGCGCCGGTGGCGTCCTCGGCCGAGCCGTGCAGGGCGGTGGCGACCTCTTCGGTCCCGCGCCGGAGCGCCGCGACCGCCTCGGCGGTGCGGCCGTCGATCGCGCCCGACAGGGTCTCGACGGCCCCCCGCAGGGAGCCGACCGCGGCGGCGGCCCCGGCCTCGAAGCCCTGGCCCAGCGCCGAGAAGGCGGCCTCCAGGCTCGCCGCGGCGGTGCCCGTCTGGTGCGTGATGCCGCTGCCGGCGCGCTCGGCCGCCGCGACGACGCGGCTCTCGAGGTCCGCGGCCCGCACCGTCACGGTCTCGTCGAGGCGGGCGGCGATGCCGTCCATCCGCTCGGCGAGGGCGCCGCCGCGATCCGACAGCGCGTCGGCGATCCGCTCCGCCGTGCCGATGAGGTCGTCGCGGACGGAGCCCGCGCGGGTGGTCAGGGCCTCGCCGGCGCCGCTGGCGGCGAGCGCGAGGGCGGCCTGCGCGTCGCGCCCGCGGCCCTCGATCATCTCGGCCACCGACAGGCCGGCGGTCTCGATCTCGGCGCGCAGGGCCGTGCTGCGGCCGGCGATGTCGTGGGTCAGGGCGGCGCCGGTCTCGGCGAAGCGGGCGGTGATCTCCGCCCCCATGGCGCTGAAGCGCTCGGTCAGGTCCGAACCCCGGGACAGGAAGACGGTCTCGAGGCCCGTCACCGAGCGCTCGAAGCTCTCGCGCACCGCGCCGGCCTGACGGTTCAGGGTCTCGCTCACGCGTGTGCCCGTGTCGGCAAGCCCCCGGGTCAGGGCGTCGGTGTTCGCGGTGATCCGGTCGGTGAGGGCGGTGCCGGCCGCCTCGAAGGCGCCGGTCACCTCGCCCGCACGGCTTTCGAAGGCGCGGGTCAGGGTCTCGCCGACCTCCTGGAGGGTGCCGCGCACGTCCTGGCTGGTGGCCGTGAGGTTGTCGATCAGATCGCTGCCGCGGGCCGTCATCAGGCCCACCACCCGGTCGCCGGCCTCGCCCAGGGACGCGGTGATCGCCGCGCCGCGGGTCTCCAGCGCACCGGTCACGCGCTCGCCCGCGCCGGTGACCGCGGATACGATCCGGTCGGAGGCGCCCTCCAGCTCCTCGCTCAGGCTCTGGTGCGAGCCGGTGATGGCATTGCGGACCCGGTCGGCGTTGGTGACGATCGCCTCGCGCTGCGCCACCAGCTCGTCGACGAGGGAGCGGATGCGGATCTCGTTGTCGGAATAGGCCCGCTCCAGGGTGGCGATCTCGCCGCGCACCAGGGTCTCCAGCTCGCCGGCCCGGGCGAGCGCCCGCTCGACGCCGTCGCCCACCGCCGCCACCTCGCGGCGCACGGTCTGCGACATGGTCAGGACCGCGTCCGTGGAGAAGCTCTCGGGCTCGGCCAGCCGCACCGCGACCTCGCCGACCGCGCGGGCGACGAGGCGCATCTCCTGGGCTCGCACCGCCAGCATGGCGGCGATCACGAACAGCACCACCGGGCCGAACAAGGCCGCGGCGCCGACGCTCGCCTGCAGAGCGGTGAGCCCCGAGACGACCTCGCGCAGGTCGCCTCCGGACTTCGTCCAGGCGATCAGCACGAGGGCGCCGATCCAGACGAGGCCGGCGGCCAGCGCGAACAGGTAGGGCTTGGGCGAGGAGCGCACCCGCAGGGTCTGCTGCAGGATGCCGATGTTGCGGCGGTCGTCGTTGGCCACCAGGGAGCGGTCGGGCGGCAGCAGCCCGCCCTCGCGGCGGGGCCGGTCCAGGCCGGGCGGGGGCAGGTCGGAGACGAGCGGCGCGTCGAGGTCGAGGCGCGGCGGCATGGTGCGGCCGGCCGGGTCGAGGGTGCCGTCGAGCAGCGGATCCGTGTCGCCGACGTCGGGCAGGCGCGGCTCGGCCCGGGTGTCGGTGCCGGTCGGCGTCAGGGCGTCGAGGTTCAGCGCCTGCTCGATCGCAGAGAGCGCGGCCTCGGCCGGGTCCTTCAGCTTCTTCTCGGTCGCCATTCAACGCCTCGTTACACGGGTTCACCGGCACCTGGGGAGGCTGATGCCGGAGACGCAACACCCCGTTTACCATTACAAGATTAGACGCGGGCAGCGATTGCCGATACCCGAGCCTCCGGCCGGCCCCAGAAAACGTTAACCGAATGGTTACCGCGGCCGCCGTTCACCGCCGCGACCATCCTGCCGCAGAGGAGGGGTCCGGCGCGATCCCCGCCCCGCGAATCGGGGGGTGAATTGTGTGGATCAGCTCCGCCATCCACGACGAACACGGATCCCGGGACTCCAGCATGCAGGCCATCGACCGCGCGGCGCTCGACCTCCAGACGGCCGGCGACGCCGACCTCGCCCGCGAGGTGCTGGACCTGTTCGCCGGGCAGTGCCGGTCGATCCTGCCCCGGCTCGTCGACGCTACGCTTCCCTCGGATCGCCGGGCCGACCTCGCCCACACGTTGAAGGGCTCGGCCGCGGGCGTCGGGGCCGAGCGGGTGCGCGCGCTGGCGGACGCCGCGGAGCCGCGCCTGCGTGCGGGCGACGGGCCGGTGCCGCTCGACGACCTTGCCGAGGCGGTCGCGGCGGCGCTTGCTGAAATCGAGGGCCGGACACCCTGACGGCCGCCCCGGGCCGGCCCCGCGCGCGATGCGGCCGCGATGCGGCGATGGATCCGGGACGCGTGCCAACCGCTGCGCTTGCATTCCGCGGTCTCTGCCGCCAAGCAGGCACGCCGCCCGTCGGACAGATTGCGCTCGACGCGAGCCCGGAGCCCCAGCATGCCCAAGATCACCTACGTCGACCACGCCGGGACGGAGAGGACCGTCGAAGGCAGCGTCGGCGCGACCGTGATGGAGACGGCGTTGCGCAATAACGTTCCGGGGATCGACGCGGAATGCGGCGGCGCCTGCGCCTGCGCCACCTGCCACGTCTACGTTGCCGATGCGTGGATCGAGGTGGTGGGCAAGGCCGCCGACATGGAGCAGGACATGCTCGATTTCGCCAGCGACGTGCGCGAGAATTCCCGCCTGTCCTGCCAGATCAAGATCACGCCGGCGCTCGACGGCCTCGTGGTGACGACGCCCTCCCAGCAGGGCTGATCCGGCTCCGGCCGTCATCAGGTTCTTCCCTCTCACGCGTCATCGCGAGGCCGGCGATCCGGAGCAGCACGCCGTCGGCCAGCGTAGCGCCGCTGGATCGTCCGCTGCGTTCGCGATGACGGCAGCGGCGGGTCGGAGCGCACCACGCCGTGATGCCGTGAACCTGTCCCTCACCGCACGAGCGCCCGCGCCGCCGCGTCCAGCCCCTCCAGGGTGAGCGGGAACATCCGCCCGGCGACCAGCCGCTGCATCATGCCGATCGACTGCGTGTAGCCCCAGTGCGTCTCGGGCACCGGGTTCAGCCACGCGACCTTCGGGAAGTGGTTCGAGAGCCGCTGCATCCAGACGGCGCCGGCCTCCTCGTTCCAGTGCTCCACCGAGCCGCCGGGCGTGGCGATCTCGTAGGGGCTCATCGAGGCGTCACCCACGAAGACCAGCCGGTAGTCGCTGCCGTAGGTACGGATCACCTCCAGCAGCGGCGTCTTCGCCTCGTGCCGACGCCGGTTCTCGGTCCAGACCGCCTCGTAGGGGCAGTTGTGGAAGTAGTAGTGCGCGAGGTGCTTGAACTCCGAGCGCGCCGCCGAGAAGAGCGCCTCCGCCTGCTCGATGTGCCAGTCCATCGAGCCACCGACGTCGAGGAACAGCAGCACCTTCACGGCGTTGCGCCGCTCCGGGCGCAGCTTCACGTCGATGTAGCCCTGGCGGGCGCTCGCGCGGATCGTGCCGTCGAGGTCGAGCTCCTCGGCCGCCCCGGTCCGGGCGAAGCGGCGCAGGCGCCGGAGCGCCAGCCGCATGTTGCGCGCGCCGATCTCCCGGTCGTCGTCGAGGTCCTTGAACTCCCGCTTGTCCCAGACCTTCACAGCCCGGAAGTTGCGGTTGCCGTCCTGGCCGATGCGGATCCCCTCGGGATTGTAGCCGTAGGCGCCGAAGGGCGAGGTCCCGCCGGTGCCGATCCATTTCGAGCCGCCCTGGTGGCGCCCCTTCTGCTCGGCGAGCCGCTGCTTGAGCGTCTCGAACAGCTTGTCCCAGCCGAGCGCCTTCAGCTCCGCCTTCTCGGCCTCGGTCAAGTACTTCTCGGTGAGCTTGCGGAGCCACTCCTCCGGGACGGCGGCGGGCTCCACCGCCTCGCCGAGGGTCTCCAGTCCCTTGAACACGGTGCCGAATACCCGGTCGAACCGGTCGAGATGCGCCTCGTCCTTCACCAGCGCCGTGCGCGACAGGAAGTAGAACGCCTCGACGTCGCGCTCGGCAAGGCCCCGGTCGAGCGCGCCGAGGAGGGTCAGGTACTCCTTGAGCGAGACGGGGACCTTGGCGTCCCGGAGGGCCGTGAAGAAGTGCAGCAGCATGCCGGGAGAACGCGCCAGCCGCGCGCCCGGGTCAAGTCCGCGCGAATCGCGCGGGCCGGGGTCAGGCGGGGCAGGACGTTCCGGCCCCGATCCTGAATCTTCGCCGATGGTCGACAAGATTCATGACTGTGAACCGGGCTGATTCCACGTCCCAACAGAGTCTCCGCAGGTCGATGGGACTCATAACCTGGGCATAAGTCATCGAATCTGTTGATATGTGTCCGGCCAAGCCTCGCTCAGTCACTCATTCGGTCATGGGAATCGCTCAACTCGACACATCGAGTGGGTGCGGGCGCGGCGACGCGCGCCGGACCAGGCAAGCGTGGAGACCTGCGATGGCGGTCATCCTGCGGAATCTGACGGAATTCAAGCGGTTTCTCGGGAAGCCGGGGGCGACGATTCAGCTGGTGCGCAACACCTTCATGGATCGCCAGCCCGAGGCGACGCAGGAGGCCTACCGCAACAAGGGCATGTACGCGCCCCGCGCCGTGCAGGCCCTCTCGCGCAAGGCGGCCGTCTTCACGCTGCGGGGCTATCCCGGGACGGTCTGGCTCTACTGGGACAAGGGCATCCGCGGCTGGCGCTTCTCCGGGGATACCGTGACGGTCCCGCTGGTCACCGGGCTGGGGCCGGCCGATGAGCTGGTCTATCGCTGCAGCTTCGCCGACGGGTTCGAGCCGGCACCGCGCAGCCGGGCGGCGCGGCGCCCGAAGATCGCCGAGGCGCATCCCGTCCCAGCCTGACGGGGCCCCGGCCAGGCCTCGTGAGCAAGCCGTGATCAGGCCTCCTGACCGGCCGCAGCCCCCTGGCGCTCGGGCTCACGCTTGGCCGCCGGCTTGCCGAGCGCCTTCCCCACCGTGCGGCGGGCGCGGAAGATCGGCTTCGCCTCGCTCTCGCGCTTCTTGAGCAGAGCCCGGTACTCGTCCCGCCGCTCGTGGATCGACGCGATGACGAGTCCCATCGGCACCCCGACATCGACCAGCACGGCCTCCGACAGCTGAAGCGAGGCCTCGATCGTTTCCGGCACCGCGTCGTCGACGCCGAGCTCGTACAGCGCCGAGGCATGGCGGGCGTCGCGCGCCCGGGCCACGATGGTCAGGTCCGGCCGCTCGGCGCGGGCGGCGGCCACCGCCGCCTCGACGGCGCGGGGGTTGTCGAGGGTCACCACCAGAGCCCGGGCCGAGGCGATGTCGCAGCGGCGCAGGATCTCGGTGTTGCCGCTGTCGCCGAAATAGACCGGCGCGCCGGCCCGGCGCTGCTCGGCCACCCGAGCGGCGTCGGAATCGAGGGCGATGTAGGGGATCTTGTGCCGCTCCAGCATCTCGCCGACCTGCCGCCCGACGCGTCCGAAGCCCGCGACGATCACCCGGTTCTCGACCCGCTCCGGCACCGGCTCGGCCTTTACGGCGGCCTGGGTGCTGGCCGAAGCCCGCTGCTTGAGCCGCCGGCCGATCGCCGCCAGCGCCGGGATCATGATCATCGTGACGGTGGTCACCACGAGGGCGGCGGCGCCGACCTCCTCCGGCACCAGACCGGTGGCCATGGCGCCGCCGATCAGCACGTAGGCGAATTCGCCGCCCGGCCCGAGCAGCAGGGCCGTCTCCAGGGCCACGGGCTGCGGGATCTTCATCACGGGTGCCGCCATCATCACCACCGCGGCTTTGATCAGCACCAGCGCCAGGGACAGGCCGAGGATCGCGCCCGGCGTCGCCATGAGCTGGGCCGGATCGAGGTTCATGCCCACCGAGACGAAGAACACGCCGAGGAGCAGGCCCTTGAACGGGTCGATCGTCGCCTCGATCGCCCGGCGGTACTCGGTCTCGGCGAGCAGCAGGCCGGCCACGAAGGCACCGAGCGTCATCGACAGGCCGCTCGCCGCCGCCGTCAGCGCCGTGCCGACGATGACCAGCAGGCAGGCCGCCATGAACAGCTCGGTGGAGCGCGTGCGCGCCACGAGCTGGAACAGCGGCCGCAGGGCGAGGCGCCCCGCCACCACGATCAGCACCAGGGCGACGGCGGCCTGGCCCAGCGCCAAGGCCAGCGCCCAGCCCTTGTCGCCGCCGTCGTCGCGGCCGAGCACCGCGATGGCGAACAGCGCCGGCGCCACCGCGAGATCCTGGAACAGCAGGACCGCGAAGCTCGTCCGCCCGGTGGGCGCGTTGAGCCGCCGCTGCTCGGCCAGCACCGGCAGCACCACGGCCGTCGACGAGAGGGCGAGACCGATGCCGACGATCGCCGCGCCGGTGAGCGGCACGTTGAGCCCGTAGAGGATCGCCCCGAGGATCAGCGCGGAGCAGCCCACCTGCAGGGAGCCGAGGCCGAAGACGAGTCGGCGCAGGACCCGCAGGCGCTCCCAGGACAGCTCGATCCCGATCATGAACATCAGGAAGATCACGCCGAACTCGGCGAGGTGCGAGATCTCGGTGCGGTTGCCGATGGTGAAGAGGTGGACCGAGGGATAGGTGTCGGCCAGCCGTCCCAGCCCGAACGGCCCCAGCAGGGCACCGGCGCCGATGAATCCGAGCACCGGCGAGATCCGGAGGCGGTGGAACAGCGGCACCACGATGCCCGCTGTGACGAGAAACAGGATCGCTTCCTTGTAGGAGCCGGCGTGGACCTCTGGCATCGGCGGCGGATCGAACCTCGTCTTGCGGGGGCGGGAAGGCCGGTCACGGCTTCGCGATCATGGGTCGGCACCGGCCCGCGGGCAACCGGTTTCGCGCCCGGATCGCCCCAGCGCAGGTGCGTTCTGACACAAGCCGGATACACGAGCCGGGTGACACATTTCCGCCACCGGTCCGCCGCCCCCAGCCGCCCGGGCGGTCAAGGCGTGCAATGCGGCCCAAAATCGGCACAATGCGCGCATACACGCAGGAGTTAACCGAGGGTTATGCTCGGGCGGGCCGAGCCCTGGACTGGACCCGATGGATGCGACGAGGCCGATGATCTCCATCAAATCGATTTTCTCCGGCCCGGCAGCCCCTCCGAACCGCGACCTGAAGCGCGAGCAGCGCGAGTGGAAGCTCGAATCGGACCGCTGGCGCCACCAGCGCCACGTCGACCGGGGCTATCGCGTCAAGTGGGGCTACGTGGCGATCGCGTACCTCGTCGAGTTCATGGTGATCGGCGCCTCGCTCTGGGGCGCGTGGCTGTTCGCGGGCGTCTACAGCGACGGCGACTGGCACGCCTTCTACTTCATGCTGCTGGCGCCGCTGGTCTACGCCGCGGTGGAGCTGTGCCGCGTGCCGCTGGGCATCCTGGCGCGCACGCAACGCTCCTACTTCGTGCGCGGGCTCGCGGTGATCGGCATCATCTTCGCCGCGGGGGTGACCACCAAGTCGGTGTCGCAGCTCGGCGAGATGATGTTCCATCCCCGCCTGATGGAGGCGGCCCGGACCAAGACCGCCCTGAAGGACGCCCAGGCCGACCGGGCCACGATCGGCGACCGCATCAAGGCGGCGGACGAGCGCGTCGCCCAGTACACGGCCGAGCTCGATCAGATCGAGAAGCGTTCCGCCGACAACGCCCAGCAGCTCGCCGGCCTGCCGGCCCAGCGCTGCGAGCGGGTGTTCGGCACCAACAGCAAGGGCCGGAAGTATCAGAACCTGAAATGCGTGGCCGACCCGCGGGTCGCCGCCCTGTCGGGGGGCGTCGCCAAGGCCTCGGCCGACCGCGCCGCGATGATCAAGGACCTGGAGGAGGCCCGCAAGGCGCGCGCCGCCCTCGATCCCGGCGCCGCCGACCGGCGCGTGGCCGATGCCGAGCAGGCCTACCGCAACGCGGTCGTCCGCTCCCAGCTGCACTCCTTCACCGCCATGGTCTACGGCGTCGACCCGATCGACGTGACCGAGAGCCAGGTCCACGCCTTCCTGCGGATCTTCGTGTTCCTGCCGGCCCTCTGCGCCGCCTTCGCGTCGACCATCCTGGCGCTCTGCGCGGTCTCGACCCGCCGGACCTTCATGGACGAGGACGACCTCGGCGCCGCCGTGAACCCGGAGGCCGCCCCCTACATGCTGGACGCGATTGCCGACGCCCTGCGCGCGCATCCTGAGCCGATCCTGCCGCGCGCCGCCAACGCCTCGGGCGCGGTGATCCCGATGAACCGGCCCGCCACGGGCCAGCAGGCGCTGCCCGGCCAGACCGGTCCGAGCCAGACCCTGCCTGCCGCGGGAGCGGGCGCATGAACTACGTCGCGAACGGAACGCCCGAGAACATCGCCCTCGCCCAGCAGGTGAATTCCCGTCTGCGGGCGGATTCGAGCTACGTCGCCGCCCGGGCCTTCCTGTTCAGGGCGCTGGGCTTCGGCGCCTTCGCGTGCCTCGCCGGCATCGGCGTCGGGGCGGCGGCCTACGGCTGGGCGACGCTCAACCAGTTCGACACCGCCGCCGAGAAGATCGCCGCCGCCATGCAGGCCGCGCTGTCGGACGTGACGCTCAAGACCAAGGGCGAGGTCACGCTGACCGACAACGTGCTGAAGCTCGAGGGCCTGCCCAAGGCCACCGCCACGCCGACGCCCACCAAGGCCCAGCTCGGCAGCGACGCCGCCCCGGCCTCGAAGGCGACGGTGAACACCACCTTCACGGTGTTCAAGCAGGTGCCCTATCTCGACGGGCAGATCGTGACCGGCTGGAACTTCAAGGACAGCGCCGAGCAGCCCTACCAGCAGTACTGCTACTTCTCCCGCCGCTCCAACGAGGCCAAGGGGCAGGTCGAGATCAAGATCGACCTCGCGATGGACGGCAAGACCCTGCCGCAGCCGCAGAAGTCCGACGTGAACCTGGAGATCCTGGCCCGGAACTGCGTCTGGCACGAGAAGGGGTGAGACTCACGCCCGCTGAAGGATCCGGCGCCCCGTCCTTGCGAGCGGAGCGAAGCAATCCAGGGCGGCGCCACGCCTCGAAACGTCCCGCTACCCTGGTTCACTTCGCTTCGCGCGTGATGACGGTGTGGGCCCTTCGGCGAGCGCGCCGGCCGGGACGGCCGGACGGGGACGGCGCTTGCGGCACGCCCGCGCCCCGCGTTACCCGTTCCCCCAGGACCACCTCACCGAGACCGCGATGCGCTTTTCCGGAACCGAGACCTACGTCGCGACCCCCGACCTCACCGCGGCGGTCAACGCCGCCGTGGTCCTGGAGCGGCCGCTCCTGGTGAAGGGCGAGCCCGGCACCGGCAAGACCGTGCTGGCCGAGGAGATCGCCAAGGGGCTGAACGCGCCGCTGATCGTCTGGAACATCAAGTCGACCACCAAGGCGCAGCAGGGGCTCTACGAGTACGACGCGGTCTCGCGCCTGCGGGACTCGCAGCTCGGCGACCCGCGGGTCTCGGAGATCGGCAACTACATCCGGCGCGGCAAGCTCTGGGAGGCGTTCACGGCGCCCGAGCGCCCGGTCCTGCTCATCGACGAGATCGACAAGGCCGACATCGAGTTCCCCAACGACCTGCTCACCGAACTCGACCGGATGGAGTTCCACGTCTACGAGACCGGCGAGACCGTGAAGGCCGTGCGCCGGCCGATCGTGATCATCACGTCGAACAACGAGAAGGAGCTGCCGGACGCGTTCCTGCGCCGCTGCTTCTTCCACTACATCAAGTTCCCCGATGCCGAGACGCTGCAGCGCATCGTCGACGTGCACTATCCGGGCATCAAGCACCGCCTGGTCGAGGAGGCCCTGCGGACTTTCCTGGCGATGCGCGAGGTCCCGGGCCTCAAGAAGAAGCCCTCGACCTCGGAGCTGCTCGACTGGCTGAAGCTCCTCGTCTCCGAGGACATCGCTCCGGAGACCCTGCGCGAGCAGGACGGCCGCAAGCTGATCCCGCCGCTGCACGGGGCGCTCCTCAAGAACGAGCAGGACGTCAGCCTGTTCGAGAAGCTCGCCTTCATGATGCGCCGGGAGCAGCGGGGCGGCTGAGGCTCGCCGCCCGCGTCAGCCGGTCTTGCCCGCGTAGATGTCGGTGATCTGTCCCAGCAGCGTCAGCGCGTCCGCGCGGGAGCGCTGGAAGGCGTTGCGGCCGACGATCGAGCCGAAGCCGCCGCCCGCCTGGATCGCCCGGATCTCGTCGAGGAACGTGGCCTCCTCGGCATGGGCGCCGCCGGAGAAGATCACGATGCGCCGGCCGTTGAAGGCGCATTGCACCACGTGGCGGACGCGCTCGGCCGCGGTGCCGATCGCGATTCCGGTCGACTCGTAGACCTTCCTGGCGGCCGGCTGCTCGATATGGTCGGTGGGCAGCTTGACCTTGATGATGTGCGCGCCGAGCTGGGCGGCGATCTGCGCCGCGTAGCCGATCACGTCGATGGCGGTCTCGCCCGCCTTCGACAGGGCCGAGCCCCGCGCGTAGGACCAGATCACCACGGCGAGCCCGACGCTCTTGGCCTCCTCGGCGATCTCCCGGATCTGGCCGTACATGGCGTTGCGATGGGTCGAGCCCGGATAGATCGTGAAGCCGATGGCGCAGGCGCCGAGCCGCAGGGCGTCCGCCACCGATCCGGTGATCGCCTGCTCGGGATCCTCCTCGTCGGCCAGGAGATCGTGGTCGTTGAGCTTGAGGATCAGCGGGATGCGCCCGGCGTAGTCCCGCGCGCCGGCCTCCAGGAAGCCCAGCGGCGCCGCGTAGGCGTTGCAGCCCGCCGCCAGGGCCAGCTCGAAATGGTAGTGCGGGTCGTAGGCCGGCGGGTTGGGGCCGAAGCTGCGCGCCGGGCCGTGCTCGAAGCCCTGGTCCACCGGCAGGATCAGCATCTTGCCGGTGCCGCCGAGCCGCCCGTGCTCCAGCATGCGGGCGAGGTTGGTGAGCGTCCCGGGGCTGTCCGCCCCGTACCAGGACAGGATCTCGGTGACGCGGGGCGATCGGTCCATCGGGCAGCCTCCTTCGCCAAGGGCCGGCACGCCTTCCGCGCGGGCTCATCCGCGCCGGCCATCCGCGCCGGCACGGCGGCCCGGGTTCCGAACCGGCCGAGGAAAGCCGAGGTTCCCGCACGCCGCGCTTTCGGCTAACCGGGCGCGCGGCTTGCACGGCGCCGCTCCGGTGGACACCGCGCCGCAACGCCACGACGACGCCGGGAATGGCGCTCCGGAGGCTCATGTCAGAGGTCCATGTCATGCGCAGGCTGATCCTGTTGCGGCACGCCAAGTCGGACCGTCCGGCCGGCGTCGCCGACCGAGACCGTCCGCTCAATCCCCGCGGCCGCCGGGCCGCGCCGGCCGTGGGCGCCCATCTGGCGAAGGCGGGCCTGCGCCCCGACCTCGCCCTAGTCTCGACGGCCCAGCGCACGCGGGAAACCTGGGAGGCGATGGCGGCCGGGCTCGGCGATCCGGAGACGCGCTGGCAGCCCGAGATCTACGAGGCGCCAGCGGAACGCATCCTGGCGGTGATCCGCAACGCCTCCGACGCGGCCGGGACGGTGATCGTGGTCGGCCACAATCCGGGCTTGGGCGACCTTGCGGCGGGCCTGGCCGGGGAGGGGCCGCGCGAGGTCCGCACGCGCCTCGCCCTGGAGTTTCCGACCGCGGCCTACGCGGTGATCGACTTCGACACCGCCCGCTGGGCGGAAGTCGCCCCGGGCCGGGGGCGCCTGGACCGGTTCGTGCGCCCGCGCGACATCGACCCGGATCTCGCGGGCTGACCGCTCACGCCACCGGCACCGCGGAGGCGTGGGCCTCGACCTCCGCGTGGGTCGGCAGGGCGGAGCCCGGCGCGAAGGCCTCGAAGGCCGCCCAGAAATCCTGCCGGATGGCGTCGCGCTCGGTCAGGATCTCGTGCCGGGAATCCGGCAGGACCAGGATGTGGCCCGCCTTGAGCCGGGCCGCGAAGCGCTCGGTGTCGGCGGTGCCGCAGACCGGGTCGGCGCCCGCCGCGAGGATCAGCGTCGGCAGCGTGATGCGCGGCGCCGCCCGCGGGTCGCGCAGCCGCGCCATGGCGCGGAACGCCTCGGCGAGCCACGCGATCGTCGGGTCGCCCACGGCGCCGGCGCCGACCTGCCGGGCCGCCGCGGCGTTCCGGGCGTAGCGGACGGGATCGCGCGACAGCCGGTTGCCGGCATAGGGGTTGGTGGCGATCGAGACCGGCTTGCCGAAGGGGATGTAGCGGCTCCCGAGGCCCAGCCGCTGCAGGGCCCGCGACAGGACGGCGGCGCCGGCCGGCCAGCGGATCATCCGGATCGACAGCATCGGCGCCAGCGCCACGAGGCGCCGGAACGGCAGCCAGTCGTCGAGCGCCCCGAGAAGGGCCACGCAGCCGCCCATCGAGTGCGCGAGGCCGATATGCGGTTCCGGCATCAGCGGCACCAGCACGGTCTCGGCCACGGCCTTCAGGTCCAGCCGGTAATCGTCGAACCGGGCGACGTGGCCCTTGTGGGGATCGTCCACCCGGCGATCGGACTCGCCCTGGCCCCGCCAGTCGAAGGCCACCACCGCGAAGCCCCGCGCCCGCAGCTCGTGGATAGTCTCGTAGTACTTCTCGATGAACTCCGCCCGGCCCTGCAGCAGGCAGACCGTGCCGCGGCAGGTCCGCGCCGTGGTCTGCCAGTGGGCCGCCCGGAGGGTGCAGTCGTCGCTTGTGCCCACCGCGATGAGCGTGCCGCCCGGCGGCACCGGGTTGTCGGGCGTGCCGCGCAGGGTCAGGAGCGGCGGCTGCCGCCCGGTCTCACCGTCGAACCGTCCCACAGGGCTCACCTCACGCGCGTCCGTCCGGGACGGGACCCTACCGAAAAAATCTCGATTTCTGCCATCGGCCGGGGTCTTGAACCGGGATTTTCCCCCTCCGATATCTCGTCTGTGCCGGCCTTCGGGCGGCACGAAAGACGGGTCCGGCCCATCGGGCGGACCGGAATTGCATGTTGCTCACACGAGGATATGTCATGCGTCAGTTCGATCTCGCGCCCCTCTACCGTTCCACAGTCGGCTTCGACCGGCTGTTCTCCGCGCTCGACCAGTTCGCCAGCGCCGAGGCTGCGCCCACCTACCCGCCCTACAACATCGAGCGGACCGGCGAGAACGCCTACCGCATCACCGTCGCGGTCGCCGGCTTCACGGAGTCCGATCTGTCGATCGAGGTCCGGGAGAACGCGCTCACGCTGAAGGGCGAGCGCAAGGCCGAGGGCAAGGCGGAGTTCCTGCATCAGGGCATCGCGGCCCGCGCCTTCGAGCGCCGCTTCCAGCTCGCCGACCACGTCCAGGTGACGGGGGCGGCCCTCGAGAACGGCCTCCTCCACATCGACCTCGTCCGCGAGGTTCCGGAGGCGAAGAAGCCGCGCCGCATCCAGATCGCCACGGCGGGCCGCGCCAGCGCCCCGGTGATCGAGGGCGACGTCCGCACCGACTCGGTCCCGCAGGCCGCCTGATCCAGGCTCACGCGGAACGCTAGACTGATGGAGCGCCCCGGCCCCGCGGCCGGGGCGTTTTTTCTGTCGGCGCTGTCATAATGCCGTGTGCGCGTCGTGCTCTTAAGTCCGCCCGGACGGTGCATGACGCGCACCCGGAGTGATACCCGACCATGGTCGCCAATCTCGCCCGCGGAGCCTACAGCGCGCTCGGAGCCGGCTGGCACAGGGGCATGCAGTGGGGCGTCGGCGCGCCGATCGCGAAGCTGCGCCGCCGGCAGATGCAGGCCCGGGACCTCGAGGGCGTCCCGGCCGGGATCGCCGACGTCCTCTCGGCCGAGCGGGCGATCCGCCTCCCGGAACCGTTCGAGGGGCGCAGCCTCGGTCGAATCGGCAACCTGGAGGTGCGGCTCGCGACGAAGCGGTCCGAGATCCGCCGGGCCCAGCGCCTGCGCTTCAAGGTGTTCTACGAGGAGATGTCGGCGGTCCCGACCGGGCTCGCCGCCCTGTCGCGGCGCGACGTCGACAGCTACGACGCGCTCTGCGACCACCTCCTCGTCCTCGATCATGCCCCGCCCAAGCGGAAGAAGCCCTTCGCCAAGCACCTCGCCAAGCCCCGGCCGAAGGTGGTGGGCACCTACCGGCTGCTCCGCGGCGAGGTGGCCGACCGCCACGCGGGCTTCTACTCCGAGGGAGAGTACGACCTCGCGCCGCTGCTCGCCGCGCAGGGCCATCGGCGGCTCCTGGAGCTCGGCCGCTCCTGCGTGCTCAAGCCCTACCGGGGCAAGCGCACCGTCGAGCTGCTCTGGCAGGGGATCTACGCCTACATCCTGCACCACCGGATCGACGCGCTGATCGGCTGCGCGAGCCTGGAAGGCACGGATCCGGACCGGCTGGCGCTGCCGCTCGCCTTCCTGCACCACCACGCCCGCGCGCCCGAGGGCTGGCGCGCCCGCGCGCTGCCGGACCGGGCGGTGGCCATGGACCGGCTGCCGAAGGAGGCGGTGGATTCCAAGGCCGCCCTGCAGGCGCTCCCGCCCCTGATCAAGGGCTATCTCCGCCTCGGCGCGACCTTCGGGGACGGGGCGGTGATCGACCGCCAGTTCGGCACGACGGACGTGTTCGTGACGCTGCCGGTGGAGGCGATCGGCGCCCGCTACCGGGGGCACTTCGCGCCGGCGTCGTGAGGGGCGGGTCGGCGTCCTAAGTCGATCCCACCCTCCACCTCATCCTGAGGTGACCGCGCAGCGGGCCTCGAAAGAGGGCTCCAGGGGGCGCGACGCTTTCTGGAGGGCTGCTTCGAGGCCCGCGCTGCGCTCCGGCACCTCAGGATGAGGGAGACGGGTGGGAAGGACGAAACACCATGCGGTTGCGTCCTAAAGATCCCCCAGGGCCAGCTGCCCCTGGTTGCGCGCCTTCGGCGGCGCGGCCTTGCGCTCCTTGGTCCGGCCCGAGGCGGCGCGCGCGGCGGCCGGCTTCCTGGGCTTCGGATCGCCGCGCATCCGGGCCACCGCCTTGTCGCGGGCGACCGCCTCCGGGGCGCTCGGATCGTCCGTCAGCCACTTGCCGCGCTTGATCACCTCATTCACGCGGCCCTGGTTCACCCCGACCTTGAAGGCGATCTCCTGCTGGGTCATGCCGGTCGTGGCGTGCAGGTCCAGGATCGCCCGGGCGAGTTCCGGGGTCATCTTCTGGCCCGTCAGCCGCCGTGCCGGCTTGACCGTGCGGGTCGCCCGGTCGCGCTCGCGCAGGCGCTCCAGCAGCGCCAGCGCCATGTTCATGCCGTGCTCGCGCAGGGCTTCCTCGAACTCTTTCAGGGTCGCCATCGGCGCCAACCTCCGCCGGGCTCAGGGGCCGGTTACTGGCCGGGGAACGTGCCGGGAACGAAGCGGTTGCGCAAGCTTTCCGGGCGGGTGCCCGACCCGGTGTCGGTGGACGCGCGATGTCATCCACCGGAAATGCCGCCCCTGGCCTGCCCGCGGCCCCTCGGCTACACGGGCCGCATCCGACACGGCAGGCCCCGCCCGCGCACGATGATCAGCCCGATCCGCAGAGTCGTTCCCGGCGAGCCCCGAGGCCCCCTGGCCCGGGAGCTGGAGGCCGGGGCGGTGCTGCTGTTCCCGGACCTGCCCTTCCCGTTCAGCGACTTCGAGCGCCGCTTCACCGAGCGGCCCTTCGCGGATGGCAAGGCCAAGAACGTCAACATCCGCGGCGCGGCCGCGGAACTGCGCGGCGCGTCCGGCACGCCGGAGGAGCAGGAGGCCCTGCGCCAGCTCCTGATCCGCTACCGCGCCTTCGCCCAGGACCTGATCGGCACGTACCTGCCCGCGTATCTCGACCGGGTGAGCCTCGCCGGCACTTCCTACCGGCCCTTCGACGTGGACCGGCGCAAGCTGAGCTGGCGGCGCGACGACACGCGGCTGCACGTCGACGCCTTCCCGTCGAACCCGATCGGCGAGAAGCGGATCCTGCGGGTGTTCCGCAACATCAATCCCGCGGGCGAACCGCGCCTCTGGCGGGTCGGCGAGGATTTCGGGTCGATGGCGGAGAAGTTCCTGCCGCGGCTGCCGGGCTACTCCCCGCTCTCGGCGCGCCTGCTCGCCGCGCTGCGCATCACCAAGGCCCGGCGCTCGGAATACGACCACCTGATGCTGCACCTGCACGACGCCCTCAAGCAGGACGAGGCCTATCAGGCGTCGGCGCCCCAGGCCGACGTGCAGTTCCACCCCGGCGAGACCTGGGTGACCTTCTCGGACCTCGTGATGCACGGCGCCATGGGCGGCCGCTACATGCTGGAGCAGACCGCCTACCTGCCGGTCGCCGACCAGGCCGACCCAACCTTAAGCCCGCAGCGCATCCTGGCGGCCAAGCTCGGCCGCGCTCTTCGCACCTGAGACAGGGACCTCACCGATGATCCTCGAAATCGCGCAGATCGAGATCAAGCCCGGCCTGGAGGCCGAGTTCGAGAAGGGCATCACCGAGGCCTCGGCGATCTTCAAGCAGGCGAAGGGCTGCCGGCATTTCGAGGTCCGGCGCTCCATCGAGCACCCGCAGCGCTACCGGCTGCTGATCCACTGGGACACGCTGGAGGCCCACACCAAGGACTTCACCGGCTCGCAACCCTGGCAGGATTACCGCGCCCTGGTCTCCCACTGCTTCGCCGGCCCGGTGGCCGTGGAGCACGCCGAGCAGGTGCTGAAGGCGTTCTGATCGGAGCCGCTGGCGCGTCAGCGTTGCGACGCAATCCGCCGGTGCTAGGCTCCCGCGCGACCGGCTCCGAAGCGAATCATCGGGGTTGCGGCGGGTGGGGAACAGGCTGATGGCGCGGCTCGGACGGCTCGCGGGTGCCCTGGCGCTCCTCGGAGGGATCGCGGGCGGTCCGGCCCTCGCCCAGACCCCGCCCGCCCAGTCCCCACCTGCGCCCCGCACCGCGCCCCGGCCGGTCACCCCCCTCGCCGCGCCTTTCGCCAAGACCTTCGTCCGGCCCGACCTGGCCAGCGCGGCCGTCCGCCTGGAGACCGCGCTGAAGGCGGAAGCCGGCGGTTCGCTGCGGCCGGCCGGCCAGTCCCGCGCCGCCGGGCTGGCCCTGCTCGCCGCCGACAAGCCCGACGAGGCGCTGACCGCCCTCGCCACCGCCGTGGCGGCCGAACCGGCCGACGCGCGCAACTGGCAGGCCTACGCCCGCGGGGCCGCGGCGGCCCTGGGTGCCCTCGACGACAACGACTACCAGGGCCGGTCGCGCCTGCGCGGCCGGGTGACGGCCGCCGCCTACCGCGCCTACGAGCGCGCCGGGACGGCGGCCGACGCCGCGGCGTCGCTGGCCGCCCTCGGCGCCGCGGAGGCCGAGCAGGAATCCTGGCGCCCCGCGCTCGACGCCTACGCGGCGAGCCTCGCCCTGGCTGAGACCGGTCCGGTCCGGGAGACCTACGAGACCCTGCGGGCGCAGCACGGCTTCCGGATCCTCGACTACAAGGTCGATTCCGACGCGGCCGCCCCCCGGGCCTGCTTCACCTTCTCGGAGGCGATCCGCCCCAAGACCGACTACGCCCCCTTCGTCGCCGTCTCGGGCAGCAGCGCGGCCGCCGTGACCGGGGAGGGCGCCCAGGTCTGCGTCGACGGGCTCAAGCACGGGGGCCGCTACGCCATCGTGGTCCGCCAGGGTCTGCCCTCTACCGTCGGCGAGAGCCTGCTCAAGGCCGCCGATTACGAGATCTACGTCCGCGACCGCGCCCCGCAGGTGCGCTTCACCGGGCGCAACTACGTCCTGCCGCGGACGGGCCAAGCGGGCGTGCCCCTGGTCTCGGTGAACGCGCCCAAGCTCGACGTCGAGGTGCTGCGGATCGGCGACCGCGGCCTGCTGCCGACCCTGCGCTCCGAGGACTTCCTGGGCCAGCTCAGCGGCTCGACCGCCCGGACGATCGCCTCCGAGAAGGGCGTGCGCGTCTGGAAGGGCACCCTCGACACCGCCAAGGCGGAGGTGAACCAGGAGGCCGTCACCGCCTTCCCGGTCCTCCAGGCGGTGGGCAAGCTGGAGCCCGGCCTCTACGTGATGCTGGCCCGCCCCTCCGGCACCGCCGCCTCCGACGAGGAGTACGACACCCAGGCGACCCAGTGGTTCGTGGTCTCGGACCTCGGGCTCACCGCCACCAAGGGCCGCGACGGGGTCACCGTGGTCCTGCGCTCGCTCGCCTCCGCGCAGGTGATGCCGGGCGCCGAGATCCGGCTGGTCGCCCGCAACAACGAGGTGCTGGGCACGCGGACCACGGACGCGCAGGGGCACGTCGCCTTCGATCCCGGGCTCGCCCGCGGGGAGGGCGGTCTGGCGCCGAGCCTCGTGGTCGCGCAGGCGGGCGGCGATTACGGCTTCCTCGACCTCAACCTCGGCGCCTTCGACCTCACCGACCGGGGCGTGAAGGGGCGGCCCGAGACCGGCGGCCTCGACGCCTACCTGTTCCCGGAGCGCGGGGTCTACCGCACCGGCGAGACCGTCCAGCTCACCGCCCTGCTGCGCGATCCCCGCGGCGCCGCCGTGCCGGACCTGCCGCTGACCCTGGTGGTCAAGCGGCCGGACGGCGTCGAGTACCGGCGCGTCTCGGTGCCCGACCAGGGGCTCGGCGGCCGGGCCCTGCCGCTGCCGCTCCTGTCGGGGGCGATGCACGGCACGTGGCGGGTCTCCGCCTACACGGACCCGAAGGCGCCCGCGATCGGCGAGACCAGCTTCCTCGTGGAAGACTACGTCCCCGAGCGGCTGGAGGTGACCCTCAAGGCCCGGCAGGCGGCCCTGAACCGGGGCGAGGCCGCGCAGATCGACGTCGCCGCCCGCTACCTCTACGGCGCCCCGGGCGCCGATCTCGACGTGTCGGGCAGCGTCACCGTGCAGGCGGCGTCCACCAGCGGCATCAAGGGACTGGAGGCCTATTCCATCGGTCTCGACGACGAGGCCGTGGAGCCGGCGACCCAGGAACTGCAGGACCACGCCACCACGAGCGCGCAGGGCGCCACCACCGTCACGGTGCCGGTGCCGCAGGTCGCGGCGCCGCGGGCGCTGGAGGCGAAGATCACGCTGGCGGTCGGCGAGCCCGGCGGCCGGGCGCTGTCGCGCAGCCTGACCCTGCCGATCCTCCCGGCCAACCCGGTCCTCGCCCTGCGCAAGGGCTTCACCGACCTGAAGGAGGGCGGGATCGCGGGCTTCGACGTGGTGTTCGCGCGCCCCGACGGGGCGCTCCTGGCCCGGCCGGGCGTGAGCTGGACCCTGTCGCGGATCGACCAGTCGTACCAGTGGTACCGGGCGGACGGGCGCTGGTCGTTCGAGCCGGTGAAGTCCGCGCGGCGCGTCGCCAGCGGCACCGTCGACCTCACGGCCGCCGGCCCGGGCCGGATCGAGGCGCCGGTCGGCCTCGGCCGCTACCGGCTGGAGGTCTCGACCGCGGGCGCCCCGGAGGCGAGTGCGAGCCTCGGCTTCGAGGTGGGCTGGGGCGGCTCCGAGACCGCGGAGGCGCCCGACCTGCTCGACCTGACCCTCGACAGGGCCGCCTACGCGGCCGGCGACACCCTGCGGGCCAAGCTCAGCCCGAAGTTCAGGGGTCAGGCTAGCCTGATGGTCGTCAGCGACCGCGTGCACCAGACCCTGGAGGTCAGCGTGCCCGAGGGCGGCACCACGGTCAGCATCCCGGTGAAGGCCGAATGGGGCGCCGGCGCCTACCTGGTGGCCACCGCCTACCGGCCCCTCGATCAGGCGGCCAAGCGCTTGCCCGGCCGGGCGCTGGGCCTCGCGTGGTTCTCGGTGGACCGGGAGCGGCACAGCCTCGGCGTCGCCCTGAAGGCGCCGGAGCGGGCGCGCCCGCGCCAGGACCTGACCGTGCCGGTCCAGCTCACCGGGCTGAGGGCCGGCGAGGCGGCGCGGATCACCGTGGCGCTGGTCGATGTCGGCATCCTCAACCTGACCCGCTACGCGGCGCCGGACCCGACCCAGTACTTCCTCGGCCAGCGGGCGCTCGGGCCGGAATTCCGCGACCTCTACGGCTACCTGATCGACGGCATGCAGGGCTCGGCCGGGGCGATCCGCTCCGGCGGCGACGCGGGCGGCGGCGAGCTCGCCGATTCCCCGCCGACCCAGGCGCCGCTGGCGCTCTATTCCGGCGTGGTGACCGTGGGGCCGGACGGCGCGGCCAGCGTCACCTTCCCGATCCCGGCCTTCAACGGCACCGGGCGCGTGATGGTCACCGCCTGGAGCGGCGACCGGGTCGGGCAGGCGCAGGCCGACGTGATCATCCGCGATCCGGTCGTGCTCAGCGCCACGCTGCCGCGCTTCCTCGACACCGGCGACCGGTCGCGCCTGTTCGTGGCCCTCGACAACGTCGAGGGGCCGGCGGGCGAGTACACGGTTGACCTGATCCCGGCCGGCCCGGTGGTGGTCGGCGCCAGCGCGCTGCGGCAGACGCTGCGGCTGGAGGCCGGCGCGAAGGGCCAGTTCGCGATCCCCCTCACCGCCGCCGGACCCGGCACGGCCCGGCTCGACCTCGCCCTGTCGGGGCCCGGCCTCCCGGCCGCCCTCAACCAGAGCTTCGCCCTCGGGATCTCGCCGGGGACGGGCGCCCTGCTGCGCCGCTCGGTGCGCAGCCTCGCCCCGGGGGCGAACCTGACGCTGACCTCGGACCTCCTCGCCGACCTTCAGCCCGGCACCGGCAGCGTCTCGCTCTCGGCCACGGCCCTGCCGGGGGTCGACGTGGCGGCCCTGCTCCGGGCGCTCGACCGCTACCCCTACGGCTGCTCCGAGCAGGTGGTGAGCCGGGCGATGCCGCTGCTCTACGTCAACAAGCTCGCGGCATTGGAAAAACTCGCCCTCGACGCGGGCGCCGACGAAAGGGTGCGGGAATCGATCGATCGCCTGCTCGCCCGCCAGGATTCGAGCGGCGATTTCGGCCTGTGGTCGGCGCAGGGGTCGAGCGACCTCTGGCTCGACGCCTACGTGACCGACTTCCTGACCCGCGCCCGCGAGCGCAATTTTTCCGTGCCGCAGAAGGCCTTCGCCCAGGCCCTCGACTACCTGCGCAACGCGGTGGCCAACGCCACCGAGGTGCGGGGCGGCGGTGCCGACCTCGCCTACGCCGCCTACGTGCTCGCCCGGAACGGCCGGCCGGTGATGGGCGACCTGCGCTACCTCGCCGACACCAAGATCGGCGACTTCTCCTCCGCCCTCGGGCGGGCACAGCTCGCCGCAGCTCTGGCGCTGCTCGGCGACCGCGGCCGGGCCGCCAAGACCATGGAATCGGCGCTCACCGTCCTGCGCGCCGAGCGCGACAAGGGCGTCTACCGCGCCGATTACGGCTCCCGACTCCGCGACGGGGCCGGGCTGATCACGCTCGCCGCCGAGAGCGGGCTGGCGCAGGGGGCGCTGGGCCCCGCGGCTTCCGTGCTCGGCGAGGAGCAGCAATCCGAGCGCCCGACGAGCACGCAGGAGAATGCCTGGATGGTGCTCGCCGCCGAGAGCCTGTCGAACGAGGCGGGCACGCTGTCGTTCAGCCTGGACGGCGCGCCGCAGACCGGGATGCTGGCGCGGGTCTACCGGGAGGCGGCCCTGGCCGAAAGGGGCGTTCAGCTGACCAATACCGGCCGCGCGCCTGTGCAGGTGGCCGTGACCGTCAACGGCAGCCCCCTGGCGCCGGAGCCGGCGGCGCAGCAGGGCTACACGATCGAGCGCAGCTTCCGCCGCCTCGACGGCAGCACCGTCGACCCGGCGAGCGGCCTGCGCCAGAACGACCGGCTCGTGGTGGTGCTCAAGGTCACGGAGGCCAAGGCGGAAGCGGCGCGGCTCCTGCTGGTCGATCCGCTGCCGGCGGGGCTGGAGATCGACAACCCGAAGCTCCTCGACGCCGACGCGCTCCAGGGGCTCGCCTTCGCCAAGTCCGACGTGCAGCCGGTCCACACCGAGTTCCGGGACGACCGGTTCGTGGCGGCCTACGACCGCGACCCGAGCCAGTCGGCCTTCTTCACCGTGGCCTACACGGTGCGGGCGGTCTCGCCCGGGACCTACGTCCATCCGGGCGCCACCGTGGAGGACATGTACCGGCCGGCGCGGTTCGGCCGGACCGCCTCGGGCAGCGTGACGGTCGGGGCGGCGAAGTAGGGCGGGCGGCGTTCGCGCGCTCCGCTCGTCGGGGTCCGCCCGTCATCGCGAGCGCAGCGAAGCGACCCAGGGCAGCGCGCCATCGGTGAGCGTGGCGCTACCCTGGATTGCTTCGCTGCGCTCGCAAGGACGGTGGTGCGGAGGCCGTCGTCCGGATCCGACTAGGACGTCACGGCGCAACCCGCCGGGCCGGGCTGCTGCGTTGCGGCGGGCACATGGTGCGCTGCGGAACCGCGGCGAGCGCCCACCCATTCCTCCAGGTCCCGTTCGGAACCCGTGGAGCGATGCCCGATGCCGGACCTCGACGCGCTCGCCGGCTCCGCAGCCCGCGCGCTGGCCTACCTGCCGTGGTGGGCCGAGAGCCTGATCCTCATCGTCGCCTGCTGCGCCGTGGTGATGCCCCTGCACGGGGTCGTCTACCGGGCGATGAAGCGGGCGGTCGCGACCAGGAGCCTGTTCTGGCGCTCGCTGGTGTCGCGCACCCGCGGGCCGAGCCGCCTCGGCCTGATCGTGGTGGCGATCAGCCTCGCCTCGACCACCGTGCACCTGTCCTGGGAGGTGCGGATCGCCCTCAACCAGATCCTGCTGGTGGCCTTCGTGACGCTGACCGGCTGGTGCTGCGCCACCGCGCTCCACATCGCCACGGTGATCTACCTGCGCCGGTTCAAGCTCGACGCCGAGGACAACCTCCTGGCGCGCAAGCACTTCACCCAGATGCGCATCCTGGAGCGGGCGGGCGTGACGCTGGTGGCCCTCGTCACCCTGTCGGTGGCGCTGATGACCTTCGAGCCGGTGCGCCAGTACGGCGTCAGCCTGCTCGCCTCGGCGGGCGCGGCGGGCCTCGTGCTCGGGCTCGCCATGCAGCCGGTCCTGTCGAACCTCGTGGCCGGCATCCAGATCGCCATCACTCAGCCGATCCGGATCGAGGATGCGATCATCGTCGAGAACGAATGGGGCTGGGTCGAGGAGATCACCGCGACCTACGTGGTGGTCCGCCTCTGGGACTGGCGCCGGCTGGTCCTGCCGCTGACCTACTTCATCCAGAAGCCGTTCCAGAACTGGACCCGCGACGGCGCCTCGCTGATCGGCAGCGTGTTCGTCTACGTCGACCACCGCGCGCCGGTCGCGGCGATGCGCGAGAAGCTCGCCGAGATCGCCAGGGGCACACCGCTCTGGGACGGCAAGGTGGTCAACCTCCAGGTCTCGGACGCGAAGGAAGCGACGATCGAGATCCGGATGCTGGTGAGCGCCCGCAACGCGCCCCAGGCCTGGGACCTGCGCTGCGTGGTCCGCGAGGCGATGATCACGTGGCTCCAGGCCGCGCACCCGGAGGCCCTGCCGCGGCACCGCACGGAATGGGTCGGCGCCGAGGAGCCGGCCCTGCGTCGGGGGGAGGAGCGGCGGTTCGCGGCGTGAGCGGCACCATCCCGTGTGCCGGGACTCCCGACTTGGTCCTCATCCTGAGGTGCCGGAACGCATCGCAGGCCTCGAAGGCGGGCTCCAGGGATCGCAGTGCCTTCTGGAGGGATCCTTCGAGGCGGATTCGCCGCACCTCAGGATGAGGGCGCGGGTTGGACGCCTTGTTCGGCTGCCGCTCAGTCGTCGGCGCCCGCGTAAAAACTCTCCACGCCGATGCCCTCTTCCTGCATCAGCCGGGCGCGGGCGCGCAGCTTCTCGGTCTCGCTCTTGAGCTGGCCGCAGGCCGCCAGGATGTCCCGGCCCCGGGGCGTGCGCACCGGAGAGGCGTAGCCGGCGTTGAACACGATCTCGGAGAAGCGCTCGATCCGGTCCCAGTCGGAGCATTCGTAGCGGCTGCCCGGCCAGGGGTTGAACGGGATCAGGTTGATCTTGGCCGGGATGCCCTTGAGCAGGCGGACCAGCTCCCGCGCGTCCGCGTCCGAATCGTTGACGCCCTTCAGCATCACGTACTCGAAGGTGATCCGGCGGGCGTTGCTCAGGCCCGGATAGGCGCGGCAGGCCGCGAGCAGCTCGGCGATCGGATATTTCCGGTTGAGCGGCACCAGCTCGTTGCGCAGGTCGTCGCGCACGGCGTGGAGCGAGATCGCCAGCATGGCGTTGGCCTGCTCGCCGAGCCGGGGGATCTGCGGCACGACCCCCGAGGTCGAGACCGTGATCCGGCGGCGGGACAGGCCGAGACCCTCCTGGTCGGACATCACCCCGACCGCGTCGACCACGGCGTCGAGATTGTAGAGGGGCTCGCCCATGCCCATGAACACGATGTTGGTCACGAGCCGGCCGACCTCGCCGGAGCCGCCGGCGTCGCGGCTCGGCATCTGGCCGGGCCAGTCGCCGAGCTCGTCCCGGGCGGTGACGAGTTGCTGGACGATCTCGGCGGCCGAGAGGTTGCGCACGAGGCGCTGCGTGCCGGTGTGGCAGAACGAGCAGGTCAGGGTGCAGCCGACCTGGGAGGACACGCAGAGCGTGCCGCGATCCGGGCCGGGGATGTAGACGCACTCGATCTCGGCGCCGCGGTTGTGCTCCTGCCGGTTGGTCGGCGCCATGCGCAGGAGCCACTTGCGGGTGCCGTCGCGGGAGACCTGCCGGCTCGCGACTTCCGGCCGCTCCAGGGTGAAGTGCTCGGCGAGCTGCGCCTTCAGCGCCTTGCCGACATTGGTCATCTCGGCGAAGTCGGACGCCCCGCGGAAATTGACCCAGTGCCAGACCTGGCCGGCGCGCATCCGGCTCTCGCGCTCGGGCACGCCCATGCCGACGAGCTGCGCCTTAAGGGCGTCGCGGGTCAGGCCGACCAGCGACGGCCGGCGGCCTGGCAGCGCCTCGGGGAGGAGATCCGGCGCCTTCTCGATCGCGGCATCGGCCGCGCGGGCGCTGTCGAGCGACGGCGTCGCCATGGCGTTCAAACGATCCATACGTTGGAAAGGGTCTGATATAGGCGATCGCGCCGGCGAATGCGAATGCGCGTCGGCGACAGCTGACCCCACGGAGAGCGATGGCGACCGACACGCAGGCCGGGCAGGCGATCTACAATCCGCGGACGCTGCAGATCTACGACCTCGTCGTGCTGCGCCTGTCGAACCCGCTGATCTGGCGCTGCCCCACGGCGCGGATCCTCGATCTCTACGACCGACATGCGGGCCTCGCGCATCTCGATGTCGGGGTCGGGACCGGCTGGTACCTCGACCGGTGCCGCTTCCCGTCCTCCGCGCCGCGCATCGGCCTGATGGACCTCAACGCCGACAGCCTCGCCTTCGCGGCCCAGCGGATCGCACGCTACCGGCCGGAGACCTACCGGGTCGACGTGCTCGGCGCGCCGGCCTCCGGCATCGCGCCGTTCGACTCGATCGGGATGACCTACCTGCTGCACTGCCTGCCGGGCGCCATCGCCGAGAAGGCCAAGGCCTTCGACACGGTGCGACCGTGCCTGGCCGACGGCGGCGTGGTGTTCGGCGCCACGATCCTGTCGGGGGGCGTCCCGGTCACGGGTGCGGCGCGGGCGCTGATGCGGGTCTACAACCGCAAGGGAGTGTTCTCGAACGCCGCCGACACCCTGCCGGACCTGCGCACGGCGCTGGAGCAGCGGTTCCGGTCGGTGGAGATCACGGTCGTCGGCTGCGTGGCGCTGTTCGTCGCGCGGGACCCGCGCTGAGCCGGCCACCGTCCTTGCGAGCGCAGCGAAGCAATCCAGCGGCGCCACGCTGGCCGACCTCGCGCTGCCCTGGGTTGCTTCGCTCCGCGCGCAAAGACGGGCACGAAAAAGGGCGCCCGCGGGCGCCCTCATCCATCGTGCCAGATCTCAGAAAAAATCAGGCGGCGGCGGTCTTCACCGGCACGCCCTTCTCGGACAGGAAGGTCTGCAGCTCGCCCGACTGGAACATCTCCCGGGTGATGTCGCAGCCGCCGACGAACTCGCCCTTCACGTAGATCTGCGGGATGGTCGGCCAGTTCGAGAAGGCCTTGATGCCCTCGCGGATCTCCTGGTCGGCCAGGACGTTCACGCCCTTGAACGGCACGCCGAGGTAGTTGAGGATCTGCACCACCTGCCCCGAGAAACCGCATTGCGGCATCTGCGGCGTGCCCTTCATGAACACCACCACGTCCTGGGAGGCGATCTCGTTCTGGATGGTCGTGTTGGCGTCGGTCATCGGGTACCTCGGGTCTATTCGGTTGGCTTCATATCGCCGGTCCCGGCCAGCTTCTCAAGGAGGCCGGCGACGGGCAGCGTGCCTGTGGTCAGATCCTCGTAGCTGAACGGGCACTCCTGCGGCAGGTCCCGCGGCACGCGGATCGCATACTCCGATAGGCTGGCAGCGGCATCGGACACGCCGCGCCGCCAAGCCGCGTTCAGGTCGATCAACCGACGCATCGACGGCTTCGCCTCGTGGGAAATCCGGAGCGGAAACGCGTCGATCTCGATCCGCCAGCGATTGCGACTGGGCGCGTTCGGGTCGGACAGAAGTTTCACGAGATGCTCGAAAACCAGCTCCATCTTGCGGACCACGCCGCTGACCTGCGAGCGGCCAACGTAGAGGAGCTCCTCGATGATGTTCTGCCAGTCGATCTGGCGCGAGAGGGGATCACTTCGCTCGGCGAGTCGCGTGAGCAGGGCGACCTGTTCATGGCACCACGCGACAGTGTCGGTGTCGATCAGTTCGGGCTGCTCGCGTCGCAGTTCGGAATTCTCGTGGATATCGCGTGCATGCTGCAACGTGTCGGGCGCATCGGCGCGCTCGGCGAGCAACCGATCCAGCCAGGCATCGACACTGCCTTCCGCATCCCAAGCGTAATGTCCGAGTGCGGCCGGGATCGCGCTGCGATCAATCGCACCGTCCGAACCGGTTACCCTCGGCATGGCCTCGAACAGGCGTTCATGGAGGCCGATCGAGAAATCTTCAGGCGCGACCAGAAGACGAACGCCCGCGAAGAGGGATGGGTCGTCCAGCAGGGCGCCGAGCAGTTCGCGTTCCCGGGCGAAGGTTTCCCCCCAGGTCGGCGGCCGTACGCGTTCGATGAAGACGGACGGTTTGAGACTCATCGCGAAGCCTGAGGGTCTTCACCTCAATCCTGCGGGACGCCCGTGGTCAGCGCAAGGGCGTGGAGCACACCGCCCATCCGGCCCTGCAGGGCGCCGTAGACCATCTGGTGCTGCGCCACCCGGGTCTTGCCCTTGAAGGCCGCCGACAGGACGGTGGCGGCGTAATGGTCGCCGTCGCCCGCGAGGTCGCGGATCTCCACCTGCGCGTCCGGCAGGGCCTCGCGGATCATGCGCTCGATCTCGCCCGCATCCATCGGCATCGGCAAATTCCTCGGGTCAGGGGTTCAGGACGCCGGAGCCGCCGGCTGGCTCGCCATGTAGGCGGGCAGCCAGCCCTCGTGCGCCGCGGAGAGTTCGGCGAGCGGTATGGTCTCGCCGCCCGGCAGGGTCAAACGGTCGGAGCCGGTGACGCCGACCACCGCCGCGTCGATCCCCTGCGCCGAGGCGCTGTAGAGGAGGTCGCTCGCCGCCTCCGGATCGACCGCCAGCAGGTAGCGGCCCTGGTCCTCGCCGAACAGGTAGGCGTGGGGCGCCAGATCCACCGGCACCTCCGGCAGGGCCGCGCCGATTCCGCCGGCCATCGCCATCTCGGCGAGCGCCACCGCGAGGCCGCCATCCGACAGGTCGTGGACCGTGTCGACGGTGCCCGCCTGGATCAGGCCGCGGACGAAGTCGCCGTTGCGGCGCTCCAGGGCGAGGTCGACGGGCGGCGGCGCGCCCTCCTCGCGGCCCGCGATCACCGACAGGTAGGCCGACTGACCGAGCCAGCCCTCGCCCGCCCCGATCAGCACCAGCACGTCGCCCTCGCGCTTGAGGGCGATGGTGGCGTGGCGCTCCACGTCGTCGAGCACGCCGACGCCGCCGATGGTCGGGGTCGGCAGGATGCCGACGCCGTTGGTCTCGTTGTAGAGCGAGACGTTGCCGGACACGACCGGGAAGTCCAGCGCCCGGCAGGCCTCGCCGATGCCCTGGAGGCAGCCGACGAGCTGGCCCATCACCTCGGGCTTCTCGGGATTGCCGAAGTTCAGGTTGTCGGTGATGGCGAGCGGCTTGGCGCCGACCGCCGTGATGTTGCGCCACGCCTCGGCCACCGCCTGCCGGCCGCCTTCGACCGGGTCGGCCTCGCAGTAGCGCGGGGTGACGTCGCAGGTGATCGCCAGCCCCTTCGGGCCGTCCTCGACCCGCACGATGGCGGCGTCGCCCCCGGGCTTCTGGACGGTGTTCCCTAAGATGAAGTGGTCGTACTGCTCGAAGACCCAGCGCTTGGACGACAGGTCGGGCGAGCCGACGAGGCGCTTCAGGGCGTCGGTGAGCGAGGCCGGCGCCGGGACCTCAGAGGCCGAGAGCACCGGCAGGTGCGTGTTGGCCAAGTGCGGCCGGTCGTAGAGCGGGGCCTCGTCGCCCAGCTCCTTGATCGGCAGGTCGGCCACCGTTTCCCCGTGCCACTTGATCACGAAGCGCAGGGTGTCGGTGGTCCGGCCGATGACCGCGAAGTCTAGGCCCCACTTCACGAAGATCGCCTCGGCCTCGGCCTCCATGCCGGGCTTGAGCACCATGAGCATGCGCTCCTGGCTCTCCGAGAGCATCATCTCGTAGGGGGTCATGCCCGCCTCGCGGGCCGGCACCTTGTCGATGTCGAGCTCGACGCCGAGGTCGCCCTTGGCGCCCATCTCGACGGCCGAGCAGGTCAGGCCGGCCGCGCCCATGTCCTGGATGGCGATCACCGCGCCGGAGGCCATCAGCTCGAGGCAGGCCTCCAGCAGCAGCTTCTCGGCGAAGGGGTCGCCGACCTGCACGGTCGGGCGCTTCGACTCGGATTCCTCGTCGAACTCCGCCGACGCCATGGTGGCGCCGTGGATACCGTCGCGGCCGGTCTTGGAGCCGAGGTAGACGATCGGGTTCCCGACGCCCGCGGCGGCCGCGTAGAAGATGCCGTCGGTGCGGGCGAGGCCCACCGCCATGGCGTTGACCAGGATGTTGCCGTCGTAGCGCTTGTGGAAGCCGGTCAGGCCGCCGACGGTCGGCACGCCGAAGGAATTGCCGTAGCCGCCGATTCCCGCGACCACGCCGGAAACGAGGCTGCGCGTGCGCGGATGGTCGGGGGAGCCGAAGCGCAGGGCGTTGAGCGCCGCGATCGGCCGCGCGCCCATGGTGAAGACGTCGCGCAGGATGCCGCCGACGCCGGTCGCCGCGCCCTGGTAGGGCTCGATGTAGCTCGGGTGGTTGTGGCTCTCCATCTTGAAGACGCAGGCGTGGCCGTCGCCGATGTCGATGACGCCCGCGTTCTCGCCCGGTCCCTGGATCACCCACGGCGCCGAGGTCGGCAGGCCGCGCAGGTGCTTGCGGGAGGACTTGTAGGAACAATGCTCGTTCCACATGGCCGAGACGATGCCGAGTTCGGTCAGCGTCGGGTCGCGCCCGATCAGGCCGCGGAAGCGCGCGTACTCGTCCGGCGTCAGGCCGTGCTGGGCCACGAGTTCGGGGGTGATCGGAACGTCGTTGCGGAACATGCGAAGGGTCTCGGCAGAGAGCGGTCCGTGCCGGAGGCCGGCGCCGCGGCGAGCCCGGACCGGGCGGGGATCCTGGCTGCCCCGGCTCTAGAGCGGAAGCGCCTGCCCTGGCAACATCCGCGGGTATTCCGACGGAGGCGGAACCCTTGCGGGCTCGCGGATTCACACATCGGGTTTGGGACCATCGCCTCGTTGGTAAGTTTGACGGTCCGTGTCTCCCACGTGCTCTCCCTCCCCCCTCTGCGGGGGAGGGAGACGCGCGGCACCGTTCAGCCCCTCTCCGATAGAGATGTGTGAAGAGCGTAGCCCGCACGGGAGAAGGGTCATGGGTGAGGGTGGTGCAGACGGCACCGCATCGCCCTATCCCGCCCCCCAACTCCTCCCCACAAGCTCAAGCGATCCCGGGCAAGCCCGAGATCGCCTGGGGAGAAGAGCGCGTCGGCGCAGATGTGAGCATCATACCCTCTGAGGGGCAAGGAGCCGGAAGACGTCACCCACCCGGCACCGGGGCGAGGGCGTACACCGGCTCGGGCCCCGTCATCAGGTCGAGATAGTCGAATCCGGTCCGGCTCTGACTCGCCATGAGCAGCTGGAAATGCATCTGGAACAGGTTCCACTGGCGCCGGCCGACGTCGGCTCCCGTGATCAGGTCGTTGATCATCACCCCGAGCACGGCCGGACGTTCGGGATCGGGCAGCGCCAGGGCGCAGGCGGCCAGCGGGCTCTGCCCGTGGATCGACAGCCAGTCCCAGGGGGCGCGCACGTCGATCCAGCGGATCTGCCGCGCCCGGCCGAAGCGCAGCAGCGCGTCGCGGAACCCGCACGCAGCCGGATCCAGCCCGAGCCACGGGATGACGCTGCCGATGCTCATGAACGAGACCGGCGTGCCGCGGCCGCCGAAGCCCGGATCCCGGGCGAGCACCCGGTCCAGAACCTCGATCCCGAGGAAGCTCGACGAGGAATGCCCGATCACCACCACCTCGTCGGCCTGCCCCTCGGCGGCCCGGATGCGGTTCGCGAAGGCATCGAGGCGGGGGGCGATTTCGGGCGCGTGGCCCGCCGCGTAGGCGTGCGTGAAGGCCGTGTCGTCCACGAGATGGGAGACGTAGAGCGGCTTGCCGCGGGTCAGCCGCATCAGCCCGGCGAGGATCGCGTAGGCGAGCGGCGGCACCGCCAGCAGAGGCCAGGGCTGCAGGACGGACGGGGCCAGGGCGGCGAGGCTCCCCGCCAGCCCGAGGCTGAGGAGGACGAGCGCCAGGTAGATCCCGTGGACGCCGAAGATCACCGTGGAGAAGCGCCACCCCTCCCGGCGCAGGTCGGCGGCGTAGCCGGAGCGCCACAGCCGCCACAGCAGCGCCGGCACGCCCCGCAGGCGCGCCCAGCCGGATTGCGGGAACCGCGCGCGGACGAGATCCTCCCAGCGCAGGAGGACGTAGCGGGTGGTGACGCCGCGCGAGCGCACCGTCCAGGCCAGTTCGAGCCCGTCCGCCGAGCGGATCGGATCACCCACCGTGATCGCCGCGCCGCGACGCGTCGCGGTGAGGCGGGCCTCCCGGCGGAACAGGCCCCAGTAAGTCTCGGGCTCGCGGGGGTCGAAGCCCGGCAGGTAGAATACGATGCGGGACGTCAGCGTCCGCGGATCGCGCCGGCCCGATCGGGTTTCGGTCTCGTCCGGAGCCGTCCGGGACGGGGCTTCGGCGACGGGCGCGGATATCGAAATGACGGTTCCGATCGATTCGCTGGAGGGGCGCCCTCCCTACACGATCCCGCGCGACACGCCAGGACCGGCCCCGCCATCCCCCGGCTCACGCCACCGGGGGATGTGCCAGGAACTCGGCGATGGCCGCCACGAACTTCTCGCCGTAGGCCTCGCGCTTGCGCTCGCCGACGCCGTGGACGGTGCGCAGCGCCCAGAGGTCGACGGGCTTCTGACGGGCCATCTCGATCAGCGTGCGATCGGGAAAGACCATGAAGGCCGCGATCCCCTCCGCCCGGGCGAGGGTGGCGCGCAGGCCGCGCAGGTGCTGGAACAGAGCCTCGTCCGTCTCGGACAGGGCGATCTCGCCGTCCTCCCGCGGCGCGGCGCGGCGGCGCTCGCGCGTCTCGGCCTTCGGCTCCGGATCCGGGCGGAGCTGCACCGGCTCCCGCCCGTAGAGGATCGCCTCGCCCTTCTCGGTCATCGACAGGCCGCCGTAGCCGTCGGCGTTCTCGGCGATCGCTCCGGCGGCGAAGAGCTGGCGCAGGATCGCCCGCCACGCCGCCACCGGCTTGTCGGCGCCGACCCCGAAGGTCTTGAGGCTCGCGTGCCCGTTGCGGCGGATCTGGTCGCTCTCCTTCCCGTGCACCACGTCGCAGATATAGGCCGCGCCGAAGCGCTGGCCGGTGCGCACGATCGCCGAGAGGATCTTCTGGGCCGAGACCGTGCCGTCCACCAGGGTGACGCCGCCGCGGCACAGGTCGCAGCGGCCGCAGGCGCCGCTCGCCTCGCCGAAATAGGCGAGTAGCGACTGGCGGCGGCAGGCGGCCCCCTCGCACAGGGTGATCATCGCCTCGAGCTTGCGCCGCTCGACCCGGCGGCGGTCGTCGGAGATCTCCTTCTCGTCGATCTGGCGGCGCCGGAGCGCCATGTCGTCGAGGCCGTAGAGAGTCAGCGTGTCGGCGGGCAGCCCGTCGCGGCCGGCGCGGCCGATCTCCTGGTAGTAACCCTCGACGTTGTTGGGCATGTCGGCATGGCAGACGAAGCGCACGTCCGGCTTGTTGATGCCCATGCCGAACGCGACGGTGGCGGTCATCACCACCCCGTCCTCCTGCAGGAACCGGTCCTGGTTGCGCATCCGCGTGCCCTGGTCGAGGCCGGCATGATAGGGCAGGGCGTCGAACCCGTCCTTCCGCAGGGTCTCGGCGAGCTGTTCCGTGCGCTTGCGGGACGAGCAGTAGATGATCCCGCTCTCCGAACGCCGGTGCTTCAGGAAGCGCTCGATCTGCCGGGCCGGGTTGTCCTTGGGCTGGAACGTCAGCCGGATGTTCGGCCGGTCGAAGGAGTGGACGAAGATCCTCGGGGGCCGGTCCTGCGGGAACAGCCGCTCGGCGATCTCGGCGCGGGTGGCGGCGTCGGCCGTGGCGGTGAGCGCCACGGTCTGGACGTTGCCCAGCGCGGTCCGGGCGCGGGCGATCTCCCGGTACTCCGGCCGGAAATCATGGCCCCATTGCGAGACGCAATGCGCCTCGTCGACGGCCAGCCGCCGGACGCCGGCCCCGCGCAGGGCGTCCATGCAGCCGTCCATCAGCAGGCGCTCCGGCGAGACGAACAGCAGTCGCAGGTCGCCGGAGCGCAGGGTGCGCCACGTCTCGCGGGATTCCGTTTCGGCCACCGTCGAGTTGAGGGTCGCGGCCTGGATGCCGACGCTGCGCATCTGCTGCACCTGATCGTGCATCAGCGCGATGAGCGGCGAGACCACCACGGTGAGCCCCGGATCGACCAGCGCCGGGAGCTGGTAGGTCATCGACTTGCCCGAGCCCGTGGGCATTACGGCGAACACGTCGGCACCGTCGAGCACCGCGCCGATGACCTCGTCCTGTCCGGGCCGGAAATCCTCGTAACCGAACGTCTTCTTCAGCGCGGCGCGGGCCTCGTCGAGGCGGGTCATCGGGATCCTTGATCGGGTGTCTGCACCGGGCTTGCGGCGCGGATGTGTAGACACTAGCCTCGCGTGTCTACACGGAGGCGATCGTGCCGCTCAACATCCGCAGCGAAGTGGTGAATCAGCTGGCCGAGAAGCTGGCATCGCGGGCCGGCGTGAGCAAGACCGAGGCGGTGCGGATCGCGCTTCAGAACGAGCTGGATCGGCGGGACGAGTCGCTGACCGAATTTCTGGAGAAGATTCGCCCGATACAGGAGGCCCTTGCCGCCTACCCGAAGACCGGCCTCAAGGCCGACAAGACCTTCTACGACAGCCTCTATGAGGACTGATGTTCATCGATGCGTCGGCGCTGGTGGCGATCCTGTGCCGGGAGCAGGGCTATGAACGGGTGGCAGATTGTCTCCGCCAAGCTCCTTATCGTCTGACCAGCGCCCTCGCCCAGTTCGAGGCTGTCTTGGCGGTGGCTCGCATTCAGTCGCTGCCGCCTGAGACCGCCGAGAGACTCGTGAACAGCTTCCGCGAGACGGTCGGTATCAAGGTGGTCGCCCTCGGCCTTGCAGAAATCAGCATCGCCGTTGCGGCCCATGCCCGCTACGGCAAGGGCCGCCACCCGGCGCGCCTGAACCTCGGCGACTGCTTCGCCTATGCCTGCGCGCAGGTGCACGGCGTGCCGCTGCTCTATGTCGGCGACGATTTCCCGCAGACCGACATCCGCTCCGCCCTCGCCTGAGGCTTCAGCCCCCGTGGAACTCGGCCACGTGCTGGGCCACGATCGCGTCGAAGGATTCATCCGCCCGGAAGCCCAGGGCGAGCGCCGCCTCCGGCTCGAACGCCTCCGGCCAGGATCCGACGATCCGCGCGATGGTGGCGTCGGGTTCGCGCCGGATAAGCGCGACGGCCTTGTCGCCCGCCGCGCGCCGCAAGGCCTCGATCTCCTCCGCCACCGTCGCCGAGACGCCCGGCATGGTCAGGCTGATCCGGGGCCCGATTGCCGCGAGGTCGAGCCCGGCGGCGTGGACCAGGAAGCCCACCGCCGCGTCCGGGCTGGCGAACCAGTGCCGCACGGTGTCGGGCACCGGCAGGATCGCCTCCTGGCCGGCGAGCGGCTCGCGGATGATGCCCGAGAAGAAGCCCGAGGCCGCCTTGTTGGGCTTGCCCGGCCGCACGCAGATGGTCGGCAGCCGCAGGCCGATCCCGTCGAGGAAGCCGCGGCGCGCGTAGTCGGCGAGCATCAGCTCGCCCATGGCCTTCTGGACCCCGTACGAGGAGGCGGGGCGCAGGATGTGGTCGTCCGGGATGACCTTGGGGAAGGGCGGCCCGAACACCGCGAGCGAGGAGGTGAAGACGAGCTTCGGCCGGTAGCCGTCAGCCGCGTTGGCCCTGCGGATCGCGTCGAGGAGCAGGCGGGTGCCGTCGAGGTTGACCCGGTAGCCGAGTTCCAGATTCGCCTCGGCCTCGCCCGAGACCACCGCGGCGAGGTGGAAGATCACCTCCGGCCGCTCGGCGATGGCGGCCTCGGCGGCGCCGGGCGCCGTGAGGTCGGCGGCCTCGGCCCGCACCGGGCCGGAGAAGCCCTCGGGCGCCGATGGCGGGACCACGTCGAGGAGAGTGAGGGCGGTGAGCGGCTGCCCGCCGACCCGGCCGTCCTTCACCAGGGCGTCCACGAGGCGGCGGCCGATCATGCCGGCGGCGCCGAGAATCAGGGCGTGCATGGAGTACCTCCCGTCGGGTTGTGGCGTCAGGCCATCATGTCGAGGGCGCGGCCGAAGAAGTCGGCGCCGCCGAAATTGCCGGATTTGAGGGCGAGCAGCATCGGCTCCGGCCGTCCGGCGGTGCGCAGGACCGGCACGCCCGCGGCGATCTCCGGCCCGAGCAGGAAGGCGGTAAGGCCCAGCCGGTCGACCACCGCGCCGGAGGTCTCGCCACCGGCCACCACGAGCCGGCGCACCCCGCGGGCGACGAGCCCCTCGGCGATCGCCGCCAGCGCCGCCTCGATGGCGTGGCCGGCCGCGTCGACCCCGTGGGCGGCCTGGAGGGCGCGCACCGCCTCGGGCGGGGCCGACGTGGCGATCAGCACCGGGCCCGAGGCCAGGTGCGTCTCCGCGAAGGCCAGGGCCTCGGCCACCACGTCGTCGCCGGCCAGCAGCCGCGCCGGGTCGAGGCGCAGCACCGGCATGATCGCCTCAGCGGCGGCGACCTGCTGGAGCGTCGCCTGCGAGCAGCTGCCGGCGAGGCAGGCCGAGGCCCCGCCCACCGGCTCGCCCACGGCCGCGCCGGCGGCGTCTTGGGTTCCCCGCCCGTCGGCCGCGAGCGCCCGCGCGAGGCCGAGCCCGAGCCCGGAGGCCCCCACCGAGAACGTGCGGTCGATGATCGCCCGCCCGAGCACTTCGAGGTCGCTGTCGAAGATCGCGTCCGCGATGGCCGCGCCCTTGCCCTCGGCCGCGAGGGTGTCGAGGCGGGCGGCGACGGCCTCCGCGCCCCTCGCGACGGTGGCGGTGTCGACCAGCCCGACCGGGCTCCGGCTCTGGCGCCCGAGCACGCGCACGAGGTTGGCGTCGCGCATCGGGTTGAGCGGATGGTCCTTGAGCGGGCTCTCGTTCAGCGGCACCGCGCCGACGAACAGGTTGCCCTGGTAGACGCTCCGCCCGGTCTCCGGGAACGCCGGGGTGACGAGGGCGATGGCCTCGCCGGCCTCCGCCCGCAGGGCGTCCATCACCGGGCCGATATTGCCTGCATCGGTGGAGTCGAAGGTCGAGCAGACCTTGAACATCACGTGGGCGGCGCCCCGGGCGCGCAGCCAGGCCTCCGCCTCGCGGGAGCGCGCCACGGCCTCGTCGGCCGGGATCGAGCGGCTCTTCAGCGCCACCACGACGGCGTCGGCCTCCGGCAGGGTCCGGCCCGCCTCAGGCACGCCGATGGTCTGGATCGTGCGCAGGCCCGCCTTGGTCAGGGTGTTGGCGAGGTCCGAGGCCCCCGTGTAGTCGTCGGCGACGCATCCCAGCGCGAGGCTCATCGGGCGCTCTCCTTGTAGGCGGCGAGCCAGCCGAGGCCCGCGACGGTGTCGGCGGCCGGGATGTACTCGCAGCCGACGAAGCCGGCGTAGCCGAGCCGGTCCAGCTCGTCGAACAGGAAGAAATCCGCCACTTCGCCGGTGCCGGGCTCGTGGCGCTCGGGCACGCTCGCGGTCTGGACGTGGCCGATGATCGGCATCAGGGCGCGCAGCCGCATGGTCACGTCGCCGTGCAGGATCTGGCAGTGGTAGAGGTCGAACTGCAGCTTCAGGTTCGGCAGGGCGAGGTCGCGGATCAGGTCGGCGGCGCGGCCGAAATCGTTGAGGAAGTAGCCCGGCATGTTGCGGCCGTTGATCGGCTCCAGGACGAGGTCGAGGCCGGCCTGCGCCAGCCGCTCCGCGGTCCAGGTGACGGCCCGGCGGTAGGCCTCGACGGCCTTCGGGTCGTCGTGCGGGGCGAGGCCCGCCATCAGGTGGAGCCGGGCGACGCCGGTCGCGTCGGCGTAGCGCAAGGCCGTGTCGACGCCGGCCTTGAGTTCATCGAACCGCTCAGGAAACGCTGCCAAGCCGCGCTCGCCCTTCGCGAAATCGCCCGGCGGCAGGTTGAACAGCGCCTGGGTCAGGCCGTTGGCCCGGAGTCGCTCGCCGATGGCCTCGGGCGGATGCTCGTAGGGGAACAGGAACTCGACGGCGTCGAACCCGGCGCGGGCCGCGGCCTCGAACCGGTCGAGGAACGGCACCTCGTTGAACATCAGGCTCAGGTTTGCGGCGAAGCGCGGCATTCTCTTGGGACTCCCTGCCCGATCCTTGAAACGCGACGATCCGCTCAGCGGACCATATCATCCAACCCGTGCCCTCATCCTGAGGTGCCGGAGCGCAGCGCAGGCCTCAGGATGAGGTCCAGGGTGAGATCGGGCTACCTCAAGCTTTCCCCGGCAGCTTCGCGCCCGAAACCTGCGCGTAGAGCCGCGCCACGGAGGCGTCGTCGTCCCGGCCCATGCCGGCACCGGACGCCATCAGGAACATCTGCAGGGCCGCCGCCGCCACCGGCACCGGGTATTTTTCCGCGCGGGCCATGTCCTGCACGATGCCGAGATCCTTGACGAAGATGTCGACCGCGCTCTTCGGATCGTAATCGGCGTCGAGGATGTGGGGCACCCGGTTCTCGAACATCCAGGAATTGCCCGCCGACTTGGTGATCACCTCGTAGACGCGCCGGAGATCGAGACCCTGCTTGGCCGCGAAGGCCATCGCCTCGCAGGCGGCGGCGATGTGCACGCCCGCGAGCAGCTGGTTGATCATCTTGAAGGCCGCGCCCTGGCCGGCCGCGTCGCCGAGCTCGTAGAGCGTGCCCGCCATGGCATCGAGGGCGGGCCGTGCCTTGGCGAAGGCCGCCGCCGAGCCCGAGGCCAGGAAGGTCAGGCCGCCATCGGCCGCCCGGGCGGCGCCGCCGCTCATCGGGGCGTCGAGGTAGTGGCGGCCGGTGGCTTCCAGCCGGGCCGCCAGCGCCCGCGCGACGGCGGGGTCCATGGTGGCGGAGGAGACGAACACCGCGCCCTCCGGCATCGCCGCGGCGGCGCCGTTCTCGCCGAACAGCACCGCCTCGGTCTGGGCGGCGTTGACGACGACGCTCACCACCACGTCGGCGTCCCGCGCCGCCTCCGCGGGGTTCGCGGCGCCCCGGCCGCCGGCGGTGGCGAAGCGCGCCACGGCGTCCGGGTTCACGTCGCAGGCGGCCACGGAGAAGCCCGCCCGCAGGAGCGAGCCGGCCATGCCGGAGCCCATGGAGCCCAGGCCGATCACCGCGGCGCGGTGTGTTGGGTTAGTCATCGGGGGCGGCTCCTGGATGAAGGGGAGGGGGTTCTCTGCATATCCACGCCTGGATCGACGGTCAGCGGTTGACCATCCGCGCCGGCGTCACGAACACGCAGACCGCGCCGACCACCAGCATGGCGGCGAGCGCGTAGAGACCGGTGGCGGTGCTGCCGGTGGCGTCGCGCAGGGCCCCGATCACGTAGGGGCTGACGAAGCCCGCGAGGTTCCCCACCGAGTTGATCAGCGCGATGCCGGCCGCCGCGCCGGCGCCGCTCAGGAACGCCGTGGGCAGCGACCAGAACAGCGGCGAGCAGGTCAGCACGCCGGCCGCCGCCACCGAGAGCGCCGCGATGGCGAGCGTGGTCGAGCCGGCATTGGCCGAGACCACGAAGGCCGCCGCGCCGATCAGCGCCGGGAGGATCAGGTGCCAGCGGCGCTCGCGCATCCGGTCGGCGGAGCGGCCGAGCAGAACCATCACGATCGCCGCGCACACGAACGGGATCGCGCTGATCAGGCCGATGTTGAAGTTGCCCTGCACGCCCGACGCCTTGACGATCGTCGGCATCCAGAAGGTCAGGCCGTACTGGCCGGTGACGAAGGCGAAGTAGATCAGGCTCATGAACCACACGCGGCCGTTGCGGAACACGGTGGCGATCGAGTGCGGGCTCGATTCCTTGCCCTGGTTGTCGGCCGCGATGTCGCGCTCGAGGAGCTGCTTCTCGGCGTCGGTCAGCCACTTGGCCTCGGCGGGCCGGTTGTCGAGGTAGAGGAACACCGCGATGCCGATCAGCACCGCCGGCACCGCCTCGATCAGGAACATCCACTGCCAGCCGGACAGGCCGTGGGCGCCGTTGAACGCGTCCATGATCCAGCCGGAGAGCGGGTTGCCGAAGATGCCGGAGATCGGGATCGCCGCCATGAACACCGAGATCACCCGGGCGCGGCGGTGGGCCGGGAACCACGAGGTCGTGTAGAGGATCACCCCCGGGTAGAACCCGGCCTCGGCGAGCCCGAGGAGGAAGCGCATCCCGTAGAAGCTCCACTCGGAGTTCACGAACAGGAACGCGCCGGAGATCACCCCCCAGGTGATCATGATCCGGGCGATCCAGACCCGGGCGCCGACCCGGTGCAGGATCACGTTCGAGGGCACCTCGAACAGGAAGTAGCCGAGGAAGAAGATGCCGGCGCCCAGGCCGTAGACCGTCTCGGAGAACTTCAGCTCCTGGGACATCTGGAGCTTGGCGAAGCCGACATTCACCCGGTCGAGATACGCCACCACGTAGCAGAGCATCAGGAACGGCACGAGGCGCCAGAACACCTTCGCGTAGGTGCGGTCGGCGAAAGATTTCTCGTCCGCGGGCGCGGTGGCGCCCCCGAGCGGGGCGGCTTGGACCGGCATGGGCGTTCTCCCGTGCCCGCACCTGTTCAGTACGGACGGATCGTGGTCTTCGCCGCTCGTCGGGCGGCGCTGGGGCGGTGCCATATTGCCTTTTGGCAGCGCTGCCAATCCGGTTGTGCGCGATAATGCAGGCGGCTATGTCAGGTGCCGCCACGCGTGCCCTGGCCCGTGCGGTCTTGTGGATTCACACTTTTCTCAGAGGCTGAAGGCCTTCAGAAGAAAGCGCTTTTCCCTCCCCCTTGCGGGGAGGGGCCAGGGGTGGGGTGGTTCAGGATGAGGCGCAGCAGTGCCTTCTGCACCACCCCCACCTCCAACTCCTCCCCGCAAGGGGGAGGAGAGAGCGCCACGCAGTTGTGTGAACAGTGTAGCCCGCACGGGAGAGGGGACCCGCGCCTGTCCGGATCCATCCGGCTCATCGGCGATGTCATCGAAACAAGAAACCGCGCCGGGAGAGCGGGGCCATGGACGACATCCCGCCGCCGGGGCGGCTCGTGACGCTCGCTGACGTCGCCCGGGCGGCCGGTGTCGGCGAGAGCACGGTCTCGCGGGTGCTGCGCAACCACGGCTCCTATTCCAAGCGCGCCGGCGAGCGGGTGGCGGAGGCGGTGGCCCGCCTCGGCTACGTGCCGAACCGGCTCGCCGGCAGCCTCGCCGGCCAGGGGGCGAGCGCACGGCTCGTCGGGGTCGTGATCCCATCGCTCGCCAACGTGGTCTTCCCCGACCTGCTGCGCGGCCTGACCGCGGCCCTCGATGCCGAGGGCATCCCCTGCGTGATCGGAGTGAGCGATTACGATCCGGACCGGGAGGAGGCGCTCGCCGCCGCCCTCCTGTCCTGGCGGCCCGCGGCGCTGCTGCTCACGGGGCTGGAGCACAATCCCGGCACGGTCGCCCTCGCGAGGGCCGGGGGCGTGCGCGTCGTCGAGATGATCGACACGGACGGGGAGGGGATCGACGCCGTGGTCGGCTTCTCCAACCGGGCCGTGGGGGCGGCGAGCGCCCGGCACCTCGTGGCGCGCGGCTACCGGCGCATCGCCTATCTCGGGCACGACCTCGCGGTCGACCTGCGGGCGGGCAAGCGGCTCGCCGGGTTCGAGGACGCCCTGGCTGCGGCCGGGCTGGCGCTCCAGGCCAGAGAAATCCGGCCTGGGCCGTCCTCGCCGGCCTCGGGGCGGGCGGGTCTGGAGGCGCTGCTGGCGCGCCAACCCGACCTCGACGCGGTCTACTTCTCCAACGACGACATGGCGCTCGGCGGCTACTTCGCCTGCCTGGCGGCGGGCCTTGCCGTGCCGGGGCGGCTCGCGCTGTTCGGCTTCAACGGGCTCGACTTCGCCGCCGCGATGCCCCAGCCCCTGTCGACGGTGCGCACGCCGCGCCTGGAGATCGGCCGGCAGGCCGCCGCCTGCCTGAACGATCAAGGGCCCAAACGGATTGATCTCGGTTTCGAGCTGATCGAGGGAGCGACCGCATGAGCGAGACGGCGTTGCGCGAGCAGATCTGCCGCTACGGCCGCTCGCTGTTTGAGCGGGGCCTGACGCCGGGCTCGTCCGGCAACATCTCCCTGCGCCTGCCCGATGGTGGCTGGCTGGTGACGCCGACCAACGCGTCGCTCGGCTTCCTCGACCCGGCGCGGATCTCCCGGCTGGACGATCAGGGCCGCCTCGTCTCGGGCGACAAGCCCACCAAGGAGATCCCGCTGCACGGCGCGCTCTACGAGAGCCGGAGCGAGGCCAAGGCCATCGTCCACCTGCACTCGACCCACGCGGTGGCGGTCTCGATGCTGCCGGAGATCGACCCGCGGCAGGTCCTGCCGCCGCTGACGCCCTACTACCTGATGCGCACCGGCGGCACGGCGCTGGTGCCCTATTACCGCCCGGGCGACCCGGCCGTGGCGGACGCGATCCGGGGGCTGGCGGGCAAGTACAGTTCGGTGCTGCTCGCCAATCACGGCCCGGTGGTGGCCGGCGACAGCCTGGAGGGCGCGGTCTTCGCCACCGAGGAGCTGGAGGAGACCGCCAAGCTCTACCTGCTGCTGCGCAACCTCAACCCGCGGCAGCTCAGCCCCGGGCAGGTGGCCGATCTGGTGACCCATTTCGGCCTGACCCTGCCGGAGGCGGAGGATCATGCGGGGCACGACCACGGGTGAGGCCCCCCGGGGCCCGCTACATCCGCTGCTGGACGATATCCTCGGCCTCGGGATCGGGCTGGTGGCCGGCCTCGCGGAGCATCGGCACCACGGCCCCCGCCTCGCGGGCGACGAGGTAGCTGAGATCGAGCCCCTCGCGGATGAAGCCGTTATCGCGCATGTGGTCGAACAGGGCGAGCAGCGGCGCCCAGAAATCGGCTACCGAGACCAGGACCACGGGCTTCCTGTGCCGCCCGAGCTGCGCCCATGTCAGCTGCTCGACCAGCTCCTCCAGGGTCCCGATGCCGCCGGGCAGGGTCACGAAGGCGTCCGAGCGCTCGAACATCAGCCGCTTGCGGGTGTGCATGTCGGGCACCACCACGGTCTCCTGCACGTCCTCCAGCATGTGCTCGCGCGCCTGGAGGAAGTCCGGGATGATGCCGGTGACGTGGCCGCCGGCGGCGAGCGCGGCCCGGGCGACCGTGCCCATCAGGCCGACGTCGCCGCCGCCGTAGACCAGGCGCATCCCGGCCTGGGCCAGCGCGGTGCCGAGGGTCTCGGCGGCCGCGCGGAAGGCGGGATCCCGGCCGAAGCCGGAGCCGCAATAGACACAGACTGTCCTCACCGGAGCCATCCGGCGCCCTCCGTCGCGCTTCCGTTGCGTGCCGTCAGAAGGAGCCCCGCGCCCGGCGCTCCACGCGCCAAACTGCTGAAGTCGCGCGGGATTCACCCGCCTGGGCGGCGGGACGGCTTGGTGTCGGGACCATGTACGGTATTATGGGCGGTGCCGTCGACGCTTTTCGCGCGGATGGGCGAGCCGCAGGACCGCGGCGGGATTTGGGGAGGTTGGGGTGGCGATGTCGGGACGGGTGCGGCGCAGTCTCGCCCTGGCACTCGCCGGTCTCCTCGGCGGCCTCGGTCTCGTGCTGGCCCTGTTCGGCGGCGAGTCGCTGCGGCGGCTGACCGGCCGGGACGTGCCCGAGCCACCCGCCGCGTCTGCGCCGGAGAGCGGCCTGCGGAGCCTCGCCGATCCCGGCGCGATGGCCAACCGCACCGACCCGACCATCGATTTCCGCGACGACAAGCCGGCCGGGGCGAAGCCGGAGCCCAAATCGGAATCGAGGTCGGAGTCGAAGCCGGGGCCATCGTCGGAACCGAAGCCGGAAGCGAAGCTCGACACCCGGCCCGGGGTGTCCCCCGGCGGGAGCGAGCCTGCGCCGCCGCACGGGACAGGGCGGCCGGGACCCGACGCGGCGGGCAAGGCCCCCGCGGCCGCGGAGGCGCCGCGCTTCGACATCGTCCGGGTCGAACCGAACGGCGACGCCGTCGTCGCGGGGCGCGGGGCGCCGGACGCCGTCGTCGAGATGCTGGTCGACGGAAAGCCCGTGGCCCGGGCGACGGCGGACGCGAACGGGCAGTTCGCCATCGTCCCCCCGGCCCTGCCGACTGGGTCCAGCGTGATCGGCCTGCGGATGACCGTCCCGGGCGGCCACACCGCCCAGTCGCAGCAGAGCGTGGCGGTCTCCGTCGCTCCCGGCCACGACCGCCGGCCCCTGGTGGCCCTGACGGCCCCCGACGCGCCGACGGTCGTCCTGTCGCAGCCCGACGCGCCGGCGCCCGGCGCCCGGGTCGCCACCGCGGCCCCGGGCGGCGGAAGGCAGCCCGGCGCGGAGGCCGGCTCCGGGGCGGCGCAGCCGACCCGGATCGTCAGCGTCGACGTGCAGGGGAACGGCCGCCTGTTCGTGACGGCGTCCGGGGCGCCGGGGACCCCGCTCCGGCTCTACCTCAACGAGACGCTGATCGCCCCCGGGACGATCGGCCCGGACGGCCGCGCGAGCTTCACGATCGGCCGCGGGATCAAGCCCGGCCAGTACCAGGTGCGGATCGACCAGGTCGACCCGGCCACCGGCAAGGTCGCGGCCCGCGCCGAGGTTCCGCTGTCGGTGCCTGATGCGCAGGTCGCGACCCGCGAGCCCACCCCATCCTCCAGTCCCGACGCCGCCAAGGCGCCTCCTCGCGGGGACGGAAGGCCCGCGGCCGGACCGGCCGCCCCGCCCGAACCCGCCCGCGGGACCGCCTCTGAGGCCACCCGCGAGGCCACCCGCGAGGCCGCCTCCCCCGACACGAGCCATCTCGCGGCGGACACGACGGGGCCGGCCCGGGCCGGGGCGGTGTTCGTGCCGGAGATCAGCACGGCCAAGATCAGCCGGGGCGACAACCTCTGGCGGATCAGCCAGCGCACCTACGGCCGCGGCGAACGCTACACGGTGATCTACGACGCCAACCAGAGCCAGATCCGCGATCCGGACCTGATCTACCCGGGGCAGATCTTCGTGCTGCCGGTGGGCAAGCGCGGCTGAACCGCCTCACTCCACGACCTGATCGTCCCCCGCGGAGGCCAGTCGGCGCAGCCGCCGCAGGGCGTCGCCGAGATCCTCCCGGGCGGGCGCGGCCAGGGCGAGGCGGACCGCGTTCGGCGCGTAGCCGGGATTGACCGCGAAGGCCGAGGCCGGGAGCAGGGCGATGCCCTGCCGCAGGGCCGCGGCCGCGTAGGCCTCCGCCCGCCACGTCTCGGGCAATTCGAGCCACAGGTGGTAGGCGTGGGGATCGCCGACCACCCGCAGGTCGGCCAGGGCCGCCCGGGCGATGGCCTGCCTGTCCGTGGCGTCCCGGCGCTTGGCCGCGACGAGGGCGGCCGCCGAGCCCCCCGCCATCCAGTGCATCCCGGCCGCCAGCGACAGGCCGAGGGCGGTCCAGGCCCCCTGCCGGACGGAGGCGGCGAGCCGGTCGATCAGGTGCGGCGGCGCGGCGATCAGGCCGACGGTCAGCGCCGGCATCACCCGCTTCGACAGGCTGTCGATCAGGATCGTCCGGTCCGGCGCGAGGCTGGCGAGGGGCCGCGTCTCCGCCAGGAAGCCGTAGACGGCGTCCTCGATCGCCGTGAGCCCCGTCCGATCGAGGAGGCCGGCGAGGTCCGCGCGGCGCGCCGGACCCATCGTGACGCCGAGCGGGTTCTGCAGCGTCGGCTGGATGTAGACGCCGCTCAGCGGCGCCGTCCGGTGCGCCTGGAGCAGGGCGTCGGGGCACATACCCTCCGCGTCCATGGCGACCGGCACCAGCGTGATCCCGAGCCGGGCGGCGATGCCGCGCACCGCCGGATAGGTCAGCGGCTCGCAGCCGATCCGCTCGCCCGGCGCCGCCAGCGCCGCCAGGGCGGCGGCCAGCGCCTGCCGCCCGTTGCCGGTGAAGAGGATGTCGCCCGGCCTGGGCGCGTACTCCGCGCGGGCGAGGAATCCGGCGGCGACCGCCTGCGCCCGGGGTGTGCCCGCCGGCCCGTACTGGCTGAAACCGATCTCGGCCCCGCCCCGCGCGAGCGCCGCCAGGGTCTCGGCCAGGACCGCCTCCTGCTCGGGGAGCCGCGAATGGGTCCGCTGGAGGTCGACCGCCGCCGGGGGCGGCTCGGGCTGCAGCCGGCCCGCTCGGCCCGGCTCGGACCGGACATAGGTGCCGCGCCCGACCTCGCCGGTCGTCAGGCCCCGGCGCGCCAGTTCCGCGTAGACCCGGCTGGCCGTCGAGACCGCGATGCCCCGCGCGTAGGCGAAGTCCCGCTGCGGCGGCAGCCGTTCCCCGGGCCGCAGCCGGCCCGCCGCGATGTCGGCCGCGATGGCGTCGGCGACGGAGCGGAAGTCCGCGGCTCGCATTATTGCTCCGAGATCAATGTTTCGATTGATCCGATTTATGTATCGGATCAATGCTGCGCCCGCAATCCCGGCCGGACTGCATGCCCGCCATTGGATCGTCCGCCATGCCCGCCCTCACGCTCTCTTCGTCACCCGCCCGCCAACCCGCCACCCGCGCGTCGCCGCTCCGGACGTCGGTGTTCCGGACTTCGCTGCTCCGGACTTGGCTGCACCGGATCCGCACCCGCCGCGCCCTCGCGGCGCTCCATCCCGACCAAGCCCAGGACGCAGGGCTCGCGCCCTGGGAGCTGCGCGCAGAGATCCGGAAGCCGTTCTGGCGGGCGTGAGGTGGTGCCCTGCACGCAGCGCGGGTGATCCGGCGCGATCACCCGCCTATATGCAGGTCTCGCGATACGCCTCCTCACAGAACCCCCATGACCGACGACACCGCGCCCCCGGCCGGGCCGACCGCTCCGGCCGAGCGCCCCGGCCTGATCGCCACCTACCGGCGGCTCTGGCCGCATCTCTGGCCCCACGGCCGGCCTGACCTGCAGCGCCGGGTCTTCCTGGCCTTCGGCCTCCTGCTCGCCGCCAAGCTCGTGACCATGGTGACGCCGTTCACCTTCAAGTGGATCACCGACGCGCTGGTGGCGGCGGTGGGCGGCAAGGACGAAGCCGTGCCCACGGGTCTGCTCGCCGCGCCGATGCTGCTGATCGCCGTCTACGGCGTCTCGCGGATCGCCATGTCGGCGCTCACCCAGGTGCGCGACGGTCTGTTCGCCAAGGTGGCGATGCACGCGGTGCGCCGTCTCGCGCTCCAGACCTTCGAGCACATGCACCGCCTGTCCCTGCGCTTCCACCTGGAGCGCAAGACCGGCGGCCTCACCCGCGTGCTGGAGCGCGGCCGCGCCGGCATCGAGGAGCTCTCGCGCCTGATGGTGCTGACCCTGGTGCCGACCATCGTCGAGTTCGTGCTGGTGCTGGGCGTGCTCGCCTACGAGTTCAACTGGACCTACGCGCTGACCGCCTTCCTGACGGTCGCGGCCTATCTGGCCTTCACCTACAAGGCGACCGAGTGGCGGATCGCCATTCGCCGCCGGATGAATGCCTCGGACACGGACGCCAACACCAAGGCGGTCGACTCGCTGCTGAACTTCGAGACCGTCAAGTATTTCGGCGCGGAGCGCCGGGAGGCGTCCCGCTACGACGAGTCGATGGCGAAATACGAAAGAGCCTCGACGCAGACCTACGTGTCGCTGGCGGTGCTCAATGCCGGGCAGGCGGTGATCTTCACGCTGGGCATGACCGTGGTGATGTGGCTCGCGGCGCGCGACATCCTGGCCGGACGCACCACGATCGGCGGCTTCGTGCTGGCCAACACCATGCTGGTGCAGCTCTCGATGCCCTTGAACTTCATGGGCATGATCTACCGGGAGATCAAACAGGCGCTGATCGACATCGACGACATGTTCCGAATCCTCGGGCAGAACCCCGAGATCGCCGACCGCCCGGGCGCGGAACCCCTCCGGGTGGCGGGCGGCACGGTGCGGTTCGACGACGTGCGCTTCGCCTACAATCCCGAGCGGCCGATCCTGCGGGGCGTCTCCTTCGAGATCCCGGCGGGCCAGACGGTGGCGGTGGTCGGCCCCTCGGGTGCCGGCAAGTCGACGCTCTCGCGGCTGCTGTTCCGGTTCTACGAACCGCAAGGCGGCCGGATCAGCATCGACGGGCAGGACATCGCCGCGGTGACGCAGGCGTCCTTGCGGGCGGCGATCGGCATGGTCCCGCAGGACACGGTGCTGTTCAACGACACGATCGGCTACAACATCCGCTACGGCCGCGCCGACGCCACCGACGCGGAACTGCGCGAGGCGGCCCGCCTCGCGCAGATCGACCGGTTCGTATCGAGCCTGCCGGAGGGCTACGACACGCCGGTGGGCGAGCGGGGCCTGAAGCTCTCGGGGGGCGAGAAGCAGCGGGTCGCCATCGCCCGCACGATCCTCAAGGCGCCGCCGATCCTCGTCCTCGACGAGGCGACCTCGGCGCTCGATTCCTTCACAGAGGCCGAGATCCAGGCGGCGCTCGACCGGGTCAGCCGCGGCCGCACCACCCTGGTGATCGCCCACCGGCTGTCCACGGTGGTGAACGCCGACGCGATCCTGGTGCTCGACCACGGCCGGATCGTCGAGCGCGGCACCCATGCCGAGCTGCTGGAGGCCGGCGGCGTCTACGCGGCGCTCTGGGACCGCCAGCGGGAGGCCGACGCGGCGCTGGAGGTGCTCCAGCGGGCCGACGCCCCGGTGCTGCCGGCGCGGCCCGGGCATGCGGCGGTGCCGGAGACGGAGGCCGCGGAATAAGGTGTCGGCAGGCGCCGGCTCAGACCTCGGTCTCGATCGGCTTCACGCTGAGGCGTAACCCGATGGCCTTGAGCACGCCCATCAGCGTGTCGAGCTGCGGGTTCCCCTTCTCCGAGAGAGTCCGGTAGAGCTGCTCGCGGGATCGGCCGGTCTCCTGCGCGATCTGAGCCATGCCGCGCGCCCTCGCGACGACGCCGATCGCATCGGCGACGAGGGCCGGATCGCCATCCTCCAGCACGGCCTCGATGTGGAGGACGATATCCTCAGGCGTCCGCAGGTGTTCGGCGGTGTCGTACGGACGGGTTTCGAGGGGCATCGTCAGAGATCCTTCGCCAGCCGTTTCGCCTCGCGGATGTCGCGGTTCCGAGACCCCTTATCGCCACCGCATAGCAGGATCACGATCTCCTCGCCGTGTTGCACGTCGTAGACGCGGTATCCGGGGCCGTAATCGATCCGCAGCTCGCGAACGCCTTCGCCGACCGGCCTCACGTCGCCGGGGTTGCCCAGGCCCAGACGAGCGACGCGCGCCAGGACGCGCGTAGCCGCGCGGCGGTCCCGCAGGCCGTCGATCCAGCTCTGATAGGTCGGCGTCCGGCGGAGCAGCGGCACGCCATTTTGGAGTCATATGACGACAAGGTTGCAACCGGGTGGCTGAGCCGGCGCGTCGACGAAGCACCTATTCGCCTGCCCGCACCCGCACCTTGAGCAAGTCCTCAAACGGCAGCACCATCGCGCCCTTGTCCTTGTCGGCGTGGCCCTGGCGCAGGGCGATCTGGTAGGTGGCGGTGGCCGCCGCCGTGACCGGCATCGGGACGCCGCGCTCGGCCGAGATCGCCGCCGCGGCGACCAGATCCTTGTAGGCCGCGCCCATCGGGTAGCCCTCGTCGAAGCGCCCCTGCAGGATGCGCGGCACGAAGTACTGCGACGCGTAGCTCCGGCTCGTCCCCGTCGTCACCACCTGGGCGACCTGCGCGGGATCGAGCCCCATGGAAACGGCCATGGGCAGCACCTCGGCCAGCGCCGCGATGTTGATGTCGTAGAGCACGTTGTTGATCGTCTTGGTGAGCTGGCCCGACCCCACCGGCCCCATGTGGAGGATGCTGGTGCCGATCCGCTCCAGCAGCGGTCGCACCTGCGCCACCGTCCCGGCGGCGCCGCCGCACATGACGGTGAGCGTCCCGGCCTCGGCGCCGGCCGGCGCGCCGGAGACGGGGGCATCCACGAACAGCCGCCCGGCCGCCTCCAGGGCCCGGCCGATCGCCAGCGCCTTGGCGTGCGCGATGGTGCTGAGATCGACCACGACGGCCCCGGGGGCGAGTCGCCCGGCGACGCCGCCGGGGCCGAACAGGGCCGCCTCGACCACGTCGCCGTTGGGCAGGCACAGGAACAGCACCGCGGCGCCGTCGATCGCGCCCGGGTCCGTGGTGGCGACGAGGCCGGGGGCGTCGAGGCCGGCGAGACGGGCCGGATCGGCATCCACCGCGACGATCGTCTCGGCCTCGGAGCCGCGCTTGGCCGCGAGGTTGCGGGCGATGGGATGCCCCATCGCGCCGAGGCCGAGAAGGGCGATGCGGGTGGACATGGAAGCAGCTCCTGGCGGCCGTGCCGAAGCGGCCAGCCCGTCCCAGGATCGTCCGACGGCGCGCGGCGATCAATTCCCGGATCGCGGTCGGGCTTAGCCGCGGCGCGCAGCCAGGATTTCCTTGACAATGTTCCTATTTTGTGCTTCCTGACCGCACCTGCCCGCGGCGCTTCGGGAGCGATCCTGTGGCGTCCGTTCTGGGGCTTGTCCGGTGGCTGACCGGGCGGGTCCGCGGGCGGGGCGGTGCCCGCGTCGGTGGCTCTCAGCCGCCATCGCCCCGGGCGGCGGACCGGCACGGGGCGTGTCTCGGAGGCGGGCGTGAGACCGGGCGGCCCTTGGTCCGGCGGGGTGAGGAAATGCCCCCGCGCCGACCCGCCTCTGGGCGTGCCCGAAGCTCCCTGCGGACCCGCCCACTACGAGGCGGGGGACGGCTGGAAGGCCACGGCGCTGAAGGGCGGGTTCCGGAGGTGCGTGCACCTCGTCCGAGACCGCCGGCAGCGAGGCGCAGGACCGGGACGTCGGCAAGACACCGCGACGAGAAAGACGGCCGCGATCGGGGGCGATGCCCGGCCGCTGCCGCGGGCGCCGCGGGGATCGGATCCCGCGCGTACACGGCCGACACCTGGGTTCCCGCGGCGTCCCGCGTCCCGCGTGTTGCTTCCTGGGCCATGCCCCCGGCGCCGAACGGCGGGTGGGGACGAGGACACGCGTCCGCGAAGGAGCCGGGTCCGCGACCTTCGAAAAGTTGACGGCGGCCCGGCGGACTGCCATCCGCCTGTCCGCCCCTGCGGCCCCATGAGTCCGAAAAAGCAATGACCGACCTGATCGAGACGATCCGCCGGACGCTCGTGCCGATCCACAAGGAGGGCTATCCCTTCATCCTGATCGGCATCGTGCTCACGGTGCTCGCCGGCTACTTCTCCCAGTTCTTCGGCTGGATCTTCCTGATCCTCACCCTCTGGGTCTGCTACTTCTTCCGCGATCCCGAGCGGGTCACCCCCGTGGCGGACGGACTCGTGGTCTCGCCCGCGGACGGGCGCGTGAACCTCATCGCCACCGTTCTGCCGCCGCCCGAGCTCGACCTGCCGCAGGTGCCCACCCTGCGGGTCTCGGTGTTCATGAACGTGTTCGACTGCCACGTGAACCGCGTGCCGGTCTCGGGGAGGATCGGCCAGATCCACTACACGCCCGGCCTGTTCCTCAACGCCGAGCTCGACAAGGCGAGCGACGACAACGAGCGCAACGGCATGGTGATCGAGACGAGCCATGGCGGCGCGCCGAAGCGCGTCGGCGTGGTGCAGATCGCCGGCCTCGTGGCCCGGCGCATCGTCGGATTCGTGTCGGCGGGCGACGTGCTCGGCGTCGGCGAGCGGTTCGGCCTGATCCGCTTCGGCTCGCGGGTGGACGTCTACCTGCCGGCGGGGTCCACCGTGCTGGTCGGCCTCGGCCAGAAGGCGGTGGCCGGCGAGACCGTGCTGGCCGATCTCGGCGGCGGACCGGACCGGGTCTTCAAGCGGATCTAGAGGCGGCCATGGACGAGCTCTTCCCGCCCTTCGCGCCCGATCCGAACGAGCCGCGCCCGCGCCGGTTCAAGCCGGTGCCGTTCCGGATGATCGCGCCCAACATGATCACCCTGATGGCGCTCTGCCTCGGGCTCACGGCGATCCGCCTCGCCTTCGAGGGCAAGTTCGAGCCCGCGGTCATCGCCGTGGTCGTGGCGGGCGTCCTCGACGGCATCGACGGGCGGGTCGCGCGGCTGCTCAAGGGCACCTCGCGCTTCGGGGCGGAACTCGATTCGCTCGCCGACTTCGTCAATTTCGGCTGCGCCCCGGCGCTGATCCTCTACGGCTTCGTGCTGTTCCACCTGAAGTCGCTGGGCTGGATCGTGGCGCTGATCTTCGCCATCGCCATGGCGCTGCGGCTCGCCCGATTCAACGCCATGCTGGACGACCCGAACCGGCCGGAATGGAAGAAGGACTTCTTCGTCGGCATGCCGGCGCCCGCGGGCGCGCTCACCGCGATGCTGCCGCTCTACCTGCACTTCCTGGGCTTCGGCGTCGAGACCTGGGCGGCGCCCGCGGTGCTGATCTACGTGCTGTGCATCGCCCTCATGGTGGTCTCCACGGTCCCGACCTACTCGGGCAAGACCATGGGCAAGCGGGTGCCGCGCAGCCTCGTCCTGCCGATCTTCCTGTTCGGGGTCGCGGCCTTCGGCATCCTGATCAGCTATCCCTTCGAAGCCTTGGTGGCGGTGAGCGGCGGGTACCTGCTGACCATTCCGGTTGTGGCGGCGCAGTACCGCCGCCGGGTGAAGGCGGAGCTGGCGACCGCGGCCGGGGAGCGGCCCGCCGTCGGAATCCCGGCCGGATCGGATGAGAGCCTGTCCGTCGGCCCCTCCAATCGGACCCCCTCATCCTGAGGTGCTGCGCAGCAGCCTCGAAGGAGGTCTCCTTCGAGGCCTCCACCGCGCTCCGGCGCGTCAGGATGCGGGCGCGGGTCGGGTTTGCAGGCTCCAGGCACGGCGGGGATGAATCCGGGCGGCCAAACACGGCCTTCGATGCTGGCCGACGCGGAATCCTCCCCTACCTTGGCAGCGTGCGGCGGGGGGCTGGCGGATGCTCGAGGAATTCAAAAAATTCGCGCTGCGGGGGAACGTCGTCGATCTCGCGGTGGGCGTGATCATCGGCGCGGCCTTCGGGGCCATCGTCAACTCGGCCGTGCAGGACATCTTCATGCCGGTGATCGGCGCGGTCACGGGCGGGCTCGATTTCTCGAACTACTACATCCCGCTCTCGTCCAAGGTGCAGGCCGGCCTGCCCTACGTGGACGCGAAGAAGCAGGGCGCCGTCATCGGCTACGGGCAGTTCCTGACCCTGACGCTGAACTTCCTGATCGTCGCCTTCGTGCTGTTCCTGGTCATCCGGGCGATGAATCGTCTGCAGACCGCCGAGGCCAAGAAGCCCGACGAGGTGCCGGCCGACGTGAAGGTCCTGACCGAGATCCGCGATATCCTGGCGACGAAGCCGCGGGTCTGACGCCTCAGCCCGCGCGCGTGTCGTCCTCCGGCTTGACGCCGAAGGCATCGAGGATCTGATCGAGGGCCTGGCCCACGGCGCCGGTGCCTTCCTCGTGGGTCTTCAGCCGCGTCTCGAGGCGCCGGATCTGCGGCTCGAACACCTCCGGCACCGGGTCGTCGCCGAGGAAGCGCGGCTTGTCGGACCCGACCGGGATGACGCTGCGCAGCTGCTGGCCGAGATGGTCGCGCACCGGCTCCGGCAAGGTGGCATTCGGGTCGGTGGGAGTGTCGCTCATGATCGCCTCACGGGTCGAACCGCCTATCAACGGCCGGACGGATGAAGCGTTGCGCCGGCGGCCGCCGCGATGGGGCTGCCCCCGGAGCGAGCTCCGGGGGCGCTTGGGCCGGCGCTTGGCCGGCCCGGGACGTGGTATCCGCGCCTCAGTCGATGACCTCGACGATGCGGTGGCCGCGATCGACCAGCACCGGACGGTCATTCACCACGGTGTAGCGGTAGCCCGGCTGCACGCGGTACTCGTTCGGCACGTCGTAGTAGGTCACGCCCGACGCCGGCAGGGTGGTGCCGACAGCGACGCGGCCGTCGTAATCGTAGGAGCGGACGTTGCGCTCGCGGACGTAGCTGCGGAAGCGCGGGGCCATGTCGACGCCGAGGATGCCGCCCACCGTGCCGGTGGCCGCGCCGACGGCGCCGCCGACGATCCCGCCGATCGGGCCGGCCGCATCGGCACCCGCGGCCGCGCCGCGCTCGGCACCCGGGATCGTGCCCTGGGCCTGGGCGGCCAGCGGCAGCGACAGGGCGAGGGCCGAGGCGGCGATGAGGGTCTTGAAGGTCATACGGGCTTGCTCCGTTCCGTGGTGTTCCGCCGCAGGGACGCGGCGAAGCTCGGGCCGGTAACGCCCGATCCCCGGATTCGGATGCATGCCTTTTTGCGGCGCGGCGGACCGAGGGCGGTGCCGTCCTTGACGGTCTCCTTACGCGTGCTCTCACGCGTCCTTGGGCATCGCCGACTGGATGAACCGGTCGGAGCCGAGATCCTCCTCGTCGTAGCCGAGGAGTTCCGCGAGCCGGCCGCGGGCGCGGCTGACCCGGCTCTTCACGGTGCCGACCTTGCAGCCCATGATGGCCGCAGCCTCCTCGTAGGAGACGCCCTCCGCGCCGACGAGGACCAGGGCCTCGCGCTGGTCCGGCGGCAGCTTGGCCAGCGCCGATTGCAGGTCCTCGACGTCGAGCCGGTCGCCCTGGTGCGGGGCGGTGGCGAGGCGGGCCGCGTAGGACCCGTCCTGATCCTCGACCTCGCGGACCCGCTTGCGGTGATCCGAGTAGAAGATGTTGCGCAGGATCGTGAACAGCCACGCGTTCAGGTTGGTCCCCGGCTGGAACCGCGCGCGGTGCTGCCAGCCCTTCAGCAGGGTGTCCTGGACGAGGTCGTCGGACCGGGCCGGGTTCGACGTCAGCGACAGCGCGAAGGCGCGCAGCGACGGCACCGCGGCGAGAAGGCCGTTGCGGAATTCCGGCTCGATCGCCTCGCCCCGGGCCCGGAGCGCCGTCTCGAGCTTCTCGATCAGCTCGGCGAAGCGGGACGGCAGGGTCTCCTCGCCGATCCGCTCGTAGACGGTGCGCAGGTGCTCTCCGAGATGCGTGCGGATGCCGGGGGCCAGGTTCGGGCGGCCATCCCGCGTCCCGTCCTCCTGGGACAGGACGGTGTCGGTGTCGTCGCGGGTCATGCGTGTCGCACTCGTCAGCTCATCGTGGCTCGACCTGTGGTCCCGAGTGGGTCGAGGCGGGGCGCTTGGCGGCTTGAACTCGCGGCGAAGTCCGGCCGGTGCGCTCCTGTTACCGGGGTTCTAACGCATCGGGCGCGGGCATGCACCCTCGGGCAAACTACACTTAAGCTAAGTTTGCCGGTCTCAAAAGGCGGATCGCCCCGTCCCGGAGCGTCAGGACGTCGCCGCGGGCGAGGTCGGTCCAGCACTCGTCCCGGGTGAGGGGCTGGGTGGCGATGACCGTCACCACGTCGTGCTCGGTGGTCTCCTGCGCGAAGTCGACCTGCCAGTCCTCGTCGATCAGGGTGGCCTTGCCGAAGGGGGCGCAGCGGGTCAGGTAGCAGAGGCGCTTGCCGCAATGGGCGTAGAGGGTGCGGCTGTCGGTGAGCAGCATGTTGAACACGCCGAGCGCGTGCAGCTCGGCCGCGAGGTCGGCCACGGCCCGGTCGAGGGTCTCGGGGCGGGGCAGGGCGCGGAACCGGGCCTGGAGCCGGCCGAGCATCCAGCAGAAGGCGTGCTCGCTGTCGGTGGAGCCGATCGGCATGAAGCCGCCGAGCGGCAGCTTCTTCACGCCCTTGAGCTGGCCGTTATGCGCGAAGGTCCAGCGGCGGCCCCACAATTCCCGGGAGAACGGGTGGGTGTTCTCCAGGCTGACCCGGCCGCGATTGGCCTTGCGGACATGGGCGACGACGATCCGGCTCTTGATCGGCATGTCGCGGAGCAGCCGGGCGAGCTGCGAGCGGGCGCTCGGCTCCGGCTCGTGGAAGCTGCGGCAGGTGCGGCCGTCGTAGAAGCTGATGCCCCAGCCGTCGGCATGCGGCCCGGTCTCGCCGCCGCGCCGGGCCAGGCCCGCGAAGGAGAAGCGGATGTCGGTCGGCACGTTGGCGCTCATGCCGAGCAGTTCGCACATCGTCTTTCAGCCGGGCCATGCGGGGAAGCGGCGACGTTTAGGAGTGTTCGGCCGTCCCGACAACGGCTTTCGCGCGGATCAGCGCGCCAGATAGTCGGTGAGCGTCATGCCGACCATGATGGCGACCCAGAAGAAGCCGAGCCCCGAGAACAGCCGGATCAGCGGCGGCTCGTGGATCACCTCCATGGAGACGAGGAGGATCAGCGCCACCATCACGGCGACGACGGCGAGTTCGACGATCCAGACCTGCGCGAAGGGGAGGGTGGCGCCGAGGGTGACGTTGACGGCGAGCAGGCCGAGCAGCGCCAGGAAGGTGAGCAGCGGCGTGCGGAGACGTTTGCGGAGCAGGGCGCGGTCGTCGGTGCTCAGGGGCGCGAGGGGGTTCCGCATCCTACCGGTTCACCACGTAGAGGATCGGGAAGGCCAGGATCCAGACGAGGTCGATGAAGTGCCAGTACAGGCCGTAGACCTCGATCCAGTTCTGGTGCCGCGACAGGAACCCGGCCTTCGCGGCCAGCCAGGTCATGCCGAGCAGGAGCGCGATGCCGGTGAACAGGTGCAGCGCGTGGAGCAGCGTGGCGACGTAATAGAGGTTGACGAACAGCCGCGCGGCCGGCGTCTCGGCCAGCGCGAAGGGCCGGTCGCTGAGGAACGGCATCATGTGCTCGGCCCAGTCGGCATAGTACTCGTAGCCCTTGAGCACGAGGAACAGGCTGCCCAGTGCCGCCGTCGCCAGCATCGCCCGGACCATGGCGCGCTGCCAGCCCATCCGCGAGAATTCGATCGCCATCGACATGGTCAGGCTGGAGCAGATCAGCACCACGGTGTTGGTGGCGCCGATCCAGAACTTGAGGTGCTTGGCCGCCGCGACCGTCGCCTCGGGGTGCAGGATCCGGGTGATCAGTGCCACCAGGAACAGGGCCGAGAACAACAGCAGCTCGGTGATCAGCCACGCCCAGATGCCGAGCGTCGCGGCTTGGCGCTGCTGGGTCACGCTCTCGAAATGATGGGCGCGGGCGACCCCGACGCCGTCGGCGAGCGGCGCACTCATCCGTGCTGGTCCCGGGATTCCTGGGCCTGGATCGGGTAGTCGTAGGGGATGCGCGGCACCTCCGGCGGCGTGAGGAAGTTGTGGGTTGGAGGCGGCGACGAGGTCTCCCACTCGAGCCCCTTGGCGTTCCACGGGTTGGCGGGGGCCTTTCGCCCGAACCACAGGGAATAGACGAGGTACAGCATCGGGAAGAGGTAGCCGGCCGCCAGGATCGTGGCGCCGGCGGACGAGAGCACGTTGAGGAGCTGGAACTCGGCCGGGTAGGTCGCGTAGCGTCGCGGCATCCCGAGATAGCCCAGGATGAACTGCGGGAAGAAGGTCACGTTGAAGCCGAGGAAGATCAGCAGCGCCGAGACCCGGCCCCAGGGCTCGCTGTACATCCGGCCGGTGAATTTGGGCCACCAGAAGTGCAGGCCGCCGAGGAACGCCAGCACGGTACCGCCGACCATGATGTAGTGGAAATGCGCGACCACGAAGTAGGTCGCGTGGATGTGCTGGTTGATGGCGAGCGTCGCGAGGTAGAGGCCGGTGAGCCCGCCGAGGACGAACAGGCCGATATAGCCCATCGCGTAGAGCATCGGCGTGTCGAGGCGCAGGCTGCCCTTATGGATCGTGGCGGTCCAATTGTAGACCTTCACGGCCGAGGGCACCGCCACCGCGAAGGACAGGGCGGAGAACACCAGCGAGGCCAGGTCGCTCTGGCCGTTGACGAACATGTGGTGGCCCCAGACGAAGAAGGTCACCGAGGCGAGCCCGATCGACGCGTAGGCGACGAAGCGGTAGCCGAACAGCTTCTTCTGCGCGAAGGCCGGGACGATCTCGGAGATCACTCCCATGCCGGGCAGGACCATGATGTACACGGCCGGGTGCGAGTAGAACCAGAACAGGTGCTGGAACAGCACCGGGTCGCCGCCATAGGCCGGGTCGAACACGCCGATATGGAAGGCGCGCTCTGCGATCAGCAGGATCAGCGCGGTCGTGATGACGGGTGTGGCGAGCAGAAAAATCAGGCTCGTGGCGTAGTGCGCCCAGACGAAGATGGGGAGCTTGAACCACGTCATGCCGGGCGCCCGCATGGTGTGGATCGTGACCACGAAGTTGAGCCCCGTCAGGATCGACGAGAAGCCCACGATGGTCACCCCGATCAGCGCCGGCAGGACCCAGGTGTTCGAGAAGGCCGTCGAGAGCGGCGCGTAGAAGGTCCAGCCGGTGTCGACGCCGCCGAGCACGACTGAGACCAGGGTGAACAGGGCGCCCGCCATGAACACGTACCAGCTCGTCAGGTTGAGCTTCGGGAAGGCGAGGTCCTTGGCTCCGATCATCAGTGGGATCAGGAAGTTGCCGAAGGTCGCGGGGATCGACGGGATCAGGAAGAACCACACCATCACCACGCCGTGGATGGTGAAGGCCTTGTTGTAGGTGTCGTTTGTCATGATCGCGCCGTTCGGCACCACGAGCGCGAGGCGCACCACGCCGGCCGCCAGGGCCCCGATGACGAAGAATCCGGTGATCGAGACGAGGTAGAGGATTGCGATGCGCTTGTGGTCGGTGGCGAGGAACCACGAGCGCAGGGTCGATTCCGCGTGCAGGTAGTCCGCCTTGCGCCCGATCGTCGATTCCGGGGCGTGGGGTTCCCGGCGGGCGGTGCCGCCGATGCTGCCCGATGCGCTCATCGTGTCGCCCCCGCCGGCGTCGCGTCCGCGGCCTTGGCAGTCGGATAGGATTTCAGGAACTCGATCACGGTCGCGAGTTCGTCCGCCGGGATCCGGCCGGCGAAGCTCGGCATGACCTGCTTGCCCCCTCCGGCAAGACGGTCGCCGTTCGGGTTCAGGATTTTTTCGCGCATCCACCCTTCATCCGCCGTGACGGTGCGGCCGTCGGCGAGCCTCACCTGCGATCCGTACAGGCCCGCGAGGCTGGGCGCCTTCACGGACGAGCCGGGCTCGTGGCAGCCGGCGCAGCCATAGGCCTCGTAAAGGGCGCGGCCGGCCGCGACCTTGCCCTGCTGGGCGCCCGCGTGGGTCAGCCAGTCCTGATAGTCGCCGGGGTTCATGAAGGTGACCTCGCCGCCCATCACGGAATGGTCGGTGCCGCAATACTCGGAGCAGTAGAGATGGTAGGTGCCGGTCTTGTCCGCCTTGAACCACAGATCGGTATAGCGGTCGGGCAGGGCGGCGACCTGCATCCGCACCGCCGGCAGGTAGAGGGCGTGGATGACGTCCTGGCTGATGATGCGCAGACGGACCGGTTGGCCGATCGGGAGATGCAGGTCGTTGATCTCGGACTGACCGGTGGGATGCTGGAACTTCCACATCCACTGTCGGCCGACCGCCTCGACCACCATGGCGTCGGGGGCGGGTTCTTCGACTCGACGAAGAGCCGCGCCCCCCAGACGAAGAAGATCAGCGTCAGCAGGAACGGGATCAGCATCCAGCTGATCTCGATGAGGTTGGAGCGGATGCCCGACGGGCTCCGGTCCGCCTCGGAGCCCTCGCGGTAGCGCAGGGCGAAATAGGTGATCGCCACGAAGACCGGCACGGTCAGCAGCAGCGTCAGCACCGTGAAGGCCAGGATGAGCCAATCGGTCTCGGTCGCGACGGCCGAGACCGCGGCGGGCCAGAGTTGGAGGGAATCGTGGCTCGGCGTCATCGCGGTGCGGGCTCCGCCGGATCGAGGGAGTGGCCGACGGTCAGGTCCATGGCGCGCCCGATCGGGATCCGGGCGCGGGTACGAGACGTATCCCGGTAGCCGTAGCCGGCGAGGTGCCCCTCGGTCGCCGCCCGCTCCCGGTCGAGGTCGGCGTAGGGGTCCGGCTGAAGGTTCGGCGGCGGCGGTGTGAGCCGCGCCGTCTGCTGGGGCGTGAGCGCGGGGAGCGCCCGGCGCTGACTCGCCGCGAAGCTGCCCATCAGCCAGATCATCGTGCCGACGACCGCCAGGGCCGTGAGCGCGAGACCGGCCATGACCAGGGCCGTGTTGCGGACGTTGACGTCGCGCACCTCATGCCCCGGGTCATCCGGATCGCGCTGGGTGTTGGCGGCCGGACGCTGCGGGCGTCCGTTCAGCAGGCCGCTGCCGCGCAGGGTCAGGCCCGCGAGGATGGCCGGGATCAGGCCGGAGGGACCGCCCGGCCTCATGCCGGCCTCCCGGAGCGGCGGGCTGCCGCCGCGGCCCGGTCGGCCCCTGGACGCAGCATGAGGCGCAGGGCGGCGGCGAGGCAGGCCACCGCGCAGGCGGCCAGCACGTCGCTCGGCCGCAGCACGAACCGGTCGCGCAGCGCCGGGGTGACCAGCCAGAACATCTCCAGGGCGTGCACCGCGAGCGCCGCGCCCGCCAGGATCCGCGTGGTCGGGCGACCGGGCCGCAGGGTCGCCAGACCGGCGAGCACCACGACGGCGCCGGCCACGATCGAGAGTGTCCGCCCGAGCCAGCCGCCGCGGGCGAAATACCACGATACCTCCGGCGGCAGGTTCGCCGACCACACGATCAGGAACTGCACGAAGTGCAGGTAGGCCCACAGCCCGAGCAGCACCACCAGCGGCACCAACCGGCCGCGCCCCGGCGCGGTGCGGCCGCGGCCCACCGGCTCCGGCTCCTCCCAGGCGAGCAGGATCGCCGCCGCGAAGGCGAGGCCGCTCCAGGCGGTCATGATCAGGAGGCCCAGCAGCGCGGAATCGAGACGCGGGTCCAGGGACGCGATCACGTCGGTGACGAACAGGGTACCGACCACCGCGTGGAGGCCCACAGCCGGGACGGTGCGGCCCTCGCCGGGTGCGTCGAAGGGCCGGGCGAAGCGCAGCGCCAGCCAGGTCCAGGCGGCGAGGTAGACGACAACCCGGGCCACGAAGAACGGCGTCGTGAACCAGAGGGCCGCGAGCGGCGTATGCGCCGGCGCCTTCGCCCAGGGGTAGAGCACCGGCGCGGCGGCGAGCAGCGGCACCCCGAGGGTGGCGGCCACCGGCATCAGCGCCATGAGGCGCCGCAGACCCGCCAGCATCTCGACACCGCCGCGCGCCCGCACGCGGCGGCCGAAACGCTCGGCCACGATGACCACCGGCAGGGCGCCCACCGGCAGGGCGACGAGGACGAGCCATCCGGCGAGGTACGAGGCCGCCGCGCCGCGCACGCCGCCCGCCAGCAGGCAGAGGGCCAGGAGCGCGAAGCCGGCGAACCCGAGGAGCATGGGGCGGGCGGGACGGCTCATCGTGCCGCCTCCAATCGCGCCCGGTCTTCTGCCGGGAGACTGGCGACCGGAGCGTCCTGGCTGAGCTGAAGGGCGCGGACATAGGCCACGATCGCCCAGCGGTCGGCCGACGGAATCATCTGCGCCATGCCGAACATCGCCTTCCGGCCGTTCGAGATCGCGTCGTAGAGGTCGGCCGCGGAGGTCCTGCGCAGGGCCTCGCCCGTCAGGTCGCCGGCATGCGGGAAGCCGCGCGCCACGATCATGCCGGCGCCGCGCCCATCCTGGCCGTGGCAGGGCGTGCAGAACACCGTGTAGCGCTGCCGGCCGCGGTCGAGCAGGTCCCGGCTGATGGTCTTCGGCTGGGGCATGGGCTGCGCGGGATCGCTGCGGGGCACCGTTCCGGCCACCGGCTGGCGCATGGTGATGTCCCGGGGGAAGAACGGATTCTTGTCCCAGGTCTTGGCCCGGGCCTGATCGGCCATGTCAGCCTCGCCGCAGGCCGCCAGGGGCGCCAGGACGAGGAGAATGAGCAGCCCGGTGCGGAGACGGGCGATCCTCATCGCGGGATCCGCCGGATCTCAAGGGGACGTCCGGCCTCGGCCGGCAGGCTGGCGAGCCGCCGCTCGATCCGGGCCGCGTCGAACCGGTCGCCGCGCGCCTCCGCCGAGAGGAAGAATCGGTCTTCGGAGGCGCGCAGGAAGCCCGGAATATTGAAGGCCGGATGGTTCAGCCGCGGCAGGCGATTGAGCACCAGCAGCGCGAGGTGGATCGCTACGCAGCCCGCCATCATCGCGAAGGAGATGCTCGGCACCACGAACGAGGGCCAGGAGAGGCGCGGGCGGCCGCCGATCAGGAACACGTAGTCGTAGGCCGTGGCGTACACGCACATCGCGAAGAAGCCTGCGCCGCCGAGCAGCGCTCCAGCCAGCGCGTAGGGCAGGATCGAGCGGCCTTCGTGGCCCAGCGCCCGCAGGGTTCGGGGCATCGGCACCGGCCCATGGCCATCGAGATGGACATGATCCGAGCTGATGCCCGAGAGCGCCTGGAGGGCGGCGGCGAGGTCGCCCTGGCTCGAGAAGGTGGCGGACACGCCCCACAGGGGGGCGGCGACCGGTTTCTCCTCCGGTCGGGCGGCGGCCCGGGACGAAGCCTCGCGGGCGGCTTCCCGCGCGGCCGGAGCCTCCGCGAGGGCAAGGCGGCGGCTCTCGACGATCGAGACGGCCGGGAGGTAGCGCAGGAACAGGAGCAGCAGGGTGAGGAACAGGCCGACCGAGCCCGCGAAGGTGGCGATGCCCCACACGTCCGTCGAGTAGGGGAGCTTCGAGGACGGCAGAAAATCCTGCGTCAGGGTGACGACCAGGACCATGACGTGGTCGGCGTAGGCGCCGACGGCCACGAGCAGGCCCACCGCCGCGATGGCGAGCGGCGCCGTCCGGGCGCGCGCCGACCACAGGATCTGGGCGGGCAGGACGAGGCAGAGGATCGCCGTCCATGAGACGAGCGCGTGATCACCGGTCATGCGCCGAAGCAGGACGCCGCGCCCCTCGGCGTCGCCGTTGAGGAACGTGTCGAAGTACTCGGCCGCGTAGCAGTAGGCACTGGCGCAGCCGAGGCAGAGCAGCAGGCGTCCGAGCACATCGAGATGGCGGGCGGTCACCAGGGCGTCGAGGCCGTAGACGAGGCGGATCAGCATCACGATCACCGCCGTGACGCCGACACCGGAATAGACCGCGTTCACCAGGAAGCTCACCGGCAGCAGCGTGCTGTGCCAGCCGGGCATCAGCGAGCCCGCCAGCATCACCGAGGCGCCGGTCTGGACCGAGACCACCAGCAGCACGCCGAGCAGCGCCACAGTCCGGTAGGCCTGGGACCCAGATCTGCCAGTGGGCCGCCGAGCCGCGCCAGCCCGAGGCGAGGATGCCGTAGACCTGGGCGCGCAGCAGCGCGAGCTTGCGGGTCGGCGCCTTGATGTCGGCCTGACGCATCGCCTCGGCGAAGGCACGGTCGCGCAGGGTCGCCAGATCCGGCAGCAGGCCGATGAACCACAGGCTCACGCAGATCACCAGGAACGACACGATGTCGATCGCGTCCCAGAGCAGCGGCGAGCGGAATTGCGGCCAGAGATCGTAGGTGTTGGGGTAGGGCAGGTTCCAGAAGAAGAACCATGGCCGCCCGAGATGGATGATCGGGTAGAGCCCGGCCGCCGCGGTGGCCAGAAGCGCCAGGGTCTCGGCGACGCGGTTCACCGCCCCGCGCCATTCCGCCCCGAGCAGGAGCAGGACCGCGGAGACCAGCAGGCTGCCGGAGGCGACGCCGATCCACCAATCGTAGCTCGCGATGTCCAGCGCCCAGACAACGGCGTTGTTGTTCGCCCAGATCCCGGGGCCGGCATAGAGCAGGTAGGCGAGCGTGAGGGCGAACAGGCCGAGGAGCGAGGCCGCCCCCGCGAAGGCGATCCACCAGCGCCGGTTGCCCGGATGGGTCAGCGGGATCGCGGTCACAGCGCCGCCGATCCCCTGGAGGGTTTCCTCCGGCCGGATCAGGGGGCCGGGGGGCGTGCCGCCGAGCAGGGCGCCGGACACGCTCAGCCCTCCCGCCGGGTCGGATCGGCGGCGGGCGCGAGCCCGGCGAGATAGGTCGTGCGCGGCCGCGTGTTCAGGTGCCCGAGGAGCGCGTATTCCCGCGGGTCCCGGCGGGCAGCCGAGACCCGGCTGCCCGGATCGGCGACGTTGCCGAAGGTGATCGCCCGGGTCGGGCAGGCGCCCTGGCAGGCGGTCTCGACGGCGCCGTCCGGGATGGGGGCATGGGCGTCCTTGGCCGAATCGATCCGCGCCGCGGTGATGCGCTGGATGCAGTAGGTGCACTTCTCCATCACGCCGCGGGCGCGGACCGTGACCTCGGGGTTGCGCTGCTGCTGCTCCACCGGGGTCATGCCGCCAGTATAGTCGAGGTAATTGAAGCGGCGCACCTTGTAGGGGCAGTAGCTCTGGCAGGTCCGGGTGCCGACGCAGCGGTTGTAGACCTGCAGGTTCAGCCCCTCGCTGTCATGGAGCGTCGCCTCCACAGGGCAGCCGAGTTCACAAGGCGCGCTCTCGCAATGCATGCAGGGCACCGGCTGGAAATGCGTCTTCGGCGCGTCGAGTTCACCCGCGTAGTAGCGGTCGACCCGCAGCCAGCCCATCCAGCGTCCCTTCTCGACCTCCGCGCGGCCGACCACCGGGATATTGTTCTCCGCCTGGCAGGCGGTGACGCAGGCGTTGCAGCCGATGCAGGCGTCGAGGTCGATGGCCATGCCCCACTGCGCCGCAACCCATCGGTCCTGGCTCTCCGGCGGCGGGTAGAACGAGGCGGGGGTCGGCGCCCCCTTCGGATCGCCCGCTGGCGCGGCGCCGAGCGCCTGCACGCGCACGAGATCCTGCCCCTCCATCGTGCCGAGGTGCTGGGTCGTCACCGGCATGCTCCGCCGGCCGGTCTTCGTCAGCCGGGCGCCGGCGAGCCGCCAGGGCGAGCCCGGGGGGCGTACGGGCGCCGCGTCGTAGCCGAGGCCACGGGACAGGTGATCCGGCACGTCGCGGCCGTAGCCGAGGCCGAGCGTCACGGTATCGTCGGCCTGGCCGGGCAGGATCCAGGCCGGGCCCTCGATCCCGCGGCCGCCCGCCTCGACGCGCAGGACGTCGCCCGTGGCGATCCCCTCGCGCTCGGCCAGACGCGGGCTCAGGGCGATCACGTTCTCCCAGACCACCTTTGTCAGGGGCTTCGGAAGTTCCTGCAGCCACGCGAGGTCCGCATGGGTGCCGTCCCAGACGGTGGGATCGGGGCGAAACAGCACCTCGACGCCCTCGGCGGCGGGTGCGGCGGATGACGCGGACGCCGGCTCCTGCGTGAGCGCGACGGCCTCGGCTGGATGCGCGCTGTCGGCAAAGTATCCGCGGCGCAGGGCCTCGGCGAAGCGGGCCTCGAACGCCGTCTCGTCCTCGCCGTCGGTCCGCCAGCGCGCCTTGAGGAGGCCGAGGGCGTCCCGGTCGCCGTCCCCGCCCTCGCCGCCCGCCAGGAAGGCCAGCATCTCCGGCAGGGTGCGGCCGTTGTACAGGGGCGCGATCGTCGGCTGGATCAGCCCGACGGTCCCGTCGAGGGAGCGCACGTCCCCCCAGGACTCCAGCGGGTGTGCGGCGGGCAGGTGCCAATCGGCGTGGGTGCCGGTCTCGTCGTAGTACAGCCCGGCATGGATCTTGAGCGGCACGCGCTCCATCCGGGCGGCGAAATCGAGGGCGCCGGGCGCCTCGTAGACCGGATTGGCGCCGAGCACGATCAGGGCCCGGACGCTGCCGCGCTCCATCGCGTCGGCGAGATCCGCGAGGGTCCCGGCGCCGGTTTCCGCCGCGGGCGCCGTGTGCACCAGGGTCGTGCCGGTGTTGCCGAACGCATCGTTCAAGCGGTGCACCAGGGCGTGCAGATCCGGGCTCGCGGTCAGGCCGGCGGTGACAATGCCGGCCCCGCGGGCTTGATCGAGCTCCGCGCCGGCGTTCCGGGCCCAGCGGGACACGGGATCGTCACCCTCCGGGGCCGCGCCACCTTCGGCCAGAGCCAGGAGGCTCCGGGCCAGGGCCTCCAGCCGGCCGGCCGGCACGGGGACGCCGTAATCCGCCTTGGCGCTGGTCAGCGTCGGAGTCGGGGCCGCCGCGTGGAGGGTGAGGAGGCGCCCCTGCGCGTAGGCGGCGCGCCGGGCCTCGATCCAGCGCCAGGACAGGCCGACCTGGCCGGGCCCGAGGTCCAGGAAATCGCCGTCGAGCGCCACGAGGGTGCGGGCACGGCCGAAATCGGGATGCGTCTCCAGCGGCCGCCCGTAGGCAAGCCGGGCACCCTCGTAGGATCCCGTCGCGGCCGGCCCCGGCGCCGCCATACCAGCGGAGCGCCGGGTAGGCGGCCCGCAGCCGCGCGATCTGCGCCGCCACGCTGGGCGACGTCACCGGTCCGGTGAGCAGGGCGATGCCCTCGCCCCCGCTCTGGCGCCAAGCCGGCATCCGCGCCTGCAGGTCCGCCCGGAACGCCGCCCAGGAACTCGGCCGGCCGAGATGCTGCACCGCCTGGGATCGGAACGGGTCGTAGAGGCCGAGCACCGAGGCCTGGGCCAGCACGTCGGTGCCGCCGCGGCTCCAGGGATGGTCGGGATTGCCCTCGATCTTCAGGGGCCGGCCGTTGCGGGTGGTGACGAGGACGCCGTTGCCGAACCCGTCGAACAGGGCCGAGGAGGCGTAGGACAGGTCCGTGCCCGGCACGATCCGCTCGGGCTGGTTGACGTACGGCACCTCGTAGGCGCGGCCCCCGCCGCTGCCGCAGGCGGTCAGCCCCCCCAGCGCGAAGGAGGCCGCCATCAGCTTCAGGAAGCCGCGCCGCTCGGGCGCCGCGGCGAGCCGGGCCGCCGACGGGAACTCGGCGGCGAGGTAATCGCGGAACTCCGGGCTGTCGGCCACAGCGTCGAGGCTGCGCCAGAACCGCGGGCCGTCGCCGCCGGCGAGCTTTTCGCGCAGGACCGCGATGTCGAACCCGGGCGTCATCGATGGCAGATCCCGCATTCAGTGAGCCGAGCGCCGCCGCGGATATGGTTCTGCGCCACGAGCTTCGGACCGAGCGTCGCCTGATCGGCCGGCGGCGTCCAAGTCATGTTCCAGACTTGGTCCGGAGTGCGCACATACTTCTCCGGCGCCCTGTGGCAATCGAGGCAGAACTGCATCTCGAAGGCGTTGGCCCGGTAGGTCATCTGCATCGACGTCACGTCGCCGTGGCAGGTGGAGCAGCCGATCCCCTTCGTCACGTGGACGGAGTGGTTGTAGTAGACGTATTGCGGCAGCTTGTTCAGGCGCTTCCACTCCAGCGGCTTGTCCTGCGCGTAGCTGTCGCGCACCGGCTTGAGCATGTCGGAGCCGGTCCAGATCTGCGAGTGGCAGGTCATGCAGGTGTGCGTCGGCGGGATGCCGGCGGTGGCCTCCTTCTCGACGGTGGTGTGGCAGTAGCGGCAATCGATGCCGAGTTCACCGGAATGGTGCTTGTGGCTGAACGGCAGCGGCTGGGACGGCGCGATACCGACGCCGGTCACGTAGTTCGAGCGCACGATCCCGGCCGCCAGGACCGGGAGTCCGACGAGGCAGGCGACGCCGGTCATGAGCGCCAGGCGATAGAGCGCGTCGGCGCCGGGCGTGAACAGCTGCGCCATCAGGCGCACCCGCGGATCGGGACGGCCGTGCGGCCGCGTTCGGTCTGCTCAGCCCATCGCCGCACGCGTCGCCTCACCCTCTGACAGCGCTCTCCGCCGCTGTGGGAAAAGCGGCCCGGCGGAGAGGGTGTCCCAACACAGCCTTGAGTGCAGCCCGGTCGAACCCGGCGCCGTGCCGGCCCGCCCGCAGAATGCGGCCCAATCGGACAGAGCGACAGCTGCGCTGCGGCCGCACCCGACGACACTGTCCGCACGCCACCCAGGACAATCTAGAGCGCTTCCAGAACCGACGCTAGAAGCCGGACCCTGCGGTCCGACATGTCGCGGCCGGTGGCAGCCGACCGGCCACCCTTCCCGCAGGCGAGCCGAAGGCCTATGCCCCAGGCAGCAGCGGGGCGGCCTGAACTTCACCCGGAGACGCATGGAATCCGATCCTCTCGTCCTGACCTGGCGTGCCGCTCGGCGTCTTCACGCCGCCGCGGTGGCCCTGACGGTCGGGATCGGCGCCCCGCTCTGCGCGCTGGCGCTGCTGTGCCTGCGCGACCTGATCGCAGTTCTGCCCAGGGACGAGGCGCCCGTGCTGCCGTTCCTGCGCCTCGCCGTGCCGTTGCCCGGCCGGGAGTTCGTCGTCGCACCCGGCGTGGCGATGCGTCCGGCCGAACTCGAACTCGCGGCCTTTCTGTGCATCGCCGCCTGCGCGGTGATTCTGGCAGCGCTCGGCTGGAGCGTGGCGCGCCTGTGTTTCAAGGCCCAGAACCGGGCCGCCGACACGGTCCGCAACGCCGTCCTGGGGACGATCCTCGACGCGCCGGCCGGGGCGCGGGACGAGACCCGCAGCCTCGCCCGGCTCGTCGGCGAGGTGCTGGCGCGGGCCGACCGGCTGCTCGCCGCCGGCATCGTCCTGCCGGCCATGACCCTCGCGGCCCTGCTCCTGGCGCTGGGCTTCGCGGCGCTCGCTGCCCCCCGGCTGATCCCGGCCGCCGTGGTGGGGCTCGGGGCGGTGGGTCTCGCCTACGGGCTGGTGCTCGAACGGGCGCGGGACCGGCAGGACCTGCGGCTGCGCTCCAGTGCACGGGCGGAGGACAATTTGAACGACCTCGTCCGGCGCCTGCCGGCGGTGCGCAGCCACGGGGCCGCCGCCCTGGAGCGGGGACGCATCGCCTCCCGCGTCGCCGCGATGCGGACCAACGTGGCCCGGGCCGAGGCGCGGCTGGCCTACGCGCGGGCGCCGGCGCTGGCGCTGGCGGTGATCCTGCCGGCGATCGCGGTCGGGACGGCGCTGTGGCGCTCGACCGGGCCCGGTGCCGCCCCGGTCCCGCCGGTGGACCCGGCCGCGCTCCTGGCGGCGACCGGCGCCTTCGGCCTGGCCGGTTGGCTCGCGGCCATCTGCGCCCGCCTGTGGACGGTGCGCCGGGCGGTGCGCCCCCGCTTCCGCGACCTCGCCCGCATCATCGCGGCCCTCGAAGGCCGGCGGGCGCGGGCCGCCCGGACCGGCACCGCGCTGCCGCTGCCGCGGTCAGGGATCCTGGCGACGGAGGGGGTCGGGGCCTTCGATCCGGCGACGGGCGAGCGCCTGACGGGCGTCGACGTGGCGTTCCCCATGCCGGGCCACGTGGCGATCACCGGCAGCCGCGGCAGCGGCGCCCGGGCGCTGGCCGCCGTCCTGGCCGGGCAGGTCGAGCCGACCGCGGGCGCCGTCACCTACGGGGGCACGGATCTGCGCGTCTTCGACGCCGCGGAGCGCGCCCGCCGGATCGCCTTCGCGGCGGGAGAGGCCATCCTGATGGCGGGCTCGCTCCGGCAGAACCTGCTCTACGGCACCGATCCGGCTCACGCGCCCGACGAGATCGGGCTGATCGGGATCTGCCGCCTCACGGGGCTGGACGGGTTCGTCTACGCCCGCGGTCTGACCGGACGGCTGGATCCGACGGCGCAGCCGCGGCTTGCGGCCGCGATCGTCGCCGCCCGCCGGACCATGCGGCAGGCGCTCGCCGCCAAGGGGGCCGAGCGCCTCGTGGAGCCGTTCGATCCGGACCGATACAATCATCAGGCGAATGTCGGCGAGAACATCCTGTTCGGCGAACCGGTCGGCGGCGCCTTCGCGCCCCTGCGCTTCGCCCGCCACCCCTACCTGCGGGCGGTGCTGGAGGCCGAGGAACTGGTGCGCCCGCTCACGGAGATCGGCCTGTCGGTCGCCCGCAGCACCGTGGAGATCTTCGCCGACCTGCCCAACGACCACCCGCTGTTCGACGCCTACTCGCTGTTCCAGGCCGCCGAGCGGGGCTACTTCGAAGACCTCGTGGCGCGGCTGCCGAACGCCGCGAGCCTGCGCCGGGGTCCCGCGGGCCAGCGCGACCGCACGCGCCTGATCGGGCTCGCGCTGCGCTACAGCGAGACCCGCCACCGCTTCGGCCTGATCGACGCCGCCTTCGAGGAGCGTCTGGTCCAGGCGCGCCGCTCCTTCGCCCGGATGCTCCCGCCCCACCTCGCGGGCGCGGTGGAGTTCCACGATCCGTCCCGGGTCAACCCGGCCGCCAGCCTGGAGGAGAACCTGCTGTTCGGCCGCATCAGCCTCGGCGAGGCCAACGCCGAGCCCCGGGTCCGCGAACTGGTGCGGCGCGTGCTCGCCGACGAGGGGCTCGAAGCCTCGGTCTACGGGCTCGGCCTGGACAGCAGGGTCGAGATCCAGCCCGGCACCGGCGCGCTCGCGGACGGCACGATCAACGCGCGCGAGCGGGTGGCGATCGAGCTGAGCCGGTGCCTCGCGCGCGAGCCCGACATCCTCGTCGTCGCGATCGCCGCCGACGAGCGCAAGGCCGAGGGGCTGCGCGACCGCCTCGCCCGGCTGCGGCAGGCGCGGGCCGATCGCGGCTTCATCGTCTGCCTGCCCGAGACGGGCGTGCCCGAAGGCGCCGAACCGTTCGACGCGGTCGTTGTCGTGGAGAACAGCGCGGTGGTCGCGCCGCTGCACATGCCGGAGGAGGCGGAGCCTGCTCCGGTCGGTTGACGGGGCAGGGGCCGCCTCAAAGGCCGCAGAGCTTGACGACGACCAGCGTCGGCGCGTGCGGAGCCGGGGCGTCGGCCATGCCAGGACCCGGGTTCGAGAGCGACATGCGGTCGCGCGGTCGGGCAACGGGTGATTGTCGGCTGTGACCTGAAAGAAACGGGCCAAGCGCACGTCCAGGGTTAAAGGTACTTGCCCTCGACAGCAGAATTGCCGTGACCTTCGTACCTCGGTCCCACTTCACGACTGCGAGCCTTCCCGAGCGCGACCGGTTCGAGGCTTGGCGCGCCCTGTTCTCCGCGCACGATCTCGATGCAGACCCACAGGGCTTCTCGGGCAAGATCGAGACGACCCTGATCGGCTCGTTGGCCCTGCGCGTCATGAATGCCGCGCCCCAGGGGCCCGGCCGGTCCCGATCCCGGATCCGGCGCGACGGCCAGGACGGCTTCGTCCTGCACCTGAGCCGGCACGCCTACAGCGTCGAGACCGAACGCGGCGTGATCGACGTTCCGGCGGGCGCCATCAGCCTCAACGACCTGTCCCAGCCCTATCGCCGCAGCCGGGTGCCGGAGACGGACTCGCTGATCGTCGCGCTGCCGCGGGCGTCCGTCGCCTCCGTGCTGCCCGACGAGGACACGTTGCACGGACTCATCCTGCAGGGCGGTGCGGGCCGCCTCCTGGCCGATCACGTGCGAAGCCTGGCCGCGCACAGCCACGCGATCGCGACGGTCGACGCGGCCCACGTCGCCCAGGCCACGCTCCACATGCTCGCGGCCTGCGCGCGCCCGAGCCTGGAATCCATCGGGCGCGCCGGCGCGCCGCTCGATGCCGTCCGGCTCAGGGCCGCGAAGCAGCTCCTCCGGCGCCAGCTCTCCACGCCGCTCCGGATCGACGCGCTCGCGAAGACCCTCGGCATGTCGCGCTCGCAACTCTACCGCCTGTTCGAACCGGAGGGCGGAGTGGCGCACTACCTCGCCCGTCAGCGCCTCGCTGCGGTACGGGCGGCCCTGGACGAACCCCTCGAGCGGCGGTCCATCGGCGAGATCGGGGAGGCCTTCGGCTTCGGGAGCAGCGCGGTCCTCAGCCGTGCGTTCCGGCAGGCCTACGGCTTGAGTCCGCGCGACTACCGGGCGTCGGTCGGCGGCGCCTGACCTCTCCGGGAACAGGAGGGGGCGTCCGGGACCGTTAGCCGGAGCCTGATGCCAGGCTGCGCCGCGGATGGGATGAACCCGGCCCGTCAGGCCGCCGCGGCCCGCGTCAGCCTCACGGCCGCCGCAATACTCCGTCAGGGCGGAGGGCCGTGCCTGTCCGGCGCCATCCCGGCCGATCCAGGGCGGACGGTTCATGCCTCGAACGATCTCGATCACGCTCGCCGCGGGCCTCGCACTCCTGGTCGCCGCAGGCCCCGCCGCCGCACAGGCCGGGAAGGCCGAGGCGCCGATCCCGGCCGCGACCCTCGCGCTGATGGCGCAGAAGGGCGTGACGGCCGCCTCGCCGGTCCTGTTCCGGGCCTACAAGAAGGAATCGGAGATCGAGGTCTGGAAGAAGGGGCCGTCCGGCTACGTCTTCATCAAGACCTTTCCGATCTGCCGCTGGTCCGGCCAGCTCGGACCCAAGCGCAAGAGCGGCGACCGGCAGACGCCGGAGGGGTTCTACACGGTGCCACGGCGCCAGATGAATCCGAACTCGCACTATTACCTGTCCTTCGACGTGGGCTACCCCAACGCCTACGACCGCGCCCATGGCGGCACGGGCTCCGCCGTGATGGTCCACGGCATCTGCTCGTCGATGGGTTGCTTCGCCATGACCAACGGCACGGTCGGCGAGATCTACGCCATTGCGCGGGATGCGCTGAACGGCGGGCAGCCCGCCTTCCAGTTCCAGTCCTACCCGTTCCGGATGACCGCCGAGAACATGGCCCGCCACCGGGCCGACCCCAACATCGCCTTCTGGCGCGAGCTCAAGGCCGGCTCCGACCGGTTCGAGGCGAGCCGGGAGGAACTCCAGGTCTCGGTGGTCGCCGGCCGCTACGCCTTCGCCGCCTCCCGGAATCCGGCCGTCGAGGCGGCTGTGACCACGCGCCGGGCGGTGGAGGATGCGCGCATCGCCGCGCTCGCCGAGGCGGGGGAGCCCGCAGTTCGCACCACCTATTCCGACGGCGGCCAGAACGCCTTCTGGGCGGCCTTCACGGCCCGCGGCGGCGCGGTCGGCGACATCAGCCGGCCGGAGGCTCTCGCCTTCGCCGGGCAGGAGGTGGTGGTCGTGCCCGGTCGCCGCGCCGCGCACCCGGTGCCAGAATCCGTCTGGGCGACCTGGGTGGCGCCGGATTCCGTCCTTGCGCCGCGGCGGATGGCTGGCTTCGTCCCGGTCTACGAGCGCGCCCCCGACCCGTTCGGGCGCCTCGCCGCTCCGCTCGCGGCACGCTACGGCGACGGGCTGCCCACGTGGGTCGCGGCCGGTCTCGACGGCCGGGCCTTCGGCCGCCCGAATCTGCATGGATCGGCCTTCGGCGCCCTGGCCGCGGCGGAGGCGCTTTAGGCATGCACCGGCCCCGAGCAGCCGCCCATCCGTGTGCGCAGCCGCACATCACGGCGGTCCCTGGCACACCAATTCATGGTACGGCAGGGGATGAGCGGTACTCTCGCTCCGTCGGCCTGCCGTATTCAGAGCTACCTTCCCGGAACGGCGACGGGGTTTCGATCATAACAGATCGGGACCGCCCGTCCGCAGATTCGTGATCGCCATGTCCAACAGTTCCGAGCCGGCTCGTCCGGCGGCCGACCAGGACCTTATGCTCCGCTTCTGGGGCGTCCGCGGCTCGACCCCCGTCAGCGGCCCGCAATATGCCGAGTTCGGCGGCAGCACGCCCTGCATCGAGGTGCGGTGCGGCCAGCGGATGTTCATCGTCGACGCCGGCTCGGGCATCTACAACCTCGGGCAGGGCCACCGGACCGACCTGCCGCAGGAAGTCGACCTGCTGTTCAGCCACCTGCATCTCGACCACACGGCGGGGCTCCCCTTCTTCAAGCCGGCGGTCCTCGACGCCGAGCGGGTGATCAACACCTATTGCGGCAACCTCGGCGGCGAATCGGCCGGGCCGACCCTCGACCGCCTGTTCGCGCCGCCGCTCTTCCCGGTTACGCTCGACAAGCTGTGCTGCACCTTCCACCATCATGGCTTCGAGGCCGGCCAGACCCTGACCTTCCGGGACGGCACGCGGGTCGACACGATTCCCCTGAACCACCCGCAGGGCTCGGTGGGCTACCGGTTCGAGCATAACGGCCGCCGCCTGTGCCTGATCAGCGACATCGAGCACAGCGATCCCTGGCCGGACCCGGAGCTCGCGGCCTTCGTGGCCGGCGCCGACCTGATGGTCTACGACGGCATGTTCACCGACGGCGAGTATCCGACCTGCCGGGGCTGGGGGCACTCGACGTGGCAGAAGGGCGTCGAGCTGGCTCAGGTCGCCGGCGTCAAGGCGCTGGCCATCATCCACCTGCACCCGGCCCATTCCGACACGGCCCTGCGCGACATGGAGGCCGATCTCCAGGCCGAGATGCCCAGCGCCTTCATCGCCCGGGAGCGCCAGAGCGTCACGGTCGGCGCGCCCCGGACGGTGAGCCGCCGATCGAACAGCCGCCCCGCCGTCCGGGAGCTGCGCCGGCGGGTCAAGGTGGCCTGACCGGCCCGGATCAGGCCGAGCGCCCGGCGGACCGGGCCTTGCGCGTCCGGTTGAACCGGCCCACCGCGAACAGCACGAACAGCGCCGCGCCGATGATCAGGATGCTCCAGCCGTAATTGCTGACGAGCTGCGCGTCGATCGGGTGGCCGATGCGGCCGAGGGCGACGAGGAGCCCGAACACGGCGATCGCCGCAGAGATCAGCATACCAACGATCATCGAGAATCTCCGGCGCGGCGGGCCGGAAAAAATGCGCGGGTCCCGCAGCCGTTCCCGCTCGGACGCACCGGGAAACCCGAAACTTCGGACATCGCCTGATTGCAACGCCCTCGGGCGCCGCACTAAGTAGGCGCCGTGACGGCGCCCCCGGGCGCGCCAGGAGCCCGAGACCACGGCGATGACCGGCCAAGAGACGACGAACGCGCAGGCGACACCGGACAGCGGCCCCGCAACCGCGGCGCCAGGCCCCCTGCGCCCGCAGGACCAGCTCGTGACGATCTTCGGCGGGTCGGGCTTCCTCGGCCGGCACGTGGTGCGGGCGCTCGCCAAGCGCGGCTACCGGATCCGCGTCGCGGTGCGGCGGCCGGACCTCGCGCTGTTCCTGCAGCCGCTGGGGAAGGTCAACCAGATCGTGGCCGTCCAGGCGAACCTGCGCTACCCGGATTCGGTGACCCGGGCCGCCGAGCGGTCGGACGTGCTGATCAACCTCGTCGGCATTCTGCAGGAGACCGGCTCCCAGAGCTTCGCCCGGCTGCAGGTCGAGGGGGCGGACGCCATCGCCCGCGCGGCGGCGCGCCAGGGCGCGCGGATGATCCAGGTCTCGGCGATCGGGGCCGATCCGGCCTCGCCGTCGCTCTATGCCCGCACCAAGGCCGAGGGCGAGACGCGGGTCTTCTCCGCCTGCCCCGACGCGGTGGTGTTCCGGCCGTCGCTGATCTTCGGGCCGGGCGACGGCTTCTTCAACCGCTTCGCCAGCCTCGCCCGGGCGCTGCCGGTCCTGCCGCTCGCCGGCGGCCAGTCGCGCTTCCAGCCGGCCTTCGTGGGCGACGTCGCCGAGGCGATCGCCCGGGCGGTGGACGGCACCGTGGCCGGCGGCAAGGTCTACGAACTCGGCGGCCCGGAGGTGGGCACGCTGGAGCATTTCGTGCGCTACATGCTGAAGACGATCCGGCGCAAGCGCCCGGTCGTGGACCTGCCGCTGCCGGCGGCCAAGCTCCAGGCCCGGCTCCTGGAGATCGCCGACACCCTGACCTTCGGCCTGCTGCCCGACACGCTGAAGCTCACCCGCGATCAGGTCGTCCTGCTCCAGAACGACAACATCGTCTCCGAGGCCGCCAAGGCCGAGGGCCGGACCTTCGAGGGACTGGGGATCATCCCGACCGCCGCCGAGGCGGTGGTGCCGGGCTACCTCTGGACCTTCCGCAAGGCGGGCCAGTTCGCCACCGACCGGGACGAGGAGGTGCTGTCCGAGGTCCCCGACATGCTGGCGCCGAAGCCCATGGCGGACGGCTCGCAGCACCGGCCGAAGACCGCCTCCGGCCCGGCGATCGGGGCGGATGCCGGCGGCTCGCCGGGAACCGTCCAGGGCGGCATGGGCGTGCGCTGGGGAACCCGAACCCAGCGCTAGGCATCCCGGCTCGGCACCGGCGCGCGATCCGTCGCGGACTGAGAGCCTGGCCCGCACCGCACGGTGCCCGCGCCCTCGAACCACGGATCGGCAGGCAGATCGGCAGACAGGTCGTGAGACGCATCCTCGTCACCGGGGCCGCCGGGTTCGTCGGCGGTCATGTTCTGCCCCTCCTCACCGGGGCGGACGTCCGCGTGGCCGGGATCGGGCGCGGGCGACCGCCGTCCCTGCCGGAGGGCGTCACCTACGAGGCGATCGACCTCCTGGATGACGGCGCCCTCGGCGCCTTCGTGGCCCGCTTCCGGCCGACCGCGATCCTGCATCTCGCGGGTCTCGCCTCCGTGGCCGACTCCGCCAACGGGCCGGGTCAGACCTGGCGGGTGAACGTCAACGGCCTCATGAACCTCGTGGCCGCCGTGGAGGCGGTGCCGGGCTGCACGTTCTTCTTCGTCAGTTCCGGCGAGGTCTACGGCAGCGCCTTCCTGGCCGGACACGCCCTCACCGAGGCGGCCGAGCCCCTGCCGCGCAACACCTATGCGCGATCGAAATGGGTCGGCGAGCAGCTGCTGCGCGACCTGCTGCCCCGGATCGGCGTGAAGCTCGTCGTGCTGCGGCCGTTCAACCATATCGGCCCGGGGCAGGACGAGCGCTTCGTCGTGGCCTCGTTCGCGGGTCAGATCGCCCGCATCGAGGCCGGGCTGGTGCCGCCGTGCCTGGAGGTCGGCAACCTCACCTCCCACCGCGACTTCCTGGATGTCGCCGACGTGGCGGCGGCCTATGCCGATCTGATCGGCCGCGCCGATTCCCTGGCGGACGGGAGCGTGTTCAACATCAGCTCCGGCCAGCCGCGGACGATCGCCAGCGTGCTCGACGGGCTGCGCGCCCTGGCCCGGGTGCCGTTCGAGATCCGGATCGCCCCCGAGCGGGTGCGTCCCGCCGAGATCCCGCTCGCCGCGGGCGATGCCGGCCGCCTGCACGCCGCCACCGGCTGGCAGCCGCGGGTCGCGTGGGACGAGGCCCTGACGCGGGTGCTGGACGACGCCCGGGCGCGGCTCAGGGTTTCGCGCGGCGCCGGTTGAGGCGGCCCGTGTCTCTCCTGAGGCCTGTCACGCCTGGCATCCCGCACGGTGAAGGGGGAACCCGTCAGCGTCGCCGCTACCGCACCACCCCCTTCGCCGTGAGCGCGTCGCGCTCCGCCTCCGGATAGTCCAGCTCCTCCGCCAGGATCTCCCCGCTCGACGCGCCGAGCCCCGGCGGCATGCGCCGCACCGGCAGCCGGCGTCCGTCGAGACGGTAGGGCGGCGCGATCACGTGGGCGTTCCCGCCGCCCTCGACCACGAGACCGGCCTCCCGGGCCCGGTCGCAGGTCAGCGCCTCGCGCAGGCCCATCACCTCGCCGCAGGGGATGCCGGCCGCCCGCAGCCGCGCGATCAGCGGCGCGCGCGCCCACTTGGCGAGTTCGGCCTCCAGCACCGGGATGAAGGCGGCGCGGTTCTTCGAGCGGTCGAGGTTGGTGGCAAAGCGCGGGTCGGCGACGAGGTCGGGACGCTCCAGAACCTGCTCGCAGAAGCGGCGGTACTGGCCGTTGTTGCCCACCGTGATCACCACCGGCCCGTCGCCGGCCTCGAACACCCCGTAGGGCACGATCGAGGGATGGGCGTTGCCGTAGCGCGGCGGATCGACGCCCCGGGCCAGCGCCTCAAGGCCGTAATAGGAGGTCAGCGCCACGCCGCAATCGAACAGGGCGAGGTCGATCGCCTTGCCGCGCCCGGTGCGCTCCCGCTGATACAGGGCCGCCAGCACGGCCTGGGCGGCGAACTGCCCGGTGAACAGGTCCACCGCCGCGACCCCGAACTTGAGCGGCGGTCCGCCGGCCTCGCCGTTGAGCGCCATGACGCCGGACTCGCCCTGGACCACGAGGTCGTAGCCGGGCCGGCCGGCCTCCGAGCCATCGGAACTGTAGCCGGCGATCGAGCAGTAGATCAGCCCGGAATTCTCCGCCGAGAGGTCCGCGTAGCCGAGTCCGAGCTTCTCGGCCCCGCCGGTCTTGAAGTTCTGGACCAGCACGTCGCTCTCGCGGGCGAGCGCCTTGACGATCGCCAGCCCCTCCGGCGTGGCGAGGTCGACGCCGATCGAGCGCTTGTTGCGGTTCACGCTGTCGAAATACGAGGTGTTGCCGGGACTCGTCGGCACGCCCCAGTCGCGGGTGTCGTCGCCGCGCTCCGGGTGCTCGACCTTGATCACGTCGGCGCCGAGATCGCCCAGCACCTGCGCGCACCAGGGTCCCGCCAGGACCCGGGACAGGTCGAGGACGCGGATTCCGGCGAGCGGCAGGTCGGCAGCGGCATCCATCGCGAAAGGTCCTCAGGCTCCCATGACGCCGTCGAGGCTGCGCACGGCATCGATGAGTTTGGGGCGCGCCACCTCCAAGAGGAAGCGCGCATCGGTGATGACGGTGGGGGCGCCGCAATTGACCGACATGGGCGGCAGGCCGCCGCCGGGATGGAAGCCCACCGCGATGGCACAGACGGTCTCCTGCCAGTCGCCGAACGAGGTGCAGCAGCCGAGTTCCCGGTGCTCGTCCACCGCCCGGTCGAGACAGGTGCGGAGGGCCGGCCAGGCCACCGGATCGAGCGCCTTCAGATCCTCGTAGATGCCCGCGCGCTCGCGGTCCGGGCAGACCGCCACGTAGGCGCGGCCCATGGCGCTGCGGGCCAGCGAGATGCGCGAGCCGGTGTCGAGATTGAGCGAGATCGCCGCCGGGCCGCGCTGGCAATCGACGTAGCGCATGCTGAGCCGGTCGCGCACGCCGAGGCCCACGGAGGCGTTGGCGGCCTCGGCGACGGCCCGCAGCACCGGGCGGGCGATGGCGCGCACGTCGAGGCCGCCGAGCGCCGCCGAGCTGAGCGCGATGGTCGCCGTGCCGAGCCGGTAGCGGCCGAGCTCGGGCATGTGCTGCAGGTAGCCGAGCTTGGTCAGCGTATAGGTGAGCCGCGACACGGTGGAGCGCGGAAGCCCGCAGGCCTCGGCGATGTCGTGGTTGGCGAGGCTCGTGCGGCCGGGGCCGAAGCAGGCCAGCACCGACAGCCCCCGGGCCAGCGCCGTGACGAAGTGGCGGTCCTCCTTGGGCCCGGCCCCGGCGGCGTCGGGCTCGGCCAGCAGGGTCGTCTCTCCGGCCGTCATCGGCGCAGGAAGGCCGCGAACGCCGCCTGCGCCTCCGGGCCGCGGCGCAGCGCGTGGAACACCTCCGCCTCCTCGGCCAGCGCGCGGGCGACGCTCTCGTCCTGGCCCCGGCGCAGGGCTCGCTTGGTGGCGGCGATCGACACCCGGGGCAGGGCGGCGAGCGCCCGCGCCTTGGCCAGCGCGGTCTCGAGCGCGGTGCCCGCCGGCACGGCGGCGTTGACGAGGCCGGCGGACGCGGCGTCCTCCGCGGTGAAGGGCTCGCCGAGCATCAGCAGCGCTGCGGCGCGCTTCGATCCCGCCACCAGGGGCAGAAGATAGCTCGACCCGCCCTCCGGGCTGAGGCCCAGCGCCGTGAACGGCAAGCGGAACCGGGCACCGGCTCCGGCATAGGCGAGGTCGCAATGGAGCAGCAGCGTCGTGCCGATGCCGACGGCGTGCCCCTCCACCGCGGCCACGACCGGCTTCGCGCACGCGCGCAGGGCCGTGAGGAAGGTGAGGCCGGGGCTGTCGCCTCCGGTCTCCACGTCCTGGAAATCCTTCAGGTCGTTGCCTGCGGTGAAGCAGCCGCCCGCGCCGGTCAGCACGACGGCCCCCACGGCCTCATCGCTCGACACGGCCCCGAAGGTGGCGGTCAGATCCGCGTAGGCCGCCCGGTCGAGGGCGTTGCGCCGCTCCGGCCGGTCGATGGTGACGAGCCGGATCCCGGGCTCCGGATCGGTGACGCGGACGCTCACGGCGCAGCACCGCCCGCGTGATCCGCAGCGTAATCCGCCGAGACTCCGGCCGCCCGCGCCCGCGCCGCCGCGTATTCGCGGGTGAGGCGGGCCACGAGGTCGGCGGTGGCCGGCGCGTCCGCGATGGTGCCGACGCCCTGGCCGGCGCCCCAGACGTCGCGCCACGCCTTCACGCTGCCGCTGCCGAAGTTCATCGCGGTCTTGTCGCGCACCGGCAGCGCCTCGGGATCGAGGCCGGCGGCGCGGATGCTCGGCGTCAGGTAGTTGCCCGGCACGCCCGTAAAGTAGGGGGTGTAGAGGATGTCGGCGGCCGCGCTGCCGGCGATCATGTCCTTGTAGGCGGGGACCGCGTTCGCCTCCCGGGTGGCGATGAACCGGGTGCCCATATAGGCGAGGTCGGCCCCCATGGCCTGGGCCGCCAGGATCGCGGAGCCCGAGGTGATCGCCCCCGACAGGATCAGCGGCCCGTCGTAGAACCGCCGGATCTCGCCGACGAGGGCGAAGGGGCTCAGCGTCCCCGCATGCCCGCCCGCCCCGGTGCAGACCAGGATCAACCCGTCGACGCCGGCCTCCAGGGCCTTCTCGGCGTGGCGCACGTTGGTCACGTCGTGGAACACCACGCCGCCATAGGCGTGGACCGGGCGGATCACCGCGTCCGGCGCCCGCAGCGAGGTGATGATGATCGGCACCCGGTGCCGGACGCAGGCCTCGACGTCCTGCGCCAGACGGTCGTTGGAGGCGTGGACGATCTGGTTCACCGCGAAAGGGGCGATCCGTCTCGCAGGGTCCGCCGCCCGGGCCTCGGCCAGCGTGCGGGTGATCCGCGCGAGCCACTCGTCCAGCAGCTCGGCCGGCCGGGCGTTCAGCGCGGGGAACGACCCGACCACGCCGGCAAGACACTGGGCGATCACCAGCTCCGGCCCGGAGACGATGAACATCGGCGCGCAGATGACCGGCAGGGTGAGCCGGCCGCGCAGGGCTTCGGGCAGGCGGCCGGCCGGGAGCTGTTCGGGACCGTCGCTCACCGCACGCTCCTCGTCGCCCGATCCCGCGCCGAACCGGCACGCCTCGGCCGCTCGCCCCGATCGATGCCGCGCACCGCGATCCTCCCCCTGCCTCAGGCCACCAAGCCGGCGAACGCCCGGCAACGACTGCAGCCGAATTCTGCCGGAGCCGCCCTGATCGCACGCGGCCGGGTCACGGGTCAAACCATCGGGCGGCCCTTCTTCTGCAATGCAGAACAGCGGACCATGCCCGGGCGGATGTCTCGATCCGTCCTTGACGATGGGCCGGCAGCGCACCAACATTCGCCGAGCGACAGACGATTATTCTGCGGTGCAGAACGACAGGGAGTTCGGGGTGGTTCGTCAGGAGGTCGAAGGCGGCGTGGCGGTGCTCACGCTCGCCAACCCGCCGGTCAACGCGCTGGGCGCCGCGCTGCGGGCGGCCCTCGACGAGGCCCTGACGAAAGCCATCGCGGACGCTGCGGTCCGCGCCATCGTGCTGGCCGCCGAGGGCAAGGTCTTCGTCGGCGGCGCCGATATCGGCGAGTTCGGCCAGCCGCAGCGCCCGCCGAGCCTGCCGGACCTGCTGGACCGCCTCGATGCCAGCCCGAAACCGGTGGTGGCGGCCATCGGCGGCGCGGCGCTCGGCGGCGGCCTGGAACTGGCGATGGCCTGTCACGGCCGCGTCGCGGCACCGTCGGCCAAGATCGGCCTGCCGGAAATCAAGCTCGGGATCATCCCGGGGGCGGGGGGCACGCAGCGTCTGCCGCGCCTGATCGGTCCGGACGCCGCCTTCCCGATGATGCTCACCGGCGAGCCCGTCTCCGCCGAGAAGGCGGCGGCGCTCGGGATCGTCGATGCCGTGGTGCTGGGCGACCTCGTGGCCGAGGCCCGCAAGCGGGCGCTGGAGCTCGCCGATTCCGGCGTCCTGCCGCGGGTGCGCGACCGGTCTGAGAAGCTGACGCCGGAGGCGCGCGGACAATTCGAGGCGCAGGCCGCCGAGGCGGTCAAGCGCGATCCCGACGCCACGAACGTGCACGCCCTCGTGCGGGCCGTGCGCGCCGGCCTGGAACAGGATTTCGACGCCGCGGTGGCGGTGGAGCGCGCCGAGTTCCGGGCCCTGGTGGAGGATCCGCGCTCGAAGGCCCTGCGCTACGCCTTCTTCGCCGAGCGCGAGGCGGCCCGGGTGCCCGGCCTGCCGAAGGAGACAGCCCGTCGCCCGATCCAGACGGCCGCCGTGATCGGCGCCGGCACGATGGGCGGCGGCATCGCCATGTGCTTCGCCAATGCCGGCATCCCCGTGACGGTGATCGAGACGGAAGAGGGTGCCCTCGCGCGCGGCCTCGACCGGGTGAAGGGGCTCTACGCCGGCTCGGCCAAGCGCGGCTCGATCACCGAAACTCAGCGCGACGCGCGGGTCGGCCAGATCACCGGGGCGCTCGGCCTGGAGAACGCCCGGGCGGCCGACATCGTCGTCGAGGCGGCCTTCGAGGACATGGGCGTCAAGCGCGAGATCTTTTCGACGCTCGACCAGATCGCGAAGCCCGGCGCGATCCTGGCCACCAACACCTCCTATCTCGACGTGAACGCCATCGCGGCGGTGACGGACCGGCCGCAGGACGTGCTCGGCCTGCACTTCTTCAGCCCGGCCAACGTCATGCGCCTCGTCGAGGTGGTCCGGGCCGAGAAGACCGCCCCGGAGGTCCTCGCCACCGCCCTCGACCTGGGCAAGCGCCTCAACAAGCTGCCGGTGACGGTGGGGGTCTGCTTCGGCTTCGTCGGCAACCGCATGCTGGAGCGCCGCAGCCGGGCCGGCGAGCGGCTGCTGCTCGAGGGCGCGCTGCCCCACGAGGTCGACGCGGCGGTGACCGGGTTCGGCTTCCGGATGGGCCCCTTCGCCATGAGCGACCTCGCGGGGCTCGATATCGGCTGGCGCTCGCGCAAGGATTTCGGCGGACGAGCCCCGGTCGCCGATTCGCTCGCCGAGCAGGGCCGCTACGGTCAGAAGACCGGCCGGGGCTTCTACCTGTACCCGGACGGCGCCCGCACCGGCACGCGGGACCCGGAGGTGGAAGCGCTGATCGCGCGCGTCGCCGCCGAGCACGGCGTCGCGCGCCGCAGCTTCACACCCGAGGAGATCGTCGCCCGGCTGATGTACCCGATGGTCAACGAGGGCGCGCGGATCCTGGAGGAGGGCATCGCGGCCCGGCCCGGCGACATCGATACGATCTGGATCAACGGCTACAACTGGCCGGCCTGGCGCGGCGGCCCGATGCACTGGGCCGACACGGTCGGGCTGAAGACCGTCGCGGAGGCGCTGTCGCGCTTCGCGGCCGAGACCGGCGACGACAGCCAGGAGCCGGCGCCGCTCCTGAAGCGCCTCGCCGCCGAGGGCGGCCGCTTCGCCGACCTGAAGAACGCCTGAGCGGGAGAGAGATCATGACCGACGCGGTGATCGTCTCGACCGCCCGCACGCCCATCGGCAAGGCCCATCGCGGCGCGCTGAACCTCACCCGCGGCGCCGACCTCGCGGCCCACGCGATCCGCGGCGCCCTGGACCGGGCGCGCCTGGAGCCGGCGGCGGTCGAGGAGGTGGTGCTCGGCTGCGGCTATCCGGAGAACGCCACGGGCGGCAACGTCGCCCGCCACGCCGCCCTGGTGGCGGGGATCCCGGTGGACTCGGCCGGCGTCACGGTCTCGCGCTTCTGCGCCTCGGGCCTGGAGGCGATCGCCAGCGCGGCGCGCCGGATCGTCCTCGACGGCGTGCCGGTGGCGGTGGCGGGCGGCGTCGAGTCGATCAGCCTCGTGCAGCCGAAGGTGCAGCGGGAGCTGACCCGCAACGCGTGGCTGGAGGCCCATCTGCCGGCGATCTACATGCCCATGATCGAGACCGCCGACATCGTGGCGGAAAGATACGGCATTTCCCGGGAGGCGCAGGACCAATTCGCCCTGGAGAGCCAGCGCCGCACGGCCGATGCCCAGGCGCGCGGGCTGTTCGACGACGAGATCGTTCCGATGTCCGCCGTGATGGCGGTGACCGACAAGGCCACCGGCGAGACCCGGGAGGTCGAGACGCGGCTCGCCAAGGACGAGGGCAACCGGCCGGACACGACCCTGGAGGGTCTGTCCAAGCTCAAGCCCGTGCGCGGGGAGGGCGCCTTCATCACGGCGGGCAACGCCAGCCAGCTCTCGGACGGGGCCTCGGCCAGTGTGCTGATGTCGGCCGACGAGGCGGCGCGGCGCGGTCTCGAACCGCTGGGCACCTTCCGGGGCTTCGCCTCGGCGGGCTGCGGCCCGGACGAGATGGGCATCGGGCCGGTCTTCGCGGTGCCGCGGCTCCTCGAGCGCCAGGGCCTGCGCGTCGCCGACATCGACCTGTGGGAGCTGAACGAGGCGTTCGCGTCCCAGTCGGTCTACTGCCGCGACACGCTCGGGATCGATCCCGACAAGGTCAACGTCAACGGCGGCGCGATCGCGGTCGGCCACCCGTTCGGCATGTCGGGGGCACGGCTCGTGGGCCACGCCCTGCTGGAGGGCCGCCGCCGCGGCGCGCGCTACGCCGTCGTGACCATGTGCGTCGCCGGCGGCCAGGGCTGCGCCGGCCTGTTCGAGATCGCCCGGAGCTGAACCGATGGACCTGCGCTTCACCGACGAGGAAATCGCGTTCCGCGACGAGGTCCGGCGCTTCTGCCGGACGGAGATCCCGGCGGAGATCCGCAAGAAGGTCTCGGAAGGGCGCAGCCTCTCGAAGGACGACTACGTCACCAGCCAGCGGATCCTCAACGCCAAGGGCTGGGCGGTGCCGCACTGGCCGCAGGAATGGGGCGGCCGGGATTGGACCCCGATCCAGCGCTACATCTACACGGAGGAGCTGTTCCAGGCGGCGGTGCCACTGCCGCAGCAATTCAACTGCTACATGTTCGGCCCGGTGCTGGCGACCTTCGGCCGGCAGGACCAGAAGGCGCGCTTCCTTCCGCGCGCCGCCAATCTCGACGACTGGTGGTGCCAGGGCTTCTCCGAGCCCGGCGCCGGCTCGGACCTCGCCTCGCTCAAGACCAAGGCGGTGCGCGACGGCGACCACTACGTCGTCGACGGCCAAAAGACCTGGACGACGCTGGGCCAGCATGCCGACTGGATCTTCTGCCTCGTGCGCACCGATTTCGAGGCCAAGAAGCAGCGCGGCATCTCGTTCCTGCTGATCGACATGAAGACCCCCGGCATCACCGTGCGGCCGATCCTCACCCTGGAGGGCCGGCACGAAGTCAACGAAGTCTTCTTCGATTCCGTCCGCGTGCCCGTCGAGAACCTCGTGGGCGAGGAGAACCGGGGCTGGGATTACGCGAAGTTCCTGCTCGCCAACGAGCGGACCGGCATCGCCCGGATCGGGCTGACCAAGGAGCGGATCGCCCGGATCAAGCGGCTGGCCCGGGAGATGCCGGCCGGACCCGGCACGATGTGGGACGATCCCGCCTTCCGGTCTCGCGTCGCGGAGGTCGAGGTCGAGCTGAAGGCCCTGGAGATCACGCAGATGCGGGTCGCCGCCAAGCAGGGCCGGGCGGATTCGGTGGAGCCGGACCCGGCTTCCTCGCTCCTCAAGATCCGCGGCTCGCAGCTCCAGCAGGCGGCGACCGAGCTGCTGGTGGAACTCGCCGGCCCCTTCGCCCTCGCGGCCCCGGCGCGGGGCGCGGGCGCCAACAACCTGCCCGGGGGCTTCGACTGGGTCGATGCCGCCGCGCCGAGCTACTTCAACAACCGCAAGGTCTCGATCTACGGCGGCTCGAACGAGATCCAGCACAACGTCATCGCCAAGGGCATTCTGGGGCTGTGAGCGATTTCCCCTCCCCCTTGCGGGGAGGGGTCAGGGGTGGGGGTGGTTGAGGATCGAGCGCCGCGGTGCCTTCCGCACCACCCCCACCTCCGGCTCCTCCCCGCAAGGGGGAGGAGAGGGGGTAGAGGAACATCACCATGGATTTCGACCTGAACGAGGACCAGTCGCTCCTGCGCGACAGCGTCGAGCGGCTCTCCGCCGACCTCTACCCGTCGCTGGAGAGCCGGCAGGCGCGGCTGAAGGCGCCGCTCGGCTTCCCCGCCGAGGGCTGGGCCGCCTTCGCGGAACTCGGCGTCACCGGCCTGCCCTTCTCGGAAGAGGAGGGCGGGTTCGGCGGCGGTCCGGTGGAGACCATGCTGGTCATGGAGGCGGTGGGCCGCAACCTCGTGGTCGAGCCCCTGCTCGCCAGCCTCGTGCTCGGCTCCACGGCCCTGCGGCTCGGCGGCAGCGCCGCGCAGAAGGAGCGCCTCGTCCCGGGTCTCGTCGGCGGCGACCTGCGCCTGACCCTCGCCCACACCGAGCGCCAGTCCCGCTACGACCTCGCGGACGTCGCGACGACGGCCCGGCGCTCGGGCGACGGGTTCGTGCTGAGCGGAGCGAAGAGCGTGGTGCCCAATGCCGACGCGGCCGGCCTGATGGTGGTCTCCGCCCGCGTCTCGGGAGAACGGCGCGACCCGCAGGGGATCGGGCTGTTCCTGGTCCCCACCGATGCCGCCGGCCTCGCGATCGAGGCCTATCCGACCCAGGATGGCGGCCGGGCCGCGGAGGTCTCCTTCTCGGAGGTGCAGCTCCCGGCCGACGCGGCCCTCGGAGATCCGGACGCAGGCCTGCCGCTCCTGGAGCGGGTGGTGGAGCACGGCATCGCGGCGCTGGCCGCCGAGGCGGTCGGCTCCATGGACGCGCTCCACAAGCTCACGGTCGAGTATCTCAAGACCCGCAAGCAGTTCGGCGTCAGCGTCGGATCGTTCCAGGCCCTGCAGCACCGGGCGGTCGACATGCTGATCCAGCTCGAACAGGCCCGCTCGATGGCGCTCTACGCCGCCATGATGGTGGACACGCCCGACGCGCAGGCGCGGGCCGCGGCCCTGTCGGCCGTGAAGGTGCAGATCAACAAGGCCTGCCGTTACGTCGGCCAGGAAGCGGTCCAGCTCCACGGCGGAATCGGCATGACCCTGGAATACATCGGGGCGCACCACTTCAAGCGGCTCGCCATGATCGAGTACCAGCTCGGCGACACCGCCCATCACCTGCGCCGGATCACGCAGGACGAGAACGGGCTGCTGGCGGCATAGGGAGGATGGCGCCCGGTGCAAGACCGTTCCTGATCGTCTCACGCGCAGCGATCCGGTGAAACGCCATTGCCCGGGCAGCGAGAAATACAGATTTTCATTTCGTTGACCGCTGCCGACCCGATCATAAACTCGGCCGTTCCTGGAAATGCCCGCGCCGCGCGAGCATCAATCCGCGACAGGCCCCATGCGCATCGCATTCTCCGCCCGTTCCGTCGGCCACCGGCTGGCGGCCTCCGTCCTGGTCGTCGCCGTGGCGCTGGGGTCAGCGGCGGCGTTCGCGGCCGACACGGTCGTCCTGCGGGTCGGCGATCAGAAGGGTGGGAACCGGTCGCTCCTGGAGATCGCCGGCACCGCGAGGGATCTGCCCTATCGGATCGAGTGGTCGGAATTCCCCGCCGCTGCACCGATCCTGGAGGCACTCAACGCGGGCGCCCTCGACGTCGGCTACACCGGCGATCTCTCCTTCCTCACGGTCTTCGCCGCGGGCGCACCGATCAAGGCGATCGGCGGCACCAGGTCGAACCCGCGGACGCAGGCCATCCTGGTCCGCCAGGATTCGACGATCCGCTCGGCCGCCGATCTCAAGGGCAAGCGGCTGGCCGGCACCCGCGGCGGCTGGGGCCAGTTCCTGATCAGCGCGACGCTGGAGAAGGCGGGGATCGCGCCGTCGGAGGCCAGCTTCGCCCCGCTGAACCCCGTCGACGCCAAGGTCGCGCTGATGGCCGGCTCGGTGGATGCCTGGGCGGTCTGGGAACCCTACGTCTCGTTCGCGACGCTGAAGGATCACGCCCGCCCGGTCGCCGACGGGACAGATCTGACCCCGACCATCACCTTAATCGTCGCGTCGGACGCCGCCATCGCCACCAAACGGGCCGCCGTGCAGGACTTCCTGAACCGCCTGAGCAAGGCGCGGCTCTGGTCGCTGGACCACCTCGATGAGTATGCCCGCAGCACGGCCGGCCTGACCAAGCTGCCCGAAGACGTCCTGCGCGCGGCCTATACGGCGCAGCGGACCGGCCCGATCGCGATCGACGACGGCGTCGTGAGGGAGGTTCAGGAGGCTGCAGATCGGGCCACGCGGTACGGCATCCTGTCGAAGACGCTCGATGTCGGCCGGGCCGTCGACCGGAGCTTCACGACCGCGGCCTCGAACTGAGGCCCAGCGCCCGGCGATTTTTGCGGCACCGCGGGAGCTTCGCTGTTTCCGACACGTTCACCAGGGGCTCCCCGCCGCGGCACCTGCCCGGCGGGTCGCGCTCCGGAGTGTCCATGTCCGTTTCCCCAAGTCCCGCACCGCAACGTCCCGCATCGCAGGCGCGTGTGACCCGCTCGCGCATCGAGGAAGGCCAGCCTTACCCCCTCGGTGCCACCTGGGACGGGCTTGGGGTCAATTTCGCGCTGTTCTCGGCCCACGCCACCAAGGTCGAACTCTGCCTGTTCGACGACCAGGGCGAGCGGGAGATCGAGCGGATCGACCTGCCCGAATACACGGACGAGATCTGGCACGGCTACCTGCCCGACGCCCGCCCCGGCACGATCTACGGCTACCGGGTCCACGGTCCCTACGAGCCGAAGGCGGGCCATCGCTTCAACCCCAACAAGCTGCTGATCGACCCCTACGCCAAGGGACTCGTCGGCTCGATCACCTGGAACCCGGCCCTGTTCGGCTACCAGATGGAATCGGGCGATGACCTCACCTTCGACGAGCGGGACAGCGCCCCCTACACCCGCCGCTCCCGGGTGATCGACCCGGCCTTCACCTGGGGGCGGCATCGCAAGCCGCTGATCCCCTGGGAGAAGACCATCGTGTACGAGGCCCACGTCAAGGGCATGACCAAGCTCGATCCGCGGGTCCCCGAGAAGCTGCGCGGCACCTATGCCGGCCTCGGCACGAGGGACGTGCTCGACTACATCAAGAGCCTCGGCGTCACCTCGGTGGAGCTGCTGCCGGTCCATTCCTTCGTGCAGGACGATTACCTCCAGCAGAAGGACCTCGTGAACTACTGGGGCTACAACACGATCTCGTTCTTCACCCCCGCCCGGCGCTACGCCGCCGTGCCGGACTTCGCCTTCTCCGAGTTCAAGGAGATGGTCTCCCGCTTCCACGGCGCCGGCCTCGAGGTGATCCTCGACGTGGTCTACAACCACACCGCCGAGGGCAACGAGAAGGGCCCGACCCTGTCGTTCAAGGGGGTCGACAACGCATCCTACTACCGGCTGCTGCCGAACGAGCCGCGCTACTACATCAACGACACCGGCACCGGGAACACCTTCAACCTGTCGCATCCGCGGGTGCTGCAGCTCGTGACCGACTCCCTGCGCTACTGGGCGCAGGAGATGCAGGTGGACGGGTTCCGCTTCGACCTCGCCACGATCCTGGGCCGCGAGCCCTACGGCTTCGATGAGGGTGGCGGCTTCCTCGACACCTGCCGGCAGGACCCGGTGCTCAACAACGTCAAGCTGATCGCCGAGCCCTGGGATTGCGGCCCCGGCGGCTACCAGGTCGGCGGCTTCCCGCCCGGCTGGGCCGAGTGGAACGACCGGTTCCGCGACGACGTGCGCGCCTACTGGAAGGGCGATGGCGGGCTGCTGCCGGACCTCGCGGCGCGCATCGCCGGCTCGGCCGACAAGTTCAACAAGCGCGGGCGCAAGCCCTGGGCCTCGGTGAACTTCCTCACCGCCCATGACGGCTTCACCCTGCACGACACGGTCTCGTACAACGACAAGCACAACGAGGCGAACGGCGAGGGCAACCGCGACGGTCACTCGCACAACCTCTCGTACAATTACGGGGTGGAGGGCGCCACGGACGATCCCGAGATCCGGGCGGTGCGGCTGCGCCAGATGCGCAACATGCTGGCGACGCTGTTCCTGTCCCGCGGCACGCCGATGCTGCTGGCCGGCGACGAGTTCGCGCGGACCCAGAAGGGCAACAACAACGCCTATTGCCAGGACAACGACGTCTCCTGGCTCGACTGGGAGGCGATCGGGGAGGAGGAGCGGGACCTCGCCGAATTCACGCAGCGCCTGATCATCCTGCGCAACGCCCTGCCGATCCTGAGCCGCGGGCGGTTCCTCACCGGACAGTACGACGAGGAGTTCGGCGTCAGGGACGTGGCGTGGCTGCGCCCGGACGGAAGCGAGATGACGCCCGAGAACTGGACCGACGGCGGCGCCCGCGCCTTCGCGGTTCAGCTTGACGGGCGCGCCCAGGCCACCGGCCTGCACCGCCGCGGCGGCGACGCGACCCTGCTGATCATGTTCAACGCCTACCACGACCTCGTGACGTTCTCGCTGCCGGAGTCGGTCGGCGGCGTGGCCTGGACGCGGCTCCTCGACACCAACCTGCCCGACAGCCAGGACGTGGAGAGCTTCAAGTTCGGCTCCGGCTACGACGTGACCGGGCGCTCGCTGCTGATGTTCGTTCTGAAGCCGGAGGACAGCCCCGGCGACGGCGACAACGCCATGGAGCGCTCGTACCAGCACGTGATGCAGGCGTTCGAGCGCGCGAACGTGGAGCATGTCCGCTTCCACCTCGACACCGAGGGCTGAGGCCGGCGGCCGGGCGGTTTTCGCGCTGCCCGGCCCGGCGTGCCTTGCGCGCGGCGGCACACCCGGCTAACAGCACGGCACCGCGCGGCCCTGGCCGCGCCCGGCGGCCCACGGGCGCGCCCGGGCGCCCGGTCCGCGGACGGAGGGGTGGCCGAGTGGTTGAAGGCGCACGCCTGGAAAGTGTGTATACCGGAAACGGTATCGCGGGTTCGAATCCCGCTCCCTCCGCCAGCTACCTGTTCGTAGCCATTCGCCACAGACCGCTAAAGCACTCCAAAACCTAGGTAATCAGCAGTCCGCCTTTCGCGGCAGTTCGCTGGCATTCGCCCAAATCCGCGTTTATGATGTGGATAGCGTCATGGGTGCGAATGCCATGCTGGGCAAGCTCACCGCCCTCGGTGTCACCAAGCTGAAGATCCCCGGCATGTACGGGGACGGGGGCGGCCTGTGGCTGCAGGTGTCCGGCAAGGGTGGGAAGAGCTGGGTTTTCCGGTACACCCTGCGCGGAAAATCCCGGGAGATGGGGCTCGGGCCGGTCAGCACGTTCTCTTTGGCCGAGGCCCGCGACAAGGCCCTGACCTGTCGGAAGCTCTGCTACGAGGGCATCGACCCGATCGAGATGCGGCGCGGGCAGCGTCAGGAGGCCGCCGTAGAGGCCGCGAAGGCGATTACCTTCCGCACCTGCGCCGAGGCCTACATCGAGGCTCACAAGGCCGGCTGGCGCAACGACAAGCACGCCGCGCAGTGGACCGCGACGCTGGCGACCTATGCCTTCCCGGTGTTCGGGGATCTGCCGGTGCAGGCCGTCGACACCGGCTTGGTGCTGAAGGCCCTGGAGGCGATCTGGATCACGAAGCCGGAGACGGCGACGCGGGTGAGGGGACGCATTGAGTCGGTGCTGGATTGGGCCGCGACCCGCGGCTACCGGCGCGGCGAGAACCCGGCCCGCTGGAAGGGCCACCTCCAGAACTTGTTGCCGAAGCGATCCAAGGTGCGGAAGGTCGAGCATCACGCCGCCCTGCCGTTCAAGGACGTGCCGGGGTTCATGAAGGCCGTGGCCGCGCAGCCCGGCGTCGCGTCGAAGCTGATGGCCTTCACGATCCTGACGGCCGCGCGCACGGGCGAGGCGCTGGGCGCCCGCTGGGATGAGATCGACCTGGAAGCCGGGATCTGGACCGTGCCGGCCGAGCGGATGAAGGCTGGCGCCGAACACCGTGTGCCGCTCTCGCCCGCCGCGCTGGCGATCCTCGGCGAGATGCAGGGCCTCGACAGCACCTTCGTGTTCCCCGGAGGTCGGCGCGGGAAGCCGCTCTCCAACATGGCCATGCTGACGTTGCTCCGACGGATGGAGCGGCCCGACCTGACGGTTCACGGGTTCCGTAGCTCGTTCCGAGACTGGGCCTCCGAGACCACGGACTTCCCGTCCGAAGTGGTGGAGATGGCGCTCGCCCATACCGTTGAGTCCAAGGTGGAGAGGGCCTACCGGCGCGGCGACCTGTTTGAGAAGCGGCGCGACCTGATGGGAGCATGGTCTACCCATTGCTTGGCCCGGCTCACATCCGACTGATCAGCATGCGACAAGCTTCCCCTCTAGCGCAGCGCACGCACGACTGGATCGCTGGCGTTCTCAACGCGATCGAGGAAAAGGCTGGTGAGCTTACGCCTACAGCGGAGTCGCTTGCTGAACGCTCGACTTGGTCGTCGGTAGCTGAAGCAGGACGACGGCTTCTTGGGACAGCAGACCGATTGATACAGTCGGATCCAGAAAATGCTGAGGCCATCGTACTTGACCTCGCAGTCATGTTGCGGGGACTGCTGGAGGGGTCTCGCTTCCTCGCCGACGCGGAGATTGAGTTGTCAGCTCCGTCCGTGCAGGCGGCCAAAGCGCGGGCAGCACGTCAGAACAGCCCGGAAGAGCGCGCGCTACTGCGGGCGGTGAGACAGGCAGTCCAGAACAAAAGTTACAAGCAGATCGCGGCAAGGGGTGCGGCCTCTCTTATCCTGAGCCAGGTCAACAAATCCCTGGCGCAGGCTGGCTTCAAAGAGGTGAGTGTCGACGCGGTTCGAAGACGGCTTGCCAATCTGCGCTCTTAAGAACGCAGTATTTATTTCGCGCGCTCTTAAGAACGCGCATTTCGGACGCTTGCTCTACTAAGCGCCCAACCACAGTATTCGCCTGTCTTCGCTGGATTGCCGGCGAAATCAGAGGACAAGAGCCATGAATACCGAAAGGTTTCAGGCGGTGCAGGGAGACCTGCGTCCGTCGACGGGGAAGCTTTTGCACCGGCCCAACGAGGTCCGCGAGGCGCTCGGCATCGGCACCACCACGCTCTACCGCCTGATCGGGCAGGGCAAACTGAAGGTGGTGAAGATCGGATCCGCGACACGGATCACCGACGACTCCCTGCGGGCCTTCGCGGCCTCTCTAGAGACGGAGGCCGCGTAGACGAATGGCGTCCAGAAAAGGTGAAGCCCGCACGGCTCTGGCAAGCCGGCGGGCCTCGGAATTCTCGGTGGGCACCGATGGTTCTGAGATAGCACCCACCCCGCTCGAAATCCAGACCAGGCACCTGCGTGCACGGTACGATTTCAGCTCTAGCCTCGCCGCGGTGGTCGCGGAATTGGCGTTCGCCTCCTCGGACTCGTGGAGGGCGTCGCGATGAGCACCTCAGCCATCAACCCGACTTATCAGGCATGCCCTACAAAGCGGGCGCGGCGGTCAAAGGCTGCGGTCACCGACCTCAAGCAGGTCATCTACGATATCGTCGCGGCCGACCACCCGATGACGGTCCGGCAGATCTACTATCAGCTCGTCCAACGCAGCGTGATTGAGAAGACCGAGGCCGAGTACCAGCAGACGGTGGTGCGCCTGCTGACTTCGATGCGGATCGACGGCGAGTTGCCGTTCCACTGGATCGTGGATCACACCCGCCGGCGGCAGGTAACCAGAACCTACAGCAGCATCGCGGAGGCGGCGGACGACACCGCCACCTTTTATCGCCGCAGCGCTTTGCGGGACTCGCCCGCCTACATTGAGATCTGGGTCGAGAAGGACGCGCTGTCCGGCATCATGTGGGATCCGACCTCGACCTACGACGTGCCGTTGTTGTCGTCGAAGGGCATGCCCTCGCTCACCTTCCTGCATTCGACAGCCGAGCAGATCAGGCGCGAGTGGCAGGTCCGTCGGCGCCCCAGCTACATCTACCAATTCGGCGACCACGACCCGACCGGTGCGCTGATCCCTCGCACCATTGAGTCACGACTCCGGGAGTTCTGCCCGGGGATCGACTTCACCGTGGAGCGGGTGGCGCTGACCGAGCGCCAGATCAAGGAGCATCGGTTGCCGACGCGTCCGACGAAGCGGGACGGCAATCGACACGCCAAGGACTTTGAGGGCGAGAGCGTTGAGTTGGACGCGCTCCCGCCCCGAGTCCTGAAGGGTATGGTTCGGGAAGCGATTGAGCGGCACATCTCGCCGGTCGCGCTCGCCGCACTCAGGGTTGCTGAGCGGTCCGAGAGGGACCTGCTGCGCGCTTGGGGCGAACAGTTCAGCGAGGGAGGCGCGGCATGAACGCGCCGTTCCATAGCCCCGAGCGGGCGGCCATGACCGCCCACACCTTCGACGCCGTCCACGAGGCCGCGTCGATCGCCGAGAGCTACGCCAGGATGGCCACCGAGTTCGCGGCGATCGGTGACGCCCGCGGCCTTCGGTACGCGCTGCGCCAAGCTGCCGTCGCTCTCGCCAGCGCGGCGGACGCCGCGGCGCTACTCAAGCCCACCAGCTCGCGCGGAGGCGCCTGATGTCCGAGCGCTCGTTCAATGACTCCTCGCCGGACGAAGCGGACCAGTTTCACGGCTGGCCCGGCCCCGATCCCGACGCCATGCCGCGGGGTAAGGGTCGCAATAATAGTGCGGCCCTTGCCAGTACCGCGATCAGCATTCGCTGGCACGGAGATGCGGACCCAGACGCCGATCGCGCTTGGTTGGTCCAGGATCTAATCTGCGAAACCGGCAAAGGCCTGATGCCCGGCCAATGGGGATGCGGGAAGACCTTCACGGCGATCGACCTGTCCGCGTCGGTGATGACCGGGCAGCCGTTCGCCGGACGACGTGTTGTCCGGCAGGGCGGCGTTCTGTTCGTCGCCTCGGAGGGTGCCTTTGAGATCCCGATCCGGCTGCGCGGTCTGGTTCAGGGGAAGCTGGGAGGCGATCCCGGTGATAGGCTTCCCTTTGCATGGATCGATGACTGTCCGCGCCTGCTCAGCACCGAGGCGGTCGCCCAACTCGTCGCGGTAGCCAAGGCCGCTGCCGACCATCTGCGCGAGACCTTCGACCTTCCGCTCGCGCTGATCATCGTGGACACCGTCGCGGCAGCGGCTGGTTTCGGAGACGAGAACTCGGCCGCCGAGGCGCAGCGGGTGATGAACGCCATGGAGGCGCTGAGTCGCCAGACGGGGGCATTCGTCCTCGGCATCGACCACTTCGGGAAGACCGCCGAGACCGGCACGCGGGGCTCCTCTGCCAAGGAGGCTGCGGCGGACGCGGTTCTCGCCGTCCTCGCCAACCGGGACGAGGGCGGGTCCATCAGCAACACGCGCATGGCGATCCGGAAGGTGCGCGGCGCGCGCTGCGGGTACGAGATCCCGTTCGATCTGGAGATCGTCACCGTCGGCGAGAATTACGACCGCGAGCCGATCACCACCTGTGTGGTGAACTGGCAGACGGACCGGACCTCGGCCGCGGCCGTCGCCGCCAGCAGGGATCGCTGGCCAACCTCGTCGAAGGTGTTCCGGCAGGCCTTGCTGACGAGTCGCGCCGAAGAGGGCATCCGAGCGTGGCCGTTCGGGAACGAGGCCGCCGAAGTCCGAGCCGTACCGCTGCAAGCCGTAAGGGCGGCGTTCTTCGCCATCTACCCGGCCGATGGGGACGACGAGGCCAAGCGGTCGGAAGCCAAGCGCAAGGCGTTCAAGCGAGCCGTGGAGACCTGCCTCGGCCGCAGCCTGATCGGCTCCGTGGCCCTGAATGGCATCGACCACATCTGGCTGATCGAGGCGGGGGAATGACCCGATCGACCGGACGGACAGGACAGATCCCTAGGGTTTTGTCCTGTCCGTCCGGTGCTGGACGCCGGACAAACGGGACATCTGTCCGGAATGTCCGGTTTGTCCGACCCAGTCGTCTATGCAGCGTTCAACCGATCACAAGCTTGACCAACAGGAGCGCCACGAACGAACCGGCGGTCGCGATGCCTAGGAGGTACGGGCTGGGGAGCTGGTCCGTGGTGTCGACGTCTTCACCCGCGCGGTGGATCGGCCGAGTGGTGGCGTGGTTGCTCGCCGAGCTGGTGTTCACATCAGGGTAGATGGGTTGAGCCATGCTGATGTCCTCCGGTCAGTAGGAGGTTCAACTCACATCGGCCCATATGGTGCGGCTGCAGTTACCAGACGTGCTCCGTCACGAGCTGCCCGCTCTGATCGAATGTGCCCTGCCACCCGCCATCGTAGTGATGAACTGTGACGCGCGCGCTGCCCGCGTCCACCCAGCTTTCGGGGACGATCAGAACCCTGGCGTTCCCCTCAATGACAGAGCGCTTTAGAGCGGCCGCACTCACGCCGATGCGCAGTGCCACGTCCTCGGGATCAACGATCCAGATGCCGGGAAGATCAAGATCGAGCCTCATCGGAAAGCGCCTCTGCCGGGACACCTGAGCGCCTTCTATTGCTAAGGGCTGTGGGTTTCTTCCTCCAAATTAGGGAGGGGGCGGAAGGCTTAGCCGATCAGATGCCTACGCTCGCCGCGCCGGCTTCAGCGGCCTGCTTCACGGTAGCCCCGTCTCGCAGAGCCATCGCTATCGCGGTCGACATGGTATCCACGGCGTGCGCGCGATCTTCACCGTGATCGTAGGGGCTATTCTCCCCCGCTCTGAGCCGCCCATAGTGGCCGCTTGGGAACTTGCGGTCGATCCGGTCTCTCAGCATCCGCACGGCAGCATTGTAATCTGTCTCGAAGTTCCTTGCCCTAAAGAAGAACTCACCGTTGAAATCGCCGGCTTCCTTCTTGGCGGCGATTATGTCGGCTTTCCGCTCCTGGGCGTTGCCAAGGAGAAATGCGATCGTCTTGGAGACCAGCCAGGTAACAAACGACATCGAAGCCTCCCGATAAGGCGACGAATGACGCAACTGCCCGGCCTACGTAGCACGTGTCAGCGGCATTTGTGTTTCAACGCGGGATTGTGATGGCCGCTGGATAAGCGCAGCCTTCCGGCCTGCCTGACGATCACATCACTGCATCGCGACGGCGGCGCTCTGCGCCATCAGCGCGACGGTCAGGAGCATCCCGAGCGCGGCGGGCGTGGCGATGATGATGCGGTTCGACATGCTGATCATGGCGCGATCCTTTCCCGCTCAATGTGGCGAGATCATCGAAGCTGCGCCGTGCGGCATGTCACTCCATCTGCTGACGATCCTCGTGATCGCTGCCGTATTGCTGATCCATCGCACCTCTCCTCCGCTGAGAACTGCAACTTCCGCGCCAGCGCGGGGTCGACCATGACTCAGAGAACGGCATCGTGGTTAACGAAAGCTTGCGATCAGGCGGCTGCCAGCGCGAGGCGTCGGATTTCGGTGACCGCTGGATCGCTAGTCACCAAAGAGCGCCGAACACCCGCGGCAGAACAACGCAGTCTAGTAATAACACAACACAACAGCGAATAACTAGGCATAACAGCGAACGACGGCGAACGACTGATAGACACAAGTCGTTCGCTTGCAATTATATCTCAGATCACAACACATCTTAGAGCATCATTTGCACACGGAGTGCGCCCGAGATGTCCGCCGACCGTATCGAGTTCTCCGAACCCGTTCGCTTCAGGGCTGAGCCCGGCCTGAACCACGCCGTTGCTCGCGCCGCTCGGAAGGCTCGCACGTCGTCCGCGGAGTGGATGCGCCAAGCACTACGGCAGCGCCTTGCCGCCGATGGCGTTGCCCTCCCGGATCTGGACGGTGGCGACGGTCCCCGACCCGCCGGCCCGGCGGCCGCCCTCGCTCGTGCAGCTTGAGGGAGATCGGCATGAACCTCCCGATCGCCAACATCCGCACCGACCGCCACGTCGCGCCGTACGTCAGCCTCGGCCGCAGCCGTCCTGACCTAAAGCCCGTAGCGCCATCGGAGCCCCGCACCTCCGCGCAGATCTTCGCTGATGGTGAGCACGCGCGACGCCAGTGCGATGCCTTGCTGGCGAGCCGCCCCGATATGCTCTTGCTCGGCTCGCCGGAGGAGGTCGCCGCCCTCGACGCCAGCATTGAGCACGCTCGGATCCGGATGGCTCAGGCTCATGCCCAGCACGCCGCAGCGTTGGTGTCTGAGGCCGAGGCTCAGGCCGCGCACGAGGCCGAGCAGAAGCGCCGCAAAGATCTTCACCGCAAGGCCATGAAGGCCTCTGCCGAGGTCGAGAAGCTAGCGACCGAGTATGTCACCGAGGCCCAGCGCCTGGTGCCGTTGTTGGAGCGGATCCGCGAGCGTGCCGCGCTGATCGAGTCCGCCAACTTCGCCTTGCCCGATGGCGTTGATCCAGTTCCGACCGGCGAGCCCCCCTGCCGCTGGGAGGGCAGGCTCGACCAGCCGCACGCCTCAATCGCCAGCCGCGTGCGGTTGCCCAACCCGGGCAACGGCACTGGCTTCATCTGGGGCGAGATCGCCGCCCCGCTTCCCTACAGGATTGTCCATGACCCGCGCTGAGATCGAGGAAGGCGCCGCCTGGGCGCGTCGTCTGTTCCGCAAGCCCGAGCCGACCGCTCCCGAGCGCAAGCCCACTCAGGCGGAGCGCATGGCCGCTTGGTCGGCTCAGAACCGCCAGGACGAGGCCAAGGGCACGCAGACCCGCACGGCCGTTGAGCAGAGCCGGCGCGATCTGCACGTTCCCGGCACCGCCTATCAGGTTGGCCAGGAGCGCTACGCGGCTGACGGCAGCCGCTGGAAGCGTACCGGCTGAAGGAATTGCGCGGGTCCAAGCCTACGGGCCTTCTCCCCGCGCCATTGAGGGCGATGCAGTCAGCCCAACAGCGGAAAGCCAGCCTGTCCCCGAATGACCATGGCCATGGGACCGGGGATCCAAAGGCCGGCGAGGCTGCACTCCCTGACCAAGCAGGGACCAACGGAGATCGCGGCGGAGGGGGTCACCCCGCTGCGGTCTCCTCACCCGACAGTCCGGAGAGCCTCATGGCCAGCACAAAGCCCGACACCACCGTGAAGCCCGACGTGCCGGTTATTGAGACCACGCCTGTCGATCACGGTGACGCTCACGGCATCGGCAACACCGAGCGGGCTGTCATCAAGCCCGGCACCTTGCACGAGTCCGCCGAGGACGCTCAGGCCAACGGCACTGCGTTCCGGCGAGGCTGACGACCGTGTCAGTCGCCTCCACCACCGCCGCCGCCACCGCCGTCTCCACCACCACAGCTTCCGCCGTCGCTGGAGGAGCCGCCGTGCGAGCAGCCGTGACCACCATGGCCGCCGGACGACGAACTGTTGTCCGTCGAGGGGCTCGAGCCGCCGTAGCTCCCGCCTCCGCCACTACCGCTGCCGTTGTAGATGTAACCAACCTTCACGCGACGCTCTCGGGTCAGCATGTTGAAGAAGCTAGCGATTATCGCGATCACCGAAATGACGAGGACCGCAAGCTCAGTCGACTGCTTCACGTCCATCAGAACCTCCATCGGTTCGTCGGTCTGGACAGTATAGCACACACGCCCCTGCAGCGCCCTGAGGCCGATGAGCAGGTAGGACCCAACGGGGATCTCCGCACGGAGGGTGTCCGGTCAGAGCGAGTTCCGGGGTCCTTCCAGACCACCCCCAGAGGTGAGGGTCCGCCCGAGCAAAGCTTCTCCGCAGGTGTCAAATTTTACAGCGCGTTTCGCTTCGTCATCTCAAATCAAATTTGTCACCGTAGCTTCGAGGAAACCGGCCGTTGAAAGCGAAATCCGCCAGCCTTGATGCCGCCGCCGACGCCGCACTGATGGTGCCGGTTTCCACGATCGCGCACGTGCTCGACGTGACGCCGCGTCGTGTTCAGCAGCTCGTGGCCGAGGACGTACTGCCGAAGGAGGAGCGCGGACGCTATCCGCTGATCCCGGTGGTGCGCGCCTACCTTGCCCATTTGCGGGCCACGCCGGAGATCGCGCCCGGCAACCTCGACCCGGCGCAGGAGCGGGCTCGGAAGGATCGGGCGCTCGCCATCTCGGCCGAGATCAAGAACGACATCGCATTCGGCAACGTGGTGCTGATTGATGATGCCGTTGCGATCGTTACCCGCAGCTCAACCCGGGTCCGAAACAAGATGCTCGGCCTGCCCTCCCGGGTAGCCCCGCGGCTGGTGATGCGGCCGGAAGCGGAACCCATCCGGGCCATCCTCTACGATGAGGTTGTCGCCATCCTGCAGGAGTTGGTCGTCGAGCATGAGGTGCGGGCCCTGTCCGGCAAGGGCACGACTGAAGAAGCGGCATGACCGATCAGCCAGCCCCAACGCCCGTCCCGACCAACGCCCCGCCAATCCTCGGCGAGATCCGCGAGCTGCTCGGCGTGCGGTTGCGCTGGAACGGTTCCCGCTGGGTGAAGGCCGACTGACATGCCGAAGCCGCAGGAAGTCGCCGAGATCCTCGTGAAGGGGAAGCGCTACAAGAACTGGATGACGGCATCCGTCACCCGGAGCGGCGTCGAGCTATTCCCGAAGTTCGCATTCACGGCAGCCGCCCCGGCCGAGAGTGCCCCGGACTTCGCCTCAATGAAGCTCGGGATCGGTGATCCGTGCGAGGTGTACCTCGGCGGGCGACAGGCCGTTGCCGAGGGCCGCATCACTGGCCGGCAGCCGGCCTACGACGCCAAGGAGCACGGCCTGCAGATCACCGGCACCACACGCTCGCAGGTGATTGCCCGTTCGGTCGTCGATCACGAGAAGCGAGGCGAGTTCAAAGGCTACAGCCTCAGCCAGATCGCGAACTCGGTGCTGCAACCCTACGGCATCAAGTTCAGCCTGAAGGGCGACACCACCGACGCCGACAAGGTGTTCCCCAAGGTCAACGTCCAGGCTGGCGAGAGCGTCTTCACCTTCATCGAGCGCCTGTGCCGGTTCCGGAACATCTATCTGCTGCCGGGCCAGGGCTCCGACATCGTGGGCTACCGGCTGAAGTCTAAGTCGGGCTCAATCGCCGAGCTGGAGGAGGGCCGCAACATCCTCGCGGCCAACGCGGTGTTCGACTACGCCGACGCCTATTCCGAGATCCAGTCCATCGGCCAGCAGCCCGGCAACGATCAGACCTTCGGTGACGCCTCCCGGGACGTGACCGCGACGGTGAAGAACTCGGCCGTGACCGAGCACGCGCCGTACCACCTGATTGCGGAGATGCCGGGCGACCAGGCCGACATGCGGATGCGAGCCCAGCACGAGAACGGGTTCAATCTCGCCAACCAGATCAACGTGAACATCAAGGTCCAGGGCTGGTTCAAGGATCAGAACAGCCTTTGGCTTGAGCACATCGGCGACGTGGTCAGCGTCTTCAGCCCGATGTTGTTCACCAAGGACCGCATGCAGCTGGCGATCCAGGCCGTGACATCTTCTCAGGGGCCACAGGGCACCACCACCGACATCAACCTCGTCCTGCCGGAAGCCTTCAACGGCGGCGGCCAGGTCCAGTCCGGCGGGGCTCAGGGCTCCGGCGGTACCCCAGCGGGGCTCTACACCTGAGCGCCCCCACACAGATCATAGGAGGCCGGCATGGCCGATGAGACCCTGCGGATGCAGGCCGAGGTCGTTGATAAATTCAGCGGCCCGCTGAAATCGCTGCGCAGCCAGCTGCTCGACGTCTCCCGGCAGGGCGCCAGCCACGGCGAGACCCTGGCAAAGGGTATGGGCAAGGCCGAGGCGGCAATCCAGTCCACCGCGCGCTCCGCGACGACGGTGCTGAACCCCGCGTTGGCGACGGTCGGCGTGACGGGCCTGACGGCGGGCGCGGCGGTGGCCGGCGTGGCAATGTCGCTGAGCAAGCTCTCCAGCAACCTGTCGAGCCTGGGCGCGCTCTCGCGCGAGACCGGCGTGGCGGCCGGCACGCTGCAGACCTTCGGCGCCGTGGCCCGCAAGTTCGGTCTGGAACAGGATGCGGTCGCCTCCGGCACCAAGACCTTCGCCGGGAACATGCGCGAGTTCGCCCGCGGGATCGGCGACACCTACCAGTGGATCAACCGGCAGGGCACGGATGCGGCCGGACGGAAGGCCTTTCAGGACTTCGCCCAGGACATCCGCGGCACGACGGATGAGGGCGAGAAGCTCCGCAAGAGCCTCACCTTCATGGAGACGATCAAGAACCCTGTCGAGCGCGGGATCTTCGCCCAGCACCTGTTCGGCAACTCGGACTTCGGCCGACTGGCGGACGGGCACCTCGGCAAGCTCAGCGACGTGTGGAACGCGGCGAAGGAACGGCTCGGCCCGCTCGATCCGAAGGCCCTCCTGCAGGCTGAGAAGTTCGAGCAGGCCATCGCCGACCTGCGCACCTCCATGCAGACGATCGGCACCACCATCGCCAAGGAGGTGCTGCCCTTCGCCTCCGAGTTCACCCAGTGGATCGACGGCATAGCCAAGGATCAGCGTGGCGACTTCGTGAAGGGTCTGCGCGGCGGCCTGCAGGACATCGCCCGCGAGCTGAACGCCATCGATTGGAAGGGCGCCGGGGCCTCAGCGAAGGAGATGCTGCTCTCGACCACCGCGCTGGTGCAGCCCCTGGCCAACGACATCAAGGAGATTGCCGCGGCGATCCGCTCCTTCAATGAAGGCAAGTACGTCGAAGCGTTCCGGCACCTCGATGGTGGATCCGGCCCGCTCGCCCGGCGCCTCGCTCCGCTGCCCGGCGATGAGGTGCTGAACAAGCAGGACCGCCTCGACCAAGTGAAACGCCAGTTGGAGAACTTCGCAGCGTCCGAGAAGAGCGGCACCGCCAGCGAGCGCGCCCGTGAGCAGGCCGACCGTCTGCGCCGAGAGATGGAGAAGCTGACGGAGGAGATCCGGGCGCTCCGGCAGAAGAGCGAAGGCGACGCCAAGGCTCAGAAAAGCTCTGCGGAGGGCGACGGGCCGTTCGCAGGTGCCAGGATCCAGTCGGCGGCCTTCACGGGCGGTGGCGGCTTCGGGCGGCTTCCTGGGCTCGGACGTGGCGCGAACCTGCCGGGCGGCGGCTCAGGGCCAGGCTACAGCGGCGAGGCCGGCCCTGCTGGTCCAGATGCAGGCCGCGGCGGTGGGCGCCTCAACGGCCTCGGCAGCGGTGCGCCGCGGCTGGAAGGGATCGGCGCCGGCTCGGCTCCTCGTGGCGATGGCAGCGGGACCGCGGGCGCGGCACGCACCAGCCAGATGATGGGCTACGCGATGGATCAGCTCCGGCGGGAAGGTGTGCCGGAGGACAAGCTGCGGGAGTCCGCCGCGCATCTTGTCGGGCAGGCCACGATGGAGTCCGGCCTCGACCCGAACAAGGTCCACGACGGCGGGACCGGCTACGGCATCTACGGCGCGCGGGACCCGCACGGCTGGGGCAACTATCGGGGCGCTCGGCGCAGCGACATGGTCCGTTGGCTTGAGCAGAACGGCTACGCCCGCAACTCCGCTGAGGGGCAGATGCGCGAGATGGCTCACAGCGCCATGTCGGGGCGCTATCCTCGAACTCGTAGCATCCTGATGGGTGGCGGCTCGGGCAACCTCGAGGGCGACACCAACACCATCACGAAGGAGTTCGAGGCGCCGAAGTTCATCAACCGGCGCTCCGGTGCAGTCCGCAATGCCCTGCGTGCCGATCCTGAGATGCCGGCCAACCGCCTATCCGGCCTCCCGCGTCCAGATGTCAGCAAAGCCGATGGCGAGGCTTGGGCAGCCCGGGAGAATGCCCGGAAAGCCTACGAGGCTCAGATGAGCCGGAACGAGGGCCGCCTCGACGCCTCCGCCGGCAGGGCTGGCATCGTGGCCGGACCCAAGGTGGAGAACAACGGCAGCGTGACGGTCAACGTGCAGAAGGCCGGGCCGGACGCTCGGGTCACGACCTCCGCCACGGGGAACCTGTTCCGCGACATCGTCCAGAACCATGGGCGGCAGATGGCGAAGGCGGATTAAAGCCGCGCGCTAGATCTGGCGCGCGCAGCGTACCCCCACGCCAAATTCGTTCCACCAATGCGCCTCCGCTTAGCACGCCGTGCGTGGCGGATTAGCGCGTGCAATTAACTGCACGACGAGCGGCGCGCTCACGGAAAACCGAATTGGTGCTACGAATTTCGCTGCGCGCGTTTTGCCTGGCGCGACTGCGATCCGCATTAACCGCGCGTGTAACAGCGCTGTGCGTTTCATCGCATACCGGAACGCGTTACGAGATGGCATATTGATAGCATGGTGGTACAGAAAACGAGCCGTCGGGCTTTGCCCAACTCAAAAGCGTCTTCGCGGAAGGCATCTGGCTGCACCGCGTGCGTGGAGAGAAAACGATGAGCCGCTTCGCGAACGGATATCGCATCAAAGTCTCAGCTCGCACATTCGCCCAGAATTTTGCCCTGGGGTTCTCGGGCCCCTTGCTGCTGCTTCAACCCCTGCCGGGACCCCGAGCCTTGCAGCCGGGCGAAACAATAGGTCGTGCGTGGGACTCGGTTGGACGGCATCTGAACCGAGCTGCGCAACAGGTTGAGCGTGAGCAGCGGTCCAAACGATCCCTCTGACGCACCGGATCCGGCGCCTCCGCCTTCGACAGCCTTGGACGTGCTGCCGCGTGGTATGATCGAGCATGCGGCAGCAGCACTAGAGGGTGTCGTCGAACCGGATCGACGCATTGAGGCCGCCGAGAAAGTTTTGTCTGCCTTACAGGCGAAACCTGTGACTGCACCGGTCGCTGCGCAGCTCGCCGCGCAGATGACGGTTACTGCCACTCACACGCAGTACATCGGCCGCTTTCCACCCGAGGAGATGATTGCAGGATACGAGCGGGCCCGTCCAGGCTTAGGCGAGCGCGTGATCGCAATGGGCGAAGCCGATCAAGCGGCGACTATTGCCTCCGAGTCGCGGCAGCAGTGGATGGACTTCACCTATAAGGTACTCGGGCTGATCGCCGGCGTCATCTGCCTGTTCGGCGTTCTTTGGTACGTAGCGCATCTGTCCGCCACCGGCCATGATGGCTTGGCCGGCGGCGTTCTAGCCACTTTTGGTACCGGTCTCATCGGCCTCTTCGTCAACGCGTATATTGGCAGGTCCACCGCCTCGGCGCAGCCGCCGCCCGCCGTACTAGTACCACCGGAAGCGCCTTCCGCGGCGACGCCCCCGACGAAACCCGGCTGATCTCACGCCATCGCGAGCAGGTCTCCCACGATGGTCCGCGCGAACGGATCAGGCTCTCACCGCCCCCGGTCCTCAGCCATCACCTCGCGGCAGATCCGCAAGATGGTGTCCTCGCCCACCAACGGCGCCATGCCCCCGATAGCCTTCCGGATATCGGCTTCGAGCATGTTCGCGGCACCAGCGAGCGCTTCGGCATCGAAGGCAAGCTTCTTACAGGGAACGAAGCAGTCGGGAGCGATCTCAACGAAGGCACGGAGGGACTGTTTGCGCATGGCCAGATCCATAGCGAAGCGCACGCCGTGGAGGCGCGCGGACGCGAAAGAGGGAGAGAGATGTCGCGGCTCGCTTTGACCCGCTGGCGTTGACCCGGTGCCTCGTTGGCGATGGGTGCTCTGGCTCTGGGGTGCTACGGGCAAGAACCGGCCACGCGCGACGCAGGAACAATGCTCCGGCAGAGGATCAGTTGCAAGCGGCCGATGGCCTGAGCTGACTGAGGTGCTGAACTGGTGGGCCCGGCAGGACTCGAACCTGCAACCAGACCGTTATGAGCGGTCGGCTCTAACCATTTAGCTACAGGCCTTTCGCCGTTCTCGTCGAGGAAGATGACGCCGGCGGCTTTGAGGGCGGCCTAGAGCTTGGCCCTGAGGTCTGCGCGGCCGCCGATCAGGCCGCCTGCTTCCGTGGCCTCGCTAGAGAGTTGCCGACGGCACCCCTATCAGTGCCGGGTCGTGATGCCTCCGCCATCGCAGTCCTGCTGGAAGGGCTGCGGCGCGGCTCGGAGGTCTATCCTTCGCCGTTAGTTCTATCGCCGCCGACACCGTAGGTTTCGGACGATACCGCGAGGTGATCGGCCAATTCCTGGGCGGCCGCGTCACCGAACGTGCGACGCGCCATCGCCACCAGTTCGTCCCGCGTCGGCTCACTCATGTCGACGGGGCAACAAGCGCTGAACGCGATAAGCTGCGGCTGCATGGCGGTACCAGATGGCTGAGTGAACCTCTCCAACGCTCATCCGGCAAGTTGGTTACTGCCGTCTGAAGGTTTCGGCTTCAGTGTCCCGCCACCTTCGCCTGAAGTATCGCCTGCAGGACCGCTAGCGCGGCGCCTCCCGGATGCCGGATCGGCTCCAGGCCCTGGTAGCGACGACTCCGCACCCCCGGCGGTTGCATCTTGGCCTCACCCGGTCCCGGGCCAGTCCTCGTCACGACACCCCATTCTGGAAGAGCGTGCGCAGCAATGATCAACGCGGCGTCGGTCCAGGCCTTCGCCTCCATGAACAGGGCGAACCGCACTTTGATGTCGGCATGCGGCTTACCGGTCGTGGCGAACCACACATCGGCGAACAGCTCGCGCGAGGGTTCGCGGGCTGCGGCGGCCTTCTCAATCAGAGCGTTGAGGCGAGCTCCGTCGGGTTTCTTCACACCCGGTCAGATCCGCTTGCCCTGAACGTCCAGCCCCTTCAGAGGCACGCCTGTCCTGAACCGTCCGTATTTCCGGCCGATGTGATCGAGGAACGCACCGTAGGCCATTCTTACAAGATGCCGGTCGTTGTCGACAACGACGCGCAGGAGACGAGCACGGAACAGCTCGTCAGGCTCCGGATCGCTCACTTCCGATAGCCCTTCAACTTCAGACGCTCGGTGAGTGGGTTAGGCGTCGTCATCTTCGGTGCCGCCATCCTCGAAGCCATCGAACCCATCTAGGGGCACACCGGTCCGGTACACGTCGTATTTGCGACCCAACGCGTCGAGCTGCTTCCCCGACGCTCCCAACACGAGGTCCCGATCGCCGTCAGGAACTTCTCGCAGCAGCCGCTCGCGGAAATCGGCGTCGGGTTCGGGATCGCTCATTTGAGATAGCCCTTCGCCTTCAGGTGTTCGGCGAGGATCTGGCGGACTGCTTCGGCCCGCGGCGGCTTGTCTGGCTGTTGATCGGACCACGCGTCTACCGCGTCGAGCAGCGGCCGTTGCATGCGCGACCGAACCTCCTCGCTGTCAACCGAGGGGCGCCCCATCTTCGACTTTTTGCGCGCAACATCTGTTGACATAGCAACTTTATACGCGCAAGAAAGGCGGGCCGCAACGGTGCTGGACACACCGAAACGGCCCTGACCACCACGATCGAGTGAGGATCGAAATGGCTACTCACGCCTATAGCACACGCACGCCCTTATTACGCCTGTCCGGCAGCCCGCAGCCCTTATTAGGCACAGGGCTCGGCCGCCAGCCGGGCCCCGTCACCATCGCCCTCGCGGCCATGCAGGCTGCAGACCCTGACCGCCAGCGCATCCGCGAGCTGCGCCGCCGGATCGCAGACCGCATCGAGGCGGACCTCGCCTTATTAGATGCCCTCGACGGTGACACGGATCTGGAAGACGGCCACGACGCCGAGGGCAATACCGACGACAACGGCATTGCCGACTACGACGCGATCGCCGAGCAGGGCTTCCCTGGCTACGGGAGGTGCTTATGAGCGCTCCCGCCAATCGCTGCGGCTTTCTGCGCGGTCTCGCTCTCGCATCAGCAACTGCTGGAACCGGGGCGTTCGCCCTTCCCACGACTGCTGCACAGCAGTCGCATCCCGATGCGGATCTGATCGCCGCCGGGGTGGAGGCGGATCGCCTCGACGCGGCGTTCAAGGCTGCCTGTGAAGCCAGAACAGCCGCTGGCCGAGCTGCTCGGCGTGATCACGGCCTCGTGCCGCTCGCGCTCGTGCTGAACGCAGAGGAGAAGCGACTTTTCCGTCACTGGTGGTTCGGCATGCCGGGGGATCCGCCGTACCCGCGAGTGCGACCACAGTCCGCGCCTGATGGCTCTTGGCGCAATCCCGATCTGGCTTGGAGCGGCCGAGGTCTACGCGTCGTCATTGAACGTGCTGTTGGGCGCTTGGGCCCTGCGGGCCGCACGCCGCATCTGCTCCGCCGCTGGCGGCAGCTCCTGCCCTTGGCAGATGCCCATGACAGGCGCGTCGAGGAGGCTCATGCCCGATATAGGATTGTTGAACTGGGCGCTGCCGAGAGGGAAGCGGAGACGGCTTGGCGAGCCGCTCGCGACCGAATGCGGCTTCTCACAGCTACCACTTCTGAGGGCCTAGCTGTGCACGTCGGCATGTTCGAGGCGATGTATCGCGAGAACATCCCGGAGCACTACCTGCCCCTGCTGTTGAGCGCCGCCAACGTCTCGGGCGTCTCACTCAACCTGCGCGAGATGGGGCATTCCGCATGAAGGCGTTGCGCTTCACCGAGGCCGGCCCTGTCTGCCGCGTCCGGAGCCTGATCTACGCCTTCCTCGCCATCCGGATGATCCGGCTCGCCCGGTTCGATTTGGCCCGGTCAGAACGGCTGCACCGCGATGGTGATGAAGCCTTCGCGCGGTCCCGGGAGCGGGTGCGGCTGGCAGATGCTCTGGCCATGCGGGCAAAACCTGAGTGACGATCAGGTTATTGCCGGCAAACCCGGCATTTCCCGGTTTGAGCATCCACGCCCGCCCGCTCGGCCTTTGGGCAAAGGAGGTCGCGTAGCGGGCGTGGAAGGTCGGAGGACGATCCGACTTCAATAGCCTACGCTCGGTTGGCCAAATGCGAAACGGTTTCGCTTTTGGAAAACGGAAATGATTTCCGTTTTGCGCTCCCCAGATCCGGGGAGGTCAAACACGACACCGTGTCGCTTTTGAAAACGGACATGGTGTCCGTTTCGCTGAGCCGGTTCTCAGCATCCACGCCCGCCCAGTTGAGACGCACGGGGGAAGACGTCCGCGGGCGGGCGTGGTGGCCGAGAGGAGGTCGGCGTTCGACTGAATGCAAAATTCATGCATCCACGCCCGCCCGTTACCACCGGATGAAGATCCGTCAGACGGGCGTGGACGGCCAGCAGGGGCTAAGGCCGCCGGCAAGCTGATCAATAAATCGTGAGCTTTGCCAAATCATGTCCGCCGTCATCTGCCGGCGCTCGCTAAGATCCGCGCTCAGGATGTGGATCAGGACGTGGGTAGACACCAGGAGCCAGGAGCTAAGTGCATGAAGAACAACGCTGAAACTGGATCCATGGGCGGACGCTCCCTCCGCCAAATGATCCGCGAAATCCCTCATTCGCGACGACCTCGCGGTCCTCGTCATCGATCAGCCAACAATCGAGTCGACCGGATCGACGATGTTGTGGCGCGGAAGGCTCGAGCCGCGCTCGCGCAGAGCGCGATGAATCTGTCGACAGCCCCGATGCACGGGAACCGCGCGGTCGCGCAGCCGTAGGCTCTGTGTCGCTGATCGATACCGAGGCCAGCATGTTGTCCCTGGGCCTGTTCTGTTTCGTGGCCGGCGTCGGCCTGGCCGCCAGCTCCGACAGATTCCCCCGCCACAAGGCGATCCTCGAGGCGATGGGCGGAAGCCTGTTCGTGGCTGGCCTCGGTTTCGCAGGGGCAGACTTCGCGCTGGCGTCCTGATCCGTCGTCATTCGTTCGGGGGACGCGTCCGCCCGGCGGAGCGCCTAGCCTTCTCCTCGGCGCAGCCTCTGCGTCGCTCAGGAGGACGCTCATGTCCGCTGCCCTGCCTCCCGCGCTCCGGCGCAATCTTCTGCTGTTCGCGCTGGCCTTCGCGGTCGCCGCGACGGCGTTCGGCACCGTCATGCTGACCTCGCCTCCGACCAGCGAGGCGGCAGACGCGATCCTGACGGATGACGGCGTCATTCCGCCGGTCACCAACTGCGAGCTCCTGCCGATTGGCGACGTCAACCGGTGCACGGTCTACCGGTGAGCGCCTGAGGCCGACCGGGTGCGCCGTCCGGGCACCCGGCCCTCTCGCATCGCCCCTGCCGCACCGGCGCGGATCCGCCGACGCGGCCGGGACAGCGGTCAGCCGCCCGTCATAATCGGGGCAGTGCCTTCATCGCCGAAACGCATCGGCGGCGGCCTCCAGGCCCGCACGCGGCGAATCGTGAGCCATCGCCGGGTTCGGGCCGCCCTATCGGCCGATGCGGGCCATCAGATGCCGACCATAGGCATCCCAGAGCAGATGGGCGGCGTAGGAAGCCTGCAGGGTGATCATGACCTCCCAGTCTCGGCGCAGAACCTTCAGGAGCGTCCGATCATGGATCGCGCCTTCGACGCCGATGGCGACAGCGAGGATCGTGCTGACGGCGAAGATGCCGATCCAGTGAAATCGTCGAGCGACAACGACGCCGAGGGCCGCGGTCAGGATATACAGCATGGGGGGTGCCGGCCTGCCAATTCGGTCTGCTTAGGTAGCCCGATATGGTCAAGCTTAGCAAGCGAGGCGGTTGTCGCGCCGCAGCATCACGGCGCGACCAGGTCAGCCACGCCGTAGGCGGCCATGCTGAAAATCATGGTCCAGATCAACAGGAAGCCCGTCCTAAAGGAAAAGGCCTCCGACGGCGTGAGCCGATCATACCACATCTGCGCTTTGCGCAGCGGTATCTTGAAAGGATTGTCCGACGCTCTGTTGATCATTCTGGTCAACTTGATGCGAGGCTGGCGTAACAAAGTGTTTCCGACAATTTCAGCCGTCGCGATGCTACAGTCCAGCTCGCCGCAGGGATGCAACTTTTCGCACACAGCGCGCGCTTTTCGCACGTCGCGCAGCCGCGGGCGGTGATCGCGCGTGGGCTGACGGCGGAGGCCTGCCGGGCCGCGCATCCGCGCTCGCGCCCCTGATGGCTGAGGAGTGGGCAGCGGCGCGCGCGGCGCCCTCGCACCTCGCGATGGACGTCGCGCGGGCCCTCGGTGCAGACCTTCAGCGACGCCGCGTCGAGCCCCGCGCCACGAGGCGCCCGGTGAGGACGACCTTGCGGATGGGCTGATCCGGCGTGTCGATGCGCTCGAACAGGAGCCGCATCGCCTGGGCCCCGATCTCCGAGACGGGCTGCTCGATCACGGTGAGGCCGGGCTCGACCAGCTCGGTCCAGGGCTCGTTGTCGAAGCCCGCCAGCGCGAGGTCGCCCGGAAGGCTCAGGTTCAGGGTCCGCGACGCCCGCACAGCACCCATCAGGATCAGGCCGTTCGACACGATGAGCGCCTCCGGCCTGTCGGAATCCGCCAGCCAGCGGGCAGCCTCCGCCTCCGCGGCGGCGGCGTTCGGCGGCACCGTCCGGATCTGGGGGGCGAGCCCGTGCCGGAGCATCGCCGCCTCGTAGCCGGCCCGGCGCTCCTGCGCGGTCGAACTCGTCGAGCCGAACAGGCCGCCGATCCGCGCGAAGCCCTGGGCCGCCATGTGGTCGACCAGAGCCGCGCCGGCGGCCGCGTTGTCGAGGACCACGCCGTCATGCAGGCCCGGCGGCCCCGACCGGTCGATCAGCACCACGGGGAAGCCGAGGGGCTCCGCACCGAGCCGCTGCGTGGTCGCCACGGTCGGCGCGAAGATCACGCCGGTGACCCGCTCCTCCTCCATCAGGCGCAGGTACATCGCCTCGCGGGCGGGGTCCTCGTCGGTATTGCAGAGGATCACCCGCATCTCCACGGCGAAGGCGGCGTCCTCCACCGCGCGGCTCACGGCGGTGAAGAAGGGGTTGCGGATGTCAGCGACGATCAGGCCGATCGTCTGGGCCGCCTGCGAGCGCAGGCGCCGGGCGGAGAGATTCGGCCGGTAGCCCGTGGTGCGAACCGCGGCCTCGACCTGCGCGCGCAGCGCCTCGCTGATCGGCCCCCGACCGAGCGCCCGCGAGACGGTCGCCGTCGAGACGCCCGCCGCCCGGGCCACGTCACGGATCCCTACCTTCATGATCGCGAGTCCCAGGAAACGTTTTCAGCTGCGCGAACTCTTCACTGCCAGGGGTGCGGGCGGGCCGCAACTCACCAGGCCACATTTCCGGGCGGCTCGCCTTGACATACGTTGTGAAAACGTTTTCACTAAATGTAACGAACAGGCGACATCGCAATCGTCGCCGCCACGGGAGGAGCGCACGCCATGCTCGCACCGACACCCCTGTCCGCGCCCCGGATCCTGGTGCGCCTCGCGGCCGCGCCGGCCACCAAGGAGGCGGCGATCCGCGAGGCGGCGCAGCTCCTGACGGCTTCGGGCTGCATCGACGGCGCCTACGGCGACAGCATGCTGCGCCGGGAGGCGGTGGCGAACACCTTCCTGGGCCACGGGGTCGTCATCCCCCACGGCATGGTCGACGACCGCCACCTCGTCCGCCACAGCGGCCTCGCCGTCCTCCAGGTGCCCGACGGCGTCCTCTGGCACGACGGGCAGGTGGCCCACCTCGTGGTCGCCATCGCGGCACAGTCCGACACCCACATCACGGTCCTGCGGCGCCTCACGCGGCTGATCCAGGACGAGGCCCGGCTGGAGCACCTGCGCACCACGACCGCGGAGGCCGACATCGTCGGCGCCCTGTCGGAGGACACGGCCACCGGCGCCGCCTCGGGACCGGTCACGGACCTGCGCCAGCGCTTCGACTGGACCGTGGACTACCCGTCCGGCCTGCACGCCCGGCCGGCGGCGCACTGGGTGGAGGTGGCCAAGACCTGCGCGGCCCGGATCCAGGTCCGGCACGGCGCCCAGGTCGCGGATGCCAAGAGCCTGATCGGCCTGCTCCAGCTCGGCCTGCGCTGCGGCGAGGCGGTCACGATCTCCGCCGAGGGCGACGACGAGGCCGGGGCGCTCGCCCGGATCTGCGCGGCGGTCACGGGGCTCAGCGCCGGCGAGAAAGCGGCGGCCCAGCGCGCCGCGGAGGCCGCCGCCAAGGCCGCAGGCCCCGTCGCCGGCTGGAACCCCGCGGACCGGCCGACCACGCTGGCGGGCATCGGGGCGAGCCCCGGCCTCAGCATAGGGCCAATCCACGTGCTCGCCAGCGCCGACCTCGTGGTCCCCGACGCGCCCGAGCCCCTGACCACCGGCGCCGACCGCCTGCACCACGCGCTCGGCGCGACCGCCGACCAGCTGAAGGCGCTGGCCGACGACACCGAGCGGCGCCTCGGCAAGGCCGATGCCGGGATCTTCCGAGCCCAGGCCGAGCTGATCGCCGACACGGACCTGATCACGCTCGCCTGCCAGCTCATGGTGGAGGGCCACGGCGTCGCCTACGCATGGCACGCGGCCGTGGACCGCCTCGCCGGCCAGCTCGCAGCTTTGGGCAACCCGGTGCTCGCCGGCCGCGCCGCGGACCTGCGCGACGTCGGCCGCCGGGTCCTGGCGCAGATCGACCCGGCGCTGCGCAGCGGCCACGCGCTGCCCGACGCGCCCTGCATCCTGGTGGCGTCCGATCTCGCGCCCTCCGACACAGCCGGTCTCGACCCGGCCCGGGTGATCGGGCTCGCCACCGCCCAGGGCGGTCCGACTTCCCACACGGCGATCCTCGCCCGGACGCTGGGCATCCCCGCCCTGGTGGCGGGCGGCCCTGGCCTGCTGGCGCTCGCCGAGGGAACTCCGGCGATCCTCGACGGCGGCACCGGCCGCCTCTACCTCGACCCGAGTGCGGCCGACATCGCCGCGGCCGAGGCGTGGCGCGCGCGGCAGCGCCGGCAGGCCGAGGACGAGGCGCGCCAGCGCGCCCTGCCGGCCCGGACCCGCGACGGCCACGCGGTGGCGGTCGGCGCCAACGTCAACAATCCCGAACAGGTCCCCTTCGCCCTCGACCAGGGCGCCGAGGGCGTCGGCCTGATGCGCACCGAGTTCCTGTTCCTCGAACGCGGCGACACGCCCTCCGAGGACGACCAGTACGAGACCTACGCGGGCATGCTGAAGGCTCTCGACGGCCGCCCGCTGATCGTGCGCACCCTCGACATCGGCGGCGACAAGCAGGTCTCGCACCTGCAGCTGCCCAAGGAGGAGAACCCCTTCCTGGGCGTGCGCGGCGCCCGCCTGCTGCTGCGCCGGCCGGACCTGCTGGAGCCGCAGCTCCGCGCGCTCTACCGGGCCGCGAAGGACCATGTCGGTCCCGATGCGCCGACGGGCCAGCACGCCCCGCTCTCCATCATGATGCCGATGATCACCTCGGTCCCGGAGGTGCTGCGGCTGCGCGACATCGCCGAGCGGATCCGCGTGGCGATCGGCGCGCCCTACGTGCCGCTCGGCATCATGATCGAGGTGCCGGCCGCCGCGATCCAGGCCGACGCGCTGGCCCGCCATTGCGACTTCTTCTCGATCGGCACCAACGACCTCACCCAGTACGCCCTCGCCATCGACCGGCAGAACACGGAGCTGGCGCCGGAGGCCGATTCCCTGCACCCGGCGGTGCTGCGGCTGATCCACATGACCTGCGCGGGGGCCGCGCGCCACAAGCGCTTCGTGGGCGTCTGCGGCGGCATCGCGGGCGACCCGTTCGGCGCCTGCCTGCTGGCGGGGCTCGGGGTCCACGAGCTGTCGATGACCCCGCGCGACCTGCCGGGCGTGAAGGCGCGCCTGCGCGGAGCCGACATGGCGGCGCTGCGGGCGCTCGCGAGCCAGGCCTGCGAGCAGGAGGACGCGGCCGCGGTCCGCGCGCTGGACACGGCCTCGGACCTCGCCGGCCTCGCGGGAGTCGCCGCGTGAGCCCGATCGTCACCCTGACGCTGAACCCGGCGATCGACCAGACCGTCGTGCTCGACGCGCTGGAGCCCGGCAGCGTCCACCGGGCGTCCGCAGTGCGGTCCCATGCCGGCGGAAAGGGCGTGAACGTCGCCTGCTGCCTCGCCGATTGGGGCCTGCCGGTGACCGCCACCGGCATCCTGGGCGCCGACAACGACGCACCCTTCACGCAGGTTCTGTCCCGGAAGGGCATCGCCGATCGCTTCGTCCGGATACCCGGCGAGACCCGGACCAACCTGAAGCTCCTCGACCGGCGGACCGGCGACACCACCGACGTCAACCTCCCGGGCCTCGCCGTCACGGCCGACAGCCTCGACGCGGCCCGGGCCATCCTCCTGGACCACGCTTCCGCCGACGCGCTCGTGGTGCTGGCCGGGAGCCTGCCGGGGACGCTCGCGCCGGAGACCTACGCGGACCTAGCGGCTCGCCTGAAGGGCCGGGGCGCCCGGGTGGTCCTCGACGCCTCGGGGCCGCCGCTCGCCGCCGCCCTCGCGGCCAGGCCAGAGGCGCTGCCCTTCGCGGTGAAGCCGAACCGGCACGAGCTGGAGGAGTGGGCCGGTCACCCGCTGCCGACGCTGACCGACGTGTTGGCGGCGGCCCTGAACCTGCGCGATCTCGGCATCCCGATCGTGGTGATCTCCCTCGGCGCCGAGGGCGCGCTGTTCCTGACGCGGGAGGGCGCCGTCCAGGCGCGCCCGCCCGATATCGCGGTGGCGAGCACGGTCGGCGCCGGCGATGCCCTGGTGGCCGGCCTCGTGGCGGCGCTCCGGGTCGGCCTCGATCTCGACGCGACCGCGCGGCTCGCCATGGCATTCGCCGCGGGCAAGCTGACCCGGGCGGGCGCCAGCCTGCCGCCGCGGGACACCGTGGAGGCGCTGATGCGCGCGGTCCGCGTGGCGCCAGCCGGCCCTGTCGGACTCTGATTTCCCGCGCGGCGGAAGACGCTCCGCATGCGCCTTCGAACCCCACCCTCCACCTCATCCTGAGGTGCCGCAGCACAGCGGAGGCCTCGAAGGAGCCCTCCAGCCAGCCGCGCGATCCCTGGAACCCTCCTTCGAGGCTGCTGCGCAGCACCTCAGGATGAGGGCGCGGGTGGGACGTGACGTTGTTCGGCTCCGCGCCCTGCCGGCGCAGGACGCAAGGCAAATCGAAACACAGGGAGGAACCCATGGCACAGTTGCTGGCGGTGGTCGGAGGCGGAGACCTCTCCACCCACGCCGTCCTCGCCCTCGAGGCGCTGCGCAAGGCCGCGGGCCGGCGCAACCAGCCCATCGCCCTGGAGCTGCGCGGCGCGCCGGGCGCCAACCCGCTGCCGGACGCGGCGATCCGCGAGGCCGGCGCGGTGCTGCTCGTCGGCTCCGGGGATCTCGGCGAGGGCCGGTTCGGGGCGCTGCGCCGGGCGCGGGCCGCCGTCGAGGACGTCCTCACCGACGTCAACGCCGTGCTCGACCGGGCGCTCTCCGGGGCCGGGGAGGGGACGCCGGCCGCCGAGGCCGCCAGGACGAAGCGGATCGTGGCGATCACCTCCTGCCCCACCGGGATCGCCCACACCTTCATGGCCGCCGAGGGTCTGCAGGCCGCCGCCGAGGCGCTGGGCCACGCGATCCGCGTGGAGACGCAAGGCTCGGTCGGCGCCCGCGACGGCCTGACCGCCGCCGAGATCGCCGCCGCCGACATCGTCCTCATCGCGGCCGATACCGGCGTCGACCGGTCCCGATTTGCCGGCAAACGCGTCTACGCCACCACCACCAAGGCGGCGATCCGCGACGGCAAGGGCCTGATCGCCACGGCGCTGGCGGAGGCGCAGATGCAGCCGGCCGACGGCGCAGCGGCCGAGGCCCGGCCGGAGGCGGCCGAGCGGAAGGCCGGCGCCTACAAGCACCTGATGACCGGGGTCTCGTTCATGCTGCCCTTCGTGGTGGCGGGCGGCCTCTTGATCGCACTCGCCTTCGCGGTCGGCGGCATCGACGCCATGGCGCCCGGCCACGAGGGGACGCTCGGCTACGCGCTGGGCCAGATCGGCGCCAAGGCGGCCTTCGCGCTGATCGTCCCGGCGCTCGCCGGCTACATCGCCTACTCGATCGCCGACCGGCCCGGCATCGCGCCGGGCATGATCGGCGGCATGCTGGCGGCGAACCTCCAGGCGGGCTTCCTCGGCGGCATCGCGGCCGGGTTCATCGCCGGCTACACGGCCCGGTTCCTGAACACGCATATCCGCCTGCACCGGAACCTGGAGGGGCTGAAGCCGGTCCTGATCCTGCCGCTGCTCGCCACCACAATCACCGGCCTCCTGATGATCTACGTGGTCGGCGTGCCGGTGGCGGCGGTGCTGTCGGCCCTCACGGCCTGGCTCAAGGGCATGCAGGGGGCGAGCGCCCTGGTGCTCGGGCTCGTGCTGGGCGGCATGATGGCGGTCGACATGGGCGGCCCGATCAACAAGGCCGCCTACGCCTCGGCGGCGGCGCTGCTCTCCTCCGGCGTCGACGCGCCCATGGCGGCCGTCATGCTCGGCGGGATGACGCCGCCGCTCGGCCTCGCCCTGGCGACCCGCCTGTTCCCGGCCCGCTTCACGCAGGCGGAGCGCGAGGCCGGCGGCGCCGCCGCGGTGCTCGGCGCGGCCTTCATCACCGAGGGGGCGATCCCCTTCGCGGCCGCCGATCCCCTGCGGGTGATCCCGTCGCTGGTGGCCGGCTCCGCGGTGGCGGGCGCCCTGGCGCTGACCCTCGGCGTGACCCTCAAGGTGCCGCATGGCGGCCTGTTCGTCCTGCCGATCCCGAACGCCGTGACCAACCTGCCCGGCGCCGTCCTGGCCCTCGCCGCCGGCACCCTGGTCACCGCGCTGGCGGTCGGCCTGCTCAAGAAGCGGACCGGCTGAGCCGGGCCGCCGCACGAACACCATGCCATCGGGGGATGCGACATGACAGGTTTGGCGACGCGCGCCGCGCTGGCGCTCGGGTTGGGGTTCGGGCTGCTGCCGCAGCCCGGACGGACGCAGGAGCCGGCGGGCGGGCTCGCCGTGCCGGCGACGGCTTTGGGCCCGGTGCTGCGGCGCCAGGCAGCCCCTCCGCCGCCGCCCCGGCCGGACGGCCAGGGCTTCGGCGGGGCCGACAGTGCGGCGGGCGCCGCCGATACGCTGGGCCAGACCGCCACGCCCCCGACCCTGCCGCCCGGCACCCTCGACTTCGGCAACGGCCTGAGCTTCCTGGCCACCTACACAGGGCAGGGGGCGGTGAACCCGATCGGCGGCCTCCGCCAGGGCTCGGCCTATGCCGGCCAGCTGTTCTTCGGCATCGACGGCGACCTGCAGCGCCTCGCCGGCATCGACGGCGGCGCGTTCCACGTGGCGGTGACGAACCGGCACGGGCGCAGCCTCGCGCAGGACGTCATCGGCAACAACACGAGCGTGCAGGAGATCTACGGCGGCGGCCAGACCACGCGGCTGACGCTGCTCTCCTACCAGCAGAAGCTGTTCGACAACCGCCTCGACATCGAGGTCGGCCGGCTGGTCGCCAACATCGCGTTCCTGAACTCGCCGATCTACTGCAACTTCCAGACGAACTCGGCCTGCGGCAACCCGACCTTCGTGTTCAAGACGTCGAACTTCACCTTCTGGCCGGTGTCCAGCTGGGGCGCGCACGCCAAGGCGTGGCTCACCGACACGGTCTTCGTCCACGCCGGCGCCTACGAGGTGAACCCGCTGCACCAGCAGCCGGGCGACAACGGCCTCGACTTCTCCCTGAAGGGGGCCACCGGCGCGATCGTGCCGTTCGAGCTCGGCTACACGACCACCTTCGCCAACGACGCGCGGCCCCGCAATTACGGGATCGGCGGCTGGTACGACGCCTCCGACTACGCCGACCCCGTGCGCGACGTGACCGGGCGGCCGGCGGTGCTCACCGGCCTGCCGGCGATGACCCGGTTCGGGCGCTCGGGCGTCTACGCCCGGTTCGACCAGATGGTGACCCGGCCGGACCCGGCGGGCATCCAGGGCCTGACGCTGTTCGGCGTCGCCATGGCGGGCACCTCGGGCCGGCTGGTCGAGGATTACTTCCTGGAGATCGGCGCCGTGCAGACCGGCACCTTCGCGGGGCGGCCGTTCGACACGGTCGGGTTCGTGATCAACACGCAGGCCTTCAGCCCGCTCGCCCTGTCGAACATCGTGCTCGCGCAGAGCACGCTGGGCCTGGTCCGCAGGATCCCGACGCAGCAGGTGATGATGGAGCTGAACTACGGGATCCAGATCAACCCGGCGGTCCGGCTGACGCCGAACCTGCAGGTCATCGTCAATCCGGACCAGACCCGGTTCCCGTTCTACCGCCGCAACATTCCGGACGCCTTCGTGGTCGGCGCCAAGCTGTCGGTCGACCTGTTCACCCTGGTGGGGCTCGCCCGCGGCCCCGGCAGCCTCTGAGGCCGGTTCGGGTCGACGGCGCGGGCCCGTGGCAGCCCGCTACGGCTCGGCGCCGGGGGGAGCCCCCATGTCCTCGGGCGACGGTGCCGGGACGTGGATCAGATCCCTGATCCGCGCAGCGAGCGCCTCCATGGCGAAGGGCTTGGTCAGCACCTGCATGCCGGGGTCGAGCTGCCCGCTCCCGACCGCCGCGTTCTCGGCATACCCCGTGATGAACAGCACCTTCAGGCCGGGACGCCGGGCGCGGCCGGCATCGGCGATCTGCCGCCCGTTCATGCCCCCCGGCAGGCCCACATCCGTGACCAGCAGGTCGATCCGCACGTCCGATTGCAGCACCTTCAGCCCGGCGATGCTGTCGGCCGCCTCGATCGCCGTGTAGCCGAGATCCTCGAGCACCTCTGTCACCAGCATGCGCACGGACGGCTCGTCATCGACGATCAGGACCGTCTCGCCCTGGACGGCGCGCGCCGCCTCGGTGAGCATGCCCACGACGTCATCCGCGTCGCTCTCCCCGTCGTGCCGCGGCAGGTACAGGCAGACGGTCGTGCCCTGGCCGACCTCCGAGTAGATCCGCACCTGTCCACCGGACTGGCGGGCGAAGCCGTAGATCATCGACAGCCCGAGCCCGGTGCCCTGGCCGATGGGCTTGGTCGTGAAGAAGGGCTCGAACACGCGGGCGACCACCTCGGGGGGCATGCCCGTGCCGGTGTCGGTGACGCAGAGCGACAGGTACTGGCCCTCGGGCACCTCGTGCTGGATCGCGGCCGGCCGGTCCAGCCACGTGTTGGCCGTCTCGATGGTGATGCGCCCGCCGTCCGGCATGGCGTCCCGGGCGTTGATGCAGAGGTTCAGGAGCGCGTTCTCGAGCTGCCCCGGATCGATCAGCGCCGGCCACAGGCCCGCGGCGCCGGCCACCTCCAGGGTGATCGCCGGCCCGATGGTGCGCCGGATCAACTCCTCCATGTCCACCACGAGGCGATTCACGTTGGTGGGCTTGGGATCGAGGGTCTGGCGGCGCGAGAAGGCGAGCAGGCGGTGAGTGAGGGCGGCGGCGCGCTTGGCCGCGCCCTGGGCGACCGTCATGTAGCGGTCGAGGTCGCCGAAGCGGCCCTGCGCCATCCGCGCCTGCATGAGTTCCAGGCTGCCGGAAATGCCGGCGAGCAGGTTGTTGAAGTCGTGCGCGAGTCCGCCGGTGAGCTGGCCGACCGCCTCCATCTTCTGGGCTTGGCGCAGGGCCTCCTCGGCCTGCATCAGCTCGGCGGTCCGCTCGGCGACGCGCTGCTCGAGGGTCTCGTTGAGCGCGCGCAGCTCCGCCGCCGCCCGGTCGCGCTCCGCCAGGATGGCGCGGCGTTCCTCGACGTCGATGAGGACGCCGGGGAAGCTCAGGGGCGTGCCGTCTGAGGCGTGGTCGACCCGGCCGTTCGCCTCCAGCCAGTAGTAGTGCCCGTCCGCGCGCCGCGTCCTGTACTGGTGGGCGTAGGCGCCGCCTCGGGCGACCGCCTCGTTGATGGCGCCGGCCAATCCCGCTTGATCGTCGGGATGGACGGTGGCGACGATCTGGGCGAGGGGGATGCCGTCCCGTCCGAGCGCCGGGTCGAGGCCGAAGGCGCGGGCGAAGGCGTCGTCCACGGTGAAGCGGTCGCTCGGCAGGTCCCAGTGCCACGTGCCGATGATCGCGCCGGCCGCCAGCGCCAGTTGGACGCGCTCCACGTTCGCGCGCGCCAGCGCCTCGCTCACGCGCAGGCGCTCCTCCGCGGTCCGCCGGGCGGTGACGTCGTTGAAGATGATGGCGATCTGCCGCTCGGCCGGGTCGCCGACCGGGACCGCCCGGACGTCGAACCAGCGCTCGAAGGCCTTCGCGTAGCTCTCGAAGTTGGCGGGCTCCCGGGTCTTGGCGACGCGCCCGTAGGTCTCGAACCAGAAGCGTTCCAGATCCGGGGCGAACTCGGTGACCCACTTGCCCCGCAGGTTGACGCCCGCCTCGCGCTCGAAGGCGGGATTGGCTTCGAGGAACCGGTAGTCGATCGGCTGGTCGTCGGCGTCGAACTTGACCTGGACGATGGCGAAGGCCGCCTCGATGGTCTCCAGGATCGTCCGGAAACGCTCGTCGCTGCGCGCCAGGGCGTCGAGGGTCCCACGCTGCTCGGTCACGTCGCGCGCCACCCCGGAGAACCGCACGGGACGACCGGACGGGTCGCGTTCGAGCTCGCCCTTGCGGGCAATCCAGCGCAGCGCGCCGGTGTCCGGACGCCGGATGCGATACTCGACGTCCCGGGGCGGATCGCCCCGGCGCCGGGTTTCGGCGGTGGAGATCAGGTGCCTGTCCTCGGGGATGATCAGCCCCTCGAAAGCCGTCGACGGGTAACGCGGCGCCTCGGGCAGCCCGTAGAGGCGACAGAATTGCGGGGTCGGAGTCAGCACGTTGTCGGCGAGATCGATGGTGAACAGCCCGACGCCACCGGCCTCCTGGGCCTGGCGCAGCCGCGCCTCGGCATCGGCGAGCGCCCTGACGGTCCCGGCCTCCTCGGAGCGCGTCCGGTGCATCCGGAGCAGGCTGCAGACCTGCCGCCCGAGCGCGCGCAGGTTGTCGGCCTGCTCGGCGGTGAGTCCCTCGGGCCGCGGCGCGCGGTCGATGACGCAGAGGGAGCCGAGGACATCGCCCGCGCCCGTCCGGAGCGGCACGCCGGCGTAGAAGCGCAGGCCGGGCGCGTGCGTGACCAGCGGATTCGCCGCGGTCCGCGGGTCCAGGGTGAGATCCGGGATGACGAGCAGATCGGGCTCGGTCAGCACGAATTTGCAGACCGAAGCGTTCAGATCCGTCTCGCAGGGCGGAAACCCGACCCGGGCCTTGAACCATTGCCGGTCGGCGGCCACGAGGCTGACGAGGGCGACGGGCGCGGCGCAGAGCCGCGTGGCCAGGCGCACGATGTCGTCGAATTCCTCCTCCGGCGCCGTGTCGAGGATGTCGTGGGCGGCGAGGGCGGCGAGCCGGCCGGGGTCGGCGACCGCGTCAGGGGTCGGAGTCATGGTGATCTAGACCGCCCTGCGCCCGGCTTCCCGTCCCGTGCGGGATATCCTCTCTGGTGCGGGACCACCGGGGGCGGCGCTCCGCCGACGGCTCCCGAAGCCCGGAGCCGGGCGGACGCCCGCGGAGGCGCCACGGCCGCGCGCCGCGGGGCCTACGGCCTGCGGGGCGGCCCCACGTTCCGCGGCGTGGGTGGTGCAGCGGGTCGATGTGATGGACATGGGATGCCCTCGCATGATCGCGCCGGGCTATCAATCCGTGAGGGTCCGCTCCGGCCGGGGCGTGACTGAGCGCACGCCGCCCCGCCGCGCGGACGATCCGGTCGGCCGCACCCCCGCGGGCCTTCCGAGCGCGGCACGGATCTCGCGGTCGTGCGCCAGCGTCAGGCGCCGCACCGCCGGACTTCAGCGTCCCGACCTGCGATGCCTGCCGTCGATACCGCCCGTCCGCCGTCCGTTCCGGATGATCCTCACAGGCAGCGCCGCACGTCGACGGTCGCGCATGGTCGACCTGGGCGGGACCTGACTTCGAGCGACGCGAGCCCTGTGTGGCGGGCCTGTGGTCGGCCCCCTCCATATCGTCGGTGCGATGACTCTCGGACCAATCGCAGAGTCTCGCGGAGGCCCGAGCGAAAAAGAATGCCTCCGATGAGAGCCTGCGTTCGTTTGAACACCCCTCTCCGTACGTCTTTCGACGAAGAAAAATCCGTGCCCCTCATACTATGGCACGATCGCGGTCCGTAAATTTGTAGTCGACGGATTGTCTCTCTCGGACACACGTCTGTCTCCCTGCATGCCGGTCCTCGCTTTCACCGGAGGCCGTCCACGCGTCGCGCCCATGTGCGGAGTGTCGCATTTACCAAAACGTCAGGCGGCTAGGTTGATGGGCGCGCCGCTTCTCCCGGAAGCAAACCGCCTGCCCCGTACTCTTGACTTATGTTGTTCGATGGCCGCCAAGGATCGTTCCCGACCCGAGAGCCGTTTCATATTACTTCGCCTCCCTTGGCGATGGTACGAAGCATTGCCGCCGTCTGCTGCACTGTCCGTCCGTATCAGCGCCCTATTACTCGGATCTCTGCTCGCTACATCTTTCTCTTACATGGGATTTCTGTTGCTGATGAGCTGAATGGTGCAGCGCAATAATTGATACCGGACGCGCACCTCAACACAAGAATGTATTAATCGCCTCTTTCCAGCCTCATTCAAACTGCGTAAGTAACATCTCAGAAACAATTCCGGATCGGCGGGGGCGGGTCATGGTTTACATCTTGATCGCGGCCGTCGGATTGGTCACCGCCCGTTGGCTGAACTGGTTCAGCGTGGTCGCGATCGCGATGATCCTTGCCGTCGCCGTCGGCGTCGAGGGCGCTGTCCATGCTCGGCCCTTCCTGAAGGTCCTCCGGCGCTGCTTCGAGATGAACGCCACGTTCCAGGGCGCCTACCTCGCCCAGGCGCTCTACCTCGTCTACGTCCCCAACCTGCTGGGCCGGTTCGGAAAGTAGGTTCCGGCACCAATCCACGGACTTCCGTTGAGGCGAGGTTGCAACGGATTCATAAATGGCTAAGCTCCTGCGTAATTACGACTGAAGAGGGCGGCCATGAAAGCAGTCTATCCTCCGGTCCAAGACCGTCTCGACGCATCGCTCCCGTCGTCGAACCTCATCCGCCCCGTGCAGGCGGACGAAGTCCTCCAGGAACAGATGCGGCGCCTGCACAATGCCCGCGCCCGCCAGCGCGCCGTCCGGCATCCGCGCGCTGCCCGCGCCCCGATGTGACGCCGGCGCCGTGCTCGACGCCCTGCTTCTCGTCTGTGCCGCCGTGGCGATCGTCGCGACGGTGATCCGGATCAGCCTCGAACCGGCCGTCGCGGTCAGCCGGCCGCGCCGAATCACGTGGGACGACCCCGTAGACGTCGAGCGCTGAGGCTGCCCCGACCCGCAGGACGCAGCGCTACGTGTCTCGGAGGATGCGGATGGGCTGGATCGCGCGCGCGGCGACCTCGGCCGCGACCCAGGCGCGGGCGGAATCGGTCGAGGCATGGTCGCTGAAGGCGGCTGGCCGCGGTGGCCATTCCGACCCGGCCTGGACCACGTAACCGCGGGCGCCGACCGCCCGCGGTCCCACATAGCCGTACACCTTGCCGGTCGCGTCCACGAGGTCGGTGCAGTGAACCGGGCCTTCAGTCCAGCGGAGGTCAGGCATCGTCGCGCCCCGGATCCACGTCAGGGGCATGGTCGGCCCGCAGCGACGGGGACATGCCCTGTCCGGGCGCGAAGCTCAATCGCCGCGCCAAGGGCGGGCCCATCACGCAGCCGCCACCGACGTCGCGGGCGCGGACCAGTCGGAGCCCCAGTCCTGCACGACGTGGCCCGGGGATACCTCCCGGTAGAGCCGCTCGGGCGCCACGTAGTCGGGCGCCCGGATCGGGCTGCGGATCTCGTCGTCCGGCAGGGCGTGGCGCTCGCCGCGCCGGGCCGGATCCGGGACCGGCACGGCGGCCAGCAGCTTCTTCGTGTAGGGGTGCCGCGGATCGCCGAAGATCGCCGCGCGCGGGCCGATCTCCACGATCTCGCCGAGATACATCACCGCCACCCGGTGGCTCACCCGCTCCACCACCGCCATGTCGTGCGAGATGAACAGGTAGGCGAGGCCGAACTCCGCCTGGAGGTCGAGCATCAGGTTCACGACCTGCGCCTTCACCGAGACGTCGAGCGCCGAGACCGCCTCGTCGGCGACGATCAGGCGGGGGTTCAGGGCGAGCGCCCGTGCGATGCAGATGCGCTGACGCTGGCCGCCGGAGAATTCGTGCGGGAAGCGCCCGGCGGTCTCCGGGGGGAGCCCGACCCGCCCCAGCAAGTCCTCGGCGCGCCGCCGCGCCTCGCGGGGCGTCGCGAGGCGGTTGATCAGCAGCGGCTCCGCCACCGCCGCGCCGACGCTCAGGCGCGGGTCGAGGCTGGCGAACGGGTCCTGGAAGATCATCTGCATGCGCTGGCGGCGGGCGCGGAGGGTCTTGGGATCGAGGCCCGTGATGTCCTCGCCGTCGAGGAGGACCGAGCCCGAGAGCGGCTCGACGAGGCGCAGGATCGAGCGCCCGGTGGTGGACTTGCCGCAGCCGGACTCGCCGACGAGCGCCAGGGTCTCGCCGGCCGCGAGGCTGAACGAGACCCGCTCCACCGCGTGGACGCGGCCGGTCACGCGGCCGAGCAGCCCGGAGCGGATGTCGAACCGGGTCGTCAGGTCGCGCACCTCCAGAACCGGGCGCTCGGCGGCCCTGACGGTGTCGGGGGTCTCAGGCGTCGGCGCCGCCAGGCCGGTGGCCCGGTCGACCACCGGGAAGCGCATCGGGCGCGCCCGGCCCGCCATGGTCCCGAGGCGCGGGACCGCGGCCAGCAGCGCCCGCGTATAAGGCTCGGTGGGTTCGGAAAAAATCCGCGCGGTCGGGCCGGCCTCCACGGCGCGGCCCCGGTACATCACCACGGTGCGGTCGGCGATCTCGGCGACCACGCCCATGTCGTGCGTGATGAACAGGACCGACATGCCCTCCTCGGCCTGCAGGCTCTTGATGAGGTCGAGGATCTGGGCCTGGATCGTGACGTCGAGCGCCGTGGTCGGCTCGTCGGCGATCAGGAGTTTTGGCCGGCAGGCCAGCGCCATGGCGATCATCACCCGCTGGCGCATGCCGCCGGAGAAGCGGTGCGGGTACTCGTGCAGGCGCGAGCGGGCGGCCGGGATCCGGACCTTGTCGAGGAGCCGGAGCGCCTCCGCCTCGGCGGCGGACCGCGACAGGCCCCGGTGCCGGATCAGCGCCTCGGCGATCTGGAAGCCGATGGTCAGGACCGGGTTCAGGGAGGTCATCGGCTCCTGGAAGATCATGGCGATGGAATCGCCGCGCACCCGCCGCATCTCGGCCTCGGGGGCGGCGAGCAGCTCGCGGCCCGCGAAGCGCACGCGCCCGCCGATGCGGCTCGCGTCCCGCGGCAGGAGGCGCAGGATCGAGAGGGCGCTGACGCTCTTGCCGGAGCCGGATTCGCCGACGAGCGCCACGGTCTCGCGCGGGCCCACGTCGAAGGAGACGCCGTGCACGACCTCGCGCCAGCGCCCGTCCGACCGGAAGGAGACGGTGAGGTCCGAGACCGAGAGGATCGGGTCCGTCACAGGCTTCACTCCTGATCCATTCCGGATGGGCGCGGCGGTCCCGTCTCCTCCCTCCCCCCTCTGCGGGGGAGGGTGGCCCGCGAAGCGGGTCGGGAGAGGGGAGCGACGGTGCAGGATGAGGCTGCGCCCGTCATGAAGGCCCCGCGCAATTCTGAACCCGTGGCCCCTCTCCCGACCCCTGCTGACGCAGGGGCACCCTCCCCGCAGAGGGGTGAAGGGAAAGACGCGGAACCGGTGTTTCTCTCGAAACGAATCCGCCGCGATGCCTACAGCACGGCGCCGCGGATCGGGAGCGGCATCCGGCAAACCGTCGCCGATGAACGTTGATCGAGACAGCACCGTCAGGAAGATCGCGCCGGCCGGGAACCAAGCGCCCAGTGCGGCGCGACGGTCGAGGTGGTCCTTGGGCGTCGAAGCGGAGCGCCCCCAGTCGGGATGTCCGGGTCGGAAGCGAGCCGCCCAGGAAAGGAACAGGGTCGATTCCGGCGATGATACGCCTGCCGAGAGACCTCGGATCGGAGGCGCGTCACGTCACCGGGCCCAGCGCGTTTCTAGGCAGAGATGTGGCGGCAGCACGAGGTGCCCGGTCGTCGCCCCTGCGAGCGGCCGCTCCCCGAACTCCTTCTCGCGCCGAGGACAGGAACTTTGCGCCCGCACCAAGCCGGGGCGACGGATCCAGCGCAGAGGCCCCGATCACCGTGCGACGATCATCAAGGAACACGCCGCGCACCTGGCTGCCGAACGGCCTTCAGGCTGTCGGCGACCAGTAGAATCCACGAGGAGCAGCAGCGGCAGCTGCGGCAGCGACAGGAACAGGTCGGTCAGCCACATCAGCCACCGGGGTCGAGGAGACCGGGCGCGACATGCCGGCGAGCGCGCCGACCAGCACCCGATCAGGTCCGCCACGCATGGCGGCGAGCAAGAGCGGCGTGCAGGCTGGCGCCGCAGCACGCACACGCCTCGGGACGATGCTCGACGACTGCGTCGGGATCATCGCTGACGACGCGGCTATGGCCCTCGTGACCGGGCTTGGCGCCGCCGGGCTTTGAGTGCTCCCGCTGCTCCTTGCGATCGGTCGCGGGCGGCTTGGACGAGGTCCGCGAGGTCTTCTCTGGCCGCTGCAGCCGCAGCACCAGCTCGATCAGCTCCTCGCGGCTCAGCCGTTCCAGTTCGCTGCGGCCCATCCCACGAAGGAATCAGCGAAATTCGCCCCGCGCAAGAGACGACCCGCGCAAGAGGCAAGCTTGGCTCGGCAGGAGCGCAGCCGCGGGCGTTCAACCGACGACCAAGCTACCCCGTGGGTAATTACGCGCAACCAGCTCGGGCTCATCATGAAGTACGAGAGCCACGGCCAGAACACCATGAACTACGTGGGCCGGCAGCAGGGACTCAGCCCGTTGGCGACCAAGGACTACACCGCCCAGGGCTACTACCAGATGCTGAACTCGAACTGGCGCCGGATCGCGCCAGGCCTCGGGATCACGGCGCCCAACGCCATGGCCGGCAGTTTGGAGGAGCAGACCCGCGTGGCGCTCCACCCCCTGCGGAACGGCGGCATCCGCAACTGGTCGATCTACAACCCGGCGCTGCGAGGCGCCCTGGCGCGCGGTGAGCGGGCTCCGATCGGCGACGTCCCCGAACTCGCAGCAGGCCGCCCGGCCGGCATGCCGCGCCCAGACGTAGCGCAGGCTGATGGAGACGGCTGGGCATCCCGGGAGAAGGCGAGGAAGGCGGTCGAGACGATGCAGCAGGGTGAGGGTCGCCTCGATGCTCCGCCGCCCGTGCCGGTGTCGTTGCCGGACCCAAGATCGAGAACAACGGCAGCATCAGCGTCGTCGTGCAGCGGCCGGGGCCCGACACGAACGTTCGGACCTCGACTGCTGGCAACCTGTTTAAGGACGTAATGCTGAGCCGCGGGCGGACGATGGCTCCGGCGGGTGGAAACTGAGGCTGCCCCCTCAGGCTTCACCACAATCAACAGGGCTAGCCCTTGGTTTGGGGCCGGTCACCGATCAAGACCAGGCCCGTTGTGGTAGATCTGTTCCTAAATCGGCCAAGTTTCAGATCGACCAATCCCCAGGACCGACCGGGACAGCGCTCACAAGGCAGGGATGCAGGATCTATCACCGATCGGCCAACGTGAGTTCTGGGCGCGGGCCGACCGCAGCGCGGTCCGTAGTCGCGTGTATTGGGTCGTCTTGAAAGGCAGAAGATACGCTGTCCTCATGGGTGCAGCGAGCCTGGGAGTCGCGCTGACGGTTCTCCCTTCGCAGCCGGAACGTGACGTAGTTGCTCCGGTTGCCGCCGTTCCAGCCCTCACCCCGCAGCCGCCCAGCCTGATTGCAATCATGTCGGCTGATGGTGCCATAGCCAATTTCGTCCGGACGAACCTGACGGCTGTGAACGCGGCGGCCGCGATCCCCCAATTTGCCGGGACCCTTCAGGACACGTGGCTCAACGCCTTCTACGGCGACAAGCAGCGCTTGCGGCAGTTCATTGAGCACACAGCGGAGGCCAGCGGCTTGCCGGTCGACTTCTTCCTGCGTCTCCTCCAGCAGGAGAGCGGGCTTGATCACCGTGCCGTCAGCCGTGCCGGCGCTCAGGGCGTCGCGCAGTTCATGCCGGCAACCGCAGCCGAGCGGGGCTTGGTCGATCCCTTTGACCCGTTCGAGGCCATACCAAAAGCGGCGGAATTCCTGCGCGAGCAGCGCGCGGCATTCGGCAGCCTAGGCCTGGCAGCGGCGGCCTACAACGCGGGCCCGCAGCGCGTGAGAAACTGGCTCGCTGGGCGCTCATCGTTGCCGCAGGAAACCAGAGCCTATGTCGCCAAAATCACGGGTCGTTCCGCCGATGATTGGCGGCAAGGTGGTGACATGATCGCCATCGCTGAGCCCGTCGCCCGGAACGGTTGGTGATCACAGCGGCAGGCACGCGACCTCCGCTTCCGGCACCCTCTCCCGCGACATCGTCCAGAACTAGAGGCGCCAGATGGCCAAGGCGGAGTGAGGGCTGAGCCCCCAGCCCCTCAGCGACCTAACCTAGCGGGGATCACCGACGGTGCGGTGCTCGACGCATTGGACGCGGCGAATGAGGCTACGAAGCCGGCCAGAGAGCGGATATCATCCGGCTGACGCGGATCCCGAGCGACTGCCTCCGCCTCTCGCTCCAGCCGAAGGTTACAGGCCTTTGAGGGTAGGCCGACGTCCGGCGTGCAGGCGTCGTGCCGAGCGCAGGCGGCATCGAGGGCGTCGATCGGTGGTAGCGGCGCGTTGTTGCCCGGGCCGCAGTAGTTTCCGTGGATGAGAAGCTTTGGGGCACCATTGGCGCCGGGCTGAGCCAGAGATGGAGCGGCCCACGAGGCGATGAGGAATATCGGGGCGGCGACGCTGATGACGGTGCGAGTCAACATGGTGGAGACCCTCCAGCACCTACGCCTCAAAGTCTCAACGGCGACGACGGTGCGAGATATAGTTAATCCCCACACACCATCTCGCGGTGTGCTCCGGAGCACTACCCCTATTCGGATGACGCCCCAGCCGCGCGGTTGACGTCGCGACTACCCGACAACCTCTTCCGCAACATCGTACAGAGCCCCGGGCAGCGATAGCGAAGGCGGAATAGCTCAGCCTCCGCCACTGCTTCCGCCCGCTCCTGGACCGCCGAGATTGCCGCTCTTATTCGGCGTGTTCCAGTGAATGATGCCGTCGTCCTGAGGGCGCAGCCTCGTGTTTGGCAGTTGCAGGAGACCGGGCCGCGGTGCTTCGATTGTTGCACGAGGAGCCGCCCTGTGGATCCGCCTCCGCTGCGCGACAGCTGCGGTGCTCACACTGACGGTGATCGCCACAGTGAGCCATCCGATCAGCGTGGTTCTCATGGTGGCCCCACGTCAGACAGTGCGCGCTTCTCGGCGGCGAGGGCTGTGCGCATGGCGACAGGATAGCCGCCGGGATAGCGGTGTCGAGGCACAGGCCTTCGCGATGGCGAGCAACAGTGGGCAAGCTTGAGCTAGTGGGCGGGGCTGAACTTCGCTCCGTTCCAGTAGAGCGTGGCGCCACAGGCTTCAGCGCCCACTTTGCCGCACGAGCTGCCGTGGAGGCCGAGCAGCATCGCGGGACGGCCTTTGACGCGGCGGAAGCGGACCTCCTGCACGTTCTCGTCCAGCACCTTGACGTAACCTGAGGGCGTCGAGGCGAAGACCTGCGTGAGGCACCCGGCGGAGCCGCAGTTCAGTCGGCCACCGTCAGCACATGCCACAGCTTCGTAGCTCAGCACGAAGTCGGGCACACCGTCGCCGTTGATGTCCTGACGCTGGACGAAGCCGGGCCCGACCTTGGTGCGATCAGGCTGACAGGAGGATTTGGCCTCGGCCATTGCGGCCTGCACCGGCGGAGGCAGCGCCTGTGCGTTCGCTGCGGTGGCGACGGCGAGGATCACGGCGGCGATGGCGTAGTGCATCTCGGCAGGGTAGCTGTCGTAGCGCGTCCAACCAAGCAGGGAGCGTGTCACAGCTTAAGCGGCACCCTTTTTGGTGTTGTCGATCGCCATGTGCGGGAATGTTCTATCGCCGCCAATGATCTGATTGAGCATCTTCGCTTTCGCGCGGCGTTTCCCAATGAGCACGTATATAATGAACACCGCGCAAGCTAAGAACCCGCCCACGGGCAACACGTACAAAACGTAAATTTCAAGAGGCGCCATAATCGAACCTGAAAATCAATAATGACACGACCGACAATGTGTAGCGCGGCTCCTAAAAACAGATCAGCAACACTCGATAAGATTAAAGCCGATCCGGATTCGGCACAGGCACCTGCATCGGCGAGTCTGGAGAACGGCGTAAAAAATCCGACTGCGATTGCTCCAGCCCCAAGAGTGTTAAGCCACGAAGCGGTGAGTTTTGTAAGCTCCGATTGCCCCGTCGAGGCCGGCGCTCTGTACGTCGTCGGCGTCGCCCTCGTTGATGCCGCCATGATGGTCAAAGGCGACTGGGAGCGCTGCTTCGAGCTGTCCCGACCGCTGCGGGAGGGCACACGATGAGTGTCGCCCGCATCGAATGGGGCCAGATCCTCGCCCTGGAGGAAGACATCATGCACCCGGATCGTCTGGCCAACGTGCTGACGACCCTGAGCACACACGACGACATCGTGCACCGCGACTGCATCTACGTGATCGGCTGCATGCTCAGCCAGATCGGCAAGCGGCTGGAGGCGAACTTCGAGGCCATCACGCCGATCAAGGATGGGGGCCCGCGATGATGCTCGGCATCGGTGCTCTCGCTGGCCACGTCGTAGGCTTCGCTGGGCTCGGGCGCAGGCTGCTCCTGGCTTGGCTCGCCCACCGCGACCTGCGGCGGGCCACGGCGCTGCTGCGGCGCTCTGACCAGCGGTTTGCGGCCTCCGGGCTGTTCCGCCTACCGGTCACGGCGAGCGGCGTACCTCGTGTGAGTCGGCCGTGAAGGCCCTCGGCCCTAAAGCTAGTTAAATCAGCGGCTTAGACCCTGATTTGCGCCTGGAGGGCCTCACCATCCCGAAGCATCCACGCCCGCCCTCATGGACCTGGGGACGGTATTCGAGGGCGAGCGTGGCGGCCGAGAGGAGGCTCGACGCCGACAGCGGAGCAAGAATTGTGCTCCACGCCCGCCCAGATGGGTTTTGAGGGGACACACATTGGGGCGGGCGTGGAGGTCGGACCGATTTGCCGACGACGACGCCGTATCACAACCCAATGCGGCAAGTCACTAACGTATACGTCAGGTAAGGCAATACATCCACGCCCGCCTTCAGATGGCTGGAGGGGCACATCAGGTAGCGGGCGTGGAGGTCGACCTGAGCCGACGCACACGTAATGCTGTATTCAAAATAGGGTTCAATTCAGCCTTGGTGCATCCACACCCGCCCCCGGCCCGTCAGGTCGGAGAGAAAGGCCGGGGGCAGGCCTGAAAGGTCAGCGGGGCGGCAGCCGACGCCGACCGGACCAACCTAAGTAAAGTACGTAGAGATGTCGCCGCGGCGGATCAGCCGCCGTTTTGAACGCCCCTCACGCATCCGGTGCGGGAGCTTCCACACCGGAACAGAAAGCTTCCACCAGCTACCGCTTTTGCTACCAAATTCGGTAGCACCGGCCAGGATGGGATGTGATGAGAACGAGGAGAGGACCCGAAAATGCCTAGGCGAGGCAGTACGTTATCGGATCAGACGGGAGGTGGCAGGATGGCCGAAATCGCATTTCGAGTGCGGTGCATTCAACCGCTCTGCCACCTCTCCGCGAGGTGCCTCGATGAGACCGGCGGTGCCTGGCATGCGGGGTCGAGCTTCACAAGCGATGTCGCACGCCCCGATGGGTCAGACCACAACGGTGATCGCCTGGGCGGCGCGCGTCAGGCCCGTGTAGAGCCAGCGGGCACGGTGCTCGCGGAACGCGTAGGACTCGTCGAAGAGCGTCACACGGTCCCATTGCGAGCCCTGCGCCTTGTGCACCGTCAGCGCGTAGCCGTAGGTGAACTCGTCGGTCTCCCGGCGCAGGATCAACGGGATCTCCTCGTCCGTGCCGGTGATCATGGCGCGCAGCACCTTGATGTCGGTGGGCTTCCGGCGCAGGGCCGGATCGTCCTCCGGCACCACGTCGAGGCGGATCAGGTCCGGCCGCGGCGGCGCCCGCAGGGCGTGGACCGTCCACGTGGAGCCGTTGAGCAGGCCCTTAACCCGGTCGTTCCGGAGGCAGACCAGCTTCTCGCCCACCGCCGGCATCGGATCGGTGTGGCCGGCGAGTTCCCGCAGCCGGGCGTTGTAGAGGCGACGCGTCTTGTTGAGGCCGACGAGCACTTGGTCGCATTCGAGCACCTCGGCCGGGTCCAGCGCCCGGCGCGAGACCACCCGGCTCTGGCCGTAGACGCCGAGATCCAGCCGGCCGCCCTCGCGGATCGTCATCGCCATGCGGACGATCGGGTCGTCCTTGGCCTGCCGGTGCACCTCGGTGAGCATCACGTCGGGTTCGGCCTCGGTGAAGAAGCCCCCGCCGCGCACCGGCGGCAGCTGCGCCGGGTCGCCCAGGACCAGCACCGGCCGCTCGAACGACAGGAGGTCGTTGCCGAGGTCGGAATCGACCATCGAGCACTCGTCGATGATGATCAGATCCGCCTTGGCGGCCGGGCCGGAGCGGTTCAGCGTGAAGGTCGGGCCGCCCTCGTCGGCCTCCTTGGTGCGGTAGATCAGCGAGTGGATCGTCGCGGCGTCGTGGCAGCCCTTCTGGCGCATCACCGAGGCCGCCTTGCCGGTGAACGCCCCGTACACCACCGTGCCGTCGACGTCCTCGGCGATCCGGCGGGCGAGCGTGGTCTTGCCGGTGCCGGCATAGCCGAACAGCCGGAACACCTGCGACCCGCCCTCCTGCCGCCACGCGGCGATCGCCTTCAGCGCCGCGTCCTGTTGGGGGGCGTAGGCTGCCGGCAGCCCCGCGCTCACGGCCAGCGCACGGTGGGCGGCAACGACGACAGGATCGACGCCACGTTGCCGCCGGTCCTGAGCCCGAAGATCGTGCCCCGGTCGTAGAGCAGGTTGAACTCGACGTAGCGCCCGCGCCGCACCTGCTGCTCGGTGCGGTCGGACTCGGTCCAGGCCGTGCCGAGATTGTCGCGAACGATCTTCGGATAGGCCTCCAGGAATGCCCGGCCCACGTCACGGGTGAAGGCGAGGTCGGCCTGCGGGTCACCGCTCCAGAGGTAATCGTAGAAGATCCCGCCGATCCCGCGGGGCTCGTTCCGGTGCTTGAGATGGAAATACTCGTCGCACCACGCCTTGTAGCGGGCATGGTCGATGCCGTGCTCCGTGCAGGCGCGCTCCAGGCAGGCGTGGAAGTGGCGGCTGTCCGGATCGTCCTGCGTGCGGCGCCGCTCCAGGACCGGCGTGAGATCGGCGCCGCCGCCGAACCACGCCCGGGTCGTCACCACGAACCGCGTGTTCATGTGCACGGTCGGCACGTGCGGATTCCAGGGATGGGCGATCAGCGAGATGCCGGTGGCGAAGAAGCGTGGATCGTCGGCCGCACCGGGCATCTGCGCGCGGAACTCCGGGGCGAACTCGCCGTGCACCGTCGAGATGTGGACGCCAGCCTTCTCGAAGACCCGGCCCTTCAGCATCGCCATGACGCCGCCGCCGCCCGGGCGGCCGGTGTGGTCGGTGCGGTTCCATGGAGTCTTCTCGAAGGTTCCGGCGGCCGCCGGCGCATCCGGGTGGAACGGGCCCTCGGCCTCCGCCTCGATAGCCTCCAGCGCCGCGACGATGCGGTCGCGCAGCGTCTCGAACCACGCCGCAGCCTCGGATTTCAGGGCCGTGACATCGGGCTCTGAGGGGGGCGCAGACAGGGCTGCGCGCGCGTCATCCGGCATCGTCATGGCAGAGGCTTTCCCACCGCGCCGGGCCCACGTCAATTCGGTCTGCCCGGACGCGAGCGCACACCCTGTCGAGCCGCTGTTCAGGCTGCCGTGGGCCGTTCGGCCACCGGCTTGAGCAGGCCGGTGGCGCTCGCCACCAGCGCGCCGGCCGCATCGCGGATCTCGGCCTCGCAGAAGATCACCGAGCGCCCGGCCCGAGTGACGCGGCCCTCCGCCAGCAGGACACCGCGGCCGGGGCTGAGGAACCGGGTCTGCATGTCGAGGGTCACCACGGGCCGGCCGGCGTTGAGGCGGGCGGCCGTGCCCAGGGCAACGTCGAGCAGGGTGCAGATCACCCCGCCATGGGCGATGCCGAGGTTGTTGGCGTGTTCCGGCCGCAGGGCGAGGCGCAGGTGCGTGCGGCCCGCGCGCACGTCGATCGCCTCGATCCCGCAGAAGGTCACGAAGGGAATATGAGCCCCGAAGATGGTGCCCGGCTCGGTCTGATGGTCCACGCCGCTCGTCCCGCTTCACGCCCCGCCGGGACAGTTATGACCCGGCCGGCCGGGTCTTCCCAAGACCCTTTCTCTCTAAGACCCTATTCTTCCCAATACCCGTTCGCGCACCGCCGCGACACGCCTCGCGCAGGTCGGAAGCGGGAACGGCACCTCGCAAGATCGGCGGGCAAGCTCCGGCACGAGACTTTGCGCGTCTTGTCAGATGGGAAACGGATCTTTGCAGACGAAGCGGCCGGCTTGTCGCCCCCGGAAGCCGTACCCGCGAGGCGGCTTCAGACGCGAGCTCGTGCAAGTGCCCGTCGCGGCAACCCGGTTTCTCAGCCAACGATTTCAGCTCCACCGGCCGCTTGAATAATATGCGTGTTCACGACGGCGACATTGTGCAGGGAAATCCTCGACGACGACTTGATTTTGCTGCAAAGACGGTAGAACCGTGTCACCACCGCCGGATAGAGGGAATCATCGATGGACGACAACACTCCTGAACAGCAGCAGACCTTTATCGAGCAGGCGTCGGACATCGTCTCGGCGTATGTCTCAAACAATTCCGTGCCGATCAGCGAGCTGCCCGGCCTGCTCGCCGGCGTCCATGCGGCCCTGGCGAAGCTCTCGGCGCCCGCCGCCACCGTGACCGAGGCCGCCGACAAGCCGACGCCGGCCCAGATCCGCAAGTCGGTGACTCCGGACGCGCTGATCTCCTTCATCGACGGCAAGCCCTACAAGACGCTGAAGCGCCATCTCTCGCGCAACGGCCTGACGATCGAGCAGTATCGCGAGCGCTTCGGATTGCCGCGTGACTATCCGTCGACGGCCGCGAGCTATTCCGCTCAGCGCTCGGAGCTGGCCCGCAGCCTCGGCCTCGGCCAGCAGCGTCGGAAGTCGGCCAGTGCGGCCGCGCCGGCCCCGGAGCCCGTCGAGGAGGTGCCCGCCGAGAAGCCGAAGCGCGCGAGCCGTCCGCGCAAGGCGAAAGAGACCGCCTGATCGGACGCGCCCCGATCCGGCGCGTTGAACCGGGGTTGCGCACAACGGGTGCGCCCACCCCTCAGGCGAAGTCCGCGAGGTCGTCGGCGATGTCCCCGGCGGCGATCTCCGTTTCGGCCCGCTCGCGTTCGGCCGTCGCGGCGTCCTCGCGACGCGCTCGACCGTCGGCCGGCCCGCCCGACATGTCGGGCCGCGCGGCCTCCGACGGCCCGTCGCCGTCGTGCCCGCCTGGGTTCTGATCCGGCGCCCTGCCCACCATGCTGCCCCTCCTGGATGCTGCCTCGCTTCGCTGACTGCGCGGCTGGGCGACCAAAGCGCGACGCGCCGGCCCGTTCCCAGCGGTGGAGGCCGGTCCCAGACACATGCGTGACACACGCTTCCGGCCGGCAAGGCCCCGGCCTTCAGCCTGGGACCGAAGAGTGGGACGACGGGATGGCCGGCCCGGGAACGCCCGACCGCCGGCCCACGGGACGGAACGCACACGATGTCGGACACGGAACCCAGCGCGGCCGCGAGCCGCCGCGACCTGCTCGCGGCCTCGCTCCTCGGAACTCTCCCGCTCCTCTGGGCGGAGGCATCCCGGGCCAGTCCCCTCAACCCGGAGCAGACCATCATCCGCGCCCCCGAGGACCTGCCCTGGGTGGCGTCCAAGGGCTATCCCGAGCGCAGCGTCGACCGCTGCGCGCTCACCGGCGATATCAACGGCACCGGCCTCTACTACACCCTCATCCGCTGGTGGCCGGGCTACATGAGCGCGCCTCACACCTACACCACCGACCGATTCTGCATGGTCCTGACCGGCACGTGGTGGTGCAACAGCGGCGCGGATTTCGACCCTGCGGCCTGCGTTCCGGTGAAGGCCGGCAGCTTCGTGCGCCGAGTCGCCGGGACGCCGCACTATGACGGGGTGGTCCGCGATGGGGCCGAGCCGGCCGTGATCGCGATCTGCGGGATGGCCCCGGTCAACTACCGGCTGGTCGATCCCGCGCAGCCGGGCTGGCGCCGGGTCTGAGCGCGACCGACCGTCGCGAGCCGCGTTGACCGGCCGAGACCGTCATCGGGAGTGAGCGTTGGGCAATCGCTACGGGCTGGAGATCCGCGCCGCCGCGGGACCGGACGCTGCGGGACTCGCGGGCCTTCTGGGCGAGGCGGGCGCCGCGGTCGGCGCGTCGGAGCTCGCGGCCCGGATCGAGGCGCTTCAGCGCCACGGCGGGACCGCCCTCGTCGCCGTCGAATGGGGACCGCCGAGCGGCCTCGTGGCGCTCGCGCCCGTCGTCACCCTCGGCGCGGCGCGGGCTTTCGGACTGATCACGACCCTCGTGGTCGCGGGCGAGTCCCGGCGGCGGGGCATCGGCCGGGTGCTGCTGAAGGCGGCCGGACGGGCGGCGCGGCAGGCCGGCTGCGACCGGCTGCTCCTCAGCGTCGAACCGGATCAGGCGGACCTGCGCGCTTTCTGCGCCGCCGCGGGCTTCCTCGAGGAGGGCCGGATGCAGGCGCGTCCGCTGCTGAAGCGCGGATCCGGCGAGAGCTGAGATCCGCGACATCCGTCCGCGACAACCCGGACGCAGCCGACAGCGCCCGTCCGACGTTGAATGGGTGACGCCGGAGCCCTGCCGATGACACTGCGATCCGAGACACCGCCGCCGCCCGCGAACCTGCAGGTCGATCCACCGCCGGATTCCGAGGCGCCGACTTCGGCCCAGCTCAAGGCCGACATCGACAGCGGCCGCACCGCCGACAAGACCCCGCACTTGGATATCGGGGCCGCGCCGCTCGGCACCTGCGAGGAGGCCGGGGGAACGCCGCCGACCCCGCAGGAGGTTCGGCTCGCGCGTCAGAACGAGCGGGCGCCCTCCGAGAAGGCCGCGGCCGGCTACGTGCACCAGCGGCAGCCCTGGGTGCTGCCGCTCTATGCCGGCTTCATCATCCTGGCGGCCGTCGGCCTCGGCCTCGCGCTGTGGCTGACGCGGTGAGGCTGAGGTTCACGCAGACGGCATCCCCGAAACAGCACAGACCATCGGCGCATCGCCGGTGCCGACGGGCTTACGGCGACAAGCGGAAGGGCCGGTCGCCGACGCCGGCTGCTTGAGCGCGTCCGGCGGTCGAGGCCGCGCCTCGTCCCTGCGAGCGAAGCGAAGCAGTCCAGCCGCGTCTCAACGCCGATGTCGCGCGGTCCCTGGTTGCTTCGCTCCACACGCAAAGCGAGGGCTGGCCCCCGGGTGATGCGCGCCGCCGAACAGTGATGCAGGACGGCACGCCGCCGCGGAGGGCGGTTTAAAGGTCGATTCACGTCGATGCGGTTAGCGTAGGCTTACTGCAGTCCGCGTACCCCGATCCCCCATGCCCCCATCCGTCGATGCTCCGCCGGACCTGTCCGGGCTCCTCGAACTGTCCCGCATCGAGAATCTCGATCTGAAGCCCGTGATCCTCCGGGTGCAGACCGACCTGTTCGTGCGGGCGCCGAACCGGGACCGGACCGCGGTCGAGATCTTCGAGTCCCTCGCCTGCGGGCTGATCCCCACGGTGGACGAGGAGACCGCCCGCGTGGTCGCCGGGAAGCTCGCGGCCTTCCCCGAGACGCCGCCGGCAGTCCTTGAGGCGCTCGCTCTCCGGGGCGGGGCCGCCCGCGACGCAATCGTGGAACGTGCTCCCGCCCTGAGCCAGCGCCTCATCGAAGCCGCGCTGGCCGACGGCTCCGACATCGCCGGCCGCATCGCCGCCCGGGCCGGGCTGAGCCGCGAATCCGTGGACGAACTCTCCCGCGAGGGGCGCCCCGAGATCGATGAGGCCCTGGCCGCCAATCTCGGCATCACCCTGCGGGGCGCGGCGCTCGCCCGCCTGATCGGCCGCGGCCGCGGCGCGGCCGGCCTCGCCCGGCTGCTGCTGGTCCGCCCCGACGTCTCGGCCGCCGACCTCGCGCCCCTCTACCTGCACGCCGATCCGATGCGCCGGACGGTGATCGGCCGGACCGTCGAGGCGACGGCCGCCCTGCGCCCCTGCCCGCCCCCGCCCCGCGGCCTCGGCGAGACCCTCACGGCCCTGTCCGCCGCCCGCGACGTTCCCGCCTTCGTGGCCGCCCTGGCGGACGGGCTCGGCGTGCCGCGCGACTTCCTCACCGTGGTCGCCGACGCGGGGGGCCGCTACGACCTTCTGACCCTCGGCCTGCGCGCGGCCGGCCTGCACGAGGAGGAGGCGGTCTACATCTTCCTCACCCTCAACCAGGGCGTGGCGCGCTCGGCCGAGCGCGTGGCCGACCTCGTCCGCCTGTTCCGCACGGTAAGCCGGCCGGCCGCCCGCGACCTGATCGGCGCGATCCTCGACCGCCCCCTCCCCGAGCGCGGGCGGAGCGAGGCGCATCAGCCGCTGCACGGTCCGGAGGCCAAGCTGCGCCAGGGCGGCGAGCGCATGGCCGCGCAGCGCCCGCCCCTGCCGCTGCGCGCGCGCGTGGCCGTCGGCGGCGAGACGGCCTGAGGGACGGTCAGCGCGGCTCGACGCCGCGCCACGCGGGCTGCCGGTCGGCCTCTTCGAGGGTGTCGGTCGACGGCGGCTCGGCGGCGCGGCGGCTCAGCTCCGCCATCAGGCCTCGGGCCAGCACGGCGCGGACCGCGCGGTCGCGGGTCTCGGGGGGAACCGCATCGAGGGCCGCCGGCAGCGCCGCCTGAAGCGTACCTTGGGCGCCTGGCAGGGATCCGGCGAGCCTGCGGGCCTCGGCGGACGGATCCGCCCCGGTGCGCATCAGCGCGAAGTACGAGAGCACGCCGATCACCAGCGCGGCGCGCAGCAGGACGGTCATCGGACGGTTCCTCCGCTCAGGTCGGGCACGAGCATTCGACGGGTTTCGTGAACCGGGCCTCAACCAGCCGGGGCTTTCGCGCGCCATGGTGAACGAAGCTCGGCCGGACGCTCTGGTTACCTCTCCGAAAGCATCCCGATCATTCGGACAAGTCCCGCAACACTCGTTTAAGCCGGCTCTGCGACCGTCCGGAAGTCGTTCGAAGTCGAACCGGAGGCGCGACGGATGCGGAAACGCATACTCGCGGCGCGTGCCAACCTTGACCATTAAAAAAGTCCTGACTTCCCTGATCGACGATCGTCTCGCGGGGCTGGTCCACGAGTCCGTGGCCGACGATGCCGCCGCCCGCGCGCGCCACCAGCGCTTCCTGGTCTCGCGCCTGGCCACGGGCGCGGTGATGATGGTCGGGCTGCCGCCCTACCTGCTCTGGCGCGGGGTGCCGTCCGGCATCGAGGTTCTGGCGATCGCGAGCCTGCTGCTCCCGGTCCTCGCCGCCGTCCTGCTCGCCCGCACCGGATCCCTCTGGCTCGCCCATGCGGTTTCCTCGGCGGGGCTGACCGGGATCGTCGTAGCGCTGGCGGGCGTCACCGGCGGCGCCGCATCCCCGGCCGCCGTCTGGCTGGTGGCGATCCCCCTGGAGGCGCTGGTCTCCGGCTCGCTGCGCGCCACCATCGCGGCCTCCGTGATGGCGGTCCTCGGCGTGCTGGCCGTGATGGGCCTCGGCGCCTGGGCCGGCGCCCTGCCGGTGATGGACATCTCGGCCGCCTTCGCGCTGCCGGCCTTCGCGATCACCGCCATCGGCCACGTCGCCGCCCAGGCGCTGGAGCACAGGCGCAACGAAGGCGCGTGGCGCGAGCGGCTGCGCGACAACGAGGCCCGCGACCGGCTGCTGCTCTCGGCGATCGACGACCTCGTGACCTGGCACGACCGGAACGGGCGCGTGCTGGAGGCCTCGGTCTCGGCGGTGCGCCTCGTCGGCAGCGACCCGGCGCGGCTGCGCGGCCACGGGCTCCTGGAGCGGGTCCACGTCGCCGACCGGCCGGCCTTCCTCAAGGCGGTGAGCGACGTCGCGGCCAGCGGACGTCCCGCCACCCTGCCCCTGCGCCTGCATGTCGAGCCCGAGGCCGGCCGGGCCGACGGCGCACGCCTGATCCACGCGGAGATGCGCGCCCACCGGATCGACCACGGCCCGCACGACGCCCGGGCGGTCGTGGCGGTGACCCGCGACATGACCGAGCACCACCGCCACGCCGAGGAACTGGAGCGCGCCCGCGCCGAGGCGGAGCGGGCCGACGCCATCAAGGGCCGGTTCCTGGCCAACGTCACCCACGAGCTGCGCACGCCGCTCAACGCGATCATCGGCTTCTCCGAGGTGCTGGCGGGCGAAGGCTCGGTCAGCCTCGGCCCCGACCAGGCGCGGGACTATGCCGGGATCATCGGTGCCTCCGGCCACCACCTGCTCGGCGTCGTCAACACGCTGCTCGACATGAGCCGGATCCAGAGCGGCACCTTCGACTGCGCCCCCGAGGCCTTCGACATGGCGGACCTCGTCCGGTCCTGCTGCGACCTGATGCGCCTGAAGGCGGAGGCCGCCGGCGTCGTCCTCAGCGCCGTTGCGTCGGGCCCGGTCGAGATCACCGCCGATCCGAGTGCCTGCCGGCAGGTGCTGATCAACCTCATCTCGAACGCCGTGAAGTTCACCCCGCGGGGCGGCCGGGTCGACCTGTCCCTGCGCCGCGGCGCCGACAGCCTCGACATCGTCGTCGCCGATACCGGCCTCGGCATCGGCGCGGAGGACCTGCCCAAGCTCGGCACGCCGTTCTTCCAGGCGGGCGGCGGCGGCTACAAGCGCCCGCACGAGGGGACCGGCCTCGGCCTCTCGGTGGTGCAGGGCCTCGTCGGCCTGCACGGCGGCGCCCTGCTGATCGAGAGCGCCCCGCAGGGCGGCACCGTGGTGACCGTCACCCTGCCCCTCGTCTGCCAGCCCCCGGCCGCCACCGTGCCGGGCCCCGCCCCGATCCGCACGGCCGTGCGGGGTGCCGCGGCGCCGCGCCGGGTGGTGCGCCTGCCGCTCGGCCTGTTCGACGCGGAGCCCGGCCTCGCCGCGCCCCCCGCCGGCCCGAGCCTGCGCCGCACCGGCTGAGCCCCAGATCCCCGGAAGGAGATAGGATGTCAGGCTACCGCGAGATCACCGTACCGGGCGAAGCCGCCCGGACGCGCCGCCCGGCGCCCCGCCGGGCCGCCGTCTCGGGCGACTGGCGCGCCGTCCTGATCGGCGCGCTGAAGGCGACGGGCACCACCTGCCGGACCAGCCCGGGCCTGGTGCTCGGCAGCCTCATGGGCCTCGGCGCGGCGGGCTTCATCTGCGTCAACGCCCTCGGCTACCAGGCTGGACGCCACCCGGCGCCGATCCTGCCCAAGCTCGCCCAGAAGGTCCCCGGGGCGCGGGATGCGGCGCCCCCGGTGCGCGAACCTGTCCGGGATGTGACCAGGGAGTCGTCGAAGGAGACGCCCCGGGAGACGGCACGCCCGGAGCCCGAACGGACGGCGGCGGCCAAGCCGGTGCCCCGGGACGCGATCGGCGATCTGATCCGCTCCGAGGAGACCACCGCGTCGGTGACCCCGAAGGCCTCCCCGGCCCGGGCGGCCAAGCCAGCCGCGAAGGAGGTCGCCCCGGCCAAGGCCGAGACGAACGGGGATGCGGTCCTGCGGGCGCAGAAGGCCCTGGCGAAGCTCGGCTATGCGATCAAGCCCGACGGCGCGATGGGCCCGGGCACCCGCGCGGCGATCGAGAAGTTCGAGCGCAGCGCCAAGATGCCGGTCACCGGAGAGGCCACGGGCCGGACCCTGCGCGCTCTGGCGGCCAAGGCCGGTCAGGGCTAGGCGGGATTCGCAGAGGTGGCCGGCGGTCTGGCGACGGAAAGCTGCGGCCGACTGAGGGCTTGAGCGAACGAAGCGTTGGTCTGCCCAAGGCCCGCGACAGCGCCGCCACCTTCACGGGACGAGACGTGCGTACCGTTCGCTGGAGTGAGCCTCCCGCGCCCGCTCAGTCATTCCGGGGCGCCGCAGGCGAGTCCGGAATCCAGAACCGCTGTCGGTGCAAGGCTTGGCGCATCGGCGGCTCTGGATCCCGGGCTCCGCTGCCCGGCCCCGGGATGACGGTGTGCGGGTTGAAGAACCAGCGCATCGTCGGCTCAGAGGCAAGACAGACCAACCTGAGCACTCGGATGTCGTGCACCATGTGGCCTGCCAACGCACGTCGGCTCAGTATTGCGTGCCGGTGAAGCGGCAGATTGTCTTGCAGCGCGGGCCGCCATTGGCCTGAAAGGATTTGGCGTGGCCGATCGAGCCGGTCATGTCCTGCGTGGGATTACCGCCCGGCCGATGCACCACGATGTTGCACGGATCGCGCGGCGTCTGCTGGTAGCGCGGACAGTAGGCGGAGTCGCGGTGGCCCAGCAAATCCATGAGTGTTTCCGAACGGGCGTGGGCCGCCGGCGCAACACCGCACAGGCCGGCGACGATCAGCGTGGCAAGCGAGATCATTCTCCGCATCGGAATGCTCCATAAATCATCGTGACATGCGAATTCAGGCGCCCTTTGCTCAGTTAATCATCAAATAATACTGTAGATGTGCGTCACCACACATCGATCAGATCTTTTTTAATCCCGAAAAATACTGGATATTTTGAAGGAATATTCTGTGCGCCGAACCGTTGCGGCGCCCGGTCACGCGGCGGCTGTTGCTCGAGCCAGCGCTTTCGCGCATGGCGGAGGGTGCGCCGTTCAGGATCCGCCGACCGCCGCATCGGACGGCGCGGACGGCGCCGAAGAGAGGCTCACAGGGCTACAGACGCATGCGCCTGCGCTCCGATTTCTGGGTTTCGGCCCATCTCCGGCGCCTCGATGTCGCTGGCATCCCGGCCGTGCTGCGCCGGCGCGGCGCCGCGGAGGCGGGCGCGATCTTCGTGAAGGTCGATCGCCTCGACGGCAGCGCCGACCTCTACGGGCCGGCGCCGCAGGCCCTGTTCGAGGCCGAGGAGAGCGGCGACCGCCGCTTCGCGGCGATCCTCATCGGCGGCAGCCCCCTCGACGTGGAGGAGCGCCTGACCAAGGAGATCCGGTTCGATTCCGATCTCTGGATCGTCGAGATCGACGACCGCCAGGGGCGACATTGTTTGGATCTGGCGGAGTGATCGAGCGTCGCGCCCCGTCGGGAAATGAATTGGACGCCCCTTCAGGGAACGGCCGACCAATTCAACCCCCTCATCCTGAGGTGTCCGCGCAGCGGGCCTCGAAGGAGGGCTCCAGCCAGCCGCGCGATCCCTGGAGGGCTCCTTCGAGGCCTCCGCTGACGCTCCGGCACCTCAGGATGAAGGAGATGGGTGGGAACGGCGGGTAACCCAACGCGGTCGGGAGCGGCTCCGGCGCCCGCCGACCGTCCTTGCGAACGCAGCGAAGCAATTCAGCCGCGTCCGCAGATGTCGCGCCGCCCTGGCTCACCGCGCTCGTGCTGACGACGCAGATGAAGGCGACGGAGCCCGTCAGCCCTCGATGATGCGCTCGTCGAGCTTCCGGTCGACGGTCTCGACCGTGCGGTCGATCTCGGCGTTCGGCTCGCCGAGCTGGTGGGAGATCAGCTTCACCAGCAGGTCCACGCGCTCGATGTAGGGGGCGCCGTTCGCCACGGCGCGCGCCGCCGAGGACGGCTTGAGCAGGCTCTCGGCGGCCTTGGCGTATTTCTCGAACGGCACCTGGTCGGCGGGATCGGCGCCGAGCTTCCGGGCGATCCCGTCGACGTGGTCGTAGATCGCCCGCGAGCGCGTCAGGTCGCCGTGCACGGCGTCGTGGATCGATTGGGGCTCGCCCGGGGTGATGCAGCGGTAGTTGCCGGTCAGCAGCATCGACCACTTGGCCAGCGGCACGAACAGCGAGTCGAACACCTTCAGCTTCACCGGCACGTCGTGCCCGTCGAGGCGCACGGCGTCGATGTCGGCCTCCAGCTCCCGGAGCAGCCGGTTATGGGCCTCGTCCGCGAAGGTCGCGGCCTTGAAGTTCGTCGGCAGGCCGACATGGAGGACGTTCGCCTCCTCCTCCGGCGGCCGGAACGCCTGCGGGTCGGGGGAGCAGAGCGACACCAGCCCCGGCTCGAACCGGTCCCAGACGCCGGCATTGGTGTAGGCGTCCTCGAGGTCCATGGCGGCCAGCGCCGGGATCCGCTTGAGGTAGGGCAGCGGCGGCATGTTCATGATCGACAGGCAGGGCAGCTTGGCCGCCGCGATCTTGATCATCAGGACGCGGATCGTGTGGTTGTTGTACTGCGGCTCCTGCATGGCGAGGCCGACGAGGTCGTAGCGCGACACGTCGACGTCCTCCGGCGGCATGGCGTCCACCTTGCCGGGCAGATCGCGCGAGTGGATCGCCCGGTGCTCCTTCTCGTCGCGGAGCTTGATGCGGACCTCGGTGCCCTCGCGGTTGATCAGGTCGGCGGTCTTCCGGCGGCAGACCAGGGTCACGTTGTGACCGGCCATCAGGAGCTTGGTGCCCAGGAGCGAGCCGTAGGAGGCTCCCAGGATCAGGATATTCTTGGCCACGTCGGTCCTCCCCAGCATTGAAGACTGCTGTTGTGTTGTCTGGCTGCTGGGTACAGCGCGTCTACGCGAGGCCCCAATCGCACTGCCGATGGATGGCAGCCGGGCGGGCGGAACGCAAGCCTTCTGGTATACCTAATCCCAAATGGGTTGTGAGGCCCCGCCAGTGACAGGCGGGGCGTTTCCTAACCCCACAGTTCCGGCGCGGGCGGGTACATCAGGCTCCCCTCGTAGCGGAGCGGCGGATCGCGGTCGCGGGCGAGCAGCAGCGGCCCGTCGAGATCGACGAACTCCGCGTCGTTCGCCAGCAACGCCGCCGGCGCCATGCCGAGCGAGGTGCCGAGCATGCAGCCGACCATGATCGACAGCCCCCGCGCCCGCGCCTCGCGGGCGAGGAGCACCGCCTCGGTCAGGCCACCGGTCTTGTCGAGCTTGATGTTGATCGCGTCGTAGCGCCCGGCGAGCGCGTCGAGGCCGGCGCGGTCGTGCAGGCTCTCATCGGCGCAGACCGGCACGGGGTGGGAGATCTCGGCCAACAGGGCGTCGGCATCGGCCGGCAGGGGCTGCTCGATCAGCGCGACGCCGGCCTTCAGGCAGGCTTCGAGATTGGCCTCCACGTTCTCCGGACGCCACGCCTCGTTGGCGTCGACGATCAGCCGGGACTCGGGCGCGCCGGCTCGCACGGCGGCGATCCGCTCCGGATCCCCGTCCCCGCCGAGCTTGACCTTGAGCAGCGGCCGGTGGGCGGCCTTGCGGGCGGCCTCCGCCATGCTCTCCGGCGTGCCGAGGCTCAGCGTGTAGGCGGTGATCGCCGGACGCGGCGCCGGCAGGCCGGCGATCTCCCAGGCGGGGCGGCTTTGAAGCTTCGCCTCGAGGTCGAACAGCGCGCAGTCCAGGGCGTTGCGCGCCGCCCCGGCCTTCATGCCGGTCATCAGCGCGTCGCGCCCGATCCCGGCCGCGACCGCCTCCGCCTGCCCCTCGATCAGGGCGCTGACGCTCTCGACGCTCTCGCCGTAGCGCGGATAGGGCACGCACTCGCCGCGCCCGACCGTGTCGCCGTCCGCGATCGTCGCCACCACGACGGCGATCTCGGTCCGGCTGCCGCGGGAGATCGTGAAGGCGCCCGCGATCGGGAAGCGCTCGACGGCGAGGGTCAGGCGACGGGCCATGTCAGGCCTCCGGGAAGTCGGCGACGATCCGGTCGACCAGCCCGTCGACGCCGAAGCGCACCGGGTCGGTGGCGGGCAGGCCGTGCTCGGCCGCCAGCGTATCGAGGAGCGCCCGGGCTTCGCCCTCGGCGAGCGCCTGGGTGTTCACCGCGATGCCCACCGGCTTGATCCCCGGATTGGTCAGGCTGCCGAGCTGCACGGTGAGGTCGATGACCTGCTGGATGGTCGGCAGCGGGTGCTTCACGCCGCGCATGGTGGTGCGGGTCGGCTCGTGGCAGACCACGAAGGCGTCGGCCTGGGCGCCGTGCAGCAGGCCGAGGCTCACGCCCGCGAAGGACGGGTGGTAGAGCGAGCCCTGGCCCTCGATCAGGTCCCAGTGGTTCGGGGCGGCCTCGGGCGAGATCGTCTCGACGGCGCCGGAGATGAAGTCGGCCACCACGGCGTCGATGGCGACGCCCCGGCCGGAGATGAACACGCCGGTCTGACCGGTGGCGCAGAAATCGGCGTCGAGGCCGCGCTCGCGCATGCCGCGCTCCAGGGCCAGCACGGTGTACTTCTTGCCCACCGAGCAGTCGGTGCCGACGGTGAGCAGGCGCCGCCCCGCCCGCTTGGTGCCCTTGCCGGTGGGAAAGCGCTCGTCGGTGTGGCGGACGTCGTGGAGCTGGCGGCCGCGCCGTTCGGCGGCCTCCGCGATGGCGGGGACCGCGCCGAGCTTCACGTGCAGGCCGCTCGCCACGTCGAGCCCCGCCTCGATCGCCGCGACGATCTCCGTGATCCAATGGTCCGGCAGGACGCCGCCGGCATTGACGACGCCGATCACAAGGGTCCGGCAGCCCTTCGCCAGGGCCTCGGGCAGGGTCATGTCGGGGATGCCGAGATCGGCCGCGCAGCCCGGCAGGCGCATCTGGCCGACGCACCATTCGGGGCGCCAGTCCTTGATCCCGTAGGCGGTCTTGGCCGCCAGCGTGTCGGGCACGTCGCCCAGGAACATCAGGTAGGGCGTGGCGATCTGCATCGGTCGAGCAACCTTCTCCGGGAGGCCGGCGGACCGTCTATGCGGGATCGCGGGCGGCGGACGCAATGCACGACGGCAGCCAGGAGGGCGGATGCCGGTCGCTGCGCCCAGCCGGCGGACTTCCAGCCCTCCCCCCTCATCCTGAGGTGGCGGTGGGGAAAACCGCTCTCACCCCTGCGGCGCGTGCCGTCCCCGCTCAGGCGGCGCGTCGTCGCGCGACCTGCGCCTCGTTGGCCACCGCCTCGATCGGCGACAGCACGCCGGTCGCCCGGACCAGCCCGTCGGCGCCCGCGAGCGCGCCCGCCCGCAGCTCCAGACCGAGGAAGCGCGCGCGCTCGAACGGCCCCGGCAGGGTCAGACCCTCGGCGAGCGCCCGGTCGAAGCCGAAGCGGGCGTAGTAGGGCGCGTCGCCGACCAGCAGCACGGCGCCGTGGCCGAGCGATTCGGCCCGGCCGAGGGCCGCCTGCATCATCACCGAGCCAAGCCCCTGCCGCTGGATCGCCGGGTCGACCGCGAGCGGGCCGAGCAGCAGCGCCGGGCGGGCGTCGCCGGTCTCGACATGCCACAGCCGCAGGGTGCCGACGAGACGCCCGGCCCGGGTCGCCGCGAAGGCGAGGCCGCGGGCCGGCAGACGGCCCTCGCGCAGGCGCTCCGAGGTCTTGGCGCGCCGGTTGCCGGGGAAGCACGCGTCGAGCAGGCGCTCGCGCGCCGGGACGTCGTGCAGGTGCTCCGCGCGGATCTCGATCATGGCTGTGCCCTCCCCGGGCCGGCAAGCGGGAGAAGCGATGTCTCGTGACCGAGAGCCGGGGGCCCTCGGTCGACGCGGTGGTGGAAGTCAGCGTCCGGCTGGGTCGCCCTCCCCGTCATCACGAGGGAAGCGAAGCGACCCAGGGCGGCGCGACCTCAATCGGCGTGGTGCCACTGGATTGCTTCGCTCCGCTCGCAAAGACGGAGGAGGCTCCGTCCCTCAACCGGAACCCGTCTTGATCCTAGAAGGAATCAGATGACGATCTGCTGAAGAGGCGGGAAGCCGTTGAAGGCCACCGCCGCGTAGGTGGTGGTGTAGGCGCCCGCGCCCTCGATCAGCACCTTGTCGCCGATCGAGAGCGAGACCGGCAGCGGGTAGAGCTGCCGCTCGTAGAGCACGTCCACCGAGTCGCAGGTCGGGCCGGCGATGACGCAGGGCTCGGTCGCCTCCCCGTCCCGCGCGGTGCGGATCGGGTAGCGGATCGCCTCGTCCATGGTCTCGGCCAGGCCGCCGAACTTGCCGATGTCGAGGTAGACCCAGCGGACCTCGTCGGCATCCGCGGACTTCTTCGACACCAGCACGACCTCGGCCTCGATCAGGCCGGCATTGCCGACCATGCCGCGGCCCGGCTCGATGATCGTCTCGGGGATCTGGTTGCCGAAATGCTTGGTCAGGCCCCGGAAGATCGCCTCGCCGTAGCTCTCCACGCCCGGCACCGCCTTGAGGTACTTGGTCGGGAAGCCGCCGCCGAGATTAACCATCGACAGGCCGATGCCGCGCTCCGCGCACTCGCGGAAGATCGCCGCCGCGGAGCCGAGCGCCCCGTCCCAGGCCTCGGTGTTGCCCTGCTGCGAGCCGACATGGAACGAGATGCCGTAGGCCTCCAGCCCCTGGCGGTGGGCGTGCTCCAGCACGTCCGCGGCCATCTCGGGCACGCAGCCGAACTTGCGGGAGAGCGGCCAGTCGGCGCCCGCGCCGTCGCACAGGATGCGGCAGAACACCCGGATCTCGCCGGCCGGCACGTCCACGGCCTCGGCGGCGCGGGCGATCTTCTCGACCTCGGCCTGGCAGTCGACCGCAAACAGGCGGATGCCGAGCTTCAGGGCGCGGCCGATGCAGCGCTCCTTCTTGATGGTGTTGCCGAAGGAGATCCGGTCGGCGGTGGCGCCGGCGGCCAGCGCCATCTCCATCTCGGCCACCGAGGCGGTGTCGAAGCAGGAGCCCATCTCGGCGAGCAGGCGCAGGATCTCGGGGGCCGGGTTCGCCTTCACGGCGTAGAACACCCTTGTGTCCGGCAGGGACCGCGCGAAGGCGGTGTAGTTGTCGCGCACGACGTCGAGGTCGAGGACCATCACGGGGCCCTCGTCCTGGCCGAGGTCGCGGCGCACGCGCAGGAAGTCACGGATGCGGTCGGTCATGGTCGTCTCCCGGCACGGGTTCGCGTGCGCCCTGCGTGGGGCGCGCTGTCGAAGATGACGACCCAACGGGCCGTCGGCGTCAGGGGGCGATGCGTCGCGTGGACCCACGCGCTTTGGAGACGCGTGAAGCCAAGCGGGCGCAGAGCACCCGGAAGCTGCCGTGGATTGGAAGGGAGGACCCCCACCGCACGCCGGGCAAAGAGAAACAAGCCTCTTCGGTGCCGGCCTGTGGAGGGCCGACGAGACCAAAAAAGCCCGTTCGTCGTTGCTTTAAGCTGCGTCCCCCGTGGAGAGCGGGGTTCGCCGGTTTCGCCTCCGGCTGCCGGTTGTTGTCGGGGTCCGGTGTCACCACCTGGATGCCGGCCGTAGGGATCCACCCTTGCGACCATCGATCCTTTAAGACCCCTGGCGGCTGTCCGGCAGTTGACCGGATGCCCACCAACCGACACGCGGCCACAGGCACGTGCGAAATTGGGCACGCGGCATATACGGAGGCGAGCCCCGCGCGGCAAGGGGAAGACCCGCCGGAACGCCCGCTTTTTCGCCCGAAATCCACACCGTATTGGGCCCGTTGCAAAAACGACGCAGCCGGGCCGCGCCCGGGCCCCTGCGTGGGCTTCCCAAGCGCGACGGAAGCGGGCATCTGACCGGAGGGGCGGAGTACGCAGGCGAGCGAGCGATGGGCGGGCCGATCAGATCCACCGCGACGGCACGGGCGTGAGCGCCCCCCTGCGCAATCCGGTCGGCGCCGACCTCCCCGAGCCGGCCATCCGCGCCGCCACGCTCGCCGATCTCGACGCCCTGGTCGCCCTGGAGCACGCCGCCTTCGCCACCGACCGGGCCGAGCGCCGGGCGATCCGCCACGCGATCCTGTCCCCCACCATGGACGTGCTGGCGGCCCTGATCGATCCGCCGGACGTGGATCCGACGCCGATCCTCGTCGGCGCGGCCGTGCTGGAGCGGCGGCGCAAGAGCCGGATCGCCCGCCTTGCCTCGATCGCGGTGGCGCCGAATCGCGGCGGCCTGGGGCTCGGCGGCAAGCTCCTCGACGCGTCCGAGGCGCAGGCCCGCGCCCATGGTTGCGAGCGCCTGCGGCTGGAGGTCCGCGCCGATAACGGCGCCGGCATCCGCCTCTACGAGCGAAGGGGCTATACCCGTTTCGCCGTGTGGCCCGATTACTACGAGGACGGGATGGAGGCCTGGCGCTACGAGCGCGGGTTGCGCGGGTTGTAGGAGTCCGCCCCGATCTCGCCCGGTTAGGGGAGTCTTACCGCTCCCGCGCTACCGCGCGTGGAAACGGTGGGCCGTCCCCGCCGCTCGTGAGACGCCGTCCATGGCCGTGATCGCCGCCTTCGTCCTCAATGCGGGGCTCAACTTCGTCCTCGGCCTGCTGATCGCCAAGCTGCTGGGCCCGGCGGATTTCGGCCGCTTCGCCCTGGCGACGACCGGCGCCATCGTGCTGAACACGGTGCTGTTCGAGTGGCTGCGCCTCTCGGCGACGCGATTCTACTCCGGCCGCGTCCGCGTCGACGAGCCGTGGATCCGCCACGGGCTCGACCGGGCCTACCTGCGCATCGGCCTGCTCCTGCTCGCCGCCGCCGCCCTGTGCGGGGCCTTCGGCTTCGCGGGCGGCGCGGACGGGCGCGAGGCGGTTCTGTGCGGCACCGGCCTCGCGGCGCTCGGCATCGGCGTGTTCGACTACCACGCGGCGCTCGCCCGGGCGCGGTTCGACGGCAAGCTCTATCTCGGCCTCGTGGCGGTGAAGAACGTCCTGTCCTTCGCCCTGATGGCGGCGGCCGCGTGGTGGCTGCCCCAGCCGGCCTGGGTGCTGGCGGCGGCGGGCGTGAGCCAGCTCCTGGCGGTGGTCCTGCTGCGCCACCCCCTGCGCGATCCCCGCACGGCGTTCGAGCGGCCGCGCCTGACGGCGACCTGGGGGGTCTTCGCCCGCTACGGCCTGCCGCTCATCGCCGCCAACACCGCCTACCAATGCCTCGCCTTCGTGAACCGGGGCGCCATCGCGGGCCAGGCCGGCTTCGCGGAGGCCGGCTACTTCGCGCTGGCCGCCGACGTCACCGCGCGGTCCTTCATGACGCTCGGCACCGCCCTCGACCTGCTGCTGTTCCAGCTCGCCGTCCAGGCCGAGGAGCAGCACGGCCGGGTGGCGGCCGAGGCGCAGGTTGCGGAGAATGCCGGCACGGTCTTCGCCCTGCTGGCGCCCTGCGCGGTGGGGTTCTGGGCCGTGCTGCCGGCACTCCAGGGGTTGGTGGTTCCCGAAGCCTATCGCGGGCCGTTCGAGACCTACAGCGTCGCGCTGATGCCCGGCCTGTTCTGCCTGTCGATGATGTTCTACGCCCTCAACCCGGTCTTTCAGATCCGCCGCCGGACCTTTCCGGTCGTCGCGGCTGCCCTGGTCGGGCTCACGGTCAACGGCGCCGGCCTCCTGGTCCTGCCCGATCAGGCGGGCGGGATCGGGGTCGCGCTGGCGCAGACCGTCGGGCTTACCGCCGCCGCCCTCTGGCTCGGCTGGCGCGCGCTGACGGGCACGGAGCGACTCCAGCTCCCCTGGACCGAGATCGGCGTCGCGGCGCTGGCCTGCGCGGCGATGGGTCTGGTGCTCGCGCCCTTCCGCCACCTGCCGCCCGTGACGGCCCTGGCGGTGCTGGTCCCGGCCGGGATGGCGCTCTACGGGGCGTTGGTCTGGCTCTTCGACATCGCGGGCCTGCGCCGGCAGGTGCTGGCGCGCCTGCGCCCGGGGCGAGCCGTGGTGGCGGAGTAGGCCGCGACGACAGGCCGGCGCGGTTCAGGGCCGCATTCACCGGCGCTCCGCATCCGGGACGGGACCGGGCTCTGCACGCCCGTGGTCGGAACCGGCTGGACCGCGGCGACGGGCTATGACCTTCTTCCTACCATCCGCGCCGTCCGAATCGGCGCGGACGATGCATGGGCCCGGCGCGCCCGACGGCGCGGAGGAATGGACGGCATGCCCGATTTCGACTTGGCCATCCGCGGCGGCACGGTGGTCACGGCCGGCGACACGGTGCGGGCCGATATCGGCGTGCGCGGCGGGCGGATCGTGGCGGTGGCCGAGGGCATCGCCGACGCCGCCCGGGTGATCGACGCCTCCGGCCTGCTGGTCCTGCCGGGCGGCATCGACAGCCACGTCCACATCGCCCAGGAATCCGGTCCCGGCATCGTCATGGCCGACGACTTCGCCAGCGCCACCCGGGCGGCAGCGGCGGGGGGCAACACCTGCGTGATGCCCTTCGCGGTCCAGCCCCGGGGCGCCTCGCTGCGCGGGGCCGTCGAGGCCTACCGGGCCAGGGCCGAGGGCCAGTGCCACGTGGACGTGGCGATCCACATGATCATCTCGGACCCGAGCGAGGCGGTGCTCGGCCAGGAGCTGCCGGCCCTGGTGGCCGACGGCTACACCTCGTTCAAGGTCTTCATGACCTATGACGACCTCGTGCTGAACGACCGCCAGCTCCTCGACGTGTTCCACGTCGCCCGGCGGCAGGGCGCCCGGGTCATGGTCCATGCCGAGGGCTACGACGCGATCCGCTACCTCAGCGACCGGCTGGAGCGGGCCGGCGAGACGGCGCCCTACGGCCACGCCCTGTCGCGGCCCGAGGTGGTCGAGCGGGAGGCGGCCCACCGGGCGATCAGCCACGCCGAGCTGATCGACCTGCCGATCGTGATCGTCCACGTCTCGGGCCGCGAGGCGACCGAGCAGATCGCCTGGGCGCAAGCGCGGGGCCTGAAGATCCGGGCCGAGACCTGCCCGCAATACCTGACCCTGACGGCCGAGGACATGAAGGGGCTCGGCCAAGATGATCGCATGGCGGGGGCCAAGTACGTCTGCTCGCCGCCGACGCGGGACGTCGAGAGCCAGGAGGCGGTGTGGTCGGGGATCCGGCGCGGGATCTTCGACGTGGTCTCCTCCGACCATTGCCCGTTCCGCTACGACGACCCGCAGGGCAAGCTGAACCCGCGCGGCAGAACCTCCTTCCGCTGGATCCCGAACGGCATCCCCGGCATCGAGACACGGCTGCCGGTGTTTTTTTCCGAAGGGGTCTCGAAGGGGCGGATCAGCCTCAACCAGTTCGTCGCGCTCACCGCCACGAACCACGCCAAGCTCTACGGGCTCTATCCGCGGAAAGGCTCGATCGCCCCGGGCTTCGACGCCGACCTGACCCTCTGGGATCCGAACCGGCGCGAGACCATACGCCAGGCGAACCTGCACCACGGCTCCGACTACACGCCCTGGGAGGGGTTTTCGGTGACCGGCTGGCCGGTGGTGACCATCGCGGGCGGGCAGGTGATCGCCGAGGACGGCCGGGTGCTCTCCGAGCCGGGCCGCGGGCGGGTTCTCGACCGAGCGGTCGATCCGGCCGAGCGGCGGGACGCCTGACGGTCGCGCTGGCCCGCCGCTTGCCTGCAATCTCCGGGGGGAGCACCGCATGGACGTCGAGCTGATCGGCCTGACCAAGCGCTACGGCGCGGCCACCGCGGTCGATGGCATCGACCTAAAGGTGCCGTCCGGCGCCTATTGCTGCCTGCTCGGCCCCTCCGGCTGCGGCAAGACCACGACGCTGCGGATGATCGGCGGCCACGAGCGCGCGACCGCCGGCGACGTGGTGATCGGCCCGAGGGCGGTGGGCGACGCGGCCCCGGCCGCGCGCGGCACCGCCATGATGTTCCAGAGCTACGCGCTGTTCCCGCACTTGGATGCGCGCGACAACGTCGCCTTCAGCCTCAAGATGCGCGGGATCGGCACCGCGGAGCGCCGGGCGAAGGCGATGGCCATGCTCGACCTCGTGCAGATGGGCCACCTCGCCAACCGTCTGCCGGCCCAGCTCTCGGGCGGCCAGCAGCAGCGCGTGGCGCTCGCCCGCGCCCTCGTCACCGGCCCGAAGGTGCTGCTGCTCGACGAGCCGCTCTCCGCCCTCGACCCGTTCCTGCGGGTGCGGATGCGGGTGGAGCTGAAGCGGATCCAGACCGAGCTGGGACTCACCTTCATCCACGTCACCCACAGCCAGGAGGAGGCGATGGCGCTCTCCGACCTCGTGGTGGTGATGAATGCCGGCCGGATCGAGCAGGCCGCCGACCCGCGCACCGTGTTCGAGCGGCCCGCCACCGCCTTCGTGGCGCGGTTCATCGGCGGCCACAACGTGATCCGGCTTCCCGACGGGCTCGTCGCGGTGCGCGCCGACCGGATGCGGCTCGGCGCCGAGGCCGGCCCGGCCGCGCTGCCGGCCCGAGTGGTGGCGGTGGAGTACCAGGGCACGAACGTCCATGTCGGCCTCGACGCCGACGGGCTGGAGCGCCCGCCCGAGAGCCCCGCCGCCCTCACGGTGATCCTCAGCGATGCGGACTTCGCCGCAAGCCCGCTCCGGCCGGGCGACACGATTCCGGTCGGCTGGGACGCGGCCGCCGCCCACCGCCTCGACGCGTAACCGTACGGAGACGACGATGGACCTTTCCCCGAGCCGGCGCACGCTCCTGAAGGGCGTCGCGGCCTTGGCCGCCACGCCGGTGACCGGCTTCCCGGCGGTGCACGCCGCCGAGCCCGTGACCCTGCGCTATCTCGGCACCGCGGTGAGCCAGTCGTCCGACATCGCCAGGAAGGTGAAGGAGGATCTCGGCATCACTCTCGAATACATGCCGGTGGTGACCGACGAGGTGACCAAGCGCGCGGTCACGCAGCCGAACTCCTTCGACCTCATCGACACCGAGTATTTCAGCCTGAAGAAGATCATCCCGTCGGGCAACCTCGCGGGCCTCGACGCCAGGCGGATCAAGCTCGCCGACAGGATCACCGGCGTGTTCACCAAGGGTGAGGTGGCCGGGAGGAAGATCGGCGACCAGGGCACCGCGCCCCGCAAGGTGTTCTACCTCGAAGGCCAGAACGCCAGGACCTTCGCGTCCGCACCGACCGAGTGGCTGACGCTGATCCCCACCACCTACAACGCCGACACGCTCGGCATCCGGCCCGACCTGATCAAGCGGCCGGTGGAGAGCTGGAAGGATCTTCTCGATCCCGCCTTCAAGGGCAAGGCCTCGATCCTCAACATCCCGTCGATCGGCATCATGGACGCAGCGATGGTGGTGGAGGCGACCGGCGACTACACCTACGGCGACAAGGGCAACATGACCAAGCCCGAGATCGACCGCACCATCAAGGTGCTGATCGAGGCCAAGCGCGCCGGCCAGTTCCGGGCCTTCTGGCAGGACTTCAACGAATCCGTGAACCTGATGGCCTCGGGCGAGACGGTGATCCAGTCGATGTGGTCGCCCGCCGTCACCAAGGTCCGGGCGCAGGGGGTGCCGTGCGTGTACCAGCCGCTGAAGGAGGGCTACCGCGCCTGGGCCCAGGGCTTCGGCGTCCCGAAGACCCTGAGCGGCCGGAAGCTCGACGCGGCCTACGACTTCGTCAACTGGTTCCTGTCCGGCTGGGCCGGCGCCTACCTCAACCGGCAGGGCTACTACTCGGCGGTGCTGGAGACCGCCAAGGAGAACATGCAGCCCTACGAGTGGGCCTTCTGGATGGAGGGCAAGCCGGCCGAGAAGGACATCCTGGGTCCCGACGGCACGCTGATCGAGAAGGCCGGCGCCACCCGCGACGGCGGCTCCTTCGAGAAGCGCATGGGCGCGGTCGCCTGCTGGAACGCCGTGATGGACGAGAACACCTACATGGTGCGCAAGTGGAACGAGTTCATCGCCGCGTGAGCGGGCTGCGCGCCGCCCCCCTCCCTCCCGCTGCGGGGGGAGGGATGCGTCGGCACGCGTCGGGCGAATCCGATGACCGACCTCGCCTTGCCTGTCACGCCCGCCACGGAAACAGCCGCTCCGGCCGCATCACCCCGTCGCCCCCGCCGCGCTCTCGCCTATCTCCAGGCCGCGCCGCTCACCCTCGTCTTCCTCGTCTTCCTGGTGGTGCCGCTGGTGCTCACCGGGATCGTCTCGCTCTGGGAGTACAACGAGTACGAGATCATCCCGGCGCTGACCCTGCAGAACTACGCCGACCTGTTCGACGGCTGCCTGTCGGCCGACCTCTGCACGACGGTCCGCACCTATCTCTCGACGGTGAAGTTCGTCGCCCTGACGCTGGCGATCACCCTGCCGCTCGGTTTCGCCATCGCGTATTTCCTGGCCTTCCACGTCCGCTCGGGCACGGTGCGGATGGGGCTGTTCCTGCTCTGCACGATCCCGTTCTGGACCTCGAACGTGATCCGCATGATCTCGTGGATCCCGCTGCTCGGCCGCAACGGCCTCGTCAACGATACGCTCCGCGGACTCGGGCTGATCCGCGAACCGATCGAGGGCCTGCTCTACTCCGACTTCGCGGTGGTACTGGCCTTCGTGCATCTCGACACGGTGTTCATGATCGTACCGATCTTCAACAGCCTCGCGCGCATCGACCGCCGCCTGATCGAGGCGGCGCGGGATTGCGGCGCGTCCGGCGCGCAGATCCTCTGGAACGTGGTGCTTCCGCTGGCCAAGCCCGGCATCGCAATCGGATCGATCTTCGTGGTCACGCTCGTGATGGGCGACTTCGTCACGGTCGGCGTCATGGGCGGCCAGCAGATCGCCAGCGTCGGCAAGGTGATCCAGGTGCAGATGGCCTACCTGCAGTTCCCCGCCGCCGCCGCCAACGCCATGGTGCTGCTGGCCGCCGTGCTGCTGATGATCCTGGGGCTGACCCGCATGATCGACCTCCGGCGGGAGTTGTAGGATGGACCGGCCCCGCGGCCTCACCTTCTATCTGCTGGCCGGCGTCTTCATCCTCTACGTCCTGTTCCTCTACGGGCCGACGCTGACGATCCTGGCGCTCAGCTTCCAGGGGCCCTCCGGCGGCCTGACCTTCCCGATGAACGGGATCTCGACCCACTGGTTCGCCAAGCTGTGGGAGGGGGTTGGCGTGGTCGACATCTGGGCGGCGTTCCGGCGTTCCCTGGCGCTCGGACTCGTCGTCATGGCGCTCACCGTCGGGATCGCGTTCTTCGCCGGCCTCGCCTTCCGGAAAGGGTTCTGGGGATCCGGCCTCGTCTTCGCCCTGGCGGTGTCGAGCCTGATCGTCCCCTCGATCGTGGTCTCGCTCGGCATCGGGCTGGAATTCCGGCTCCTCGACGACGCGCTCAAGGCGCTCGCCGCCGCCACCGGCTGGGGCTTCCTGCAGGACCACGGCACCCTGATGGGCCTCTACAGCTCGGCGCTCGGGGCGCATCTCACGTGGACGCTGCCCTTCGGCCTGCTGATCCTGTTCGCGGTGTTCAACCGGTTCGACCCGGCCTACGAGGAGGCCGCCCGCGACCTCGGCGCCACCGGCGCGCAGACGCTGCGCCACGTGGTGGTGCCGATCCTCGCCCCGGCGCTCGTGGGCGTGGCGCTGTTCGGCTTCACCCTGTCGTTCGACGAACTGGCCCGCACCAGCCAGGCGATCGGCGGCCGCAACACCCTGCCGCTGGAGTTGCAGGGCCTGACGACCACGGTGACGACGCCGGCGATCTACGCCCTCGGCACGGTGACCACGGCGGTCTCGGCGCTGGTGATCGGGACGGCGCTGGGCCTGACCCTGTGGCTGCAGAAGCGACGGGCGCGGCGGGCGCTGGCGGCGTTGCGGCCGTAGCACGCCCACGCGTCGACGGGCCGGACGCGGAGTGAACCCGCAGCGAGGCTCCCGGGTGACGCCGCATTGCCAACCCGCCCCCGCCCGTGTATGCGCACGGCGCGCCCCCGAGACACCCTTGGAGGCAGGGGCGCGCCGGGAAGGATGTGGCCGTCCGCCAGGGGCGGCCTTTTCGTTTTCCGGCTCCAGCAATCTTAAGGATCACGCCATGAGCGCTGTGAAGACGCTTGAGGCCGTGGCACGCGACCGGGTCGGCAAGGGGGCCGCCCGGGCCGTTCGTCGCCAGGGCCAGATTCCCGCCGTCATCTACGGGGGCGGCCAGCCGCCGCAATCCATCGCGGTCGACCTCATCCGCACCCGCACGCTGATCTATGCCGGCGGCTTCAAGACCACGCTGTTCGAGATCAACGCCGGCGGCAAGAAGGTCCGCGCGATCCCGCGCGACTTCCAGCTCGACCCGGTGACCGGCGTGCCGCTGCACGTCGACTTCCTGCGCGTCGTCTCGGGCCAGACCGTCACGGTCGAGGTGCCGGTGCACTTCGTCAACGAGGACGCGGCCCCCGGCATCAAGAAGCTCGGCGGCACCCTCAACATCGTGGCCCACACGCTGGCCCTCGAGGTCGCCCCGGACCAGATCCCGGACGCCATCGAGGTCGACCTGACCGGCCGTGCCATCGGCGACGTCATCCACGTCTCCGACATCAAGATCCCGGCCGGCACCTATACCGGCGAGCAGACCGACCCGGTAGCCAACATCGTGCCGCCGACCGTGCTGGGCGCCGAGGTGGAGGCCGAGGAGGCCGCGATCGCCGAGGCGCAGTCGGCCGAGGCCGCCGACGAGAAGGCCGAGGCCGAAGCCGAGGCCGCCGAGGACGAGAAGAAGGACGACGCGGAGGCCTGAGCCTTCGCGCATGGCCGTCCGCCGCGAGAGCCCCGGCCCTGCCGGGGCTCTTTCGCGTTTCGGGGTGATGTGGCTTCTCAGCACCGTCGTCGTTGCGAGCGGAGCGAAGCAATCCAGGGCCGCACCACGCCTGCCGGGGTCGCGCGACCCTGGGCCGCTTCGCTGCGCTCGTGATGATGGTGGGAGATACGCCGACCGAAGCGGCCAAGCGGAAGCGCGATCAAGGATAGAGCCGCGCCCGGCTCCAGCCCTCGCCCGTCCGGGTGAAGCGCACCCGGTCGTGCAGGCGGAAATCGCCGTTCTGCCAGAATTCCAAGGTCACCGGGGTGATGCGGAAGCCGGTCCAGTGCGCGGGCCTCGGGATCGGACCGTCCCCGTAGCGCTCGGACAGCGCGGCCACGGCGCCCATCAGGGTGGCGCGGTCGGCGAGCGGGCGCGATTGCTGGCTGGCGATGGCGCCGAGCCGGCTCTCCCGGCGGCGGCTCTGGAAATACGCGTCCGCCTCCTCCGCCGTCACCGGGGTGATCGGCCCCCGGGCCCGCACCTGCCGGCGCAGGCTCTTCCAGTGCAGCACCAGCGCGGCCTGCGGATTCTCCGCCAGTTCCTCGCCCTTGGTGGACTGCGTGTTGGTGTAGAACACGAAGCCGCGCCCGTCGAAGCCCTTCAGCAGCACCATCCGCACGTCCGGCAGCCCGTCGGCCCCGGCGGTGGCCAGCGCCATCGCGTTGGGATCCTCGGGCTCGGCCGCCTCCGCCTCCTTCATCCAGGCGGCGAACAGCGCGACGGGGTCGTCGCTGCGGGTGAAGTCCGCAGCATCCGCAGAGTCCGCAACCTGCGGGTCATCGGTCCTTAACTGATCCACGCCAAGACTCCTGCCTGCCGCGTCCAGGGCCTGAGGGGGCACCGACATCGGCATGTTCGGTCGAGCGGAAAGCCCGTCGTGAGTCAGGTGTAATGCGGCGATGCGTGTGTAAAGAGCCAAGCCGGCGGTCGCGCATCCTCGCGTCCGTCTCGGCCCTGTCGGTGACCCTGGCCCTGTGCGGCTGCAGCCAGCCTCTCCTCGTGTTTCGGGGCGAGGCCGAGGCGCCGCCGCGCGTGGCCGAGGAGCCGGTCGTGACCGGCAGCATCGAGAAACGGCCGGCGAGCTTCGGGGATGACCTCGCCGAGGAGGATTGGCGGCGGGCGCGCGCCGCCCTGTCGGTCGCGCTCGATCCGCAGGGCAACGGCCGACCGGTGAAATGGGACAACCCCGAGACGGGATTGCACGGCAGCGTCAACCCGACCGGCCTGCCCTACGTCGCCGAGGATCTGATCTGCCGGAACTTCCTGGCCTCGGTGATCGGGCCGGACAACAGCCGCTTCGTCCGCGGCACCGGCTGCAAGCCCTCGGGCGGCCAATGGACCCTCAGGCGCGTGCGCACCGCGAAGGGGACCGAGCGCTCCTGATCGCCGCCGCGACGATCAGGCGCCTCCCGCACGGCGACGTTCTGCCCCCATCCCCCCCGCCGCCGCCGTGGCGCAGCGGGAGGGGGGCGCCGTCAGTAGGGATGGCCGTAATAGGGCCGCACGCGCAGGCGCGGCTGAGCCGCCGGCGGGGCGACGTAGCGGGCCGCGGCCTCCGGATCGTAGGTCCGGATATAGGGGTCGAGGGCGGGGTCGCGGTAATTCCCGTTGTTGACCCCGGCCGACCGGTCATTGCCGTTGAGGGCGGCGTAGGGCGAGAGGCCGCTCCCGCTATCGCCGCCGCCACCGCCGCCGCCACCCCAGGCGAAGGCTGTCCCGGGCAGGGCGGCGAGGAGCATCGCCGCGAGCGTCAGCGTCTTGCGCGTCATATCGTGTCTCCACACCACGTTATCGTGAGCGAACGGCCGAGCTGAAGTGCGGGTTCCGGCCGGACTCGTCCAGACTCGCGCGACACCGTAACACGGGCCGCTTACAGGGGCTTACAGGACCGGGTGAAACCCTGCGTCTTAATCAGTTTGCCAGAAATCATCCTGCATCCTGGGTGTATCCAGGTGGACAGCGGCCTGGTCTTGCTTGATCGTCTCGTCGAGCAACAGCTTTCAGCCCGCGGCGGCCAGCATCTTCGGCCATCGTCCGGCCCATGAGGGATCCTGGCCGCCGTGGGCGCCGCTCCGACGATCGACACGCGGTGGGAGGCTCTTCGGCGGATGGAGCGGACGATCGGCGGCATGGACCGGCCTCCGGCCGGCGGCGGCCGGGCCCCGGCTTGGTCGGAGACGCGGGCCGCCGGACCGGTGGCGCGCACCGTGACGGTGCGCCTCGGCCGCCGGACCCTGCGCGGCTGGCACATCCGCCTCCTCGACCAGCTCGGGCAGCGACCCGACCGCCGGGTCCAGATCGCCTGGGCGGAGGAGGCGGGCGGCCTGCCGCCGAATGCGGAGCTGCTGTTCCGGCTCGAAGCCGCGATCCACGGATTACCCCGGCCGGGCCTCGCCACCGCGGCCGAGCCGGTCGCCCTCGCGCCCTACGTGGCGGGCCGGACCGACTCCGCCGATCCGGCCGACATCATCCTCGATCTCTCGGGGGCGCCCGCCGAGGCGGCATCCGCACCGACGTGGCGGCTGGATTTCGACGGGCTGCCCGGCGAGGCCGGCCTCCTCACCGCCCTGTTCGCCCGGCGGGCGCCGGTGGCGGCCCTGCGCGGCGCCGACGGCCTCCCGATCGCCGTGGGACGCCTCGGCGCCGAGTCGCACACGGTGATGCTCGCCGCCTTCGAGGATTACCTCGCGCGGACGATCACGCTGATCGCCGCCGCCCTCGACGGCGCCGCCTCGCCGGTGCTGCCGGACGGGACCGAGGCGCCCCTGCAGCCGGGCGCCCCCTTCGATCTCGGCGGCCTCGGCGCCGGGCGGCGCGCCGCCGGGGGGCTGGCCCGGCTGATCGCCCGCCGGCTCTACGCCCTCTGCTTCCACAGGCCCGAATGGCGGGTCGGCTGGCGGCGGATCGAGGGTCCCGACCTGATCGACCTGCGCCGCCACCCGGAGGGCGGCTGGATCGACCTGCCCGACGACGGGCGCCGCTTCTACGCCGACCCCTTCGCCATCGCGCGGGGCGGCGCGGTGACCCTGTTCGTGGAGGAATTCGACTACCGGCGCGGCAAGGGCGTGATCTCGGCGGTGGGCTTCGACGCCGCCGGGCCCCGCGGCCGGCCGGAGCCGGTCCTGGAACTGGAGACCCACCTCTCCTACCCGTTCGTGTTCGAGGCGGACGGGGAGGTCTGGATGATCCCGGAATCCCACGCCTCCGGGACGATCGACCTCTACCGGGCCACCGCCTTCCCGCGGGGCTGGGTCCACGAGGCGGTGCTGGTGGACGGGGTCGTGGCGGGCGACGCGACGCTGCTGCACCATGACGGCCGCTGGTGGCTGTTCGCCACGGTCCGCGCGGGTGGGGGCAGCTACTCCGACACCCTGCACCTCTGGCACGCGCCGCATTTCCGCGGCCCCTGGACGCCGCACCGGCTGAACCCGGTGCTGATCGACGTCGGCTCGGCCCGGGCCGCAGGACCGATCGTCGCGCGGGACGGCGCCCTGATCCGCCCGGTCCAGGATTGCCGCCAGGGCTACGGCGCGGCGCTCGGCCTCGCCCGGATCCTGCGGCTCGACGAGGGCGGCTACGCCCAGCGGGTCGAGACGCGCCTCGGGCCCGGGGCGGCCTGGCCCGGCTCGCGCCTGCACATGCTGAGCGCGGCCGGCGGATTTGAGTTCATCGACGGGTCGCGCCGGGCGCGGATGCGGGGACTGGCGTGAATCTGCCCCCTCCCGTCATCGCGAGCGCAGCGAAGCGACCCAGGGATGCGCGACGTTCGGAAACGTGGCGCTCGGGATTGCTTCGCTGCGCTCGCAAAGACGGAGGCGATAGGTTCGACCGCGCTCGGCGGACACGGCAGTGCCCCCCCTTGTGCCGAACGGCACGTCCTTCCGGCTCGCATCCCGGCGCCGCCCGCGCTAAGCGGGTGCTTCGCACGCACCCCAGAAGAACCGCCGGGACGATCTTCATGGCGAGCCCCGTCGAACATGCGAGCTTCCTGCCGCCGGTCCTGACCTTCCTGACGGCGGCGGTGATCGGCGTCCCGGTGTTCCGGCTGATCGGCCAGAGCGCCGTGCTCGGCTACCTCGTGGCCGGCGTGCTGATCGGCCCCTCCGGCCTGTCGCTGATCGCCGAGCCCGACACGGCGGCCAGCGTCGCCGAGATCGGCGTGGTGCTGCTGCTGTTCATCGTCGGGCTGGAATTGCACCTGTCGCAGCTTGTCTCGATGCGCCGCGACATCTTCGGCCTCGGCACCGCGCAGCTCGTCGCCTGCGCCCTCGTGCTCGGCGGCGCCGGCGTGCTGGCGGGCCTGAGCTTCGGCGCGGCCGCGGTGATCGGCCTCGCGCTGGCCCTCTCGGCCACCGCGGTGGCGCTCCAGCTTCTGGAGGAGCGGGGCGACCTCGGCAGCGCCTACGGGGGCCGCGCCTTCGCGGTGCTGCTGTTCCAGGACCTCTCGGTGGTGGGCATCCTGGCGCTGATGCCGCTGCTCGCCTCGGCGGGCGGCGCGACCGATGCCTCCTGGCTCGGGGAGGCCGCTGTCTCCACCGGCAAGGCGCTGGCGGCGATCCTCACCGTGGTGGTGGTCGGCCGCTATGGCCTGAACCCGTTCTTCCGGCTGCTGGCGGCGAGCGGCGCCCGCGAGGTGATGACCGCCGCGGCCCTGCTGGTGGTGCTCGGCACCGCGCTGCTGATGGAGCAGGTCGGCCTGTCGATGGCGATGGGCGCCTTCCTCGCCGGCATCCTGCTCGCGGAATCGAATTTCCGCCACCAGCTCGAGGCCGATATCGAGCCGTTCCGCGGCATGCTGCTCGGCCTGTTCTTCATGAGCGTCGGCATGTCGATCGACGGCACCCTCGTGCGCGAGGTCTGGCCGGCCCTGTTCGGCGCGACGCTCGGGGCGATCCTCGTCAAGGTCGCCCTGGTGGCCGGCCTGTTCCGGCTGTTCGGCTCCGACACCCTCGGGGCCCTGCGCGGCGCCGCCGTCCTGGCGCCGGCCGGCGAATTCGCCTTCGTGCTGCTGCCCCAGGCCGAGGAACTGGGCCTCACGGGCGCCAAGGCGACGCGCTTCGCCGTGGCGCTCGCCGCGCTGACCATGCTGATCGGCCCGATCGCCGCCAAGGGCCTCGACAAGCTGATCGAGCGGCGCAACGCGCGGACCACGCACGCGCTGGAGGCGCCCTCCACCGAGCTGTCCGAGAGCGGCGAGGCCCGGGTTCTGGTGATCGGCTTCGGCCGCTTCGGGCAGTTGCTGACGCAGGTGCTGCTCGCCGAGGGCATCACCGCCACCGTCATCGACAAGGACGTGGAGCAGCTGCGCGCCGCCTCGCGATTCGGCTTCCGGATCTATTACGGCGACGGCACCCGGCTCGACGTGCTCCGCGCCGCCGGGATCGGCCGGGTCGAACTGGTCTGCATCTGCGTCGACGACCGGGAGGGCGCCCTCAAGATCGTCGACATCGTGCACGAGGAGTTCGCGGACGTGCGTACCTTCGTGCGTGCCTACGACCGGCTGCACGCCGTGGAGCTGATGAACCGGGACGTGGACTACCAGATCCGCGAGACTGCCGAATCGGCCCTCGCCTTCGGTCGGGCGGCGCTCGAAGGACTCGGCCTGTCGCCGGAGGCCGCCCTGGCGCGGACCGACGATGTGCGCAAGCGCGACATCGCCCGCCTCGTCCTGCAGCAGGCGGGCGCCCTGCCGGACGGCTCCAGCTGGATGCGCGGGGCCGCCGCGGGACTGAAGCCCGAACCGCTGACCGCCCCCGTCCGGCCCGCCCGCGCGCTCAACACCGAGACTCGCGACCTCGTGGGCGGCGAGCGGCGCGAGGCGGCCGAGCGGCTCCTCGAGAAGCCCGCCCTCGCCCCGCAGGAAGGCGAGGCCGCCGAGGCCGAGGGCGACGAGGCGGAGCTGGAAGCGGAAGGCAGCGCCCGGAATGCGTGACGCTCCGGATGTCTGACGGTCCGCCTTCGGCCGGCCCGCTCCAGGCGGAGACCGGCCGCTTCGTCACCGGCTCCATCCTCCGGCACGTCCTGGTGATGGCCGCCACCGGTTCGGTGGGGCTGATGGCGATCTTCGTCGTCGACCTCCTGTCGCTGCTCTACGTCTCGAAGCTCGGCGACCCGAACCTGACCGCGGCGGTGGGCTTCGCCGGCATCGTGCAGTTCTTCGCCACCGCGGTGAATATCGGCCTGATGATCGCCGCCGGGGCGCTCGTCGGGAAGGCCGTGGGGGCCCGCGACCGGGCGGCGGCGCGCCGCCTCGCGAGTTCCGCGCTGACGCTGGGCAGCCTCGTGGCCGCTCTCATCGCGGTGCTGATCGCCGTCCTCGCCGACCCGCTCCTGAGCCTGATCGGCGCCCGCGGCGAGGCGCTGCGGGTGGCCGAGCTGTTCCTGCACATCACCCTGCCGTCGAACCTCCTGCTTGCCGCCGGCATGTTGTTCACCGGCCTGCTCCGCGCCGTCGGCGAGGCGCGGCAGGCGATGCTGGTGACCGTGTCCGGCGCCGTGGTCACCGCCATCCTCGATCCGCTGCTGATCTTCGGGGCCGGCCTCGGCGTCGAGGGCGCGGCGATCACCGTCTGCGTGGCGCGCGCCACCTTCGTGGTCGTGGGCCTGCGCGGGGTCACCCGCCACGGGCTCCTCGGCCGGCCGCGCCTCGCCGACCTGCCGGCCGACGCCGCCGCCCTGTCGGCGGTCGCGGGGCCGGCGGTGCTCACCAACCTCGCGCCCTCGGTGGCGAGCGCCTTCCTGGCGCGCCTGTTCGCCGGCTACGGGGCGGACGCGGTCGCGGCCGCGTCGGTGATCGACCGCCTGACGCCCGTGGCCTTCGGCGGCCTGTTCGCCCTGTCGGGGGCGATCGGCCCGATCCTCGCGCAGAACTGGGGCGCGGCCCGGTTCGACCGGATGCGCGGCGTCCTGCGGGAGGCGGTGCGGGTGACGCTCGCCTACGTGGCGATCGTCTGGCTCGGCCTGGCCCTCGCCCGCGGGCCGCTCGCGGCCCTGTTCGGCCTGCACGGGGTGGCGGCCGATTTGTTCGGCTTCTTCTGCCTCGTCGGCGGGGCGATCTGGTTCTTCAACGGGCTCCTGTTCCTGGGCAACGCCGCCTTCAACAACCTCGGCTTCCCCCTCCGCTCGACGCTGCTGAACTGGGGACGGGCGACGCTGGGCACGATCCCGCCCGCGATGCTGGGCGCCTCGCTCTACGGCCCCCGCGGCGTGGTCGCCGGGATGGGGCTCGGCTCGCTGGTCTTCGGGGCGCTCGGCATCCTGCTCGCCCGCCGCACCGTCGACCGCCTCGAAGGCTCCGGCCCGCGCGGCCGAGAGCCGGAGGGCGCTCCGGAGGCGCCGCTCCGGGACGCGCCGCTGCCGGCGGGCCACCCCCATCCGGGACCGGTGAGCTGAGTCGGAAATGACAAGGCGGCCCGGTTATCCAGGTCGCGCCGCATTCCCGGACACAAGTTCCGCGGGCAAGAACTGGTATTTCGCCGCGCAACGGGTCACGATGCCCTGCCCTGGTCGGTCCGACCGGGGCAGGATCGAGGCCGCATGTTCAACCCGCTCGAGATGTTCCAGGCCCAGGGCGAGGCCGGGCTGCAGACCATGGCCCAGCAATTCGGTCTGACGACGGATCAGACGGCCCGCGCCTTCGAGGCGCTGATGCCGGCCCTGACCCTCGGCCTCCAACGCAGCGTCGGCATGGACCCGGGTAGTTTCGCCCGCATGTTCGGCCTGGAGATGCCCCGGCCCGCGGCGCCGCAGGGCATCGACGCCCTGAGCCAGATGTTCGGCTCGGCCCAGTTGATGCAGGGAGTGCTGCGGCAGGCCTCGGCCACGAGCGGCGTCGGCGCGCAGGTCCTGCGCCAGATGCTGCCGATGATGGCGGGTGCCGTCGTGGCGAGCATCGTCCACGTGATGCTCAACCAGCCGCAGGCCGAGCTTGCGCAGGCGCGGCCGGCCGCGCCGCCGCCACCCGTGCCGTTCCCGTTCGGCCCCGCCTGGGCCGAGATGGCCAAGGCGTTCCTGCCCGCCGCGGAGCCCCCTGCCCCCACGGCGAAGCCCGCCTTCAAGCCCAAGCCCACGCCCAAGCCTACGCCGCCGGAAGCGCCGGTGGGCGAGGCCGGCTCCGACATGCTCAACCAGATGCTGCGCACGGGCGCCGAGGTCCAGGGCAACAACATCCGGGCGATGCAGGAGCTGTTCGAGACCTTCTGGCCCTCCGCGGGTGCGCCGAGCGAGGGCGCCGCCCCCGCTTCGGCTCCGCCCGATCCCGGCCCATCGGCCTCCGATCCCGCGACGCCCAGGTCCCGGCGCGGCCGCCCGCCCGGCGGGACCGGTTGACGCAGGCCGGCTGGCCGGGCGGCCGTTGACCCGGCTCTTCCGGAGCGCATGTCCCGTCGCCGAGGAGACGCCACGATGACCGACCACCTGACCGCCTGGCATGACCGCGCCGAGAGCGTCGCCGCGAACGGCGTCGCCAAGCGGGAGATCCCGGGCGCGGGCGCGAGCCTCGTGCGCGTCGTGGTGCCGGCGGGGATCTCGGCCCCGCGCCACAGCCACGATCACGAACAGTTCGTGCAGGTCGTCTCGGGCTCCGGCGTTCTGGAGACCGAGCAAGGCCGCAAGCCGTTCTCCGCAGGCAGCGTGTTCCACTTCCCCGCCGGAGCGTGGCATGCGGCCGCATTCGACACCGAGACGGTGCTGATCGAGACGAATGTCTCCGCGTGACGCCCGTTAGGTCGGGCCGTCTTCGACGCTTCAAGCGGAGGGTACGGCAGGGGAAGGGGTGTGCTTCGTCACGCGATCGGTCATTCGAGGGGCGAAGCGGAGCCCGGGCGTAGAGCCGCCGACGCGGCAGGTTCTGAGCTCTAAGGGGACCCGGCTCGTCTGCGCCGGCGCGGAATGAGAGCCGGGAATGCCCTTCGCTTCCTGAAACCGGTAATCCCCAGGCACACGAAGCCCTTCGACAGGAACTCTCTGCTGGACTGCGGCAAATTATTCTTGGACGCGGTCCAAAATGCCTGTGCTTGGCCTGAAGGTCCGGCCCGTGTAGGAATCGGTGCTTCAACGCCCGCCCGTGCACGCCGACGAAAGGCCGGGCATCGCCCCTACCAGAACAGAGGCAGACCATGAGCGCCGGTACCGCCGCCGACAAGCATTTCTCCAACAGCTTCTTCGCCGCCCCCCTCACGGACGCCGATCCCGAGATCGCTGAGGCGGTGGCCAAGGAACTCGGCCGCCAGCAGCACGAGATCGAGCTGATCGCCTCGGAGAACATCGTCTCTCGCGCCGTGCTGGAAGCGCAGGGCTCTGTGCTGACCAACAAGTACGCCGAGGGCTATCCGGGCCGGCGCTACTACGGCGGCTGCCAGTTCGTGGACATCGCCGAGGACCTCGCCATCGAGCGCGCCAAGCGCCTGTTCGATTGCGGCTTTGCCAACGTGCAGCCGAACTCGGGCTCCCAGGCCAACCAGGGCGTGTTCCTGGCCCTGATGCAGCCCGGCGACACCTTCCTCGGCCTCGACCTCGCCGCCGGCGGCCACCTCACCCACGGCGCCCCGCCGAACGTCTCGGGCAAGTGGTTCAAGCCGGTCTCCTACACGGTGCGCCGCGACGACCAGCGGATCGACATGGAGCAGGTCGCCCAGCTCGCGCAGGAGCACAAGCCGAAGGTGATCATCGCCGGCGGCTCGGGCTACCCGCGCCACTGGGATTTTGCGAAATTCCGCGAGATCGCCGACTCGGTCGGCGCCTACTTCATGGTCGATGCCGCGCACTTCGCCGGGTTGATCGCGGCCGGCGTGCACCCGTCGCCGTTCCCGCACGCCCACGTGGTCACCACCACGACCCACAAGACCCTCCGCGGCCCGCGCGGCGGCATGATCCTGACGAACGACGAGGCGCTCGCTAAGAAGTTCAACTCAGCGATCTTCCCCGGTCTCCAGGGCGGCCCGCTGATGCACGTGATCGCCGGCAAGGCCGTGGCCTTCGGCGAGGCGCTGAAGCCCGAGTTCAAGATCTACGCCCGTCAGGTGGTGGAGAACGCCAAGGCGCTCGCCGACACGCTGATCTCGGGCGGCTACGACATCACCTCGGGCGGCACCGACAACCACCTGATGCTGGTCGACCTGCAGCGGAAGGGCCTCACCGGCAAGGCGGCGGAAGCCGCGCTGTCGCGGGCGCACATCACCTGCAACAAGAACGGCGTGCCGTTCGACCCGCAGAAGCCGACCATCACGTCGGGCATCCGTCTCGGCACCCCGGCCGGCACGTCGCGCGGCTTCGGTGTCGCCGAGTTCAAGCAGATCGGCGGCTTCATCGTCGAGGTGCTGGACGGCCTCGCCGCCAAGGGTGAGGCGGGCGACAGCGCGGTCGAGGCCGACGTCAAGACCCGCGTCCACGCGCTCACCGACCGGTTCCCGATCTACGGCTGAGGCCGGGGGACGCCTGCGCGGGGCCGGCCTTCCGGGCCGGCCATGAGTGGATTAGGAAACGGCCGCGGATCATCGGTTCGCGGCCGTTTCCATGCCCGAGTAACAGACCCATGCGCTGTCCCTATTGCGGCGGCTCCGAGACCCAGGTGAAGGACTCGCGGCCCTCCGAGGACGGCGCCGCGATCCGCCGCCGCCGGGTCTGCCCGGACTGCGCCGGCCGTTTCACCACCTTCGAGCGAGTCCAGCTGCGCGAGGTCGTGGTGCTCAAGCGCTCGGGCAAGCGCGTGCCCTTCGACCGGGACAAGCTCCAGCGCTCCATCGACGTGGCTCTGCGCAAGCGCGCCGTCGACCCGGAGCGGATCGAGCGTCTGGTCAGCGGCATCACCCGGCAGCTTGAGAGCGCCGGCGAGCCGGAGGTGACCTCCGAGGCGATCGGCGAGCTGGTGATGGCGGGGCTCAAGGGCCTCGACGACGTCGCCTACGTGCGCTTCGCCTCGGTCTACAAGAATTTTCGCGAGGCCAAGGATTTCGAGACGCTGCTCGGGACGCTCGGCGACGGCACGCTGGCGCCCGATATCGAGCCGTCGCCCGAGCCGGAGCCCGAGGCGCCGCGCCGTCGCCGGTCCGCGCGCCCATGAGACCGGCGTCATGAGCGACGACGCGACCTTCATGCGCCTCGCCCTGGCGCTGGGCCGGCGCGGCCTCGGCACCACGTGGCCGAACCCGTCGGTGGGCGCCGTCGTGGTCGAGCCGGATACGGGGCGCATCCTCGGGACCGGGGCGACCGCGCAGGGCGGGCGCCCGCACGGGGAGCCCCTGGCGCTCGCGGCCGCCGGCGCGGCCGCCCGCGGTGCGACCCTCTACGTCACCCTGGAGCCCTGCTCCCATCACGGCCGCACGCCGCCCTGCACCGAGGCGATCCTGGCCGCCGGGGTCGCCCGGGTGGTCAGCGCGATCGAGGATCCGGACCCCCGGGTCGCGGGACGCGGCCACGCGCTCCTGCGCCAGGGGGGCGTGGCGGTCGAGACCGGGCTGATGCGGGCGGAGGCGGCGCGCGACCATCTCGGCCACGTCACCCGGGTGACGCGGGGCCGCCCGGCCCTGCACCTCAAGCTCGCCCGCACCCGGGACGGATTCTGCGCGGCCGCCGGACCGGAGCGCCTGCGGATCACCGGGCCGGTGGCCGATGGCGCGGTCCATCTCTGGCGGGCGCATGCCGACGCGATCCTGATCGGCATCGGTACGGCCCGCGCCGACGATCCGTCGCTCACCGTGCGGCTGCCGGGACTCACCCGGCGTTCACCCCTGCGGATCGTCCTCGACACGCACCTGCGGCTCACGCCGGCCAGCGTGCTGGCCCGGACCGCCCGCGACACGCCGACCCTGGTGCTCACCACGCGCTCCGCGCCAGCCCATGCCAGGCGCGCCCTGGAGGCGCTCGGCGTCGAGGTCGCCCTCGTCGCCGCCGACACGGCCGGCGGGATCGACCTGTCGGCCGCCCTGGCGCTTCTCGGTGCGCGGGGCCTGACCCGCCTGTGCAGCGAGGGCGGGCCCCGCCTTGCGGACGCGCTGGCGCGGGCCGATCTGATCGAGGCCTGCACGCTGGTCACCGGGCCGGCGGAACTCGGCCCGGCCGGCGGCCTGCCGGCGCTGGGGCCCGCCCTGACGGCGGCGCTGGCGGACGGCTTCCGGGAAGCCGAGCGGCTCCGCCTCGGACCCGACGAGGCCGTGACCTACGAACGCGACAGGACGTAAGCGATGTTCACGGGACTCGTCAGCGATGTCGGCACGGTGGTCTCGGTGGCGGGCGAAGGCGACCTGCGCCGGATCGTGATCCGCGCCTCCTACGATCCGGCCACGATCGCGCTGGGCGCCTCGATCGCCTGTTCCGGCCCCTGCCTCACGGCGGTGTCGGTGGAGCCGGCCGAAGGCGGCTGCGTCTTCGCGGTGGACGCCGCCGCCGAGACGCTGGCGCGCACCACGGTCGGCGCCTGGGCGGCGGGCACGCGGATCAACCTCGAACGCTCGCTGAAGATCGGCGACGAACTCGGCGGCCACCTCGTCACCGGCCATGTCGACGGCCTCGCCGAGATCGCGGCGCGCGAGAGCGTCACGGCCGATGCCTGGGGCGCCAGCGAGCGCTTCACCCTGCGCGCGCCTGCGAGCCTGGCCAAGTTCATCGCCGAGAAGGGCTCGGTCTGCCTCGACGGCACCTCGCTCACGGTGAATTCGGTCGAGGGCGACCTGTTCTCGGTGCTGCTCATCCCCCACACGCTGCAGGTCACCACCTGGGGTGAGCGGCGGCAGGGGGACCGGCTCAACCTGGAGGTCGATCTGATCGCCCGCTACGCTGCCCGGCTCGCCGAGGCGCGGTCCGGCTGATCCGGTCGACTTTGCGAGCGCAGCGAAGCAAGGACGGCGGACGGCGCCTCAGCGCGGCGGGATCGAGTAGGTGCCGGTGGCGTGGCAGACGAGGTCGGGGTTGCCCACGGCGGTGATCAGCACCTCGCCGACGGCCAGACGACGGCCGAGCTTGAGCAGGCGGCACTCCGCCAAGAGATCGCCCGAGGCGGGCTTGCGCAGGAAGTTGAAGCTGAGGCTCGTGGTCACGGCGAGCGCCACCGGGCCGATATTGGCGAGGATCGCCGCGTAGAGGGCGTAGTCGGCGAGCGCCATCATGGCCGGGCCCGACACGGTCGCGCCGGGGCGCAGGAAGCGTTCGTGAGCTTCGAGCCGCATCCGGGCCGAGAGCGGGCCGACATCTTCCAGATGGTAGGCGCGGCCGCCCGCCTGCATCTGGGGGAATTCGTGGTCGAGGAAGTCGCTGGTCTCGGCGAGGGTCAGGATCGTGGCGGTCATACGTGTTTGCAGCATGGCCGGGACAACGAGGCAATCACCCGAGGCCATTCCGAGCCAAACACCTCATCCTGAGGTGCCGGAGCGTCAGCGCAGGCCTCGAAGGAGCCCTCCAGGGATCGCGCGGCTGGCTGGAGGGCTCCTTCGAGGCCCGCTGCGCGGGCACCTCAGGATGAGGCGTACGGGTTGGATCCCTGTCAGAAGAAGATCGGCCGCGCGCTGGCGCCGATCTCGCCCAGCACCGTGCCGGTGGCCGGCTCGATTTCCTTGAGCACCACGTCGTAACCCCAGAGGTCGGCGAGGTGCTGCAGGACCCGCTTGGCGTCATCCTTCTGCAGGGTGATCCGGTTGATCGCCTTGTGGTGCAGGATCAGGCGCCGGTCGCCCTCAAGGTCCACATCCACCACCTCGATATCGGGATCGAGCCACGCCACGTCGTATTGGCGCGCGAAGGACCGGCGCAGCTTGCGGTAGCCGCGCTCGTCGTGGATCGCCTCGACCCGCAACTCCGGCTCCTCGGGGTCGTCGACCACGTGGAACAGGCGCAGGTCGCGCATCAGCTTGGGCGAGAGAAACTGCTGGATGAAGCTCTCGTCCCGGTAATTCTCCCAGCAGTCGCGCAGCACCGCCATGGCGTCGCCGGTGCCGGCTATGTCGGGGAACCACGCCCGGTCCTCCTCGGTCGGCTGCTCGGTGATGCGGGCGATGTCCTGCATCATGGCGAAGCCGATCGCGTAGGGGTTGTGGCCGCCGTAGGAGCGGTCGTCGTAGTTCGGCTGGCGGATGACGTTGGTGTGGGATTGCAGGAATTCGAGGTAGGCCGCCTCGGTGATCTGCCCGGATTCAGACAGAGCGTTCATGATCCGGTAGTGGCAGTAGGTGGCGCAGCCCTCGTTCATCACCTTGGTCTGGCGCTGCGGGTAGAAATACTGTGCCACGAGGCGGACGATGCGCAGGATCTCGCGCTGCCAGGGGCGCAGTCTCGGCGCGACCTTCTCGAGGAAATAAAGAATATTCTCCTGCGGCAGCTCCAGCAGCGCCTTGCGCCGCTCCGCCGCCACGTCCGGGCGCGCCGTGCCGATCTTCTGCGGCAGGGTCCGCCAGAGGTCGTTGTAGATCTGCTCGCCGTGCTCGATCCGCTCGCGCTCCCGTCGCTGCTCGGAGGCGAGGTCCGGCCGCTTCTTGCGCGGGTAGCGGTGGACGCCCTGGCTCATCAGCGCGTGGGCCGCGTCGAGCACCTGCTCTACCGCCTGGTGGCCGTAGCGCTCCTCGCAGCGGCTGATGAAGCCCTTGGCGAAGTCGAGGTAGTCCAGAATCCCTTCTGCGTCGGTCCACTGCCGGAACAGATAGTTGTTCTTGAAGAAGTGGTTGTGACCGAAGGCGGCGTGCGCGATGACCAGCGTCTGCATCGTCGCCGTGTTCTCCTCCATCACGTAGGAGATGCACGGATCGGAATTGATGACGATCTCGTAGGCAAGCCCCATCAGGCCGCGGCGGTAGCCGGCCTCGTGCTGGGCGAAGTGCTTGCCGAACGACCAGTGCTTGTAGAACAGCGGCATGCCGATCGACGCGTAGGCGTCGAGCATCTGCTCGGCCGTGATGATCTCGATCTGGTTCGGGTACCACGACAGGCCGAGCTGCGGCCCGGCCACCGCCTCGCAGGCGTCGTGGATGCGGCGGATCGTGTCGAAATCCCAGTCGTTGCCGGTGAACAGGGGCTTATCGACCTTCACGGCCGGCGCACTCACCTTGGATCGGCTCAGGCTGGTCACCATGAAAACCTCATCGCATTCTCCTCTCCCTTGTGGGGAGGGGACAAACCTACGCCTCCGCCTCGGCGCGGCCTTCCTTGCGGCCGAACAGCTCGCGGAAGACCGGGTAGATCTCCCGGCGGTGGTTGACCTTGCGCATCGCGATCGGGCCGCCGGCCTTGGCGATCGCCTCGTAGGTCCGCCACAGGGTGGTGCGGTGCTCCACGAAGCCGGCGCGGGGGCCGTTCTCGTCGCCCACCTCCAGGTAAGCGAAGTGCTGGCAGGCCGGCAGGATGTGCGACCGAAGCAGCTCCGTGGAGGTCGGCCCGTCCGAGGAGACGTTGTCGCCGTCCGAGGCCTGCGCCGCGTAGATGTTCCAGTCGTTGGGATCGTAGCGCTCGGCGATGATGCGCTTCATCTCGACCAGCGCCGACGAGACCAGGGTGCCGCCGGTCTCGCGGGAGCCGAAGAAGGTCTCCTCGTCCACCTCGGTCGCCCGGTCGGTGTGGCGGATGAACACGATCTCCACGTGCCGGTAGCGGCGCGTCAGGAAGATGTGCAGCAGGATGTAGAACCGCTTGGCGAGGTCCTTCATGTGCTCGGTCATCGAGCCGGATACGTCCATCAGGCAGAACATCACGGCCTGCGCGATCGGCCGCGGATAGGGCTCGAACCGGCGGAAGCGCAGGTCGATTGGATCGACGTAGGGGATGCGTTTCGAGCGCTCGCGCAGCTTGAGGAGCATCTGTTCCAAGTCGAGCCGCTCGGGATCGCCCTCGGACAGCGCGTCGAGCTTCGCCTCCAGGGCCGCCACCTCGTCGGGCTTGGGCCGCTTGAGGGCGATCCTCCGAGACATCGAGTTGCGCAGGGTGCGGGTCAGCGCGAGATTCGCCGGCGAGCCCGTCACCGTGTAGCCGGCCCGGCGCAGGCCCTCCGTCTCCACCACCGCGAGGCGGCGCTTGGCGAGGTCCGGAAGCTCCAGATCCTCGAGGAAGAGTTCCAGGAACTCCTCGCGGGTGAGCACGAAGCGGAACGCGTCCTCGCTGTTCTCGCCGCCCTCCCCGCCTTCGCCGGAGCCGCGCCCACCGCCACTGCCCGGCGGGCGCTCGATCGTGTCGCCCTCCACGTAGGTCTTGTTGCCGGGCAGGATGTGGTCCTGCAGCCCGGTGCCGGGCTGGCGGGAGAAGCGCGGCTCGCGCACGCCGTCGGCCGGCACGGTGACGCGGCCGTCCTTGCCCAGATCCTTGATGTCCTTCTCGCGGGCGGATTCGCGCACGGCGCGCTGGGCCACGTCCTTCACGCGGCGTAGGAAGCGCTGGCGGTTGGGGAGGCTCTTGCCGCCCGGGTTCAGACGTCGGTCGACGATGTGCATCCGCTGCAAAAACCCTCGTCCGCGTGTGCCGGCCGGGTCCGGACCCTGATCGTACCATGCCGTTGCCGGAGGAAAGGATCCCTCGTTCGCAGCTGGCCCCAGATCTTCACCGGCCGGTCGTCCGAAACTGTGGCGGCGGAGGGTCGGAACAGGGCCCGGCCGAACCGGACCCCGTCATCCCTCAGCCGGCCTGCTTCACCCGCATGTACCACTCCACCAAACGGCGGACCTGCCGCTCGGTGTAGCCGCGCGCCACCATGCGCTCGACGAACTCGCCGTGCTTCTTCTCGGTCTCGCCGTCCTTTTTCGAGCCGAAGGAGATCACCGGCAGCAGCTCCTCCACCTGCGAGAACATCCGCCGCTCGATCACCTCGCGCAGTTTCTCGTAGCTGGTCCAGCTCGGGTTGCGGCCGCCGTGCTGCGCCCGGGAGCGCAGGGCGAACTTCACCACCTCATTGCGAAAATCCTTCGGGTTGGCGATCCCGGCCGGCTTCTCGATCTTGGTCAGCTCCTGGTTCAGGAGCTCGCGGTTCATCAGCTGGCCGGTCTCGGCGTCCTTGAAGTCCTGGTCCTCGATCCAGGCGTCGGCGTAGTCGATGTACCGGTCGAACAGGTTCTGCCCGTAATCGTGGTACGATTCGAGGTAGGCCTTCTGGATCTCGTGGCCGATGAACTCCGCGTAGCGCGGGGCCAGCTCGGTCTTGATGAATTCCAGGTACTTCTTCTCGGTCTCGGGCGGGAGCTGCTCGCGGCGCAGCGACTGCTCCAGCACGTACATCAGGTGCACCGGGTCGGCCGAGACCTCGGTGGTGTCGTGGTTGAAGGTCGCGGCCAGCACCTTGAAGGCGAAGCGGGTCGAGATCCCGTCCATGCCCTCGTCGACGCCGGCCGTGTCCTTGTACTCCTGCATCGAGCGGGCGCGGGGATCGACCTCGCGTAAGGACTCGCCGTCGTAGACCCGCATCTTCGAGAAGACGTTGGAATTGGCATGCTCGCGCAGGCGCGACAGCACCGAGAACCGCGCCAGCATCTCCAGCGTGCCGGGCGCGCAGGCCGCGTCCGACAGTTCCGAGCCGGAGATCAGCTTCTCGTAGATCCGCTGCTCCTCGGTGACGCGCAGGCAGTACGGGACCTTGATCACGTAGATCCGGTCGATGAAGGCCTCGTTGTTCTTGTTGGTCTTGAACGACTGCCACTCGGCCTCGTTCGAGTGGGCCAGGATCACGCCGGTGAAGGGAATCGCGCCGATATTCTCGGTGCCGACGTAGTTGCCCTCCTGCGTCGCGGTGAGCAGCGGGTGCAGCATCTTGATCGGCGCCTTGAACATCTCGACGAACTCGAGGATGCCCTGGTTCGCCCGGTTCAGGCCGCCCGAGTACGAGTAGGCGTCGGGATCGGCCTGCGACAGGGTCTCCAGGCGGCGGATATCGACCTTGCCGACCAGCGAGGAGATGTCCTGGTTGTTCTCGTCGCCCGGCTCGGTCTTGGCGATGGCGATCTGGCGCAGGCGCGAGGGCCGGACCTTGATCACCTTGAACCGCGAGATGTCGCCGTTGAACTCGTCGAGGCGCTTCAGCGCCCAGGGGCTCATCAGGCCGGTCAGCCGCCGGCGCGGGATGCCGTAGCGGCGCTGGATCTCCTCGCCCATGGTCTCGGGGTCGAACAGGCCCAGCGGACTCTCGAAGACCGGCGAAACCTCGTCCCCGGCTTTGAGTACGTAGACGGGGTGAACCTCCATCAGGAGCTTCAGCCGCTCGGCCAGCGACGACTTACCGCCGCCCACCGGACCCAGCAGGTAGAGGATTTGCTTGCGCTCCTCCAGCCCCTGCGCGGCGTGGCGGAAGAACGAGACGATCCGCTCGATCGTCTCCTCCATGCCGTAGAACTCGCGGAAGGCCGGATAGGTCCGGATCGTCCGGTTCATGAAGATCCGGCCGAGGCGCGAATCCCTTGCGGTGTCTACGAATTCGGGCTCGCCGATCGCCGCCAGGATGCGCTCGGCGGCCGAGGCGTACATCAGCGGCTCGTCGCGGCAGGCCTCAAGATACTCGGAGAGCGTCATCTCCGTGTCGCGGCGGGCCTCGTACCCTCGGGCGAAGCTCTGGAAAAGGTCGTTCGTCGCATGCATGGGCATTCGATAACCCTCTCAGACCGTGACAGCTTCATCCTGTCTCGGCTCGGATGCAACCGACAGGCCCGCTTTTGTCGCAGTGCGGCGAGCATGGTGCGCGGCATGTCGATTGCTTGCAACACTGCGTCGACCTGAACGCGGCCCGGACGAGTGTCCGCGCCGCGGCCGAGCGCGTGCGCAAGGCTGCAGGATCAGAGAGATCGCGGATCTCCGTCGCCGTTCACAGATCCGTCCCTTCCTTCTTGGCGTCATCTCCGGATTTGCCACCCGAGGCTGCGACCGTAATCTTGACGGTCTGCGTCTGGACTTGCCCGTCGGAACTCTTGACCTCGAACGTCACTTCGTCGGTCCCGGTGAAGCCATTGTTGGGCTGGTAAAAGAGCGCCTGGACGGCCGCCTCCTTGTTGGGACACCGGTAGCTGGCCGGCGTCTTCAGCTTGCCGACCTTGGTGATGACCGAACCGTTCTTCGGGGATCCGGAAACCTTGAACTCCGGCATCGGGCCAGGAGAACAATCCTTCTTGAGATTGGGTGCGATCTCGAGGCGTACGGTCTTGCCGGGGGCGACCGTCTTGGTCCGGCTGGTCGGCGACTGGGCCAGCGCCGGCCCGACGAGAGCCAAGCTCCCCACGAGCAGCGCGGCGAGCGGACGATGGGCGATCATGGCAGCGTCTCTCCGGTGCCGACCCGGGAGCTGTGTCCGGACGCCTGTCCGGATGCCCCGTTCATCGGTGGCGTGCATGTGGGGACGCCGCCGACTGCCGTCGAGGGCTTGGGCGTCGGGTTAATTCTGCAGCGCCGCCGCGACGATGCCGGTGACGCGCGCGATCTGCGCCGCGTCGAACTCTCCCGCCAGGGCGGTGGCGAGCCGCGCCTCGACCCGCGCGCGCTCCCCCGCATCGGCGGTCGGCACGGGGGGGATCTCGTCCTCGGCCAAGCGGCAGACCCGGCGAATCGTCTCGGCGGCCGCGAGCAGCTTCTCGCGATCGGTCGGCCCCATGTCCCAGAGTGGATGGCGCAGGCGGCTGATCACGCGCTTGGCGTCGCGGTACTCCCGATCGACGCCGGTGGCGGCCTCGATCTGGCTGACGAGGAACATCAGTTCCAAGACTTCGGACGCCGCTTCCGGGCAGGTGCGGACGATCCGCATGATGCGGGCCATCAGTTCCTGGCTGGGCGACAGCTTGGATTTGGGCGCGGCCATGCGGGCGACAACGCGAGTTGTTGCCGAAGGTTCGCCTTCCGCGCGTTGTGACAGGCCGGGTGCGGCAGCGGGGCCCGGCAAACCGGCCGGATCGGGTCCCACACCTCCTCGTCGGACGGTCTCGTCAGACGTCCTCGGTGGCCGTCTCCAACCCATCGAGCAGGGCGCGGCACGCACGCAGCTCGGCCAGGACCTCTGCCAGGACGGCACGGTCCGGATCCGCAAGCGCGCCGCTCCGGCCCCCCGCCTCCGCCTCGGCCTCCTGAAACAGCGGCTCGGCCGCCACGGCCTCGCCGCGACCGACCGCCTGGACGAAGCGGACCCCGTGGTCCTTGAGCACCCGCTGCGCCCCCGCGATCGTGTAGCGCCGGACGTGGAGCAGGTGGCGGATGCCGGCGACGAGCTCGACGTCCTGCGGCCGGTAGTAGCGCCGGCCCCCGGCCCGCTTCACCGGACGGATCTGACCGAAGCGGGTCTCCCAGAACCGCAGCACGTGCTGGGGCACGTCGAGGTCCTCGGCCACCTCGCTGATCGTGCGGAACGCGTGGGGGCTCTTCTCGCCGGCTCCGGCCGGCGGTTCGACGGGCTCTTCGGCGGCGAGGGCTGGCGGCATGGGGCTCTGGCGGATCGGTTCGGGACGGACCGATCTTGCCGGCCCGCAAGGCCGGGCTCAAGCCTCGCCGGCTCTGGAATTCCTCCGCAGACCGAAGATTGAGCCGCGCGCGGCTCCACTCAGTCGTCGTCGTGAGCGCCCGCGCCGTTCAGGCCGTTGATCTTGGCCTTGAGCACGTTGGAGGGCTTGAACACCATCACCTGTCGCGGCTCGATCGCCACCTCGACACCGGTCTTCGGGTTGCGGCCGACGCGCTTGCCCTTGCTGCGCACCACGAAGGAGCCGAACGAGGACAGCTTCACGGTTTCACCACTCGCGAGGCAGCTGCAGATCTCCGACAGCACGGTCTCGACGAGGGCGGCAGACTCGGTCCGTGACAGGCCCACCTGATGGTAAACGGCCTCGCTCAAGTCGGCGCGCGTCACCGTCTTGCCTGCCATGCCGTGTCCCCTCGCCCATGTTCCTCGCCCCCATGGCGCCGGGTGCGGCGATCGAGGCCGCACCGAACACTGAAGGCGTATCCCTATGATACGGCACGCTAATCGGCGCTCCGCCCCCGGTCAACCGCACGGGGGTGACGAATTGTTTCGCCGGCCTCACCAGCGGATCAGCGCCGCCCCCCAGCTGAAGCCGCCGCCGATCGCCTCGATCATCACCAAGTCGCCGGTCCGGATGCGGCCGTCCCGCCGCGCCACGTCGAGGGCCAGCGGGATCGAGGCCGCCGAGGTGTTGCCGTGGCGGTCCACCGTCAGGACGATCTTCTCCCGGGCGATCCCGAGCTTGTCGGCCGAGGCCTCGATGATCCGGCGGTTCGCCTGGTGCGGCACGAACCAGTCGAGATCCTGAGCCGTCGTGCCGGCCTGCTCGAAGGCCTCGACGATCACGTCGGTCACCTGCCCGACCGCGAATCGGAACACGTCGCGGCCCTCCATGCGCAGGTGCCCGGTGGTGCCGGTCGAGCCCGGCCCGCCGTCGACGTAGAGCTTCTCCCGGTGACGGCCGTCCGAGCGAAGGCTCGAACTGAGGACGCCCCGGCCCTCCGCCCCCTCCTGCGCCTCCAGCACGATGGCGCCGGCGCCGTCGCCGAAGAGGACGCAGGTGGTGCGATCCTCCCAGTCGACGATCCGCGAGAAGGTCTCGGCGCCGATCACCAGCGCCCGGCGGGCCGCCCCGGTGGTCAGGAACTTGTCGGCGGTCGAGACCGCGAAGACGAAGCCGGCGCAGACGGCCTGGAGGTCGAAGGCCGCGCCCTGGTGGATGCCGAGGGCCGCCTGGATCTGGGTCGCGGTGGACGGGAAGGTGTGGTCCGGTGTCGAGGTCGCGCAGATGACCAGATCGATGTCATCCGCCGTCAGGCCGGCATCGTCGAGGGCGGCCCGCCCGGCCCGGGTGCCGAGCACCGAGGTGGTCTCGCTCTCGGACGCGATGTGGCGCTGGCGGATGCCGGTGCGCTGGACGATCCATTCGTCGGAGGTGTCGACCCGCTCGGCGAGGGCGGCGTTCGTCACCACCGCGTCGGGCAGGCTCGATCCGGTCCCGACCACCACCGAGCGCAGGTTCGGGGCGCGCCGGTTCTGCTCGGGATCTGTGCGGAGGTTTGCCATCTGTGTCCTTCCCGGACGGTTGCGGCCTCACAATTCCCAGTTGTGATGCCGGGACCGCCCGATTTCCATCCCGTCCGGCGACGGGCTCTCAAGCCGGGACCGGCCGGCACTGGCCGGTCAGGCCGGCGCGAGGGCCGATGTCTGGTCGAGCATCTCGCGGATCGTGCGGATCATGTCGTGGCGGGCCATGTCGTGCGCCAGATCGATCGCCGCCGCGAAGCCCTGCGCGTTCTCCGAGCCGTGGCTCTTGATGACGATCCCCTCCAGGCCGAGGAACACGCCGCCGTTGGCCCGGCTCGGATTCATCTTGTCCTTGAGCGCCCGGAAGGCCTGCCGGGCGAACAGCGCGCCGATCTTGGCGGCGAGCGTCCGGGTCATCGCGGCGCGCAGGTAGGTGGCGATCTGCTTGGCGGTGCCCTCGGCGGTCTTGAGGGCGATGTTGCCGGTGAACCCCTCGGTCACCACCACGTCGACCGTGCCGCGGCCGAGATCGGTGCCCTCCACGAAGCCGTGGTAGCTCAGGCCCGGGCTCTCCATCTCGCGCAGGATCCGGGCGGCCTCCTTGACCGCCTCGTTGCCCTTCATCTCCTCGGTGCCGACATTGAGCAGGCCAACGGTCGGACGGTCGAGGTCGAACACGATGCGGGCCATGGCCGAGCCCATGACGGCCATCTCGACGAGGTGCTCGGCGTCGGTGCCGATGGTGGCGCCGACGTCGAGCACGACGCTCTCGCCGCGCACGGTCGGCCACAGGCAGGCGATGGCCGGGCGCTCGATGCCCGACATGGTCTTCAGGCAGATCTTCGACATCGCCATCAGGGCGCCGGTGTTGCCGGCCGACACGCAGGCATCGGCTTGGCCGTCGCGGACCGCCTGGATCGCCTGCCACATGGAGGACTTGCCCCGGCCCTGGCGCACCGCCTGGCTCGGCTTGTCGTCCATCGCCACCGCCACGCTGGTGTGGCGAATCTCGACGCAGTCCTTGAGCCGGGGCTCGTTGGCGACCAGCGGCGCGATGACGGCCTCGTCGCCGAACATCAGGAAGGTGGTGCCGGGATGGCGCTCGCGGGCGAGCGCGGCGCCGGGCACGACGGTGGTGGGCCCGTGGTCGCCGCCCATGGCGTCGAGCGAGATGCACACGCGTTGGGACATGTCGTTAGCGGATCGCGGATCTCGGCGGGGGATATGGCGGGACAGGCCCCGCCGGGCGCGGCGGACCATAGCGATACCGGCCCGGCGGGCAAATGAAATCGGGCGGCACGCGGTTCCGTTCTCCGCCCGGTGGCGCTCAGGCAGCACTCAGGCGGCAGCCCCGGCACGGTATCCGGCAGCGTGCGCTGCACGACCGCGCCCCTTCGCGTGGTGGCCTGCACCCGCTCCCGGACGGGTGGTGCGAACCGGAGTCTGATCCCGGCCCGACGATCGGCCGCGCGGCGGCGCCGCCGCCTATCTCACCAGCGTCGGCAGCGGCGCGGACGACCCGTCCGGCACCGCCGTCCGGGCGACGTTCATGGTCATGGCCAGCAGCGCGTAGTAGCCGTTGATGCCGGTCAGATCGATCGCGCCCTGCGCACCGAAGCGCGCCTCAACGGCCGCGTAGGTCGGGTCGCTCACCGCACGGTTATGCATCAGCTCCGTCGAGAAGGCGTAGGCCAGGGCCTCGTCGGCGCTCATGGTGTCGGGCCGGCGCCCCTCGGCCAGGGCCTGCGCGGTCTCGGGCGCGACGCCGGCCTTGAGGGCGATCGGGTGATGGATCGCCCACTCCACCGGCTGGCTCCATTCCCGGGCCACGATGAGGATCGCGAACTCGCTGATCCGCAGCGGCAGGGCACTGCCGTAGCGCAGGTACAGCCCCATCCGGCTGGCGCAGAGCATCAGTTCCGGGCTGCGCAGCAGCGGAACGAACGGCCCGAAGACCGGGACGCCGCGCTCGGCCGAAAACGCCGCCGCCGCGGCGGCCTGCGCCTCCGTGAGATCCCCCGCCGGGATCTCCGGCATGCGCTCCGCCCTGGTCTGGCCGCTCGCCATGACGTCTCCTCGCTTCCCTATCCCTGGCGCGCTCTGGATTTCCGGCCCCACTGCGCCTAGACCGTAGGGGCTCACCGGCACGACCCGCGCCCGGAGCGGGCCGCGATCCCTACCGCCAGCGAGGCTTACGGCTTTGGCCCTCCCCGTCAACGAACGCCGGCGCATCATGCTGCTCACGGGCGCGAGCCGGGGCATCGGCCACGCCACCGTCAAGCGCTTCTCGGCCGCGGGCTGGCGGGTGATCACCTGCTCGCGCCACGCCTTCCCGGAGAACTGCCCCTGGGAGATGGGCCCCGAGGACCATCTCCAGGTCGACCTCGCGGATGCCCAGGACACGGTCCGCGCCGTCGAGGAGGTCCGGGGCCGGCTCGCCGCCGAGGGCGGCGTGCTGCACGCGCTGGTCAACAATGCCGGCATCTCGCCGAAGGGACCGGAGGGCGAGCGCCTCGGCGCGCTCGCCACCGAGTTCGATGCGTGGCAGCGGGTGTTCCAAGTCAACCTCTTCGCCACGATCCTGCTCGCCCGGGGCCTGCGCGAGGAACTCGCCCGGGCCAAGGGCTCGATCGTCAACGTGACGTCGATCGCGGGCTCGCGCGTCCACCCCTTCGCGGGGGCGGCCTACGGCACGTCCAAGGCGGCGCTGGCCGGCCTGACCCGCGAGATGGCCGCCGATTTCGGGCCGCTGGGCGTGCGGGTGAACGCGATCTCGCCCGGCGAGATCGACACCTCGATCCTGTCGCCCGGCACCGAGAAGCTGATCGAGCAGATCCCCCAGCGCCGCCTCGGCACCCCGGACGAGGTCGCCAAGGCGATCTACTTCCTGTGCACCGAGGCCTCGTCCTACGTGAACGGGGCCGAGCTGCACATCAACGGCGGCCAGCACGTTTGACCAGAGCGCGCCTCGCCGACGCGGCGTCCGCTTCGACGCAGGCGCGTACGGACAGGCGCGCGGACAGACCGGACGCGGCGGCGCGTGGCCGTGACGTCCGGCGCCGGGCGCTCCTCGCAGGCCTGCTCCTGTGCGCGCTCCCGCACGCCACCGCGCGGGCCGAGCCCGCCGTCCGGATCCTCGACCTGCCCTTCAAGGTGCGCGCACTGCGCGGCCCCCGCAGCGAGGCCGCGGTCTCGGTGGCGACCTCCGGCCTCCTGCCGATCACCGGCGCGACGGTGAGTCAGCAGCCCGGCGACGAGGAGAGCGCACCGCTCGCCGTGGCCTGGGGCGACGCGGGCGGCGCCGTGCTGGCGCTGTCCAGCGGCACCGTCACGGTCCGCCCGATCGGGCCGGAGGCGGTGGAGGGGCTTACCGCCGCCGAGACGCCGCGCGGAGCCCTGCCCGGCTCGCGCCGGGCGCTGTCCGGGCCGATCAGCGCCTATCTCACCGGGCGCACCCGCGCCGCCGACGGCAGCGAGGCCGCCTCCGTCCTGACGATCCGCGAGCGCCAGCCGATGGCGGTCAGCACCGATCCGAAGCCGGTGCCGGTGGCCACCGTCACGGTGCCGGCGGGGGGCGAGGCGGTGTTCGCGCCCCTCCGGCCGCGCCTGCTGCGCCTCGGCGACCGCCCGGCACTGCTCGCCACGACGCGCTCCGGCGCGGATTCGGGCGGGCTCGTCCTGATCGGCCGTCCGGCGGGCGGCACCTGGGCGGTCACGGCGCGCACGGACCCGCAGCCCGGGCCGCCCCTCAAGATCGCCGGGATCGCCGACTTCGCCGGGTCCGGCCAGATCCAGGCCGCGACGGTGAGCGCGCGCGGCCGCCTGCAAATCTGGACGCTGCAGCCCGACCGGATCGAGCCGGCCGGCGCGGCGGAGGGCTACGCCGCCGGCGACGGCGATTCGGACCTCGCGGTCACGGCCCCGGCCGGCGGCAGCCCCGAGCTGATTCTGCCCGTGGCGGGCAAGCCGGAAATCGCCCTGATCACGGTGAAGGGCGCGCCGCGCGAGCGCCTGCGCGTGCCGCTCCCGGCGGCGCCCGAGACCGGCATCGTGGTCCTCGGCGAGGGCGCGGCGGCGCGGATCGTGGTCGGCCTCGCCGACGGGCGGGTGGCTGTGGTCGCCCCCGAGGGAGGGACGCCGTGACCGCGGACGCGCCGGCGGCCGACAGCCGCCTGTTCCCGGCGCGCCCCTTCGTGGGTGCGTCGATCGCGGTGATCCGCGGCGACCGGGTGCTGCTGGCCGCCCGCGCCAACGAGCCGATGCGCGGGGTCTGGACGCTCCCGGGCGGCCTCGTGGAGGCCGGCGAATCCCTCGCCGAGGCGGCCCTGCGCGAATTGTCCGAGGAGGTCGGCCTGTCGGCGGCGGTCGTCGGCGTGCTCCCGCCCACCGAGATCATCGTCCGCGACGAAGCCGGGCGCGCCCGGCACCACTACGTCGTCCACCCGCACGCGGCCCTGTGGCAGGGCGGCGAGCCGGTGGCCGGGCCCGAGGCCCTCGGGACCCGCTGGGCGACGCTGGCCGAGGTCGCCACGCTGCCGACGACCCCGGGCCTGATCGACACCCTGCGGGCGGCCTTCGCGCGCACGGCGCTGCAGGACCGGGAGGCGACGGCGTGAGGCGCCCGGCATCGATCCTGTGCCTGCTCGCGCTCCTCGCCGGGGAGGTTCCGACGCCGGCTCCGGCGCAGCAGCGCGCAGGGCGCCCGGCCGCCCGGGACACCGCCAAGGAAGCCACGAAGGAGGCGCCCAAGGAGGCGAACGCGCCCGCCGACGTCCCCGCGCCCTACGACCGCGACCTGATGCGCATGTCCGAGATCATCGGGGCGCTGGCGTTCCTGCGCGGCCTGTGCGGGACCCCCGACGCCGCGGACTGGCCGGCCCGCATGAAGGCGCTAATCGAGTCCGAGGGCGTGACGCCCGCCCGCCGCGACCGGCTGGCCGGGGCCTATAACCGCGGCTATCGCGGCTACGCGCTGACCTACCGGGTCTGCACGCCGGCCGCCCACGAGGCCGCCGCCCGCTACGTCGCCGAGGGCGACCGGCTGTCGCACGCGCTGGCCGGCCGGTTCGGCGGGTGAAACAAGGGGGTGATGCAGGGGGAACACACCCCGCGCCGATGCCGGCAATGCATCGGATTTGAGTCCCCGCGTTAACCGATCTGAAATTCCCGGCTGGCCGAGCCGCCGGGACCCGCCTATCATCCGTCCTGTCCACCGGGTCTCGTGCCCGGCGAAACGGAAGTGTCGGGCCATGCAGCACATCTCTCACACCGCCCCCACCGAGGTCGATGTCGAGGAGAAGCGCGTCGCGCTGAGTTACGTCTCGGAAGCGTTCGCGGAGGGCTGCCTCGACGGGCTCGACGGCGATTGCATGGCCCAGGCCGCGCTGTTCGCGGCCTTCCAGGAACTGGTGACCACCTACGGCGAGGAAGCGACGGCGCGCTACGCGGAAGGATTCCCCGAGCGCATCCGCGGGGGCGCCTTCACCACGACCCTCCAGCACTGAGGTGCGCGGCGCGGACGGTTGAGGCGGGCGCGGGCAGCGCCTACGTCCCGGCTCCGCGGTCCGCTACGCCGGATCGCCCCGTCGCGTGAGGAAGAGCCTGCCATGCCTGTCGCCCTGCTGCCGGACCGCGCCCTGGTCGTCGTCACCGGCCCGGACGCCACCGCGCTGCTCCAGGGCGTGCTGACCTGCAATGTCGAGACGCTGCAGGCCGGCGAGGCCCGGCTCGGCGCCTTGCTGACGCCGCAGGGCAAGATCCTGTTCGATTTCCTCGTCTCGCGGATCCCGGACGGGTTCCGGTTCGACGTGCAGGCCGATCGGGCGGCCGATCTCGCCAAGCGCCTGACGCTCTACCGGCTGCGCGCGCAGGTCACGATCGCCGCCGACCCGGCGGTCGCGGTGGCGGCCGCCTGGGACGGCGCCGTGCCGGCCGCGGCCGAGGCGGTCGCCGATTCCCGCCACGCCGATCTCGGCGCCCGGCTCTACGCCGAGGCGGGCGCCTTCTCGGCGGACGCCGCGGAGGCGGATTACCACGCCCACCGGATCGCCCTGGGCATCCCGGAGGGCGGGCGCGACTACGCCTTCAGCGACGCCTTCCCCCACGAAGCGCTGATGGACCAGCTCGGCGGCATCGACTTCCGGAAGGGCTGCTACGTCGGCCAGGAGGTGGTGTCGCGCATGCAGCACCGTGGCACGGCCCGGACCCGCATCCTGGCGGCCGCCTACCCGGAGGGGGCGCCCGCGCCGGGCACCGAGATCACGGCCGCCGGCAAGGTGCTGGGCACCACCGGCGGCGTGGCGAGCGGTCGTGGCCTCGCGACGGTCCGCCTCGATCGCCTGGGCGATGCTCTGGCGGCCGGCGAGACACCGCTCGCGGGCGACCGGCCGGTACAGTTGGAGCGGCCAGGCTACGCGACCTTCGCGATGCCCGAGGCGGCGGCAGGCGCAGCGGGTTGAACATCGTGCCGCTTCGCGGCTTCGCTGCACGATGGCGTTCTGCTCCTGTTCTCGTTAAACCGGGCGTATGTCCGAGACCGGCCTGATTCACCATCCCGATGGCTGCACCCGCTGCTGGTGGTCCGGCCTCGACCCGCTCTATGTCGCCTATCACGACACCGAGTGGGGCGTGCCCGAGCGCGACGGCCGCGCCCTCTACGAGAAGCTGATCCTCGACGGCTTCCAGGCCGGCCTGTCGTGGATCACCATCCTGCGCCGCCGCGAGGGTTTTCGCGAGGCCTTCGCGGGCTTCGACCCGGAGCGGATCGCGCGCTTCACCGACGCGGACGTGGCGCGGCTGATGGCGGATGCCCGCATCATCCGCAACCGCGCCAAGATCCAGGGCACCATCGCGGGCGCCCGGGCCTGGCTGCGGATCGAGGAGCGCGGCCCCGGCTTCGCGCGCTTCCTGTGGGATTTCGTGGACGGGCGGCCGATCCAGGGCACCGCCCGGACCCGCGCCGAGATCGCCACCGAAACCCCGGTCTCCCGGGCGATCGGCAAGGCGCTCAAGGCGGAGGGATTCTCCTTCTGCGGACCTACCATCGTGCACGCCTTCATGCAGGCGGTGGGCATGGTCAACGACCACCTCGTCGGCTGTCACCGGCACGGCCCCTGCGCGGAGCTGGGGCGGACCCCGTGAGCGGGCCGGCGCCCCGCGCGTGGCAGCGGATGCTCTCCGGCCGCCGCCTCGACCTCCTCGACCCAGCGCCCCACGACATCGCGGTCGCCGACATCGCCCACGGACTCGCCCGGGTCGCCCGCTGGAACGGCCAGACGCGGGGACCGCACGTCTTCTCGGTGGCCCAGCACAGCCTGCTGGTCGAGGCGGTCGGCCGTCACATCGCCCCCGGCTGCACCGCGGCCGACAGCCTGGAATTGCTGCTGCACGACGCACCGGAATACGTGGTCGGCGACATCATCTCCCCGCTCAAGGCGGCGATCGGCGATGCCTATCGTGGGGTCGAGCTGCGCCTGCTCGCCGCCATCCGCCGCCGGTTCGGGCTGGCGGAGCCTTCGCCGACGCTCGCTGCACTGGTGAAGCGGGCCGACCGATGCGCCGCCCATCTGGAGGCCGTCCGCCTCGCCGGCTTCGCGCCCGACGAGGCCGCCCTCTATTTCGGTCAGGCCGCGGACCTGCCCGATCCGGTCCTGGCGCTGGCGGAACCCTGGCCGACCGCCGAGGCCGAGGCCCGCTTCCTCGACCGGTTCCAGGATCTGTGCCGGACCTGACGCGCCCGCCCTCGATCCGTCACGATCCCGCGCCACTGGCCACGGCACCATGCCGACTCTCCACGTCTGCCCCCTCTCGCGCCTGTCCGAGACCGTCGCCGCCACCGGCGCGAGCCACGTGCTCACGCTGATCAACGTCGGCACGCCCCTGGAACGGCCCGCGGTGATCGACGCCGCGAACCACGCCGTCATCGGGGTCAGCGACATCGCGACGGCCCGGGACGGGCACGTCCTGCCGGCGGAGGAGCACGTCGCCCGCGTGCTCGACTTCGTCCGGGGCTGGCCCCGGGAGAAGCCCCTCGTCGTCCACTGCTACGCCGGGATCAGTCGCTCGACCGCCGCGGCCTACATCGCGGCCTGCGCGCTGGCGCCGGAGCGCGACGAGGACGCGATCGCCGACACCCTGCGGGCGGCGTCCCCGTCCGCCACGCCCAACCCGCTCTTCGTCGCCATCGCCGACCGGATGCTCGGGCGCGAGGGCCGGATGGTCGCGGCCATCGCGCGGATCGGCCGCGGGGCCGACGCCTTCGAGGGCACGCCGTTCTGCCTGACGCTGGTGTGAGGACCCTGCCGGTTTCCGGGTGTGGCGCAAACGCCGCCGCCCCGGTTCAAAACTGGCCCGCGGGGGCTGGCGCCCCCCGCGCCTGGGTTGTAGCCGCGGGGTCTACCGCCTTAGAACCTCCCCAAAGGAAGTATCAGGGATGACCACGAGCAGACCCGAGGTGGCCCCCGCCGCCGGCGACCTGCCCTTCGAGAAGGCTCTGGAGCAGCTCGAGGAAATCGTCCGACGGCTCGAGCGGGGCGACGTGCCGCTGGACGAATCGGTGGCGATCTACGAGCGCGGCGAGGTGCTGAAGAAGCATTGCGAGGCGCTCCTCAAGCGGGCCGAGGCGCGGATCCAGCGGATCACCCTCGGCTCCGACGGGCGGCCCGAGGGCGTGGCGCCGCTCGATATGTCCTGAGGCTCGGCGGTCCGACCGATCCTGTCCGATAGAGGTTGATGCCGTGGCGATTACCCCCGAGCAGAGCGCGCTCCTAGACCGTATCCCGAACCCTGCTGCGTTGCGCGGTCTTCCGGAGTCGGAGCTGCAGGCGGTGGCGGACGCGGTGCGGGCCGAGATGATCGACGCGGTCTCGATCACCGGCGGCCATCTCGGCTCCGGGCTGGGCGTGGTCGAGCTCACGGTCGCGCTGCACCACGTGTTCGACACCCCCGACGACCGCATCGTCTGGGACGTCGGCCACCAGTGCTACCCGCACAAGATCCTCACCGAGCGCCGCGACCGCATCCGCACGCTGCGCCAGGGCGGCGGCCTGTCGGGCTTCACCAAGCGCTCCGAGAGCGTCTACGACCCCTTCGGCGCCGCCCACTCCTCCACGTCGATCTCGGCCGCGCTGGGCATGGCGGTCGCCCGCGACCTCGACGCGGCCTCCGCCAAGCAGAAGGGCCAGGCGCGCAAGCGCCGCAACGCCATCGCGGTGATCGGCGACGGCTCGATGTCGGCCGGCATGGCCTACGAGGCCATGAACAACGCCGGCGCCCTGCACTCGCGCCTGATCGTCATCCTCAACGACAACGACATGTCGATCGCCCCGCCTGTCGGCGCCATGTCGGCCTACCTCGCGCGGCTGGCCTCGGGCGGCACCTACCAGTCCCTGCGCGAGACCGCCAAGCAGCTCGGCAAGCTGCTGCCGAAGGCGCTCTACCAGCGCGCGGCCGCGGCCGAGGAGTACGCCCGCTCGCTGGTGGTCGGCGGCGGCACCATGTTCGAGGAGATGGGCTTCCACTACGTCGGTCCCGTGGACGGGCACAACCTCGACCACCTGCTGCCGGTGCTGAAGAACGTGCGCGACGCCGAGCACGGCCCGATCCTGCTGCACGTGGTCACCCGCAAGGGCAAGGGCTACGCGCCGGCGGAAGCCAGTGCCGACCGCTACCACGGCGTGGTCAAGTTCGACGTGGTCTCAGGGGTGCAGGCCAAGGCCAAGCCGAACGCGCCGGCCTACACGCGGGTGTTCGGCGAGAGCCTGATCAAGGCGGCGGACGCCGACGACCGGGTGGTGGCGATCACGGCCGCGATGCCGGGCGGCACGGGCATCGACCTGTTCGGCAAGGCGCATCCGGACAAGACCTTCGACGTGGGCATCGCCGAGCAGCACGCGGTGACGTTCGCGGGGGGGCTGGCGACCGAGGGCTACCGTCCGTTCGTGGCGATCTACTCGACGTTCCTGCAGCGGGCCTACGACCAGGTGGTGCACGACGTGGCGCTGCAGAACCTGCCGGTGCGCTTCTGCATGGACCGTGCGGGGCTGGTGGGGGCGGACGGGGCGACGCATGCCGGCGCGTTCGACCTGGCGTATCTGTGCTGCCTGCCGAACATGACGGTGATGGCGGCGGCCGACGAGGCCGAGCTGGTGCACATGGTGGCGACCGCGCACGCGCACGACACGGGCCCGATCGCGCTGCGCTACCCGCGCGGCGAGGGTGTGGGGGTGGAGCTTCCGGAGCGGGGCGAGGTGCTGGCGATCGGCAAGGGCCGTGTGGTGCGGCGGGACGCGGAGGCGCGGGTCGCGGTTCTGAGCCTGGGCACGCGGCTTTCGGAGGCTCTGAAGGCGGCGGACACGCTGGCCGAGCAGGGCGTGGCGGTGACGGTGGCGGATGCGCGGTTCGCCAAGCCTCTGGACGAGGCGCTGGTCCTGGAGCTTGCGCGGGACCACGAGGTTCTCCTGACGATCGAGGAGGGCTCGCGGGGCGGGTTCGGCGCGATGGTTCTGCACCTGCTCGCCGAGAAGGGCGCGCTGGACGCGGGGCGGGTGCGGGTCCGGACGATGACCTTGCCGGACGCCTACCAGGACCACGACAGCCCGGAGAAGATGTACGCGCAGGCGGGGCTCGACGCCGCCACCATCGTCAGGACCGCGCTCGATACGTTGCCGGAGCGGAAGGAAGGGCGGTCGCGCCTGCGGCTCGCCTGAGGTCGGCCGCCGGGCCGCGGCTTGCCGCTCGAGCGGTTCGATGACACAAGCGCGGCGCGGCTGGGGATCCCCGGCCGCGCTGGTTTTCGGTAACCCTCCAGATCCGTGATGGCAGAGGCCATAACCCCCGGCTCATCCGAGGTCGGTCCCGTGCTGATCACCGGCGCGAGCGGCTTCCTCGGCTCCGCATTGGTCGACGTCTTCCGCCGGGCCGGCTTCCCGGTGCGCATCCTCGTGCGCGCCTCGAGCCCCCGCCGGAATCTCACCTGGACCGACGTCGAGATCGCCGAGGGCGACATGCGCGATCCGGCCGCCGTGGCGGCGGCGATGCGCGGACAGCGCTACCTGATCCACGCGGCGGCCGATTACCGGCTCTGGGCGCCGGACATGGAGGAGATCGTCCGCACCAACCGCGACGGCACGCGCCTGATGATGCGCGCGGCCCTGGAGGCGGGGGTGGAGCGGGTGGTCTACACGTCGAGCGTCGCGACGATCAGGCCGCCGGCCGACGGCGTCACGCCCTCCGACGAGACCATGCCGCTGACGCCCGAGACCGCCATCGGCGCCTACAAGCGCAGCAAGGTCGTGGCCGAGCGGGTGGTCGAGGAGATGGTCGCCCGGGACGGCCTGCAGGCGGTGATCGTCAACCCCTCGACGCCGATCGGCCCCCGCGACGTCAAGCCGACCCCCACCGGCCGGATCATCCAGGAGGCGGCGCTCGGCAAGATGCCGGCCTTCGTCGATACCGGCCTCAACCTCGCCCACGTGGACGACGTGGCCCAGGGGCACCTCCTGGCGCTGCGCAAGGGCCGGATCGGCGAGCGCTACATCCTCGGCGGCGAGGACGTGTTCCTGTCGCAGATGCTCGCCGACATCGCCGGGATGGTCGGGCGCAAGCCGCCGACCGTGAACCTGCCGCGGGCGGCGGTCTACCCGGTGGCGTTCTTCGCCCAGCTCGCCGCCCGGGTCACCGGCAAGCAGCCCTTCGCGACGATCGACGGCATCCGCATGTCCCGCTACCGGATGTTCTTCTCGGACAGGAAGGCGCGGGCCGAACTCGGCTACGCGGCGCGGCCCTACCGCGAGGGCCTGTCCGACGCGATCACGTGGTTCCGGGAGGCGGGGTACCTCGCATGAGCACCCTCGAGACCGCCACCGCGACGCGCTCCGGCAAGGGCCACCACGACGAGAATTTCCCGGTCGCCTCGCACCTGATCCATCCGCGCCACCGCGGCGCGATCCTGGCCTTCTACAACTTCGTCCGTGCCGGCGACGACGTGGCCGACCACGCGGACCTGTCGCCCGAGCGCAAGATCGAGCTGCTCGACCGGCTGGCGGATTCGCTCACCGGTGCCGGTCCCTCCGATCCGGAGGCCGAGCCGCTCAAGCGCGAACTCGCCGCCCGCGGATTGCCGCCCCGCCACGCCCTCGAACTCCTCGACGCGTTCCGCATGGACGCGCGCAAGAGCCGCTACGCCAACTGGGACGAACTGATCCACTATTGCCGCTACTCGGCCATGCCGGTGGGTCGCTACGTCCTCGACGTGCACGGCGAGGATCCGGCCCGGGTCTGGGGGCCGTCCGACGCGATCTGCGCCGCCTTGCAGGTGATCAACCACCTCCAGGATTGCGGCAAGGATTTCGCCGCCCTCGACCGGGTCTACCTCCCGCAGGATTGCCTCGACCGCCACGGCGCCACGGTAACGATGCTGGGTGAGGCCAAGGCGCCGCCGCAGCTCCGGGCCGTGATCCGCGAGCTGGCGCAGAAATGCCTCGACCTCCTCGACGAGGGTGCGGTCCTGCCGGACCTGATCGACGACCTGCGCCTGTCGCTGGAGATCGCCGCGATCCACCGCCTCGCCGTGGTTCTGAGCCGGGGCCTGCTGGAACGCGACCCGCTCTCGGAGAAGGTCCATCACGGCAAGGCCGCCTTCGCCCTCACGGCGCTCGGCGGCATCACCGCCACCCTGACGCGCCGGCCCTTCCGCGGCCGGATCGTCCGGGCCGCGGCTCAAGGAATCCGCCCGTGAGTGCCACCGCGACACCCGCCCACGACCCCGAGAGCGCCGCTCCGGCGCTGCCGGCCGCCGGCTCCTCGTTCTACACGGCCATGCGCCTGCTGCCGAAGGAGCGGCGGGAGGCGATGTACGCCGTCTACGCCTTCTGCCGGGCGGTGGACGACGTCGCCGACGACGGCGGCACCCGGGCGGTCCGGCAGGTCGAACTCGACCGCTGGCGCGCCGACATCGACGCCCTGTATGCCGGCCGCCCGGTCCCCCGGGTCCACGACCTCGTGGAGCCGGTGCGCCGCTTCGGCCTGAAGCGCGAGGATTTCCAGGCGGTGATCGACGGCATGGCCATGGACGCCGTGGCGGACATCGTCGCCCCCGACGCCGAGACCCTCGACCTCTACTGCGATCGGGTCGCCAGCGCCGTCGGGCGACTGTCGGTGCGGATCTTCGGCATGCCGGAGGCGGACGGCGTCCGGCTCGCGTGGCATCAGGGGCGCGCGCTCCAGCTCACCAACATCCTCCGGGACATCGACGAGGATGCCGAGCGCGGCCGGCTCTACCTGCCGCGGGAGAAGCTCCAGGCCATCGGCCTCACCGACCCGACGCCGGTCGAGGCGATCCGTCATCCGCGCATCGGCGAGGTCTGCACCTCCCTCGCCCGGGAGGCCGAGGACCATTACCAGGCGACCTGGGAAATCATCCGGCGCAGCCCGCGCAAGGCGACCAAGGCCGCCCGGCTGATGGCGGCGGCCTATCACCTCTATCTGAAGGCGGTGCTCGCACGCGGCTGGGCCATGCCCCGCGCCCGGGTGAAGCCCGGCAAGCTCGCCCTCCTCGGCGTCGTCCTCCGGCACGGCCTGATCTGATGGGCACCGTTCACGTCGTCGGCGCCGGCCTGGCCGGCCTGTCCGCCGCTGTCGCCCTGGTCGATTCGGGCGCCCGGGTCGTGCTGCACGAGGCCGCCAAGCAGGCGGGCGGTCGCTGCCGCTCCTATTACGACCCGGCCCTCGGCCTGACCATCGACAACGGCAACCACCTGCTGCTCTCCGGCAATGCCGATGCGCTGGGCTTCCTCAAAACGGTCGGCGCACCGCCCGACGCCCTGGTCGGGCCCGACGCGGCGGAGTTCGACTTCGCCGATCTGGAGACCGGCGAGCGCTGGCGCCTGCGGCCCAACGCGGGACGGCTGCCCTGGTGGGTGATGAGCCCGGCGCGGCGCGTTCCCGGCACGAAGGCACGCGACTACCTCGCGCCCCTCGGCATCCTGCGCGCCGCCTCCGGCAAGGCGGAGGGCGCGGGCGGCACGATCGGCGCCCACATGGCGTGCGAGGGCGCGCTCTACCGGCGCCTCTGGCATCCGGTGCTGCTCGCCGCCCTGAACACCGAGCCCCGCGACAGCGACGTCGGCTTGGCGGCGCGGATCCTGCGCGAGACCCTCGGCGCCGGCGGCAAGGCTTGCCGGCCCCTCGTCGCCGTCGAGGGCCTGTCCTACGCCTTCGTGGACCCGGCATTGCGCTACCTGACGGGGCGCGGCTGCGAGATCCGCCTCGGCCGGCGCCTGCGCGGGCTCGACCTCGCGGATGGCCGGGTCGGCCAGCTCGTGTTCTCGGACGGCGCCGAGAGCCTCGGGCCGGAGGACGGCGTCGTCCTGGCGCTGCCGCCCTGGGTGGCCCGCGAGGTGTTGCCCGGTCTCCTCGCCCCGATGGAATTCCGCTCCATCGTGAACGCGCATTTCGCGTATGTGCCGAAGCCCGGCAGCCCCCTGGTCCTCGGCGTCGTCAACAGCCTGACGGAGTGGCTGTTCGCCTATCCGGACCGGTATTCGGTGACGATCAGCGGGGCGGACCGGCTTCTCGACGTGCCGCGGGAAGACCTCGCGCGGCAGATCTGGTCCGAGATCGCACAGCTGTGCAACCTTGCACCGGACCTGCCCAGCTGGCAGATCGTAAAGGAGAAGCGTGCGACCTTCGCGGCGACGCCGGCGGAAGCCGCGCGGCGACCCAGGGCCGAAACCGCCTACGACAATCTCGTCCTGGCAGGCGATTGGACCGCCACCGGCCTGCCGTCGACGATCGAGGGAGCGATCCGCTCGGGCCAGACGGCCGCGCGTACTTTGCGCGCGGGATCTGTCGTGCGCGCCGGAACCCGGGCGCGCGGCGCAGCTTGAGGCATGGCGTCCGCCGCAAGGTGGCCGTTCGAGGCGAGGACTATGAGAGAGGCCGTAAGCAAAGTCGAGGCGCTGCAGCGCTCGAAGACGCAGGGGATCTCGCTGGACGACGTCGAGCGCGGCGTGGCGCAGGCGACGCGCGCGCTGACCGCCCTGGCGCATGACGACGGGCATATCTGCTTCGAGCTCGAGGCGGATGCCACGATCCCGTCCGAGTACATCCTGTTCCACCATTTCCGCGGCACGCAGGTCCCCGGCGACCTCGAGGCCAAGATCGGCAACTATCTCCGCCGCACCCAGGGGCGGCACGGCGGATGGGCCCTCGTCCACGAGGGGCCATTCGACATGAGCTGCACGGTCAAGGCGTATTTCGCCCTCAAGATGATCGGCGACGACATCGAGGCGCCGCACATGCGCCGGGCGCGCGAGGGCATCCTGTCCCGCGGCGGCGCGGCCAACGCCAACGTGTTCACCCGCTTCATGCTCGCCCTCTACGGCGAGGTGCCGTGGCGCGCCGTGCCGGTGATGCCCGTCGAGGTGATGTTCCTGCCGAAGTGGTTCCCATTCCACCTCGACAAGATCAGCTACTGGGCGCGCACCACCGTGGTGCCGCTGTTCGTGCTCCAGGCGACGAAGCCCCGGGCGCGCAACCCGCGCGGCATCAGCGTGCAGGAACTCTTCATCACGCCGCCGGAGAGCGTCCGGCGCTGGCCGGGCTCGCCCCACGCCACCTGGCCCTGGACGCCGATCTTCGGCTTCATCGACCGGATCCTCCAGCTCGTGGAGGATCACATGCCGCGCAAGAGGCGGCAGCGGGCCATGGAGAAGGCGCGCGCCTGGGTCAGCGAGCGGCTGAACGGCGAGGACGGGCTCGGGGCGATCTTCCCCGCCATGGTCAATTCGGTGCTGATGTACGAGGTGATGGGCTACCGGCCCGACCACCCGCAGGTCCGCGTCGCCTGCGACGCCATCGAGAAGCTCGTCGTCGAGAAGGCCGACGAGGCCTATGTCCAGCCCTGCGTCTCGCCGGTCTGGGACACGGCGCTCGCGAGCCACGCGCTGCTAGAGGCCGGCGGCCCCGAGGCCGAGGCCCAGGCCCGCGCCGGGCTCGACTGGCTGAAGCCCCGTCAGGTGCTCGACATCGTCGGCGACTGGGCGGCGCGCAAGCCGAAGGTCCGGCCGGGGGGCTGGGCGTTCCAGTACGCCAACGCCCATTATCCCGACCTCGACGACACCGCCGTCGTGGTGATGGCGATGGATCGCGCCATGCACCAGCACGGCCTGGTCGCCGGCATGCCCGACTACAAGGCCTCCATCGCCCGCGCCCGCGAATGGGTCGAGGGGCTGCAGTCCGAGGATGGCGGCTGGGCGGCGTTCGACGCCGACAACAACCACATGTACCTCAACCACATCCCGTTCTCGGATCACGGCGCGCTGCTCGATCCGCCGACCGCGGACGTGACCGCCCGCGTGGTCGGGATGCTGGCCCAGCTCGGCGAGACCCGCGAGACCTCCCGGGCGCTGGACCGCGGCGTGAACTACCTCCTGAACGACCAGGAGGAGGACGGCTCCTGGTACGGCCGCTGGGGCATGAACTTCATCTACGGCACGTGGTCGGTGCTCTGCGCCCTCAACGCCGCCGGCGTCGATCCGGCCGACCCGCGGATCCAGCGGGCGGTCTCCTGGCTCGTCCGCATCCAGAACCCGGATGGCGGCTGGGGCGAGGACGCGTCCTCGTACAAGATCGACCCGGCCTTCGAGCCCGGCTCCTCCACCGCCTCGCAGACCGCCTGGGCGCTTCTCGCCCTGATGGCGGCCGGCGCGGTCGACGACCCGGCGGTGACGCGCGGCATCAACTTCCTGACCCGCACGCAGGGCGCGGACGGGTTCTGGAAGGAGGAGCGCTACACCGCCACGGGCTTCCCGCGGGTATTCTACCTGCGGTACCATGGCTACCCGAAGTTCTTCCCGCTCTGGGCGATGGCGCGCTTCCGCAACCTCAAGCGCGGCAACAGCCGGCGCGTCCAGTTCGGCATGTGATGTGAGGGGGCTGGCCGCGAGGGCCGGCCCCGCCCCGCCGGATCGCAGCGCGTCCGACCGTCCCGGTGACCGACTCGCGAGCCCCGGTATCCGACACGTGGCCTCCTCAGACAGCGATCCCGCGGGACCGGGCAAGCCCCGCCCCGTGCCGGATCGGCCCGCCGCCGCACCGCGGCGCTCGCGCCTGCTTGCGGACCTCGCCGGACTGGTCCACCAGCGCGCCATGATCGACCCGACCGCACCCGTCCTGGCCGTCACCGGCCTCGCCCGCGAGCGCCGCATGGCGGCAGGGGAGGGGGTCGAGGCGGTGGGCGCCGGCGGCAACCCGCACCGGCTCCGCCAGCTCCTCGACGCGCGCGTCCCACCCGGGTGCCGGGCCGTCGTCAGCTTCGGGATCGCGGGCGGGCTCGATCCGTCGCTCAAGCCCGGGGACGTGGTGGTGGGCACCGGCGTCGTCGGCGAGGAGGGGCGGCGCGCCGTCGATCTCGACCTCTCGGCGACGCTCCTCAACGCCCTGTCGGGGGTGGGGCCGCGGGTGATCCCGGCGGATCTGGCCGGCGTCGACACGGCCGTCCTCGCCGTCGACGGCAAGACGGAGTTGCGGGCCGCGACGGGAGCCGCCGCCGTCGACATGGAGTCTCACGTGGCCGCGTCCTTCGCCGGGCGGCACGGGCTCCCCTTCGCGGCCCTGCGGGTGATCTGCGACCCTGCCGGCCAAGCGCTGCCGGCCTTCGCCGCGGAGGCGCTCACGGCGGATGGTGAGCCCGACATCGCGGCGGTTTTCTTCGCCTTCGCCCGCGGCCGGGCACGGCTCGGGGATCTGATGCGGCTCGCCCGCGATTCGAACGCCGCGTTCGCGGCCCTCGGCCGGTGCCGGGCGCGGCTCGGGTCGGGACTGGGGATCCCGATACCGGGACAAAATCCGGCTTCCGGTTGAGGGTGCGGCCACCCATCATCTTTGCGAGCGCAGCGGAGCAATCCAGCAGCGCCACGCCGGTCGATGTCGTGGTTCACCGGGTTGCTTCGCAGCGCTCGCAAAGACGACCGGTTCGAAGGCGCAAAGAGGCGCCGGCCTGATCGGCCGGCGCCAGTCGGGGGTCACCACGAGACGGCGCGAGGCGGAAGAACCCCGCGCCGGGATGAACCGGCCTCAGCCGGCGTTCTTGCTGAGCGAGACCGCGACGAAGCGCGTCTGGCCCTTGCCGCTCTTCACCCGCATCAGCACGGCCTTGCGCCCGCTCGACTCGGCCGACCGGATCTGTGCCGCGACATCCGCGGGACGGGACACGCTCTGGCCGCCGACGTCGAGGATGACGTCGCCCGCCTCGATGCCCTTCGCGGCCGCCGGCCCGTCGGGATCGACCTGCACCACCGCGACGCCCTGATCGGACAGGCCGACCTCACCGGCCGGGGCGAGCTGCAGACCGAGCCGCGGCTGGCCGTTGCCCGAATCCTCGTCGCGGCTGGCCATCTTGGAGCCGTCGGTGGGCATGGTGCCGAGCGTCACCGTGGCGGTGTCGGACTTGCCGCCGCGCAGGTAGCTCAGCTCGATCTTGGCGCCCGGCTTCATGCCGGCGATCTTGCGCGACAGCTCGCGGGCGCTGTCCACCGTGTCGCCGTTGACCTTCTCGATCACGTCGCCGGCCTTGAGCCCGGCCTTGGCGGCCGGCGTGCCGTTCTCGGCGTGGTCGACCAGGGCGCCCTTGGCCTTGTCGAGGCCGAGCCCCTCGGCGATGTCCTGCGTCACCGGCTGGATCTGCACGCCGAGATAACCGCGGGCGACCCTGCCGTCGGTGCGGAGCTGATCGACCACCGCCTGCACGGTCTCGGCGGGGATCGCGAAGGCGAGGCCGACGCTGCCGCCCGACGGGGACGCGATGGCGGTGTTCATGCCGACCACCTCGCCGTTGACGTTGAAGGTCGGACCGCCGGAATTACCCTTGTTGATGGGCGCGTCAATCTGCAGGAAGTCGTCGTAGGGACCGGCGCCGATGTCGCGGCCGCGGGCCGAGACGATGCCGGCGGTCACGGTACCGCCGAGGCCGAACGGGTTACCGATCGCCACGACCCAGTCGCCCACCTGCGGCGCGGCCTTGCCGAACTGCACGTAGGGGAAGTTCGAGCCCTCGGTGATCTTCAGCAGCGCGACATCGGTCTTGGAATCCTTGCCGATCACCTTCGCGTCGAGGGTGCGGCCGTCGTCGAGGGTCACCTGCACGGTTTTGGCGTGATCGACCACGTGGTTGTTGGTCACCACGTAGCCGTCGCCCGAGATGATGAAGCCGGAGCCGACCGCGCCGCGCGGACCCTGGTGCTGAGGCTGCATGCCGCCGGGGCCGTTCTGGCCGAAGCGCTTGAAGAATTCACGCAGCTGCGGCGGCACGTTCTGGAGGTTGCGGCCCTGGCTCGGGCCATCATCGTCGTCGCTGCTCGCCGAGTCGTCGAGCTTGACCTTCACCGATACGACGCCGGGCTTCACCTTGTTGACGATGCCGGCGAAGGAGCCCGGCGGATGCTCGGGGGCCTCGATCGGCGACTTGGGCAGGGCCTGCGCGTAGGCGGGCGTGGCGGACGGCAGGTAGCCGCTGCCGAGGGCGCCGCCGGCGATCAGCGCGGCGGCCGCCACGGAGGCGAGGGCGCGGCGCGAGGTGCGGCCTGAGGGACGGGTCTCGGTCATAGGGGTCTGAACCTCTTGAAACTGATCGGGACGACGCCGGCTCACGCGGCGGTCGATGGGATCTGTCTAGAGGGCCGCCCCTGACCCGGGCGTGGCGGTCAAATTACCGTTTGGACAGGTGGTGGTGCGGCCATGCGGGGTTAGGGTCATCCGCAGGTTGCTGGCATGCGCGCATGACGGCCGGGTCGTGTCACCGATCGAGTTCGACCCGGCCGTCCTTACGCGCGGAGTGAAGCAGGCCAATCGCCAGCATACCCTTCGCGGTTGCGCTTCGCCCCTGACGACAGAGGGGCGCGTCAGCAGCAGCGTTCGAACGGAAGTCGCATGACGGCCCGGACGGCGCGGCCGGCCGTGCCGGGTCTGGGCGAGACGCGATCAGTCCCCGCTCAGCCGGACCAGCGCCTCCTCGATCTTCACGAGCCGCGCCGCCTCGCTCTCGCGCCGCTCGCGATTCTCGTCGATGATCTCCTCGGGCGCCCGGGCCACGAAGTCGGCATTGCCGAGCTTGGCGTCGATCTTCTTGATCTCGCCCTGGGCCTTGCCCTGCTCCTTCTTCAGGCGCGCGACCTCGGCGGCGAGGTCGACGACACCCTCCAGCGGCAGCGCTGCGACGCTGCCGCGCACGAGCAGCTGGACCGAGTTCCTGGGCGGCCCCTCCGCGAAGGTGATGTCCGACAGCCGGGCGAGGCGCAGCAGCGTGTCCCGCCACGCCTCCACTCGTGCCCGGACCTCCGGAACCGCACCGACCATCACCAGCGGGATCTGCGCGGCGGCCGGGACATTGGTCTCGGAGCGCGCCGAGCGGATCTGGCTGACGAGATCGACCACGAAGCCGACCTCGGCCTCAGCGGTCGCGTCGGCGAGTCCGGCCAGGTCCGGCCAGGGCGCCAGGGTCAGGAGCCCGCGCTCCGGCAGGGCTGCGCCCTTGATCGCCCACAGTTCCTCGGTGAGGAAGGGCATGAACGGGTGCAGGAGCTTGGCGACCTGATCGATCAGGAACGCGACGCTGGCCTGCGTCTCCGCCCGGACTGCCGGATCGACGCTCTCGCCCTGCAGCACCGGCTTGGCGAGTTCGAGATACCAGTCACAGAAAATGTTCCAGACGAAGCGGTAGGCGGCGCCCGCCGCATCGTTGAAGCGGAACGCCTCCAGCGCCGCCGTCACCTCCGCCACCGCGCGGGCCGCCTCGGTCAGCGCCCAGCGGTTGATCGCACCGGTCGCGGAACGCGGGTCGAACGCCGGATCCAGGCGGCAGCCGTTCAGCTCGGCGAAGCGGGCGGCGTTCCAGAGCTTGGTCGCGAAGTTGCGGTAGCCCTGGACCCGGTCGGTGGACAACTTGATGTCGCGGCCCTGAACGGCCAGCGCGCAGAGGGTGAAGCGCAGGGCGTCGGCCCCGACCTGATCGATCAGCTCCAGCGGATCGACGACGTTGCCCTTCGACTTCGACATCTTCGCACCCGACGCGTCCCGCACCAGCGTGTGCAGGTAGACCGTGTCGAAGGGAGCCCGGTCGGTGAGGTGCAAGCCCATCATCATCATCCGGGCCACCCAGAAGAACAGGATGTCCTTGCCGGTCACCAGGGTGTTGGTCGGGTAGAAGCGGGCGAAGGCCGGCGTGGCATCCGGCCAGCCGAGGGTCGAGAACGGCCAGAGCGCCGAGGAGAACCACGTGTCGAGGACGTCCTCGTCGCGGGTGAGGGCGACCGGCCGGCCGACTTTCGCCTCGGCCTGGGCCAGGGCCTCGGCCTCGCTCTCGGCGACGAAGACGCCGCCTTCCGCGTCGTACCAGACCGGGATCTGGTGGCCCCACCAGAGCTGGCGCGAGATACACCACGGCTCGATGTTGGTGAGCCACTGGAAGAAGATCTTCTCGTAGTTTTCGGGGACGAATCTGGTCTGTCCGTCGCGCACCGCCTGGAGGGCGCGTTCGGCCAGCGGCTTGACGTTCACATACCACTGGTCGGTCAGGTAGGGCTCGATGACCACGCCCGAGCGGTCGCCGTGCGGGACCGCGTGCGTGTTCGGCTCGATCGTGCGCAGGCGCCCGCGCGCCTCCATCAGCTCGACGACCTTCCTGCGCGCGTGCGCCCGGTCGAGGCCGTGAAGCGCCAGCGCCTCGGGCTCGGGGGCGGCGTCGGCCAGGAACGCCGCGTTGCCGTCGAGGAGCATCTGACCTTCGGGGTCGAGCACGTTGATCAGGCCGAGGCCGTGGCGGCGGCCGACGTCGAAGTCGTTGAAGTCGTGTGCCGGGGTGATCTTCACCGCGCCGGTGCCCTTCTCGGGGTCGGAGTACTCGTCGGCCACGATCGGGATCAGCCGGCCGACCAGGGGCAGGCGCACGCGCTTGCCGACCAGTGCCGTGTAGCGTTCGTCTTCCGGATGGACCGCGACGGCGTTATCGCCCAGCATCGTCTCGGGGCGGGTGGTCGCCACTGTGATGACCGCGCCGGTCTCGGCGCCGGCCTCGTCCACCACCGGGTAGTCGAAATGCCAGAGGTGGCCCTTGGTCTCGATCTGCTGGACCTCCAGGTCCGAGATCGCGGTCTGGAACTTCGGATCCCAGTTCACCAGCCGCTTGTCGCGGTAGATCAGGCCCTGACGGTGCAGGTCGACGAAGGTCTTGAGCACGGCGCGGCTCAGCCCTTCGTCCATGGTGAAGCGTTCGCGGGACCAGTCGCACGAGGCGCCGAGCCGTTTCAGCTGGTTGACGATGGCGCCGCCCGATTCCGCCTTCCAGGCCCAGACCTTCTCGACGAAGGCGGCCCGGCCGATCTCGCGGCGGCCTGGCTCCTGGCGCTCCATCATCCGCCGCTCGACCACCATCTGGGTGGCGATGCCGGCATGGTCCGTCCCCGGCTGCCAGAGCACGTCCTTGCCGCGCATGCGCTCGAAGCGGCAGAGGATGTCCTGCAGGGTGTTGTTGAGGGCGTGGCCCATGTGCAGCGAGCCCGTCACGTTCGGCGGCGGGATCACGATGCAGTAGGGGCTTGCTCCGGCGCGCTCGGGCCGTCCGCCGCGAAACGCGTCCGCCTCAGTCCAGGCGGCAGAAATCCGCGCCTCGACGGAGGCGGGCTCGAAGGTCTTGTCCATCATCGCGGGTACGGGCCGGCGCTTGTCCAAACGGGGTCGGCCCCGCTTTCGACCGTCACGCCGCTCCCGTCAACACGCGGTGGGCAGGGCCCGGTGCTCGGACCCAGGCGCAGCGGCTCACCGGCCGCGCGAGACCCGCTCGATCTCGGCGCGCACGAGACGCTCCACCACGGCCGGCAGATTGTCGTCGAGCCAGGACTTCAGCATGGGCCGAAGCATCTCCTTGACGAGATCCTCGAGCGTGCGTGCGTTCTGGGTCAGCACCGTATGAGCCAGCAGGTTGAACGCACCGCTGACGCTGGCATCGGTCGCCGGCGAGACGAGGGCCTCGGGCTCCGGCTGCGGGGCCTGGAAGGCAGGCTCCGGCCGCGTAGCCTGGAAGGCAGGCTCCGGGGGCTTGCTTGGCGGTGCAGGCGGTTCCGGCACCAGCTCCGGCTCCCGCGCGACGGGCTCCGGATCGTCGAAATCGATGGCGTCGAAATCGAGGGGCTCGGGCTCCGGCGCGACGACGCGCGGCCGCACCACGGGCTCGGCGGCCTCGGCGAGGTCCAGCACATCCTCCGGCTCGGGCGTGGCCGTCTCGGTCGGCTTCGTCGCCTGATCGTCGGCGATGATCCGCCGGATCGACGCGAGGATCTCTTCCATCGAAGGCTCGTGCGCCTTGTCGGCAGCCTTGTCCTGGAAATTCGAATCCTGGATCTTGGGGCTTGCTGCACTCATCGGCAGGCGCACTCGGGCATGGGAGACTGGAATGCGACCCGGGCGGGTCGGTGTTCGATCAGTATTTCATGCCGTTTCGTTGCGGCAAGCGCGCCCGCACCACACTCACCGTGGAAAAGACCTCAGCGTCCGTCCGGCGTGCGCAGGCCGAACCACAGGTCCTTGACCTGATCGTAGTGGACCTTCGCGCTGTAGTATTCCACCGGCAGTGCCGTGAAGCGCGCCGTCAGCTGTCCGATCGCCTGCACCACCCCGTAGGAGAAGATCACCCGGTCGCGCTGGGCGAGGATCAGGTTCACCCGCGAGTTCAGCAATTCCTGCTGTGCGTTCAGGACGTCGAGGGTGGTGCGCTGGCCGACGCGGGCCTCCTCGCGCACGCCGTTCAGCGCCACCTCGTTGGCCTGGACCTGAGCCTGGGCGGCGATGACCTGCGCCTTCGCGGCCTCCAGCCGGCCCCAGAAATCGACGATCTGCGCCCGGACCTGATCGCGGACCTGATCGACCTGGATCCGCGTCTGGCCGACCGTCTCCTTGGCCTGGCGGATCTGCGCGTAGGTCTGGCCGCCCTCGTAGATCGGGATGTTGAGCCGGCCGCCGACGAAGCCGACGAAGAAGCTCGTGTTCGGGCCGTTCTGATCGTAGAGCTGGCTGAGCGAGCCCTGAAGGCTGAGGCTCGGGGCGAGCTGGCCTTCCAGCACCTTGACCTGCGATTCGGCGGCATCGACGGCGTGGATGGCCGACACGATCTGCGGATGCTCGCGCAGGCCGACGGCGATGGCCGCGTCGAGGCTCCCCGGCACGAACCGATCCAGCGGCCGGCCCGGCGCGAGCTGGCGCGGCTCGACGCCGATATTCTGCCGATAGATGCCGATGCTGGTGCGCAGGGCTGATTCGGCCGCGCTGACCTGCGAGCGGGCACCGGCGAGGCGCGCCTCCGCCTGGGCCACGTCGGTCCGGGTCACCTCGCCGACGTTGAACCGGTCGCGCGTCTGCCGGAGCTGCTCTTCCAGCACCTCGACGTTGTTGCGGTTCAGCTCCAGCGTCGCGGTGTTGCTGAGCACGTTCATGTACGCCTGGACGGCGTTGTAGAGGACCGTGAGCTCCGTATAGCGGAGCGTCTCGCGCTGGCTGTAGACGGTCGATTCGGCGCGCCGGGTCAGGTTGTCGGTCTGGAATCCGTTGAAGATGGTCTGCGAGACCGTCAGATTCGCGCTGCTCGGCAGATAGGTCGTCCGGATCGTCCGGCTCGATCCGATCGTCTGCGTCGCGATGTCGGTCGAGCCTCCGACAGAACCCCCGACGGCGGAGGCCGTCTGACCGGTGCCGCCCGTGGTGAACGAGCCGGCCGTCCCCGTGCCGGTCGTGCCCGAGGTGGTTCCGATACCCGTCGACGTACCGAGACCCGCGCCGGTGCTCGCACTCGTACCCAGAGCGCTGCCGGCACCCGTCGCTGTCGCGCCCGTGCCGGTCGAACTCGCGGCCGTGAGAGCGCTCGCGCTGCGGGTCTGGAGGTACTGGACACCGATGGACGCACCGACGTTGACCTGAGGCCGGTATCCGGATTGCGCGATCGCCACGTTCTCATCGGTCGCCCGAACGCCCGCACGGCTCGCGTTGAGCGTCGGATTCCCCTGGTAGGCCTTCGCGAGCGCGCTCTCTAAGGTCTCCGCAGCGGACGGTGTCGCTGCCAAGAGCGCGAGCGCGGAGACCATTCCGACGGAGCGGAACTTCAGGCAACCCGCTTGTGGACGCAGTGTCACGATAAACAAGCCCTTGCGGTCTCTTTCAATCCGGATTCCCGAGACGAGAACGGCCAAGGTACGGCGTTACGCTGGTATCCGATCAAGCCCGCCCCACGGTTAGGCTTAGCGCAAAAGCTGCGATCTGGCTCGGGTCAGCAGTGCAGATGGCAACCGAATATAAGGCGCTGGGGCTTTCAGGTGACACATGGCCCGAAGTCGATCCAGACAAGGCGCACGGCGGTCGACGGCAGACGCTGCCATGGGGCCGAAGAAGCCGCGCTCGCCCGTCCTCGCTCCAGCGGAGGTGGCGGTTATCGTCGGCGCCCGGCGCCACACACTGCCGCCGCCGGACGACGGCCTCTACGGTCTGAAGCCCACGTTCCCGCATCTGGCCCGCTCGTCACTCCGCCGCGGCCCGGGACCCGGCACGGCATCAGCCGCCTGCCGAAGATGGAAGGCGCCAAGCGCCGGAATGAGCGCTTGGCCGATGTTGGCATTGGCTGCGTCCACATCGACATCGAAAAGGCCTGGATTGAGCAAGGCAAAGTCCGCCTGTTCGTGGCCATCGACGGCACTTCGAAGCCGGCTCTCGCCAAGCTGGACGCTCAAGCGAACCCTGACCGACAACGGAGTGCAATTCCGCCCTGCCGCGGGCAATCGCTCAAGTCCGATCGTCTGGTACGGCCGGCTTATGCTCGATCGCATCTGCCACGACCACGGCATCGAGCGGCGCTTGACTCAGTCCAACCATCCGTGGACCACCGGTCGGGTCGAGTGAATGAGCCGCACCATCGAGGACGCGGCGGTCAAGCGCTCCCGCAACGACACGCACGAACAACTCCGGGACCGCTTTCAGGTGTTCGTCGACGCCTACGACCACGTCCGTCCGCTCGAGACTCTGCTTGGCCTCACAACCTAAGAGCTTATCGTTCGGACCTCGACGAGAAACCGAGCGCTTCGGGCTCGATCCGTCACCCCACTTCCGAGACCAAGCACTCAAGGGAACGGCGTGGACGCCGGGTTATGGGAACTTTCCAGCGCGACGATGGCGACGTGCAGCCACGCCTCATCGACGACATCGTTCCGGCCCGGATCGGCAATATGACGAATATCGTCCCCTCGCGCGTTTGGAATGCACGCCCACGGTCAACCATCCGAGCTCTGCTGCAAGCAATGAGTGCTCGTCTCGACCGGGCGGAGCTTCATGCGTCGAACCGACCATGCTGGGACAATGGTCCTTGTCACTCGCGCAGGCAAACCGTTCCAGGCCACATTCCTGCACAGAAGGTTCTGGAAGGCGGATGTCGATACGCACACTTCATGACCGTGTCAGGTCGACTGGCAACGCTTCCGCAGAATTTTGAATCAAGAATGAGATGGGCAATTCATTATGGCTTGTTAACAAAGTGATAATTATATCGACGATCATCTCCAGCCAATTTTTCATCCTCTCATAAGCAGCATTCCAGAGGCCTAAGGATGGATACCCAGCCAAAAATCAGCATCATAATTACCTGTTTTAATTATGGAAAATATGTAGCGACCGCAATAAACAGCGCGCTGGCTCAAAACGGCGTGAGTTTCGAAATCATAGTCGTAGATGATGGTTCAATCGACAATTCGTGGGAGGTTATCAGCTCCTACGGCAATAAATTGAACTCCTTTCGAACAGAAAATCGTGGCTCAATACCGGCCTGTCTGTACGGAGTCTCAAAGTCATCTGGCGAATTTCTGATGTTTCTTGATGCGGATGATGTGCTGTATCCTCACGCTGTTTCAAGCATATCTCAGTATTTGACGGATGAAGTTTCTAAAGTTCAATTTGCTCTCGATCCAATAGGGCCTGACGGAAAAATCATCGGGCTATCTTTCCCATCCTTGAATGACTCTGAAGGAAGTGATCAATTCAGACGCGACATTCAGCGCAGGGGTTATTATGTCATACCGCCAACCTCCGGGAATATTTGGAGGAGGTCGTTGTATGAAGGGCTTGGTGATATCAGTTACGATTTCGGTATCGATGGGGTCGCCTATTTGCTGGCGCCTTACAGGGGGCAAGTCATTTCAATCAACACGGCTCTTGGGCAGTATCGATTGCATGGTACCAATCTCTCTGGCGCTGGTTCAGTGAATGCCCAGCGGTTAAGACGTGATGCTCATGTCTTTGAGAAAAGATTGAGGCACCTCGCAAGCTTGTTGAACCATCACAATCTAGACGGATCGGAGACTGAAATACATTCTCGCTATCTTTATACTCTTCAAAGAGAATTCATGGCCGATGTGTTGGATCAAAAATCAATCTCATTCAGCCAAGTTACGGGAATTTTGAAGCGGGCGAAGCAAGAGGTCAGTCCTATTCAGTTCATACCAATCCTACTGTTCATCACAAGCCTTTGGACATTGCCGAACAAAATGGCGCGATCGATAATCAATGCCCGCATCAATCCTATGGCTTATCCCTATCTGCGCTCAATAATTCGCCGGGCGAAGAGAATTATATCTTAGATGGGGTGCATTTTGAGTTTTGCAGAAGATCTATATTTTTTGTTCGCCGAAACAACGTGAGCCCTATTCGAGGTTCGATCGACGTGATCGGGCATCCCCTGAGATACGCTTGTCGAGTAACGACTTGGTGGGCACGCCGCTGAGTTGATCATGTGAGCACACAGGGGCCTGAGCGGAACGGTCCCGGGAAAGTCCCTGAGCATGTGCGCTCGAAGGTGCTCATCACGCTGCCACGCAACGTCCCCCATTGTTTTGACCCGTCTTGAGCGCGAGTGTGCCGGCTTTGTAAGATCTTGAAGGGAGGAGCGGAGCCATAAAGAAGTGCAGGTTCAGCGAAGAGCAGATCGCGTTCGCGGCGAAGCAGGCCGAGACCGGGACACCGGCCGCGGAGGCACTGCCGGGATGGGCATTACCGAGCAGAGATTCCACCGCGCGAAGGATCTCTGTGGTGGATTGGTCACAGGCGAGCTACGGCGGCTGGAGCAGCGCGAGGACGAGAACCACAGGTTCAAGCAGCGCGTAGCCGATCTCAGCCGCGACAAAGATGGCCTGCCGGATGTGCTCGCAAAAGAGATCTGACGCCTGCTCGGCGACGCGAGCTTCTGCGCCAGGTTCAGGAGGCACACGGGGTCAGGGAGTGGCGCGGCTGCGCCGCGCTCGGCATCGGCCAGTCGAGCATCCGCTGCCGTTCGACCAAGCTCGATCAGGCACCGCTGCCGAATAGACAGACTGAGGAATAATATCATATAAACTTAACCGTACCAATTGGGTTTATGGCAAAGCTTACGATATATGTGTTCAAACCGGCCCGATCTGCCTTAAGCGATTTTGATCTGAAACGGAGGCATGATGAGGATCATCGATCTGCGCACCGCCGGCGGCCAAGCGACCGCAGCTGTCGAAGGCAGCGACGTGTGCATCGTGGGCTCTGGTCCTGCCGGTAGCACCATCGCCCGTGAACTCACACGGAGCGGCCTGCGTGTGACGATGCTGGAGAGCGGCAGTCACGAGCGGCAGTCCGATGCAGACGCGCTCGACGAAGTCGAGAACATCGGACGCGCACGCCTCTCAGTCGATGACCAGTGGCACGTACGCAATCGAATTATCGGCGGTAGTTCGCACACTTGGGGCGGCCGCTGCGCCGCCTTCGACGAAATCGACTTCGAGCACCGCCCTTGGGTGCCAGCTTCCGGCTGGCCCTTCAGGCGCGAAATCCTCGTTCCTTTTCTTGAGCGCAGCGCCGAATACCTCGGGCTGGTCTCCGGCGAGGGCTTCAGTGACGACCGCTTCTGGAGGCTTGCCAATCGCCAAGCGCCGGCCGCACCCGACCCACGGCTATTGCTGCCGTTTTTTTGGCAATTCAGTCGCGACGGCGAGCATGCCTACCGGTTCGAGTACATGCGGTTTGGACCGCGTATTGACGATCGGCTTGGCCCCAACTTCACGTTGCTGACAAACGCCACCGTGATCCGGATCGATCCGGTCGAATCCGGTAAGGCCGTTTCCTCGGTTATTGTTGCCGCGCCTGACGGACAACGGTTCACGATACCGGCCCGCACCGTTGTGTTGTGTGCGGGTGGCATCGAAAACCCACGCCTGCTCCTCTCATCAGATAGCGTGGTCAAAGGCGGCCTGGGCAACGACCGCGACCTCGTCGGCCGCTATCTCATGGACCATCCCCGCGGCTCAATCGCGTCCTTCCCGGTCGAGAGCTCGAGAGAGGTTGAGCGCCGCTTCGGGCGCTTCACCGTGCGCGGCAACCTGTTCCGGGCCGGCCTGCGGTTGAGCCCGCAATTGCAGCGCGAGGAAGGATTGCTCAACGTCGCGGCCTGGCTCGGAGAGGAAGTCGCACCGGGCGACCCCCTTGAGGCGCTTAAGCGCATCGCCTCGGGACGCGCCAAGTTGAGCGAAGACGTCGGCGTGCTAGCGGCCAGTCCAGGCCTGCTGGTGCGTGGTTTACATCAGTATTTCGTTCAGGCAAACGGCTTTCCCCGCAAGCTCTCGTCCCTGACGCTTGACGCGATGTGCGAGCAACGGCCGGATCCTGATAGCCGGATTACTTTGTCGGACCGGCGCGACCGTTTCGGCTCGCGGCTGCCCCGCATCGACTGGCGTGTACATCCGGACGAAGAGCGTTCCATGCGCCGCATGGCCGAAGTCGCCCGCGACAGCTTCGCGGCGATGGGACTTCCGGTTCCTGAACTCGAACCTTGGGTGCGGCACCAAGCACCTTTCCCGGACTCGATCACCGACGTCGGCCACCCGACCGGGGCAACGCGGATGGCGGACGATCCGACCATGGGCGTGGTGGACGCAGATCATCAGGTCCACGGGGTCGACGGGCTCTACGTCGCCGGCTCCTCGACCTTTCCCACGGCCGGCCACGCCAATCCAACGCAGATGATCGTGGCAACCTCTCTGCGCTTGGCCGACGGCCTCAAGGCCCGTGTCCGGTCTGCCCGCCCGCCCGCCATTTGCACTTCGCCGGCCGGCGAACAGAACCCAATACGGGTCTTGCTCACCGGTGCCACCGGGCGCATCGGCCGAGTTGTATTAGCCGACCTCGCTGCGCGGGGTTACCGGGTGCGAGCGACGACGTCCAAGTCCCTACCCTTAGACTCACGTGCGCCGGGGCTCGAATGGCGGCATTTCGACCTTTTGCGCCAAGATGGCTACGATGCTCTGGTCGAGGGCTGTGATGCAATCCTCCACATTGCTGCCGAGATGCACGACCCTGCTCGCATGCCGCAGGCCAATGTCGAGGCGACTCGGCTGCTCGCCGCAGCGGGCGAGCGGGCTCAGGTGCGCACCTTCGTCTACACCAGCTCAGTCGCCGTTTATGGCAGTGGCCGCGGTCGCATCATGTCTGAGGACGCCCCCGTGCTGACTGCCGATCGAGACGTGCCCAACGAGTACTGGGCCATCGACCAGACCCGAGCCTACGGCCGCACGAAACTCGCTGGCGAGCTTGCGTTGGCCGCCGAGGCACGTCTGACCCGCTACGTGGCGCTGCGCCCGACGGTAGTCGTGGGTCTCCCAGAACTCATTGAAATCCGTGATTGGCCCCGTTCGAAACGCGTCATTGCGGCCCACCGTCACGCGCACCACGTCTACGTGGGCGACGTCTCAGATGCGATCCTGTGGGCGATGGAGCGGGGGCTCTCCGGCGTTGGCCCTGCCGGGAGCTTCGAGACCTTCAATGTAGGCGAGGACCATTTCGCGACGCCGACGCACGCCGATTTTATGCTTAAGGCGTATGATGCGACCGGCGACTTACGCTTTAAGGTACCGCCCGTGCCGCCTGCGGTCGATTGGGTTCGCGACTTTGCGCGTTTCCGCCGCCTGCCATTGCGCAACCCGCTGTGGCGTATGCGCTTCCCCGCGAACAAGATTGCCGCAGCTGGCTGGTCTCCGCCATTCGGCATGGCCTGGGCGCATGCCGAGGCACTGCGCCTCTTGCGCGTTGAGGCGGCTTGCGAAGCGTTACCACAGCAAGGCGCGAAACCTCGTTAGCAAGCACAAGATAACCGGCTCAACAGCCTCCTTCGACGAACCGGCCTTCTGACGGACCCTTAAATGATCGGGCTGAGCAAGAGCTAATGAACGTTCAAATATCAATCCCCGCCATCTTAGCCTATAGCAAGCAATTTTCAGGAAATGAATTTTGGAACGATGAATTTATAAGTTTCCTTGATAAGACGAGAGCATAAAAACTCGCGTATGCGCGAGTGAGAGTCGGATAATCTGCTCAATTCGCGTCATATGCAATTGAAGTTTTGCGAACGGTCAATACTTAAACTGGCGAGTCGCCTTAATAAATGCTGATCGGTGTTGTTTTGTTGTTGGATCGAACCGATCATGTAGTTGATCGATCTCAGTTCTAAGCCAATTCATTCCTCGCGGCCCATTAAAAACTCATCGGCCGATCGTTGTGACGGGTTGGCAATTGCCGAGAACAATATTAATGGACGTGGGTAAATCAAGCGTTGGTCCAGCTGTCTTATCTGTACCGCCATCCAACTTCGTCGAAAGGCCGTTTGTTAACCTAATAGCCGCTGAATGAGTCGACTAAGATGGCGGACTGAATTTTCCCATTTGCTACAAACTATCTGCTGAGGAGCTTAAAGTCAGTTCCGATGAAAATCATCCATATTCTTAACCATACAAAGAAATCAAATGGGCATGTCCATGCTGCGGTCGACCTGGCATGCGAGCAGGCGCGACTAGATCATGCTGTTCTCATCGCTAGCGCCGGCGGTGACTTTGACGATTTGCTGCAGGACAACAAAGTTGGAACGAGATACCTCGCTCATCGGCGAAAGATACATCTCGTTCCATCTGAGATGCTGGCGTTTTATCGGTTGTTGCGAAAGGATCGCCCCGATATTGTGCATGCGCATATGATGACCAGTGCAGTCCTGGCGTGGCCATCCTGCATGATGCTTGGCATTCCTTTAATTACAACTGTACACAACGAGTTCGAACGAAGCTCCATCTTGATGGGGCTTGGCAAGAAGGTCATCGCAGTTAGCGAGGCCGTGAAAAAGTCGATGTCTAGGCGAGGCATTAAGGAAAAGAAGCTTGCGGTCGTGCTGAACGGCACAATTGGTTCCGCCCGATTGAAAAGTGTGGATCGCAAGCAAGTCTCTCTTTCAAAGCCCAATGTCATGTTCGTAGGAGGACTTCATCCTAGAAAAGGCTTGATTGATCTATTCGATGCCTTCGAAATTGTCTATCGATCCAGGCCGAATTGCAAATTATATATTGTCGGGGGCGGCCCTATGATCGACACATACACTAAATATGTTTCCGATCTGTCCAGCGCAAATTCGGTCGAGTTCCTTGGGACAATCCAGCAGCCAGTTTCCTATTTGGCCGCGGCGGATATCTTCGTTCTGCCCTCCCATGCGGACCCTGCACCGCTCGTGATCTCCGAAGCAAGAGAGGCGGGTTGTGCAGTGATCGCGACCGACGTCGATGGAATTCCGCAGCTGTTGAACGATGGAAAGGCCGGTATTCTTGTGCCCGCGCGAAGGCCAGACGCCCTTGCACGTGAGATGTTGCGGTTACTGGACGATCCGCAACAACTGGCGTTCTGGAAAATCCAAAGCCAGAACCAGATACAATATTTAACCATCTCGCGTGTTTGCGCCGAAACGATTGAGGTCTACAAATCAGCTCTGTGACAGACCCGCACGATCATAGTCGACACGAGCTTAAACAGTGCTGCATACGCTGTTTGGCTCTCGTGACGGCATGAAGCAAAGTCGCCGCCCTGACGCGCCGGCGTCGCTGCGCGCGATGCCGACTGAGAGCGCTCAACAGATCGGGCACGGATCGTTTGGCAGGCGTTGGTGGATGTGACACGCCCGCTTCTGCCCGATGATCTCTGGACCTTGAGTGCCCCGCTCCTTCCACCACCCCGGCCCCGTCTCAAGGGCGGACGCCGTCCGGTCGCGAACCGGGCGGCGCTGATCGGCCTTCTGTTTGTGCTGCGCTCAGGTCTGCACTGGGGAATGCTGCCCGCCGCGATGGGCTGCGGCTGCGGGATGAGTCGCTGGCGGCGCCTGCGTGACAGGCAGGGGGCGAGCGTCTGGGCGCGCCTGCATCCAGGTCATGCTGGAGAGCCTGCACGCGGCGAGTGAGATCGACTGGATCCGGGTGAGTTCGGACACTGCGTCGGTCCCTGCGGGAAAGGGGCTCTGCCACCGGCCCGAAGCGGACGGACCGGGGCAGGCCGGACACGAAGCGACACTTCGTCACTGATGCGCGCGGGACGCCGCTCGGCTTCTGCCTGAGCGGGGTCAATCGGCACGACAGCCCGATGCAGGCCCCGACGCTCGACGCCATCCCGCCCCTACGGAGCGGACGGCGCTGGCGACCGCGCCGACGGCCCGGAAAACTGCGCGCCGAAGGTCAAATGCCAGGGCGAGGCGCCAGATGTGCAGGGCCCGCGGGATCGTACCGGGTATCGCCCGCAAGGCACCGAGAGCAGCGAGCGGCACGGGCGTCACCGCTGGGTCGTCGATCCTTCGACAAGCTCAGGATGAGGGCATCCACGCGTGGTTCAACCGCTACCGCCTCCTGCCAATCCACTACGAGCGACGCGCCGATATCGACAAAGCCTTCACCAGCCTCGCTGGAAGCCTCATGATACTCAACTCGCGCAAACGGTTCCGTTAGGCGCTCTAGATCGGTTCACGGAGGAAGCGGTGGCTCCACCAGATCTATAATTTCCTGACGGTTGAGCTCGGATAGGCGATGTTCAATGCCGCCGAGCACTCAGCAGTGCTCAACCCGAAACGTACTCGCAATTGAAAAACTTACCGCCTACGCTAAAAGCCCCCCTGCGGCTCGGGCTCATTGGGCAGCCTGCTGGCAACGAGGCACAGCCCTAAACTCGCCTGGATGGTTTTCGCGCTGAGTAGCCGGGATCAGTCAGCAAGCCGCATCACATAAACTCGATCTTGGAAATTTGAGTGTTTAAGCAAAACGTGTCTATGATATGGCTATTTCGTCCACGAGTCATGATCTTGAAAGCATTCTTCGTCTATCGGTAAATTTGCGGATGGATTCGTGAGAAATTCGATGTTTCTGCCGGGATGTTTCTAATGAGTTCCAAACGAGCGCTTAACGGTGCCCTGTTAACAATTTCTTCAAAGATAATTGGAAAGGGAATCGATTTTATCACGTTACTTGTTCTCGCAAGAACGCTCGGACCCAGTGAATTCGGCATCGTTGCGATTGCGATGACGTTGATATCGATAATCGATATGATTACCGATTTCCCAGTTGGTGCTGCCCTCATTTGCATGCCTAACATTTCTAAATCACATCTAGACACTGCCTTTACAATTAATCTAGCAAGAAGTTTTTTGATAGCGTCTGTAACTGCTGCGCTGTCCGTGCCGTTCGCCGCAATCTACGGAATGCCTCAATTGCATGATTTAGTATTAGCACTAAGTTTGTGTTCGGTCGCGCGAGGCATGACAAGTCCTGGCATCGCTTTAACGGTAAAGAATTTGGATTTTAGACCGACATTCGTTATCGAAACGTTTGGGAAAGCTATAGGTAGCATAGCTGCCATCACCTGCGCATATATGGGCGCGGGAGTTTGGTCGATTGTCGTAAATACTGTTGTAGCTCCAGCGGCATCCTCAAGCCTGTCATATATTATCGCCCCGTGCTGGCCAAGATTAACTTTTCTGCAGTACAAATATTTTCTTTCATTCTCCGGCTGGCTGAGCCTATCGAAGGCATTTGCCGCATTCAATTGGCAGTATGATAGACTATTGCTAGGTAAATTTGTAGATCACGCGCAGTTTGGCAGATATACTATGGCCAATGACATCGCGGCGCTGCCGGCGCAGAGTCTGATCTTGCCAACAGTAACACCGATGATGTCAACGTTCGCAAAATCGACTGGCAATCGACCGATACTCACTCAACAATACGAACGATGCTTGCGAGCAGTTTCGATGGTCGGGGTCCCCATATTTTTTGGCCTTAGCGTTGCAGCAGACCCCCTAGTTCGAGCACTTCTCGGAGAAAAATGGCTCTCCGTGGTGCCGTTCTTGCAGATAATCGCGATTGAGCCCATTTTTTACTTATTGACTCAGCCATTTCCAGCGCTTGCTGCTGCACTTGGAAAGACAAAGATTTTATTCAATCTGTCTTTCGTCGAATTTATGCTGAAATTGCCAGTGATTGCGATCGGCGCCTGGCAGTTCGGTGCCGAGGGAGTCATATTATCACGGCTGCTGTGTTCATTTATATTGATGATAATAACGATGTATTGCTTAAAATCGATGATTGGGCTGAGTCCGTTTACACAGCTGCGACAATGCGCAATACCATTGATGGCCGGAGCCGCGATGTATTGTGCGGTTGGTCTATTAGGGGGAACTATCGCCGGTGTCTTTGTCAATATATATGTCACCACTGCGGTTGTCGTTTCTGTCGGTGCAATGGCATATTTGCTTGCCCTTCTAATTGCAGGATATAATATTAAATCTCTCGTCGCAGTTTTTAGATGACGTGTAAAATATTCACGAGTAAGTGTTCGCTGACATGCGTCTCAGTGGGTTAAAGGCGGGGCCTGGATACAGTGATGTCATGAAGGCCCTTATCTATCCTATGTCTTGACCTTCGATCTCGTCGCACCTCTTGGTCGCCAGTGCGCGCCGCTCCTGATTGCGTGAAAAGGTGCGAGCGGTTCTTGATGAGGCGGAGATCATCACAGCATCAATATCGTTTGTGGCGCGTCGCCACAGCCGACGCCATCGCTCCTCTGTCGCTGTCGACGTGAGGTCAGGGATGAGGAGGCGGCGAGAGGCCAACTTGGCCTCCCTTCGTTCCGCTCTCTCTTCCGGCGCCGGTCGGGCTACCGATGCGTGATCATGGTCAGCAAGGTCGCGCCATCGAGGTGGAACACATCGGCGACCATGGGCTGTGTGTTGAGGCCGTTGAACATACGGCCTTGGTCCGGGATCTCCACGCGGCGCCGCGGGATCGATGATCCCCGTTCCGTCGGGCTTGCGCCTGTGGCTGAATACTGGCCACAAAGACCCTGGGAAGGGCTTTGGTGGACTTGCCTCGCTGGAGCGGGACCGGCCTTGAACAGGATCCTTGCGCAATAAAAATTGAGGGACTTCGGGTTGTATCGGCCAATCGTCGCGCTCGAGCGTGAAGGTGACGCAGCAGCGAAGATCAATCGTGGCGTTTTTACACGCATTCATACGGCAGAATATCGCAACTTTGTTGGCTTAATTGGATAATCATCATAATTCGACGCGATGCTGCTAAACCGTTACTCTACTTTCTTTCGAGTATATCTGTGAGATGAGTCCAACTTGCACAAGTGTATTCCAGTCATTATAGTCGACAGTTTCACTGAATACAAAACCCTTCTCATAAGCTCGATTGGCTCCAAGTATATATTGACTGTACTCAGCGGTATGCTGCTGGCTCGTGATTTCGTTCAAAATTTTCGAGTCAAAATCACTTAAGAACTTAAAATGGAGCAGCGCTCCATGGTGTGGTCCTCCTTCAATGGAGTCGCCATTGTTAAGCCTTGGCGGCCAAAGTTCATGGGCGCACTTAATGAAGGCATAATGGCTCTTCCAGTATGTCAAAGGCGTCTTATTCAGCGCCGGAGAGCTAGAAATCTCCTCAAAAAATAATCTATTTCGCACGCCACCCTTGATCCAACTGGTTCTTGAAACCGAATCGTATGTGACTTGATATCCGGAGGCATCAAACTTGTTGCAGATTGTCAATGGATCCTGCCCAGACCTATAAAAATTCTCAGAGGGCAATCGGTCACTATACATGTCCAGCATGACGCACTGGACGCTGATTTGATTGCGAGCTGCGAGGTCCTTGGTAAACTCTAAAATTTTACGAGTCTTGTAGCCTTCGAAGACTAAAAATTCGTCTGCGTCAACATGTAGAAGCCATTTATTTGCGCAATATTTTGCCGCGATGTGATTAACCCAGTCCATGCCAAATCTCGCGCTCTTGAATCCGCCTTTGGCTTCAAATAGCGATACATCATGCTCCTGTAATAAGATTTCCCTTGTGCCATCGGTAGAGCAGTTGTCGATTGCTACAAAATGCTGAAATCCTAAGTTTCTATAATATCGCAGAAAGAACGGTATCCGCGATTGCTCATTCTTGACAATCATCAAAACAACATGGATCGCCTGGCTCAATTCCGGTCGAAGTTTGATGCACGCCAAGTCTCTTGATTTCGCAGTGCGGCGGATCCATGCGACAATCCCGTTAATAAGATAAGATTTAAGATATCTCGCAATTTTCATCTCAGAGGCCATTCCTGCATCTTTGTCGACTGAGCAGATCGACACGGTTGATCTATATCAAATGTCCAGCGAGTCAATTGCGAATTCAGAATCTGATTATAATTGCATGACTCAGTCTGCCGCAAGCCGCGATCAAATTCATCTCGCAAAATCGAGGAGGCTTAATTTGCACAGATATTCTACGGTCATCTTCACGGGAAACGGTTCGTAGCACAAAATCGGGAACGGTGGTGCGGACCCTGCGCTCTCCGCACCACGCCGGCCAAGCTCAACGCCCGCATCAGCCGGGCCACCGTGCAGCGTGCGACCCGGATCCCCGCGCGAGCGTGCCGCCGCCAGACCGTCCGGACGCCGTAGACGCCGAAGTTGACTGCGTGCACGCGCCGGACCTCGACCATCAGTGCCGCGGCACGCTTGGCCCGGGCGGCAGCGTGCCGGGATCGGTCCGCCGCGCAGTCTGGGCGCGGTACGTTGACGGGATGTTCGGCAGGACCCTCGAGATCGCCCCGTCAACGTTCAGGGCGCGGTGATCGTTGATGAATGTGATCACGACCGGAACCGGCAGTCGAGCTCCACCTGCGCAGGATACGTCGATCCTTTCCTCCGGATCTCGTTGGCCTGCCGGAGTTCGCGGTTTTCCCGCCCCAAAGCCTTGATCCGCTCGCACTCGTCCGTGGTCGAGCCGACCCCGACGCCCCGGCCGCGTTCGGCCTGGCGCACCGAATTGCGCAGCGTCTCGCCCAAGCAACCGATCTTGGCCGCGATCGATTGGATCGCAGCCCATTGCGAACTGGACTCACCCTCGTGCTCCCGAACCAGCCGGACTGCCCGCTCGCAAGCCTCAGGTATAAAGGCGGAGTGTGTTTCGTCATGGCTCCAGCTTTCCAAGAGCTGGAGCCTCCGAAAACCCCGGGGGCGGTTCAGTCCGTTGCTCGACCAGCCGCCAAGCGCGCCCAAGAGGGTTGTCGGCGACCGCGGCTCCACCAGGCACGCCGTCCGCGAGCACTTGTTAAACATGGGTGCGCGCCCCGCGATCCTGCTCCAGCGCACGAGGCCCCGCCCGCGCGTTCAACTTCAGCCCTCGGCGTATGCTGGCCTCCTTGGTATTGGCTGATCCTCTCAATCAGCCAAGTCCGGAGCTGCCGGGCAGATCACGTCCGTCTCGTCCGTGCTCTGTCGCGGCTGTACCACCATCGAACGGACGTCCGGACAGGGGTGCGGATACCTGTCGCAACGCCGCCTGTTGCGATTGGTTCGCCCGCAAATACCTCGCTGCCGTCTGCTTCGCGGCGACCGTTTGCAACTGGGAGTGAGTCCAGACGGTAGATCGGGAGTTTACACTGTAGGCCTCCGGAATTAATGGACACGCAATGGGAATCTCCTGACTTGATGGGCGCTGAATTCATGTCGGCAGCAATGAAAGATGTCGAGTCATCTATTCTTGAATATCCTGTTGAATTTAATGGAAATTTTGGCTGGTTCAGTGCTGGTGTCAGCGAACGCGCTGTGATTTTGTGCGGAACTTTAGGATTCGAACAACTTTCAGCTCATCGAGCATGGCGAGAATTAGCAGCGCAGATCGCGGGTGCTGGATGTGCAGTTCTGCGTTTCGATTACCCAGGAGAGGGCGATTCGCTCGACATCGATCCCCGGCGCCTGGATAATTTTACCAACGCGATTTTTCAAGCAGTCATGTTTCTTCGCACTGAAGCTGAAGCGAAGGAGATCGTACTGGTTGGACTTCGACTAGGCGCGACTCTCGCGGCTCTGGTTGCAGCCAATTGCAACGTTGACGGACTTGCCCTTCTCGCGCCTTTTACAAGCGGTCGAGCTTATTTGCGAGAAATGAGATTACGAGCGACTACGATCGATCATCTCCCGGATGGTACGCCAATCCCTCAGAAAGCTGACGAATTGCTGCTTGGCAGTTTTCGTTTACACAGTTCTCTGATTGTTGATATTTCAAAAATTGATTTGTTTGCTGATATACGAGCGCCGGCTCCCAGAGTACTTATCATCGGCAGCGACACCAAACGCCTCGCACAGCGATACAAGGATCTTGGCTGTGAAGTGTCGACAGACTTGTTTCCAGAACTTGCCAATCTTCTTGTCAGTGACATGTTTTCGGAAACGCCGACCGAAGCATTTAAACATGTTACGAATTTTGTTATTCACCAAGCGAGTTTATCGACGGAGACGCGACGAACGCCCGCACCGGCGAGCCAGATCAATGGTCCGGGCTGGAGCGAAAGGCCGAGACAATTCGGTCATGGCATGTTCGGCGTCTTGTGCCGGCCGGAACACAGTGCGGCCGATACTCCAATAATCTTGTTTATTGGCTCAGGTCGTAACCCACACTCGGGAAGAGGACGGCAGATTGTAGCCCTATCCCGCAAGTTAGCGCAATCCGGCGTATCGTCCTTCCGATTTGATCTCCTCGGCATCGGAGACAGTGTGGAAAGAAGGGACGGTTCATCGCCCTTGTACTCGCTGGACGCTGTCAATGACGTAAGAGCCGTTATTGATCATTTGCAAGCGTCAACTCAAAATCCGGTCATGGTCGTCGGATTTTGTAGCGGAGCGTTTCTCGCGTTTCACGCTATATGTCGAGATGAGCGGATCTCAGCGGCAGTTCTCGTAAACTTATTTTGCTTTGATTGGAATCCCTCGTATGATCTTGAAACTATGATGCGTAACCCGAATTGGGGCTTGGCGAGCTATGCAGCACAAGCCAAGAGCCGTGCATCATGGTCTCGCCTCTTTCGTGATCCCAAAAGAATTTTGAGCATATTGATGAAGCTATCGCGCCTTGCAGGTCGAGTTTCCAAAAGGAGCGTAAAAAATATATTCCAGAAAGTCAATTTTCAAGATACTGTAAGTGGCCGGATCGATAATGTCCGCAAACGCGGCGCGTCTCTTGCCTTCATTTTCAGCGAAAACGAGCCAGGCATGTTGGAGGTTTATAGAAATTTGGGACATGATAAGAAGAAGGTCGAGGATATTATTGGAGGCCCCATTGTCGTGATTGATAAGGCGGACCATAATCTCGCCAATGAAGGAGTGTTTGATGAATTTGACCTGGCGTTGAGAGGCATCATTCAAAATGAAAACGCCAAGTTAGCCGCACATAATCGACGTGAGCATTTTGGCGTGGTGTCGAAGGTCTGATAGGACATGTACGATCTGGATAAGGAATAAATTGTCGTGATACGGTCAGCCCGAAGCTTTCCAGTTTGGGGTTAAGCGTGTGCTCATTTCGCTTCGTTTTGGCTGATGAGGGCGCGGGCGTGGATGCAAGGGCGTAGTTGTCCTGTGCTGGTCACGGATTGGGCGGCGATGGACGCGAGCCAAGCGGGCCAGGCCGTCCTCATCCCAAGCCTGTCGATAGATCGACGATCTAGCCGCGGCGTCGCGGGCGCTCGCTGTTCTCGATCCTGCGGCAGACGAGGCTCAGCGTGATGCTGCGTGGCCGGAACCTGTCCGTGTCCTGATGGCCTGTGTAGTATGAGCTGTGACGTGCAAGGGCAGTCGGTAGGCTCAAAGGCTGCGTGATCCGTCCATGAACACCAACAGGACGCTGTGGTGTGCCGGGAGGCCTCCGAACCCACGCCCGGCACGGGTCGTCCCTCAGGCGGCGAAGCGGTGGTAAGCGATCTCGATACCTGTCGATGGGCGGCGTCGTGAAGGATGTTCGCACTGCCTGCATGGGAGAGCCATCGGCAGACCGACCTTCGACACGCGTTGAAAACGCCACCCGCACGAAGGTCTCCCGGTCGATGTCTAGCAGACTCATCACGCTCAGCCCGCCCGGTTTGTCGTGACGGCCGCTTGGCATTCGGTACGACGTCCGGAAATTTGTCGGATAACGTGGTATTGTCCGTAGATGGATGAGGCGTCTGGCGGTTGAGAGAGTGAGAGGGAGAAGCGACCGTGCTCTAGATTAACCTCGAAAAGAGCCTTCGTCGGCCGCTGCACCTATGCGCTGAGCCAACTTAGAATTAGCGGAACTCCCGAATGAAATCGCGTTTCCGAAAAGCGATCCTGATGATGTCCCCGGCCTCAGTGCTGAGCGTCGTTTCTGTCCTTGCAGCGTGTAATCAGCTTCAGGCAGGGGACGGATCACTGCAGATTTGCCGTTACAAAAAAGTCTGGGGTGACGATTTTAATGATTTAAGCGTATCTAAGTCCAACAACGAACGAGCGCGGTGGTCTGCACACACCCCCTGGAATGGCGATTTCGGCGACGCAAAGTTTCTGGATCCTATAGACTTTTACTCAGACCCCGAAAGGAACGTGCCGTTCTTTGTGAAAAATGGCATATTGACTATTAGAGCCAGGAAGCACGAGAACGGCAAGTGGACGTCGGGTTTGCTGTCTTCCGCTGACCCGACGACGGCCGGTTTCGCACAGACATACGGTTACTTCGAGGCACGTATGAAGTTGCCTCCCGGTCCAGGAGTTTGGCCGGCGTTCTGGCTTGCATCCAATTCACGGAAGGACGACAAGACTCCGAGCGTCGAGATCGATGTCATAGAGTATTATGGACACATTCCGGATGCCTTCAATTCTGTTCTGCATGTTTGGAATAAGATCAATCCCGAAGAAAATCGAGGCGAAGCAATTACCACTAAGGTGCCAAGCGGTAGTTTGAGCGAGACTTTTCACACCTATGGCGTCGAAGTGACAAAGGAATGGATCATATTCTATTTAGATCGGCGCGAGATCGGCAGAAAGCCAACTCCGCACGAGCACACGAAGCCACTGATGATGCTTGTCAATCTTGCCCTCGGATCAGGTTGGCCTATCGACAAAACGCGGAATCCTTCAGATTTGCTTGTTGATTATGTTCATGCCTATGCGCCCGATTTGCCTAAGCGCGATCTGATCTGCAAGGAATGAGCTAAAATGACATTCCTCTAAGATCGGCAAGCCCTCGTCATCCCATTTCGAGCTCCAAGATCCGGGCCGGCATGTCATTGCCACGTTGTCGATCTGTAAGTATTTTGTATCAACCCAGGGAAGAGATTTCTATTGACAGCATGGAAATATTGATAAATTTCGAAGTTGGCATTTTCTGCCATACGGATCGAATCAAGGGTTAGTAACGGCATCTGAGATTTTCAGTGTGGATGGAAGCATTTTGATTGTAAGAGCAGATGGCAGAGTCGACTAAATTTAGAATACTTGGCTTTAACGGGCTACGCGCTTTGTGCGTAATAGCCGTATTCCTATCGCACAAGTGCAATCTTGAGTTTTATGCCGCGCCCTTGGGGGTATGGACTTTCTTAGTAATTTCAGGATTCCTCATCATTGGCGAGTTGCATGGGGCGCGCCTTGATGTGGAGGCCGCTCGTTACGGGGTCGGCACGGCACTGCGCATCTTCGCCACTAAGCGAGCGCTACGTATCTTTCCAGCCTACTATGGATTGCTGGCTCTCCTCTTTCTTGTACGAAGGCTATATGACCCTATGGGAAATGGCCTCGATTTTGTTTGGCACGCGGTCTATTTGTCGAACTATTTCTCAGCGTTCGTCAGTCCCAATTTAGGCAGTCCTTTCGGAGTCCTATGGACGCTGTCGGTCGAACAGCAGTTCTATGTGCTTGCCCCGCTCGCCTTCGTGCTGTGCCCGGCGGTCTGGCATGCACGCATCTGTATTTGCGTGGTGGTCGTTGCCGCAGCAGGGCACTTATTGATGCAACATCACGGCGTGTCAGCGCGGGATATCTACCTGACAAGTCCTTGGAATTTCGCGCTGATCGCATTGGGAGGAGCGGCTGGCATTCTCATGCGCGCGGAGCGATACCGCGCGCCCTTACGCAGGCCACTTCCGCTCCTCATCGCGATGACCATCATCGCAACTTACAGCGCGAGTTGGCTTGCCGCCCGTGTGCCCGATCCCATTGGCGGATTTTCAACTTTCACAGTCAGCATTGCGCTAGCATTGCTTGTTGCATGGATACGTTGTAATCAAGAAAGTTTAGCGGTCCGGTTACTTGAGTGGCCGCCGCTTGAATATTTTGGGGTTATCAGTTACGGGTTCTATCTCATTCATAACTTCATACCGAGCCGATCAATTCCAGGCTATATTGGTCTTGCGAACTATCCAATCTTGGGCTGGTTCATTGGTGCCTTAATCAGCTTTGCAATTAGCGTTGCTCTCGCACATATTTCCTGGCGCTTCTATGAGAAGCCTATCCTTGGACTCCGCGCACGGCTGCTACCTAAGCGCGTGGAGCTACCTAAGGTCGCGATTGGAGCTGCTGGTTCACCGACCTGAGGTTAAGGTCACCTCCGTCATTCGCGGGGATCCGTATGTTGATCCTCCCTCGGCATCGCGGACACCTTTGATACGCTCATGCTGAGCGGGGAAGGTGTCGAATGGCGAAGACGAGACGAGAGTTCACACACGAGTCCAAACGCGAGGCGACCGCCTTGCTGGAGAGCAGCAGCCGGCCGCCGATGCAAGTCGCGGCCGAGCTCGGGATCCAGCACTCGATGCTGAGCAAATGGCACGACACGCTGAACGGGCCTTCATCTGGACCGCAGTCTGCTGGATTGACGGGTGCCTTGCTACCAAGCCCAGTGGCGTCCCCTTCCAATCAGGTTGCCGACATCGTCCGGCTGCGGCAGGGGCTCGAACGCCCGCGCATGGAGCGCGACGGATCAAAAAAGCCATCGGCAACTTCGCGGAGCTGCCCAAGTGACCTTCGCCTTGAAGGAGCAGCATGCGCGGACCCGGCCGGTGCGTCTCATGTGCCGCGTGCTCCGGGTCTCGCCCAGCGGCTTCCACGGATGGCGCTCAGGGCTTGAGAGCGCCCGCTCGGCCTCCGATCGCCAACCCCTGGACGACGTCCGGCGCGTCCATGCCGCCTGCCACCGACGACAAGGTGCCGCACGCGTGCATGCGGCCCTCCGGGCTGAGGGCTGGTTCGTCCGCCGCGAGCGGGTGGAGCGTCACATGCGCCGGCAAGACATTCGTGCCCTGGCGGGGCGTCGGTTCCGGCGCTGTACGACCGACAGCCGTCACGATCTCCCGATCGCGCCCAATCTCGTCAAGCAGGATTTCTCGGCTGCGCGACCCGACACGGCTTGGTTTGCCGAACCGAAGGATCGCGGAGCGACATCGCCAACCTGCCGACCGACACGGGCTGGCGGTACCTGGCCGCCGTCCTCGAACTGGCCGCGCGCAAGATCGTCGGCTGGTCGATGCGCGATCACATGCGCGCCGAGCTGAGGGGCGGCGGCATTGATGATGGCCGTCAAGCGGCAGCGGCCGGCCGCCGGGCTCATCGGCCACTTGTATCGCGGCAGCCAGGACGCAACCGAGGCCTACCGGAGACAGCTCGCCGGTATGGGGGGCGAAGCCGTCCATGAGCCGCACGGCTTGGGCCTCACGACAACGCTCCGAAGGAGAGCTTCTTCCACACGCTCGAGGTCGAGTTCGTCCATCAGCGACGATGGGTAACCCGGGATGAAGCGCGGCGCGATCTGCCCGCTCACATCGCGGGCTAACACGATCGGCACCGCATCCACTCGGCACTCGGCGATCTTACGCCCGAGCACGCCGAGAGGACCGCGAAATGATCTCCCTGTGTCCGCGATGCTGAGGGAGGCTCAAGATTGCGCTCATGCCGCGCAGCGATCTGATGCTCAAGGCAGGGTGTCACAGTATCGGACCGGGATCCGTAACGCGGGCGCGAACAGGCTCCTTTCGGCGACGCGGCCGGCATGGTCGATGCCGTACAGGTCAAGAAGGGTATTGATGACGCTGTCCGTCTGGTAGGGCCGCGTTAGATTCTCCCGAAGGTCCTCAACCTTGGCGCCGAGGCGGTTGCGCAGCGCCGGCGAGATCCACATTGTGAATGGAATCTCGTAGACTTGGCGTGGGGCGGGGCCATCAATGTGGGAGTGGAAGTCCGAGACCTCGCCGAGCGCCTCGCCATGGTCGGAGAGAAAGGTGACGCTTGCGTTCTCGCCGGTCTCGCGAGCGGCATCTATGATCTGTGCGACCACATGATCCGTGTAGAGCACGGCGTTGTCATAGGCGTTGTAGCGGTCGATTTCGATTCCCTGTAGGCGCCGTGGCGTAGAAGGAAGCGACACGTTGGTAAAGCGTGCAAACGCTGGCGCATATCGGAGGCTGTATTCGGCGTGCGCGCCGAGTAGGTGAACAATTACGAATTTCAGGGGCGCTGGGTCGGCGAGGGCCATTGTGAGGGGAGCGAGAAGCTGTTCGTCGAGGCTGACGCCCGCGCCCCAGCCGACGCGGTTCACGAAGACACGTGTGTCAGCCGGTCCCGACAGGATCGCAGACCAGTTGTCCCATCTGCCGTAGAGTTGCTGGTTCGAAAGCCACCACGTGCGGAAACCGGCGGCCTTCAGGATCTGGAGCAGACTCGGTTTCTCGAAGAGCGGCGCAAGATCCTCGCGAGATGCGAAGGTGAGCAATTCCTGCAGTGCCGGAACCGTCTGGCCGCGGGACGAACAGACGTCCTCAGCGACATAGAGTTCCGGCGCGAGCCGACGCAGGTTGGGTGTCGTGTCACGCTCGTAACCATAGAGGGACATGTGGCGGCGCGTGGTGGATTCCCCGATGATGAGGATGTGGGTCGCCGCCCGCTCTATTGGTCGGGTGACATCGCCGACACTATTCTTCTCAAGGGCGGCCTGCATGCGCTCGGCCGCGGCGCGGTAGAGCAGGTTGTTGGTAACCGAGCGCGGCAGGAAGAAGCCCGGATTGAAATACGAGATGCCGCGATGCCAAGCGCCGACCGGCAGCATCAGGCCGGCAAGCGCAACCGCAGCGAGCCCAATTCGCCGCGACGGCCTCGGGACTGAGCGTGGCGTCGTTAGGGCGAGCGCAAGTGCGGCGAGAACCGCCGCCAGGAGGGCCAGAAGCACACGACGCCAGTCCGTCGCCCAGTTTAGAAATTCAAGGGCCTCCTGCGGATTGGTATCGAGAAGCGCGCTGATCGACGGATCGCCTATGAGCTGTCCGTAGAGTAGGAAGTGGTATGTGTAAGCGAATAGGTAGAGACTCAAAAAAAGGCATAGTAAGCTGTAAAGTATGCGGAAGATAGTCCGCCCAAGGAAGTGCACGCCGGCTGTTAAAAGCGCTGTAAAGAAGACGAGATTGAAAAGGGCAATGCCCAAAAGAGCGAGGGTGGTGAAAGCCATCGCGGTGCCGGTTGCAGCTGTGAGAACGGCCGCCGCAAGGGGGACTGTGCCACCGAGTAGAAGCGCTGACAATAGCGGTCCTCCCCGCCTCATCCCGACGAGACCGAACATCAGCGCTTCCCCCTTTCAGTGCCCAAAGAACTAGCATGGAATCGTTCGCGAAGAAGGCAAAATCAATATCTCGGCTCGGGTTTTTGTTTGGGAAATTTTCGATTCTTTCTTGAAAAGATCAGAGACTGAGACAGGTCCGAATTCTCAAAATCTCAGGACCCGTTTGCTTGTATTTTCAAAACTAGGAACCGGCGGCAGAAAGTAAACAAGAGGCAGACTGCAGTGGATTAGCTGCGGACGAGGCGAGCGTGGTTTAAGGCGGTATGGTGGAATCCGTTGAGCCGTCTGAGTATTCATGCGGTCGGGCTCCGGCCACGATAAAGCACGGGCGGCACGTCCACGACTCCAGACAGGCCTGGACCGCACCGTATTTCCTGGGGGCCGTATGGCTTGGATCAGGGAGCCGGGGTGAGCGCCTCGACCTCAGGAAATCCGGTCGCTTCGGCTGCGGCAGAACGCGCGTTGCCGATGGGTTCGAGCAAGCGGCGGGTGTTGAACCAGTCGGTGAATTCGAAGGTAGCGAACTCGACGGCCTGCGCCGATGGATCACCTCGGCTTGAACAAGCCGCTGATCGTCTTAGAGCGCCTAACAGAACCGTTTGATCTGCTTGAGGGTGATGAGGCTCGCGGCCAGGGTTGTGAAGGCCTCGTAGATGTCGCCGCGCCGCTCGTAGCGGATGGGCAGGCGGCGGAAGCGGTTGAACCAGGCATGGGTCCGCTCGACGACCCAGCGGTGACGCCCGAGCCTCTCGCTGCTCTCGATGCCTTTGCGCGCGATCCGCGGCACGATCCCGCGCGCCCGGCACTCCCGGCGTCGTGCTTTGGCATCATAGGCCTTGTCCGCGTGCAACTTGTCCGGACGATGCCGCGGGCGTCCGCGCCGCCCGTTGCGCAGGGGCGGGATGGCGTCGAGGGTCTGGGCCATCATCACGCTGTCGTGTCGGTTGGCGCCGCTCAGGCAGAAGCCGAGCGGCGTGCCGCGCGCGTCGGTGACGCACGATCGACGGCGAATGTGAGAGATATGTTCGAAGATTTGAGCGAGGAGCGGTTGAACCAGGCATGGGTCCGCTCGACGACCCAGCGGTGACGCCCGAGCCTCTCGCTGCTCTCGATGCCTTTGCGCGCGATCCGCGGCACGATCCCGCGCGCCCGGCACTCCCGGCGTCGTGCTTTGGCATCATAGGCCTTGTCCGCGTGCAACTTGTCCGGACGATGCCGCGGGCGTCCGCGCCGCCCGTTGCGCAGGGGCGGGATGGCGTCGAGGGTCTGGGCCATCATCACGCTGTCGTGTCGGTTGGCGCCGCTCAGGCAGAAGCCGAGCGGCGTGCCGCGCGCGTCGGTGACGAGGTGGCGCTTCGTGCCCGGCTTGCCCCGATCCGTCGGGTTCGGGCCCGTGGCAGAGCCCCTTTTTTGGCCGGGACAGACGCACTGTCCAGGCTCGCGCGGCCCCAATCGATCTCGCCCGCCGCGTGCAGGCGCTCCAGCAGGATCTGATGCAGCCGCGCCCAGACGCCTGCCGCCTGCCAGTCGCGCAGGCGGCGCCAGCAACTCATCCCGCAGCCGCAGCCCATCTCGGCGGGTAGCATCTCCCAGGGCAGGCCAGAGCGCAGCACGAACAGGATGCCGGTCAGCGCCGCACGGTTCTCGAGCGGGCGCCGCCCGCCCTTCGGACGCGGCCGGGGCGGCGGAAGAAGCGGGGCGATCTCAGTCCACAGATCGTTGGGAAGAAGGGGGCGAGCCATCCCAGCCAACGCCCGACCACACGATCCGTGCCCGTTCTGTTAGGCGCTCTAAGTATCGCTATTTACGCTGGGTTCTCGATCATGTCGTGACGGGTAGAGGCCACCTCCGGGCTGGCTCGCATAACGGTCAACGCGGCGCGGTCGGGTGTGCGCGGCCGACCGCTCTCCAGCTTGGGCCAGCTCAAGCGGAGTTATCGGCACGATCCCGACCCAAGGGCCATCGCGACAGAGCGATTTCGTTGTCCCTCTGCAACGCGCCGAATACGGTTTTGTTTGAAGGTCTGAGCAGACTTTCGCATTCGCAGATGGATCTGCGCCCACGTCGTGCAACACCGTAGCGGTGGCCGATGGGAGCAGTCCAGCCTCAATGCCGCCATCGACCCGAGCACAGGTATGAGCGGGAAGGTCACGCCTTCATTCAATCTGCAGAATAAATTCGAATGTAATCAACCCACATATCAACATGTTTCGCGGGCGGAACGACTATGGGCCAATCACCCGAGGAGAGAGCGTTGTCAAACATCCAATAAAGAGGCGTCTTGCTGCCTTTCTCTGGGATTGGTATCTTGAAAGTTACTTTATCATCGATGTAGAATGTTGCCTGTGCATCTTCGACCAGCACCCCGTACGTATGCCAATCTGAGGTGGCGTCAAAATTTGCTGTGAACATCTGCCGAGGAACGCCATCATTCTTGCCGTCTCCTATCCAGAGGATGACGTTATTGGCTATGGTGTACGAACCGGGGTCAGCCTGCTCGTCGTAAGCCTCGAAACCATCGATCTCGAGGCCGTTCGGCTCGTTTCCCTTGCCGTCGGTGCCTAGGCTACCGGCCCACATGCTTGGCCACATACCCTTGCCGAGCGGCAAAATGGCTCGCATCTCGACGTAGCCTTTGCGGAATGCAGCAATCGGCGGCCGTCCATCTGCGTAAGCGGTGCAGAGCAGGCCGGAGCGCCATTTGCGCCCATAACTCTGTGGATCCACGTAGGCGTCATCGTAAAGGGCGCGAATGCGAAGGCAAGACGGCATCGGAAGCTGGAAGACATCGCTCAGCTTCTCGTTTTTTGTCATGAAGTACGAACCCGATCCCCACTGGTTGCCGTCAGGGCGCACGCCAAACGCCCACCGGCTGTCGTCCGGGAGCGTGTCGAAGTCGTCCGCGAGAAGCTGCCTCATCCCGGTCGCGGGAGCAGGAACCGACAGCGCCGCACGCCGGATGGCCGGATTATCGATCAACAGTGTGAAATCGAGGCGAAGCCCTTTTTCGGTTGGGTCGTCATACCACGCCATGATGCGGCAGTTGAGCGGGCCGGTGCGGACGCTGCTGAGATCCATCGTGGCGGTCCACCCGCCTTGGCCGTCCTGCACAACGCTGACCCAGGGCGACACGCCAGGCACGGCAATCATGATGTTCTTGAATGTGCCGGTGTATGTGCCGGCGAAGGCGAACGTCTTGCTGGCAGTGAGGATAATGTCCGGGTAGGCCACGCAGCCCTGCGCTTCTGCTGTGGCCGAGCCCGTCTTGATCGGTGATGTGAGCGTCAGCATGCGCGCAGCCGTGGCTTCAGCCGGCGTCGTCGGCATCGCGTTGGCCGCGAGGGCGGCAGCACCGGCGCCCAACAAAGATCGTCTGTCAATCTGCACGCGACGCTCCATGTAGCTCATTTGATATCGAACAGTATAGCTGTGTTCGATGGCGATACCATCAAATTGTCTTTGCCGTAGGATCTGCGTCGCGAGGACATCGACACGGTGGCAACGGCCGCCGATTTCTGTACGGATCGAGCCTCTCGCAGACCTTCCGAGCCGGTGACGAGGAGCCGGCGCGGGTACTGGTCTCCTCCCTTGGAGTTCCGGCCGAGCCGTTCCTCACCGCTGCTGGACTTGTCGAGCGGTGTCAAACCCGGCCAGGCCGCACACTGACGCTCGGAGCAGGAATGGCTCGGACCGGTGACGGCGGCGGCCAGCGCGGTCGCGCCGAGGAAGCCGCCGCCCCCCCGGCTTGTTGGCGATGCGTCGGGCGTGATCGTTCGAGCGGTACCAGGCCAACTGATCGCGCTCGAGCCGATGAAGGCTGTCTTGCACCCCCAATCGCCTGCTCAGCGAGGGTGCCGATCACTTGGCGGTCAGCTTCCGGACCTCGTACGCCTCGCCGGCGATCGCACGCGGTACTAAGGCGAGGGCGAGCGTGAGATCCGTCGGGATATCGATGCTAACTCGGGCAGCAGCGCGCGGACCATGTGACCAATTGCGTGCGCTGGCGGACCAGGAGATCGCGTGTCCGATTCAGAGACAGGGCTGATCGCTGCTCGACCAGTTTGGTCGGCACGAAGCACATGGTCGGCCGCGTGACAGCTTCGCAGTCGAAAATCCGCTGGCTAAGAGCGCCTAACAGAACGGGCACGGATCGTGTGGTCGGGCGTTGGCTGGGATGGCTCGCCCCCTTCTTCCCAACGATCTGTGGACTGAGATCGCCCCGCTTCTTCCGCCGCCCCGGCCGCGTCCGAAGGGCGGGCGGCGCCCGCTCGAGAACCGTGCGGCGCTGACCGGCATCCTGTTCGTGCTGCGCTCTGGCCTGCCCTGGGAGATGCTACCCGCCGAGATGGGCTGCGGCTGCGGGATGAGTTGCTGGCGCCGCCTGCGCGACTGGCAGGCGGCAGGCGTCTGGGCGCGGCTGCATCAGATCCTGCTGGAGCGCCTGCACGCGGCGGGCGAGATCGATTGGGGCCGCGCGAGCCTGGACAGTGCGTCTGTCCCGGCCAAAAAAGGGGCTCTGCCACGGGCCCGAACCCGACGGATCGGGGCAAGGCCAGGGCAACGAAGCGCCACCTATCGGTGGCCGGGTCGCGACACCGGCGGGTTGCGATGCCCTGGGACGCGCTGTGAAATTTCGAGCGTCAGCCTGGGCTCGGCGGGCGATCTCGCGTCGCGCTATGGTGTGGAAGCGCACCTGATGAATCAACCGCTTCCGCCGCCTGCCCATCCGCTACGAGCGGCGCGGCGACATCTACGAGGCCTTCACAACCCTGGCCGCGAGCCTCATCACCCTCAAGCAGATCAAACGGTTCTGTTAGGCGCTCTAAGAGATCGCGCGTGGCGGCGACTTCCGGAGCGTTGGTCCGGTAGCGGACCGCGGGGTGCGATCCGGACAGACCGGTCCGCGCTGATGCAGCCCGAGGGGCGGGCGAGACGCTGCCGGCAGAGCCGGGATGTTTCCGGCGGTCTCGAACGTCTATCCCGTGGGGCCGCAGCGCGCTGCTCGGGAGCAGGGCGGCGCGCCGGGCTCCGGATTGGCCTCGCACAGCGGTGATCCCGATGTCGCGCGAAACGCTCGTTCCCCTGATCCTCGCGGGCCTGTTCACGCTCGGCTGCGTCGGCATCCACCGCGCGCGCCGGCATCCCGATGCCGTCACGTTCGGGCTGGTTCTCCTCCTGGGACTTCTCGCCACCGTGTATGTCGGGCAGCACGTGGCCCTGGATGCCCGCCATCCGTCCTGGCAGCACGAGGCCTCGCACCCTTTGGTGCCGCTGCCCGCGAATCCGATGATGTGACGGGCATCGCGTCGCGTCCGGCTCCCCCGATCGCGCGGTTCCACCGCGCCGCCGCGCGGCATCCGGAACGCCGGGCTGGCGCAGCTTTTCTCCGACCTGCCTCATAGAGTCTCGGCCAGGCTCCGGAACGGGTCGATAACCGGCACGGCTTGATGTGTCCGCTTCCGCGGGAACGTCTCGACCGTCGGGCGCATCCCCAGAACCGGGGCCTTGCTGACGATCAGGAACAGCAAGGACAGCGTGATCGGCTGCGGGGACGCGGCGCTCCCGCTCCCCTGTCGCGAGGGTAAGACCGATCCGGGTTCGGCACTGCCATAGCCGATGAGGCGCGGCCCGGACGCATCGCAGCCCCGGATTAAAGCGGGCGTCCCGACGTCTACCCTTTCAGAACGAGACCACCTTCGCCCCGCCGGCCGCCGCCGAGCGGGGCTCTCTTTGACGCAACCGGGTCCCGCGCGGTGCCCATCATCCGCTTCGGATTAAGCGGGATCCGCCAACGTCTACGCTGGGTCAGGCGGCGTCCCGGCCCGCCATCGGCGTCGTCAGCATCCTCTCAGGAGTCAATCTGTGCGTTCATATGTGCTCGGCGTGATGCTTACCGTGCTGATCCCGCTCTCGCTCTCGGCGCAGGCCCAGGAGGCCGGAGACGCGGCCGCGGGCGAGAAGGCCTTCGCTCCCTGCAAGGCGTGCCACAACTTCCAGAAGAATGGTGTCGGCCCGGATCTCAAGGGCGTCGTCGGCCGCAAGGCCGGCACCTACGAGGGTTACAACTACTCCGCGGCGCTGAAGAATTCCGGGATCACCTGGGACGAGGCCAACCTGCACGAGTGGCTGAAGAACCCGAAGGCGAAGGTCCCGGGCAACAAGATGATCTTCCAGGGCTATACGGACGACAAGAAGATCAACGACGTGATCGCCTATCTCAAGACGCAGTCCTGACGCCGCGTCCGTTCGAGGCGCCATCCTCCACCCATCGGCGGCGCCGGCTCGGCACCGTCTTGGCCCGCCCGGTTCACCGCGGCGGGCCTTTCGCGTCGAGCCTCCGCCGCGCGAGGCCCGTTCGTGCTCCGGATCGAGGCCGGCGCGGGATGCCGGCCCGGCCGAACGCGGCCGCCGCGCCGACAACGTCCGCAGACTGTGCCGTTGCAACGTGAGATTTTGTGACGACAATCCGACTCCCGGCCGGAGGACCAGGGAGCTGACATGCGGCGCGGATCGGTCTTGCTCGTGCTGGCTCTGTCCGTCGCCGCGCCGTGGACGCTTCGCCCTTCGGCAGTCTCGCTTTCCTGCCCCGGCGGCCATATCCGAACCTCCGATGGCCGTCAGGGCCTCGCGCGATCCGGTCGAGAATGTTGAGCGACACAACGGTCTTCCGGCGCTGTCGATCGGTTTGGGGTTCGGCGGATGAACGGCCATCGCTTCCGGGCGCGATCACGATCGCCGATGTGCGTTACGTCCCGGACGGCGCGCCTGTCCCGTGGGGATTGTACAAGGGCGACCAGCGCATCTACGAAGTCGCCGATGCCGTCGCCACCGGTGCCGCCCGCTTCGGTTTCGACGGCGAGGCGGACGCCGCGGACGGGCCGTACCTCTATGTCGGCCTGCTGATCCTCCACTACGGGCACTTCATCATCGACACCCTGTCCCGGCTCTGGCCCATGCTCGTCATGACCGGGCGCCGGCCGAAGATTCTCTGTCATCGCCTCGAGGCATTTCCCGAAGGTCCGGAGCACGCATTCCTGTACGCGATGCTGTCCGGTCTGGGGATCCGGCGCGCGGACGTCGTGAGCTTCGACCGGACGACGCGGATTTCGCAGGTCATCGTGGCGGAGCGAAGCTTCCACGAGCGATCGCATGTCCATTCGATCTTCGGAGATCTGTGCAGGACAGTCGGTCAGGCATCTTGGCCGACCGCTTCCGGTGCCGCACCCGAAAGGCCCGTCTACCTGTCGAAGACGAAGCTCAGCTCGGGGATGAACTGTCTCGTCAACGAAGCGAAGCTCGAATCCGCGTTGAGCCGCCTCGGCATCGACATCGTCTATCCGGAAGAGCTGAGCTTCGGGGCGCAGGTGTCGTTGCTCGCAGCCCGCGGGCCGATCCTCGGGCCGACCACGTCGGCCTTTCACACGGCCGCGTTCTCCGCGCCGGGACGGCGCATCATCGGCTTGAACTGGAGCTATCAGATCAACTCAAATTTCCTGCTGTTCGACACATTCAATCACACGCAGGCTTACTATTATTGGATTTTCAAAACAGAGTATTCGGACGTCAGCAATTTCGGTGTCGGTTGGGCCATCCCCGATCCGGAGCGCGTGGCGCATGAGCTGCTCGAACGCGTGGCGCACTTCGACACCCTCGACCAGCTTGATGCCGCCCAGGAGGCGCGGCGTGCGCGCAAGGAGCGCCGCTGGACGCATCGGCTCAGCGCGTGGCGCCGGACATTCAAGGAGCGGTTCGGGGGCGGCGTGCGCGACTAGGGCGCCCGGGACCGATGCGGATGCCGTGCCGGCGCATCGGACGCGCGGCATGATCGGCTGGGACGTAGGGATCCTGTCCGGCGGTCCTCCCTCGGCCGCTTCTACTTGCCGGAGCGTCTCAGCAGACGAGGCCCGAACACGAGGAGGATGGCCTGGCCGAGATAGGCGCCCTGGAGCGTGGCATTCACCTCAAGGCCCCGTTGCAGGACCGTCAGGAAAGGTCGGGCGTGCAGGGCGCCCTCGATGCCGATCGCGGTGGAGAACACCATCGTGATGACAGCGAGGCTGAACCAGTTGAGCCACCGCGCGATGATCATCCCGATCGTTGCCGTCAAGAGATAGATCATGCCGGGCGCGCCTGTTTGATCTGCTTCCGGGGTTCCCCGTATCCCGATCGGCAAGCATCGGGAAGCGATGACGCGGCGATTGTCTCCCCGACACGCTCGCGAGATCAATATTTAAGGACGGAGTTATCAGCTCTTTAGAAGTAAAACAGAAACATAGGACAGGGTGGTCAGCAGCAGAGAGCAGACGAACGTGACGGCGACGCGAACAGACAGCGAAGAGGGCACAGGAGACATCTCCGAGCGCCGTCCTGAAGCACGAAGTCTCATAAGGCGAGGGCTCCATCCGAGGACGGTCGAGAAGCATCGAGGAATATAGCGCGCGCGTGGGGAGATTGGACTTACTCGCTACGGAAGCAAAGCTGAGAACGGCATCATCACCGTGTCCGTCTACGGATGCGACAATTCGCCTCACGGATGTGGCGCGTGGTTCGATCCGGCGTCGCTCCGCGACCCGACCGTCTCCGGCGCCATTCCCTCGGTAGGCCCCCCGTATGCCTCTCGACCATCGGTCACGATGAGTGTCCGACCTGAGCTGACACGGTCCGGTAGCATGGTCAGCGCGTCGCATCGCCCTCTTTTGATGGCTTGGCCGGGCCTCCGTCAGAGATCCGGTTCATCGACGGTCGCGGCGGCCGGCTCGCACGCGGGCGCGTCTGCCGATCCCGAGACAGGATGCGTGCCTTGGCCGGGCATGCGCGCGCGCCGCGGTCATTCCCGGCCCGGGGTAGGGCGATCGCAGATCGGGCACAAGATCGGGCACGGGGCGGATGCCGCGATTGCATGTATAGGGAGCACGTGTGTGTGCGTTACGAGTGCGGCGACAACTATGTTGGATCCCTTCATCCGAAAGTTGTCGCTCCGCGCGCATCTGGACCGGGATGATGTCGCGGCGCTGGAGCGCGCGATCCGCGACATCTCACGGGTCGAGGCCGGTCGTGATCTTGTGACGGAGGGGAGTGCCCCGGGAGGCGCCTGCATCATCCTCGACGGCTTTGCCTGCCGCTACAAGCTCGTGCCCGACGGCGGCCGCTCGATCCTCGCCTACCTGGTCCCGGGCGACGGCTGCGATCTGCACGCATCCCTTCTCAACCGCGCCATCAACTCCGTCGCGACACTGACGCACTGTACGATCGCCTCGGTCCCGTATCGCGCGATCAAGGAACTGGCCGCGGCTCGCCCCAACATCTATCGCGCTCTGTGGTGGTCCGTTCTGGTCGATGGGGCTGTGCTGCAGGAATGGCTGGTGGGGATCGGGCGTCGCTCCGCCGACAAGCAGGTCGCCCATATCCTCTGTGAACTCCTCACCCGGCTCAGGGCCGTGGACCTCGGCACGGAGGCCGATTACCGGCTCCCGCTGACGCAGGCCGAACTGGCCGACACGGCCGGTCTCTCGAATGTGCATCTCTCCCGCGTGCTCGCGGACCTGCGCAACGCGGGTTTGATCACCAGCGGACGCAAGAGCATCAGCGTACCGGACCTGGGCCGCCTGTGCGATTTCGCGGACTTCAAGCCTGACTACTTGCTCCTGCCGGCGGCCGAGAAATCGTCCGAGGAGCTTGGAAGGTTGCCCGGCATGACGAAGATCGTGTGCTGACCGGGCCCCCGGCTCAGCTCATGGGCCTGTGCCGCTCCTGAGCCTCCTGCTGGGCGAGCCTGCGGCCAGCTCCATCAGCAGCGCATCTGCCCCCGCGCCTTCAGGTCCGGTTCCGGGAGGTGAGCCAGCGCCTGTCGCGCCGCCAGAAGGTGCTCCGCCGCCTGTTCCAGAAGCGGCCTGTGGGCGGCATGCTCGCCCGTCGACAGGGTGAGCCTGCCGGTACGTGACCACGTGATGTCCACGGGGATGCCCCCGGCCACGCACCGGGCGACCCGCGGCATCGCGCACGGTGTCGCCGCGGTCCAGCACCCAGCGCGTGACGCCATCGGCCGAGAGGACCCGGTGCTCGGCGACGACGGGGCTGGGCTGTCCTCTCAGCGCCACCGCTCCTTCATGCAGGCCAGGATGTAGACCGTCCGCACGCAGCGGGTCTGGGCCTCGGGGGAATGCGCCTTGCCCATGCACGCATCCATCCCCGACGTGAGAAGCCAGTGATCGATGTCCTTGCCGGACTCGCAGGTGAAGATCGGCTGGAACCCCTCGAAGCGGCTCATCTGCCAGAAGATGGCGACGAACGACAACAAGCAGAACGCGCCGACCAGAAGCTTGCTGTCGTAGAACCAATGCCGGCGTTCGGCAGCTGTGGCCGCGCGCTCGCTCACCGCTGCACCGGATTCGGCGGCAGGATTGCGGCTCGGGCCCCGACGCGCGTGCGCAGGCGCTTCCCGGCTGCCAGCACCACGGTCACGGGCATGTTGGAGCGGAGCGTCCCGACCGCGTCGGGCGTCCGCCCCGTCGTGGCCTGATGGGCCGCTGCCGCGCTGCTGGCCTGAACGGCATCGAACGCCCGATCGGAGATCAGAGCGACCTTGCGCGGCGCGGTTGAGGCGGGATGGGCAGCCATGCGAGCCCGTCGGTGCAGTCCGCTGATCGGAATCCAGGTTCGGCGAACCTGACGACAAGACGTTAAACGATCGCTTGTCCGATAGACTATCACTCGGCCCCTGCAGGTCGAGTGGTGGGCGCGACAGGGATCGAACCTGTGACCCCTACCATGTCAAGGTAGTGCTCTCCCGCTGAGCTACGCGCCCGGGCCGGAGCCGTGCGGGCTCCGTTGGGCCGGGCCTATAGCGGCTGCCCGGCGTGGGTGCAAGCGGAACCTGCGCGCCCCGCGCGTTGGATCCCGGCGCGAACGCGTTCGAGAGGCTTGAGCGACATGCTTGCCTGCAACACCGATCATCGAGACAAGGGGCCGATCAGAATGCCATCCTGGCTTCCGCCAGCCGCCACCGCTTGACCGCCCGGAGACACGCTCCGGGCGCTCACCTTGGAAACGATTTATGGCCGCCGCCGACCAGATCCATATCGGGAAGGATGGCTTCCTGTTCCTTCTGCAGGGAAGCAACAACGTCAGCGAGCAGTTTGTCAGGTCTGCAGACGTTCAGAATTTTCTCCTGCACTGGCAGACCATGATCCTGTATCGCAGGCGAAAGCTCCGTGAGATGGGGGTCGCCTACAGGCACATTCTCGTTCCGGAAAAGATCACGATCTATGACAATCTTCTGGATCAGATCGATCTCGATTGGAAGTTGTCGCCAGCATTCAGGTTATACCACGAGGATCAATATCTTAAGCACGCTCCGCTTCTCCGCCTGCGCGTCGATCTCGTCTTGCGGCGTCGGGCACGCTGGCGATCAACCCTGATCGATCTGATCGGGCCGTTGCGGCGCCAGAGAGGCGAGCAGGATCTCTACTATCGGACCGACAGCCACCTGTCCTTCGCCGGCCGAATGGTGGCGTATCGCGCGATCTGCCGCGCGGTCGAAGCCAGTCCCGTGCGCGATTTCTGGGAACGTCCGACCACATACCATCCGGGTTGGGCGGGCGACCTCGGGATCGCCTTCACGCCGCCGAGATACGAGGGAACGACGCTGCACCACATCCAGCGGGACGCGGTTCGGGTGCATGCAAGCCCGATCGTCGAACTCCGGGAGCGTCTCGGACTGGAGGGAACGCTCCACACCGGCGCTCACGTCATCTACCGCAATGACGGCGCGGCCGACGCCCGGCGGGTCGTCCTGTTCGGCGACAGCTACGCGAACTGCCTGCCGAACGGCCTCACGATCATGCTGGCTGAGACGTTCCGGGAGCTGCACTTCATCTGGAGCACGCAGCTCGACTACGGCTACATCGAGCAGGTCCGTCCCGATCTGGTTCTGACGGAGATGTCGGAACGGTTTGTGTTCCGGTCCGCGGACGACGGGTGGAGCCTGGATCGTTACGCGCGGCACCGTTACGGTGCGGAGCTGGCGGCTGTGGCCGCGCCGGACGCCGTTCGGTCGTGAGGGATGACGCGCCGCGTTCCAGGGCGGCGGCAAGGCTGTGCGCCCGGATCCCGAACACGGTGCGCCGGATCCCGCGTCGCGCTTTGCACGCGCCTTCGCGCGCTGATAGGTTGGCCTGCCGAGAGAACGGCGTTCGCCGGCTGCGCGTGCTATGAACCGGCCCGGCTCCTGACGCAGACTTGCAGACCCGATCCTCGAGAAACAGAGAAATTTAGAAATCCGCCGTGCGCTTTTATATAGATCACGATGATATTCACTCGATCCGCGGCTGGGTTGTACCGGATAATCAGCAGGCCATCGGCCGGGTCGCCGTGTCCGTCAATGGACGTCGGGTCGCCGAGATCGAGGCAAGCCTCACCGACCCGGTGTTCAAGACCAACGGCTGGCACGCGACGGGGCAGTGCATCTTCCTGATAACCGGCGTCGAGGTGCCGGGGCTCCATGACATCGAGCGGCTGGAGCTTTACGACGCCGATACGAACACGCTCATCCATCGGCGCAATGTCCAGAAGAATCTCACGCAGGTTCGCACCTATCTCATAAATACCGGGATCGAGCCTGAAGTCCTCATTCAGAATGCTCTGTTCCCGCATTATGAGAAGTGCTACTTCGGCGCTCACAAATTGAGCGACGAGATCATATCCAGCATCTTCATGAGCACCACGCGCTCGCTCCTGATGTCGGGCTCGCTCACGGTGCCGCGGTATGAAAATTATCTGACGCCGGACCTGATGCTCACCGCGATCCTGCTGCAGGATCCGCATATCGAGATGGCGACCCGCATGCGCTGGCTCAAAGCCCGGGCCGGCGACGCTGCCGATCCGGCGCGCAGCTGGCGCCTGGGCCCGCTGGCCGAGGCCGCGACCTTCGCGGACGAGTACGACTTCGCCGACGTGAAGAGCCTCAAGCGCTTCTTCCGGATGCTGCCGGAGCCGGCCTACCGGCTGCTCTACAACCCGCTGACCCGCCAGCTCGGCACCCGCATGCCCGAGGACCGGCTGCATCCCGGCAATTCCATCGCGGCGATCGAGGTGCTCGCGCGGATCGAGATCGTCGGCCACAAGGCCCGGTTTCCCGCCTTCGCGTCGACCCTGTTCGACCGGCTCGGTATCGCCGCGCCGATCCCGGTCCTGCCCGCGGTTCCGCCGGAGACGGAAGCGCTCGCCCAGCGGTTGAAGAGCGTCAAGGCGGTCGAGGAGATGCTGGTGTTCGACGTCGCCATGTCGGATGTGGTGAAGGCCTCGGTCGACAAGGGATGGAGCTGAACGTGCGCGTCGCCGACGCGGCGGGGCACCGCCTGCCCCCGGCGCAGCTGGCCGGGACCCGGCGCGGCCGCGGCGGCCTGCCGGTCCGGTCCGGGGCCGACGGGCTGCGCGTCGCGCTCCCCGGCCTCGCCGGCCGCTGGGCCGAGATCGTCCTGTTCAACGATCCGGCCGACGGCCGCGACGCGGTGCCCGATATCAGCTTCGTCGGGGCCGACGGACGTCCCGGCCCGCTGCTGCCGCAGGAGGCCCGGGGCGCGGGGGCTTTCGCGTGGATCGGCCGCCTGCCCGAGGATGCCGCGGAGCTGCGCGTGTTCGACCCGGCCGGGCGGGTCCCGGCCCGTCTGCGCCGGATCGCGGTGCGCCGCCTCGCCCGGCCGGGCCTCGCCCTGCGCGGGCTCCTGCGCGATCCCGGCCTGACCGCGCGGGCGCTAGGCTGGCGGGTCGTGGGCAAGAAGGTGCGGGCCCGGGGCTTCCTCGGGCGGGCGCTGCGCCACCGGCGCGTCACCGGCTACGAGGCCTGGATCGGCACGCACGCGCTCCGCCGCACGGAGCGGGACGGGATCGCCGCCGAGATCGCCGCCTGGGCCGACCCGCCCCTAGTCTCCGTGCTGATGCCGGTCCACGACCCCGACCCGAAGGTGCTCCGGGCCGCCCTCGCCTCCCTGCGCGCGCAGCTCTACCCGCACTGGGAACTCTGCGTCGTCGACGATGCCTCGACGCGGCCCGCGATCCCGCGCATCCTCGCCAAGGCGGCCGCGGACGACCCGCGCATCCGCGTCGTCACCCGGCCCGAGAACGGCCACATCGCCCGGGCGACCAACGACGCGCTGGGGATCGCCCGGGGCGTCGCCTGCGCGTTCATGGACCACGACGACGCGCTGACCGACGACGCGCTCTACGAGGTCGCCCGGGCGCTGCGCCGCGACCCGGCGCTGGTGCTGGTCTACAGCGACGAGGACAAGATCGACGGGCGCGGGCGCCGGTTCGACCCGCACTTCAAGGCGGGCTTCGACCGGGAGCTGCTCTACGCGCAGAACTACATCAACCACCTCACGGTGGTGCGCACCGAGGCGCTGCGCGCCGTCGGCGGCCTGCGCCCGGGCTTCGAGGGCAGCCAGGACCACGACCTGCTGCTGCGCCTGACCGACGGGCTCGACCCGGCGCGCATCCACCACATCCCGCGGGTTCTGTATCACTGGCGGGCCGCTCAAGGCTCCGGCACCTTCTCGGACCGGGCGCTCGCCCGGGCCGAGGCCGCGCGCCTGCGGGCGCTGGAGGAGGTGGTCGCGCCCTTCGGCGGCCGGGCCGAGCGCGGTCCCGGCGGCTTCAACCGGCTGATCCGGCCGCTGCCGGAGCCGCCGCCCCGGGTCTCGGCGATCATCCCGACCCGGGACCGTGCCGAGATCCTGTCGATCACCCTCGACGGGCTGCTCGGGGCCACCGACTATCCCGACATCGAAGTTGTGATCGTCGACAACGACAGCCGCGAGCCTGAGACCGCCGCCCTGTTCGCCCGCTACCGGGACGATCCGCGGGTGCGCGTGGTGGCGGTGCCCGGGGCCTTCAATTTCTCCGATCTCTCGAACCGGGGCGCCGCGGCGGCCACCGGGCCGGTGCTCCTGTTCCTCAACAACGACATCGAGGTGCTGGAGCCGGACTGGCTCACCGAGATGGTCCGCCACGCTGTGCGGCCGGAGATCGGCGCCGTGGGGGCCAAGCTCCTCTACCCGGACCGGACCATCCAGCACGGCGGCATCGTGCTGGGGATCGGGGGCGTCGCCGGCCACAGCCATCTCGGCGTGGCGGAGGCGGATCCGGGCTATTTCTGCCGCATGGTCATCGCCCACGAGGCCTCGGCGGTCACCGGCGCGTGCCTCGCCATGCGGGCGGACGTGTTCGCCGAGGTCGGCGGCTTCGACGCGGTCGACCTCAAGGTCGCCTTCAACGATGTCGACCTCTGCCTGAGGATCCGCCGGGCCGGCTACAGGATCGTCTGGACGCCCTTCGCCACGCTGATCCATCACGAGTCGAAGAGCCGGGGGGCCGAGGACACCCCCGAGAAGAAGAAGCGCTTCGAGGGCGAGGTCCTCACCATGCTGGACCGCTGGGGCCCGGAACTGCGCGCCGACCCCTACTACAACATCAACCTGTCACGGAATTCTGCCCATTACCGGGTGTGAGCGGCGCGGTTTGCGTGGATGCTGCCGGATGGCTGCGACCGCGTGGTGCTATGCATGCGTCAGTGGGTGAACTTGCGTCCGGAGCCGGTTGCGATACCTCTGGACATGCCGCAAGAGGCGGTTCCGGCCGGGGCGCCCAGTGAGGCGTCCCTGCGGGCGCGCGGCGAGGGCGACAAGCAGAGATGAGTGCGAACACCCCGACGGTCACAGGGCTGGAACGCGACGCCCAGCAGGCGATGGGGGACCACAAGGTCCACCCGAACGAGATCGCCATCGGCGTGGTCATCGGGCGCGCCTCGGAATATTTCGACTTCTTCGTGTTCGGCATCGCCTGCGTGCTGGTCTTCCCGAAGGTGTTCTTCCCCTTCGTCGACCCGCTGAAGGGCACGCTCTACGCCTTCGCGATCTTCGCCCTCGCGTTCATCGCCCGGCCGATCGGCACCGTGATCTTCATGGCGATCGACCGCCGTCACGGACGCAGCGTCAAGCTCACCACCGCCCTGTTCCTGCTCGGCGCCTCCACGGCCGCCGTCAGCTTCCTGCCGCGCTACGACAGCATCGGCATCTCGGCCGTCTACATCCTCGCGGGCTTCCGGGTGCTGCAGGGCTTCGCCCTGGGCGGCGCCTGGGACGGGCTCGCCTCGCTGCTCGCCATGAACGCGCCCCGGGAGCGGCGCGGCTGGTACGCGATGATCCCGCAGCTCGGCGCGCCGCTGGGCTTCATGGTGGCGAGCGCCCTGTTCGCCTTCTTCATCGTCAACCTCGACGAGGCGGACTTCATCGACTGGGGCTGGCGCTTCCCGTTCTACTGCGCCTTCACCATCAACGTGGTCGCGCTGTTCGCCCGGCTGCGCCTCGTCGCCACCGACGAGTTCGCCCGGATGATGGACCTCGACCGTCTGCGCCCGGTGCCGGCCCTGGAGCTGTTCCGCCACCACGCGGGCGACGTGGTCCGCGGCGCCTTCGTGCCGCTCGCCGCCTTCGCGCTGTTCCACCTCGTGACGATCTTCCCGATCGCGTGGCTCGCGCTGAACAGCACGACCCGCTCGCCGGGGGAGTTCCTGATCGTGCAGTTCTCGGGCGCCATCGTGTGCGCCGGCGCGGTGGCGGCCTCCGGGCTGATCGCCGACCAGATCGGCCGCCGCAACTGCCTGATCATGAGCGCGTCGCTGATCGCCTTCTTCGCCGTGGGCAGCATCATCGCGCCGCTCCTGTTCGGCGAGAGCGCCATCGGCCAGACCATCTACGTCACGATCGGCTTCATGCTGCTCGGCCTCGCCTACGGCCAGACCGCGGGTGCGGTGAGCGCCCGCCTCGGCAACCGCTACCGCTACACCGGCGCGGCGCTGACCTCGGACTTCGCGTGGCTGATCGGCGCCGGCTTCGCGCCGCTGGTCGCGCTGTTCCTGTCCCAGCGCTACGGCCTGGCGATGATCGGGGTCTACCTCCTGTCCGGCGCGGTCTGCAGCCTCGTGGCCCTGTTCACCGACCGCTCGGAACTGCGTCAGATGTGACGGACGCGGCGCGCGGCGAAGGCCGCGCCGCCCTCCCGTGACGGACAGGAAAGCCGCTTCGCGCGGCACGGCAGAAGCGCCGCGTCAGCGGCATGGGATAACGAGACGCGTGCTGTGACCTCTTCGACCCATCGACCGGACAGGACCGACGCCTTGCGACCCCGGGGCTTCCGCGGGCGCCGCCTCCTGCCGCTCCTGACCCTGCCCCTCCTGACGCTGCTCGGAGGCTGCAACTTCGTGGTCCTGCAGCCGGCCGGCTACGTGGCCGAGCAGCAGCGCAACCTCGTGCTGGCCGCCACCGGGCTGATGCTCCTGATCATCGTGCCGGTCATCGCCTTCACGCTGATCTTCGCGTGGCGCTACCGCGCCTCCAACGAGGACGCGGTCTACGACCCCGAGTGGCACCACTCGACGCAGCTCGAGGTGCTGATCTGGACGGCGCCCCTGATGATCATCATCGCGCTCGGTGCGCTGACCTGGATCGGCACCCATACCCTCGACCCGTTCCGGCCGCTCAGCAAGATCGACACGAAGCGCGACGTGCCCGCCGGCACCGTGCCGCTGGAGGTCGAGGCCATCGCCATGGATTGGAAGTGGCTGTTCCTCTACCCGCAATACGGGATCGCCACGGTCAACGACCTCGCCGCGCCGGTGGACCGGCCGATCCGCTTCAAGATCACCGCCACCGACGTGATGAACACGTTCTACGTGCCGACGCTCGCCGGCATGGTCTACGCGATGCCCGGCATGCAGACGCAGCTCCACGCGGTGATCAACCGCGAGGGCGATTCCGAGGGACGCTCGGCCCATTACAGCGGCGCCGGCTTCTCCAACATGTTCTTCAAGTTCCGCGGGCTGACCAACGACAAGTTCGACCAGTGGGTCGCCAAGGCCAAGGCCGAGGGTGGCGAGCTGACCCAGGAGGCCTACCTGAAGCTCGAGGAGCCGAGCGAGGCCGAGCCGGCGCGCTACTACAAGTCCTACATGCAGGGTCTCTACGACCGGATCATCGGCATGTGCCCCCGTCCCGACCAGATGTGCGTCGGCGAGATGGCCAAGATCGACGCCCAGGGCGGCGCCTCGGGCGAGGAGGCGCAGGCGAACTACAAGCGGCTTCGGTACGACAACCGTCTCGCCGAGCGCGGCGTCGAGGGGCCGGGCGCCACGGCGCCGGCCTCGGAGACCCTGCCGCACGGCCAGACGCAGCCCCAGGGCATGCAGCCGCGGCCCGACATGGGCAACCCGGACGTCCGGGGGCAGAAGTCGCCCGACAGCCAGGGCAAGGGCTCCGGCGAAGGCCAGAGCGAGGGCTTCCAGATCGCCCCCAAGCAACTGAACCAATGAGGCCGCGCGCGATGGCAGCGGACTCCACACACAAGACCGGCGGTCGCCGTCGAACCCACTGAACGGGCCGATCCCATGTTCGCAAACCTGGACCTCCAGCAGCTGCTCTTCGGACGATTTACGATCGAGCAGATCCCCTACCACGAGCCGATCCTGCAGGGGACGTTCGCGGGCGTGGCCGTGGTCGGCCTCGCCGTGCTCGGCGTCATCACCTACTACCGCTTCTGGGGACCGATGTGGCGTGACTGGATCACGTCGATCGACCACAAGAAGATCGGCATCATGTACTGCATCTTCGCGGGCGTGATGCTGCTGCGCGGCTTCGCCGACGCGATCCTGATGCGCTCGCAGCAGGCGATCGCCTTCGGCTCGGAGCAGGGCTTCCTGCCGCCGCACCACTACGACCAGATCTTCACCGCCCACGGCATGATCATGATCTTCTTCGTGGCGATGCCGTTCGTCACGGGACTCATGAACTTCGCCGTGCCGCTGCAGATCGGCGCCCGCGACGTCGCCTTCCCGTTCCTGAACAACTTCAGCTTCTGGATGACGGTGGCCGGCGGCATGCTGGTGATGGTCTCGCTGTTCGTCGGCGAGTTCTCCCGCGCCACCTGGCTCGCCTACCCGCCGCTCTCCGGGGCGGCGATGAGCCCGGGCGTCGGGGTCGACTACTACATCTGGGCGCTGCAGATCGCCGGCATCGGGACGCTGCTCTCGGGCATCAACCTGGTCGCCACCATCGTGAAGATGCGGGCGCCCGGCATGACCATGATGAAGCTGCCGATCTTCGTCTGGTCGTCGCTGTGCACCAACATCCTGATCGTGGCCGCCTTCCCGATCCTCACGGCCGTTCTCGCGATGCTGTCGCTCGACCGTTACGTCGGCACGCACTTCTTCACGAACGACCTCGGCGGCAACGCCATGCTGTACTTCAACCTGATCTGGATCTGGGGCCACCCGGAGGTCTACATCCTGATCCTGCCGGCCTTCGGCGTATTCTCGGAGATCACCTCGACCTTCTGCGGCAAGCGCCTGTTCGGCTACACCTCGATGGTCTACGCGCTGGTGGTGATCACCATCCTGGCCTACCTCGTGTGGCTGCACCACTTCTTCACGATGGGCTCCGGCGCGGACGTGAACTCGTTCTTCGGGATCACGACGATGATCATCTCGATCCCCACGGGCGCGAAGATCTTCAACTGGATGTTCACCATGTACCGCGGCCGGATCCGGTTCGAGGTGCCGATGCTGTGGGTGGTGGCGTTCATCGTCACCTTCGTGATCGGCGGCATGACCGGCGTCCTCCTGGCGGTGCCCCCGGCCGACTTCGTCCTGCACAACTCGCTGTTCCTGATCGCGCACTTCCACAACGTGATCATCGGCGGCGTGCTGTTCGGCATGTTCGCCGGCGTGACCTTCTGGTTTCCCAAGGCCTTCGGCTTCAAGCTCGACGAGTTCTGGGGGAAGATGGCGCTGGGGTTCTGGGTGACCGGGTTCTACGTGGCCTTCATGCCGCTCTACGTGCTCGGCCTGATGGGCGTGACCCGGCGCATGCAGCACTTCGACGACCCGTCGCTGCAGATCTGGTTCGTCATCGCGGCGCTCGGCGCGGCGCTGATCGCCTGCGGCATCGCCTCGCAGATCGTGATGTTCGTGGTCTCGATCCGCAACCGCGACAAGCTGCGCGACCTCACCGGCGACCCGTGGGGGGGCCGGACGCTGGAATGGTCCACCTCCTCGCCGCCGCCGGACTACAACTTCGCCTTCACGCCGGTGGTCCACGATTCCGACGCGTGGTGGGACATGAAGAACCGCGGCTTCTCCCGCCCCCTCAAGGGTTACCGGCCGATCCACATGCCCAAGAACACCGCGGCCGGCGCGATCCTGGCGGGCCTGAACTTCACCTTCGGCATCGCCATGGTCTGGTACGTCTGGTGGCTCGCGGCGCTCAGCTTCGTGGCGATCTTCGTCGTGGCGATCGCCCACACCTTCAACTACAAGCGCGACTACTACATCCCAGCCGACACGGTCAGTTGGACGGAACGTCAGCGGACGCGCGAACTGGAGATGGCGTGATCCGATGATGCACGCAGAGACCGCACCTCCCGGCGCCGCGGCGCCGGTCTTCTACCAGATCGACGAGGAGGGCCATCATTCCGAGGGCTCGACCATGCTCGGGTTCTGGCTCTACCTGATGAGCGACTGCCTCATCTTCGCGACCCTGTTCGCGACCTACGGGGTGCTCGGGCGGAGCTACGCGGCCGGCCCTACCCCGAAGGACCTGTTCGACCTGCAGGGCATCGCTGTGAACACCGCCATGCTGCTGTTCTCGTCCATCACCTACGGCTTCGCCATGCTGGAGATGGACCGGGACCGGATCCGGCAGACGCAGATCTGGCTGGCGGTGACCGGCCTGTTCGGCGCCGCCTTCGTGGCGCTCGAGATCCGGGAATTCGTCCACCTGTTCCACGAGGGCGCGCCGCCCTGGCGCAGCGCCTTCCTGTCCTCGTTCTACACCCTGGTCTCGACCCACGGCCTGCACGTCTCGATGGGCATCCTGTGGCTGGTCGTGCTGATGGTGCAGGTGGGCAGGCACGGGCTGATCGTCGAGAACAAGCGCCGGCTGATGTGCCTGTCGATGTTCTGGCACTTCCTCGACCTGATCTGGATCGGCGTCTTCACCGTCGTCTACCTGATGGGAGTGCTCGAATGAGCGCCGACGCGCACCCCGCGGCTGCCCACGCCGGGCACGGCCACCACGACGCCCACAGCGAGGGCGGGCACGGCTCCTTCCGGGGCTACATGACCGGCTTCGTCCTGTCGGTGATCCTGACGGTGATCCCGTTCTGGCTGGTGATGGGCAACGTCCTCGACAACAGCCTCGTCACCACCCTGGTCATCCTGGCGCTGGGCGGCGTCCAGATGGTCGTGCACGTCGTCTACTTCCTGCACATGAACACGAAGTCGGAGGGCGGCTGGACCTTCATGGCGCTGATCTTCACGATCACGCTCGTGGTGATCATGCTCGCGGGCTCGGTGTGGGTGATGTATCACCTCAACCACAACATGATGCCGATGGACGCCCACGACGTCATGAACAACGCCCGCTGAGCGCGCGTCCGGAGATGAGGCCCGCGGGGTCGGGAGGGGACCCAGGTCCCTCCCCGGCCCCGATTTCGTTGCTGCGGCGCGTCGTATTCGGCGTTGCCGCCACCCTCGTATTCGTCGTCCTGGTCGGGCTCGGCACGTGGCAGGTTGAGCGGCGGGCCTGGAAGCTCGACCTGATCGCGCAGGTGGACGCCCGGGTTCATGCGCCCGCCGTGCCGGCGCCCGGCCCCGCCGACTGGCCCCGGATCGGCCCCGACGACGCCTATCGGCACGTGACGCTGTCGGGCACCTTCCTGCACGATCGCGAGACGCTGGTGCAGGCGGTGACCGAGCGCGGTGGCGGCTTCTGGGTGCTGACGCCGCTGCGCCGCCCGGACGGCAGCCTCGTGCTGATCAACCGCGGGTTCGTGCCGGGCGACCGCCGGGATCCAGCCTCGCGCGCGGCCGGGCAGCTGGCGGGCGAGACCACCGTCACCGGTCTCCTGCGGTTGACCGAGCCGAAGGGCGCGTTCCTGCGCGCCAACGACCCGAAGGACGACCGCTGGTACTCTCGCGACGTCGCGGCCATCGCGGCGGCGCGCGGCCTCACCGATGTCGCCCCCTACTTCGTCGACGCCGACGCGACGCCCAATCCCGGCGGCCTGCCGGTGGGCGGCCTCACGGTGATCGCCTTCCCCAACAACCACCTCGTCTACGCGATCACGTGGTACGGGATGGCGCTGATGCTGGCGGGGGCGGTGGTCTACGTCCTGCGGGGCGGCCGGGCGAGGGACGGAGCTGCCGAAGAGCACTGAGCCCGGTTGGCAGCGAGGCCCCGCCGCACAGCCTTCGCCCTTGACAGGGACCCGCGGCCTGCCGCTTCCCGGGCGGATGCCGGACGACACGGACGAGATCGCCATCGTGGGCGGCGGCCCCGCAGGGCTCGCGGCGGCCGAGGTGCTGGCGCAGGCCGGGCGCGCGGTCACGGTCTACGAGCGCATGCCGTCGGTCGCCCGCAAGCTGCTGATCGCCGGCCGCGGCGGCCTCAACATCACCCACAGCGAGGGGCGGGCCGACTTCCTCGCCCGCTACCATCCGCAGGGCTACCTCGACGCCGCCGTCGCGGCCTTCCCTCCCGACGCGCTGCGGGCGTGGTGCGCGGATCTCGGCGAGCCGACCTTCGTCGGGTCGAGCGGGCGCGTCTTCCCGCGGAGTTTCAAGGCCTCGCCGTTGCTGCGGGCCTGGCTCGGGCGGCTCGACCGCCTCGGCGTCCGGATCCGGACCCGACACCGGCTCACGGCGATCGACGGGGGGCTGCGCTTCGAGGCTCCGGACGGGCCGCTGGCCATCGCGCCCCGGGCGGTCCTCCTGGCGCTGGGCGGGGCAAGCTGGCCGCGGCTCGGATCGGACGGGCGCTGGGTGCCGGTCCTCGAAGGGCTCGGCGTGGCGGTCACGCCCCTGCGCCCGGCCAATGCCGGCTTCGCGGTGGCGTGGTCCGACCTGTTCCGGGAGCGGTTCGCCGGCACGCCGCTGAAGCGCGTGGCGCTCGCCTGCGACGGCAGCGCCGTGCGGGGCGAGGCCGTGATCACCGAGACCGGCCTCGAGGGCGGGGCGGTCTACGCCCTCTCGCGTTCCTTGCGCGCGGCGATCGCGGCGCGCGGCGGCGCCCGGCTCGTCGTGGATCTGCGCCCGGACCTGACCCGGGATGCCCTCGCAAGCCGCCTGTCCGGCGCCCGGCCCGGCGATTCGGCCGCCACCCGGCTGCGCAAGGCGGCGGGTCTCCCGCCGGTGGCCGCGGGCCTGCTGCGCGAGGCGGCGGGGGCCGCCCTCCCGACGGATCCCGAAATCCTCGCCGGGCTGATCAAGGCCGCGCCGCTGACCCTCACCGCCTCCGCGCCGATCGAGCGGGCGATCTCGACGGCGGGGGGCGTCCGGCTCGACGCCCTCGACGGGCGGTCGATGCTGCGGTCCCGTCCCGGTCTGTTCCTGGCCGGGGAGATGCTCGACTGGGAGGCTCCGACCGGCGGCTACCTGCTCCAGGGGGCCTTCGCGGGCGGCCGGGCGGCGGCCGCCGGAATCCTCGACTGGCTGGGCGAGACCGGCGGCTGAGGCACCGCCCTCACGGCCGCGCGCAGAACCCGACGATGCCGGAGGCCTCCGCCGGGCAGCTGGCCCCCTCCCCGTCATAGACCGGCGCACCGCCCTTGAGGCAATGGGCGGTGACGAGCGTCTCCCCGGTCTCGCAGGTCACGGCGCAGCCGCCCGCGCAGTCGGACTTGCGCACCGGCCGCAGGGCGGAGGCCGCGGCCTCGCCCCTCGGTCCCGGCGCGCCCTGCGGTCCGGCCTGCCCCCTGGGACCCAGGGTTCCCGCCTCGCCCTTCGGACCCGGCGCGCCCTGCGGGCCGGCCGGACCCTGTGGCCCGGCATCCCCCTTTGGGCCGGTCTCGCCCTTGAGTCCGGTCTCGCCCTTGGGGCCCTGATCGCCTTTGAGGCCCTGCTCCCCCTTGGGACCTGCCTCGCCGGGAGGCCCCGCGACGCCCTGAGAGCCGGCGGGGCCCGGAGGCCCTTCGGGCGCGCAGTTCGCCACCACGACCTCGCGCTCGTCCGGCTCGGACTTGAGCGTCGCCACGCAGGTCGAGGGCCGGTAGGGAAGCCGGAAGGTGAAGCGCCCGCGTCGGTCGGCCTGGATCGAGATGTCGTCGTCCAGCACCACGATCGCGCCCGGCTTGCGCACCGAGCCCGAGATGCGCAGGTCGCCGGCCTCGATCCGGGCGTCGTAGACCATGATCGGCTGGCTCGGGACCTGGGCGTGCCGGACCCGCGGGCGGGCCGGGCGTGTCTGCGTTGCCGGGGCCGCATCCGGGGCCGCGCCCCCCGGGTCCGCGGGCTGCTGGGCGAAGGCCGCGCCCGACAGGGCGAGCAGGATCGTCAGGGCGAGGGTCGAGCGCATGCGCGGTCCGTATCGACCGCGTCAGGCACGCGGCACCGGGACATTGGTCTCGCCCTGCGAGCGAGGTCAACCGTGGCCGTCGAAGCCGGCACGGGCGGCTGATTCCACAGGCGTCCACAGCCATCCACAGGCCAAGCCGCTGCGCCGCTGCGGGATTCCGGAACCCGGCGGAAACCGTTTGTGCGCGTTCCTGTTATGTTCCTATCGTTCGGCATGATCGGAGCCGATGGAAATGGGGCTGGACCCTGCGGACGAGACCGGGCGCGCGTCCGACCGCGGCGAGTCCCGGGCGCGGCTGGCGGCCCTGCGGACGCGTCTCGCGCCGCCGGTCGACGGACGGGGCTCCCGCCCGGTCCTGCCGCAGGACCTGCCAGCCCTCGACGCCCATCTCCCCGGCGGCCTCGTCCTCGGTCCGCCCCACGAGATCGCGCCGGCCGAGCCCGCGGACGGGATCGCGGCCCTCGGCTTCGCTCTGGCGCTCTGCGCCCGCCACCTCGCTCACAGGCCCGGGGCGGCGTTGATCGCCGCGGCGCCCGGCCAGCCCCTGCCCTACGGCCACGGCGTGGCCGGTCTCGGCCTCGACCCCGACCGGCTGCTGCTGCTGGAGGCCGGCAGCGACGCGGAGGTGTTCCGCGCGCTGGAGGCGGCCCTGCACGCGCGGGCTCTCACGGTCCTCGTCGGCCTCCTGCGGGACGGGCTGCCCCTGAAGCCGAGCCGGCGCCTCCAGCTCGCCGCCGAGGAATCCCCTTCGGGCCCCGCCCCGCCGCTCCTGCTGATCCTGCGGCCGGCGGAGGCCGGGATGCCCAACGGGGCCGCCACCCGCTGGCGGATCGCCGCGGCACCGGCGGCGCGGGACCGGTTCGGCACCCTCGACAGGCCGCGCTGGCGGGCGCGGCTCGAACGCTGCCGCAACGGGCGGGGCGGCGACTGGCTTCTGGAGTGGGACCATGCCGCGCATCGTCTGCATCTGCCTGAGCCACTGGCCGGTGACGCGGCTGCGGCGGGCCGGTCTCGCGCCTGACGCCGGGCCGTTGGCCGTGGCGGCCGAGGGCTCCGGCGGCCTGCGGCTGACGGCTCTCGATCCGCAGGCCCAGGCCCTCGGCCTGCGGCCCGGCGAGCCCCTGGGCCGCGTCCGGGCGCGGATCGGCGTGCCGCTCCAGGTCTACCCCGCCGACCCGGCCGCCGACCGGGAGGCCCTGCTGCGGCTCTGCCGCTGGGCGATGCGCTACGCGCCGCTGGTCGCGTCCTTCGGGGCGGCCGAGGCGGCGGACGGCCTCTATATCGACGTCGCCGGGGCGAGCCACCTGCGCGGCGGCGAGACGCGCCTCGTCGACGACCTGGCCGGACGCCTCGCGCGGGCGGGAATCCCCGCGCGGATCGCGCTGGCCGACACACCCGGGGCCGCCTTCGCGCTGGCCGGCCACGGCGGAGCCGACCGGATCGTCGTGCCGCCGGGCGGCGCCGTCCCGGCCCTGCGGGGGCTGCCCGTGGCGGCCCTGCGGCTCGATCCCGGCACGGTCTCGGGCCTGAAGCGGCTCGGCCTGAAGCGGATCGGAGAAATCGACGCCCTGCCCCGGGGCCCCCTCGCCCGCCGCTTCGGCGAGGCCCTGCTCCTGCGCCTCGACCAGGCCCTGGCGCGGCGGCCCGAGCCGCTGGCGCCCCTGTCGGACGCGGCCGCCTACACCGCGGGCCGCGGCTTCCTCGACCCGATCGGGCGGCAGACGGACATCGTCCGGACGGCCCGGGACCTGATGGCGGAGATCGCCCCTCAGCTGGAGCGCGCCGGGCTCGGCGCCTGCACCCTGCGCCTCGCCCTCCATCGGGTCGACGGGGCGGTGCGGGCCCTCGATCTCGGCCTGTCGCGCCCCGAGCGCTGCCCGGAGCGGGTCGCGGCCCTCGTCGCCCTGCGCCTCGACCGGCTGGGATCCGCCCTCGAGGCCGGCTTCGGCTTCGAGACGGTGGTGCTGGCCGTCACGGTGACCGGCCCCATGCCGGCCCGCCAAGCGGATCTCGGCGCCGCGACCGAGGGCGACGGGATCGGCTTCCTGGCCGACGCCCTGGCGCAGCGCCTCGGACGGGCGCTCCTGCGGCTCGAGCCGCGGGCGAGCCATCTGCCGGAGCGGGCCGACCGGGGTGTTCTGTGGAGGGCCGGATCGGTGCCGAGTTCGGTCCGGGGCCGGATACAGGCGCCACCCCCTCCCTCCCCTGCGGGGGAGGGTGGCTCCCGAGCCATGACTGCCTTCTTCGACGCCCCCTGGCCCGACCACCTCCCGCCCCGTCCCCTGGTGATCTTCCCCCGCGGCGAGGCCGCCTGCGACGTGCTCTCGACCGTGCCCGAGGGTCCGCCCCGGCGCTTCCGCTGGCGGGCCCGGATCCATCGCGTCGTCCACGCCGAGGGACCGGAGCGGATCGCCGCCGAATGGTGGCGCGCGCCCGCGGAGACGCGGGACTACTACCGCATCGAGTGCGAGGCCGGGCACCGCCTCTGGCTCTACCGCGACGGGGCGCACGCCCCCGACCGTCCGGCCGCGTGGTACGTCCACGGGCTGTTCGCGTGAGCCGTTCCGGGACCGCCTACGCCGAACTCGCCGTCACCACGAACTTCTCCTTCCTGCACGGCGCCTCGCACCCGCAGGAATTCGTCGTGCAGGCGGCGGCCTACGGCCTCAGGGCCATCGGCATCGCCGACCGCAACACCGTGGCCGGCGTCGTGCGTGCGCACGCGGCGGCACGCGCCCTCGAACCGCAGGGGACCGCGCTCCGGATCCTGCCGGGGGTGCGCCTCGTCACCGAGGAGGGGTTCGAGGCCGTCACCTACCCGATGGACCGGGGCGCCTGGGGGCGCCTCTGCCGGCTGCTCACCCTGGGCAACCGGCGCGTCCGCAAGGGCGCGTGCCGCTTCTCCTTCGCCGAGATGGTGGAGGCCGCCGAGGGGCAGATGTTCATCGCGATGCCGCCGGCCCGGCGCCTGCCGGAGGGGTTCAGGGCGCGGCTGGAGGCGCTGGCCGCCGCCGCCCCGGGCCGGACCTTCCTGGGGGCAAGCCACACGCGCCGCGGCGACGAGCGGCGGCGCCTCGGGCTGCTCGCCGAGCTGGGCGCGGCCTCCGGCGCCCCGATGGTCGCGGTCTCGGACGCGCTCTACCACCATCCCGAAAGGCGCCAACTGCAGGATGTGGTCACCTGCATCCGCGCCGGCTGCCGGATCGGCGAGGCCGGCTACCGGCTGGAGGCGAATGCCGAGCGCCACCTGAAGCCCGCCGCCGAGATGGCCCGGCTGTTCGCCGACCACCCGGAGGCGCTGGCCCGCTCCGTCGAGATCGCCGAGGCCTGCGACTTCGACTTGGCGCAGCTCCATTACGAGTATCCCGACGAGCCGGTGCCCCCCGGGCGCACGCCGCAGGAATACCTGGAGGAGAAGACCTGGGAGCGGGCGCGCTGGCGTTACGGCGGCGACGTCCCGCCCGGCGTCGCGGCGACGCTCCGCGAGGAGCTGCGGCTCATCGCCCAGATGGACTACGCCCGCTACTTCCTGACCCTATTCGACGTGGTCGAGTTCGCCCGCGGCCGGGGCATCCTCTGCCAGGGCCGGGGCTCGGCGGCCAATTCCGCCGTGTGCTTCTGCCTCGGCATCACCGCGGTCGACCCGTCGAAGCACCGGCTGCTCTTCGCCCGCTTCATCTCGGAGAACCGGGGCGAGCCCCCCGACATCGACGTCGATTTCGAGCACGAGCGCCGGGAGGAGGTGATCCAGCACCTCTACGCCCGCTACGGCCGGGAGCGGGCCGCCCTCTGCGCCACGGTGATCCACTACCGCCCGCGCATGGCGATCCGCGAGGTCGGCAAGGTTTTGGGGCTGACCGAGGACGTGACCGCGGCGATCGCCGACACGGTCTGGGGCTCCTGGGGCACCGGCATGCCGGACCAGCACGTGCGCGAGGCCGGCCTCGACCCGGAGAACCCGGCGATCCGGCAGGCGCTCGACCTCGCCCACCAGCTGATCGGCTTTCCCCGCCACCTCTCGCAGCATGTCGGCGGCTTCGTGCTGACCCGCGGCCGCCTCGACGAGACCGTGCCGGTGGGCAACGGCGCCATGGCGGACCGCACCTTCATCGAGTGGGACAAGGACGACATCGACGCGATCGGCCTGATGAAGGTCGACGTGCTGGCGCTCGGCATGCTGACCTGCCTCAAGCGCGGCCTCGATTTTTTGGAGAGGGATCACAGCACCTTCTACGAGACGCTGGCCGACCTGCCGCAGGACGATCCCGAGACCTACGCGATGCTCGCCAAGGCCGATTCCGTCGGCGTGTTCCAGGTCGAGAGCCGGGCGCAGATGTCGATGCTGCCGCGCCTGAAGCCCAAGGAGTTCTACGACCTCGTGGTGCAGGTCGCGATCGTGCGCCCCGGCCCGATCCAGGGCGACATGGTCCATCCCTACCTGCGGCGGCGCTCCGGGATCGACCCGGTGGAATACCCGGCCCCGCACCCGGATCACGGCCCGGCGGACGAGCTGAAGGAGGTCCTGCAGAAGACCTACGGGGTGCCGCTGTTCCAGGAGCACGCCATGCAGATCGCCATCACGGCGGCGGGCTTCAGCCCGGCCGAGGCCGACGGGCTGCGCCGGGCGATGGCGACCTTCCGCCATGTCGGCTCGATCGGCGGGTTCGCGGAGAAGTTTGTCGGCGGCATGACCCGCCGGGGTTACCCGCAGGACTTCGCCGAGCGCTGCTTCGCGCAGATCCGCGGCTTCTCCACCTACGGCTTCCCGGAGAGCCACGCGGCGAGCTTCGCGCTCCTCGTCTACGCCTCGGCCTGGATGAAGTGCCGGCACCCCGACGTCTTCCTGGCCGCGATCCTCAACGCCCAGCCCATGGGCTTCTACCAGCCGGCCCAGCTGGTGCGCGATGCCCGCGCCCACGGGGTCGAGGTCCGGGGCGTCTGCGTCAACGCCAGCGACTGGGACTGCACTCTGGAGCCGGCCGGGAATCCGAAGCGGCACGCCGTGCGGATCGGCCTGCGCGCGGTGCGCGGCCTGCCGGAGGCGGCGATGCGCCGGCTCGTGCGGCTGCGCGCCAACGGCTACGCCAGCATCGAGGGCCTGCAGGCCTCCCTCGCCCTGCCCCGCAACACCCTGGAGCGCCTGGCCGAGGCGGACGCGTTCCGCTCGCTCGGCCTCGACCGGCGCGCCGCCCTGTGGATGGTCCGCACCCTGGAGGGGACGTCATCCCGCAAGGCCGCCAGGGCCGACGGCTCCGAGCGCCGGGCCCATCTCCTCGAGGCGCCCCTGCCGCTCTTCGCGTGGCACGCCGATGACGGCCTGTTCCGGCACGAGCCGGCGGTGGAGCTTCCGGCCCTCGCCCCGTCCGAGGCGGTGGCCGAGGATTACGCCGCCACCGGCCTGTCGCTGCAGGGGCACCCGGTCGCGTTCTTCCGGGGACGGCTCGCCCGGATCGGCGCGATCCCGGCCCGGGCCCATCTGGATCCGGCCCTGCCCCAGGGCGCGCGGGTCACGGTGGCGGGGCTGGTGCTGATCCGCCAGCGGCCGGGCACCGCCAAGGGCGTGGTCTTCCTGACGCTGGAGGACGAGACCGGTATCGCCAACGTGATCGTCTGGAAAACCGTGTTCGAGGCGAACCGAAGGGCCGCCATGCAGGCCCGGTTCCTGGCCGTGCGCGGCCGGATCCAGCGGGCGGGCGGGGTGGTCCACCTCGTGGCGGAAGGGTTCCGCGACCTCAGTGCCTCCCTGCGCGACCTGCGCGAGGCTGGGATGAGGCTGCCGCCCGAGACCACGGATTTCAGTGCGCCCCCGGATCGGCGCGTGTATCGCAGCCGGGATTTCCACTGACGCCAACCCCTCGACAGGCCCCGCGTCGCGCGTAGAGTGCGGCCATGTCGAGCTTCGCCGTTCCGCGCCTCCTCCTCGCCGCCTGCGCGGCTCTGCCGCTCGCCCTGCCCCTCCTGGCGGGGGCCGCCCGGGCCGACAGCTGCGACGACCTCACCCGCCAGATCGCCGGCGCCATCGGCGGCCGGGTCGGCAAGCGCGCGGGCCCGAGCATCGACATCCGCATGGCCGGCCCGATCAAGTTCGACGTGACCTGCCGGGTCGAGCCGATCGTGCAGGCGACCTCGGCCGAGCCGACCCCCTCGGCGGCCTTCTTCCGGGACCTGTCGGTGGCCTCCGAGATCCTCGTCGGCGAGCCGGCCGCCACCGTCGAGCCGATCATCGCCAACGCCTACCGGACCGCGCTGTCGGAGCGGCGCAAGTCGTTCATCCAGCAGAACGGCTGGTCGGCCTCCTGCTACACCGACCCGGGCAGCACCACGATGCGCACCCTGTGCTCGGTGGGGCGCATCCCGCCGGGATAGGGGCTCTTGACCGAGGGCGTGGCCGGCGGGATCCTTGATCCCTGTCGACTCGGCCCGGGCTGCCCATGACGACTCTCGAAACCCCGCCCGTCCAGAGGACCGATCCCCATCGGGGATTCTGGGACTTCATCGAGACGCGCCCCGATGAGGAGAAGTGGGAGCTTATCGAGGGCCAGATCGTGATGCAGGCCCGGCCGAGCCTCATCCATCAGGTCATCGTCGTGACTCTCCAGCGCCTGCTGAACGAGGCTCTGGAACGGTCGGGCTCCTCGTGGATCGCCATCCACGATCCCGCCATCGACCTCAGGCCGTTCATCACGGGCCATACCTACGTCCCGGACGTCGCGGTCATCGACGCGGCCACCATCGAGCCTGACCGGAACGTCGTCGACGGTTGTTATCTGGCCGCTGAGATCCTCTCGCCGAGCGATCACCGGAAGCTGCCCGGCACGCGCCAGACGAAGATCGACGTCAAGCGCGCGGGCTACGAGGCCTTGCCGCTCTGTCAGGCCGTGCTCCTGATCGAGCAGAGGAGCCGCGCGCTGACCCTGTCGGTGCGCAGCGGGGAGACCTGGACCTGCGCCCGCCTGACCGGGGATGACCGTCTGGTCCTCCCCGGTTTCGGCCTCGATTGCGCCGTGGCGGATCTCTATGCCCGCACGCCCGTCGCACAGGGCTGATCAGTACTCGATCACGCCGTCGAGCGCGTAGTGCTTCACGGTCTTCCGGTTGGCGATCAGCTCGTCCACCGTCGGCTCGCCCTTGAGGGCGCGGGCGATGGCGAGCTTCGTCGCCTCGTAGTTGGTCCGGTAGAGGTCCTTCTGGTCGAGGTTGTCGTCCTCGGCGCAGCGCTGGTCGAGCCAGATCATGATGATCATGCACAGCTCGTCGAGCCCGTCCCTCGGCAGGATGCCCTCGATGATGCAGTCCACGATCGCGTCGCCGGTGGCGGCCTGGACCACGCCGCCGAGGAGCTCGGCATACTCGGCCGTGTGGATAGTGACCTTGGTGGTCATCATCGTGGCGGGGCGGACCAGCTGGTTGAGGTCGCGGACCACGAACATCCGCGTGTGGCCCTGGACCTGCCCCATCATCGACGCGAAGGCCTGACCGACCGGACCGCGCACCGAGCCGATCAGCACCTCCGGCATGGCGTCGGTGTACTGGCCCTCGGCCGCCAGCACCGTGGCCTCGCCCGTGCGGAACCAGATCTCTTGCATGTTCGAACTCCACCTGATCGGAGCCCGCGGGAGACATCATCGGAGGGCTCGCGTCAATCGCGTCAGAGCAGGCCGACCCCGTCGAGCACGCCGATCATCGCGAAGGCGATCGTGATCCCCGACACGGCGTAGACGACCCACCTGTAGGCCCCGGCCACGCGCTGCCCCTCCGGCAGGGCGCGCGTGGCCAGCAGGATCAGCAGGCCGAGCGCCAGGGGCAGGAGCAGGGCGTTCATGACCTCGACCGCGATGTTGAGCGCCACGAGGTTCGGCACGAGCTGCACGGCCACCGCCCCCGCGGCGACCGCCAGCGCGAAGGCGCCGTAGAAGGCCGGCGCCTCCCGGGGCGACTGCCCGAGGGAGTGCGGCCGGCCGGTCACGTCGCCGAAGCCCCAGGCCAGCGCCAGGGCCACGACGTTCAAAGCCACGAAGGCCGCCGCGATGATGCCGACCCCGAACACCACCTGCCCGAGCCAGGGCCCGAGGGCCGGGGTGAAGGCGCCCGCGAGGTCGCCCACGGTCTCCAGCCCCTTCGCGCTGCCCTGCCCGGACTTGCCGATCGTGGCGGCGGCCGCGATCAGGATCGCCCCCATCACGCATTGCGAGATCACCGCACCCACCAGGGTGTCGAGCCGCGAGCGGCGCGCATGGTCCCAGCCGAGGCCTTTGTCGACGATGGCCGACTGCTGGTAGAAGATCATCCACGGCATGATCACCGCGCCGATATTGGCGGCGATCAGCACCCGGTATTGCCCGTCACCCAGCGGGATGTGCCCGAAGGAGGCGACGATCTCCGGCACGTCCGGCCGCGCCGCGATCGCCAGCCCGACGAAGACCAGCTCGAACAGGCCGACTGCGATCGCCACCACCTCGACGCGCCGGTAGCTGCCGGTGAAGACCAGCCCGAGGAGCAGGGTCGCCGGCAGCCCGAGACTCACGAGCCGCGGAACCCCGAACAGGTCGCCGATCCCGGCGATCCCGGAGAACTCCGTCACGATGGCGCCGATTCCCGCGACCACGAGGCCGCCGTAGGAGATCCAGGCCCAGGCCGGCCCGTAATGCGTCCGGATCAGCTCGCCATGGCCGCGGCCCGTGGCGGTCCCGAGCCGGACCGTCAGCTCCTGGACGACGTAGAGGATCGGCACCAGCAGGATCTGCAGGAGCAGCAGCGAGTAGCCCCAGCGCGCGCCGCTCTGGGCCGCCGTGATCAGGCTGCCGACATCCGTATCGGCGAGCATCACGACCAGTCCCGGGCCCGCGGCCTTGAGGAACGCGGACAGGCGGGGCAGGGAAGCGCTGGGCACGGCTCGGGAACAGTCCCGGGCGGCGGCAGTTCCGGCGGACGCCTGCGGCGTTTTCCCGGGAGCCCGCGGGAGGAATTGAGATGGCGGAGAGCACGGATCGGGGTTCCGGCTGGAGCCTTCAGGCGAGCGCCGTGCCCGACGGGGTGCGCCTGGAACTCGCCCTATCCGACCTCGGCGGCGCGCCGGTCACCGCCGCCATCACCCTGGACCGGGCGGAGGCCCGCGCCTTCGCCCGCGCGCTGCTGGCGGCGGCTGGGGACGCGACCGAGCGCACCTTCCCCAAGCCGGGGACCTGAGCCGGGGACCTGACGGGCGCGGGCGCCGGGCCCGCGGTTCAGCGCAGGATCAGGCCCGGATTGCGGCCCGGAAGCCGCGGAACCACCGTGCCGCGCTTCTCGATCGGCGCGTCGCACGCGTAGGCGAACTCTGTCTTCAGCGGATCGAACACGGTCTCGCCGGTGATCCGGCAATCCTCGCGCACGGTCTCGTCGAGATAGGCCCGGGCCGCGGTCCGGAAGCGCTTCACCCGCGTCGCCTCGGGCTCGGGATCGATCCGGACCTCGCTCAGGTTGCAGCCGGCATATTCCCGCAGGGCGTTCGAGACGATCAGCATCCGGCGCACTTGCCGGTTGTCGTAGACCTCGTAGGGCTCCTTGCAGCCGATCGTCACCACCTGCGGGGTCAGCGCGACGTAGTTCCGGGAGATGTAGGAGAACCCGGTCGTGCAGCCGGCGAGCGCCAGGCCGAGGGTCACCACGCCGAAGGTCACCACGCCGAGGGGCAGCAGAGCTGCGGGTCGTCGCATCCTCGTCATCCCAGCCCGATCCACGCCGCGCCCCGGGCTTATCCCCGGACGGCCGGCTGGACGCATTGAAACGGCTCCGCTTGCGCCGTCAATGCGTTTCTCCCCGGCAGGCGGCCGCCACGCACGCAAGCGTGGCCATATCTCTCTTGCGGAACACTTGCGGAACGTTTAACGTGTTCGTGATTTGTTTCTGTGGCCGCCACGAGGCGGTCCCTCAAGCCGCGAGGCCCACGTCGATGCTCACGCGCAAGCAGCTGGACCTCCTGCGCTTCATCCAGAACCGCATGCAGGAATGCGGCGTCCCGCCGTCCTTCGACGAGATGAAGGACGCCCTCGACCTGAAGTCGAAGTCGGGCATCCACCGGCTGATCACGGCCCTCGAGGAGCGCGGCTTCCTCCGGCGCCTGCCGAATCGGGCGCGCGCCATCGAGGTGATCCGCATCCCCGAGAGCCTGACGCAGGCGGCCGCGGCCCAGGCGCCCGCCGAGCCCCGCCGGTTCACCCCGAGCGTGGTGGAGGGTGGCAAGTCCAAGCAGCCACCGCTGCCCGCCAATGCCCGCATGATCGACGAGGCCGGACGGGCGGTGTCGATCCCCGTCATGGGCCGGATCGCGGCCGGCACGCCGGTCTCGGCGATCCAGAACCAGAGCCACGCCATCACCCTGTCGCCGGACTTCCTGGCCGGCGGCGAGCACTACGCCCTGGAGGTGCGCGGTGATTCGATGGTCGAGGCCGGCATCCTCGACGGCGACCTCGTGGTGATCCGCAAGCAGGACACCGCCAACACGGGCGATATCATCGTGGCCCTGATCGACGACGAGGAGGCGACGCTCAAGCGCCTGCGCCGCCGCGGCTCCTCGATCGCCCTGGAGGCCGCCAACCCGGCCTACGAGACCCGCGTCCTCGGGCCCGACCGGGTCCAGATCCAGGGCCGCCTCGTGAGTCTCGTCCGCCGCTACTGAAGCGGTTCGGCGGGCGCGTCGCCGGGCGCGTCCCCGCCGCTCGATCCGTCGGCCTCAGCCGGGGCCGCAGGCTCCTCCATGGCGCGACTGCTGTCGACTGCGGCGGTCATCGGCGGTGCCGGCTTCGTGTCCCGGTGCGGTCGCCACGGCAGGCCGCGATCACCGGTCCGGGCGTAGCGCGCGGTGAACCCGCCGGGTTCGGCCCGGAGCGCCACGGCTCCGTGATCCGCCAGGACATGCCGGTCGATCACGAGGGGCCCCGTGCAGGTCGGGGGCGCCGCGAGGCCGGTGATCAGCACCGCGGCCCGGGCGCAATCCTCCGGGAAGGCGCGGCGATCCCGGACCAGCGCGACCGCCCGCCCATCCGGCAGGCGCGCGGTGCATCCGAGCCGGTCGCAGCGCCCGCTTCCGGACGGCGTGACCAGCGCGCCGGGGCGCCGCCCGTCGCCGTCCGCCTTCAGCCACTGTTCCAGCACGAAGCCGGAGGGGCTGCCCAGGGCGGCGAGGCGGCCGTCCGGCCCCCGCACCGCCGCGCCGCCGCCCTGCCGGTCGACGTAGACGTCGTAGCGGTCCGGCAGCACGGTGAGCCAGAGCCCCAGCAGGAGGGGCGGCCCGGCGAGCCAGCGCAGGCGCGAGACCGGGAGCGTCGCCAGCAGCAGGCTTGCGGTCAGCAGGGTCAGCGCCGCGGTTCCGAAGGCCGGCAGCACGAGGATGGCGCGCTCGAACCCGGCGATCCACTCGGAAATCGCCAGCATGCCCCCCACCGCCTGACCCATCAGCCACCAGACCGGCCGGTCGAGGGCGAAGGGATAGGCCAGGATCCCGAGGACCGCGGCGGGCATCACCACCAGGGAGACGAGGGGCAGCGTCAGGGCGTTGCCGACGAGCCCGAAGGGCTGCACGGTCTGGAAGTGGTAGGTGGCGAAGGGCGCGGTGGCGACCTGCGCCACCAGGGTCGTGGCCAGGGTCCCGGTGACCGCCGACAGGCCGCTGCCCACAAGGCGCCCGATCCGTCCCGCCCCGGGGCGCACGAACAGCCGGCCGTCGATCAGGCGCGCGCAGGCGATCAGCCCCGCCACCGCCCCGAACGACATCTGGAAGCTCGGGCCGAGCAGGCCCTCCGGCTCGCGGGCGAGCGCGATCAGGGCGGCGAGCGCGAGGTTGCGCATCGACAGGGCCGGCCGGTCTGCCAGGATCGCGCCCAGCATGATCAGGGTCATGATCAGCGAGCGCTCGGCGGCGATGTCCCAGCCCGAGAAGGCGCAGTAGGCGGTCACGCCCACCATGGCGAAGCCGGCCGCGATCTTCTTGATCGGCCAGACCAGCGCGCAGTACGGCACCAGGGCGAGGGCCGCCCGGACCAGCCAGAACACCACGCCGGCGGCCAGCACCATGTGGAGCCCGGAGATCGACACCACGTGGTAGATGCCGGCGGCGCGCAGCGCGTCGTTGGTCGCCGGCCCGATCAGCCCGCGCTTGCCCGTCACCAGGGCCGCCGCGACCGCCCCCGCCTGCCCGCCCTCGGCCTCCGCGATCCGGCGGGTCAACGCGTTGCGGGCCGCGTCCAGCGTCGCGGCGAGCCGCAGGCGCAGGGGCGGCGGCTCCGCGGGCGCGCGGACCGTGACCGCTCCGACCAGCGAGCCCACGGCGCCGAGACCCTGGAAATACGCGTCCCGGGCGAAGTCGTAGCCGCCGGGCCGGGCGGCCTCCGGCGGCGGCAGCAGCCGGGCGGTTGCGGCGATGACGTCCCCGGGTCGCGGGATCGGCGTCCTGCGGAACGACACCCGGACATGGACCGGCCGCGCCTCCGGCGCGAGCCCGGCGAAGCTCTCCACGCGGATCACCAGCCGGGCGCCGACCTCGCGCTCGTCCAGCGCCTCGACCATCCCGACGAGGGGGCCGATGGTGGTCCGGGTGAGGATCGGGGCGGCCACCTGGGTGACCCGCCACGTGGCCGCCGCGAAGCCGAGGAACCCGGCCGCGGCCGCGAGGGCCAGCGCCAGGGCCACGGGCCGCGCCCCCAGGAACGGCACCGGCGCCAGGGCCAGAGCCGCCCCCACCAGCGGCGCGGCCAGGATCGGCGTCCCATCGGCCGCCGCGAAGTAGACCAGGATCCCCGCGCCGAAGGCCACCGCCAGCCAGGGGAACAGGCGCCGCTGCTCGGCTTCCCGGCCGAGCCCCTCCGCCACCCAGCGGCGGACCGCCGGAGGGGTGAGCGCGCGCGGGCCGGCGAGCGCAAGGGCACCCCCCGCCTGCCTCGCGCCGATCCGCCGCATTGCCGCCGCCTCGATCCGCGCGACCTGTCGTCGTCGGCCGGCGATTCTCCGGCCGATTCTTAACCCATCCGCCGACCCGTGCTACAGGCGGCACTTCGTGCTACGGGCGCCCTGTCGAGCCCCTCGCCGCTCCATCCCCGCGCCCCGCCCCCGAACATACCGGACCGATGTCCTCAGCCGTCGTCACGCGCTTCGCCCCCTCGCCCACCGGCTACCTCCACATCGGCGGGGCCCGCACGGCCCTGTTCAACTGGCTTTACGCCCGCCACACGGGCGGCCGGATGCTGCTGCGCATCGAGGACACCGACCGGGAGCGCTCCACGAAGGGCGCGATCGACGCGATCCTCGACGGGCTCACCTGGCTCGGCCTCGACTGGGACGGCGACGTGGTGTTCCAGTTCGCCCGCGCCGAGCGCCACCGGGCGGTGGCCGAGGCGCTGCTGGCTGCCGGCCGCGCCTATCATTGTTACGCCACCGCCGAGGAACTCGCGCAGATGCGCGAGACCGCCCGTGCCGAGGGCCGCCCGCCCCGCTACGACGGCCGCTGGCGCGACCGCGACCCGTCCGAGGCCCCCGCCGGCGCCAAGCCGGTCATCCGCCTGCGCGCGCCGACCGAGGGCGAGACCGTGGTCGAGGACGCCGTCCAGGGCCGGGTGACCTGGGCCAACAAGGACCTCGACGACCTCGTGCTGCTGCGCTCGGACGGCACGCCGACCTACATGCTCGCCGTCGTGGTGGACGACCACGACATGGGCGTCACGCAGATCATCCGCGGCGACGACCACCTCACCAATGCCGCCCGCCAGACCCAGATCTTCTCGGCGCTGGGCTGGGACGTGCCGAAGATGGCCCATATCCCGCTGATTCACGGGGCCGACGGGGCGAAGCTCTCGAAGCGGCACGGGGCGCTCGGCGTCGAGGCCTATCGCGACCTCGGCTACCTGCCGGCGGCGCTCCGGAACTACCTCGTGCGGCTCGGCTGGAGCCACGGCGACCAGGAAGTGTTCTCCACCGACGAGATGATCGCGGCCTTCGATCTCGGTGCGGTGGGGCGCTCGGCCGCGCGGTTCGACTTCGCCAAGCTCGCCAACCTCAACGGCCTGTACATCCGCGGCAGCGCCGATGCCGACCTCGTGGCGGCGATCGAGACGATCCTGCCCCAGGTCGGGCCCGAGCGCGGCCTGTCGGCGCCGCTCCCGGCCGATCTCAAGGCCAAGCTCATCCAGGCCATGCCGGGCCTGAAGGAGCGGGCCAAGACCCTGATCGAGCTCATCGACAGCGCCTATTACCTCTACGCCCAGCGTCCCCTGGCGCTGGACGACAAGGCCCGCGCCCTGCTCTCCGACGAGGGCCGCGCCCGCCTCGCCGGCGTGCGCCCGGCGCTGGAGGCGCTGACCGACTGGAGCGCGGCCTCCACCGAAGGTGCCGTGCGCCAATACGCGGAGGCGGCGGGCTGCAAGCTCGGGCAGGTCGCCCAGCCCCTGCGGGCGGCGCTCACCGGCCGCACCACCTCCCCGCCCCTGTTCGACGTGATGGCGGTGCTCGGGCGGGACGAGACCCTCGCGCGCCTCGGCGATCAGGTGCCGCAGGGCTGAGGGTGACCGCTCGCGCACGGAGCGCCCTCTCCCCCGCGCGCGCCGACCGGATTCAAACACCTCGGCTTGGCGCCAACACTCTGAAGGAAGCGTGCTTTCCCCTCCCCCTTGCGGGGAGGGGTCAGGGATGGGGGTGGTTCAGGATCGAGCCGTGAGGTGCCTTCTGCACCACCCCCACCTCCAACTCCTCCCCGCAAGGGGGAGGAGAGGGCGCTCCGGCCAGAGAGGTGTGAATACCGTCGCTCCGCGCGCGGAGAAGAGGTGCGGTGCCACGGCCGCCCTGGAGCAGCGTCGCCACCCGGGCTGGGAACTGCGGGCTGCGGCCCGGATTTCGCTTGGTGGACTTCGCTTGACGAATCCGCTTGGCGTCGGGGTTCGGATGTCACCGACCCCGTTGCTGCTGCAGTGCCGTTTGGGTAACGCATGCCAGTGAGCACCCGCAGCATAGCGCGGGCGCTCAAGGCCCCCGGGACCGGTTCAGGGGCGCCCGAGGCCGGCATCCGCCACGTCGCCACAGAAGGGTCCACGATCCATGAGCGCACCCAGCACCATCACCGTGGACGGCAAGACGATCGAGCTGCCGGTGAAATCCGGCACGATCGGGCCGGACGTGATCGATATCGGCAAGCTCTACGCCCAGACCGGCGCCTTCACCTTCGATCCGGGCTTCACCTCGACGGCGTCCTGCGAATCGAAGATCACCTACATCGACGGCGACGAGGGCGTGCTGCTCTACCGCGGCTACCCGATCGAGCAGCTCGCCGAGCAGGGCGACTTCCTCGAGACCTGCTACCTGATGCTGTTCGGCACCCTGCCGACCGCCGCCCAGAAGGCCGATTTCGACTACCGGGTCACGCGCCACACCATGGTGCACGACCAGATGAACCGGTTCTTCACCGGCTTCCGCCGCGACGCGCACCCGATGGCCGTGATGGTCGCCTCGGTGGGCGCGCTCTCGGCCTTCTACCACGACTCGACCGACATCACGGACGAGAGCCAGCGGATGATCGCCTCGATCCGCATGATCGCCAAGATGCCGACGCTGGCGGCGATGGCCTACAAGTACTCGATCGGCCAGCCCTTCGTGTATCCGAAGAACGACCTCGACTACACCTCGAACTTCCTGCGCATGTGCTACGCGGTGCCGTGCGAGGAGTACGAGGTGAACCCGGTCTTCGCCCGGGCGCTGGACAAGATCTTCATCCTGCACGCCGACCACGAGCAGAACGCCTCGACCTCGACGGTGCGGCTCGCGGGCTCGTCCGGCGCCAACCCCTTCGCCTGCATCGCGGCCGGCATCGCCTGCCTGTGGGGCCCGGCCCATGGCGGGGCCAACGAGGCGGCGCTGAAGATGCTGATGGAGATCGGCACGCCGGAGAACGTCGGCAAGTTCGTCGCCAAGGCCAAGGACAAGAACGATCCGTTCCGCCTGATGGGTTTCGGCCACCGGGTCTACAAGAACTACGACCCCCGCGCCCGGATCATGCAGAGCACCACCCATCAGGTGCTCAAGGAGCTCGGCAAGACCGACGATCCGCTGCTCCACGTCGCCATGGAGCTGGAGCAGATCGCCCTCAAGGACGAGTACTTCATCGAGAAGAAGCTCTACCCGAACATCGATTTCTACTCGGGCATCACCCTCAAGGCGATGGGCTTCCCCACCGACATGTTCACGGTGCTGTTCGCGGTGGCGCGCACGGTGGGCTGGATCGCCCAGTGGGCCGAGATGATCGAGGACCCGTCGCAGAAGATCGGCCGCCCGCGCCAGCTCTACGTCGGCCCGGCCCAGCGCGACTACGTGCCGGTGGACGCGCGCGGCTGAGGCGGCCCCTGTCCCGGATCAAGTTCAGCGGGGCGGCCGAGAGGCCGCCCTTCGCGTTTGCGGAGGCGGTCGCGCTCCGCCTGCCCTACCACCCGCCCTACGATTGGGCTGCGATCCGCGCCTTCCTGGCCAAGCGGGCGATCCCCGGCGTCGAGGCGGTCGAGACCGGCGGCTTGGCCTATGCGCGCACAGTGAGCCTGGCAGGGCGCCACGGCATCCTGACGGTGCAGCCCGGGGACGAAAGCCTGCATGTCGGGCTCCACGGCATCGACTCGGGTGAGGGTCCGGCCGTTGCCGCGCGCCTGCGCCGCCTGTTCGACTGCGACGCCGACCCGGCCGCCATCGCGGCTTGCCTCGCCCGGGATCCTGTCATGGCCCCGCTCGTGGCGGCGCGGCCGGGCTTGCGGCTGCCGGGGGCGTGGGACCCGTTCGAGACCGGGTGCCGGGCGATCCTCGGCCAGCAGGTCTCGGTGGCGGCCGCGATCGGGCTCGCCGGGAAGCTCGTGGCGGCGTTCGGGACGCCGCTGGCGAAGCCGATGGGCGGGCTAGCCCACGTCTTCCCCACGCCGGCGGATCTGGTCGAGGCGGATGTCGCTCTGGCGCTGAACATGCCCCGCGCCCGCGGCGCGGCGATCCGGGCGCTGGCGACGGCCGCGCTCGCCGACCCGGATCTGTTCGCCCCGGCCGAATCCCTGGAGGCAGCGGTTCTGCGCTTCACGGCGATCCGCGGAATCGGGCCGTGGACGGCGCAGTACATCGCCATGCGGGCGCTCAAGCTGCCGGACGCCCTGCCGGTGGGCGATGTCGGGCTATTGCGGGCGCTGGAGACCGGCACCGGGCGTCCGAGTCCGGCGGCGCTCCTGGCGCGGGCCGAGGCGTGGCGGCCGTATCGATCTTACGCGGCGCAGCACCTCTGGGCTGCGGATGAGGCGGCCGTGAAGGGGCGGTGATCGCCGTCCATGACGTCAGCGGATCGTCCTTGCGGGCGCAGCGAAGCAGGGCTCCAGGAATCGCGCGCCTTCTGTGGAGCCCTCCTTCGAGGCCTCCGCTGCGCTCCGGCACCTCAGGATGAAGGGGGCGGGTTGGGGGCCGTTCTGCTCTCACCGCCCGAACCGCTCGAACTTCGGGAAGCTGCGCGCCATCATCAGCCCGACCTCGGCGCGGTGGCCGAGCCACTTCTCCAGCACCGACACGTTGGCGAGCCGGCCCTCAGTCGAGCCGTCCTGCCAGGGCAGGCCGTCGGCCAGCTTGAACACGTGCGCGTCGAGGAGCCTGCCGCTGCGGCAGCGCTGCAGGCGCACGCCCTTGCCGCGGGCGAGTTCGGCCACCTCGGAGATCGGGAAGATCAAGAGCAGCTTCTCGGTGTTCACCACCGCGACGTGGTCGCCGTCGGCCGGCACCAGCACGGCCGCGGTGGCGTCGCCGTCGAGGCCGAGCACGCTCTTGCCCTTGCGGGTGTTGGCCACCAGCGCGTCGGCGGGCGCCACGAAGCCGCGCCCGTCCGAGCCCGCGATCAGCAGCTTGGTCTCCGGCCGGTAGGGCAGAGCCGCCACGATCTCGGTGCCGTCGTCGAGGTCGGCCATCAGGCGCACCGGGTCGCCGAAGCCGCGGCCGCCCGGCAGCTTCGAGGCCTCCAGCGTGAAGACCTTGCCGTTGGTGGCGAGCAGCAGGATCTTCTGCGTGGTCTCGGTCGGGAAGGCGATCTTCAGGGTGTCGTCGCCCTTGAACGCCACGCCCGAGAGGTCCGCGACGTGACCTTTCAGCGCCCGGATCCAGCCCTTGGTGGAGACGATCACGGTGATCGGCTCGCGCTCGACCAGGGCCGCCGTGAAGTCGATGCCGCCGACATCCGGCGGGCTCGCCAGCGTCGTGCGGCGCCGGCCCAGCTTCGTCTCGGGCCCGAAGGTCTTCTTCACGGCGCGGATCTGCGCCTGGATCGCCTTCCACTGCGCCGGCTCGGAGGCGAGCAGCGCGTCGATCTCGGCCTTCTCGGCGGTGAGCGCCTCGAACTCGCGCTTCAGCTCTATCTCCTCCAGCTTGCGCAGGGAGCGCAGCCGGGTGTCGAGGATCGCGTTGGCCTGGAGCTCGGTGAGTTCGAACCGGGCCATGAGGGCGGCCTTCGGCTCGTCCTCCTCGCGGATGATGCGGATCACCTCGTCGAGGTCGAGATAGACGATGAGCAGGCCGCCCAGGATCTCCAGGCGGCGGTCGATCTGGCCGAGGCGGTAGCGCGAGCGGCGCTGCAGCACCACGCGGCGGTGGTCGACCCACTCGCGCAGGCACTCGGCGAGCCCGATCACCTTCGGCACGAGGCCGCCGACCAGGACGTTGAGGTTGAGCGGGATCCGCGCCTCCAGCTCGGTCAGCCGGAACAGCGATTCCATCAGGATCACCGGATCCACCGTGCGCGAGCGCGGCTCCAGCACGACGCGCACGTCCTCGGCCGATTCGTCGCGCACGTCGGCGAGGAGCGGCAGCTTCTTCTCCTGAAGCAGCTCGGCCATCTTCTCGATCAGCCGGCCCTTCGGGATGCCGTAGGGGATCTCGGTGACGACGATGTTCCAGGTGCCGCGGCCGAGATCCTCCTTGGCCCAGCGGGCGCGGACCCGGAACGCGCCGCGGCCGGTCCGGTAGGCCTCGGCGATCGCTTCGGCCGAATCGACCAGGATGCCGCCGGTGGGGAAATCCGGCCCCTGGACGAACCTGGCGAGCTGCCCCGAGGTCGCCTCGGGGTGGTTGATCAGGTAGAGCGCGGCGTCGCACAGCTCGGCGGCGTTGTGCGGCGGGATCGAGGTCGCCATGCCGACCGCGATGCCCTGGCTGCCGTTGGCGAGCAGGTTCGGGAAGGCCGCCGGCAGCACCACCGGCTCCTCCTTCTCGCCGTTGTAGGACGGGCGGAAGTCGACCGTGTCCTCGTCGATCCCGTCGAGGAGCAGGCGCGCGACCTCGGTGAGCCGCGCCTCGGTGTAGCGGTAGGCGGCAGGCCCGTCGCCGTCGATGTTGCCGAAATTGCCCTGGCCGTCGACCAGCGGGTAGCGCTGGGCGAAGTCCTGCGAGAGCCGCACCAGCGCGTCGTAGATCGCCTGGTCGCCGTGGGGGTGGAAGTCGCCCATCACGTCGCCGACGATCTTGGCGCACTTCTTGTGCGCGGTGGTCGGGTCGAGCCGGAGCAGCCGCATCCCGTACAGGATGCGCCGGTGCACGGGCTTCAGCCCGTCGCGGGCATCCGGCAGGGCCCGGTGCATGATCGTGGAGAGCGCGTAGGCGAGGTAGCGCTCCTCCAGCGCGGATTTCAGCTCGACGCTCTCGATCCCGTCGCCGGACGGCGGCTCGAAGGGCTGGCCCATGACGGCTCCTGTCTCAGGGCGGGGCCGCCGGAAGGCAGCGCCGCCGCGTGCAGCAATCCGTCCTTCCGGGGCGCCGAAGGCGAGCCCGGAATCCAGATCCGCCCGACAGGCCGGGGGAGACGGACCCGTCCTGCCGGCAGCGCGATTCTGGATTCCGGGCTCCGCTCCGCGGCCCCGGAAGGACGGGTTTGTTCGTTCCGGGTCGAGCGGCGCTCAAGCCCGGACGGGTTTGGAACAGAACACGAACATTACCCGGCCTCGCGGCCGAGCGCAACGAATCGCGCCCGCTCCTCCGGCGGCCCGAGGCCGCGGGGGCGCCAGACGTGACGGTCGAGGAAATACCCCGTCAAGGTAAACCCTTGTGCAACGCCGTCCGGACCGGGGGAACCGCCGGCGTGCAGGAAGGTGGGAAGCGCCAGCAGGCGATCGCGGAACGGCTCCCCCGCCGAGGCGCTCACCGCCCGCCCGCTCTTCGGCGAGACGTAGGCCAGGGCGTCGTTGCCGCCGGTGGCCGCGCAGGCGGTCAGGTCGAGGCCGAAGCCGAGTTCCGACAGGATCGCCAGCTCGAAGCGCACCATCAGGGGCGGGGCGATGGCCGGGTCGTCGAGGTGCTCCACCAGGATCCCGGCGGCCTCGTAGAGGGCGGAATGCGGGTCGCGCTCGGGCAGCAGCCGCAGCAGCGCCGCCATGTGGCCCATCCCGTAGAGCGCGAGGCTCGACGCGATCAGGCGCGAGACCTGCGAGTCCAGGGGCTCCACGGCGTACGAACCGAGGCCCTCGTCGAGGCGCGCCCGCCAGCTCAGCCGCACCCGGTTGCCGGGCTGCAGCACCGGCTGCATCCGGCGCGAGCGACCGCCGTGCACGAGGCCGAGATGGCGCCCGTGGCTCTCGGTCATCGCCTCCAGGATGACGCCGGTCTCCCCGTGCCGGCGCAGGCCCAGAACGATCCCCTCATCGGTCCACTGCATCACGCAGAGATAGGCATTCCGAGGCCATCTTGGCAGCCACGATCGCGACTGAAAAAATTCCTGACCCGCGGCGAAAACGCCTACGATGCGGCGTGCCGGATCGATTCGGGGCCCTCGTCCCGTCCCGATCGGCGAAACGCACTGGGGGATGTCGGGCAATGCCGGGGTTTTCGGTCCGCGAGAGGGGTCGTGACGGACGGCCTTCCGCGCGACGCCGGCGCGATCGGAGGCTGGTCCGATGCGGCCTCATCGCGCTGGCGCTGGCCGCGACCCCGGCAGCGGCGGCCTCGAAGGCGAAGCCCGCGGCCGAGGATGCCCCCTCCCCCGCCCTGCGGGCGCGGATCGCGGCGCTGACCCTGAAGCAGGTCGCCTTCGGCTCGATGTCGCTGCTGCCGGTGCGGTTCGAGGGCAGCCGACTCGCGGGCCCGATCGAGGACGGAGGCCGGGTGATCTACTGCGTGTCGAGCCGCATGAGCGGCCGGACCTTCGGCAAGCCCGAGCGGCCGAGGGTGGCGCTGCGCCACGAGGCTGACCGGCTCGCGGTGATCGACGACGACGAGGCTTGCAGCGGGCACCGCAGCCAGCCGTTCCCCGAACTGGAGATCCTGGGCAACAAGCCGTGACGCCTCCGCGTTGACGGCCATGCCCGCGACCGCCCGCGCCCTCGACCTCAGCCTCGACCTCATCGCCCGTGCCCATGCCGTCCCGGTGCCCGACGATCCGAGCGCCCTCGACGTGCTGACCGACGCGGAGCTGCGCCCGGGGCTCGACGCCATCGTCGCCGGCCGTGAAGGCAGCGACCTCTGGGTCTTCGCCTACGGGTCGCTGATGTGGAACCCGGAATTCCCGGTGGCGGAGCGGCGGATCGGGACGGTCCGCGGCTTCCACCGCCGCTTCTGCCTGCTCCAGCGGCGCTTCCGCGGAACGCCGGACCGCCCGGGCTTCGTCCTGGCGCTGGACCGGGGCGGTCTGTGCCGGGGCGTGGCGTTCCGGTTGCCCGGCATGGAGATCCGCGAGGCCCTGATGCCCGTCTGGCGGCGGGAGATGCGCGGCCGCGGCTACGTCGCCCGCTGGCTGCCGGTCGCCACCGAGGCCGGGACCGTCCCGGCCCTGACCTTCCTGGCCAACCGCGCCAGCGACCGCTACGCCGGGCGCCTCTCCGATGGCGAGATCGCCGACAAGATCGCCGCCGCCTGCGGGCACAAGGGACCGAGCGCCGAGTACCTGTTCCGGACCGTGGAGGCCTGCGAGCGCCTCGGCATCCGCGACCGGCACCTCTGGAACCTCCAGGCCCTGGTGGCCGAGCGGCTCAGGACCGGCGCGCCGGCGGCGTGAGCCTCAGGCCCAGGCGCGCTTCATCACGACGGCGACGCGCCCGCCCGCATGCTCCGCATCCGGGTTGCGCGGCTCCCGGATGCCGGGTGCGCGGCCGGTCATGAGATAGACCATCAGGGTAAGGGCGAGCAGGATCTTCGTGCGCATGGCGACGCTCAGGCTTGAGCGAGCGTGCATAGGACCGATCGGTTTTTACGGAGTTGCTGCAATGCACGCAGGCGCTATCGCGGCGCAGTTCCCGCGTTCATGGTGAACGGAGGGTTGCGGCCCGGCCGCGATCGTCTATGCCGCCGGCCCGGTATGTCCCCAGGTGGAGGATGGAATGCGGCTTCGGATCGGCGTGGCCCTGGCGGTCGTGATCATCGCCGCCGCGGCCCTCCTGGCGGGGCCGCTCAGCCGCGGCGAAAGGCTGTCCGACATCCTCACCGGACAAACGCCGCTGCTGGCCGGCGCCGCCCGGGCTCCCGGCGGCACCGCCGACCTCTCCGGAACGGCGGCGCTCGGCACGGACCGGCGCCCGGCGACCCTGCGCGTCGCCTGCGACCCGGCCGGGACCGGCCTGTCGGCGGCCCTGGTCGTGCCGCGCTTCGCCGAGCTGGCGCCGCGCTTCGACGTCACCGGGCTCGAAGGCTCCGGCGGCGAGACGCCGCTCACCGGGATCCTGGTCTCGAGCGCCGGAAGCGTGCGCTCCGTGCGCATGCCCGTCCGGGGCGCGGCGACCGGACCCGATGCGGGCTTCACCCTGACGGTGACGGGGGCCCGCCGCGGCGAGGATCCCCTGCGCGGGGTCGCGCTGGCGCTCACCGAGCCCGGGACCAAGCTGACCTGGACGCAGGCGAGCCCGCGCGCCGGCGACCCGGCCCTGACGGCGACCTTCACCCCGTCCGAGGGCGATTCCGCGGCGCTGAAGGGCGCGCTCGGCGGATGTCTCGCGGCGCCGTTCTGAGCGAACCCTGCTCCGTGCGGCTTCGCTCCGCACGCGAGGAGGGCGCGGCCTCAGCAGCGGTCCGCTAGCTCACCTCCACCTGCACCACCCCCGGCACGGTCCGGAGCTGTCCGGCGAGCGCCGGGCTCGCCTGGAATTTTCCGGGCAGCCGGATCTCCACCTCGCGCTCGCCGCCGTCGAGCTTGAGGATCAGCGAGACCTCGCTCTCACCCCGCATCGACAGCCGCTGCTGCACCGGCGCGACCCCGCGCGGATCGCTCAGATGGATGCGGATGCCCTTCTGGTGGCGGGCCACCGCCTGGTCGAGGGGCTCCGCCGTCAGGATGCGGGCGCGCACGTCCTCGCCCTCCAGGTTCGCCTGGAGCTGGAGCACCAGCGGGCGGCCCGGCTCCAGGATGTCGCGGTACTGGCCCAGACCCTCGGAGAAGATGATCGCCTCGAAATGCGCGGTCCGGTCCGAGAGGGTGACGATGCCCATCTTGTTGCCGGTCTTGGTCCGCCGCTCCGCCCGGTCGAGCACCGAGGCCGCCACCCGGCCGACGCTCGAGGTCCCGGCCCGGACCGCGCGGCAGAAATCCGTCCAATTCTGCACCCGCAGCTTGTCGAGCAGGTCGCCGTACTCGTCGAGCGGATGGCCCGAGATGAAGAAGCCGATCGCCGCGTATTCACGCTTGAGCGTGTCGGCCATCGGCCAGACCTCGTGGGGCGGGATCCGGAGCGAGACGTCGTCCGCCACCACGCCCCCGAACATGTCGGTGACGCCGGCCGATTCCGCCTCCGCCGCGCTGGCGGCGAGCTTCATCATCGGCTCCACCGCCGCGAAGGCGCGCGCCCGGTCCGGCTCGATGCAGTCCAGCGCCCCGGCCTGGACGAGGCTCTCCAGGGTGCGCTTGTTGATCAGCCGCGGGTTCAGCCGGCGGGCGAGGCAGGCGAGATCCTTGAACGGCCGGTCGCCGCGGGCCTCCACCAGCGCGCGCACGGCCTCGCGGCCGACGCCCTTGATGGCCGCGAGCGCGTAGAAGATCTTGCCGTCGCGCACCGCGAACACTTCGCCCGAGGTGTTGATCGAGGGCGGCTCGACCACGATCTTCAGGCGCTGCGCGTCCTGGCGGAATTCGGCGAGCTTGTCGGTGTTGTCGATGTCGAGGGTCATGGCGGCCGCCAGGAACTCGACCGGGTAGTTCGCCTTCAGGTAGGCGGTCTGGTAGGTGAGCAGCGCGTAGGCCGCCGCGTGGCTCTTGTTGAAGCCGTAATCGGCGAACTTGGCGAGCAGGTCGAAGATCTCGTTGGCCTTGGCCTTGGTCAGCCCGCGCTCGGTGCAGCCCTTGAGGAACCGGTCGCGCTGCGCGTCCATCTCGGCGCGGATCTTCTTGCCCATGGCGCGCCGGAGCATATCGGCCTCGCCCAGCGAGTAGCCCGCTAGGACCTTCGCGATCTCCATCACCTGTTCCTGGTAGACGATGATGCCGAAGGTCTCCTTCAGCATCGGCTCCAGCTTCGGATCCGGATACCAAGACGCCTCGTTGCCGGCGTCGCGGCCGAGCTTGCGCTCGCAATAGACCGGGATGTTGGCCATCGGGCCCGGCCGGTAGAGCGCCACCAGGGCGATGATGTCCTCCAGCCGGTCGGCCTGCATCTCGCAGAGCGCCTTGCGCATGCCGGCCGATTCCACCTGGAACACGCCGACCGTCTCGCCCCGGCCCATCGGCCCGTAGGTCTTCGCGTCGTCGAGGGGCAGGGAGGCGAGGTCGATCTCGATGCCGCGCTGCTTCAGCAGGTCCGTGCAGCACCGGAGCATCGTCAGGGTCTTGAGGCCCAGGAAGTCGAACTTCACCAGGCCCGCCTGCTCGACCCACTTCATGTTGAACTGGGTCACCCGCATGCCGGTCTTCGGGTCCCGGTAGAGCGGGACCAGCTCCTCGAGCGGCCGGTCGCCGATCACCACGCCGGCCGCGTGGGTCGAGGCGTGGCGGTGCAGGCCCTCCAGCTTCTTGGAGATGTCAATGAGCCGGCCGACGATCGGCTCCTCCTCCATGGCCTGCTGGAGCTTCGGCTCGCCCTCGATCGCCTGGGCGAGCGTCACGGGGTTGGCGGGGTTCTGCGGGACGAGCTTGGTCAGCTTGTCGACCTGCCCGTAGGGCATCTCCAGCACGCGGCCGACGTCGCGCAGCACGCCGCGGGCGAGCAGCGTGCCGAAGGTGATGATCTGCCCGACCTGCCCCTCGCCGTAGCGCTGCTGCACGTAGCGGATCACCCGCTCGCGGCCCTCGACGCAGAAGTCGATGTCGAAATCCGGCATCGAGACGCGCTCGGGGTTGAGGAAGCGCTCGAACAGCAGGCCGAAGCGCAGCGGGTCGAGGTCGGTGATCAGCAGCGACCACGCCACCAGCGAGCCCGCGCCCGAGCCGCGGCCCGGACCCACCGGGATGTCGTGGTCCTTGGCCCACTTGATGAAGTCCGAGACGATCAGGAAGTAGCCCGGGAACTTCATCGACACGATGACGTCGAGTTCGAAGGCGAGGCGCTTGCGGTAGTCGTCTTCCGAGAAGCCCGGCGCCGTGCCGTGCTGCTTCAGGCGCAGCTCCAGCCCGGCCTCGGCCTGGCGACGCAGCTCGGTCGGCTCGTCGGCCGAGACCGCCTGCGCACCGGCCTCCGACGCCTCCGCCAGCGCGTCCGCCATGGGCGGCGTCTCGCCCGCCGCCACGGCGCCGAAATTCGGCAGGATCGGCTTGCGGGTCCGCGCCCGCACGGCGCAGCGCATGGCGATCTCGACGGTGGCCTGGAGCGCGTCCGGCAGGTCGCGGAACAGCTCGGCCATCTCGGCCCGGGTCTTGAAGGCATGGCTCGCCGTGAGCCGGCGGCGGCGCTCGTCCGAGACGAGTCGGCCCTCCGCGATGGCGAGCAGCGCGTCGTGGGCGTCGTAATCGTCCGGCTTGGCGAAGAAGGGCTCGTTCGTCGCCACGATCCCGAGGCCGTGCCGGCCGGCGAGGTCGAGGAGCGCGGTCTCGATCCGCCCCTCCTCGGGCAGGCCGTGGCGCTGCAGCTCGACGTAGAGCCGGTCCTCGCCGAAGGCCTCCTTGAGGCGCTTCAGGCGGGCGAGGGCCAGCTCGGGCCGGCCGGCCCGGAACGCAGCATCGAGGGGGCCGGCCAGGCCGCCCGTGAGCGCGATCAGCCCGTCCGAGCATCCGGCGAGCGCCGCGGCGTCGAGGCGCGGAGCCTCGCCGAGGGCGGTGTCGAAATAGGCCCGGCTCGCCAGCCGCAGCAGGTTGGCGTAGCCGGCATCGTCCTGGGCGAGCAGGACGATGCCGTGGCTGGTCGGTGCCTGCCGCTGGTGCGGATCGGCGGCCTCGAACGCCACCGAGAGTTGCACGCCGGCGATCGGCTGCACGCCTTCGCCCGCCGCCTTCTCGGAGAATTCCAGGGCGCCGAACAGGTTGTTGGTGTCGGTGAGCGCGAGCGCCGGCTGCCGGTCGGCGACCGCGGCCTTGATCAGGGAGCCGACCTTCAGCGCACCTTCGAGCAGGGAATAGGACGAGTGGACATGGAGGTGGACGAATCCGACCTCCTTGAGCTGGCGTGGCATGGCCGACCTTGTTCAGGGGTCGTGCAGCATCCCCGCTCGGCCGGCTCAAGTCGACGTGCGGCGGGGCCTTCCGGGACGATATCCACCGGCCGTGCTCCGGGGGCACCAGTTCGGGCTGTCCCTGTGGACAATCGGCGCCGAATGGCCGATCGCCTGTGCATAAGTCCCATCGGGCCGGAACCGGAGGGGCTTCCGTCAAAACCGGCTAACGAACCGGTGCCAAGGCTACCGCCCAGGCGCCCACCGCGGCAAACAGCATTCCGAACGCCATGAACTCGGCCATCCCGGTCAGGATCATCCGTTTCATCATCGCCGTGCCTCCTCTGTGCATGGCTCATTATGTTCATGTTTTGTTCTAATGCTAGGCGGCGTTGGCGACGCGGGGTCACATCTCGCGGAGATGGTGAAAAGAACCTTGATGCGCCCCGGCCGGGCTGTCATCTCCCTGGCGGCGCATTGAACGCGTCGTCGGATCGGGGGGTTCGAAGGAGCAGGTCATTCCCGCGATACCGACGGTCGGACGGATCGAGATCGCGCTCGTAGCCGTCGGGACACACGGCGACGTGCTACCGTTCATCGCGCTCGGCCATGAACTCCTGGCCCGCGGCCACGGTGTCAGCCTCGCCGCCCCGGCCCCGTTCGAGGCCATGGCCCGCCGGGCGGGCCTGGCTTTCCAGCCCCTCGGCAGCACCGCCGACTACGACGCAGTGATCCGGCAGCCGGACCTGTGGCATCCGCGCCGGGGCTTCAAGCCGATGTTCGACTTCGCCCTCAAGGTGGCCGAGCCCACCTGCCTGTGGCTGGGCGCCACCCGGGCGCGCACCGCGAACCTGATCGTGGTGGCCTCGCCTCTGAGCTGGGGCGCACGGCTCGCCCAGGATCTCTACGATCTGCCCACCGCCACGCTGCACGTGATGCCGTTCCTGATCGAGAGCTGGTTCGATCCGCCGCGGCTGCCCGGATTGCCGTTGCCGCGCCTCCTGCCCGCTCGCCTGCGCGCCTTCATCAACCGCGGCACCGACAAAGTCGCGGTGGGTCCGTTCACGCTGCCGCCGCTCAACGCGCTACGCCGACGCCTCGGCCTCGACCCGGTCCGCCGGCTGCGCCATTGGTGGAACAGTCCCACCGCCATGCTGCTGATGTTCCCGGACTGGTACGCCGCCCCGCAGCCCGACTGGCCGGCCCAGGCGGTGCAGCTCGGCTTCCCGCTGGTCGACCGCTTCGGCGATGTCCCGGCCATGCCGCCGGAACTGGAGTCGTTCCTGGCCGCGGGCCGGACCCCGGACGATGCGCCGATCGTGTTCACCTACGGTTCGGCCATGCGCCAGGGGGCGGGCTTCTTCCAGACCGCGGTGCAGGTCTGCCGGCGGATGGGCCGCCGCGGCGTCCTGCTCGCGCCGCAGGGCGGCCAGATCCCGGGGCCGCTGCCCGACGGGATCATCCACGTGCCCTACGCGCCCCTGAGCGCGCTGCTGCCCCTGAGCGCCGCCCTGGTCCATCACGGGGGCGTGGGGACCGTGGCACAGGCCCTGGCCGCGGGGGTGCCGCAACTCGTCGTCCCAGTGGCGTTCGACCATTTCGACGAGGGCCGGCGCCTTAAGGACCGGCGCCTCGGGGCGACTTTGAGCCGCCGGATCTTCCGGCCGGCTCGCGCCGCCCGGGTGATCGGCCGGCTGCTGGCCGATCCGGAGGTGGCCCGCGCCTGCGCGCAGGCCAAGGCGCGCATCGCGGAGGGTCGCGACGCTACTGCGGAGGCCTGCGCGCAGGTCGAGGCAATCGCCGTCGCGAACGGCTTGGGGACGCCGAGTCCACGCAGTGATGTGGGCCGCGATGTGGGAAGTCCGCGCCGCGCCCGGGCGGAACGCCGCTGGACGGCCTGAAACCGGGGCCGCGTCGCTGACCCCGGTCGCAGATCGTGTCAGCTGCCATCTCGCGTCGCCGGGCCGCCGGGCTCTCAGAGCCCCGATGCGCGGCTGCGGCAATGCGGGGTCAATGGCTCAGGAGGAGGCTTGCCGTGCCGATCACTGTCGCGAGCAGGCCGCTCACGAAAGCACCGATCATCGCGTAGGAGACGACCTTGAGCTTCATCTGCACTGGCCTTCCGGATCAGCAGCGGTTGCCGCCGGCGGTCTGCCCGTACTGTTTCACGAGGCGGGTCTGCTGGTTGGCGTTGCCCTCGGCGGCCGAACTCATCGGGCAGCCCTCGTAGTAGGGATTGTCGTGGACGCCGAGGCCCAGCGTGCCGGTGGTCTCGGGCGTGTAGGGCGCGAAGCCGGTCCAGCGGGCCTCACCGGCCAAGGCGGACGAGAGCGGGGCGGCGCCAAGGACAAGCGCGGTTAGGGCGATGGCGATACGGTTCTTCATGGCAAGGCTCCAGAGATAACGCAGTACAGGCCGGTTGTTCGGCTCTGTTTAGTCTTGCGTAATTGCAATATAGTGGGTCGATGTCTTTTGCGGGGTGTCTCCCCGCACGTGGCGCGATGGATTAAAAGACCCGTGCCCCAAGGGATGCCGGCAGCGCCTCGGGTTCAGGCCGGCGATGCCGCGAATGCGGCCATCCAGGGTAACCAGAAGCCGCTGGCGCGATGCGCGGCCGGACGTTCGGGATGTTCGAGGGCGCGAGATCCGGCAGCCGGGAAGCCCGCAGGGCCGCCGCCCTGCAGCTTTTCGTCCGGCGCGGTCGTTCGGGTCGCGGGACGGGCGGCCGCGACCCGAACGACCGCGCCTACGATCTGCGAATGGCGCGGGCGGTCGAGCGGATGAATCCGGAGCGGGGCGACGCGCCGCTTCGCATGGGCGAGGACGAAGAGCCGGCTTCGGCCCGCGCCGGGCGGTTGGCCGATATCCGTTCCGATTGAGGCCTTCGAGGCCGCTCGCAGCATCATCGCGCGCGCGGCGCGGTGATCCAGGGCAGTGCGACCTTCGACGTGCGTCCCTGAATTGCACCGCTCCGCTCACAGCGAGGCGGTGCAGAAGGCATCTGGCGCGAACCGGATCAGTCGAGCGGCGTGATCAGCCCGTCGCGGATGGTCACCCGGCGGTCCATACGGGCGGCGAGGTCCAGATTGTGGGTCGCCACCAGGGCGGCGAGGCCCGAGGCGCGGACCAGGGCCATCAGCACCGAGAAGACGTGCCCGGCCGTGCCCGGGTCGAGATTGCCGGTGGGCTCGTCGGCGAGCAGGAGCCGCGGGCCGTTGGCCACCGCCCGGGCGATCGCCACCCGCTGCTGCTCGCCCCCCGACAGCTCCGCCGGGCGATGCGGCAGGCGCTCCTTGAGGCCGAGGAAGCTCAGGAGTTCGGTGGCTCGGGCTCGGGCCTCCGGGCGCTTCAGGCCGCGGATGAGCTGGGGCATCACCACGTTCTCCAGGGCGGAGAATTCCGGCAGCAGATGGTGGAACTGGTAGACGAAACCCATCTCCTCGCGGCGCAGGCGGGTGCGCTCGGAATCCGCCATCGCGGCGGTGGGCTGGCCACCGATGTAGATCTCGCCGCCGTCCGGCCGCTCCAGCAGGCCGGCGAGGTGCAGCAGGGTCGACTTGCCGGCGCCCGACGGCGCCACCAGCGCCACCAGCTCCCCCGGCCAGATCGCGAGGTCGGCCCCGCGCAGAATCTCCAGCGCGCCCTCGGCCTGGGCGTAGCGCCGCTCGACGCGGGAGAAGAACAGGGCCGGCACCGGCTGGTCGCCGGTCGTCTGGCTCGAATCGCTCATCGGAAAGGGGCCCGTCAGCCGTAGCGGAGGGCCTGCACCGGATCGAGCCGGGCGGCGCGCCAGGAGGGATAGAGCGTCGCCGCGAGCGACAGCAGCAGCGAGGTGATCACCACGGCGGTGATCTCCTTCGGGTTCATCTGGGCCGGGATCTCGGCGAGGAAGCGCACGGTGGGATCCCAGGCGCCCGGAAACAGCACGTGCTGGATCGGCTTGATGTTGAGCGTGATCAGGATGCCGAGCGCCAGCCCGCTGAGCGTGCCGACCACGCCGATCAGGGCGCCGTTGATCAGGAATACCCGCATGATCGTGCCCGGCGTCGCCCCCATGGTGCGCAGGATCGCGATGTCGCTCGACTTGTCGCGCACAAGGAGGATCAGCCCGGAGACGATGTTGAGCGTCGCCACCACGACGATCAGACTGAGGATCAGGAACATCACGTTCCGCTCGACCTCCAGGGCTCCGAAGAAGGTCCGGTTGCGCTGGCGCCAGTCGGTGAGCAGGATCGGGCGTTCCGCCGCCAGTTCCAGGGGCTCGCGCATGTCGCCGACATGGTCGGGATCGTCGACGTAGATCTCGATCATGCTGACGTCGCCGTCCTTGTTGAAGAAGGCCTGCGCCTCGGCGAGCGGCATGAACACGAAGGTCTGGTCGAACTCGGTCATGCCGACCTCGAACACCGCCTTGACCGTGTAGCTCTTGGTGCGCGGCGCGGTCCCGAAGGGCGTTGACGAGCCCTTCGGCGTCACCAGCGTGATCGTGTCGCCGGCCTGCAGGCCCAGCGTGTCGGCGAGCCGCCGGCCGATCAGGACGCCGGTGCCGTCATCGAAACCCTCCAGGGTGCCGCCGCGGATCGAGGTGGACACGGCCGCCAGGGCGTCGAGATCGGCCGCCCGCACGCCGCGGATGATGACGCCGGAGCCGCCGTACTGCGACGAGGCGAAGGCCTGTCCCTCCACCAGCGGCACCGCCGCGCGCACACCCGCTACCTTCGACAGGCGCTCCGAGAGGTCGGTCCAGTCGTCGAACGGTCGGTCGATCGGCGTGGCGAAGAGGTGGCCGTTGATGCCCACGATCTTCGACAGCAGCTCGGCGCGGAAGCCGTTCATCACGGAAAGCACGATGATCAGCGTGGCGACGCCCAGCGCGATGCCCAGCACCGAGAAGAACGCCACCACCGATACGCCGCCACCCCGGCGCCGCGCCCGGAGGTAGCGGCCGGCGAGGATCCACTCGAACGGCGCGAAGGGCGCGGTGCCCTCGCGGAACGAGGCCGCAAAGAGGCCCTTCAGCCGGTCCATCGCCGCCGATGCCGCCATCTGCCCGCCTCAGACGCGCCGGATGCGCGCCAGCAGGTCGACGGTCGCGAGGCTCTCGCGCTCGCCGCCGGCACGCCGCTTCAGCTCCACCTTGCCCTCGGCCAGACCCTTCGGCCCGACGATCACCTGCCAGGGCAGGCCGATCAGGTCTGCGGTGGCGAACTTGGCGCCGGGGCGCTCGTCGCGGTCGTCGTAGAGCACCGACAGGCCGGCGGTCTCGAGGTCTGACTGGATCTGCGCGCAGGCGGCGTCGGTGGCAGCATCGCCGACCTTGAGGTTGATCAGCGCCACGTCGAACGGCGCTACCGCGTCCGGCCAGATGATCCCGGCCTCGTCGTGGCTCGCCTCGATGATCGCCGCCACCAGCCGGCTCGGGCCGATGCCATAGGAGCCCATGTGGACCGGGCGCTCGATCCCGTCCGGCCCGGCGACCTTGGCGCCCATCGGCTCGGAGTACTTGGTCCCGAAATAGAAGATGTGGCCAACCTCGATGCCGCGGGCCGCGAGGCGGCTCTCCTCCGGCACCTCCGCGAAGGCCTCCGGCTCGTGCATCTCCTCGGTGGCCGCATAGTGCGAGGTCCAGGCATCGACGATGCCCTGAAGAGCGGCGACGTCGTCGAAATCGACGGTCTCGGGCGGGATGTCGAAGTCGAGATAGGCCTTGTCGCAGAAGACCTCGCTCTCGCCGGTCTTGGCCAGGATGATGAACTCGTGGGACAAGTCGCCGCCGATCGGGCCGGTATCGGCGCGCATCGGGATCGCCTTGAGGCCGAGGCCCGCGAAGGTCCGCAGGTAGGCCACGAACATCCGGTTGTAGGCGTGGCGGGCGCCGGCTTGATCGAAGTCGAACGAGTAGGCGTCCTTCATCAGGAACTCGCGGGAGCGCATGGTGCCGAAGCGCGGCCGCACCTCGTCGCGGAACTTCCACGAGATCTGGTAGAGGTTCTTCGGGAGATCCTTGTACGATCGGACGCTCGCGCGAAAAATCTCGGTGACCATCTCCTCGGCGGTGGGACCGTAGAGCATCTCGCGCTCGTGCCGGTCCTTCAGGCGCAGCATCTCCTTGCCGTAGGCGTCGTAGCGACCGGATTCCCGCCATAGCTCGGCGGATTGCACCGTCGGCATCAGGATCTCGATGGCGCCGGAGCGGTCCTGCTCCCGGCGGATCACCGCGCAGACGCGCTCCAGCACCCGCAGGCCGAGCGGCAGCCAAGCGTAGATGCCGGCGGCTTCCTGGCGGACTAGACCGGCGCGCAGCATCAGCCGGTGCGAGACGATCTCGGCTTCCTTGGGCGTCTCGCGCAAGGTTGGCATGAAGTAGCGGGAGAGACGCATGTCGGCAGAGTCTTGGGAGAGGATCCGGCCGGGAGGAGCCGCGGCGCGCCGGCACACAACACGCCGGAGACGCAAATTACAAGCACTGCGGGACCAAGGCGCGGCGTAATCGCGGCGAAGCGGTGGCGTTGGGGGCGTCCCGGAGGATCTCTGCCCAGGCTGGAAGCGGTCTGCCCATTTGCCGGCAAGAAAGCGCAGATTTTTCTCGCAGACCCGGTGACAACACGAATTGTTGTTCCTATAAGCGTCGCGCGATGTTTGCGACGCCCGGAAGAGGTGGCGCAAGGTCCGAGTCTCGGGAGGAAAAGCGACCGCCCCGCAGCCAATGCGGAGGATATTCAAAGGTCGAGCCACTGAAGCTTGAAAAGCAAGGCCTCTGGCCTTGCTTTTTTTATTCTTTGCCGCACGCGGGGTCGTCGCCGGCTCGGCCAAGGCCGGTCACCTCTCCCCCCTCGCAGGCTGCCACACTCCGTGTGATGGGGAGAGCGGTGAAAGCGCGGAGAAGCCGCGGCTTCGTCGAGGTTTCGACAGTGCCGGACCGAGCCGTTTACCCGGTGGGGCTTTCGGCCGGGCATGGTCGCGCACGAGGCCCTGTCGCCGCGAGCCCGACCATGCACTTCCAGATCCGCCAAGACGGCGACCGCTGGTCCTGGGTCCTGCTCGGCGAGGCCGACGAGACGATCGCCGAGTCGGACCAGACCTTCCCGTCGGCCGCGCAGGCCTCGGCGGCCGCCCTCGCCTTCGCCCACTTGGTGGCGCGGGCCGGCAAGTCGCTGACGGTGACGCCCTCCGGGACGCTGCCGGGAACGTTGCTCTGATCCGCCCTACAGCCCGGTGAGCGGGAACACCGCCAGGGCGATGAGGAAGGCGGCCCCCGCCACGAGCGTCGTCCAGATGGCTTTCTCGCGCAGCCGCGGCGCCGCGGGCGCGCCCGGGTCCTGTCCCGGCACCACGTGGCTGGGTCGCGTCTCCGGCTGGTTGCGCAGGGGCAGAACCGCGAAGAGCAGCGTCCACCAGACCACGAAGTAGAGGGCGATGGCGCCCCCCACCGTCAGCTTGAACAGGCTCACCCCTGCGGCCACGAAGACGGCCACCAGCGCGGTGATGACGGCGAGCGTCATCGGCGTGGAGCGGGCGAGCGTCGCCATCAACCGGCTCACACCTGTTCCAGCTCGACCAGGGTGCCGAGGAAGTCCTTGGGGTGCAGGAACAGGACCGGCTTGCCGTGGGCGCCGATCCGCGGCTCGCCGGTGCCGAGCACCCGGGCGCCCTGCGCCTTCAGCTTGTCGCGGGCGGCCAGGATGTCGTCGACCTCGTAGCAGACGTGGTGGATGCCCCCGCCCGGGTTGCGCGCCACGAAGGCCTCGACCGGCGAGCCCTCGCCTAGGGGCGCCATCAGCTCGATCTTGCTGTTCGGCAGCTCCACGAACACGACGGTGACGCCGTGTTCCGGCTGCGGCAGGGGTGCGGTGATCGTCGCGCCCAGCGTGTCGCGATAAACCGCGCAGGCGGCATCGAGATCCTGCACGGCGATGGCCACATGGTTGAGACGGCCGATCATGGTTGTTCCTCCCCGTTCGCGCACCGATCGGCAGGTCTTACCTCTCCCATCCGCCGACCTCATCCCAGGGGGCTGCGCAGAAGCTCCGAAGGAGGCCTTCAGGAAACGCGACGCCTTCTGGAGAGCTCCTTCGAGGCCCAGTTCGCGGGCACCTCAGGATGAGGGGGGATGGGTCGGATCTGCCTGGATACGTCGTGTCGGTTTCGTACCCTAAACCTCCACAACCTGCACGTGGCAGGCGGGCTTCTTGCCCCAGACCTCGTTGACGGCGGTGCGCACCGCCCGGTCGACCGTCTTCTCGACGCTCTCCGAGTCCTTGAGCTTGCCCCGCGACATCCCCGACAGGGTCCGCGACACGGCATCCACCACGGTCTCGATCAGCGGCTCGCCGGACCGTCCCCGGTTCGGCAGGCCGATGATGTCCACTGCCGGCTCGCCGAGCACGACGCCGTCCTCGTCGATGGCGATCGCCACCGAGACGAGGCCCGCCTGCATCAGCTTCCGCCGCTCCGGGATCGCCCGGTCCTTCTCGTCGATCAGGACGTCGCCGTCCTTGAACAGGCGGCCGGCCTTCACGTGGTCGATCACCTCCGGCGTGCCGGGGCTCAGGCGGATCAGGCTGCCGTTGCGGGCCTTCACGACGTTCTGCACGCCTTGCGCGCGGGCGAAGCGGGCATGCTCGTCGAGGTGAAGCGCCTCGCCGTGGACCGGGATCGCGGTGCCGGGCCGCGTCCACTTGTACATCTCGACCATCTCGTCCCGGCGCGGGTGGCCGGAGACGTGGACCAGGGCGGTGCGGTCGGTGATCACCTCGACGCCCTGCTCGATCAGGTCGTTGATGATCGCGCCGACGTCGCGCTCGTTGCCGGGAATCGCGCGCGAGGAGAAGATCACCCGGTCGCCCGCGGTCAGGCTGATGTCCGGGTGGTCGCGGCGGGAGACCCGGGCCAGAGCCGCCCGCGGCTCGCCCTGCGAGCCGGTGAGCAGGGCCACGACCCGCTCCCTGGGCAGGCTCTTCCACGAATCCGAGCGGCGGAACTCAGGCAGGCCGTCGAGGTAGCCACACTCGCGGGCCACGTCGATCACCCGGTCCATGGCCCGGCCGACCGCCACGATCTCGCGGCCGCACGCCACCGCCGCCTCGGCGACGGCCCGGATGCGCGCGACGTTCGACGCGAAGGTGGTCACCGCGACCCGGTGGGGTGCCTCGGCGATCAGGGTCTTGAGGGTCGCCGCAACTTCGCGCTCGCTGGGGGAAAAGCCCTCGCGGACCACGTTGGTGGAATCGCAGACGAGCGCCAGGATGCCCTCGTCGCCGAGCGCCGTGAAGGCCTCGGGCGAGGTGACCTCGCCGGCCACCGGCGTCGGGTCGATCTTCCAGTCGCCGGTATGAACCACGAGGCCGGCCGCGGTGCGGATCGCGATGGCGTTCGATTCTGGGATCGAGTGCGAGACCGGCACATATTCGAGCTCGAACGGACCGACGGTCACGCGCCGGCCGGGCTTCACCTCGCGCAGGTCCACCTTCGGGGCGCCGGCCTCGGACAGGCGGCGGGTCTCAAGCAGGTTCTTGGCGAAGCGGGTCGCGTAGACCGGCGCCTTGAGCCGCGACCACAGCTCCGAGATCGCTCCGATATGGTCCTCGTGGGCGTGGGTGATGAAGATTCCGAGCAGGTCCTTGCGCTTCTCCTCGATGAAGGTGAGGTCCGGGTACATCAGGTCGATGCCCGGCATCTTCTCCTCGCTGGCGAAGCCCATGCCGCAATCGACCATGATCCACTTGCGGCCCTTCTCCGGCCCGAAGCCGTAGAGCGCCGCATTCATCCCGATCTCGCCCACGCCGCCGAGCGGCAGGAAGACGAGCTCTTCCTGTCCTGTTGCCATCTGTCGTCGTCCAAACTCAGGCCGCCGTCGCGGCCGATCCGAAATGCACCTCGCCCGCCGTCACGGTATGCCGGTTCCCATCGGGGGCGAGGATCACGAGCCGCCCCCCCTCGTCGATCGTCTCGAACACGCCCGTGAGGGTATGTCCGCCGCTGCGCACCGCGATCTCGGATCCGAGACCGGCGGCCCGCGCCAGCCAATCGGCGCGCAGGGCAGCGAAATTCCGTCCCCGGTCCCAGGCGCGCGCCCGCGCGGCCATCCGATCCGAGAGGTGTTCCAGTAGCGCCTCAGCGTCGACGGCGTAACCCGCCGCCGCCAAGCTTGTGGCGGGAAGCCCGTCCGGAGCCGCCGCGACGTTGACGCCGAAGCCGACGACTACGGCACGCCGGCCGCCCGGCAGCGTCTCGGCCTCCAGAAGCAAGCCCGCGAGCTTGGCGCCGCCGAGCAGCACGTCGTTCGGCCATTTGAGCCGGAGAGATCGGGCGTCCGCCCCGGATCCGGTATCCGGCAGGGTGCCGCAGGCCGCCTGCAGCGCCTCGATCAGCGCCAGCCCAGCCACGAAGCCCAGTTCGGCAAGGTGATCCGACGCCACCCCGGCGACCGGCCAGAGCACGCTTGCAGCGAGGTTTCCCGGAAGGGCCGTCCAGCTGTTGCCGCGCCGCCCGCGGCCCGCCTCCTGCCGGTGCGTCACCACCCAGAGCGGTCCGGTCTCGCCCGCGCGCGCCTGCGCCATCGCCTCCGTGTTGGTGGAGCCGAGGGTGTCATGGACGTGCAGGCGGTGGCCCTGGCTGCGCGCCTCGGGCCCGAGTCGGTAGGGCAAGGCCGTCCTAGAACAGCGACTTGGCGGCCCGGCCGGCGGCGCCGACCAGCGGCCCGGGCAGGAGGAAGAACAGGACCACTACGACGCTCGACAAAGCGAGCACGACGCGCAGGCCCGGGGCCATCGCCTCGTACGGCTCCTTCGGCTCGTCGAAGTACATGATCCGCACGACACGCAGATAGTAGTAGGCGCCGACCACGCTGGTCACCACGCCGATCACCGCCAGCGTCACGAGGCCTGCCTTGATGGCGGCGGCGAAGACGTAGAACTTCGCGAAGAACCCGGCGAGCGGCGGGATGCCAGCCAGCGAGAACATCATCGCCGCAAGGCAGAAGGCGAGCCACGGATGGGTGCGCGACAGGCCCGACAGGTCCTCGATCTTCTCGAACATCACGTCCCGGCGCCGCAGCGACAGAATGATCGCGAAGGTGCCGAGCGTCATCGCGAGGTAGATGATCATGTAGGTGACGAGCCCGCTGATCCCCTCCTCCGAGCCGGACGCCAGGCCGATCAGCGCGTAGCCGATATTGGCGATGGACGAGTAGGCCATCAGGCGCTTGATCGACGTCTGGCCGATGGCCGCGAAGGAGCCCAGCGCCATCGACGCCACCGAGACGAAGATGAAGATCTGCTGCCAGATCGCCGTCACGTCCGGCATCGCGCCGATGAAGACCCGCACGGTCATCGCCACCGCGGCCATCTTGGGCGCCGAGGCGAAGAAGGCCGTCACCGGGGTCGGCGAGCCCTCGTAGACGTCGGGCGTCCACATGTGGAACGGCACGGCCGCGAGCTTGAAGCAGACGCCGGCCGCCAGGAACACGATGCCCAGCACGATGCCGAAGCCGGCATTCTCGTTGAGCGCCGAGACGATGCCGGGGAACGAGACCGTGCCGGTGAAGCCGTAGACCAGCGAGGCGCCGTAGAGCAGCATGCCGGACGACAGCGCGCCGAGCACGAAGTACTTGAGGCCGGCCTCGGTGGACTTCACGTCGTCTCGGTGGAACGCCGCGATCACGTAGGCGGCGAGCGACTGCAACTCCAGACCGAGATAGAGCGCGATCAGGTCGTTGGCCGAGACCATCACCATCATGCCGATGGTGCAGAGCACGATCAACACGGGGAACTCGAACCGGTCGATCCGCTCGCGCTTGAAGAAATCGTGCGCCAGCAGGATCGTCGCCGAGGAGCCGAGCAGCACCAGCGACTTCATCACCTTGGCGAAGCTGTCCGACACGAACGCGCCCGACAGGGTCGTGACCCGTCCGTTCACCGGCTGGGAGATCACCACCGACAGGGCGACGAGGAGCAGGACTAGGGCGCCGATGCTGACGGACTCGGCCGAGCGATCCCCGCGCCACGCGCCGTAGAGGATCAGCACCATGACGCCGATGCCGAGGATCAGCTCGGGCAGGAGCGGCGCCAGCGAGGGCAGGACGGAGTGGACGGTTGTCATGGTGTCCGCCTCAGCGCGGGACCGGCAGCGCCGCGGCGGCCGTCTGGGTGTTCGAGAGGGCGGTCTTGATGCTCGCCATCAGCGCGTCGGTCGAGGGCGCGAACACGTCGAGCACGGGGGCCGGATGCACGCCGTAATAGATCGTCAGCGCGACCAGCGGCGCCAGGATGATCTTCTCGCGGGTGTCGAGGTCCAGGATGCCCTGGAGGTTCGGCTTCTCCAGCTTCCCGTAAACGACCCTTGCGTAGAGCCACAGGGCGTAGCCCGCCGACAGGATGATGCCGAAGGTCGAGAAGAACGCGACGTTCGGGTTCGCCTTGAAGGCGCCGAGCATCGCCAGGAACTCGCCGACGAAGCCCGAGGTGCCGGGCAGGCCGACATTGGCCATGGTGAACACCATCATGGCGACCGCGTAGAGCGGCATCCGCTTCACGAGGCCACCATAGGCCGAGATCTCGCGGGTGTGCATCCGGTCGTAGACCACGCCGACGCAGAGGAAGAGCGCGCCGGACACGATGCCGTGGGAGATCATCAGGAACAGCGCGCCCTGGATGCCCTGCTCGTTCAGGGTGAACAGGCCGAGCGTCACGAAGCCCATATGGGCCACCGACGAGTAGGCGATCAGCTTCTTGATGTCGGTCTGCATCATCGCGGTGAGCGAGGTGAAGATGATCGCGATCACCGACAGGGCGAACACGAAGGGCGCGAAGTCGTGGCTCGCCACCGGCAGCATCGGCAGCGAGATCCGGATGAAGCCGTAGCCGCCCATCTTCAGGAGGATGCCGGCCAGGATCACCGAGCCTGCGGTCGGCGCCTCGACGTGGGCGTCGGGCAGCCAGGTGTGGACCGGCCACATCGGCATCTTCACCGCGAACGAGGCGAAGAAGGCGAGCCACAGCCAGGTCTGCATCTGCACCGGGAAGCGGTACTGCAGCAGGGTCGGGATGTCGGTCGTGCCGGCCTGCCAGTACATCGCCATCACGGCGAGCAGCATCAGCACCGAGCCGAGCAGGGTGTAGAGGAAGAACTTGAAGCTCGCGTAGATCCGACGCTGTCCGCCCCAGATGCCGATGATCAGGAACATCGGGATCAGGCCGGCCTCGAAGAACAGGTAGAACAGCAGCAGGTCGAGGGAGGCGAACACGCCGATCATCGTCGTCTCGAGGACGAGGAAGGCGACGAAGTACTCCTTCACGCGGAAGTGGATCGAGTGCCACGAGGCACCGATGCAGAACGGCATCAGGAAGGTGGTCAGCAGGATCAGCGGCATCGAGAAGCCGTCGACGCCGAGCTTGAACCGGATCGTCTCGGTCAGCCAGGCATGGCTCTCGACCAGCTGGAAGCTCGACGAGGCGGCGTCGTAGCGGTTCCAGGCCACCAGGGAGAGCAGGAAGGTGACGACCGTGGTGGCGAGCGCGGCCCAGCGGCTGTTGCGCGCGACCGATTCCTCGTCGCCGTTCAGCGTCAGGATGAAGGCCGCGCCGCAGAGCGGCACGATCAGCAGGCCGGAGAGGATGCCGAGGCCGAACATCAGTGAGCACCCTTGGGCAGGCCGGACATCAGGTACCAGCTGATCAGGCCGGCGACGCCGATGAGCATCACGAAGGCGTAGTGGTAGAGGTAGCCGGTCTGGAGGCGGACCACCCCGCGGGTGACGTCCACGACGCGGGCCGCGATGCCGTTCGGGCCGAGCCCGTCGATGATCCGGCCGTCGCCCTGCTTCCACAGGAACAGGCCGAAATCCTTGGCCGGGCGAACGAAGATCCGGTCGTAGATCTCGTCGAAGTACCACTTGTTGAGCAGGAACCGGTACAGCGACGGCTGCTGCGCGGCGAGCTCGCCCGGCAGCTCCGGACGGCGGATATACATCCAGTAGGCCAGTACGAAGCCGAGGATCAGCATGATCAGCGGCGAATAGGACACCAGCGCCGGGACCTCGTGGATCTCGTGCATGATGTGGTTGTTCGGGCCGTGCGCCAGGGCGTGGCCCCAGAACGCGTCCATCCCCGCGCCGATGAAGCGGTTGTGGAAGATGATTCCGGCGAACAGGGCGCCGAAGGCGAGGATCGCCAGCGGGATCGTCATCACGAGCGGGCTCTCGTGGGGCGTGTGGTCGCCATGGTGGCCGTGCCCGTGATGGTCGTCGGGGACGACATCGCTCATGTGGGCCGGCTCGATATCGTGGCCCTTGTCGTCGTGGGCGACGCCCTCGGTGTGGCCGGTCGGGCCGTCGGCCTCGTGCGCCATGGTGGAATGCGCGACTGCGGGGGCTGCGTGATGGTCGTGGGCGGCATGGGCGCCCCAGCGCTCAGGACCCTCGAAGGTCATGAAGAACAGGCGCCAGGAGTAGAACGAGGTGAAGAACGCCGCCACCACGACGCAGAGGAACGCGAGCGTGTGCCCAGGACGGGTCGAGGCGTAAGCCGCCTCGATGATCGCGTCCTTCGAGTAGTAGCCGGCCGTGTAGGGGAAGCCGATCAGCGCGAGGGAGCCGATCGCCATCATGGCGCTGGTGTAGGGGATGTAGCGGCGCAGGCCGCCCATGTTCCGCATGTCCTGCTCGTGGTGCATCGCGTGGATGACCGAGCCGGCCCCGAGGAACAGCAGAGCCTTGAAGAAGGCGTGGGTGAACAGGTGGAACACGCCGGCCGAGTAGGCCCCGACGCCGAGCGCCACGAACATGTAGCCGAGCTGCGAGCAGGTCGAGTAGGCGATCACCCGCTTGATGTCGTTCTGCACGAGGCCGATCGTGGCCGCGAAGAACGCCGTGATGCCGCCGATCACCGTCACGACGACGAGCGCGTTCGGCGCCTCCTCGAACAGCGGCGACAGGCGCGCGACCATGAACACGCCGGCGGTCACCATGGTGGCGGCGTGGATCAGCGCCGAGACCGGGGTCGGGCCCTCCATGGCGTCCGGCAGCCACGTGTGCAGCAGGAACTGCGCCGACTTGCCCATCGCGCCCATGAACAGCAGCAGGCAGGCGAGCGTCAGGGCGTTCCAGTCGTAGCCGAGGAAGTGGAAGGTCAGCGTCTTGATTGCGTCGACCTTGCCGAAGATCGCGTCGAACGCCACCGAGCCGGTGAGCACGAAGGTCAGGAAGATGCCGAGCGAGAAGCCGAAATCGCCGACGCGGTTGACGATGAAGGCCTTCATGGCGGCGGCGTTGGCCGAGGGCTTCTCGTACCAGAAGCCGATCAGCAGGTAGGAGGCGAGGCCCACGCCCTCCCAGCCGAAGAACATCTGCACGAGGTTGTCGGCCGTCACCAGCATCAGCATGGCGAAGGTGAACAGCGACAGGTAGGCGAAGAAGCGCGGCCGGTGCGGATCCTCCTCCATGTAGCCCACGGAGTAGAGGTGCACGAGGGTCGAGACCGTGGTCACCACCACCAGCATCACCCGGGTCAGGGTGTCGACCTTGAAGGCCCAGTCGACCTGCAGGTCGCCGGCCGAGAACCAGGACGCCACCTGCACGCGCTCGGCGTGGCCGCCGTCGATGAACACGCCCCAGGCGATCAGCGCCGTGAAGGCGAGGAACGCCGTGGTGATGTACTCGCAGGCCCGCGCCCCGATGTACCGGCCGAACAGGCCGGCGATCAGGAAGCCGATGAGCGGGAAGAAGACGATCGCGTGATACATCGCTCTCTTGCAGTCCGTCCTCCGGGCCGGCCGCGAAGCGGCGGCGTCCGGATGTGAATCGGGGCGGCGGGGAAGGAGGCCCTAGCCCTTCATCATGCTCACGTCCTCGACCGCGATGGAGCCGCGGTTGCGGAAGAACACCACTAGAATGGCGAGGCCGATCGCCGATTCGGCGGCCGCGACGGTCAGCACGAACAGGGCGAAGACCTGTCCGGTGATGTCGTTCAGCTGCGTCGAGAAGGCGACGAGGTTGATGTTGACCGAGAGCAGGATCAGCTCGACCGACATCAGGATGACGATGATGTTCTTGCGGTTGATGAAGATGCCGAGCACGCCGAGCGTGAACAGGATCGCCGCGACGGTGAGGTAGTGGCTCAGGCCGATCATCGTTCGACTCCTCGGGCTTTCATCCGACCGCGCATCAGACCTCGACACCCTGGCGCGACGGGACCTTGCGGGTCTCCACCGCCATGGCCTGGGTGCGGGCGTTCTGAACCGAGATATTCTGGCGCTTGACGCCCGGCCGGTCGCGCAGCGTCAGCACGATCGCGCCGATCATGGCGACCAGCAGGATCAGGCCGGCGAGCTGGAAGAAGTACGCGTAGTCCGTGTAGATCACGCGGCCCAGCGCCTGGGCGTTGGTGAGGTTCTCGGCCGAGGCGACATTGCCGAGCGGGGCCTGGACGAGGCCCGGATTGATGCTCCAGGAGCCGACCACCAGCAAAATCTCAACCAGGAAGATCGCGCCGATGAGGGCGCCGATCGGGAGATACTGCTGGAAGCCCTGGCGCAGCTCGGCGAAGTCCACGTCGAGCATCATCACCACGAACAGGAACAGCACCGCGACTGCGCCCACGTAGACGACCACGAGGATCATCGCGAGGAATTCGGCGCCCATCAGGACGAACAATCCGGCGGCGTTCACGAAGGCGAGGATCAGGAACAGCACCGAGGCGACGGGATTGCGCGAGGCGATCACCATGAAGCCCGACGCGACCGTGATGCTCGCGAACAGATAGAAGAAGGCGGCTGCTGCGGTCATGCGCTGGTCGGGATCGGCCGCCGAAGCGGCCCCTTCTGCCGTGCGTGAAGACGGTCCGCAGCGGGCGGGCCGTCTATAGAACCCGGTCGGCGGGGGCACAACAGCGCCCCCGGCATGGCTCTAGAGCATCGCGCCGGAAACCGGAACCGGCCCGACGCTCTAGAGCCTTGAATTTGCGTCATCTTCTCCCGAAAGCCGGGATCCCACCCTTCGGGATGACGCGTTAGCGGTAGGGCGCGTCCATCGCGATGTTGCGTGCGATCTCGCGCTCCCAGCGGTCGCCGTTCAGCAGGAGCTTCTGCTTGTCGTAGAGCAGCTCCTCCCGGGTCTCGACCGAGAACTCGAAGTTCGGACCTTCCACGATGGCGTCCACCGGGCAGGCCTCCTGGCACATGCCGCAGTAGATGCACTTCACCATGTCGATGTCGTAGCGCGTGGTGCGGCGGGTGCCGTCGTTGCGGCGGGGACCCGCCTCGATGGTGATCGCCTGGGCCGGGCAGATCGCCTCGCAGAGCTTGCAGGCGATGCAGCGCTCCTCGCCGTTGGGATAGCGGCGCAGCGCGTGCTCGCCCCGGAAGCGCGGACCGCGATGGCCCATCTCGAAGGGGTAGTTGATCGTGGCCTTCGGCTTGAAGAAGTAGCGCATGCCGAGGATCATCCCGGACACGAATTCCTTCAGGAGAAGGCTCTTGGCGACCTGATCGAGCTTCATGCCCGGATCTCCGATGCGAAGGGTGGGCTCAGGCGCCCGGCGCGAGGCCGGTCAGCTTGAGCACGAAGGCGACGACGACGACCGAGATCAGGGAGATCGGCAGGAAGACCTTCCAGCCGAGGCGCATGAGCTGATCGTAGCGGTAGCGGGGCACGATGGACTTCACCATCGCGAACAGGAAGAACAGGAAGCTCGCCTTGAGAACGAACCAGATCACGCCGGGCACCCAGGTGAACGGCGCGAACGGGATCGGCGAGAGCCAGCCGCCCATGAACAGGACCGTGCCGAGCGCGCACATGCTCATGATGGCGACGTACTCGCCGAGCATGAACAGCAGGTACGGCGTCGAGGAGTACTCGACCATGTAGCCGGCCACGAGCTCCGATTCGGCCTCCGGCAGGTCGAAGGGCGGGCGGTTGGTCTCCGCCAGCGCCGAGACGAAGAACACCACGAACATCGGGAACAGCCACAGCCAGTACCAGCCGAAGATCCCGAGGCTGGTGTCCTGCGCCATCACGATGCGCGAGAGGTTGAGCGAGCCGGCGCAGAGCAGCACGCAGATGATCACGAAGCCGAGCGAGACCTCGTAGGAGATCATCTGCGCCGCCGAGCGGAGGGCGCCGAGGAACGCGTATTTCGAGTTCGAGGCCCAGCCGCCCATGATGACGCCGTACACGCCGAGCGACGAGATCGCGAAGATGTAGGTGATGCCGACGTTGAGGTCGGCGATCGCCCAGCCGTCGGCCAGCGGGATCACCGCCCAGCTCGACAGGGCCAGCATCGCGAAGACCAGCGGCGCCAGCAGGTAGATCGCCTTGTTGGCACCCGCCGGGATCACCGGCTCCTTCAGCACGAACTTCAGCAGGTCGGCGAAGGACTGGAACAGCCCGAACGGCCCGACCACGTTGGGGCCGCGGCGGAGCTGCACCGCCGCCCAGATCTTCCGGTCGGCGAGCAGCGCGTAGGCGATGAACACGAGGAGCGCGGCGAGGAGCACGAAGCTCTTCAGCGCGATCAGGAGCACGGTCCCGAGCATTTCGAGCGGCGTCATCGGTCTTGGCTCCTACTCGGCCGCCGCCAGGGGCCGCGCCTCGGCGGCGCGCTCCCGGGCGATGCGCGAGCACTCGGCGAGGGTCCGCGAGGCGCGGGCGATCGGGTTGGTGAGGTAGAAATCGGTCACCGGCGACGCGAAGGCGGGGCCGCCCGTGGCGTCGCCGAGGGTGGCGAGCTTCTCCACCGCCTCCGCGACGTTCCCGGGCTCCACGGCCCCGACCGCCGCGAGATGCGGGTGGGCGGCGTAGAGCGCCCGGCGGAGCGCGGTGAGCGAATCGAAGGGCAGGCGCTTGCCCAGCACGTCCGAGAGCGCGCGCAGGATCGCCCAGTCCTCGCGGGCGTCGCCCGGCGGGAAGGCGGCGCGGTTGCCCATCTGGACGCGCCCTTCCGTGTTCACCCAGGTCGCCGACTTCTCGCTGTAGGCGGCGCCCGGCAGGATCACGTCGGCGCGGGAGGCGCCGCGGTCGCCGTGGCTGCCCTGGTAGACCACGAAGGCGCCCGGGGCGACGTCGCGCTCATCGGCGCCGAGGTTGAACAGGACGTCGAGCGCGCCCGGCTCCAGCATCTGGGCGAAGGTCAGGCCGCCCTCCCCCGGCACGAAGCCGAGATCGAGGGCGCCGACCCGGGCCGCGGCCGTGTGCAACACGCCGAAGCCGTTCCCCTCGGCCGAGACCGCGCCGATCTCCTTGGCGAGCGTGGCCGCCGCGGCCAGGATGCCGGGCTCGGCGTTGGCGCCGACGATGACGAGCGGCGCCTTCGCCTCCTTGAGGATCTCGAGGAAGCTGTGCTCGCCGCGGGCGAGCGCCGCGAGCGAGTCGGGCCCGGCGCCGATGTAGTGGCTCGGGTAGGTCAGGTCGACCGGCTCGCCGATCACGCCCACCGCCAGCGGCGCCATGCGCCAGCGCTTGCGGATGCGCACGTTCAGCAGCGAGGCCTCGGTCCGCGGGTTGGCGCCGACGATCAGGATCGCGTCCGCCGCCTCGATCCCCGGGATGGTCGGGTTGAAGATGTAGGACGCGCGGCCGAGCGCCGGGTCGAGGCCGGCATCGGTCTGGCGGCCATCGAGGTTCGGCGAGCCGAGGCTCCTGATCAGCTCGCGCAGCGCGAAGATCTCCTCGACGCCCGCGAGGTCGCCGACGATCGCGCCGATCCGCTTCGGATCCGCGCCCTTGACCTTGGCGGCGATGGCCTGGAACGCCTCACCCCAGGAGGCGGGCCGCAGCCGGCCGTTCTCGCGCAGGTACGGCCGGTCGAGGCGCTGCATCCGCAGCCCGTCGATGTGGTAGCGGGTCTTGTCGGAGATCCACTCCTCGTTGATCTCCTCGCTGATCCGCGGCTCGATCTGCATGACCTCGCGGCCGCGGGTGTCGATGCGGATCGACGAGCCGACCGCGTCCATCACGTCGACCGACTCAGTCTTGTTCAGCTCCCAGGGGCGGATGTTGTAGCTCTGCGGCCGGTGCACGAGGGCGCCCACCGGGCAGAGGTCGGCGACGTTGCCCTGGAGCTCCGAGGCCATCGACTGCTCGAGGTAGCTGGTGATCTCCATGTCCTCGCCGCGGCCGATGGCGCCGAGGTCGGGCACGCCCGCCACCTCGGCGAGGAAGCGCACGCAGCGGGTGCAGTGGATGCAGCGGTTCATCGCAGTCCGCACCAGCGGGCCGATATGCTTCTCCTCGACCGCGCGCTTGTTCTCGGTGTAGCGGGTCGAATCGACCCCGTAGGCCATGGCCTGGTCCTGCAAGTCGCAATGGCCGCCCTGGTCGCAGATCGGGCAGTCCAGGGGGTGGTTGATGAGGAGGAACTCCATCACCCCCTCGCGGGCCTTCTTGGTGCCCTGCGAGCGCGTCAGCACCTCCGGCGGCTCGCCGTTCGGGCCGGGGCGGCAATCCTTCACCGCGTAGGCGCAGGAGGCCACCGGCTTCGGCGCGCCCTTCAGCTCGACGAGGCACATGCGGCAATTGCCGGCGATCGACAGGCGCTCGTGGAAGCAGAAGCGCGGGATCTCGGCCCCCGCGGCCTCGCAGGCTTGGAGCAGCGTGTAATCGGCGGGGACGTCGACCTCGGTGCCGTCGACGAGGATTTTTGTCATCGGATCGTCTCGTAAACTGGCCCAAACGCGCGAGGCCGGCTTCCACCCACGCCCTCATCCCGAGGTGCGCGGCGCGGTCGAGCCTCGAAGGAGATGTCCAGCCCGCCTCGCGCTGCCCGGAGGCCTCCTTCGAGGCCCGCTGTCGCGGGCACCTCAGGATGAGGCTGTGGGTTGGACACCGGCATCGTGCTCCTACTCCGCGGCCATCGGCACAGGCTCGCTGTGCGGGTTGGCCGTGTAGCGGTCGATGCGCTTCTCGATCTCCGGGCGGAAGTGCCGGATCAGGCCCTGGATCGGCCAGGCCGCGGCGTCGCCCAGCGCGCAGATCGTGTGACCCTCGATCTGCTTGGTCACCTCGAACAGCATGTCGATCTCGCGCTTCTGCGCGCGGCCCTCGGTCATGCGCTGCATGACCCGCCACATCCAGCCGGTGCCCTCGCGGCAGGGCGTGCACTGGCCGCAGGATTCGTGCTTGTAGAAGTACGAGATCCGGGTGATCGCCGCGACGATGTCGGTGGACTTGTCGAGCACGATCACCGCCGCGGTGCCGAGGCCGGAGCCCAGGTTGCGGAGGGTGTCGAAATCCATCTTGGCGTCGACGATCTGCTCGGCCGGCACCAGCGGCACCGAGGAGCCGCCCGGGATCGAGCACAGCAGGTTGTCCCAGCCGCCGCGCATGCCGCCGCAATGGCGGTCGATGAGCTCGCGGAAGGTGATGCCCAGCTCCTCCTCGACGTTGCACGGCTTGTTGACGTGCCCGGAGACGCAGAAGAGCTTCGTGCCGGTGTTGTTCTTGCCGCCGAGCCCCGCGAACCACGCGCCGCCCCGGCGCAGGATCGTGCCGGCGACCGCGATCGACTCGACGTTGTTCACGGTCGTGGGGCAGCCGTAGAGGCCCATATTGGCCGGGAACGGCGGCTTCAGCCGCGGCATGCCCTTCTTGCCCTCGAGGCTCTCGATCAGCGCCGTCTCCTCGCCGCAGATATAGGCGCCTGCGCCGTGGTGGACGTAGATGTCGAACGGGTAGTCGTGGACGTTCGACTGGCCGACGAGGCGGGCCGCGTAGGCCTCGTCCACGGCCTTCTGGAGGGCGTGCTTCTCGGCGACGTACTCGCCGCGGATGTAGATGTAGCAGGCATGCGCGTTCATCGCGAAGCAGGCCAGCATGCAGCCCTCGATCAGGAGATGCGGGTCGTTCCGCATGATCTCCCGGTCCTTGCAGGTGCCCGGCTCCGACTCGTCGGCGTTGACCACGAGGTAGTGCGGGCGCCCGTCGGACTTCTTGGGCATGAACGACCATTTGAGGCCGGTGGGGAAGCCCGCGCCGCCGCGGCCGCGCAGGCCCGAGGCCTTCATCTCCTCGATGATCCAGTCGCGGCCCTGCTCCAGCAGGAACTTGGTCCCGTCCCACGCGCCGCGCTTCTTGGCGGCCTCCAGGCCCGGCGAGTGCAGGCCGTAGAGATTGGTGAAGATGCGATCCTGATCCGACAGCATGTCAGGTCCTCACTGAGCCGGCGCCGACAGGGCCTTGGCCTGCCCGACCCAGTTCTCCCGGTCGATGCGACCTGGAAACGCGAGGTAGGTGCCGACCCAGGCGATCTCGTCGCTGGACCACGCGGCGATCTGGTCGAAATGGTAGATGCCGAGCCCGTTCAGGCGCTGGCTGTTGCCCGGACCGATGCCCTTGATCCGGGTGAGATCGTCCGGCTGCCCGGCCCGGGCCGCGTCCAGCCCCGGGGGGCGCTTGCCGACCGCGTCGGCCTTCTGCTCGGGGCTTGCATCCTTCGGCAGGGCCGCGAGCGCGCCGGCGACGCGGGCCTCCTCGGCCTCGGCCGCCACCTCGCCCTCGCTCGCGCCGGAAGCCTCCGGCTGCTGCGGGACGGCATCACGGTCCGGCACGTCCTGGTGGCCCTGCTCGCCTGCGGCGGGCTCGCCCTCGGCGACGCGCTTGGCCGGCGAGTCGAGCACGTCCGCGTCGCCCTGCCGGGCCGACCCATGCTTGGCGGTGGAGCGGCCGCGCTCGGCCGCGTCGGCGCGATCCTCGGGCTTGACCGGTTCCTCGCCGCTGGCGGCGCGCTGGGCCGGTGCATCGCTCACGGTCCGCTCGACCGGGCGGCCGGCATCGGGCCGCGCCGGCTTCGGGTTCGTTGCGGCCTGTTGCGCGCCGGCGGCAGCCTCACCGGTCTTGGCGGCCGGATCCTCTGCCTTGCCCGCCTCCTCGAAGCGCTTGCGCCAAGCGCCGACCCGGGACCCGTCGAACAGGGTCGGATCGGTGAGGGTGTTCACCGCGCCCTGCGGCTCCGACGAGACGCGCCCGGTCTGAGATCCGATCTTCACGGGCCGGCCGGCCGCGAGGTCGTCCATCAGCGTGCCGAGCGATTCGGGCGTCAGGTCCTCGTAATAATCCTGGTTGATCTGCACCATCGGCGCGTTGCAGCAGGCGCCCAGGCACTCGACCTCCAGCCAGGAGAAGGTGCCGTCCGCCGAGACGTGGCCGGGCGGCCCGAGCCGCTCCTGCAGCATCTCCTTCAGCCCGCGCGCGCCGCAGGAATCGCACGGGACCGTGCCGCAGACCTGGATCCAGTAGCGCCCCACCGGCTCCAGCGCGAACATCGTGTAGAAGGTCGCGACCTCCAGCACGCGGATGTTCGGCATGCCGAGTTCGGCCGCCACGGCCTCGATCGCCGCCCGCGGCAGCCAGCCGCCGTTCTGCTCCTGCGCCTTCCACAGGAGCGAGATCACCGCGGAGGCCTGACGGCCTTCCGGGTACTTGGCGATCTGGGTCTTCGCCCACTCGGCGTTCTCGGGCGAGAACGCGAAGCTCTCGGGTTGCTCGGAGGCGGGGGCGAGTCTGCGGTTGGCCATCGCTTGAGTCTTACCGATCCACTTCGCCGAACACGATGTCGAGCGTGCCGAGCACGCAGGACACGTCGGCGAGAAGGTGCCCGCGGCACATCCAGTCCATCGCCTGCAGATGCGCGAAGCCCGGCGCGCGGATCTTGCAGCGATACGGCTTGTTGGTCCCGTCGGACACGAGATACACGCCGAACTCGCCCTTCGGCGCCTCCACGGCGGCGTAGACCTCGCCCTCGGGCACGTGGAAGCCTTCCGTGTAGAGCTTGAAGTGGTGGATGAGCGCCTCCATCGAGCGCTTCATCTCCCGGCGCGGCGGCGGCGCGAACTTGCCGTCGATCGAGGCGATCGGCCCCTGGCCGGCGGGCTCGCGCAGCTTGGCGACGCACTGCTTCATGATGCGCACGGATTCGCGCATCTCTTCCATGCGGATCACCTGGCGGTCGTAGGTGTCGCCGTTCTTCCCGACGGGGATGTCGAACTCCATCTCCTCGTAGCACTCGTAGGGCTGCGCCTTGCGCAGGTCCCACGGGATGCCGGAGCCGCGCACCATCACGCCGGAGAAGCCCCACTCCATCGCCTCGTCCACCGACACGATGCCGATATCGACGTTGCGCTGCTTGAAGATGCGGTTGGCCATGACGAGGTCGTCGAGATCCTGGACGACCTGCAGGAACGGGTCGCAGAACGCGTCGATGTCGTCGATGAGCTTCGGCGGCAGATCCTGGTGGACGCCGCCGGGCCGGAAGTAGTTGGCGTGGAGCCGGGCGCCGGAGGCCCGCTCGTAGAAGATCATCAGCTTCTCGCGCTCCTCGAAGCCCCAGAGCGGGGGCGTGAGGGCGCCGACATCCATCGCCTGCGTGGTGACGTTGAGGAGGTGCGACAGCAGGCGGCCGATCTCGCAGAACAGCACGCGGATCAGCTGCGCGCGCCGCGGCACCTCGATCCCGGCGAGCTTCTCGATCGCCAGGCAGAAGGCGTGCTCCTGGTTCATCGGCGACACGTAGTCGAGCCGGTCGAAGTAGGGCGTCGCCTGCAGGTAGGTCTTGTACTCGATCAGCTTCTCGGTGCCGCGATGGAGCAGCCCGATATGCGGATCGACCCGCTCGACCACCTCGCCATCGAGTTCCAGCACGAGGCGCAGCACGCCGTGCGCCGCCGGGTGCTGCGGGCCGAAGTTGATCGCGAAGTTGCGGATGTTGTGTTCTGTCACCGACGGTCTCCGCGGCTCAGGCCGACGTCTTCTTCTCGTCGCCCGGCAGCACGTAATCCGTGCCCTCCCAAGGCGAGAGGAAGTCGAAGTTGCGGAATTCTTGGGTGAGATTCACCGGCTCGTACACGACGCGCGCCTGGTCCTGGTCGTAGCGGACCTCGACGAAGCCGGTCAGCGGGAAATCCTTGCGCAGGGGATGCCCCTCGAAGCCGTAATCGGTCAGCAGGCGGCGCAGGTCGGGATGGCCCGAGAACAGGATCCCGTAGAGATCGTAGGTCTCGCGCTCGTACCAGTTGGCCGCCGGGAAGACCTCGATCACCGAGGGGACCGGCGTCACCTCGTCGGTCTGCACCTTCACGCGGATGCGCAGGTTATGGCGCAGGGACAGCAGGTGATAGACCACGTCGAAGCGCTTCTCGCGCTGCGGATAGTCCACCCCGCAAATGTCGATGAAGTTGCGGAACGCGCAGGCCGTGTCGTCGCGCAGGTAGGTGAGCGCGTAGACGATGTCGGAGGCCTGCACCACCAGCGTCAGCTCGCCGAACGCGATGGCGTGGGACACCACCGCCGGTCCCAGCGCGCCGGTCACGCGCTCGGCCAGGGCGGCCACGGCGTCGGCGCCGTAGGCCGGCTGGGTGTGGGGCAGGATCGAGATGCCGTTCGTCATGGCAGCCCCTCAGCGCTCGATCGTGCCGGTGCGGCGGATCTTCTTCTGGAGAAGGAGCACGCCGTAGAGCAGCGCCTCGGCGGTGGGCGGGCAGCCGGGCACGTAGATGTCCACCGGCACCACCCGGTCGCAGCCGCGCACCACCGAGTAGGAATAGTGGTAGTAGCCGCCGCCGTTGGCGCAGGAGCCCATGGAGATGACGTAGCGCGGCTCCGGCATCTGGTCGTAGACCTTGCGGAGCGCCGGGGCCATCTTGTTGGTCAGGGTGCCGGCGACGATCATCACGTCGGACTGGCGGGGCGAACCGCGGGGGCGAAGCCGAATCGCTCGCAATCGTAGCGCGGCATCGACATCTGCATCATCTCGACCGCGCAGCAGGCGAGGCCGAAGGTCATCCACATCAGCGAGCCGGTGCGGGCCCAGTTGATCAGCTCGTCCGTGGTGGTGAGCAGGAAGCCCCGGTCGGCCAGCTCGTCGCTGATCGACAGGAAGGTCGGATCGTCCGCGCCGATCGGGCGGCCGGTGTTGGGATCGATGATCCCCTTCGGCTGGGGCGCGATCGCGGGGGCGCGGTTGGTGTCGGTGATCAGGGCCATCGGCGACTCAGAAAATCCGGTGCGGGCGGGGGCTGACGGGGCTCAATCCCACTCGAGGGCGCCCTTGCGCCACTCGTAGACGAAGCCGACGGTCAGCACGCCCAGGAAGACGATCATCGACCAGAAGCCGAACCAGCCCAGATCCCCGAAGGTGATCGCCCAGGGGAACAGGAACGCGACCTCGAGGTCGAAGATGATGAACAGGATGGCGACGAGGTAGAACCGCACGTCGAACTTCATGCGGGCGTCGTCGAACGCGTTGAACCCGCATTCGTAGGCCGAGAGCTTCTCCGGATCGGGGCTCTTGAAGGCCACGATGAAGGGCACGACCAGCAGAGCCGTGGCGATGAACAGCGCCACGCCGATGAACACGATGAGCGGCAGGTAATCCGCCAACAATCCGGTCATGCCAGGGCCTCGCAGGGCGTGAGAAACCGCGGTGCGACGCCGACCCGGTCTCGCCCGTGGAATTGTTCTTATGCCAGGATGCGCGCGGCCGGAGGCTTAGTCGAGCCGCCGGCCCGTGACAATGGCTTGTCGCGTCGCACAAAGCGCGCTGTCAGTGCTCCCCTGAAATGGGAATGGGCGGCATGCCTGCAACACGACGGAAGCGCGCAGGCCCGCCGGCCGTGCTCCGGCCGAATCCCTGCCGGATGCGCTTGACAGGTCCCGAAGCCGCCCATAAACCCCGCCCCGTCGCCGGGCGAAACGCCCCTTCGAGGCGACCACGCCGTGCGGGCGTAGCTCAGTTGGTTAGAGTGCCGGCCTGTCACGCCGGAGGTCGCGGGTTCGAGCCCCGTCGCCCGCGCCACGTCCTTCCTTCACGATCAGGCCGGCCCGTCTCGCGTGAGAGGCGGCATCGCTGCCTCTGGCTCCGGGGTACCGCGGAAACCGGTGCGGATCGGCCGAGCCCGCGGGTTCGCGATCATGCTGCCGTCGCCGGCGGCACCGTCTCGGCCGGCGATGCGCCGACGGAGCCCGACCGCCGCCCGCCCCGGAGGCTCAGCGCGATTCCCGTCAGGATCAGGCCGCCGCCGGTCAGGATGTCGGCGCTCAGCGGCTCGCCGAGCACGATGTGCGTGCTCAGGATCCCCGCCACCGGTACCAGCAGCGCGAAGGGCGTGACGGTCGCCGCGGGATAGCGTGTCAGGAGGCGGTTCCAGAGACCGAAGGCCAGGAGCGTCGTCGGATAGGCCTGGAAGGCGACCGATCCGATCGCCGCCCAGCTCGGGTGCGTCAGCGCCGCGAGGGCGGCGGGGCCCTCCACGATCAGCGACAGGAGGATGAGCGGCGGCGTGGTGGCGAGGCTGCCCCAGACCATCAGCGCCAGCATGTCGACCCGGCCGATCCGCTTCACGATGATGTTCGCGCTCGCCCAGCCCAGGGCCGCGCCGACGACCAACAGCAGGGGCCCCAGCGGTGCGGCCCCGCCGCGCCCGAGCGCGACCGCGACGACGCCGAGGAGCGCGACCGCGCCGCCCAGCACCTGAAGCGCCCGCGGGCGTTCCCCCAGCACCGCCCAGGCGAGGGCCACGGTGAACGGCGCCTGGATCTGGATCAGCAGCGACGACAGCCCGGCCGGCATCCCGAGGCGGATGCCGGTCATCAGCAGCCCGAACTGGCCGATGCCGAGGGCGAGCCCGAACGCCGCCACCAGCACGCCGGGCGCGCGGGGCGGGCGGATCACCAGCGCCGCCGGCACCGCCGCGAAGGCGAAGCGCAGGGCGCACAGCATCAGCGGCGGGACCGTCTCCAGGCCGGCCTTGATGGCCACGAAGGCCAAACCGAGGATCGTGACCACCAGGAGGGCGGCCAGCACGTCGCGCAGCGTCATGGGCGGATCCTACGATCCCGCCCGTGCCGTCACCAGTGCCATGCCGCCCGTGCATGCCGGCGCTCGTCGCGGCGGCCGACAAGCAGGTCAATCGCATCGCCGGTGCCGGGCGCGCAGGCATCCGCCACGTCCTGCGGCGTCAGCCCGATATCCTTCAGCTCGCGCTCCGACAGCGTCGAGAGCCGCTGCAGCACGCGCCGGTTCATGGCGGCGCGCGACAGGCCGGCCCGCACCGCGGCGCCGAACGCGGCGGCGTGCGCGGCCAACCGGGCGATCCACGGCGGCCGCGTTCCGGCGGTCTCGGATAGGCACTGGTCCATGATCCCCTCCTCCGTTTCTCCGGGGCTAGCGGATCTTGATCCCACGGGGCTGGCGGCGACAGGAACACTTCGGTACGGTTCCGAAGAATTGTCCGGTCTAGCGAGCAGTACGGATGGCGGTCGCAGTCAGGAGTCCCGGGACCCGCGTCGAGGCCGTGGTCGGCGAGATCCGCGAGCGGATCGCGGCGCGGCGCCTCGTTCCCGGCGTCCGGATCCCGTCGGTCCGGGCCTTCGCGGACACGATGGGCGTCTCGAAATCCACCGTCGTGGAGGCCTACGAGCGCCTCGCCGCCGAGGGGGCGGTGGTGGCCCGTGCGGGTTCGGGCTTCTACGTCGCCGGCAAGACGCGGCCGCTCTCGCTCCAGGCGATGGGGCCGCGGCTCGACCGGATCGTCGACCCGCTCTGGATCACCCGGCAGGCGCAGCAGGCCGGCTCCGACCAGCTCAAGCCCGGGGCCGGGTGGCTGCCCGATTCGTGGATGCCTCACGAGGCGATCCGGCGGGGCCTGCGCCGGGTGGCCCGGGCCGACCTCGCAGAGATGACCAACTACGACCGGCCGCTCGGCTACGAGCCCCTGCGCAACCAGATCGCCCGCAAGGTCGGCGAGAAGGGCGTCGGCGCCGAACCCGGCCAGATCGTGCTGGTCGAATCGGCCACGCAGGCGCTGGACCTCGTCTGCCGCTTCCTGCTCCAGCCCGGCGACACCGTGCTGGTGGACGATCCCTGCTACTTCAACTTCCTGGCGCTGCTGCGCGCCCAGCGCGTGGCGGTGGTCGGCGTGCCGATCACGCCGGAGGGGCCGGACCTGCGGGCGCTCGCCACCCTTCTGGAGCAGCACCGTCCGCGCTTCTATCTGACCAACGCGGCGCTCCAGAACCCGACGGGCGCGAGCCTCGCGCCCACCGTGGCGCATCGTCTCCTGAAGCTGTGCGAGGCGCACGACACGCTCATCGTCGAGGATGAGATCTTCGGCGACCTCGAACCGGATGCGGCCCCGCGGCTCGCGGGCTTCGACGGGTTGGAACGGGTGATCCAGATCGGCAGCTTCTCCAAGACCCTGTCGGCCGCCGCGCGCTGCGGCTGGATCGCGCTCAGGTCCGATTGGGTCGAGCCGCTGGTGGATCTCAAGCTGGCGCTCAGCCTCGGCAACGGCCATGTCACGGCGGCCCTGGTGCACACGCTGATCAGCGAAGGCGCCTACCGGCGCCACCTTGCCGAGACCCGCCGCCGCCTCGCCGGCGCGATGGTCCAGGCCCATGCGGAGCTGCGCGCCTGCGGCCTGGAGCCCTGGTCGCAGCCCCGGGGCGGGTTCTTCCTGTGGATGCGCCTGCCGGACGGGCGCGACGGGGCCGACGTCGCCCGCCGGGCGCTCGCCCGGGGCATGGTGCTGGCGCCCGGGACCTCGTTCAGCCTGTCCGACGCCTGGAACGGCTACATGCGCTTCAACGTCGCCCACTGCGTCGACCCGCGCATCCGCCCGATCCTGCGGGAAGCGCTGGGCTGACAAGCGGGGTTTCCTGAGCGGAAGCTCGGACCCGGCCGTTGCCCGGGCCGCTTCGAGGACACGTCCGTCATCCCGGGGCCGCGCAGCGGAGCCCGGGATCCAGAACCCTCGTGGAGCCAGGGATGTGCGCCGTCGGCGGGGCAGGGTCCCGGGCTCGCCTCCGGCGCCCCGGGACGACGGGGTGGAGGCTCAACCGTCCGCGGATATGCAGGATCCGGGAGGTACGTCTGCCCGGTCCCATCTCGCGACCTCTCCCGTCTCCTCGACCGCCGCACGGCGCGATGCGATGCGAAACGGGTAATTCCGGTTGTCCCGGATCACGCCGGCAAGACCAGCGCCGCCCGCAATCCGCCGAGATCCGACCGCCCGAGGCTCAGCCCGCCGCCGTAGAGTTCGGCCAGTTCCAGGGTGATCGGCAGGCCGAAGCCGTGGCCCGGCACGCCCTCGTCCAGGCGCCGGCCCCGCGCCATCACGGCGGCGGCCGCCTGCGCGTCGAGGCCCGGCCCGTCGTCCTCCACGTCCACCTGCACGCGGCCGTCCCGGGCGGAGGCCGCGATCCGGACCCGGCTGCGGCACCAGCGGCAGGCATTGTCCACGAGGTTGCCGAGCATCTCGTCGAGATCCTGGCCCTCGCAGGAAACGGACAGATCCGCCGGCACGGCGAGGTCGATCGCCACGCCCTTGTCGGCGTAGAGCCGCGCCAGCGCCGCGCGCAGGTCGGAGAGCCGCGGCGCCAGCGGCGTGCGGCCCCGCGCCGAGCCCGCCAGCGCGGCGGCCCGCGCCCGGCGCAGGTGGTGGCGCACCCGCCGATCCATGTCGTCCACCTGCCGGCGGAGCGCCCCGTCCGGATCGCGGGCGGGCTCGGCCAGCGCCATCGACAGGGTGGCGAGCGGCGTCTTCAGGGCGTGGGCGAGGTTGGCGACGTGGCCGCGGGCGCGCTCCAGGTTCTGGGCGTTCTGATCCAGCAGCGCGTTGAGTTCCGATACGACGGGCGCGATCTCCGTGGGCTGCTCCGCCGGCACCCGCTCGCGCCGGCCGGCGCGCACCGCCGCGAGGTCGGAGCGCAGGCGTCTCAGCGGCGCGAGGCCGAGGCGCACCTGGAACGCCAGCCCGGCGAGGAGGCAGAGGCCGAGGATCCCGAGCGCCAGGGCGAGGCTGGTCAGAGCCTCGCGCAAAGGCCCCCGCAGCTCGCCCTCGGGGGCCGCGACCACGATCGTGGCCGGCTGCGGCCCAGGCAGGGTGAGCACCCGGGCGACCAGGGGCTCGCCCCGCGGCCCGGTGGCCGAGACCGGGTGCGGGCGGCCCGGATCGTCCACCGGCCCCGGATCGGCCAGGCGGAGGTCGCCGCCGCCCAGGGAGCCGGAGCGGATGGTCTCGGCCCCCCGGCGCACCTCCCAGGCCCAGCCGGGCCCCGGCCGGTCGTAGGGCGGCGCGTCGAGACTTCCCGGCAGGATCCCGGCCTCCAGGCCGGCCCGCAGGGCGACGATCTGGGCGTCGAGCCGCCCGTCGAGCTGCCCGCGCACGAACCGGTGCAGGATCACCCCGATGGCGAGGCCCGCAACCACCAGGGCCGCCAGCACCAGCACCAGGGCGGCGGCGAGCAGGCGGGTGCGGAGCGAGCGGCGCGGCGTCTCCGGCATCAGGCGGGGTCCGCGTGGAGGCGGTAGCCGTGGCCGCGCACGCTCTCGATCCGGGCCGGGGCGATCTTCCGGCGCAGCCGCGTGATGATCACCTCCACCGAGTTCGAATCGACGTCGGCGTCGCCCTCGTAGACCCGCTCGATCAGGTGGAGGCGCGGCACCACCGTCTCGCGGTTGAGCATCAGGCAGGACAGGACCCGCCATTCGAGGCCGGTGAGCCTGAGCGGCAGGCCCTCGTGCTCGAAGGCCCCGAGCCCGGGATCGAAGCTCAGCGGACCGCAGGCGAGCCGGCTCGCCCCGCCCCCCTGGGACCGGCGCACCAGGGCGCGCAGGCGGATCACCAGTTCCTCGACGCGGAACGGCTTGACGAGGTAATCGTCCGCGCCGGCCTTGAAGGCCGCGACTTTGTCGCTCCAGCCGTCCCGGGCGGTGAGAACCAGCACCGGGTGCGTCCGACCGGCCGCCCGCCAGGCCTGCAACACCGAGACGCCGTCGCCCTTCGGCAGGCCGAGGTCGAGCACGACGGCGTCGTAGCCCTCCGTCGCGCCGAGATGCTGGGCGTCCTCGCCGGTGGCGGCCTGGTCGAGCACGAAGTTCTCCGCGCGCAGGACCTTGGCCACCTCGGCGGCCAGCGCCGCATCGTCCTCCACCAGCAGGATCTTCACCCGTCCCGTCTCCCCCGCCCGGCCTTCGAAGCCGGGAATCGAACCCCGCCGGAGCGCACCGTGCCCAACAAAAACCGTGGAAAATCCAACTTGAAGAGAAATTTATAGCTGTGTCTTCACGTCGCCTGTTAAGCCCATGGCACGTGGGCGCCGATCTGCCGGCCTGCCTCAGCGCCTGCCGCCAAATCGTTGAGGCGGCACGGGTTCCGCCGGACGCGGTCTACGGGGCCGGGTTTAACCGGGCCTGAACCGGGCGGTTCAGACCGGATTGGCGACGCCGCCGTACCAAGGGGCCACGGATCGAGCGGATCCGGACCCTTCAGAGGCGACACACCATGACGGACGACAGGACGACGAACGACAAGACCATCGACGGCACGGCCCGGGAGATCCCCGAGCCGGGTCTTGATGCGGCCGGTCCGCGGCGGCCCCCGATCCCCCGCCGGACCTGGGTGGTGGGCGCGGTGGCGGCCCCACTGCTGCTCGGCGCCGTGGGCCTGTCCCTGGCCCAGGGCACGGCGTTCCAGCCGACGCCCGTGGCGCCCGTGGCGATCCAGGCCCTGGCCCCCTCCGGGGCGACCGCCGTCAAGGGCGAGGTCGCCGAGATCTTCGGCAACAAGTTCGTGGTCCAGGACGGGACCGGCCGGGCCCTGGTGGAGACCGGCCGCGAGGGTGAGGGCGGCGGTCTCGTCGCCAAGGGCGAGACCGTGACCGTCCAGGGGCGGTTCGAGACCGGCTTCCTGCACGCCCGGGTCCTGACCCACGGGGACGGGCGCACCAACCTGCTCGGGCCGGCCGGCGGCCCGCCGATGGGCAGCCTGGACTGGGCGAAGGATCGGATCGGCCTCGGGCCGAAGCCCGATCTGGCGGGCCTGACGGCCTCGGTCCAGGCGGCCGGCTACAGCGACGTGCGCATCACCGGCCGCGGGCCGCGCCATCTGGAGGTCGCCGCCAAGGACCGGGACGGGCGCGAACGCCAGCTCCATGTCGGCTTCGACGGTCAGGTGCGCGAGCGGCCGATGCTGTGATCCGGGCCGGGACGGGTTCGACGCCATGCAACCCTTCCCGCCCTGCCGCGTCCTCCTGTCTTTCGCGAGGCGGGAGTGCGTGCCGTGGAGCCGATGAAACCCATGAAGCCCATGGAGCCGATGAAGCCCATGGAACCGATGAAGGGCGCGGAGCCCTGGTGGCCGAAGAATCTCGGGGAACCCTCCACCAGCGGCGCCCAGAACGGCATGAAATACGCCGTCTTCCCGGACAAGAACCGGCTGCTGATCGAGCGCGACGGTCAGGTCTCGACCTACGACAGCGGCGATCACCGGATCGGCGGGGTGGCGCAGGCGGATGGGGGCGCGAAGACGCTGACCTTCACAAGCCAGACCGGCGACGTGGATCTCGCCTCCCGCAGGAAGCTCGACTGAGCCCGCCGTGGACAGGCCGGGACGGCACCCTTAAGCCCGGCCCGGCCATGCGACCCGTCCCGCCTCACCCCTCGATCCGATGCGTGCGCTGATCGACCTCGTCCGCGCCATGCGGGCGCCCGACCGGCGGCGGCTGGCGCTCATCGCCCTCGGGCTGGCGGTGGCGGCGCTTCTGGAGGTGGTGGGCGTCGCCTCGGTGATCCCGTTCCTGACGCTGGTCGGCGACCCGTCGGCGGCGACCCGCATCCCCTACCTGGTCCAGGCGCGGGCGCTCCTCGGGCTGACCGACGAGCGCGGCTTCCTGCTGGCGACCGGCGCCGCCGCCCTGGTGGCGATCCTCGTCACCGCGCTGGTCAATGCCGGGCTGACCTACGCGCAGCTCCGGTTCACGCATCTGGCGGGCTACGGCTTCAGCCGGCGCCTGCTGTTCCGCTACCTCGACCGCGAGCGGCTGTTCTTCACGCGGGCCAACAGCGCCGAGCTCGCCAAGAACGTGCTCTCCGAGACCGACCGGCTGGTGGTGGGCGCCCTCACCCCGGCCACCGTGCTGGCCTCGCGGGCGAGCTCGGCGCTGGCGGTGATCGCGTTCCTGCTGGCCTACGCGCCGCAGCTCGCGCTGATCCTCGGCGGCGGCTTCGGCGGGCTCTATGTCGGGATCTACCTCGTGATGCGGGCGCGGCTCGCGCGGCTGGGGGCGCGCACGGTCGCCGACAACGAGGCCCGCTTCCGGATCGTCCAGGAGACCTTCGGGGCGCTCACCGAACTCAAGCTCTACGGCCGGGCCGAGGCCTTCGCGGGCCGGTTCGACGCCCCGGCCCGCGCCTACGCGGTCGCCACGGCGGCGAGCCTGCTCACCGGCCAGATGCCGCGCTTCGTGATCGAGGCCCTCGCCTTCGGCGGCGTGATCGTGGTGGTGCTGTTCGCGCTGGCCCAGGGGCTGGACGTCGCCGGGATCCTGCCGCTGCTCGGCCTGTTCGCCTTCGCGGGCTACCGCATGCTGCCGGCCTTCCAGAACATCTTCACCTCGGTGGCGCTGATGCGCTTCACCCTGCCGGCGGTGCGGGTGATCGTCGACGAACTCGCCGACGAGCGCACCTCCCTGCCCCGCACCGCGGAACGCCTGCCCTTCGCGCGGGAGATCCGGCTCGAAGGGATCGGCTTCGACTACGGCACCGGCCGGCCGGCCCTCTCCGGCATCGATCTGACAATCCCCGTCCACACCACGGTCGGGCTCGCCGGCCGGACGGGCTCGGGCAAGTCGACGCTCGCCGGCCTGATCCTCGGGGTCCTGAGCCCGGGCGCGGGGCGGATCACCGTGGACGGATGCCCCCTCGATCCCGGGACGCTGCCGGCTTGGCAGAACCGCATCGGCTACGTGCCGCAGGACGTGTTCCTGGTGGACGGCACGGTGGCGGAGAACATCGCCCTCGGGATCGACGCGCCGGATCGCGCCGCCGTCGAGCGCGCGGCGCGGCTGGCGGGCGCCCACGACTTCGTCACGGCGCTGCCGCACGGCTACGGCGCGCGGGTCGGCGAGCGCGGGGCGCGCCTCTCGGGTGGACAGCGCCAGCGCCTCGGCATCGCCCGGGCGCTCTACCACGATCCGGACGTGATCGTGTTCGACGAGGCGACCTCGGCCCTCGACGAGGAGACGCAAGGGGCCGTGATGCGGGCGCTCCAGGCGCTGGCGGGCCGGCGGACCCTGATCCTGATCGCCCACCGCCTCTCGACGCTGGAGGCCGCCGACGCGGTCCACGTGCTGGAGGCGGGGCGGCTCGTGGCCTCCGGGCCGCCCGCGGTGGTTCTGCCGGGGCTCGGCACGGCGGCGTGAATCGGCGCGATGAGCGGCCTGATGAGCGGCCTGATGCGTGGCCCCTTGCCCCCCGCCCTGCCTCCGTTACCTCGGCTCATCGAGAGGACCGGGAGGAACCTGTGAGCGCGCGCATCGACCTGACCGCCCCGGACGGCACCACGGCCGCGCTCGTCACGCACGGGGCCGAGCCGGTCTCCTGGCGGGTCGGCGGGGCCGAGTACCTCTGGAGCGGCGACCCGGCGCACTGGAACCGCCACGCCCCCTGGCTCTTCCCGGTGGTCGGCGCCTCGGCGGGCGGGCAGGTGCGGGTCGGGTCCGACAGCTACCCGATGGGCCAGCACGGCTTCGCCCGCGACCTGCCGTTCCGGGTGGTCGCGCAGAGCGCCGACGCGGTGACGCTGCGCCTCACCGACGGGCCCGAGAGCCGGGCGCATTATCCCTTCGCCTTCCGCCTCGACGTCGCCGCCCGGGTCCGCCCGGCCGGCCTCGATCTCGACGTGACCGTGGCCAATACCGGGGATGGCCCCCTGCCCTACGCGCTCGGGTTCCATCCGGCCTTCCCCTGGCCGTTCGCGGGCGGCACGCGCGCCCGGGACGGCGGCTACGCGGTGGCGTTCGAGCACGCGGAGCGCCCGTTCGCCCCGCAGGTCGGCCCCGGCGGCCTGCTGCTGCGCGACGAGCAGCCGATCCCGCTCGCCGGCGACACCCTGCCCCTCGATCCGGCGCTCTTCACCGAGGCCTTCGTGTTCCGGAACGCCCGCAGCCGCCGGATGCGCTTTACCGGGCCCGGAAAGGCGATCCGCATGGAGATGGCGGATTTCCCGCACCTCGCCGTCTGGACCAAGCCGACGGCGCCGTTCCTGTCGCTCGAATGCTGGACCGGCTACGCCGACTGGGCGGATTTCGCCGGCCCGCTCGCCGAGCGCGATTCGCAGCGCCTGCTCGCCCCGGGTGCCGAGGCGCGCCACGGCGTGCGCCTGACGCTGGAAGGCTGAGGTCTTGCACGTCTGGGTCGCGCGGCCCGAGCCCGGTGCGACGCGCTCCGGCGCCGCCCTCGCGGCGCGGGGCCACGCGCCCCTGATCGCCCCGGTCCTGGTGGTGCGGCCCACTGGTGCCGCCCCGCCCGCCGGCCCCTTCGACGCGCTGCTCCTCACCAGCGCCAACGCGGTGCCGGTCCTGCAGGACGAACCGGCGCTGCGCGGCCTGCCGGTCTTCGCCGTCGGCGCCCGGACGGCCGCCCTGGCGGCCCGGGCCGGGCTCGGCCCCGTGCGGGAGGGTCCGGGGGAGGGCTCCGGGCTTGCCGCCCTGGTGGCCGATACGCTTCCGCCCGGGGCGCGCCTGCTCCACGCCGCCGGAGCCGAGCGCAAGGACGAACCGGCGGCGACGCTGACGGCGGCCGGCTTCCGGGTCGCGACCCTCGTGGCCTACGCGGCGGAGGCACTGTCCCGGTTGCCGGACGCCGTCGACGGCGCCCTGGCCGGCGGACGCCTCGAGGCCGCCCTCCACTACTCCCGGCGCAGCGCCGCCGTCGCCCTGGCGTTGGCGGAAGCCGCAGGTCACGGCGGAGCTTTCCGCGGGTTGAGGCATTACTGCCTATCGGTGGATGTCGCCGCGGCCCTGGAAGCGGCCGGCGTCCCGGTCCATTTCGTCGCGGCCCGCCCGCGCGAAGCGGAACTGCTCGACGCTCTCGGGCCGCACCCCCTCTAAGGGTGCGGTGACAGGGAGCGCGAGCCGCCGTATCTCGCCCTCGCGCTCGGCGCCGCCGCGATGCTAGGGGGACGCGGCGACGCCGAAAAGTTGGAGGACTTGCCCGTGACGCCACCGCCCAGCGACGTCGACAAGCCCGGATCCGGCGGCCGGAAGCCCGATCCCGCGCCCGGGAAGCCCGGCCAACCCAACCCGTCCGGGACCATGGCCCGACCGGCCGGCGCCACGGCGTCCACGTCGTCGGCGTCCACGTCGTCGGCGCCCACGTCGTCGGCCGCGACCGGCGGCGGGAAGCCCGGCACACCCGGTCCAGCCGCGAATGCGCCGCAGGGATCCGGGCAAGGATCTGGGCAAGGATCCGGGACGCCGCCCCGGCCGGCGACCGATCCGGTGGTCGCCGCCAAGCCCGGCACGTCTGACGCGCGGCCGGACGCCGGAAGGCCGGGTGCCAACGCCAGCGGCCCGAGGCCGTCGGCCGCGCCGGCTGCCCAGCCGGCCGCCATCAAGCCGGACGGCATCAAAGCCGAGCCCGCCAAGACCGAAACGAAGACGGAGCCGCCGAAGACCGGTCTCACGGGCTCGTCGGGGCCGACGGCCAGGACGGACGCGACGGCCTCATCCTCGACGACCGCCTCATCCTCGACAACCGCATCCCCGACGGCCTCCGCCGCATCGTCGGCTTTCGGCGCGAAGGCGGGGCCCGGCACGTCGGATCCGAAGGCCGAGCCTCCGAAGGCGGGCCAGACTGGCCCAGGGCCTCAAACCGGGGCCCGTCCAGGCGGACCGGCCTCGGGCGCCGCCGGCACGGTGGCGGCCGGTGCGGTGACGGCGGGGCCGATCATCGACATGAAGGCCAAGCGCATCCCGGATTCTCCGACCTCCGGGAAGGAGCCTCCCAAGGACGCGGCCAAGGACCCGGCCAAGGACTCGGCCAAGGACTCTGCGGCGGACAGGAAGGAGCCGCCGAGGGGGCCGATCCCGGCCGCGGCCGACAGCGCGACGCGCGGGGCGGCCGCCCCCGGCCGGGCCCGGGCCGGCTTCGGCTCCCTCGCGGCCGCCGGCTTGCTCGGCGGAGTGATCGGCGCGGGCCTGCTGTTCGGCGCCGAGAAGGCCGGCATCGGACCGGATCCGCGCCTCGACGCCCTCGACCAGAAGCTCTCGGGCCAGATCGCGGCCCTCGACAAACGCTTCGACGGGCTCCCCTCGCGCGATGCGCTGACCGCCCTCGACAAGCGGGTCGCCGCCGCCGAGTCGAGCGCCAAGCAGGCGCTGGACAAGGCCGCCGGCGCCCCCGCTCCGGCTGCGGCCGCGCCGGACGGGTCCGCCTCGGGTCAGGCGCCCGCCGTTCCGGCGGACTTGATCGCGCGCCTCGACAGCCTCGACCAGCGCGTGGCCGCCCTGCAGGAGGAGCCGGGCCAGGAACCCGGCCGCGACCAGGCCGCCGGTTCCAAGCTCAACGCGGTCCAGGAGAGCGGCAAGCAGCTCGCCGATCTTGAGGCGCGCCTGAAGGCCGTCGAGGCGAGCGGCGCCAACAAGGGCGCCTCCGACGACGCCTCGCAGAAGCTCGCCGCGCTGCAGAGCACGGTGGATCAGAAGACCAAGGCCAATGCCGAGGCCGACGCGGCCCTGGGCCAGCGCCTCGATTCGCTGCAGCAGGCCCTCGACGAACGGGTGAAGGCCGCCACCGAGGCGGTGCAGGCCGCGACCCAGGCCAGCCGCACCGCCGCCGAGGCCGGTCAGACCCAGGCCGCTGAGGCTGCGAAGGCCGTCGACCGGCGCCTCCAGGAGCAGGCCGACAAGATCGCGGCGCTCGACAAGAGCGTGGCGCAGCGCGCCGAGGCCGGTACGGTCCAGGCCGCCCTCCGGGTCGTCGTGACCGACCGCGTGGCGGCGGCCCTGGAATCCGGGATGCCCTTCGCGGAGCCGCTGGCGACCCTGCGCAAGCTCGATCCGGATACCGACGCGCAGGCCCAGGCGCTCGCCCCCTTCGCCGAGACCGGCGCCCCCACGGCGTCCCGGCTGGCCGACGATTTCCAGCCGATCGCCGAGCGCATCGCCGCCCAGAGACAGGCGCAGCGCGCCAAGACTGCGGCCGAGACCGGCGACTTCCGCACCAAGCTCCTCAGCATGGCCGACGGGCTCGTTCAGGTGCGCAAGGTCGATGCCCCGGCGGCGCCGGAGGCGTCGGACGATCCGGCCGCCAAGGTCCAGGCGGCCCTCGACCGCGGCGACCTCCCGGCGGCCGCGACCGCCTTCGCGGCGCTGCCGGCCGAGGCGCGGGAGCAGGCTGGCGATTTCGGCGCCAAGCTCAAGGCGCGGGCCGACGCCGAGACCGCGGCGCGGACGCTGCTCGACGGCGCCTTCAAGGCGCTGCCGACCCCGGCCGCGGCCGCCGGCCGCTGAGACGGTGACGGCCCCGATCCGCGCGCTGCGCGGCCGCGATCTCTCCGGGCGGACGCATCGGCGCTCCGCCCCTCCCGCACCCAGCGGCGGTCGCCCGCCGGCCGCCGACAGGAGATACTGACCCCATGTGGCGCGCCCTCGCCTTCCTGGCCCTGCTCGCACTCGCCGCCTTCGGGGCGGTCTGGATCGCCGACAGGCCCGGCACCGTCACCGTCGTCTGGAACGGCTATCAGATCGGCACCAGTCTGGCGGTCGCCCTCGTCGGCGTGATCGCCGCAGCGATCGTCCTTGGCGTGCTGTGGGCGATCGTGCGCGGCGTCATCGGTCTGCCCGAGGTGCTGGTCCGGGGCTCCGCCGAGCGCCGCCGCGCCAAGGGCCTCTCGGCCCTGTCCCGCGGCATGGTGGCGGTGGGCTCGGGCGATCCCCTGGCGGCCCGCCGCTTCGCGGGCGATGCCGAGCGGCTCCTCGGCACCGAGCCCCTGACCCTGTTGCTCAAGGCGCAGGCGGCGCAGATCTCGGGTGACCGGGATGCCGCCGAGAGCGCCTTCCAGCGCATGGTCGACGACCCGGAGACGCGGGTGCTGGGCCTGCGCGGCCTGTTCGTGGAGGCCCGGCGGCGCGAGGACGAGACCGCCGCCCGCGCCTACGCCAGCGAGGCCGCCCGCCTCGCCCCGAGCGTCACCTGGGCCAACGAGGCGCTCCTGGAAGCGCAGAGTGCCGACGGCGACTGGGGCGCAGCCCTTGAGACCATCGAGCGGCGCTCCTCGCTCGGCCTGATCGACAAGGCCAGCGCCCGGCGTCAGAGGGCCGTGCTGCTGACGGCGATCGCCGGCGAGCGCGAGGCCGGAGAGCCCGAACTCGCCACGGAGCGCGCGCTGCAGGCGGTCAAGCTGGCCCCGGACCTCGTGCCGGCCGCCTGCATCGCCGGCCGCCTCCTCGCCCGCCGCGGCGACGTCAAGAAGGCGGCCCGGATCGTGGAGGCAGCCTGGAAGGCCAATCCGCATCCCGATCTCGCCAAGACCTATCTCGGCCTGCGCACCGGCGATTCGGTCCGCGACCGCCTCGCCCGGGCCGAGGTGCTGGCCAAGCTGTCGGTCTGGCATCCAGAATCCCGCCTCGCCCTGGGGCAGGCCGCCCTCGACGCGCGGGATTACAAGCGGGCCCGGGAGGCCGTGAAGCCTCTGCTCGCCGATCGGCCGACCGCCCGCGCCTGCCTGCTGATGGCGGCGATCGAGGAGGCCGAGCACGGCGCCGCGTCCGGGCAGGCCCGCGAATGGCTCGCCCGCGCCGCGCGCGCGCCGCGCGATGCCCTCTGGATCGCCGACAACGTCGCCTCCGAGACCTGGGCCCCGGTCTCGCCGGTCACCGGGCGTCTCGACGCCTTCGAGTGGCGCGCGCCGCCGAGCACCCTGGCGGCCCCCGAGACCGCCGTCGAGCCGGAGCCCGACGCGGCCGACGCTGTTCTGGTCCCGGCCGGTCCGGTCGAGACCGCGCCGCCGAAGGGTGGGAGCCCGGCCGCGCCGCTTCCGGTCATCGCCCCGTCCGCTGCAGAGGTTAAGCCGGGCGACAAGGCTGCCGCCGGGACCGATCCCATCTCGGCCGGGATGGCGGCGGCGGCCCTGCCGCCCTCCGGCGGCGGGCAGGCCGTGCGCAGGACCGGGTGACCGCCGCCCGACGCCGGGCGGTCCTGCGGTGATGCGCGCGTTTCCGGCACCTTCGGGACCGGAAAACTCCTGTTCGTGTCACAGTGTTCGGTTATCGATAGTTGTTGGTTCGGCTTCACCGTGTAGCTTGCGCCAGACGACGCCGACCGAGGACTTGATCATCCGCCTCCCTGCTCATGCTCCGGAAAGGCGCCGGGCCCGATCGGGTCCGGCCTGGATCAGCCGCCGCGCGGTGCGGCCGTGATGATCCCCGACGACGACGGCGAGCCGCGGCGGCAGGTCGGCGCGCTGCCGTTCCGGCTCGGCCGGGACGGGACGCTGAAGGTCCTGCTGGTGACGTCGCGGGAGAGCCGCCGCTGGGTCATCCCCAAGGGCTGGCCGATGAAGGGCCGCAAGCCGTTCCAGGCGGCCGCCCGCGAGGCCTTCGAGGAGGCGGGCCTGCGCGGCGCGGTCGGCAAGCGACCGATCGGCCACTACCTCTACCAGAAGCGCCTGAAGAACCTCGACGCCGTCCTGTGCCAGGTGAAGGTCTTCCCGCTCAAGGTGCGCAAGCAGCTCAAGCACTTCCCGGAGGAGCACCAGCGCGAGCTGCGCTGGTTCACGCCCGCCGAGGCCGCCGAGGCGGTCTCGGAGCCGGGCCTCGCCGCCATCATCCGCGCGGCCTGCCGCACGTAAAGCGCGTGTGGATGCGCATCGCGGCGTTGCCAACGCGGCGACGATCCGTTATGGCCCCACTCGGCCGGACGGACACGCCCCTCTCGGGGCGCCCTGGTCACCTGCTGCGGTAGCTCAGTGGTAGAGCACTTCATTGGTAATGAAGAGGTCGAGAGTTCAATCCTCTCTCGCAGCACCAGTTTTCCTCACCTCAATCCATGATCTAGCGGACGGCTTGTTGTCCTGAGCCCTCAATCGAGGATCTTCGGTCAACCCAGCGCGCAACGGTGGCGCAGGCCCGGCCGTCATGGCCCCGGATGCAGGGGCCGGGATGCAGGAGACGACGGTTCGAGGCCCTTGGTCCAGGAGCGGTCACGCCTGTCGTCGGTCGCGTCGGGCACGGCGCGCCTCATGTCCGGCTGCGATGCGCATGTCTGATGAGACCGTCCGCACAGCGTCGGTCCGCCCGCTCGTGCAATCCTCGGGCACTCGGGACTCTGCAGCGTCTGCCGGACGCCCGGGCAGCGCAAGCGTCGCCGTCGCGCTAGGATGGCGACGGGTTGGGATGAGGTGACCATGGCCAAGGGCCGGCAGGTCGGCGCAGGACCGCGCCGCGTCCTCGTTCTGGGGGCGACCGGCACGATCGGCCGGGCGACCGTGCGGGCGCTGGTGTCACGCGGTCATGCGGTCGTCTGCCTCGTCAGACGCTCCGCCGACACCGCTCTCCCGGCCGGCGCGACTGAACGGATCGTGGATCTGACCGACCCGCTGTCCCTGGCGCGCGACGGCGTCCGCGGCGAGGCGTTCGACGTCCTGGTGTCGTGCCTCGCGTCGCGCACCGGATTGCCCGACGACGCCTGGGCGATCGATTACGCTGCGCAGGTCAGCGCCCTGCACGCGTGCCGGGCAGCCGGTGTGACGCACGTCGTGCTCCTCTCGGCGATCTGCGTCCAGAAGCCGATCCTGGCCTTCCAGCGGGCCAAGCTTGCCTTCGAGACGGTGCTGACCGAGTCCGGGCTCGACTACACGATCGTTCGGCCGACGGCCTTCTTCAAATCGCTCTCGGGGCAGATCGAGCGCCTGAAGCGCGGCAAGCCGTTCCTGGTCTTCGGCGATGGAACCCTGACAGCCTGCAAGCCGATCAGTGACGACGATCTGGGCCGCTACCTCGCGGCGTGCCTCGACGACGAGGAGCGGCGCAACCGCGTGCTGCCGATCGGCGGACCGGGGGAGGCGATCACCCCGAAGGCGCAGGGCGAGCGGCTCTTCGCCCTGCTCGGGCGCGAACCGCGCTTCACGCACGTCCCGGTGAGGCTGCTCGATGTGATCGTCATCGTTCTGGCGGCGATCGGACGGTGGGTGCCGGCCCTGGCGGCCAAGGCCGAACTCGCGCGGATCGGCCGCTACTACGCGACCGAGTCCATGCTCGTGCTGAACCCGGCGACCGGGCAGTACGACGCGCACGCCACCCCGGCGACGGGATCGGAAACGCTGTTCGACTACTACGCGCGCGTGATCCGCGGCGAGGCGGTCGCCGAGCGTGGCGACCACGCCGTGTTCTGACGCTCCTCTTGATAGCGCGGTGTCAGCTGACGCGGCGATGGTCCGACGGCGGCCAGGGCCGCCCTGCAGAGGGACCGGGCTGCCGGTCGGCTGAAATCGCGACGGGCGTCCCGGTCGTCCACACACGCCATTGCGGCAGGACGATCCCGGATCCGCGCGCTGCTGATGACACGCGCACCGAACGGTGCGACACTTCCCCCAACAAGAACAGATGCCGGCAACGCCGATCGACCAGGGGGCGCGGAGGAAACCCGTGCCGCACTACTTCTTCGACGTGCAATCGCCGCGTGGGGTGGTTTGTCTGGATTATCAGGGTCTGGACTGCTCCGATGACACCGCCGCCCTGGCGCTCGCACGCCACGGCGCGGGCTTTACCTCGGCCGGCGACTGTGAGCGCAACCCGCAGCTCAAAAGCTACCGGTTCGCCGTGGCGGATGCCGACCACCGCCTGCTCTTCACCGTACCGTTCACGGATCTGCTTCCGGATGAGGAGCCTGCGCCGGCAGCGCGGAAGCGTCGCCCGCGCGCTTCAACAAGGCGGCCCGGCGCGCCGGTGCACGCCTGAACGCGGCTGGCCCGCCGATGGCGTCGGGACGGAGAGTCCGGAACAGCCGACGCGGGCGAGGCCGAACGCCGGATGACCAGACTGCGGCGAGGCGACCGTGTCTCGCCCGCGACCCATCGCGCCCCGTCGCGCCCCATGAGGCGTGTTGGGCCGGCGTCGTCGTGTCCGTCGATCCGGTCAGACGCTCGTCACGGTCGGGTCGGCGGCTTCATTCGCCGCGCCGACAGCCGCCCTCCGATCGGACGGCGTGCACGAGGCTCATCAGGTAGATGATCGATGCGGCCGCGGCGCACGCCGTGACTCCGAGAATTTGTGCTGCTGGTAGCGTCATGCAACGATGATGCGGCCTCACTGTCTCGCGCGTGTTTCCCGGCCAAGCCTGACGATCGCGAGCCGACGGAGGCGAAGCTGCGTGCCGTCGCCCCGGCCTCATCGCATGCCGGTTCTGGTCGAGTCGCCACCCCGCGTATAGAAGAAGCGGGGTCGAACAATCGGATGGACAAGGTCGGGGAAGGCCTGGAACAGGCAGGATTCCGAATATCCGTGATGGGCAAGAAGAAGGTCGAGCGTTCCAGCCTCCCGCGCCGCAGCCGGATCGTCTCCGATCTGATCGTAGCCGCGGCCGAGGCCGGGGACATCGTGACGGGACCTGTCGCACACCGTCCTGCCGCCGAAGGAATCGTACGACCGTGAACTCGACAGCCCTGTTCACCATGCTGGGCCTCGTCCTCGGATGGGCCGCGCTGGCTCTGGCCGCCCTCGGCACAGGGCGGGTCGCCACCTTCGCGTTCCTGATCCTGACCGTGATCGCGCTCTACCTCTACGTGCCGTGGGTGCGGTTGCGCGCCAGCGGGATCGACGGCTCCAGCCGGCCGGTCCGGTTCTGGACGAACGTCGCCATGCTGGCGGTCAGCCTCGCCGCCTGCCTCGCCTTCGGCGTGATGCTGGCCCGGCGAACCGGACTCCTGTAACCGCCGGGCGGAACCTCCGGCTCCGACGAGAGCGACCTTCAGGACCCGCTCCTGCAGGATGGTGTCCGGATCGGCGCGGGGTCGATCGACGGTCGATCCGGAGGATGCGCGGCCGCGTGGTCGCGGCCCTGCCCGGGGGGCAGGCTTGGTCAGACGAGCTCCGCTCCGATCTCCAGATAGGCCGGATCGAACTGCGCCAGGCGTTCCAGGCGGGGGCGGTCGAGCAGGGTCAGGCGCCCCCCTTCAGCTGGATGAGCTGGCCGTCGCGCAGGCATTTGAGAACCCTGTTGACGTGCACCGGGGTGAGGCCGAGGGCGTCGGCGAGATCGTTCTGCGTGATGCGCATCTCGAAGCCGTTCTCCGTGGCGAGCCCCATGACCGCGAGCCGCCAGCGCAACTCGCACAGGAGGTGCGCCATCCGTTCGATCCCGGAACGCCGGCCCAGGCAGACGATCCATTCGCGGGCGATGGCCTCGTCGCGGCGCAGGCGGTGTCCCAGGGCGACGGCGAGATCGCGGCGATCAAGGACTGCGATCCGCGACAGGGGAATCTCTCCCACCGTGCAGCGGGTCAGCGCGGTGACGGCGTAATCGGAGCGACGCGCGAGGACCGCCCCCGGATCGCAGAGGTCGCCCGGTACCAGGATGGCGGTGATCTGCCGGCGGCCGTCCCGCAGCATGCGGTAGCGACCCGCGTAGCCGGCCAGCAGGAGCTGGGCGCTCGCCGGGTCGGTGTCGGGCGGCAGCACGTCGTGCTGCTTCGGGATCGTGCGTTCCCGCGCCGGGAGGCCGTGAAGTTTTGCGAAACTCTCCGGCTCGATCGGGCGGGCCGTCAGGAAGTCTGCCAAGTCGGCGGTCTGGACGGTGAGCATCGATGGACTCCAAGCCGTTGGCGAGCCACCAATCCGGGGCATGAGCCCAATGAAAATCGGCGTATCTCCAGGTACAATTCCTTTGGACGTGTTATGCGCCGTGCAACTCCGGTATTAATCAATGTGTACGCCACCGTACATGCGTTCCATGCAGGGCTTGATGCACGATTGTTTCGCAAAATACTTTGAAAGCTTGACCGAGACCGCGTGTGTCCGGATCGTGGCTGCGCTGGCCGTTCCGCGCATCGGCTCCCAAGTGCTCGTCGGTTCCGCCGTGGCGCATGAACGACGGGACGCTGTGTCGTGGCAATCTAAGTTAAAGTCGGTCGAGAAGGCGCCGTGCGGTAAAATCCTAACATATATCTGTGTGCATCAACCTGTGATATCGATTTGAGCGTGCGGCGAGGACACGGAAAAATCAAAATTCAACGCGCAAGAGCATTGATTTATCGGGTAAAAATCCAACCCACCGCGTCCAGATCGTTCTAAATAGGCTGATCGACCGAACCGTCATCGTGAGGCGGGGTTGAACAGGGAGCAAGGCCTGATGCTCCCATGGAGTACGGGCTCAGCGGCCGATCGTGCGGTGGGCTTGAGCGCGCCGTGCCTCTCGCGAGGGACCGACATCATGTACTATCACGACAAGCGACTGCAGTATCCCGTCAAGGTCGACAGTCCGGACCCGATCTATGCCCGCATGCTCCAGCAGGCGATCGGCGGTATTGAGGGCGAGATCCGGGTCGCGTTCCAGTATTTCTTCCAGGCGTGGGGCAACCGTGCGCCCACCACCAAGTACCGCGACATGCTGCTCAATACGGCCACCGAGGAGATCGGCCATATCGAGATGCTGGCCACCGCCGTGGCGATGAACCTCGAGACCGCGCCGACCAAGGTGCAGGAGGCCGGGGCCGCCGACGCGATCGTCGGGGCCGTGATGGGCGGCGAGAACCCGCGCCACATCGCCGAGGGCATGCTGCACAAGACGTTGCTGTCCACCGGCATGGCGGCCTTCCCGGGCAATTCCGACGGCCTGCCCTTCGACATGAGCCACATCTACGCCAGCGGCAACATCGCTGCCGACATGTACTGCAACGTCGCCGCGGAGAGCACCGGCCGCGTCCTGGCGGTGCGCCTGTATAACGCCACGAACGATCCCGGCATGCGCGACATGTGGAGCTTCCTCATCGCCCGCGACACGATGCACCAGCAGCAATGGCTGGCGGTGATCGAGGAACTCGGGGGTCACGCCGGCACGCTGCCGATCCCGAATTCCTTCCCGCAGAGCGAAGAGAACCAGAAGTTCAACTACAACTTCTTCTCGACGTCGGCGGACGGCTCGCCGCCCCCGGCCGGGCGCTGGACGCAGGGTCCGTCCCTCGACGGCAAGGGCGAGTACAGCGTCGTCCAGAACCAGCCGATGGGCGAGGAGCCGGTGCTCGGCCCGGCGCGGCCCGACAGCGGCGCCCAGTCCCAGCAGATCGGCTGACGGACCGGTGCTCCGGCTCGGCCGGAGCACCACCTCTTCCGGACCTTCCTGCCGGCGCCATCGACGGCCCGAGGCGGCGGCGCCGAACAGAGAGGGGGTCGAGCGGTGACAAGCGGCACAGTCGTCGAAGGTCGTGTCTGCCTCGCCCGGACCGAGGAGGAGCGCATGCCGCTGATCCGGCGGCTCGGGCGGATCGAGGGGCAGGTGCGCGGCCTCCGGGCAATGATCGAGACGGACCGGCATTGTCTCGACGAGATCCAGCAGATCCGCGCGGCGACAGCCGCTTTGCGCGAGGTCGGGCTGCTCATCATCGGCCAGCACGTGACCGCAGGCCTGAACCTGGCGCTGCGCGAGCAGGATCGCGAAGCCGTGTTGAAGGATCTCCAGAGCGTGCTGCGCGCCGCCATGACGGAAGCCGGGTAGGTGGCGGGGCCGGACGCGGCACGGTCGTCCCGAGCGTTACATCCCGGGACGCTTCGGGCCGTGACGCAGGGCTCAGTGCTTCGTCAATGACTCGACGACCGTGCCCTGTTCCAGCGTCTCCGAGAAACGGGCCAGTCGGCTGCGGCTCGGTTCGTTCAGGCCGCCGGCATGGGCGAAGGTCGTCAGGGCGATTCCCACCAGGAAGCGGGCCTCCTCCACCGTGACGGCCCGGCCGCTCAACGTGCTGGCCGCGCCCCGCACCGCAAGCACCGCCTCCCGGAAGGCGGGGTCGTCTTCAAGCTCCGTGAGTCGGCTCATACGCGTCGTCCTGTCTTCCGGGTTGGTCCCGGCCTCGCCGTCGCAGTCTCGATGGCGCCGCGGCTGAGACTGTTGCGTGCGGTGCGCCGCCTACGGCGGGCCGGGAAATAGATGTTCGTCCGATGCTTCCAAACTTAGACTGTTTTCTCGGATTTCAGATCCGCTGAAACTGCCAAGCATGGTATCATAGATCAGTCTGAAGATCGATATTTACGCTGATCTATGTTGCGGCAGGGGCTGCATATTCTGAGACTTATAGCTGAGCCCATGCTCTCGTCCCTCTCAGGTGATCGGCTGTCATGCTCGCACTCACGCTCGACGATGATACAATCGACACGCAGGCGCCTCGGCTCCCCGACAGCGTCCAGTATCATCTCGGCCATCTGCTCGCAGCGACCTATGCGCACGACGCGGCCGAGCCGCCCATCGCGGACCGCTTCGCCGAACTCCTGACGCTGCTGGACGCCGCGTTCGGCCGGGCGCAGGACGGCCGCGAGACGGCGTTCCAGGCCTCCCTCCTGGGGATGGTGCCCAACCTCCAGCGCTTCGCGCGCTCGCTGTTGCGCAACCATGTCGGCGCCGACGACCTCCTGCAGAACACGCTGCTGCGGGCGTGGCGCTCGCGCGCCAGCTTCGCGCCGGGCACCAATCTGGAGGCGTGGCTGTTCACGATCATGCGCAACCAGTTCTACAACGAGCACCGCAAGCGGGGCCGCGAGGTGCAGGACGAGGACGGCACCCAGGCGGAACGGATGGTCTCGCTGCCTGAGCAGGGCGGACATCTGGACCTGAGCGACGTGCGCGCCGCCCTCGATCGTCTGGCGCCGTCCATGCGGCAGGCGCTGGTCCTCGTGGCGATCGAGAACCTTACCTACGAGGAGACCGCGGCGGTCATGAAGTGCCGCATCGGCACGGTGAAGAGTCGCGTCTGGCGCGCCCGGACGCAGCTCGCGGAGATGCTCGGCTATACCGGGCTCGAAGTCGGCAGCGACGATGTCATGCTGGCCGCCGCGGGTCCGAAGGGCCGGAAATCCGTAACCGTTTCCTGACGGCATCCGGCTATCCGGAGTCGCGTGAGGCAGATCCGTGCGGTTGGGTCGGTCGTTCCTCCCGCGCGCACGGAGCCCCTGTCCCCGCATGACGTCACGCGTGCTCATCCCCGGGATCGTCGTGCTCGGCCTGCTCCTGATCGCCGGGGCCGACCCCGCTCCGGCGCGGGAACGTTCCGACCGCGCGGTGCGGAACTGGCTGTCCCGTCTCGTCACGCGGATCGACGCCGCGGATCAGGCCGCGCGGCAGCCAGGGTCGCGCCGGGCCGCCGGCAGCGCGGTGGTTCGCGTGCAGATCGCCGCGGACGGATCCGTGCAGCGGGTGGAGATCGAGGACAGCTCCGGCTCGCCGGACCTCGATCAGCGCGCGCTCCGTGCCGTTCAGGGTGTCGGTCCCCTTCCCGCGCCGCCCTCCGCCCTGCTGGGCCTGTCGGGCGTGGCCGATCTCAGCATCCCGGTCGAACTCGGCCGCTGAGCGTCCGGTGCCGGCGTGAGCGGATCGCGCCGTGCTGGTCAGCGCGGATGGCGGTGTGGATGGCGGCCGGGATGATCCGGCGGTCCGCCGGTGCCGCTGACGGGTCAACACAGCGCGACCACAATGGTAACCGGTCCCGTGCACAGCGTCCTCTGCGCCGGAAGCCGATCAGCGGATGGGCACCGGGCCGGATCTCTTGGATTCAGGCATCCGGACGGAAAGGCCGCTGCCCGTGGGGCGATCGCTTGCGCCGCTTGGACGCCAAGGGCGCGTTCGCAATACCGCCGAGACCCAGCGACCTCGCTCAGATATTGATACTATCAATTTTTGCTATCGATCCAATCTGTTTGGATCATGTTGCTGTGCAGCGTAGATATCGCTCGACCCCGGGCACGAGCCCGGACCATCGAGAGGTATCAGGATCATGACCCTTCGTACCGTCGCCCTCATCGCCATCGCCGCCGGATCCGTGGTCGGTTCCGCACGGGCGGATGAGGCCATTCACCTGACCCCGCCGCTCTACCGCGAGCAGGCCCGCGCCACGGCGACCGTCCGCCCGGCTTCCGAGCTGGCCACGACGCCGCGTCTTGTGCCGACCGCTCCCGCTTCCCCGCGCATTGTCGCCACGGCCGTCTCGGCCGAGTGAGGGGTGTGGATGTTCGGAACCGGTGCCGCCGGATCGTCCGGTGGCACCGGTGGCCGGAGGACGCGGTGGCGCTTTGGGCGGGACCGGGGCGCCGACCGCGGTGCAGTCAGCCTCGCTGCCGAAGATCGCAAGCGTCTTGAGATGTGAGTTCAGCGGTGCTCGCCGCCCAATACGCATCCTTGCTATGTCATCAACGGACGTGCCCACCCGGTTAAAAGGTGTATCCTCCGCAAAAAAGGAGGAGACGATGGCGTACAAGATTACGTTTCGAAAAGGCAAACGGGTGAGCTCCACCAAGCTTTGGCCCTGCGACCTCGAGGCCGCCGTCGCCCATGCCAAGGCTCAGCTTCCCATCCAGCGCGGGCAGAACGGGGCCACCTCGGTCAGCGTATCCTGCGAGCGGACCGGGGACGTCATGTTCACCTTCGCGGAGCAATCAGAGCCGGCGGATCTGTGACTTGGCTGGCTCGATGCCGAGGACGAAATCTTCGATGACCGCACGGGCGACGACGTCGGGCGCTCCATCCGACGCGACAGCATCGGAGTTCGGCACGTACAGCTCGCCCCCGTGCTTCATGCACGAGCTGGATCCTGCCTTTCTCGGCTTCGCCTCCACCGACGATGAGGGCTTACCCGGACCGCAATCCCAGAATCCGGAGCGAACAGCCGCGCGAGGGGAGCCGGAAATGCCCGCTGCACCATGCGGCCCTCGAGCCGCTCGTTCGGCAGAGTGATCCACACGCCGCAGCGGCACGGCGTATCGCGGCTCAAGGCCGGGGCGGTTCCGGGGCAAGGTCGTCGGGCCATGTCGATCGGGGCTGCTGCCGGAGCGCCGAGTCCCGACCGCGGGCGCACTCGACCGCATACGCCCGGACCATGCCGGTCCCGCTACGGTCAGCGTATGGCCATCGCTTTCCGCCGCCGATCCGCCGTTCGCGCTGCCGTCGCGAAGGATGCGTTCACCATCTCCAAAGACTTGCGAAAGCAAAGGGAAACCAAATTTGCTCAGCAATGTCCGATTAAGGTCTGCGGCCGATAAGTGTCCAACCTGCCCAATTCGTAAAGCCTCGCCGCCATGTTTGCGACGTGTCTCGGCCTCTGGGTGACGGCGGCCCTGCTGCTGATCGCCTATCTGCATCTGCACGCCCGGGCCTCCGCCCGATGTCGCGAGACCCTGAGGCGCGATGCCGAGCGACTGCTCATCGAGAGCCGTTGGAGGGAGCGCCACGCCAAGAGCCGGGCCGAGTTCGAGTTTCTTCAAGATGCGGAGCTGGGGCGGCTTCACCGGGCATACGTGCCGGGGCCGGTCCGAGCCTTCTTCTGGATCGGGAGCTTTCGACGGGCGCTGTACGCGGAATTTGCCTCGATCCTGGAGAGGGAGATCGAATCCTGGACCTTCGTTGATCGCGTCAGCGTCTCGCCCGAGAGCTTCGAGGTGTTGATGCTGCGCTGCCTCAAGTCCCTGGGTTGGCGGCTGGATTATCAGGAGGACGACGATTTCGTCCTGATCCGCGACCGGCACCGCTTCGTCGCGCGCTTCGCGTGGACGACCCGCGAGCTCGAATGCCTGCCGGTCAACGCGGTCGCGTCCGCCGCCGAGCGCAGCGGTTGCGCGGCCGCCTACGTGATCACGAACGGTCGCTTCAGTGGCGCAGCGCTCGCGATGGCCCATGCCAGGGGTGTGACTGCCCTGCACTGCTCGCAACTCGACCAGTTGTTGGCGCGTCCCGCGGACGCGGTCCCGATCCGGCGGCGGCAGAGGGAGAAGCTGCGCCTGGCCGCCTGACAGCGCCTCCCCGCCGGGGCGGTATCGCGCCTCCACGCCCGCCCGCCGGGACCGCCCGCGCGGCTCCTCCGGGAGCGGCGCGGGCGGCGTGTGGCCGGGACTCAGGCCGCGACCTAACTCCAGGGGCCCCGCAGTGTGAGACCCGCCATGGCTTTCCCCGATCCGAACGAACCCGACGCGACCGCGATCAACGGCCTGGAACTGGTGAACACGCTGATCGAGCGCAAGGAGAATGGTGAACCGGTCGACGCGGACATCCTGGCCCTGCTGACCGACATGGAGCGCCTGGGTCTCACCCATACGGACGCCTACGCGACGCTCGATGCTTACCGCCCCGGGCCCGCGACCGGAGCCACCGGCGGGGATGACGAAGCCGAGGCTCAGCCGTGAACCCGGTATCCTGTTCCGCGTGACCAGGGCGACGGCAGCGCGGACGACCCGCCGCCCGCGGTTTCGGCGGTCGGATCATCGCTCTCCAAACGCCCTCCCCCTTCGGCGGGGCGCCGGATCATCCTGGATCGAAACCGGCGCCTTTCACCGCCTTGCGGCACCGTGACCGTTTCCGGACGATCAATACATATCGCGCGACTTCATTCATTCGATAGTAAGCACGACGTGAAGGATTTCGATGCCTTTCATTGGCGGGAAGCTTTGCATCAATAGGAGCCAATATTTGAATGGTGGCAGAATCTGCAGGAGCGCCCATGACGACCGAGAAACGCCTGTCCGGCAGGACGGACTGCTTCAGCGCGGGGCACATCCTCGATCACGAGTCCGGTCGGCGGCTGCGGTGCCTCGTCTGGAACATGTCGGATACGGGCGCGCTGCTCGAGGCCGGCGATGACGATGCCGTGCCGGAAGCCTTCACGCTGCTGACCGCGATCGACCAGACGTCGCGGCGCTGCATGGTCGTCCGGCGCACCGGAGCCCGGTTCGGCGTGGTCTTCACCGAGACCTGACGGGCCGGATCAGCCGCGCTGCGACCGCCGGATCGGACGGCTGCGGGCCGCCCGCGCCGCTCTGACAGAGCCCGGGCGGCCTGTTCCCCGCGGCGCGAAATTCGGCCCCTCGCCTTCCGTCGCGCCTTCGTCCTGCCTGAACAGCATGGGGACGGGCGGCCAAGGTCCCGCCCGGGGCGGGGCCAGCCTGGGCGCGCGCCGACCGAAGCCGTCAGCGATTGTGCGCAGTCTCACCCTGCAGGGCGCGCCGGGACGCTTCGAGGCCGCCCTCGCGGTGCCAAAGCCACGCCGTTGCCGCGACCCATGGACCCCCGATGAGGATGAATGCGAGCAGGCCCATAGCTTCCTCCGTTGCAGACAACCGTCGTCGCCAGGATCGTGATTCGTATACAGATACGCCCAATCGGCCCGTCGTGGAATCGGTCTTCGCGTCCATTCCATCCGCCGGGCGAGCGCGGACGGCGCGCGCATGAGGCCGCCACCCCATCGCCCGCGGCTACTCCCGCGTGTCGATCGATCGAGGATACGTTCGGCCTCGGTCCAGTCTTGCGGCGCTGGTTGACCGACCGGCTTGGCAGCGGCGCCGCACGGGACCCAGGCCCGTTCGGGATCGATCCCGCGCGGCCGTCCGCACGTGATCCGCACGGGCGGTCGTGGGACCGAGCCGATGCCCGGCGTCGCCCCGTGGCGCCCTGGGTCGTGATCTGTCGTGATCTGTCGCGATGGTCGCGGCAGGTCTACGGTCCGCCGGAGTGCCTTCGCGCAAGCCGTCGCGCCAGCCGCGGACGCAGGGGCAGCGACAGCCGGTAGGCCCACTCGGCGCCGGCCAGCACGGGTTGAAAGCCGAGCAGGCGCAGCTCGATCAGGCGGCCGAGCCAGCGCCAGCCGGGTAGGGTCTGCCAGAGGCGGGCGAAGGCGGCGGCACCGGAGACCAGGCCTCCATCCGCGCCGCGTACGTGGAAGCGCCGCAAGGCTGCGTCGCGGGTGAGGCCGGGCCCGAGGGCCGGCGCCGGGACGACGCGCCCCACGTCGATGAAGGCGACCCGATCCGCCCCCGCGCAGCGCCGGTAATGGTCGATCTCGGCGCGGCAGAGCGGACAACCGCCATCGTAGTAGACGCTCAGAGGCTGGTCGGCCGTAGCGTCGGTCATGGCTGCACCGAAGGTCGCGGTCTCACTGGGCGGGTGCGCTCAGGACCAGCTTGCCTTTGAACGGCGCATCGATGTTGCGGGTGCTGGTGCAGGCATACGTCTCCTGACCGGCCTTCATCGTCCGCAGCCGCAGCGTGCCCTTGCCGTTCTGCTTGACGGTGTAACCCTTCTCGCTCGCCACATGGACGAGGTCGCCGTCCGCGTGGAGGACCAGGCCGTTCTCGAATTGGCCGGGCGCTGTGATCGTGACGGGCACGTCGGCGCTGCTGACGATGTTCAGCGCGACATTCGTGTCGGCCGGAAGGCGGAGTTCGGCCGGGTCGCAAACCGGCTTGCCGTCCTTCAGGCTGATCGTCAGCTCAACCGGCGGCATCGCATCGCTGGCGGGCGGCGCCAGGGGTTTGCCCTGGGCGAAGGCCGGCCCCGCGATGACGAGCAGCGCAAGCGCCGTTGATCCACGCGCGAACTTCAGCATTGAAGGCCTTTCCAGGTCGAGGCGCGGCGGCGTTGGCCGAGCGCATGGGCGGGAAAGGCGGCGCGGTGGTGCGACGTTCCATGGCGCAACGCCGCACCGTCGCGGCTCCGATCCGGCTCCCGTCGTCAGGGAATTCCGACGGGTTCGCCGGTCCCGAGCCCTCGCACGCACGGCCAGCATCTGCGGGCGGTGCGCACCCGTTGATGCGGTTTCCCGGAGACGCGGTCCGGACGCATTCCGATGCGCGGCGTGGCCGGGGCACCGCGACCGGACCGGTAGGGCTATAGGCCGTGCATCGCGCAGGCACGCGGCCCGACGACTGCGCGCGACACCCGGAGGGCCGGAATGTGCCCCAGTCCATGCGCGCTGAGCCACGCGGTGGTCGTGTCGTTCACCGCGTCCGAGCGGCCGGACCAGATCTCGACCGCGTTGCCGGCGGCGTCGAGGGCGAGAAGCGTCCGGATGATCGGATGGCAGGGCTCATCCTGGTCGCAGGTCGCGTGGAAGCCGCGTCAATCCCTGCGCCCGGGACCGGCGCGGACGTGCGCGCGAGGCTCGGTCAGCGCGAGCGTTCCGTCCAGGTCGAATACGACGGACATGGGCTTCCTCATGGGGCCGCGGACATGTGGAGCCGCGGACATGTGGAGCCGCGGACATGTGGGGCCGCGGACATGGCCGGCCGGGGTTTGGCCGGCCGGGGTCTGGCCGGTCGCGTCCAGGCCGCCCCCGCAAGGTCGCCCTCGGACAGGTCGAGGGTGCGAACACTTCTGCGTGTCCCGGGCGGTCGGTCGGGCCAATTTCACAGGTGAACGATGATGTTCGCCGTCGGGCCGGTGCTTCTGATCCAACACTGAAGGCTGTCTTGAAAACAGATCTCGGCAACGGCATCATGGCTGAATAGGCCTCAGCACTCGGCCTGCGGGGTATTCCGGGATGCGACCGCTGTACGATCACAATCCCAGGGTCGTCGCCCTTGCTGAAGATATTGGAGCGCTGATTGATCGCGCGGCGTTCGATCCCGACGCGTGGGAGGACGTGATGGCGGCCTTCGCGACCGCCGTGCCCGGGGGCAAAACCGGCATCCAGGTGGTGGATATCCTCGGCGAAAGCGCCGTGCCGCTGACCTCCTCCGGCTGGCCAGACGGCGTGGTTGCCCGGTATGCCGCGTATTACAACGCCATCAATCCCTGGATGCCGGTGATGCTGGCTGCTCCGGCAATGCAGCCGATCTTCAGCGAACGACTCCTGCCGGCTTCCGAGTTTGCGCACACGGAGTTCTACACGGATTGGCTGTCTCGAGCCGGAGGCGCCGACGCGTCGAGCGGCATGAGGATCGCCGAAAGCGATGGCCGCCTCGGCTTCATTTCGTTGCACTACGACCTTCGACGCGCCGAGTCCGCCAACGGGATCTACGAGCCTCTCCTGAAGATCCTCGGTCCACGCATCCGGCGGACGCTCGACGCCAGTCGCCATGCGGGACCGAGGCGGCTGAGAAGCTCCCTCCTCGATGCTCTTGTCGAGCCAGCGCTCCTGGTCGCGCAGGACATGCGGATCTACGGCGCGAACGAAGCGGCGGAAGCTTTGCTGCGGGATGGCAAGATCCTGAGGTGCGGGAGTCTCAACATCCTGGACGTGCGTGATCGCAACCTTCTCGCGAGCATCCGCGGCGCAGTGGCCACCACGTGCGCTCCAGACGCTGCGCTGGGGCCTTTCTCGGCAGCTCCGGCTATCACGACGGCAGCCGGAACCTTCGCCGCCTGCACGATGACCGTCGATCCGAAGTTCCTGAGCGCCGGACGCTTGGGTCTGCTTGTGCTGCCGCCCAAGCTCGCGCTCCTCGTCCTGCGCCGGTGCCCGAAGCCCCGCAGATCCGCCGACCTTCAGCAAATTCTGATGACGGACTACAGGCTCACGGCCGCCGAGGCGCGGCTCGCGTCGAACCTCGACGGTACCGTGAGCCTGAAGGAAGCCGCCGACCGCTTCGGCATCACGGTCGACACGGCGCGCACCCAGCTGCGCGCAGTCTTCCGCAAGACGGGCGTGTCCCGGCAGGCAGAGCTCACCCGGCTCGTCCTTCTCAAGAGCGGGCGCGGGAGGTGAGCGCGGCCGCCCCGGATCGCCGCAGGAGGCGCGGCCGGGGCGCGCACGGAAACGGCCGTCGTGCCCGGCGCTTCACGCGCCTGAGCCTCGCGCCGCATCAGCCGACGAGCCGTCGCACGCCGACAGAGGCGCGCCTGATCGCGGTGCACACCGTACGCGACAGCACGTCGTGTGGGGTGATCCCACTCAGATCCCTCATCCTGAGGTGCCCGCGTCAGCGGGCCGCGAAGGAGGCCTCCAGGGATCCCGCGGCTGGCTAGAGGGCTCCTTCGCGGCCTGCGCCGAGCGCCGGCACCTCAGAATGAGGTCGAGGGTTGGAGAGCCGGTCCAGGGATTCCCGGCCCTGTGTACCGTGCGCGTCGCGATCAGGCACGGCTCCGAGCCTGTGGTGTGACGCGCTTTCCGGCGCTGACAGGCGTCCATTTCGGCGGCGGGCGCTCTAGTTGATCAGGCAGAAACCGGTCCCTTCGCTCCCTGATCCGCCGACCATTCTCCCCGGTGCGCAGGACGGACGGAGCGCACGCGCTTCTCGAATCGGAGCGGGCGGCGAGGTCTCGACGTGGGTCGGCGGCGCGGCCGGGACGTCCGGCACGAGCGTCTCGGCTGAGGATGCGGGAAGCGCAGCGCTCGCGGCGACGACCGGAGCCACCGGTTTCGGTGCGAGGACGAGCGCGGGCCGGTAGCCGAGAATGCCCGCTCTCGGCTCTGCATGGACTCGACTCGGCTGGTTCAGGGCGGCCGACCGGTAAGACGTGTGGGAATGCCCGGAGAACAGGCGCGCGAACCCTCGGCCACCCCGCGCCTGCGCGGCGTCGCTGCCGACCGTCAAGGCCAGGATCGCCGCCCCCGCCACCATCCACGTCCGCATGACTCACTCCTCGCAGGCGAGGCATCCTGCGGGAGGTGAATTACCGTCGCGTTAGGCGATTGAACTGTAATCGATCGATCAAGGCGCCTGTGCAGAAGTCCCCGATCCACAGAAGCAGCTTTCGTGCTGCGACAAGACGGAGGGAGCGCTCACGTCCGCCCTGGAGCCGGTTCGATCCACCGCTCCGGCCGCCATCTGCCGCCGGATAGGGTGCTCTTCGTGGATCTCTCACCCGTCGGATGCGCGGCCCCGGCGGGGCGCCGATCAGGACCGCGGCGTCGGCGGCCGACTTCGCGGACGGTGCCGCCCGGCACAGGGCCGTTCAGGGCCTTTCCGTGCGCCCGAACCATTCGCATCCAGCGCCGTTGACTGCCAAATCAGGAGCAGGACGGACATGCAGACCAGATGGATGACCCTCGCCGAAGTGGCGGCAGATCGGCACCTGACACTCGCGGAAGCCCAGCGCCTGGTCGATGAGAGCAACTGCCCGAAGGCGTTCAAGGAGCACGGTACGGTCTATCTGATCTGACCGTACCCGCCGCATCGCCGCCGGCGCACCGAGGCAGCGGAGGATCGCGTCTCGATCATCGACAGGCTCGCTCCGGACGTGGTGCTTCGGAGAGGGCGGACGAGGGCGCCGGCCGGGACTCCCGACGGACTCGCTCTGCCTCATCGTCATTGCGGCATCCGCCGGATCGAGTCGACGATGTCCGGCGAGAGATCCGCTTCCAGACTCCGCTGATGAGGAACCGCGATCCGCTTGGCCTCGGCGTGGTTTATCTTCGCGGCTGGAGTCTTCTGATCCACTGAGCCGGTCGTCAGGGGCGCGGTGCGGTTCGGCCAGTCTTCCAGTTTCAGGGCCTTGGCCGGCTTCTGGTCGCCGCAACCGTCACAAACCGACACCAGCCAGGATTGCCACAGGCCGTTGGTCTTCTCCTGCGCCGACTCCGCCCGCTCGCGATGCGCCGAGGCCAGAGCGAAGGTGTCGAGATCGGGTTGCTTCTTGGGTTCGGACGGTGTGCGCAACTCGTCAAGTCGAACATCGCGCGTTTGAGGGGGCAGGACGGGTGACGGCGCGGCGGGCGCGGGTGCCACTGGAAGGGCACCTGTCGTGGCGGGTTCTCCGCCGCATCCGACGCAGACCCTCGTGCTGATAGCGTCGTCCACGGTTTGACGCGGCGTCTTGCGCTCGATCGACGTGGTGGATGTTGGGCTTGCATCCCGGCTCGGCGGTTTGGTCTGCCCGACCACCGTGGTGTTCGGCGCCTTTTCAGTCGAGAGCGGATCAACGCCCGTCTTCGTGCGGTCTACCTGAGCGAACACGGCGCCCGTCGACAACGAAATCAAAATCGATGCGGCGATTTGCGTGCGGAATGGCGTCATGGCTACCTCCATGAAAGCTCAATCGCCTAAATCGTCCTGGGTTCATCTCCTCTGAATGCTGATAACACCTCGAAGCGAGACGACGGGCCTGAACTCAGTCGGCCGCAACCTGGCAGGCGAGAGCGTGTGCAGTTGAGGCGGAAGGACGACGGGCGATGGTGGCACCTGACGCCTTGAGGCCAAGCGACGCCCCGGTCCGACCGGCGGAGAGCCAGTCGATCGGTACCGGCACGCCTGCCTGCGTGTGGAACGTCCCTCGACACCGGAACGATCGACCGTCTCACCCAGCAAGCACAGCTGTGCGGGGGTATTTCGATCGTTGAATGCCGATCGCAGCGATCACGACATGGGTCGAGACTTGCGCTGAACTATCAACAGAGCGCCCGCCCGGCTGGCCGCGACGGGCCCTCTTCGCGCGCGCCGCCGCGACCGCACACTACCGTTGCGGCAGGAGGTGCGACCTGAGGGTGAAGCGAACGGCTTGGCGATAATTCAGGCCCGCAATCAGTTCCTGTTCGCCGAAATAGATGGCGTAGGTTCCATCCCGGTTGTCCAGCAGCCTTAGCATCTGAAGGGCTCCTGCAAGCTGATTACAGGAAAGGTTAGGGCTCCGAAGACTGATTACAAGATGGTCGCCGGCTGCCCGAACGGGCCGCAATCGGCCCGGGGCGAAATGGCAGCGGTCAGACGTCGTCGCGAGGCTTCGTCGAGGATGAGCCGTAGCGCGTTGCCAGCTCGGCCGTGCCTGCGTCGGTGATCCTGTACTCAGCGCTGTCCGTCGCGGGATCCGTTCGACCCGTGGCCGCGATCAATCCCAGCACTTCCATGCGGCGCATGTAGGCGCTCACTTGGTAGAAGCGCGGGCCGGTCTGGGCGAGCGTGCGGAGCCGGTAGAGGCTGGCCGGCGCGAGCTTGTGCATGGCGCGGGAGCTTACCGGCCGGCGGCGCCGACGTCAGTGCGACCGACTAGTCCCTCCCGGTCGCCCGGGCTGCCGCCGCGAGGCTTCCGACGGGAGGCTTTTTCAGTTCAGGTTGTTGGAAATCGCGCTGAACTTCGTGCCGAGCCTCACGCCCACGAGCCTGAGCGAGGCAATAACGACGACCGCGATAAGGGCGGCAATCATCCCGTATTCAATTGCTGTAGCGCCGGACTCGTCGCGGATAAATCGTCGTAGGATCTGAGACATTGGGCTGACCTGTGGCAATACTGGAGCATCACGAACCAGCGATAGCGACGGCTCGTTTACGGTTTGTGAAGAAACATCGATCCCCGGTACTCCGCGCTGCGCGGCCGCGATATCGTCCGCGTCGATCGTGTCCGGCTGGCAGGCATGCCACTCCCTCAACGCGTCCGGTCGCCCCTCGCGGCCCCGGCACTGGGCGGCCGGATCCAAGAGATCGGAAACGTGGTGGACAAAGCGCTTCCGTCACGGCGCCCGTCACGATTGTGCAGCCGGCCATGCCAATTGCATCCATAAGTTGTTTCCGTCCCGGCATGGATCGTACGTGAGATCGCTTTTCTCGGCCGGTCCCCGGGCGGCGTCCGAGATTTTCCCGATCTTCAGCGGCGCGCGCTGGGTCTGGCAGCCGACGGTCACAAGATCTCGTGTGCCGGATTAAGATGTTAGCTATTTCTCTCCGCTAATTTTTCTCCACATCGACCCGCCGGGTCGAATCCAGACCCCACGATGAGGAGCATCAGGGTGAATGTCCGCTGGCAGATCTCTGCCCGCCGATGGCGCATGCGGGGCTTTGCCTTCGCCAGGAATGGCCGAGGTGGCGTCGCATTGACCTTCGCCCTCTCGTCCCCGGTCCTGTTCGGACTCGTCGGTGGCGGCGTCGACTACGCCCGCCTGGTGGCGCGCCGCACGCAGATCCAGAATGCCGTCGACGCCGGTGCCCTGGCCGGCGGCAACGCGCTGAAGCTCGCCGCCTCGGACGCGGCCTCCGTTCGGGGAGCCGTGGAGCAGATCATCGTCGCCAACGCGCCTGCACCCGCCGACAAGCCGCTGGCCATCACCGTCGCGGTGGCGGACGACAAGACCAGCGTGTTCGCCCGTGCCGAAGACCGCGTGGCGCTCACCTTCGGCCGCTTCATCGGCCTCGCCAGCCAGACCGTCGCCGCGCAGGCCAAGGTCAGCATCGTCGGCAAGATGCGCCTGTGCATGCTGACCCTCGATCCGAGTGCGCCGGGGGCCTTCAACCTCCAGAAGAACGCGCAGGTCACCGCGCTGGGCTGCGCGCTCTACTCCGACTCGGTGAGCCCGCTCGGGATGGTCGGGGGCGCCAACGCCCTGGCGCGGGCCGATACGATCTGCTCGGTGGGGGGCTATTCCGGCGTCCGGGCGAATTTTTCGCCCCCGCCGCAGACGGAATGCCCGGTCATCCAGGATCCCCTGCAGGGTCGCGTCGCGCCGCCCGTCGGCGGCTGCGCGAGCCTGCCCTTCCCGTTCAACCTGCTGCCGCTCGGCAAGATGGCGACCATCGACAAGGACGTCACGCTCGAACCCGGCACCTACTGCGCAGGCCTGACGGTCAAGAAGAACGCCACGGTGACGATGCGGCCCGGCATCTACGTGTTCAAGGACGGGCCGCTCATCGTGAAGGACAACGCGACGCTGACGGGCGTCGATGTCGGCCTCTACTTCGCGGGGGACAAGGCGGGCCTCCTCTTCGACAAGAAGACCACCGTCAGCCTCTCGGCCCCGACGACCGGCGTGATGGCCGGGATGCTGATGTCCGAGCAGCCTGCCGTGACGGCTCCGCTCGATCCGGCGCTGGGCGTGACGGACGACTCGACGGGCGCCCCTGTGCCGCCCACCCCCGCTCCGCTGGGGCAGACGGCGCCGATGCGGATCTACCGGATCATCAGCAACAATGCCCGCACCATGCTGGGCACGATCTACCTGCCCTCGGGCCGCCTCGTGATCGACGCCGACAAGCCCGTCGCCGACCAATCCGCCTACACCGTCGTCGTGACGCGGCAGGTCAATCTGTACGAGGGGCCGAACCTCTACCTCAACGCCAATTACGAGGGCACCAGCGTGCCCGTGCCCAAGGGCGTCGGCCCCCTCGGCGGCAGGGTCGTGATCTCGCAATGACATCCTCTTTCGCGGACGGATCGTCTGGAGGCTCGTGGTGCTCGCGCTGATCCTCGACGATGCCGAGATGAACAACCTGCTGATGGTGCAGGCCTTGAAGCCCGTGGCCGATTGCGAGCCTGTGGCCTTCACCTGCCCGAAGGCCGGGCTCGCCTTCCTGCGGGAGAACGTCGACCGGATCGGCGTCGTCGTCACCGATTACGACATGCCGGAATTGACCGGCCTCGACATCATCGCCGCCGCGCGGGACATCCCGGGCTTCGCGCACGTCCCCATCGTCATGGTCACGAGCATGGACCAGCGCAGCTTGCGCCATCAGGCCCTGCGCGCGGGGGCCACGGACTTCCTCGGCAAGCCGTTCGACCCGGTCGAGATCCAGGCGCGGATCGCCAATCTGTTGAAGATCAGCGCCGCCCATCGCCAGCAGCAGGACCGCGCCGCGTGGCTCGCCCGCGAGGTGGCGTCCGCCGTGGCCGTCATCGAAGCGCGGGAGCACGAGATCATCGCCCTGCTGATGCGCGCCGCCGAGCACCGCGACAACGATACCGGCAACCACATCGCGCGGGTGGCGGGCTATGTGGACGTCATCGCCCGGAATCTCGGCTTCGCGCCGCCGGACATCCAGATCCTGAAGCTCGCCTCGACGATGCACGATGTCGGCAAGATCGCGGTCCCCGACTCGATCCTGCTCAAGCGGGGGCCGCTGTCGGCCGAGGAGCGCGCCGAGATGGAGAAGCACGCCGAGCGCGGTCGGCAGATCCTGGAGGGCAGCAGCTCCGACGTCGTGCGGATCGCCGCCGAGATCGCCGAGAGCCACCACGAGCGCTGGGACGGAACCGGCTATCCGCGGGGGCTGAAGGGCGCGGCGATCCCGCTCCCCGGCCGCATCGTGGCGGTGGCGGATGTGTTCGACGCCCTCGTCTCCGAGCGTCCCTACAAGCAGGCCTGGCCGCTGGAGCGCGCGCGGGCCTTCGTCGCCGAGCAGGCCGGGCTCCATTTCGATCCGCGCTGCGTCGAGGCCTTCCTCGCGGGCTGGAGCGAGGTCGAGAAGACCTGGGCCGAGGCCGCCTGAGACTGGCGAAGGGGAGCGCAGCGTGAGGCACACGTGGAGGCACACGTGGGTGAGGCCGGGCCGCTCCGTCGCGGGCCGGATCGCCCTGGTCGTCACGGGCGCCGTCACGGCGGCCCTGATCGTCGCCGCCGGCCTGTCGGTCTGGCGCGAGCTCGACCGCTTCACCGAGGATCAGCGCGAGGCGCTCAACACGATCGCCCAGGTCTTCGCCTTCGGGAGCGCGAAGGCCGCCGCGTCGGGCGACGAGGAGGCGATGAACGCCACGCTCCGGGCCATCGGCAAATTGCCGCTGATCGTCTACGGCGCCGTCGAGGGGCGGGACGGCACGATCCTGGCCGAGCAGGGCCTGGGCCTGCGCCTCAACCGGGACACGGCCCTCGACGCGCAGGACATATCGCCGTGGAGCATCCTCGGAACCCGCACCCTGCGGGGCGAGGCGACGATCATGGACAACGGCGTCCCGATCGGCCGCGTGGTGCTCATCCGCGAGACCCCGCTCGTCGTCGGCCGCGTGCTGGACGCCGCGGAGAACGCGGGACTCGCGGCGCTGCTCGCCGTCGCCATCGGGATCGGCGTGTCCCTGCAGTTGCAGCGGAGCGTGATGCGACCCCTGGCGCTGCTGGCGGGGACCATGGACGCCGTGCGCCTACGCCACGACTACACGCGGCGCGCGCCCGTGACGAGCGACGACGAGGTCGGCCGGCTCGCGCGGACCTTCAACGATCTCCTCTCGGCCGTGAACGAGCGCGACGATCAGCTCGCCGCCCACAGCGCGCATCTCGAGGCGGAGGTGAAGGCCAGGACGATCGACCTGACCGAGGCCAAGCACGCGGCCGAAGCCGCCAACGCGGCGAAATCCACCTTCCTGGCGACGATGAGCCACGAGATCCGCACGCCGATGAACGGCGTGCTCGTGATGGCCGAGCTGCTCGCGGGTTCGGACCTGCCGCCGCGCCAGCGCCGCTACGCGGACGTGATCGCGCGATCCGGTAGATCGCTGCTGGCGATTATCAACGACATCCTCGACTTCGCGAAGGTCGAAGCCGGCAAGCTCGACCTCGAGCGGGTGCCGGTCAGCCCCGTCGAAGTGGCGGACACGGTCGTCGCGCTCTTCGCCGAACGCGCCCGATCGGCTGGGCTCGGCCTGACGGCGCAGATCGCCCCGGAGGTGCCGCGGGCCATCCTCGGAGACCCCGTGCGCCTCGGTCAGGTCGCGAGCAACTTCGTCTCCAACGCGCTGAAATTCACCGCGGCGGGCGAGGTCACGCTGCGCATGGAGATCGACCCCGCCGACGGGTTCCTCGTCCTCTCCGTGACCGACACCGGCATCGGCATTCCGCAGGACAAGCTCGGCGCGATCTTTTCGGCCTTCTCCCAGGCAGATCAGTCGACGACGCGGCGCTTCGGCGGTACCGGGCTCGGCCTCTCCATCGCCCAACGCATCGTGGAGGCCATGGGGGGCAGCGTCGGCGTCGACAGCGAGGTGGGCGCAGGCTCGACCTTCTTCGCCCGCTGGCCCGTCGAGGCGGTCGAGCCTGTCCCCGTGCACGCGAGCAAGCCGGCCCCGTCCCTGCCGCGCTTTCCCGGCGCGCGCGTGCTCGTGGCCGACGACAGCGCCGTCAATCGCGAGGTGGCCGTGGAGGCCCTGGCCCGGTGCGGTGTCACCGATGTCGTGACCGTCGAGGACGGGCTCGCCGCGGCCGAGGCCAGTGCGGCCCGTCCGTTCGACATCGTCCTGATGGACGGCAGCATGCCGGTGATGGACGGGTTCACCGCGGCCAGGACCATCCGCCAGCACGAGCTGCGGATGGGCAGACGGCGCACGCCGATCGTCGCGCTCACCGCCCACGTGCTGGCCGACGCGGCCGAGGCCGCGCAGGCCGCCGACATGGACGGCATCCTGCCCAAGCCCTTCACCCTGGCGCAGCTCGCGCACCTGCTTCAACAGCATGTCGCGGGTGAGGCGCCCAACCCGGTCGAGCCGTCCGAGCCGCAGGCCGACCCGGACGCGCTGCTGGACGGCGACGTCATCGACGGCCTGCTGAGCCTCGGGGACGGCGCCTTCCTGGCCCGCGTCGTCGATCTCTACCGCCAGCAGGCACCCGTCGCCCTGTCGGCCCTGCGGGACGCCGTCGCGGCGGCGGACCAGCCCGCCATCGCCCGGGCCGCTCACAGCCTGAAATCCATGAGCGCCAATATCGGAGCCCTGGTCCTTGTCGGGCGCCTGAAGCCGATCGAGATGGCGGCGCGCGACGGTGCCTTCGTCGGAAGTCTCGGCGATTGCGACGCTCTGGACCCCGTGCTCGACGCGACCATCCTCCTCCTCGATCAGCGCACGGCACAGGTGCGGGCCGCGGCGTAGGGGTTGTGCCGTGCATCGGTCCCCGGAAGCGGCGCGAGGCCGATCCCTCCGGAGGCCGGACGCGTGACGGGATGGACATGATCTTCCGGCAGGGAGGATCTTCCGGCAGGGATGGGCGCCGGATCGGCCCCGGGTCGAAGCGGTATGCAGGCCGGAGAACGGCCGCTTCCCGGACGCTCTAACGGGTGCTGGAGCCGCGCCTCGGGTCGCCACCGGCCATCGGCCGCGATCACCGAGCGTCAGCTTCGTTCCGCCGATCAGTTGCGCAGCGGCTTCGCCCCGATCTGCATCCGGTAGATCGTGGTCGGGAATTTCACCGCCGACGCTTCGCCGCCGTTCATCGTCGGCGTGCGGTTCATCTGCGCCGCGGGGATCCACAGGCCGCCCTGCTCGTCGATCCACATCGCGTCGACCCAGACCAGCCGCGGGTCCTCCACGAGCGTGCTCATCGTCCCATCCGGCAAGATCTTGAGGATGCGCAGACCGTCCGTGTCGCTCGCGTAGATCGTCCCGTCCGCGTCGATCGCGGTTCCGCCGGTGGCCACGGTGGCGGCGAACAGCGTCACGTGCTTGGCCCGCTCCGCGTCGCTCAGGTTCGCGTCATCCAGATAGCGCGTCTCGATGCTGTAGAGCGGGCCGGTGCAGGCCTGATAGTAGAACGTCTTGCCGTCGGGGGAGACTTCCAGCTGGTCGGCGTGGATGAACAGGAGCTTGCCCTTGTCGTCCCGGAGCACCCGGCCCTGGCCGGTGAGCGGCCGCTGCGCGATGGTCGACCAGTGTCCATCGAGCACCCGCCGTAGGCCGCCGGTGTCCAGGTCGAGCACGAGCAGCCCGGGCTGGCCGGCATCCGTCAGGTAGACGTTGCGGCCGTTGAAGCGGAAATCGTCGATGAAGCTACGGTCGGTGGTCGCCGCCTGCAGCGGGTAGACCTTGCGCACGGTGTTGGTGGCCAGATCGATCTGCACCAGCTTGGGGCCGCCGGGAAGCGGCGCCTCGCCCATGCCGGGCGCGCCCTTGTCGACGACCCAGAGATCGCCCTCCGGCCCGATGCGGATGGCGTTGACCGCCACGAAGGCCTTGGCCGGGTCATCGCCCTGCTTCCACGCGTTCCACGCCTCATCGGGGAAGGCGACGGGCTTGCCGTCGCGCCACTCGCCGAGTTCGATCCCCTTGCCCTTCGACTGGCGCTGGAACGGCGAGAACACCCGGCCGTCCTTCGCGCGGGTGATGCCGTTGAAGACCAAGCTGTCCGAGTGCAGCACGGGCTCGAGCGCGTCTGGCCCGGCCTGAGCGTCGGCCGCCCGTGCGGACGACGCCAAGCACCCTGCGAGCAGGAGGGCGGGGATCAAGAGACGGGTCATGGGCGATCACGCGCTGCGGTGGCAGGATGTTCCGCTGCAAGCCCTGGAAACCCGACGGTGTTCCCACCCGCGCGCCCTGCGCCGCCTCGGTGCAGCGTTCCGGTGGCTGTCCGGGACTATGCGGGCTCTCGTGCCCCGAAAAACCGTCTGTTGCGGGGGGGCGGTCGTGTTCCGGTCCTGAAGGCCCGGTCGTCCTTCAGGAACTTGGCTGGGGCGCCAGGATTCTCAGCCAAAACCGAAGGGGTACGACATCAAGGGGTTGGACCCTTGACCACCCGTCTCAAGTGGCATCGGACCTGGGAAATGGACCATCCGAGTGGACCTTGGTCAACGCTCGGTTTTAAGCGCTCCACACCCCCTTTAAAAATCGACGGCAGATCCGCAAAGCGCCAACATCTGACATCAAGTGTTCGCCCGAGAGCGGACAAGATCGCCGAATTTAATGGGGCTATTGACCTATCTTAGGCAAGTACGAATTTTGCTTCTGGCATCAGGTCACCGACGGTTACACCCGCTGTTCCTGATATCGGCCAACCGCCTATTTCCTTTCACGTGCCTCACACCCGACTCGGACGAAGCACGGTTCTGCTGAGCTAGGCAGCGGCTCACTTCCCCCGCATGCGGGCTTCGCGCGAACGCGCAGGGTCGGCTTAAGAGGCGACAAGCTCAACTCCACCAGGGCATCCACGCGGGCGTGTCTAGCTTCCTTCGGATAAGGATGGCGGTTGCGGGCGGCACGTCGGGGGCGAGCGTCGCCAGCTGCAGAGCGGACTTGGTCAGAACCGTCACGGCGGAGTCGATGAGCGCGCGCGCGTGTTCCCGATCTTCGCTCAGCGCGAATGCACCCGCGCTGCCGCTCTGCGGCGGCCAGCGATTTAGCGCAGCCTCCGCGAGCCGGTCGGCGAGTCGCCACACGTTCAGGCGCCCACTAGATATCGCGCGCTCCAGGTAGGCCTCCTGCTCGCGCGTTAGCCGGTGCCTGATGGCAAGCCGCATCAGAGGATCGAACGTCGATCGCGCCGTCTCAAGCCCGGCTGGCCCGCCCACGTTCATGGCCGCGACGTGGCATACCACGACGGTGTTTGCCGCAGCTGCCTTTGTGCCAAGGCGCGCGAGGCAGGTGCACCAGGCGGGGGCTGCCGGGGGCGGGGGTCCGTCTGCGATCTGGGCCTCGGCCAGTTTGTCCAGGGCGCCCGCGTGGTCGAGGCTCGCGAGCGCATCCCCCAGCTGCTCAGGCTGGGCAAGGAGCTGCTGAGCGGCGACTCGCACCACCGCGGCATCCTTGAACGCGAGCATGCCGAGCACCACCGAAGTGGGTGCGTCCTGGTCGCTAGCCAGAAGCGATCTCGCCGTCATGGGCCCGATGCTGAGGCCGAACAGCGCCAGTCCATCCTGCAGTCCAAGCGCCGCCGGCTGCCGGTCGATCATAATCGCACGGTCTGCGTCGTCGGCTGGCCAGAAGTCGATGCGAGCAATTAATCCGGGGCGCAACGCGAGCATGCGCTCCCGGTTCGAGACCCCGGCCGCCTTAGCCAGCCGGCCGGGTTCGCACCCGCGGACCACGGCCTCGAAGATACGCCCGCCCAGCTGGTCGGGGGCCGACGTGCCCGCGATCGCGAGCAACCGAGTGAACGACTTCTGATCCATACCGTCCGCCATTGGCACGGCACGGGCGGGATCGACGTCGAGCGACTGCTTACCCAGCTCCTCGACCATCGTCATGAGCGCGTTCGGATCGTCAGCCGTCGACAGCTCTTGGGAGATCAGATCGCGGGTGAGTCGGTTGAGCCGGTCCCCGCCGACGCGGCCAAGCGTGCGGAGGCGGTCTCGAAGCGGAGCGTCGGGATCAGACCAGAGCGCGGCGAGCGGCTCTGCGGCGCGACGGGGGTTGGTGGCCTCGGACGCATAGCGGCTGAGGAACCGCCGCAGTTCGGTGGGACCACGCAGGGGCAGGTCGTTTAGCAGCGCCCGCAACCCCGGTCCAAGGTTGGATCGAGCACCTCGCGATGCCGCCGGCACGAAGCGCAAGGTCCAGTCCGGGCCCGCGCCCGGCCGACTTGCAGCGAGACCAGCGGCGAACGAGAACGTCCGTCTTAGTCCCGGCCACATCTGCCGCCATAAAGCGAGTGCCAGGAGATCGTCTGTCGCGCGGTCGGCGGAAGGCACCTCGATAGCCCCCTCTGACTGGCCGGTACCATAGAGCCGCACCATCGCGTCGATGGAGTGCGGCCCGAGGTCGTAGCAGTCGGCCCCTGCCAGATTGACTGACACTTCCAGCGGCTTGGCGATCACGGCCTGGCGTGGATCCCCGGATCGCATCAGCAGCGGCTCAAGTGCGACGAGGTCGTTGAGCTTCGCGAGGCACTGGTAGTCCAGCACCAGCGAATGGGTCCACACGCTGCCCGGCCGGGAGCCGGCGCCGGCCGACCAAGTCCGCGCTAGGACGTGGCGCGACGCGGAGCGAAGCGGGTAGCAAGTCAGGTACATGCCGCCGCCCTCGTCGGCAAGCAGGTCGCTGTGGACGAGCATGGTCGCTCGGGCCTTCTCGTCGAGGCGGATCGACGAGGCGATCTCTTTGTGTCCGCGTTCGTAGCCGTGTAGCACCTGGTCGATGCGCACGGTCTGGGCGCCCGCGCTCACGTGCCCGCCAGCCAGCGCAGCGGCGCCGTTAAGTCGTGCGGCTTGGCCCGGTGTCCGACGATGCGGATCCGCTCGGCGGGTTTCATCGCCTTGAGCCGCTTCTTGTCCTGGGGTAGCCGTCCACCTTGCGCGCTCACCCCGTATACGCGCAGGTCCCACAGACTCGGGTTGTACTGTAAAAATTGTGCGAGCATCGGCCTCTTCTCGGCGAGCCACGCATCCGGCATCCTGTCGCTTGGGATCACGTCCCACGCCGATACCATCACCGCGATCCGGCGGCGTTTAGGAGTCAGGGGGCGGCGGTTCGCCATCTGTAGGAACTCAACGATCTTCACCTCCTCCGGCATCCCGTATGGATCGAAGAAGTTGGCCTCGTCGCGTGCGATCTGTCCGCTGTCGTCGAGCAGGTCACCCAGGTCGGAGACCAATAGCGCGTCATCCTCGCGTTCCGCGCTGGTGAACAGGGCGATCCCTGACGCGTTGGCGATCGCGTCGTAGAGCTGGTCCTGGCATTGGCCGGAGCAGGCCGGCTGCTCGAACGTCTCGCCCCGTAGGTCGGGCACCAGTAGCACCGACTCCGTTCCGGACGCGGCATCCCGGACGTGGAACTCTACCCAGCCCTCGGTGGCGGGCTTGGTGCGCTGCACCTTCTTCAGCTCCAGCCAGTCGGTCTCCAAGTCATTGACGTGCTTCTCCTCGTCGGCGAGCCTAGTAAGCGTCAGCTCCGTGCTGACCGTGGCGGAGAGCAGGAGGTGGCGGAGGGCCGCGATGAAGGTGCTCTTGCCCGACTCGGGCATACCGACGATCAGTTGGCGTGTCATCGCCGCGACCCGCGGTAGCCGCGCATCAGCTGGTCGAGCTCTGAGCGCTGCAGCGGCCAGGAGTCGTCGGCGACGGGCGGGCGAGGGGCCGGCGTTTCCAGGACGGCCGAGAGCAGCAGCTCTAGACCCTCCCCAATCACCGTCGATCCCCTGCGGGGCCGGCAAGCGACGACGTGCGTGTCTATGCGGAAGCGCCCGCCCGCGCGGCGCGCGAACTCCTCTGCCACCGCGGCCAGTTCGCGCGCCGCCTTCCTGCTCCGGGGTGTCGGCACTGCGACGTCGGCCTTGGTGCCGACGAGCAGCACCCGTCGATCCTCCAGCATGCCGCGCTGATCCATGGCCATAAACAGGCGTCGTACCGCCGACACGGTGAGGTGCGTGCTGGACGTGAGCAGGACAAGGTCGACGAGGACGATGATCACGTCCGCCCGGCGGAGTTCGACGAAGTCGTCGATGTCTGCGGGACGGGCGAGGACCTTGTCGAACAGTTCGCCGGAGCGATCGGCGAACACAGCGTCTTGGACGCCGGACCGAGTGGCGATGAGCAGGTGCGTAAATTGCAGTCCGGCCCCGACCTTGGTGCGCTGTGTGTCGGCGGCAGCCACACCTGACGAAAATCGGGCGAGGTGGCAACGCTCCTCGTGTGCCCGAAGCGTCTCCGATCCGGCAAAGCCGAAGCTCGCCATACGGCGACGGTGCAGCAGCTCGTAAATTGTAGAGATCAGCGTCGTCTTTCCAACCTCGGGCGGCCCGACGATACCCACCACGGTCCCGCCCCGGCGTCTGAGCAGCGCGTCGCACGCCGCGGCGTCGAGGCTTCGGCCGCCGGGTAGGTCGACTGTCTGCGGGGCGGTGTCGTCAGGCTCTTCTGCCCCATCCTGCTCCCCGGCATCCTCGTGCTCGCTCAGCTCAACGACGTCAGGGCATTCATCGAATGATAGGTTATTGATACACACGCCCGAGCGCGGGCCGTCGCAGCCGGGCAGCCTGCAGCCGAACCTGTCCGGGTTGTCGATGATCATCTTAGCGCCCGGGCGACCAGGCGCTCGCGGTAAAGCTGGACCGCGAACTCGGTGCCGGGCAGATGGGCGTCCGGCTCTATCCCGGTCGCGCGGGTGAAGCGCGGCTTCCAGTCCTCGGCGTCATCGCTCCCGGCCGCCAGGCCCATCGCGGTGCTCACCGGGAGAAGGGGGGCGAGGGCGCCTGACGACGGCACCGCAAAGTGGGCCTTGCGCCAGTTGCGATTGGTCATGGCGACAGCCTCCTGCATGGCAACGTTGCCTATCGGCTCCGGCCGGCCCCGCTCCAGCAGGAGATCGATCAGCGCGGGCGCGGCGAACAGGCCCAGCTTGCCGGTGTACTTGTCCGCGAGCTCCTTGCCGGCGCAGACGGCGGCGAGCGGAAGCTGGAGCTGGCGGAACGGCTTGCTGGACCCGTCGCTCCAGCCGCCGGTCACCCACCAATAGGTCCGCATCTCCTGCTCCAGATCGGCGACATGACGCAGCAGATCCTGGTGACCCGTCAGCGCCGCAGCGGACACCGCCTCGGCGTATTTGTTAGCTTCGTTAAGCGCGGCTGCGACGAGAGCGGGCTGGCTCCCCCCGTAGCTGCTTGGGTTGCTGGTTATCGCCTCCACCGTGGCGGAGAGCGTCTTCGGCAATTGTAGAGCCGCCCGCTGCTTCGGCCGGGCCGCGACCTGACCCTGAAATTGCGCCAGGTACCTGCGCGCGACGGGGAGCAGTTGATCGTTCATCGGCACCGAGCGGAGCCCGCCGCACGCGGAAGTCACGACGGCGAGCGCAAGATCGGGGCTGATCTCGCTCTCATTCTCGATCTCGCATTCGGCGACAGCCGCGGCGAGAAGGAGCGCCTCGCGATCCGCGAGTTGCACGTCGAACGTAGGGTCGCCCGAGAAGTCAGTTAGGAAGGCGAACCGCTCTTCGCCCGCGCCGATGCCGAAGGCAGCCTGGACTAGGGGCGCGATCCCAGCGAGCTCTAACGCGCCCGCTGCGGCTTTCACGCCTTCGCCGCGCCTGCCTATCAGGGCGGCATCGCTGGACAGTCCCAGCTTTCCATAAGCAACGCCCAGCCTTTTGATGGCCTCCATCACTGACCTTCCGCCTTGCTGATCATGCTCTCCAGCCGGTCGACGCGGTTCGCGTCCCGCGTTCTGGCCAGCATCGCCTTGTAGCGGTCTAGGTCGGGTAGTGCAGCATCCGTCGCGTCGCCGACGTTGATCTTTCGCGCGATCGCGTCCTTCGTTGAATGGGGCAGGCGGAAGAAGCGGTATGTCACTTGTCGGAAGCGCTGGTCTGGGGTCAAGGCACCCTCCATGCCCGATGAGAAGGCGTCGGCGGTCGCGGGGCTCCAGTCGAACGCTTCGGCGTCTTCCCCCGTGCTGGTCGAGCCATCAGTCGTGCCCGCCGGTCGAGCGGAGACAGGCGCGTGGACATCGCCGTCGGCGGATGCGGCCCCACCCGACCGGCCGGCAGAAGGCGGCAGGTCTGATTCATTCGCGGCGGCCGCGAGGGGCAGCGCGGTCCGCGCCAGCATACCGATGTGTTCGGCTACGTTGGGGAAGATCGGGACAGCCGCGATGCCACCATCCCTATCGTCGGGCGCGACTAGGATCGGCTTGACCGCATCGTCGCCGTAACGACCTCGCAGGACCGTTCTAAGCAGCTGGTGCGTCTGCCGGAGCGAGATCGCTTCGCCGAGGGCAGCGTCTCCTGTCTCCAGCACGCTTAGCAACCCATCCGTGAACTGCGTAAGCTGGCGTTCGCCGCCGGCGCTTGCGGTAGAGGTTCGGTCCGCCGAGCAGAGCGCTGCGACGCCGCGGTCGCCCCTGCCACTCTCCGGCCACGGCGCGATAATCGCGCCCACCTTCTCCTCTAGCGCGTCTCTGCCTGCGCTCATGATGTCGCGGAGCGAGGCAGCCGCGAAGCACGCGTCGAGGAGGTATATGCGTCGCTGCCGGGCGGCGTTCTTAGTCAGGATCTCGTTGAGTTGAGCAAGCGAGGCGCTAGTCATCGCGCGGTCGTCGGCGTCCGTGGCGTTGATGGATAAGTAGTGCTCTTCGCTGTTCGGCTTGAGCATGCCGTGCCCGACGTAGTGGACCAGCACGTTATCTACCCTCACGCCCGGTTCGGATGACTCATCCACGGCTATCTTGCCGCGCAGCCATTGGCGCATGGTCATCAGCTGGTCCGGCCAGGAGCGCGGGTCGTCCAACAGGTCGAGATGGTTGTCGTGCCTGACGAGCGGCTGGTGGCCGGTGGTGAGGATTGCGACGATGGCGCGGCTGCTGGCCGCGAAGGCGTCGTGCCGCAAACGGGCGGCGTTCGGGTAGGCCGCGCCACCCAGCGATAGCAGGAGCGTGCTCACGCGATGCCTGCGGGCGATCAGCCGGCCGGCCGGCCCAGGGCCGCCAGGATGAGCTCGCGCTTGGTCGCCTGGTCGAGACCGCCCTTGACGACGATGGAGTCGCGCCCTCGCTTGATGACGAGCGCTGGGTCGCCCTGCCGGCGAATCCAGTCTGCTATGCCCTTCGCCAGGTAGGCAACCGACGGGGCGCCGAGTATGATCGCGACGGTTGCGCCGAAGTCCATCGCGTCAGGGCTCCCCGGCGCCACCTCCGCCCGCACTCCGTCGATGGTGGTGCTGACGTGCCTAGCTAGGTCCTCCGCTAAGCGCGTCGCGTCCGCAGCCGCGCTATCCGGGAATTCGATGGTCAACTCATCCATAGAGGAACCCTTAGCATCGATCCGGGCCGTTGAGGAGATCGAGGTTCCGCAGACGTTGCTCAGATTACTTCGTAGAGCACGTGTCCGGTCGTAGCACCAATTGCGAAGTTCGAAATCCGACTGCTGATGAGGTGCTTGAGGTTGCCCGGGAGCTACCCGGAAGCAGACGCTCTGAAGTTCGGCTTTGGGTCAGCAATTCGCAAGCTGGTTGTCGGTTTTGCGTCTGAAGCCGGCCTGCAGTGCCTAACCAAAATTGGACTATCGCGGCGGGCTTACTCACGCGCGCTTCCAGCTACTGATTCACATCATCTGCGGACCATCCGGTGGTACCCCGCTTTCCCAGCGCTACCCTGCCCTGGATCTGGTTGGTAGAGGGCTCGTAGACGAATCCTGCTTGGCGCGACTTCAAGCCTAATAGCGTGCGGACCTCGGACGCCATGGCGACTCGTAGGCCGTTCGGTGACGCAACACCGGCTTCAATCCGGCATTTACCCTTGCGAAGGGCCGCCGCTTCCTGAGCTGCCGCCATGCCCCAGACATCTTGCCGATCAGTGGCACGGTTGACGCCGTCGAGCAGGGCAACCAGTGGCGCGAGGCGCGGTGGAGCAGCATTCGTTGCGAACGTGTAGAGGATCCCGATCCCAGTAAGCGCGCAGATCCTGACATCCTCTGGGTGCACAAATTGTCCACTCCAGCCGCACGTATGGGCTTCGGCAGGTAGACAATATACTCCATGCGCGGCCCGCACGGCTTTCTCCTCAAGCATTAGCGCTCCAGATATGCTGCTCGGCACGAGGAGGCGTTTTACTACCCGGCTTCCAGTAACGACGCAGCGGCCAAGCTCCGATGGGAGGGCCCGAGTTCCCGTGGCTGCGCAGGACTCCAGGATACCGGGGCGAACCAGATGCCCCGTCACGCTGCACCGTTCGCCCTCGCTCGGGACAAGGAGGCCTCGCGTCTCGTGGCACGCCACGAATTCGTCCTGATGGCCAATGCGCCCGGATACGGCCGACGAAGCGGCCCAATCCTCCCGGAACAGCTTGCCTGACAGATCACTCGTCAGGAGCTCGCTTCGCAACGCATCGTCGCCCGAGAAGACGCAGCGCCCAAAATAGATGGCTTCTGCATGCTTGCCGCTGACTGCTGATGTTTTAAGCTGGTCACGTCCTACGATTTTGCCAGTCATGGCCGACCGCTCGACCTCATCGGCCAGTAGACAACGATTTGTCAGTTCACATCGGACCACGTACTTTGGCAGCGCCCGACGGCCATTAAGTTCCGACGCCTGCAAGCGATGCCGCAACTCCCGCTGCCCGCTGATCGCGCATGCATCAAGGCAAGTTTCCGGTACCGGCTGCTGATTAGTACCGTATGATACCAGTGCTGGCGCCGCTGAAATGTGGTTTGAGGATGGGACGATCGTCAGCTCATCCGCGTAGCCGCCTTCGCCGACTCGATAGCTGACCCGTAGCTGTACGTCCCGGAGAACAGCGCCTTCCGCACCTGCCAGCACGAATGACAGGCGTGGCGTAAAATCCTCCTCCATCTTGGCACGCTTTCGGGCGTCCTGGCCCGCCGAGGCCATCTCCTGTCCGCGCCGTTCCAGGTAGAAGCGCGTGAACTCCGCGATGCCCGGGTCCTGACGGGCCGCCTCCATGACTTGGTCGACGCTAAGCCCCAACGCATCGGAGGCTGCGTCGAGAACCAGAGGGAGCGGAGCCAAAGCATCACGGGTAAATGAGAACTTTGCCCGATTACGCGGTGCACAACGCACCTCGAGCAGCCGCTCGTAGCCGTCGTGTGCAACGGTCGCCCGTACACGAACCAGGATAACTCCTTCGAACCAGCGGCGCGCGGCAGCGCTTTCCGTGCCGACCAGAGTCCCCCCGAAGCTTTCGACCCATTGCCTCGCCGCTGCATCTGCCCCACGCCGCGGATCCTCGTCGAGGTCGCGGACCGCATAGCGGCCGCTGACCACCATCCGCTGTACCATCCGGCTGAAAGCAGGCGACCCCGGCTGGTAAAGTGAGGACCGCGTCCCGCTCATCGCGTCGCGCTCGAAGCGGATCACTTCCTGGCCGCCCTCATCCTCAACCGCGAACAGACGGTTGGCCAACGGCGTGACCCGCGCGCCGAGCTGGCCCAGAGCGCCAAGAGCAAAGGGCTGGTACTCCATCGAACGTGTCTGCGGCGGCAGGCTCGGTGCCCGCGGCCCGACATAGCCCTGGCCGTCCGTGTCCCCGAGCATCGCATTGATGCGCTTTTCTTCCTCGAGGAGCGCCTGCTTAGCCGCCGCGATGCTTTGCTCGGCCATTGCCACGCTTGCTTTGACGTCCGCGCCCTTGAGCGCTGCCACCACAAGTTCGCGGATCCGCTCTTCGAAGCCCGCCGCGCCATCCTCGCCCCCTACGGAGCCTTCCAGCAGAGATTCGATGTCGCCTATGGCGCTCGTCGACATCTGCAGCTTCTCCATGAGCCGCCCGACGATATACTCCTCGAAAGTCCCCTGCAGCGTGACATTCAGAATGCTGACATGGGCATGCTGGGACGCGAGACGTTGTACCCGGCCGATGCGTTGTTCCACGATCATCGGGTTCCAGGGTAGGTCGTAGTTCACCAGCACGTTAGCGACTTGCAGGTTCACACCCTCTGACCCAGCCTCGGTCGAGACGATGACGCGGTAGCCGGGCGGATTGGCGCGGAAGCGTCCGATTGTCTCCTGGTTGCGCGCACCAGACGTGCCGTTGATAATCCCCACCGTCAGGCCGTGTCCCTCCAGAAACTCCTGGATGGTGGTCTGAGTCTCCCGCCGTCCGGTAAAGACGACGAGCCGCCAGCTGTCCGGATTCTCGTGCTTCAGTTGGGTGATCAATCGTCCGAGGCCATCCAGCTTTGCGCTCGTCGTCATGCCCCGCACGACTGCCCGCACCGCGCCCGCAAAATCGGGCGCAATCGTGCCGTTGCGCTCCATGTTATCGAGCTGGGCGCTGAGCGCGTGCGGGCTACTTGTCAGCGCCTGGAGGATGCCGATCTGCGCCAGACGATTGAGCTTCTCGATACCCTTGGCGACGATTGCGATCAGTTCGAGCTCGGCTGGTGTCGGCTGCACCCGGTGCAGCTGCACCTTGCGGTCGGGGAAATGGAGCTTGGCGTCGCCGCGCCGCACCCGAGACATGTAACCATAGACGATCGACCGGAACGCCTCGGCCGCCTCCGGCTTCAGCTGGCGTGCCTGCTCTCGGTCACCTGCGATGAAGCGCCGGGCAAACTGGCCTTCGTTGCCGAACGGGTTCTCGTGCCCCCTCGCCACGGTGAGCAGATCGACTAGCGAATAGAGGTCCCAAAGCCGATTCTGGATCGGCGTGGCCGTCAGCATCAGCACGAACCGGAACCGCCGCGCCGCCAAGGCACTCCGAATGACCTGCGCCACTTTGGGCGGCTCCGGCGTGCCGTAGAGATTTCGTAGCTTGTGCGCCTCGTCGAGGATCAGCATCTCGAAGCGATCGGCGGGCATTTTCTCCAGGTAGAGCCGTGCTGAATTGTACGTCGTGATGATCGCGCCAACGCCGTCCAAGTTCGCGCTCAGCAGGTCGCGGCCCGTTGCGACCTCGGCCGGAATTTCGAACTTCGTCTCCAGCTCTTCCTTCCACTGTGGTCCAAGTAGTTTGGGGCAGACGATCAGGGCCCGCGACAGCCGTGAACGCGCGATGAGCTCGCTCATCACCAGGCCCGCACTGATCGTCTTGCCCAGCCCAACATCGTCCGCAAGCAGCGTGACAGGCAGGCGGCGGCAAAAAGTAATCAAATTGCTGACTTGATGATTGAACGGCTCGACGCGGTCACGCCACTGCGCTTCCGACTTCACGTCCTTGCGTGACTCAATCACGATTGGATCGGCTAGGTCCCATTCAAGGGCTGCCTTATAGATCCGGTATTCCTCAGGCGACCGCGCCGCGCGAAGGAGCTTCGTCTGCCATCCAGAATCAGCGGGCATGTGCTGCCAGGGAGTGTTCTTTTCCAAAAATCATACTCCCGGGGCTAGGGGGCTTACTCAAGATTGTAGCGAGCTTGATTTCCGTCCGATGGCAGTCGTCAACATCCTCGTGCGCCGCCGCAGCGCAGCACGCGATGTCAAAATGAACTTAGCTCGCGTCACCCTCTTGGACTTCATCGTCATCCTCATAGACAGTGTAGCCGTCGCTAGCGTCTTCGGGCATGTCGTAGAGATCGGCCTCAGGATTCTCCACCTCAACCCCGTTTCCTGTCACCGCCCAGCGCGGCTTAGGGAGAAGCATCGTCAGTTCGTGCCAGACCTCATGCTGTTCAGGCGGAAAAGCGTTGCTGCATTCCGATCGGAGTACGGCATACTTCTTCTCCGCTTTTTGCGGTGTAATCTTTTCCCTGGGGCCGATGGGCGGAGACGACAGCACGCACCAGTACCATTCGAGGAGGTGGTTCCAGACGGCGCGGCGGACCTCCTCCCGCGCGATCGTATGTTCCAGCGCCGTTCGGCAGACGGCTCCTTCCTCGGTCCAGAACCACTCGTAAAAGTGGTCCTCGAGGTGGGGGATCGATCTGACGAGGTCATCATACTCCTCGGGCAGCAAGACCACGAGTTCGACCAAGTCGAGGTGGTCGAGATCCTTCAAGCGGGCTATCGGCATCTCGCAGAATGGAAACCGCTTACGCACACTCTTGGGAGGTTTGCGGACATCAAGCCAGCCGGGCGCCGCGGCCTCGATGATCGCATGCTTCGTCTCGAGATCCGGGACGGACTCCTCATCTCCAGGCGCGTGAGGCGCAGCTGGAGCCCCATCCGGTAGGCTCGGAGCATTAGGCGGAACGTGATCTGAAGCCGCCCCAAACACGGTGACGGATTGGGAAGCCGGCACCGGCAGGGCGTTATCCGTGTCGGGCGCGTGCTCGGGAAGTCCGAACATCTCGGCGTTTTCCGGTGCGGCCGAAGCCGCTGCCTTCTTTCCAAGTGCTGGCGGCGCTGCGGCGCCCGAAGCGAGGGCAGGGTCTGCCGCGGTGAGCTTTCTCTGGCGTTGCGGAACCTGGGCGTGCAGATCGGTCATCGCCAGTTCGATTAAGCAAGCATCCCGTCGATGCTGGAGGGCGCGCGTCCTGCGAGCATAGTCCCGCGTCACGGCACGCTGCTCAGCCGTGATTGCGGTAAACTGCCTCTCCAATCGGAGACGGTGGGCGTTCAGCTTCTCCTCGCCCCAGCAGAACGGTGCATCGGCGCGCGCAGCGTGCGGCGGCAAGCCGAAGCGGGCGCGCAGGATCGCAAAGACCGCGCGAGTGTCCAACATGTTCGATCCCTTTCTCACGACACGTCTCACCTGTTCGAATGGCCGCGCCACGGGTCGGCGACGGCGTCACACGCGAATGCGACCCGATTTGGCGACCTATCGTCAAGCTTGAGCCGTCACTCGCCGCGACCCGGACGGACGTTTTTTCAGGCTCAGCCGATCCGTCTGGGCAGCCTTCAAAACCCCAAAACTTGAACCCCAAAAGACACCCGCCCCGACGGGCGGTGGCCGGCCTTTGCCGTTCGTGCGAGACCACGAACCAAAGCCCGTCCAAGACCCCGGAAGGACAAGATCCCCCGGAAGGACGATCCCGGAAGGACTTCCCGGTTCGGCTGCGGGCTACAACCGAACCGGGAGCAGGGCTCAGCTCCCCTAATCCAGAGCAGCCCGGCGGCCGCTCCGGATTAAGCGGCTCCTGCGAGCCGGCTTCGAGTTCCCAAACCGAGACGGTGTGACCGGGCCGTCACCCCGAACAATGAGGCACGGCCGGCGGCTCGGCAGCGGGCCGAATTAGACTTTCCGAAGAGGCTCCGCGACCTTCCGCAGATGACCTGCACCCGGCGGTCCGAGCGCGTCCGGCGGCCGGCAAAAAAGGTGGATGCGGCAGAACTACGCAGGTAGTTTAAGCCTCGTCTAAACTGGACTCTCAGGCTACGATAGTTAGCGATTCGATAAATTTTCCTTGTCATTTGTTAAGGCGCCTGCATCGATTCGATCTTTCGAAGCGCGATACTGTCCGCCCGTTGCTCGAATCGAACACACCTGCCTAAGCTTGGCTTCCATCACGAGGCGTTGCTTCCAGGCAGGTACCGAACATGTTCGATCACGCCCACACGCACCCGTTCGTGCGGCGAACGCTCGCGTCCGTTTGCGGCCTCGCGACCGATCGCGGAGCACCCGGCCTCCGTATCGATCGCCCTCGCGCGCTCGATACGGCTCTGGGCTTCTACAGGCAGCCGGGCATCCGGTTCGCCGCGCGCGAGGATCGCGAGCGCCCGCTGTCGCGCGACGGTGCCGTGACGTGCCACTTTGCTCAGACCTCGATCTCCAAGACTTCGCCGATCTTGGCGATGATCCGGGCCGCCCGCACGGGCCGGCGCTACAGCGGATCCGGGGCGTGTGCGCACGTGAGCTACATCGAGCGGCCGGGCGCCGCCGAGCGGCTTGTCTTGCCACAGGGCCGGCCCGTCAGCGGACGGGACGGGCTTCAGCAGCAGGCCTATCTCGAGCGGGACGGGGCGGTCGAAGCGGACCCGGACGACAGCCTCGCGCTGGCCTCGTTCGGCACGATCGGCGAAACCCCCGAGGCGCGCACGCACTTTTGGGACCTCGTCGAAGCAACCGAACGCTCGCCACAGGGCGATCGCATCACAATCGAACCGGCGCAGAATCCGGACTGGTGGGCGAAAGCACGGGGCGCGATCGACGAAGCACCGGAGACGGCCCGGACCCAGCTGCGGGCTGCGGGCGCGGGGGCTCCAGCTCTCTTGGAGCTGACGCTGTCGACGCAGGACGCCTTGGCGCTGTGGCGCTGGTCAGAGAGCGTGGGTACCGGGGCGCCGATCAAGATCGTGCCGGGACGCGGCGGCCGCACGCAGACCCGGATCATCGGTGAACTGCCGCACGAGGTCGACGGCCACGCACGCCTGGCCATCGTGAAAGCGTTCACGGGCAAACTTGCAGCCCGGGGCTTTCCTTACTGGGCCGTGGTGCACGCGCCCGACGCCAATAACGACCGGCGCAACGTTCACGTTCACGTCGTGTACTACGACCGCCCCGCCCGGCGCATGCCGCACCCGGAGACCGGCCTCGCTACCTGGGACTTCGCGATCACGCAGGAAAAGCGGCGCGCGAACCGCACCAAGGTTTTGAAGCGGCCCTACCGGCAACCCAAGGACCGGGCGAGCCATGATCGCGCCTGGATCAAGGAACTGCGCACGCACTGGGGCACGTGCTGCAACGCGGTACTGACGGAAGCCGGGATCGGCAAGCGCTATGATCTGCGCAGTTACGCCACGATCGGTATCGATCAGACTCCGGGCGTCCACATCCCGGCACGCCAGTACAACAAGGAGCGCAAGGGCAGCCTGACAGAGGCGGGATCCGATCTCGCCCGGCGTCAGTGGCAGGCAGAGGCGGACCGGATCCTCGACGACCGGGCACGGATGACCGGGGAGAAGCTCAGCCTGCTGCTGGTGCAAGGCCGGCATGCCGAGCTTACCGCGTTCGATCGCGGAGGGACGGCGGACCGCAAGGGGGACGCCTCGGTCGGACCGGTGCGCAACCTGATCCGGCGCGGCCTCACCCTCGTCGAGGAGATTGGCCGGCTGGAACTCGTACGGGATCTGGCGGCATTGGTCATCATGCGGACCCTATCCCGGCCCCGCCTGCTCCTTGCAGCGGGCGCGGCGTCCGTGCGCGGTCCTCATGCGAGCGTCGATACCGGCCATCCCGCACCGGAAAATCCTGCGGTTCCGGGGGGCGAGTGCTCCGGTGACGCTGACCGCAGCGACCTCGTCCGGTTCTACGACGACCTTGAGAAGGGCGCCGCGCAACTCGCGACGGTCTACGAGGCGCGGATCGCCGAGCAGCGCGGGCGACTGAATCGCATCCGGACCGACCTCGCCGGGCTAGAGCCAATGACCGGGCCGGTACGGGGCTCGGCTTTGAGCTTCGATCGGACCGATCCGGCTCTGACGGGGGACGGCGATCCCGCTTCGGGTGCCGATGCTGCATCACCACCTGCTCCAATCGATCCAGTGCCGGCGACGTTGTTCGCCGCTCGCGTGCGGGCGAGCCTCGATCCCGGCACCGCCGCGCTCTGGGCGCGGTGCGTCGCGGTCGAGCCGGAGGTGACCGAAGCAGTCGCCGTGACGCCGTCGTTGTCGACCATCTTGCGCCAACCGACGCCCATGCTCGTCCCCGAGGCACCTCTTCCGCCCGACCGTTCACCGGTCGAACGCGCCGCCTCGTACGCCCCATCCTGGTCCTATGCCGTCGACCGCGCGGCCGAACGGCACGCCGCTCGGTCGAAGCCCGCAGGACCGGATGCCGGTGAACCGGCCTTGCGCAAGCGTCCACAGCCACCGTTCGATCTCACCATCGGGCAGGCTCGACGTTCCAACGGTGCGCCGCTGATCCCGCCCGGCCGTCCCGCCATCGCTGATCTTGCGGCCGCCCCTGTTGGGAATGCCCGTGGCGACCTGCCGATCGCTCCACAGGCCGAGGCGCGTCGTGCAGCTTCGCTGCCGGCATCGGACGTAAATTCAGCCGACGCGGCGGCTGCAATGGAGAGCACGGCGACGATGGCTTTGGCCTCAATGCCCGCAACCGCAGCGCGACGGGTGATCGTTGCGCCTACGGTCGCGGCGATCGCGCCGCCGCCGATCGTGCATGCACTGCCACGGCAGACGGTCGAAGCCGCGTCCGTCGAGCCGGTTCCGGTCGCCGCCGCCGTCGAGCAGGCCGCATCGGTGCCGCCTCCTGCGCGGAACCTCGCTGACCGAATGTCCATGCCCGCGGCGTCCGATCCGGTCTCGCTCACGCCGACCCATAAATCAGCGATTGAGATCGAGCTGCATCTCCCGACTTCCGCGTCGGAAGGCGGATCGGACCCTCTAGTGGAGACGCCGATGGCACCTCGCGAACCTATCGCGGTCCAGGCGCCCATCGAGACGGTAGAGCGCGACGACGAAGGCGATGCCCCTTGGCCGCTTACTCCGCGGATCGAGGCGCCGGCCCCTGCCGTTCGGGTGACGCCTCCGACCCCAACGCCGACTGAGGCCCTACCACGGCGCGTGCCGATCTCGGCCGTCCACGAAACGGAACACCCTGCCTCCCGGGCCAGGAACCGTACGGACATCCGGCGGCGCCCGACACGATCACGAAACGGACGCGAGATCGGAGATTGAGATGTGCACATTCCATCCCCTGCGAGCCAAATCTCGCCTTCGCGCGCTGCGCGTGGCGAGCGAAAGGTGCCGGTTGGTGAGGCCAGACAGTGCAGCGCTGCCGAGTCACGGCAACATGGCGCGACGGCGTCGTGACGCTCCAATGCCGTGGCGCCTCGATGCCGCGATGCTGAGGCGTTGGAGCGCAAGGATGGTGTGGAACCGTGATGCCGCAGCGCCGAACTTCCGTGAGGCGGCACCTTGGAGCCGTCCCTCGCACAGGGAGCTCGCGTGATGGACGTCCTCGCGATCGCGACCCAAAAAGGCGGTACCGGTAAGACCACGGTCAGCGTCAACCTTGCGGTCGCCGCCGCCGAGGGAGGACGGCGCGTCGCCGCCCTCGATCTCGACCCGCAGGGCTCGCTCGCCGGCTGGGCCACTCGACGCGAGGCCGACGATCCGGCCGTCGACCATCTCGGGTTGGAACGGATCGGGCAATTGCCCGAGATCCTCGCCGCACTCGAGCGGCAGGGTTACGACCTCGTCGTCCTCGACAGCGCCGGTGCCTTGAATCCCGCAGCGTACTTCGCCCTGCGGGCGGCCAGCCTCGTCCTGATCCCCGCCCGGCCCACCCTGCTCGATCTGCTCGCGACCGAGCCGACACTTCGCGCGCTCGCTGGGATCGGCCTCGCCGACCGCGTGGCCCTGCTGCTGAGCCAGTGCCCGACGCAAGGTCAGGCGCGCGCGGCGACTTATGCCGAGCGACTTCGCCGCTGGGGATATCTCGCCGAACCACCGCTGACCCAGCGCGTGGACTACCAGGACGCGCTGCTCGGCGGGCAGGGCGTCACCGAGTACGCTCCGGACGGCAAGGCGGCCGGGGAGATCCGCGCCCTGTGGGCTTGGACAGAACAGCGCCTGAAGGAATCCTGCCCATGAACGAGACGACCCGCCGCCCCCTGAAGCGCCTCGGCCTGCTCAGCGGCCTCGATCTGACTTCGCCGCAACCCGACCTCGACGCGGCAGACACTCTGGCCGACCACACCACCACTCCGGATGACCATGCCGCGGCGGAGCCGCTACGCGAGGTTCCTACCACGAATGGCCGCCCCTCGAACACGACGCGGCGAACCTCGGTTTATCTGTCTGCCGGGATGCTGCGACGGCTGAAGGAACTCGCGGTCGCTCGCGACTGCAAGGTGAACGACCTCCTCGTCGAAGGGGCGGCGTCCGTAATACGGGAGAGCGGTCACACGCCGACTACGACCTCTCGCGACGTGCGCTGAAAGCGTCGACACTTTCGCGCCGGCATCACGGCGCCACGGCATCACGGGGCTCCGATGCCGTGATGTTCTGGGTTCATAGCGCTCCAGCATCACGGCGTTCCAGAGCGAGAGCGCTGCGGATGCTCGACCCCCATCCCGGGAGTTCTGCATCCGGCATGGCGAGGATGCGTTCGTTGCACCGATCACCGCCTGCGCGCCGGGTGGCTGGCATCCGCCGTCCAGGCTGGACCGGAGACCGCCGGGACGCGGCGGCCCACGCGTTCCGCGACGATGCCGCGGTGAGTGCTCGGGCGTTCGACACGACCTCGCCCGCGATGTGGTTCAAGCTGGAGCGGGCGGTCCGACCGGAGCCGCCGACTGTGCCGGTTCTGTCCGAAATCTTGCCAGCGCGACAGAAGGTTCGATTGGGTACGACAAACGACGGAAAGCAGGGAGGCGGATGCGGAGATGGGTAGGAATAGCGGCCGCTCCTGGATCAAACCTCGGCTTTAAGGGGCTCGATCACGGCATCGATCCCGAAGACGAGCGCCTCGTAGTGCGCGCCGGACTGGGCGCGCAGAGCCATGCCGTAGAGGGTGGTGAGGATGAGTTCGGTCAGCGCCGGGACAAGCGTCGGCGATAGGTGCTCGTTGACCGCCTCACGGGCCAGTTGCCCCGCGATCGCGTCGGAGATCCGCTGTTGGTAGGCCGCCCCGAGCGGGGACACCTCGGCATCGACAGGTCGCCCGTTCACGAGGCCCGTCAGGATGAGGCAGACTCGCGCCGGGGCCACGGCCGTGTACAGTAGCGCGGCGCAATCGAGCAGGCCGTCGAAGGCCACGACCGGATCGTCGTCGAGACACGCCAGGACGGGGCCGAGACGGTGCTCCCGGTACGCTGCGAGCACGGCCTCGAACAGACTTCGCCTTCAGTCCGAACGCCGCGACCAGGCTGTTGAGATGGGAGGCGGCCATCGCCGACAGCAGCGCCTTGTACGAGGCATCACTGTGGCCGCGCTCCTAGAACAGCAGCATCGCCTGTTCCAGGGCCATCCGCCGATCGAAGCCCCAAGAGCGTCCGCGCGCCATCGCTACCTCGATATCCTGAGTGATCGCTCATCAAACGGATAGGACCTTCCGCCGGCCGAGCAAAGATTGATGAGCGGTCGCTCAGCCAGTCGGTAGACATAACGAAGGAGGGGAAGACGACACGCTCCCGGGCCTCTGCGGCCGCGGGAACGGAGGGATGAGGTCAAGCGACACGGATTTGGCGAAGGCCCTTCGCCCCAAAAGCCCAAGGAAAACGGGGACGGCAGAACGCGGCGCTCGGACAGCGCTCGCGGGACGCTCGGTGAGGCGCCTTCGCCCCTTCCCCTGATGATGGACACCACAAATGACAGATACAGATCATGACGCGCCCACCGGCGCGAACGAGCCCGGCCGGCCGCACGAGCCGCCGGGCTTGCAGGTTCGCGCACGGGTCGAGCGCCCGCGCCGGCACAAGGACGGCCTTACCCTCGAACTCCACCCCGTCGATCCCGGCCGCACCGGCCGGCTTCACGCCTTCCTCTCCGGCGACCTCATCCGCCAGATCCAGGACGCGACCGGCATCCTGCTCGATGCCGGTGTCATCGTCGGCGAACACGAACTCAAGCTGACCTTCGTAGCCGAGCCGCTGGGCAACCTCACCGCGGGGGTCGCCGGCTTCGTGCGAGACGCCTTCCTGACGGGATGGGCCGAGCAGGACGCTGCGGTCCGGGATGGCCTGGAAGCCGACTATCTCTGGGTTCGGCAGCACGACCTGCCGATCCCGCGCCGGCTCCGGCGGGTGTTCCTGATCGAGCCGGATGACGGCGCTCAGCACCCGCTCGTCGACGCCCTGGCCCATTGGTGGGATCGCGGCGCCATCGAGCTGATCCGGCATCCGATCGCGTTCGAGCAGCCGGGCTCGGTCGCCGCGCTTCGGCACGCGTTCGATTGCGCGATCGATCAGTACGAGTGGGGTTCCCTGGACGTGGTGGTCGTGGATCCGGGCAGCGGGTTCGCGTTCCGCGAGCTGTCGGACGACGGGCTGATGCGTCAGGTCGCCGTCCTGCCGGTGCCGGTGATCACGCGCCGCGCGTCGTCGCCGACGCTGCTCGACGGCTTGGCCCACCGCTGTTTCGATCACCCGGACGAGATCCTGGCCTTCCTCGCCGGCATCCTCCGGCAGGAGCTGCGGCTGGCCGACCGGGCACGGCTCGACGCGATGGCCGAGCTGATCGCGGCGATCCCCAAGCCTAAGCGCAAGGCGAAGGCGCCGCGCGGCAAGGGGGAGGCGCTGTTCGACTGACGCCACCCTCGACGATCCGGCCGCCGGCATGCTGGCCGCCGGACCACCGCCCCATTCCAACCTCAGCGAACGACACGATGCGACACCACAGATTCTTTCCTAAGACCCACGGGGGGCCTGTCCCCCCCGCTCACCTCGGGGATGTCCGTCCTCCCCCCGTCCCGCCGGACGACGCAGGGGTGACCCGGCCCACCGACGAGATCCGCGAGTTGCGCGATCTGCTCGGATGGCTGCGGCAGCGCCTGCGCGGCGAGCACACAGTGCGGGCCAGCGTCCTGACCGTCGAACCCCTCGGGTCTGATGGACACCTGCTCCTGCTCGGCGAGGGCGATCCGAGCGGTAGCGTCGAGCCACCCCGGCTCAAGGTCCGGCTCGCCGCGGCCGACTTCGCCGCCTGCCGGGATGCGATCGGCGACGCCCTCGATCCCGCGGCCCTGGTGAACCGGACGATCGTGGTCCGGCTGCAGACGGGCCTGCGCCAACGCTACGGGCGCGGGGCAGGCGTCCAGGCCCGGGTCACCGCCGTTATCTCGGTCGGCACGTTACCGATCGAGGGCGAGATCCAGCGCGAACGAACGCTGCAGCGCCTGCGGCGCGAGAGGTGCCGCCTCGGCCCCGGGACCTGGGAGGAGCCGGAAGATCCGCGCCACATCGCGCTGATCGCCGCCGAGTTCGGCGATGCGCGTCGCGACGTCGAGCACGTCCTGCGCCCGTTCGAGGAAAACGGACTGATCCGGCTCCACCGGATCTACGCGATGTTCGAGGGACCGTCGGCGGAGCACTCGTTGAGCGAGGCGTTCGCCCGAGCGGGCGAGCTACACCGCGAGCACGGCCTGTCCGCGACCCTGGTGTGCCGGGGTGGCGGTCCGGTCGAGGGGTTCCAGGCTCTCAACGCCTACGCGACGGTGCGCGCAGCCGCCGAGGTTCCGAACCTCGTCGCCGGGCTCGGCCATGCTGGGACGCCGCTCACCGCCCTCGATGCGGTCGCGGCGCGATCGGAGCCGACCCCGACGGCCGCGGCGATGCTGGTGCGCCGGCTTGTCGAGGCCACCGGCGCGCGGGCCGAGCGCGCGCTCGCGGCGTTCGACGCCGCCCTCGCGGAGGATCTCGAGACGGCCGGGCGCATCGCCCTGGCGGTGGCCTTGCAGGGCTTCGCCGCGAGCCTGGGCGATCTCGCGGAGCTCGCCGATCGGCGGCTGCGACAGCTTCATCGCGGCGTCGAGCGCAGCCTGCTGACCGGCCTCGCCGCGGCAGCTGGCATGGCGACCGGCGCGATGGCCGAGATCGAGCCGTCCGCCCCTCCCGTCGAGGTGCTCGGCTTCGGCGACGGGGATGACGACGAGGACCCACCCTGGGAACCGGGGTGGGCGCTGGTGACGGCGGCCGACACCGGCCTCGTCATCGAGCGCTATCGAGAGCTTACGTCCAATAGGCCGCTGTTCCTGCACTTCCGCGACGGGACGATCTTCGTCCGGATCGTGCCGACCTTCGTCGCCTACAACTGATCAGACACCGAGGAGTTAGAACATGACCAAGACCCGCTCATCCGAGACCCCGAGTTTCCTGACGGCAGTCCGGCGCATTGAGGCGCTGACCCAGGAGATCCAGAAGGATGGCTTGGTGGCCTTCGAGAAGGCCGAGGCCGCTTATGTCGAGGTGCAGGAGTTGCGCGCCGTGCTGAACGCCCGGATCGCTGACCTGCGCCGCCGGTCGGCATAGCCCGAGGATCCGCGCCACCGCCGATGCCATCGCATCGACGGTGGCGCCAGAGGGAACGCGTCCGCGACGCCCGTCGCGGAAGCCGCTTCGGGAGAGGCATGAGTACCGATCCAAACCCCGGAAGGGCCGATTTAACTCTACCGTGGACTAAGCTCTAGCTGTGGTTGGATCGAACGCCTGTAGTTGCCATTCCGTACATGCTCGCCCTGGAGCCCATCACGACGGTCAAAAGCCGCCCGCCGTTTTGGAAACGAGCTGTTGCAGAAGCGGACCGTCTGATTGCGACCCAAGTCTGCCGTTCCGAGCATTCCGCTACGAGCTTACAAGCGGACATTGCGCCGTTGCAGCGGCCTCCATCACTCGGCGACAACCGATCGTATCGCGCCTCCTTATGTCATCACACGGTTGCGGATCGGCAGTTGCGGATTAGGACGGGCACGCTGATGAAGGCGAGTAAGGTTGCGCACGACGCAATAGCAAAGCAACCGTCATACCCAAATCGGGTGGCGATCACGCCGCTTGTTGGTCCAGCGAGAAGTGCCAGTCCCGCGTCGGAACATTGGAATACCGTGAAGTCGACACCCGGTTGGCCCGGTGACGTGTAGGCCATCAACTCGGCGTACAATGCTACGAGCCCAAACGCTGTCGCGCCGGCCAGGAGCACGACGGGGCCAGCCACAAGCCACGGCGGGACCGAGCCCATTTGGCTCAACAGGGAGATCAGAGCGAGGCAACTGGCCTGGATGCCCAGCGCCCAGACGAGGGGCCGCAGTGGGCCGAGGCGGCGGACTGCAGCAGCCGCGCATAGGGTGCCGAGCAAGCTCACCGCAACACCGCCAATCCCGTCGATCAGCCCGATCACCGGCAGACTGAGGCCGCGATCCACTAACGAGGGGACGATCATACTCTGGCTCAATCGTGGGCCTGCGCTGCAGGCCAGTACCAGCAGCAGGCCGATGCGGACTGCCCGGCTTCCGAGGGCGCTACGAAGATTCGGCCGGTGGGAACGGATGCTGTCGCGATCGACAGCCATCGCCACGCGCAGGAACGGGATCGACAGGAGAACAGAAAGGCCTGTGAGGCCAAACAGGGTTGCAGTCCAACCTAGCGAAGGAAGCACCATCAGAAACAGGCCACCGCTTAGGGCGATGCCGACATAGGCTCCCGCCACCTGCGCGGTGTTCGCCCAGCCCCGATCCGCCGCGGCACTGACATCGATGGTGAAGCCATCGCACGCGATGTCGACGGTCGCGACCGCTGTAGCGGCCACGAGGAGACAACCGAGGAGGAAGGCCGGGGATGGGTCGCTGCTGACGGCGAGTGCGGCGAGCATGAGGGTGCTGACGCCTACGCCAGCCACTGCGATCGTAGCCGTGCGCTGCCGCCCGCGACATGGCAGGCGGTAGCGCTCGATCCAGGGAGCCCAGACGATCTTGGCCAGCCACGGCAGCATGACGATGGTCTGGAAGCCGATGAGGACGAGGGACTGACCGCCGTCTCGCATCTGTGCCGGAACGGCGACGAAGGCGAGGCCGGAGACAAAGCTCAGCGGCACGTACATCGCCGCAAGGCTGATTGTCCTGCGCACCGCCGATCCGGAAGCGGCCGCTTCGCAATGCGGATGATCGTTCCGCACACCCATTTCGAATATTTTCCTTGTAATAATTCTAATGCAGCGGACTATGTGCCTTTAGCGCCACTACAACAACCCGATACATCATAAGACACTACGGAATGGCCGACAATTGATGCGACAGGATTGACAGTATAGTTCTTGGATCTCTAGCTCTGCTCGCGCGGCCGTGAATGATGGAGTGGTGTGTGCAGCGGATCGGTCGGCGCAGCCATTTTATTGCGGCAGTGATGTCTGGCGCCTCCATCGCGGCGCCATTTGTCGCGAGTTCCATCGCCCTTGCTCAAGCGACCGGGGAAAGGGTGACGCTTCAGGAACTCTCGGTGGAGTCGAGCGGTCAGGGCGCTGTCGCAACGTCCGGTCCCGGATTGATAGGCGAAACTGCGAGGGGGCCGGTGCGTGGGTTCGTCGCCTCGCGCAGCGCCACCGCCACCAAGACCGACACTCCCCTGATCCGAACGCCAGAATCCATCGCAGTCGTGACCGCCGACGAGATCGCCACCGAGCAGGCGCAATCCCTCGGGGAAACGCTGAAGTACGTTGCTGGTGTGGCTGGGCAGGTCAACGGCGCGGGGGACACGCGTTGCGGCGGCTTCCAGATTCGCGGCTTCGATGTGACCAGCAACTCCGTCTACCGGGACGGCCTGCGCCTGCCAGGCACGTCGTCGGCCGACTTCAACTGCCTCGACCCATACGGGGCGGAGCGGATCGAGGTGCTGAAAGGCCCGGCCTCGGTGCTCTACGGGCAGAACGGACCCGGCGGCATCATCAACTACGTCAGCAAGCGCCCCCTGTTCACGACGTTTGGAGAGGTCGCGATCCTGGGTGGCAGCTTCGACCGCGTACAGGGCGAATTCGACTTTGGCGGCCCCCTCGATCGCGAGGGCCGGTTGGCCTACCGAATGACGGGTGTCGTGCGGCAGGCAGGCAACCAAGTCGACTTTGTCAACGATGACCGAGTGTTCCTCGCGCCAGCCCTAACGTGGCGGCCCGACGCTGACACGACGCTGACGATCCTATCCAACTACCAGAAGGACAAGGCTGGCTGGGGCCTCCAGTTCCTGCCGGCGGTGGGAACGGTGTTCCCGAACCTCGGCCGGTTCATCCCGCGCAACCGCTTCGTCGGTATTCCCGGTCAGGACCGCTACGACAGCGAGCAGGCCTCGATCGGCTACGAGTTCGAGCATCGTTTCGCCGACAGGTTCATCGTCCGCTCGAACACGCGCCTCAGCTATCTGCTGAACGATCAGATCCTCGCCTACGGAGCCGGTTACGCCGATCCTGTGACGGGCGACCTCGCCCGGTTCGGTGGCACCGGGCGCTCGGTGCTGCGGACCTTCGCGACCGACAATCATGCGCAGGTCGGCTTCGACACGGGACCGCTCGCTCACACGATGCTGTTCGGCCTCGACTACCGCAACACGGGCTACACGGAGAACGCGGCGAGCTTTGACACCAACACGATCAACGTCTTCGCGCCCGTCTACGATGGGACTGTGCAGAACTTGACCCGCTACCAGGACGTGAAGGTCCATCAGGAGCAGACGGGGGTCTATCTTCAGGATCAGATCCGGATCGAGCGGGCCACGCTCGTTCTCGGCGGGCGGAGCGACTGGGCCGATACCGACGTGAACAACCGGTTCGCGGGATCGCGGAGCGAGAAGGCCGTCCAGGCTTTCACCGGCAAGGCCGGCCTGATCTACAACTTCGACAACGGGCTCGCGCCCTACGTCAGCTACTCCGAGTCCTTCCTGCCGACGCTTCAGGTCGACCTCGACGGCCGACTGTTCAATCCTGAGACCGGGCGTCAGTACGAGGTCGGTCTCAAGTATCAGCCCCCTGGCTTCAACGGCTATTTCACGGCGGCCGCCTTCGACCTGCTCCGGCAGAACGTCATCCGGTTCGACGCCGTCAATGCGACCTTCGCGCCGCGGCAGACCGGCGAGATCGCCTCCCGCGGCGTCGAGCTGGAGGCGGTAGTCGGCTTGACGGAAGGGCTGAATGTCCGGGCGGCCTACGCCTACATCGATGCGGAGATCACCCGGGATCCGGACGGCGGCAACGCCGGCAAGGTGCCAGTCACGGTCCCGCGGCACCGGGCATCGGTATGGGCAAATTATACGGTCCAGACCGGCGAGTGGCAGGGCTTCGGGTTCGGTGGCGGCGTCCGTTTTGTTGGGTCGACCTATGGCGACGATGCCAACACGTTCAAGGTTCCGGCCGCGACGGTGCTAGACAGCGTTGTCAGCTACACGAGGGGCAATTACCGTTTCTCGATCAACGTGAACAATCTGCTCGACAAGCGCTACGTTGCTTCGTGCTTCAACGCCGATTTCGGCTGCTTCTACGCCGAAGGTCGTCGCGTTCTCGCCCGACTGTCCTATCGCTGGTAGCGATCGCCTCGCGCCAGGAAAGCTGAGCATGAACGCGGGACCACGCTTCCGCTGGCTATGAATTAACGATGGCGGCTTTCCCCATTGCGCGACCGAAACCGGACAGGCTGGAATCCACCCACTGCAGTCCTTCAGAGGCGCCGGTCGACGAGACCGGTGCTGGCCGAAAGCAGAATTACCGCTTCGGAGCGGCGCGGCCGAAAAAGCGGACGGCCTCCTACCGACCCAACGCAGTCACTCATGCACGGCTGCCCGGATCCCGAAAGCAGACACATGTTTCGATGCTACAAGAACGGCGATGCGCCCTTGGTTACCGCCTAGCAGGGCCCGACGGTATTTCAGAGGCAGATGTCAAAGAGGACACCTCTGCTAAGTCGCGATGGCCGATTTGCAGCTCAAACGGTGGGTACGTTTCAAGGCTTAATGAGCTCGACTTGAGCCTGTGGGAGCGAGCGCCACCACGCGTCGGGCGCCAGAAAGGCTTCGTAGGCCAACCGCAGGACGGTCTCCGGCTGACGATGTGACGGGTCAACTCCGCCACGGGCCTCATTGCGGGCAAGGAGTGACTCCCAGGACAGGTCGAACACCTTCCACTCGACCGAGAGCCCGTGCCGCGCGATGACTTGAAGCTCGGCTTCGAACGCCTCGCGGGTCAGATGGGTGTCGGCCATCACCACGTTGAACCCCGCCGCCAGGGCCGCGTCCAGGGCGGCGACCTTCGTGCCGTGGAGGAGTCCGCGTGCCTCTTCGTTCCAGTCCGTTCGTCGGACCTGCCAGTAGACGTGACGGTCCGGCGGCCAGAATGTCTGGCGGAGATCGTCCAGGGTGAGGTGCACCCAGCCCTGCATCGGATCGAAGAACCGGCGCGCATAGGTGGACTTGCCTGATCCCGGGCATCCGATCAGCCCCACCACCCTCTGCCGGCGCGGTTGTGCCTCAACATTCATGGAACGCGGGGTCAGGCATGGTGGGCGGCGTCCTCGTCCTCGTCGAGCTCGGGGTCAGCCTCGACGGTCTCACCGCGCAGATAGCGCGCCTGGACCTCGGCGACACGGCGGGCAGCCTGCGCGTGGCGGTTCGACACGAGGCTGTCCGGGCTGAGGTCCCCGCCGCGCTTGGCCGCGAGCAAGTCAGGATCACCCCACCGGTCGAGGAGGGTCTGGAAGGCGTCGTGCCGGACCACGTCGAAGGCGATCCGCTGGCCCATCATGTCCTTGTAGGGGTGAGCCGGATGAATGCCGGCACAGGGAACCCAGCCTGCCGGAATCGGCGTGGTCGCCGCATGAGTGCGACCGCCGCGCAGGAGCTTGGGCAGGACGTGTGTGTGAGGGCCCTCCGGGCTGGTGCCGCCAGGGCCCGGGATCGGGGCATAGACCTCGATGCGGCCGACCCGGGCGAGGAACACCCGGTGGGGGCTCAGCGCCACGAGTTGGCGACCGATGGGGCTCGCAGGGTCGAACAGCGGCAGTCCGACGCCGGACCGCAGGCAGGCGATGGCCTCCGGGTCGCTCGTGCGCACGCAGGCATCGACCGCCAAGAGACCCAGGCCCAGATCGAACAGGATGGCGTTGCGGTCCCGTTCGCGGGCGGCGTCCCGGTCGGGACCGAGTTCCGTCACCACGCCGCGCCGGTTCATCGCGCAACTCGCTTCAGGCAGGCAAAGGGCGACGGCGTGGTTCCAGCCGGTCGCGACGGCGGTCTCGTAGGCCACCGGACGCAGGTCGGGACTGGGGGCGAGAGCGATGGCGCCCCGCTCCGTTGCAAGACCCATGCGTCCGTCCGGCAGCGGCAACGTGGCCTCGTCGGGGTCGCGCATGAACTCGGCGATAGCCCCGAAGCTGCCGAGGCTCCAGGCGGTGCCGGGGTCGGACAACGCCTCGCGCAGCAGGGTCGTAACCGCGTCAGTCCGTGGTGGTGACGTCATCGCGTTCCTCCGTCTGAGCCCCGGACCGCACCCAGGGCAGGATGTATCGTGTTCCGTCGCAAGCCCAACCCCGCTCGGCCGTGACGCCGAACGCCCTGGCGAGCAGGACATCGCTCAGGGCCTTCTCCGGGCTGCCGTCGGCGATGAGGCGGCCATCGGCCAGCACGACGATGCGGTCGCAGAACCGGGCAGCGAGCGTCAGGTCGTGAAGCACGGCGACGACACCGGTGCCGTCCCGCGCGATGGCCCGAAGCAGCGCCATCGCGTCGAGCTGGTGCGCCGGGTCGAGGGCCGTGACCGGCTCGTCGACGAGAAGCCACGGCGCCTCGACCGCGAGCGCCCGGGCCAGCAGCGCGCGCATGCGCTCGCCCGAGGAGAGGGTCGGCTCGGCTCGGTCGGCGAGATGGAGGATGTCGGTGCGGGCCATCGCGCGAGCGACCGCGGCTTCGTCGGCGTCGGTCGGGGATGCGAAGGCCCGGCGGTGCGGCAGCCGTCCGAGCGCCACGATCTCGCGGACCGTCATCGGCCAGCCGACCCCCGCACCCTGGAACAGGGCGGCTATGTGGCGAGCCCGTTCGTCGCGGCCCATGCCGGCCAGCGGACGGCCTTCGAGGTTGGCTTGGCCGTGGCTTGGGGTAATCAGCCCCGCCAGGACGCGAAGGAGCGTGGTCTTGCCGGCCCCGTTCGGGCCCACCAGCCCGACGAAGCGGCCAGGCTGTAAGATCAGACCGATGTCCGAGAGGATGGTCCGGCCATCCAGCGTCACCAGGGCATCCTGCAGCCCGAGGCTCATGCCCGCCTCCCACGGCTGCGCAGAAGCAACACGATCAGGAACGGCGCCCCGACCAGAGCGGTCACCACGCCGAGCTTGAGTTCCGGCCGGGTGGCAAGCAGGCGCACGCCGATATCCGCCGCGAGGACCAGCACCGCCCCCGCGAGGCCGCTCGGCAGCAGGCATGCCCCAGGACGAGACCCGACGAGTGGCCGCATCAGATGCGGCACGACGAGGCCGTCGAACCCGAAGCTCTCCTCCGGCTTGAGGTTCGGGTTGCCGAAGAAGTTGGACGCCGGGAAGTTCTGGTAGAGCTGGCTGAGGGTCGGTGCCTTGAATCCCGTGCCCACGCTACCCTTCAGGCGCGTCTCGGTGCCGGGCAGGATGTAGCTCGGCGCGACGCGGAACGTGGTGGCGGGCCCGAACTGGTCGTTCTCGTCGTGGCGGATGTTGGCCACGAGCGCGGCGCGGTCGAAGGGCGTCAGTTGCACCTCGCCGTAGCCCGCCGTGTTGCCGTTGCGCGCCTTGAGGGTGCCGGCACCGAACGCGTTCGGATCGTTCGTCAGCAGGCTCTCCTCGTCGCGCTGCGCCCCGAACAGGACGAGGTTGCCGGGCGAGAGAAGGTAGTCGCCGCGGTACTCGTAGCGCAGGCGCTCGCCGAGGCCGGTCGTCGGTTGGATGGCGAACGGGTCGTACTCGTTCTGCTGCTGGCGGTTGAACAGGTTCGAGTAGTTGATCGCGAAGATGTTGTGAAAGCCGACGATGGGCGTCCATTCGGCCTCGTTGCGGGTGAAGAGCTGCTGCACGTCGGCGGCGCTGCGGACCGCGGACGGAAATGCCGGGAAGGTGCTGAAGTCCGTACCGGTGAACAGCAGGCGCGAGTTGATGAACCGCGTGGTCGAGTTGACCCGGAACGTGTCGGTGAACTGGTAGCCGAGCTTCGCCGAGACCGTCTCGTTGTCGTAGTAGTTCGGGTGGATCGGGCGGCCGAAGGGCACGAGGTCGCGCGGCGTGACGGGCGTCGCGGCTGCCCGGAAGTGCTGGATCGACACGGAGTAGTCGAAGCCGTCCTGCGCCCCGCTGATGCGGCCGAACTGGTTGAAGGTGCCGAACGATCCGCCCTCGGTCCGCAGGGTCACGCGCGTCGGTCCCTCGCCCCGCTTGGTCGTGAAGGAGATCACGCCGCCGATGGCGTCACTGCCGTAAAGGCCGCTCTGAGGCCCGCGCAGGACCTCGATGCGAGAGAGGTCGTCGGTCAGCAGCTGACCGAAGTCGAACGAGCCGTTCGAGTTCGAGGGGTCCGTGGCGTCGATGCCGTCGATCAGGACCTTGGTCTGGTTCGAGTTCGCGCCGCGGATGAACACCGATGTCTGCCCGCCGGGGCCGCCCGTCTGCACCACGTTGAGGCCGGGCACCTGTTGCAGGGCGTCCGGCACGGTGCGCCGCTGCTGGTCTTCGAGCACGCGGTCGGTCAGGACCGTGACGCTCGATCCCGTGGCGGCGATGGGCGTCGGCAGTCCGGTAGCGGAAACCGAGATCTCGGAGAGGCTGACCGCCGCCTCGGCCGCAGCCGCTTGCCGGGGGGCATCGGCGAAGGGAGCGGCCACCTGCTGGGCCAGGACCGGCGAGGCGGAGAGAACCACGCTGCCGATGCAGGACGAAACGAGCGCACGCCTGAGCGCGGGAGAGATGAAGCAGGACACGGGACGGCCTCGGGGGACGGCTGTGGCACGTCACCGCGAACGAGGCCTCGGCGGCCGCGTCCTCAAGGGAACCACGGCGCCGCGACACCTCCCAGGACACCCCGCCCGGCAAGCTCCGCGTGTGACCACGGCTGACGGCAGGTCTCCTGGCTCGCGGGTCGTCGCCCTCTCATCGTCTTCCCGGGCGAGGCCGCCCAGTGACGTCGTGATGAAGGACTCGCCGCTTACAGTTGCGGGGGCAGCCGCGGCATCGGCCGAGCCCTCACGGGCGTGACCTCACCACGTTCCCTTTTGATCCCCGAGGGGAACCGTCCCGTTCAAGCTAGGCTGCGGTGTCTCTATCCGTCAACGCATGAAAACAGGTTGTTGAGTCGTGTGTCTTCCGGGACGGATCGGTCGTTGTCCTAAGAGGTGCCCGTGAGTGGTCAGGGAGCATCTGCAGGTCTTACGTCGATACGGTCGAACCGGCCGAGGCGGTAGATCAGGAACGACAGGAGCCACGCCGCCGCGAAGAGGCCGACGATGCCGAAACCCAGCACGCCGAAATGGTCGTTGATCGCGGCCACCCGTTGCCAGAACCAGCCCTGGAGGTTGAGCTTGTCCGCCAGGAGGTTTAGCGCCTCCAGCGTGCCGACCACCAGCGCGACAGCCACCGAGACCAGAGTGATGGTGAGGTTATAGAACAGCTTCCGCATGGGCTGGACATAGGCCCAGCTGTAGGCGCCGAGCATCAGCACGCCATCGGTCGCGTCGATCAGGGTCATCCCAGCGGTGAACAGGGCCGGGAAGACAAGGATCGTCCAGAGGTCTGTGCCCTGGCTCGCCTGAGCGGCCGAGAGCCCGAAGAGGCTCACCTCCGTGGCGGTGTCGAAGCCGAGCGCGAAGAGCAGGCCCAGCGGGTACATGTGCCAGGAGCGCGTCACGAGGCGGAATAGCGGCCGCAGGATCCGGGCGAGCACGCCCTGGTTGGCGAGCAGCATGTCGAGGTCGGCCTCGACGTAGCGGCCGGTGCGCCGCACCTGTCGGAACGCGCGCCAGACGCCCACGAGGACGACGAGATTGACCAAGCCGATAAGGATGAGGAAGGCGGCCGAGACGCCGGTGCCGATCAGGCCGCCGAGTTCCCGGTAGCCTTCCGAGGCCGTGATCAGGCTGGTCGCGGCCAGCGCCACCGCGGCCGCGGCCACCACCACGACGGTGGAATGGCCGAGCGCGAACCAGAAGCCGACCGAGACCGGCCGCTGGCCCGCCTGCATCAGCTTGCGGGTGACGTTGTCGATGGCGGCGATGTGGTCGGGATCGACCGCGTGCCGTAGCCCGAAGACGTAGGCCAGCAGCGCGGTCGAGAGCAGGGCCGGCTGCCCCGCGAACAGGCTATAGGCCCAGGACCAAGCCGCGATGTTGGCCGCAATCAGGACGAGGTAGAGCAGACCGATACGGCGCCGGACGACGCCGGGTGCTGCGTCTTTGGATAGGACCATCCCTTTTATCATCCCCTATCCGTCCGACCTTGCCACGGCCACGCCACGGCGGCTTGCCGGGGCCCCGTCTCCCGCCTGCCCACCGGGTCGATGCACCTCCCGGCCAATGCTTGAGCGGCGCAGGAGCCTTTGCGCGTCTGCCGATGTCCAGATCACCCCGCCGCGCGGCTTTTGCACGGCACGGCGCGTCAGTTCAGTCGCGACGGCCTGGGCGGAGCGCCCCTGGTCTCGCATGATGGCTTCCAGCAGGGGCATCATGCCGACGACGTAGCGATGCGCCCGAGCCATCGAAGCACTCCGTCCGGCATCGCCGCATCGTTTGGGTCGGGCGCCATCACCGACCAGAGCCGGTATCGCGCGCTTCGCGGAGGCGTTCGCGATGACGCCGGATCGATGACGAGGCATCAGAACCGTCCGGCGATGGTGAGGCGCACGGCGGTGGGCTCGACCGGGTGGAACACTCGGTCGATCAGCCCCTCGGCGGGCTCGCCAGGCAAGCGCGAGACGTAGGCGTAGGTGATCTGGTCGGATTTGCTGTTCGTCAGATTCAATACGTCCAGGGAGACGCTGACGCCGTTCTCGAAGGCGTAGCCAACCCGGCCGTTGAAGAGCGCGGTCGGGCGCGAGCGGATGGAGTTGTCCTCGATCAGCGGCCGTGGCCCGAAGTAACGGAAGCGCAGGGAGCCGAACCAGCCGAGCGGCTCGCCGAATGTGATGCCCGCCGAGGCGATGGTGGTGGGAGCTTCCGGGACCCGGTTGCCCACCGGGTCGTAGTCAGAGAAGCGGGCATTGGTGATGGTCAGGTCGCCCTCCAGCGAGAGCCATGACGTCACCGCGTAGCGGTTGGTCCATTCCACGCCGAAGCGGCGGGTCGGGCGGCTCGGTTCGGTCGTGCCGGTGTCGCCCTGGAACAGGTTCTCCGATGCGAAGTCGAGCCGGAACAGGGCGAGGCTCGTCTCCAGCCCGGCGATGGAGCGGTTGCGCAGGCCGATCTCGTAGCCCGTGGAGGGCACGAGGAATGGCGAGCGTGTGGTGTTGAACAGCGACGACGTCGGATCGACGGTGGCGGTCACGCCGCGCACGTCGTTCGAGTGGAAGCCGCCGCCGTAGTTCACGTAGAGTTCGGTGTCGAACCACGGGCCCAGGACGAGGCCGAGCTTCGGGTTCACGATGGCGTCCCGCGCCTTCCCAGAATTGGCGGGCGTGTCGGAGACGACGCTCGCGTAGTAGCCATCGGCTCGGAAGCCGACGCTGGTGCGCAGCCAGTCGGTCCATCGCACCCGGTTGTCGAAGTAGAACGCCCCGCTCGTCTCCAGCACCCGATCGTCGAGCACGCCCGAGCGGAACTGCCGGTTCGTCGTGTTGAACAGGCCGACCCGGATCGAGTCCGTGCGGGTCTGGACGCCGATCTCGTTCTCCATGGGCAGGCCGAAGAGGTCGCCCTGGAAGATGTGCAGGGCCTCGCCGCCGCCGATGATCCGTTGGTCGAGCTGGTGGAACTGGTCGCCGTTGACCGGGTCGTTCAGGAAGTAGGTAAAGTCGTTGAACAGGTTGAGCTGGGAGCGGATCACGTAGGCGGAGGCCCGCGTCACGCCGGTGTCGTCCGTGGCGCTGAACCGTCCCGACAGGGAGAACCGAGAGGTGTCACCACCGTCGGTCGGGTTGATCGTGCCGTAGCGGCTGATCAGCCCCTCGGCCACCGCCCGCTCCGGGATCTGGTTGGTGGCCGTCCAGCGGGACGCGTAGGCCATGCCGGTGACGGAGAAGCCGTTGAGCGCGGTACCCTGGCTGTAGCGGGCCACCGTGCTGATCTTGCGCAGGGCATCCGGCACGACCCACGGCCCGTCGTAGACCTGCGCGTCGGCGGCGACCAAGAGATTGCCCTCTGCGAGCGGCACCGAGGCGATGGACAGGGCGCGCTTGTAGCCGAATGAGCCGATGGAGGTGAGCGCGAGGTTCTTCGGCATGCTGTCGAGGTAATCGATGCGCACCGAACCTGCGGAGGCGAAGTCGCCGTCGCGGACGAAATACGGCCCCTTGTGGAACTCCACGGCACCGACAAGCTCGGGGATGAGGAAGTTGATGTCGGCGTAGCCCTGGCCGTGGGCGTGGGTGCGCATGTTGAGCGGCATGCCGTCGAGGAACAGGGCGATGTCGGTGCCGTGGTCGAGGTTGAAGCCGCGCAGGAAGAACTGATTGGCTTTGCCCTCGCCCGAGTGCTGCGTGACGATGAGCCCCGGGACGGCCTCTAGCACCTCGCCGGGGCGTGTGACGGGTCGGTTGTTGACCTGCGCCCCGGTCAGGATCCCGGCGCTGGCCGAGTCTACGCTGAGCAACGAGCCACCGATCCCCGTGACACCGCCGACATATCCGGCGCTGGCGGCAGGTGCGGTTTGCGGCTTCGCGGCTCCCGTTTCCGAGGTGACCGAAATTTCCTCCAACGTCGTCTCGGAGGTGGAAGCGGCCTGGGTAAAACGGTCCTGGGCAAAGGAAGTGGTCGACAGCGCAAGGCTGCAACCGGAAATCGCGAGCATGGCGCGAAGAGAACGACGGGACACAGAAGCCTCGACGGCGGCAGTGGCACGTCACCGCGAATGACGTCGCCGCGCCTGGCCCGAGCCCAGCGCTTCGACACCCGTCAGGACACCCCGCCCGACGCGTTTCGCGTGTGACCACGACTGACGGCAGGTCTCCTGGCTCACGGGTCATCGCCCTTGCACCGTCTTCCCGGATGACACGCATCCAGTGACGCGGTGGTGCTGGGCTCGCCGCTTACAGTTGCGGGGGCAGCCGTGGCTTCGGGGTTGGCCCCTCACCACGTTCCCTTTTGATCCCCAAGGGGAACCGTCGAGCAAGGCTTAGCATTCGGGCTCAGTTGACCGTCAAGGCTCGACTCTCGTTTTACGTTTGAACGACTTCCTTCATCCCATGGGTGTGTCCGAACGGCGACGTGTGGCTACCTCCAATCAGGAGTCTGAACGCTCGCAGTGTCTAAGGCCGCGGCTGACGTCCCCACGCGCTACAGGTAGCTCAGGACCGGCGATGTCGAGGCCCGCTTCAGGCGCACCATGGCGCGGCACGCGAGCCAGAGAGGAACGCTGACGCCGGCTGCGATGAACCAGAGCGCGAGGGGTGAGCCGGCCTCAACCCGTCCCGACGCTCCGGCGAGGCCGAGCGCCGCCGCGCCATCGTAGAGGATGCGGAGCAGCGCGAGGTGGAGCAGGTAGAAGAAGAGGGGGGCGCCGCCGAAGACGCGCAGGCCGCCTAGGAGCCGCAGCGTTAGAACCTCGAACAGCGCCAGCAGGCCGAGGCCGAGCCCGAGCGTGAGCAGCAAGAAATCGGCCGAGGGCGGGTACTTGGTCAGGTTGACGAAGGACAGGGCGGTGGCGAGCGGCGTGGCTCCCGCCTGCCACGGCGTCGGATCGCCGTAGCCGTTGAGCCCGCGCATGACTAGGAGGCCGGCCAGGGCGGTCGCACCCAGCCCGAGGAGCCACGCGCGTCGGCGCGCGGCGTCGACCCCGCCGGCGAAGAGCGGCCCGAGGGCGTAGCCCGCCGCGATCACGCCGATCCAGGGCAGGAGCGGGTACGAGGTCCGCGCCATCCCGCCCCAGGGCAGCGCGATCATCCCGCGCTGGTGCAGGACCGACCATAGCACGTAGCCTGGTTCGTCCGCCCGGATCGCGATACCGTCCAGCAGGTTGTGGCCGAGCATGAGTGCCAGGGCACCGGCTACGAGGGCGGCCCGCGGCAGCCAGAGCAACCCGGCCAGCGCCACCATGCACAGGCCGATCACCCAGATCACCTGCAGGTACAGGATCGGCGGCCGGACACTGCCGGCCCAGGCGAAGTTGACGAGCGTCACCTCCAGCAGGAGCAGGAGCAGACCGCGCTTGAGCAGGAAGGTGGCGGTCGCCCGCCTGCCGTGCCTCTGCCCATAGAGGTGGGCCGAGAGGCCGGTGAGCAGGATGAAGACCGGCGCGCAGAGGTGCGAGGCCGCCCGCGTTAGGAACAGGTCGGGCGGCGTCGCGGCGAGGTCCACGGGATCGCGGACCTGGGCGTGCAGGTAGAAGAACTCCCGCACGTGGTCGACGAGCATCAGCAGCATCACCAGCCCGCGCAGGGCATCGATGGAGATGAGGCGTCCGGTCCTGGCCGATTTTTCCGCCGGCGCCTCCAGCGTGCCCGGATGCACGCCCATCAGAACCGCGCCGTCATGCTGACGGCCACCCGCCGGGGCTCGCCGACGCCCACCCAGAAAGCGTTGTAGGAGCGCTCGTAGTAGGTCTCGTCGAAGATGTTATCGACGTTCAGCCCGAAGCGCAGGTTCTCGTAGCGATAGTAGGCCAGGGCATCGGTCAGTACGTAGCCGGGGAGCCGAAACCGCTCGTTGCCGCTGTCCCCGAGACGCGAGCCGACGGCCCGGACGCCGCCGCCGAAGCCGAAGCCCTTCCAGTCGCCGGCCTGGACCTCGTAGACGCCGAGCAGGCTGCCCGAGTGGCGCGGGATGTTGAGGAGCGGCGAGCCGACCCGAAGGACCTCGTCGCGGGTCACTGCGGCGTCGATGAAGGCGTATCCGCCGATCACCCGGAACTCGGGGGTCACCTGTCCGACGAAGCTGAGGTCGAAGCCCTGGCTGCGCACGGCCCCGGCGGCGATCTGGAAGAAGAAGTCCCGCGGGTCGGTGGTGAGGACGTTCTCCTTTTCGATGTGGAAGGCCGCGCCGGTCACGCTCAGGCCGGTGAAGAGATCGAGCTTGACGCCTGCCTCGTAGCCGAAGCCGGTCTCCGGGGCGAAGGGTCGGGTCGCGATGTCGAAGCCGGTGTTGGGGCGGAACGAGGCCGCGACGTTGCCGTAGAACGAGAGGAAGGACAGCGGCTGGTAGACGAGGCCCGCGCGCGGCGAGAAGCCGGTCCGGTCCTGCTCCGTGCGCTCGTTGCCGACCTTGTCGCGGAAGGTCTGGTTGTAGAAGTCGGTCCGGTTGCCGAGGAGTAGCTTCCATTCCGGGCTGAGCGCGATCTGGTCCTGCACGTAGACGGCGGTGTTGCCGACGTTCTCGCTCGCGCTGTAGCGCCGGGTGAAGGGCGGCTTGGGCTGGCCGTAGACCGGGTTGAACAAGTCGATGGCGAACGGGTTGAGCCGTGGGGTCGAGCGCAGCAGGTTCTCGGTGCTGTTATAGCGCTCGTGCTCCAGGCCGAGCAGCACCGTGTGGGCGAACGGCCCGGTGTCGAAGTGCCCGACGAGCTCGGCCTGCCCGATCGCCACGCCCCAGGTGAAGTCGTGCCGGCGGAACTCGCGCAGCAGGGTTCGTCCGTCGTCGAGGAGGCCGGTCGCACCTGTCTGCAGGCCGGTGAGGCTTCCAGTGTTGAAGTGGCCGGCGACCCTGAGCTGCCAGTCGGCGTCGAAGGCGTGATCGAGCCGGATCTGCAGGATCCTGGCTTCCGACACGGAATCGTCGCCCGGCTCGCCGAAGAAGCGGGAGCGCGGGACGAGGCCGAGGCGGTTGTTCACCGCGACGGTGCCACGGTCGAAGGTCTGGCGGTTGCGGAGGTACTGCGCCTCGACGGTGAGCTTGGTGTCCGGGCTGATCTGCCAACTCACCACGGGCGCGACCAGGACGCGGTCGCCGTCGACGAAATCGCGGAAGCTATCCTGCCGCGCGAGGGCACCGTTGAACCGGTAGAGGACGGTGCCCTCCTCGTTCAGGGGTCCGCCGGCGTCGACGGTGGTGCGCGCCGTGCCGAAGCTCCCGAACAGCGTGCCCATCTCGACGAAGGGCAGGGCCACGGGCTGCTTGGTCAGGATGTTGACGGTGCCGCCCGGGTCGCTGCGCCCATAGAGTGCCCCGCTCGGCCCCTTGAGCACCTCGATGGACTGCACGTTCTGGGTATCCGGCGCGCCGTTGTAGCCGCGGGCGATGTTGAAGCCGTTGAAGAAGATGTCCTGGGTGGCGAAGCCGCGCACCGAGTAGAGCGCGAGGTTCTGGGCTCCGAAGTCATTCTGCTTGCTGACGCCCGGCACGTAGTCGAGGGCGCGCTCGACGCGCGTGGCGGCGGTGTCTCGCAGGACCTCCTGGGGCACGACGTCGACCTGCTGGGGCAGCGAGAGCCGCGGCGTCACGGTCTTGGTCCCGCTGTAGAGATCCCTGACCTGATAGGTCGGCGCGGCGGTGTAGCTGCCTTCGACCGAGAGCGGATCAAGAACTACAGCGGCCGCTGCTGCCTCGGCCGGGTCTCCCTGGGCCAGCGCCGGAGATGCGCCTGGGAGGGCGAGCGCGAGCATCGCGATGCATGCGCAAAGCCGCCTTTGGGAAGTTGAACGAAACACGGGCCTAGGACCTCGGGACGGCAGTGGCACGTCACCGCGAACGAGGCCTTGCCAGCCGCGCTGGCGCACGGCCGTCTCGACACCCGTCAGGACCACCCCGCCCGACGCGTTTCGCGTGTGACCACGGCTGACGGCAGGTCTCCTGGCTCGCGGGTCGCCGCCCTCGCACCGTCTTCCCGGGGTGACCCAGTGACATGGTGGTGAAGGACTCGCCGCTTACAGTTGCGGGGGCAGCCACGGCTTCGGAGCAGACCCCTCACCGTGTTCCCTTTTGATCCCCGAGGGGAACCGTCATGGCCCAGCTACAGCCTCACGAACTCGTGAGTCAACGCGAACTTCGGAATAGCTATGCCGTGACACGCTCTCGGCGTTTGGCCAGTTCCTGCAATGGGTCGAACGTCCGCGTTTTGAGCTCGGTGCTTCAAAGCCGACAGGCTGAAAGCCACCCGGGTCGGGCGCCAAAAGGACCAATGGCGGCGCCCGACGAGGCCGAAATCAGAATGGCTGCTCCAAGCAAGATATGCTCACTACCGCCCTGAATGTACCGCCTGGAACGATTTTACGGTGCGTGCCGCCTCAATCATTCTCTCAATGTCAATCGGCAAAACTAGATGATCGATCACATCTTTAAGTTTAATGAGAGTCTGGCCTTTGAAATAGCGCTCCATCTCTGACCGTCTGGCTTTGCTCTCGTGGCCGATCACTTCCTCCACAAATTCTCGCTGAGCTCCAGCATTCAGAATGAGCGTGGTCGCCGAGTGGCGGAACGAGTGAAATACGACGTCCTTCCGCACGTCGTGGTGTGATTTGAAGCGCTGGAACCATTTTCCGAAAGCGCTACCGTAAGATGCTTCGTCGCCATCATTGAGAACGTCGTTCTGCTCGGCGCCCGCTCTGCCTTCCGACAAGAGCAGTTCGTCCTCCCCTCGTCCGTCCACCAGGGCTTCGATCAAACCGAGCTTGAGGAGATTTTGATGGAGAGGGACCCATCGAGCGCTGCCCTCCGCCTTCAGTTCGAGGGTCCGCTCCATCAGGTTGAAGTACCAAATCCCAGTCTCTTCATCCCGCACGACGTGTCGTACCCGGAGTTGGAATATCTCGCCGCGACGCATGCCACTGTGAGACCCAATAAGGATCCCCCAGTATCGCTCGTCGCGCAGGAGATAGGGACCTGGTTTCTTCCAGCTGCGCCGACTGCGAATTCCAAAGAATAAATCTGCATTTAGCACGGCCGCGAGTTCTTCATGATTCCAGGCCGGACGCTCGTCCCGGGCCTTGTGATGCCGTCCTCGCACGCGCTTCAGGTTAATGTGCAAGTCATCGAAGATTGACGGCACACCCTTGGCGACCACTTCGTTGGACTGGGCCCACCGCCAGATACCTGACAACGCCGCAAGGTGCCGGTTAAAGGTCTGAGGTTTTATTCGGCTGACGTCGGACCTGTTCCTGGAGTATTCAATCAAGCCGCGAATGCCGTGTTGGCGTCGGATTTCACGCCATTCTCTGTTCTTATCATAGTTGGCTGGTAGCGCGAGCAAAGAACGCTTGAATTCCGTGGCATCAGCTGGCCCGTAGGCACTGAGCGGTTTGTCTCCGCAAATTTCAATAAATAAACGTGCGGTGGACTGAGCTTGGAGCTCGATCGATGGCTTCCAAGCACCGCTTTCCACCCGATCTCTACCGTAGGTCGTCCAGCATTCGCTGAACAATTTGCGAGAGTGACGTAGCAAAGGATCAGCAGGCGCGTCAGACCTCGATCGCGGAGCTGGAGCAGCCTCACGATGCGTGGCCGCGTGCAGGGGATGATGAGGCAGGACGCGGTCGCGGAGATAGGTTAGTTTCTCCTCGGTGATCGTGATATCGGCGTCGAGCAGTGCGCGGCACAGCGCGTTTGAATGAGGGTATGAGTCGAGGTCGATCCCGTTTTGCGCAGCGAGATCCTTCGCGGTATCGCGAACAGAGACGAAATTGTTGAGGGACCGATCGCGCAGCAGGCCATCTAGCCGAACCTCATAAAGAAATTTCCATTCGGCCGGGTCGTTGAGCGTCCCCTTGGGACCGTCCGGTGCGGGATCGCTGCTGTCGTCTATCTCGTCTTCAGAGGCCGGGCTGTCGGACGGAGGGAGATCCTCGAGTTCCGGATAGTGCCCGATGGTGGCGAGCAAGCCATCGTGCTTTAGAGACTCGGATTCGAGGTACTGCTCCGCGAGCCGGGCGATATCGGCTCGCGTGAGCGACCGATTGAAACGGACGAGGTTAAACAAGGTCTCTGTCCCATCCCACAGGCGTTGCGCCATCCGTCGGGCCTCGCCCGGCGTGGCGTGCCCAAGCGAGCGCAGGATCTCACGCTGGCCGAACCGCTGGCGCAGGTCGTGGGGGATGATACGGCGAAAAAAGACCGTTTGTCGGCGACGGCGGAGATGAGTACGGGCCAAGGCAGGAATCCCTGCCGTCCAGACGAGTGGACCTCCCGAGTGGACCTGGACGGAGCGGTCGGCCCGGGCGGGTCCGAAAACAGCCGGAGAATCAACGGCCGGCTGAGAATCTTGAGCCTTTGGCTGGGGCGCCAGGATTCGAACCTGGGAATGGCGGTACCAAAAACCGCTGCCTTACCACTTGGCGACGCCCCACCATGGGCCGGGGCTCTCTAGACGCCGGGGGACCGGCTGGCAAGCCGTTGAGGCGGGAAGCGGAGCCGCTTCCCGCCTCCTCAGCGCGGGTCGGGGATGCCATCGGTCCGGCGCGGGAGCTTGAGCGGATTGGCGGCCTGAAGCGCTGCCGGCAGCAGGGCGTCGGGGACGTCCTGATAGCTCACCGGCCGCAGGAACCGGTCGATCGCGAGGCTGCCCACCGAGGTCGTGCGCCCGTCCGAGGTCGCCGGGTACGGGCCGCCATGCACCATGGCGTGCGCCACCTCGACGCCGGTGCCGAACCCGTCCACCAGGATGCGCCCGACCCGCCGCTCCAGGAGCGGCAGGAGTTCCCGCGCGGCCGCATGGTCCTCTGGCGCGAGGTGCAGCGAGGCCGTGAGCTGGCCCTCAAGATGGGCCAGCACCGCGCGCATCGCGGCGAGGTCCCGGCAGCGGACCACGAGGGCGGAGGCGCCGAACATCTCCTCCTGAAGCACGGGGTCGGCCAGGAACGCGTCCGCGTCGGTGGCGAACAGGGCGGCCCGGCCCTGCGCCGCCGCGCCCTCCGGCCCCTCGGCCAGCCGGGTGACGGCGGCGTGGCCCGCGACCCGGTCGACGCCCGCGCGGTACGCGTCCCGGATGCCGGGCGTCAGCATGGTGGCGGCCGGGCTCTCCCGCAGGGCCGCCGCGGCCGCGTCGAGGAACGCGTCGAGGCCCGGTCCCGGCACCGCCAGGATCAGGCCCGGATTGGTGCAGAACTGGCCGGCGCCCAGCGTCAGCGAGGCCGCGAAGGCCTTGCCGATCGCGGCGCCCCGCGCGGCGAGCGCCGCCGGGAACAGCAGGACCGGGTTGATGCTGCTCATCTCGGCATAGACCGGGATCGGCGCCGGGCGCCCGGCGGCGATCGCCATCAGCGCGGTGCCGCCCCGGCGCGAGCCGGTGAAGCCGACCGCGGCGATCCGGGGATCGGCGACCAGGGCCTGTCCGATGGACTGGCCCGCATCGAACACCAGCGAGAACACCCCCTCCGGCAGGCCGCAGGACGCGACCGCCTTCTGCACCGCCCGGCCCACGAGTTCCGAGGTTCCGGGATGGGCCGGGTGCGCCTTGACCACCACCGGGCAGCCGGCCGCCAGGGCCGAGGCGGTGTCGCCCCCCGCCACCGAGAAGGCGAGCGGGAAATTCGAGGCCCCGAACACCGCCACCGGGCCGACCGCGATGCGCCGCAGGCGGAGGTCCGGCCGGGGCAGCGGCTTGCGGTCCGGCAGGGCCGGGTCGATCCGGGCCTCGACGTAGCTGCCCTCGCGCACCACGGCGGCGAACAGGCGCAGCTGGCCCGCGGTCCGGGCGCGCTCCCCCTCGATCCGGGGGCGGGGCAGCCCGGTCTCGGCCATGCAGCGGGTGACGAGGTCGTCGCCGATCTCCAGGATGTTCGCCGCGATCGCTTCGAGGAAGCCGGCCCGGGTCTCCGGGTCGGTCTCGCGGTAGGTGTCGAAGGCCGCCTCCGCCAGGGCGCAGGCCCGGTCGAGGTCGGCGAGGCTCGCGCCGGGGAAATCCGGCTCCAGGGCTTCGCCGGTGGCGGCCTCGACAGCCCGGAAGGCCGCCTCGGTGCCGCGCCGCGCCTCGGCGCCGATCAGGTTCTCGCCGCGCAGGGTCATGGGCTGCTCCTTCTCGTGTGATGCGGTCCCGCGGCGCGCGGTCAGCCCCGCTGCGCCGCGAGCGCCTTCTCGCGGATCGCCGCGAGGGTCATGGTCGGTGTGAGCGCCTCGGGGTCGACGCGGCAGTGGATCATCGCGGGCAGGCCCGAGGCGAGGCTGCGCTCGAAGGCCGGGGCGAACTCGTCGGTCCGCTCCACATGCTCGCCGTGGCCGCCGCAGGCCCGGGCGAGCGCGGCGAAGTCGGGATTGCGCAGCTCGGTCGCCGAGACGCGTCCCGGATACTCGCGCTCCTGATGCATGCGGATCGTGCCGTACATGCCGTTGTCGAGGACGACCACCACGACGGCGATCCCGTACTGCACCGCGGTGGCGAATTCCTGCACGGTCATCATCACGTCGCCGTCGCCCGCGAGCGCCACGACGATCCGATCGGGATGGCTGCGCTTGGCCATCACGGCGGCCGGCAGGCCGTAGCCCATCGAGCCCGAGGTCGGCGCGAGCTGTGTGCCGAAGGCGCGGAACCGGTAGTAGCGGTGGACCCAGGTGGCGAAGTTGCCGGCGCCGTTGCAGATCACCGCGTCGGGCGGCAGGCGCCCGCGCAGCCACGTGATGGCTTCGCCGTACTGGAACGCCCCCGGCTTCGGCTCCGGAGCCTCCGACCACGCGCGATAGGCGGCGTGGGCCTCGGCGGCGCGCCCGCGGCCCGTGGTCTCGAAATCCGGCACGGCCGCGCAGAAGGTCTCGGGCGCGGCCTCGATCGCCAGCGCCGGCTGGTAGACCCGGCCGAGCTCTCCCGCGTCGGGATGGACGTGAACCAGCGGCAGACCGGGATCGGGGATGCCGAGCAGGCCGTAGGATTGCGCCGGCATCTCGGACAGGCGGCCGCCCACCATGAGCAGCAGGTCGGACTCCTTGATCCGGGCGAGCAGTGCCGGGTTGGGTCCGATCCCGAGCTCGCCGGCGAAGTTCGGGTGGTCGGCGGGGAAGAGCTGCGCCCGCCGGAACGAGACCGCCACGGGCACGTCGTGGCGCTCCGCCCAGGCTGCCAGGGCGGCGACGGCCTCTGGCGTCCAGCGCGAGCCGCCGAGGAGCGCCACGGGCCGCCGCGCCTCCGCCAGCATCGCCCGCAGGCGCTCCGCGTCGCCCGGTGACGGGGCCGGCGCGGCCGGGACGACGCGCGGCGCGTCCGCGACCGCGACGGCGTCGTCAAGCATGTCCTCCGGCAGGGCCACCACGACGGGCCCCGGCCGGCCCTGCATCGCCACCCGGAAGGCCCGGGCGAGGATCTCGGGGATGCGGGCGGCGTCGTCGATCTCCACCGCCCACTTGGCGATCGCGCCGAACATCTGCCGGTAATCGACCTCCTGGAACGCCTCCCGGTCGCGCATCCGCCGGGCGATCTGCCCGACGAACAGGATCATCGGCGTCGAATCCTGGCGGGCGATGTGGATTCCGGCCGAAGCGTTGGTGGCGCCGGGACCGCGGGTGACGAAGCAGATGCCGGGGCGCCCGGTGAGCTTGCCGGCGGCCTCCGCCATGATGGCGGCTCCGCCCTCCTGACGGCAGACCAGCACGTCGATGCCGCTGTCGCGCAGGGCGTCGAGCACCGCGAGGTAGCTCTCGCCGGGAACGCAGGTGACGCGCGCGACCCCTTGCGCGCGCAGCTGATCGACGAGCACCTGTGCGCCGGTGCGTTGGAGCGATGCGCTCAAGCTGATCCTCCCTGGCCTCTGCCGGCCCGGCGCGATCGCGGGACGGCGCGCCGCGCGTCCGGTCGCGTCTGGGATACACCTGATATCCCAGTCGAGGATAGAGGCGCACCCTCGGCCGTCAACCTGTCAGACGAGGGGCCGCCGGTCGAGGGCCTTGCGTGTCATCTGGTCGAGAAAGTCGAACAGCGTCCCGATCCCGGCCAGCGCCGGTTCCGGATCCCGCGCCGCGATCGCGGCCACGATCTGCGCGTGGATCCGGGCGCAGTCCAGGAAGCTCGCGGTCGGTTCGTAGGTGTACCAGAACCGCCGGGATTGAGCGTGGAGCGCCGCCATGGTGCCGGTCAGCGTCGGGTTGTAGGCCGCCCCGACGAGCGCCTCGTGGAGCGCGCGCTTGATCCGGAAATACGCCTCGCGGTCCCGCCCGTCAGCGGCGGCCAGCAGGGCGGCGATGCAGCGCTGCAGCGCCGCCATGTCGTCGGCGGAGCCGCGCGCGATGACGCAGCGCGCCACCGTCTCGTCGAGGGGCCGGCGGACCTCGAGGAGTTCGAGATGCTTGATGATGTCGACCTGCGTGACGAGCACGCCCCGGCGCGGATGGACCTCGACGAAGCCGATCGTCTTCAGGCGCGCCAGCGCCTCGCGGACCGGGGTGCGCCCCAGGGCCAGTTCCTCGCCGAGTTCGCCCTCGGACACCATCGCGCCCGGCTTCAGGCGCCTGCTGATGATCATCTGCTCGATGGCGTCGTAGGCGGTCTCCGCCAGGGAGCGCGCCGGCCGCGGGCTCGGCACCAGGGTGCCGATGTCCACGTCAGCCGCGACAGATCTAGGGCCGGCCAACACAGTCCTCGTCGGTCTCGGAGCGTCCCGTTGCTTCGTGGGCCATACGTCCTGGAGTTGACACTGGATCCGATCGGAGGGTTATTCAAGCCCTGAGATATCAGTCGGCGCGCAGTCGGGGCCCTGCCGGGCCGGACTTGCCGGCCCGGACCCTCGACGGTCCGGTCCGCGGCGGCGAGACGATCGGCGCGACGTTCGGGAGGAGATGCGGATGCCCGGCCTGTCCCCGGAGACGCACGCCAAGCTGAAGACCGTCAGCACGGCGACGCTGATGACCGCGCTCTACAAGCGCGGCTTCCGCAACCAGATGATCCAGGGTGTCCTGCCCCTCAGGAAGGGTGGCGCCACCATGGTCGGCGAGGCCTTCACCCTGCGCTACATGCCGGCCCGGGAGGATTTGAACCCCATCACGGTGTTCCGCGACCGGGCGCACCCGCAGCGCAAGGCCGTGGAGGAGTGCCCGCCGGGCGCCGTGTTCGTGATCGACAGCCGCAAGGACGCGCGCGCCGCCTCCGCGGGCTCGATCCTGGCGACCCGCCTGATGGTGCGCGGCTGCGCCGGGCTGGTGACCGACGGCGGGTTCCGCGATGCCGACGAGATCGCCGCCCTCGACATGCCGAGCTACCACGCGCGGCCCTCGGCGCCGACGAACCTCACCATCCATCAGGCCATCGACATCAACGTGCCCATCGGCTGCGGCGACGCCCCGGTCTTCCCCGGCGACGTCATCGTGGGCGACGGCGACGGCGTCGCGGTGATCCCGGCCCACCTCGCCGACGCGGTCGCCGATGAGGCCGTCAAGATGACCGCCTACGAGGATTTCGTCACCGAGGAGGTCCGCAAGGGCCGCTCGATCCTCGGCCTCTACCCGGCCACCGATGACCAGAGCCTGGCCGACTTCGCCGCGTGGCGGAAGCGGACCGGCCGCTGAGTGCGGGACGATTCCCCGAAACGATCGGAACCCGCTGCGGTCCGTCCTGGCCGCCGGAACGCGTGAGACCGGAGAGATCGCGATGACCGCGCGCAAGAAGACGCTGGGCGCGCTGCGCAGCCAGCGCTGGTTCGGCGCCACCGATCTGCGCAGCTTCGGCCACCGCTCGCGGATGCTCCAGATGGGCTACGAGCGCGCCGACTTCACCGACAAGCCGGTGGTTGGCATCATCAACACCTGGAGCGACATCAACCCCTGCCACCAGCACTTCAAGGCCCGCGTCGAACACGTGAAGCGCGGGGTCTGGCAGGCGGGGGGCTTCCCGATCGAATTGCCGGCGCTGTCGCTGTCGGAAAACTTCGTGAAGCCGACCACGATGCTCTACCGCAACCTCCTCGCCATGGAGGTGGAGGAGCTGCTGCGCCAGCATCCGGTCGACGGCGCGGTGCTGATGGGCGGCTGCGACAAGACCACGCCCGGCACCGTGATGGGCGGCATCTCCATGAACCTGCCGATGATCTTCCTGCCGGCGGGCCCGATGATGCGCGGCCATTTCGGCGGGACCATCCTCGGCTCGGGCTCGGACGTGTGGAAGTACTGGGCCGAGAAGGAGGCCGGCACCATCACCACGCAGGAGTGGAACGACATGGAGGCGGGCATCGCCCGCTCGGCCGGCACCTGCATGACCATGGGCACGGCCTCGACCATGACGGCGATCACCGAGGCGATGGGGCTCAGCCTGCCGGGTGCGGCCTCGATCCCGGCGGCGGATGCCGACCATCCCCGCATGGCCGGCGCCTGCGGCCGGCGCATCGTCGAGATGATCTGGGAGGACCTGAAGCCCTCCGACATCCTCGACCGGCGTTCCATCGACAACGCCCTGGTGGTCCACAACGCGCTCGCCGGCTCGACCAACGCGATGATCCACCTCGTCGCCATGGCGGGCCGGGCCGGCATCCCGGTGAAGCTCACCGAGTTCGACGAGGTCGCCCAGCGGGTGCCGGTGATCGCGAACCTCCGGCCTTCAGGTGCGTGGCTGATGGAGGATTTCCACATCGCGGGCGGCATCCGCGCCCTGATGGCGCGTCTTGCCCCCCTCCTCCACCTGGACGCCCGCTCGGTCACCGGCGGCACGGTCGGCGACGGGCTCGCCGGAAGCCGCGTCTACAACGACGACGTGATCCGCCCGCTGGACCAGCCGATCGTGTCGACCGGCGGGACCGCGATCCTGTACGGCAACCTCGCCCCCGACGGCTGCGTGATCAAGCCGCCGGCGGCCGATCCGCGCTTCCTGCAGCATACCGGCCCGGCGCTGGTCTTCGACGATTATGACGCCATGAGCGCGGCGGTGAACGACCTCGACCTCGACGTCACCCCCGACCACGTGATGATCCTGCGCAATGCCGGCCCGATCGGCGGACCCGGCATGCCGGAATGGGGCATGCTGCCGATCCCCAAGGTCCTGCTGCGGCAGGGCGTGCGCGACATGGTCCGCATCTCGGACGCGCGGATGAGCGGCACGAGCTACGGCGCCTGCATCCTGCACGTCGCGCCGGAATCGGCGGCCGGGGGCCGCTCGGGGCGGTCCGCAACGGCGACCTCATCACGGTGGACGTGCCCGGCCGGCGCATCCACCTGCACGTGGACGACGCCGAGATCGCGGCGCGCGTGGCGGCGTTCCGGCCGCCGGACCGGGCCTATCCGCGAGGCTACAACCGGCTGTTCGCCCAGCACGTGCGGCAGGCCCATGAGGGCTGCGACTTCGATTTCCTCGAAGGCGCGGGCGGCATCCCGGAACCCGAGATCCACTGATCGGGTGAGCCGCCGGAGAGCGGCGACCCCTCACCACAGGGAGGTACCATGACGATGATCGCGCGCAGAGGCCTGCTCGCCGGCGCGGCCGTGCTCGGCGCCGCGCGGGCGGCCGGGGCCGGCTGGGAGCCGTCGCAGCGGGTGCCGGACCCGGCCGTCGAGATCCTCGACCCGGCCTTCGCCAAGTACCGCCTCGCCTCCGCGACGGTGGAGCGGGTCGCCACGGGCTTCCGCTGGGCCGAGGGGCCGGTCTGGTTCGGCGACATGGGGGCGCTGCTGTTCAGCGACGTCGTCAACGACCGGATCATGAAGTGGGAGGAGGCGTCCGGCGCGCTCTCGGTGTTCCGCAAGCCGTCGAACTACGCCAACGGCAACACCCGCGACCGGCAGGGCCGGCTGGTCACCTGCCAGCACAGGACCCGCAGCGTCACCCGGACCGAGCATGACGGCAGCATCACCACGCTGATGGACCGGTTCGACGGCAAGCCGCTGAATTCGCCCAACGACGTGGTCTGCCATTCCGACGGCGCGGTCTGGTTCACCGACCCGGCCTTCGGGCCGAACCCGCACGAGGCGATGGCCGCGCCGGAGCTTCCCGGCAACGTCTACCGGATCGACCCCAGGACGGGGCAGGCCAGCGTGGTGGTCGAGGGCGTGGCGGGGCCGAACGGGCTCTGCTTCTCGCCCGATGAGTCGAAGCTGTACGTCATCGAGGCGCGGGCGAAGCCGAACCGCCTGATCCGCGTCTACGACGTGGTCGAGAACGGCACGAAGACCGCCAACGGCCGCGTCTTCTACGATGCCGGCACCGGCACGCCGGACGGGTTCCGGGTCGATGTCGACGGCAACCTCTGGTGCGGCTGGGGGATGAGCGAGGCCGAGGACGGGGTCATCGTGCTCTCGCCGCAGGCCAAGCTGATCGGCCGGATCCGCCTGCCGGAGCGCTGCGCCAACCTGTGCTTTGGCGGACTCAACCGCAACCTGCTGCTGATGACGGCCTCACACTCGGTCTATTCGCTGTACGTGAACACGCGGGGTGCTGCGACCTGCTGAGGTTGGATCGGCGGTTCTGACCCCCGCAATCCTTGCGAGCGGAGCGAAGCAATCCAGGGGCGCCACGCCGACCGATGTCGCGCTGCCCTGGCTCGCTTCGCTGCGCTCGCGATGACGACGGTGCCCGAACCTACTCCGCCGCCTGCGGCAGGTACCGCGCCGGGTCGTAGTTCAGGATCGGCCCGAGCCAGCGCTCGACCTCGCGGACATCCATCCCCTTGCGGGCGGCGTAATCCTCGACCTGATCCCGCTCCACCTTGGCGACGCCGAAATAATGCGCCTCCGGGTGGGCGATGTAGATCCCCGAGACCGACGAGCCCGGCCACATCGCGTAGGACTCGGTGAGCTTCACGCCGATCCGGCTCTCCGCCTTGAGCAGGTCGAACAGCGTGGTCTTCTCGGTGTGGTCGGGCTGGGCCGGGTAGCCCGGGGCTGGGCGGATGCCGTCGTAGTTCTCCAGAACGAGTTCCTCGGGCCCGTAGGCCTCGTCGGAAGCGTAGCCCCAGAACTCCTTGCGCACCCGCTCGTGCATCCGCTCGGCGAAGGCTTCGGCGATGCGGTCGGCGAGCGCCTTCACGAGGATCGCCCGGTAATCGTCGTTGGCCCGCTCGAAGCGCTCGGCGATCCGCACCTCCTCCAGGCCGGCCGTGACCACGAAGCCGCCGACATAGTCGGCGATCCCGGTCTCGGACGGCGCCACGAAGTCCGACAGGCAGGTGTTCGACCGGCCGTCGCGCTTCGAGAGCTGCTGGCGCAGGCCGTGGAAGGTGGCGAGCCGCTCCGACCGGCTCTCGCCGGTGTAGAGCGCGATATCGTCGCCGACGCTGTTGGCCGGCCAGAAGCCGATCACCGCCTTCGGGTTGAACCAGCGCTCCTCCACGATCTGCTTCAGCATCGCCTGCGCGTCCTCGTAGAGGGCGCGGGCGGCCGGGCCCTGCTCGGGGTCGTCCAGGAGCGCCGGGAAGCGGCCCTTGAACTCGTAGGTCTGCAGGAACGGCGTCCAGTCGATGTAGGGCACGAGGTCGGCGACCTCGTAGGAGCCGTAGACCCGCGTGCCGGTGAAGGTGGGCTTCGCCGGCTTGTAGCCCGACCAGTCGATCTTGAAGGCGTTGGTCCGCGCCTTGGCGAGCGGCAGGCGCTGCTTGTCGGCCTCCGAGCGCCTGTGGGCGTCCGCCACCTTGGCGTACTCGGCCCGGACCTTCTCGATCGTGGGCCCGCGGGTCTCCTTCGAGATCAGGCTCGACACCACGCCGACCGCGCGGCTTGCGTCGGTGACGTAGACCGCCTGACCCTTGGCGTAGGCCGGGTGGATCTTCACCGCCGTGTGGACGCGGCTGGTGGTGGCACCGCCGATCAGCAGCGGCACGTCGAAGCCCTCGCGCTCCATCTCGCCCGCGACATGGACCATCTCGTCCAGCGACGGCGTGATCAGGCCCGACAGGCCGACGATGTCGACCTGCTCGCGCTTGGCGGTCTCCAGGATCTTCGCGGCCGGTACCATCACGCCGAGATCGATGATCTCGTAGTTGTTGCAGGCCAGCACGACGCCGACGATGTTCTTGCCGATATCGTGGACGTCGCCCTTCACCGTCGCCATCAGCACCTTGCCGGCGGCCTGGCGTTTGCCGTCGCCGCCGTTGGCGCGCTTCTCCTCCTCCATGAACGGCTCGAGATAGGCGACCGCCTGCTTCATCACGCGGGCGGACTTCACCACCTGCGGCAGGAACATCTTGCCGGAGCCGAACAGGTCGCCGACCACGTTCATGCCGGCCATCAACGGGCCCTCGATGACGTGGAGCGGACGCTCGGCGGCAGCCCGCGCCTCCTCGGTGTCGGCCACGATGTACTCGGTGATGCCGTTGACCAGCGCGTGCTCGATGCGCTTCTCCACCGGCGCCTCGCGCCAGGACAGGTCGGCGGCCTTGGCCTGCGCCGAGGCGCCGGACTTGAACCGCTCGGCGGCTTCCAGCAAGCGCTCGGTGGAATCGTCGCGGCGGTTGAGGACGACGTCCTCGCACAACTCGCGCAGCTCGGCCGGGATCTCGTCGTAGACGGCGAGCTGGCCGGCATTGACGATGCCCATGTCCATGCCGGCCTTGATGCAGTGGAACAGGAACACGGCGTGCATCGCCTCGCGCACCGGCTCGTTGCCGCGGAACGCGAAGGACAGGTTCGAGACGCCGCCCGAGATGTGGGCGTGCGGCAGGGTCTCGCGGATCGTCCGGGTCGCCTCGATGAAGGCCACGCCGTACGGGTTGTGTTCCTCGATACCCGTGGCAACGGCAAAGATATTCGGATCGAAGATGATGTCCTCGGGCGGGAAGCCGACCTGCTCGGTCAGGATCCGGTAGGCCTTGGTGCAGATCTCGACCTTGCGCTCGTAGCTGTCCGCCTGCCCCTGCTCGTCGAAGGCCATCACCACCACGGCGGCGCCGTAGGAGCGGCAGACCTTGGCGGCCTCGATGAACTTCTCCTCGCCCTCCTTCATGGAGATCGAGTTCACGATCGGCTTGCCCTGGATGCACTTCAGCCCGGCCTCGATCACCTCGAACTTCGAGGAATCGACCATCACGGGCACCCGGGCGATGTCGGGCTCGGCGGCGACGAGGTTCAGGAACTCGACCATCGCCTTCTGCGAGTCGAGCAGGCCCTCGTCCATGTTCACGTCGATCACCTGGGCGCCGGCCGCGACCTGATCGCGGGCGACGTCCAGCGCCGCCGCGTAGTCGCCGTTGGTGATGAGCTTGCGGAACTTGGCCGAGCCGGTGACGTTCGTGCGCTCGCCGACGTTCACGAAGGGGATTTCCTGCGTGAGCACGAAGGGTTCGAGGCCCGACAGCCGCATCAGGCGCGGCAGCTCGGGGATCGGCCGCGGCGCCTTGCCGGCGACCGCCTCCGCGATGGCCCGGATGTGGTCCGGGGTGGTGCCGCAGCAGCCGCCGACCATGTTGACGAGGCCGGATTCGGCGAACTCACCGACCAGCTTGCCCATTGCCTCCGGGCTCTCGTCGTAGAGGCCGAACTCGTTGGGCAGACCGGCATTCGGGTAGGCGCAGACCAGCGTGTCGCAGATCCGCGACAGCTCGGCGATGTGGCCGCGCATCTCGCGGGCGCCCAGTGCGCAGTTGAGGCCGAAGGTCAGCGGCTCGGAATGGCGCAGGGAGTGCCAGAAGGCCGCCGGGGTCTGGCCCGACAGGGTGCGGCCCGAGAGGTCCGTGATCGTGCCGGAGATCTGGATCGGCAGGCGAATGCCGGTCTCGTCGAAGACCTGCCACGCCGCCGCCACCGCGGCCTTGGCGTTCAGCGTGTCGAAGATGGTCTCGATCAGGATCAGCTCGGCGCCGCCGTCGATCAGGCCGCGGACCTGCTCGACATAGGCCTGCTTCACTTGGTCGAAGGTCACCGCCCGGAAGCCCGGGTTGTTCACGTCCGGCGAGATCGACAGGGTGCGGTTCGTCGGGCCAATGGCGCCGGCCACGAAGCGGCGGCGGCCGTCCTTCGCCGCGGCGAGCTTGGCCGCCTCGCGGGCGAGCCGGGCACCCTCGGCGTTCAACTCGTGGATGATCGATTCCATGCCGTAATCGGCCTGGGCGATGGTCGTACCCGAGAAGGTGTTGGTCTCGCAGACGTCGGCGCCGGCCAGGAAGTAGTCGAGGTGGATCTGCCGGATCGCGTCGGGCTGGGTCAGGATCAGCAGGTCGTTGTTGCCCTTCTGATCGTGGCCGTGGTCCTTGAACCGGTCGCCGCGGAAATCCTCTTCCGAGTATTTCAGCCGCTGGATCACCGTGCCCATCGCCCCGTCGAGGACGAGGATCTTTTCCGCCGCGCGCTGGCGCAGGGCCTGGGCGATCTCGGTGCCGTCGACGGGGGCAAAAGCAGTCATCATGCGTCCTGTCAGATCACCTCATCCTGAGGTGGAGGGTGGGATGTTCGGTCTCTTGCGTGCCCGGGCCTTTGGCTCAGACACAATCCGTCTTTGCGAGCCGAGCGAAGCAATCCAGCTGCGCCACGCTAACCGATGTCGCGCTGCCCTGGGTCGCTTCGCTGCGCTCGCGATGACGGAGCGGCGTGCTTACGAGACAGTCTTCATTCAAGCCGCCTTCGCGGCCGCCAGCTTCGGCGCCTGCGCGCGCAGGCCGAGCAGGTGGCAGATCGCGTAGACGAGATCCGAGCGGTTCATCGAGTAGAAGTGGAAGTCGTTGACGCCCTCGTCCACGAGGTCGAGGACCTGCTCGGCCGCCACCGCGCCGGCGACGAGGCGGCGGGTCTCGACGTCGTCCTCCAGCCCCTCGAACCGGGCAGCCAGCCAGTAGGGCACAGAGGCGCCGGTGCGGCGGGCGAAGTTCGCCGCCTGCTTGAAGTTCTGCACCGGCAGGATGCCCGGGATGATCGGGATCGTGATCCCGGCGGCCCGGACCTTCTCCAGGTAGCGCAGGTAGATCTCGTTCTCGAAAAAGAACTGGGTGATCGCCTGATCGGCGCCGGCATCGACCTTGGCCTTCAGGGCGTCGATGTCGGCCTCCAGTGAGGAGGCCTCGGGGTGCTTCTCGGGATAGGCCGAGACCGAGACCTTGAAGTCGCCGATCCGCTTGATCCCCTGCACCAGCTCGGCGGTCGAGGCGTAGCCCTCCGGATGCGGCCGGTAGGCGTGGCCGACGCCCTCGGCCGGGTCACCGCGGAGCGCCACGATGTGGCGCACGCCCGCGTCCCAGTAGGATTGCACCACCGCGTCGATCTCGTCGCGCGAGGCGTCCACGCAGGTGAGATGGGCGGCCGGCTTCAAGCCGGTCTCGCGGACCATCCGGGCCACCGTGTTGTGCGTGCGCTCGCGGGTCGAGCCGCCGGCCCCGTAGGTCACCGACACGAAGCTCGGCTGCAGCGGCGCGAGGCGCTCGATGGAGTTCCAGAGGATCTTCTCCATCTCGTCGGTCTTCGGCGGGAAGAACTCGATCGAGACGCGGATCGGGTGGTAGCCGTCGCGACTGGCGCGGTGGGTGGAACGGCGCATCGGGGTCTCGTCCTCTAGGTCGATCGGTTCAGACGATGGATCTTCGCCTCAGGCGACGGCGCGCTGAGGCTGTTCTGTGTCGGTCTCGGCCACCCCGTCCTGGGCCAGCCAGAGCGTTACGGTGAGCTGGCCCGACTCGCGGGGTGTCAGCTCGCGGGTCGCGACCGTGGCGAGTCCGGCCTCTGCGAGCCAGCCGGAGACCTGATCGGCCGAGAAGCCGAGCCGGCGGTGGGCCTGACCGGTGCGGAGGAACTCCAACTCGTGGGGCGCGAAATCCACCACCAGGAGGCGGCCGCCCGGCGCCACGAGGCGCGCGGCACCGCGGAGCGCCCGGGCCGGGTCGTCGAGGTAGTGCAGCACCTGATGGACCACCACGAGATCGAAGCTCGCCCGGGCGAAAGGCGGCGCGTGGATGTCCCCCTGCCGGAGGTCGACCCGAGCCAGGCCCTGCCGTTCCAGGTTCGCCCGGGCAACGGACAGCATGGCGTGGCTCGAATCAAGGCCGGTGGCGCGGCCGGCGCGCGGCGCCAGCAGGCCCAGCATCCGCCCCGTACCGGTGCCGAGATCGATCAGGCTGCCGATGGGGCGGTCGCCCAGCGCGTCGAGCACCGCCGCCTCGACGATTGTCTCGCAGACGTGCAGGGAGCGCAACTCGTCCCATTTGGGCGCGAGGCGGGCGAAGAAGGTCTGCGCCGTCTCGGCCCGCTGTGCCCGGACCGCGTCGAGCCGGGCACGGTCCTCCGACAGCGGCGGCGCGGTCCGGTCGAGCCCTGACAGCAGCGGGTCGGCCAAGCCGGCGCGGCTCTCGGACAGGCGGAAGAACGCCCAGGCCCCCTCGCGGTGGCGCTCCACGAGCCCGGCCTCGACAAGCAGCTTGAGATGGCGCGAGATCCGCGGCTGCGACTGGCCGAGAATATCGGTCAGGTCGGAGACCGACAGCTCGCCCTCCACCAGCAGCGCCAGGATGCGCAGGCGCGTCTCCTCGGCGGCCGCGCGCAGGACGCCGAGCGCCTCCGGGAACGGGATCGAGCCCGTCTCTTGCCTGCGTTCGATAGACATAAAGATATGTTTATGTGCGTTTCGATCCGGGCGCAAGGGTGATCTTGAGCCAACCCCGCGAGGCGGGGAAGCCGGAGCCCGCCGGCCGCGTTGATGCCGGGTCCCAGGAGGCGCGCATGTCCGAGAGCCCCTTCCCGCAGATCACCCTCGTCCGCCACGGCGAGACCGCCTGGAGCCTGTCGGGCCGGCACACCGGCCGCAGCGACATCCCCCTGACGCCGGCCGGCGAGGCGGCGGCGCGTGCCCTCGCCCCGCGGCTGGCAGCCCGGCGCGACGCGGCGGTGTGGTCCAGCTCGTCGAGCCGGGCGGCCGCCACCTGCGCGCTGGCGGGGTTCGGCGACGTCCGCACGATCGACCCGGATCTCGCCGAGTGGGATTACGGTGCCTACGAGGGTCGGACCACCCGGGACATCCTGGCCGAGCGTCCCGGCTGGCGGCTGTTTCGCGATGGCTGCCCGAGCGGCGAGACGGCGGCCGATGTCGGGATCCGGGCGGACCGGGTCATCGCGCGGGCGCGAGACCGCGCCGCGGACCTCCTCGTGTTCTCCAGCGCGCATTTCCTGCGGGTGCTCGCCGCGCGCTGGATCGGCCTGCCGCCGGAGGACGGCGCGCGGCTCGTCCTCGGGACCGCGAGCGTCTCGGTCCTCGGCTACGAGCACGACCGCAGCGAGCCCGTGCTGCGCGCCTGGAACGGCTGAGCCGGTTTTGCGGGCGGGGATGCCGGCTCTGCGCGTGCGTCAGAGCCCAGGCCCGGAGCCCCTACCGCAGCCAGTACCCGTCCGGCGCCAGCGGCTCCGGCATCGGCTCGCCGAGGGCGTGGTGGACGATCCGGTCGATGGTGCGGACCATGGCGTCGAGGGGCAGGTCGTTCGGCTCCGTGCCGAAGGGTTCCTCCAGCTCGTCGCCGAGGGCGTCGAGGCCGAAGAACGTGTAGCCGACGAGCGCCACCACGATCGGCGTCCCCCAGCCCAGGGAGCCCGTCAGCCCCACCGGCAGGAGCAGGCAGTAGAGCCAGGCCGTGCGGTAGACCAGCAGCGTGTAGGCGAAGGGCAACGGCGTGCTGGCGATACGCTCGCAGGCGGTGTGCACCCCCGACAGGGCCTCGATCCGCGCCTCCAGGATCCCGAACTGGATGTCCGTGAGGCGGCCGGCCCGCACCAGAGCGGCGAGATCGCGGGTCATCGCGGCCAGGACCGCGTCCGTCGGGCTCGGACCGGACCGGTCCGCTCCGGACATTTTCCCATCGACGATCGCGGCCTCGTCGAGGCCGCGCAGGCGTGCATGGAGGCCGTGCGCGAAGGCCGAGAGCCGGTGAAGCTGCGGGGCGGCCTCCGTCTGCGACAGCAGCGCCGGCAACGCGCGGGCGAGGTTGCGCACCTCGCCGATCAGGCTGCCCCACGCCTTCCGGGCCTCCCACCAGCGCTCGTAGCAGGCGTTGTTGCGGAAGCTCAGGAAGATCGACAGGGCGAGGCCGACCACCGTGAAGGGCGTGACCCCGGCCGAGACCGGGAACGCTTCGGGCCAGCGCGCCTCCGCCCACACCACCGCGCAGGACACCGCCACGATCCCGGCGAGCTTCGGCGCCACCCGCGGCAGGATCGAGCCGTGCAGGGTGAACAGCAGGGTCAGCAGGTTGGGCCGGGTGCGGACGATCATCGGGGCATCGGGGCTGGGACGCCGTCGTCCTGCCCTGCCCCCCGCCGGCCGGCAAGAGACGTCTCCGTGAGGCGGAGGTTCAGGCCGTCTCCGCCTCCCAGAGCCACGCCGCGCCGCGTACGCCCGACGCATCCCCGTGCAGGCTCGCCCGCACCGGCGTGTCGAAGGCGTCGGAGAAGACATGGGGGGCGATCGCCGCCGGCAGGCCGGCGATCAGCTCGGGGATTCGCGACAGGCCGCCGCCGATCACGATCACGTCCGGATCGAGGAGATTGACCACCTGTGCGGCCGCGCGTCCCAGCCGGTCGAGATGGGCCGCGAGCGTCGCCTGCGCCTCCGGGTTCCCCGTTCGGGCGGCGGCCACGACGGCTTCGGCGGTGTGGGTGCCGCCGTGCCGCCGGGCGTGATCCGCCGCGAGGCCTGGGCCCGACAGCCACGTCTCGACGCAGCCCCGGCGGCCGCAATAGCAGGCGGGACCCGGGCGCTCGTCGTCGCGGGGCTCCGGCAGGGGACCGTGACCCCACTCGCCGGCGATGCCGTTGCGGCCCGTGAGTGCCCGCCCGTCCAGAGCGATGCCGGACCCGACGCCGGTGCCCAGGATCACCGCCCAGACCACGCGCGCGCCGGTGCCAGCCCCGTCGACCGCCTCCGAGACCGCCAAGCAGTTGGCATCGTTCTCGATCCGCAGCGGCCGGCCGAGCCGCCGGGCGAGGTCGGCCCCGAACGGCAGGCCGTTGAGCCAGTGGGAATTGGCGTTGCGCACGAGGCCGGTCGCCGGGGACGGGCTGCCCGGCATGCCGATGCCCACGGTGCAGGGGGTGCCGGCCTCGGCCTCGAGCTGGAGGGCCAGTGCGGCCACCGCCTCGATGGTGGCGTGGTAATCGCCGCGCGGGGCGGCGACCCGGGCCTCGGCCAGGGTCGTGCCGTCACGGTCCAGCACGATCCCGGCGATCTTGGTGCCGCCGAGATCGATGCCGAGCCGCGCCCGGCCCCGGGGTGAGCCCATCACTCGGCGGCGGCGACCTTGCCGTCCGTTCCCATCGGCTGCGGCGTCTCGTCGGTGATGTGGGTGCCGATCGAGACCGGATGGGCCATCACCTCGTTGAGCTTGGCCACGTCGAGCTCGCCCTCCCAGCGGCTGACCACCACGCAGGCGACGCCGTTGCCGACGAGGTTGGTGAGCGCGCGGCACTCGGACATGAACTTGTCGATGCCGAGCACCAGCGTCATGGCGGCCACCGGGACCGGGCTGTTGGGGATCGCCGAAAGCGTCGCCGCCAGGGTGATGAAGCCCGCGCCGGTCACGCCCGAGGCGCCCTTCGAGGTCAGCATCGCCACCAGGATGATGGTCGCGTACTGGCTGATCGACAGGTCCGCGCCCACGGCCTGCGCCAGGAACAGGGTGGCCAGCGTCATGTAGATGTTGGTGCCGTCGAGGTTGAACGAGTAGCCCGTCGGGACCACGAGGCCGACCACCGAGTCCGAGGCGCCGAGCCGGCGCATCTTGGTCATGAGCTGCGGCAGCACCGTCTCCGAGGATGACGTGCCGACCACGATCAGCAGTTCGTCCTTGATGTAGGCGAGGAAGCGCAGGATCGAGAAGCCCGCCACCCGGGCGATCGTCCCGAGCACCACCAGCACGAACAGGATGGCGGTAACGTAGAAGGTGCCGACCAGCCACGCGAGGTCGTAGACCTTCTGGATGCCGTACTCGCCGATGGTGAACGCCATGGCGCCGAAGGCGCCGACGGGGGCGAGCTTCACCACGATGCCGATGATCCGGAAGAAGATCTGGCCGGCGGTGTCGATCGCGTGGTTCACGCCGGCCGCCCGCTCGCCCAGGCTCGTCACCACGACGCCGGTGAGGATCGAGATCAGCAGCACCTGCAGCAGGTCGCCGGTGGCGAAGGGATCGAGGAAGCTCTTGGGGATGATCGCCAGGATGTGGGCGACGGTGGAGTCGGCCGCCGCCTTGCTGGCGTAGCTCGCGACCTTGCTGGCGTCGAGCTTCGACGGGTCGGCGTTGAAGCCGGCGCCGGGCCGGATCACCTCGCCGACGAGGACGCCGATCAGCAGCGCCACCGTGGACACCACCTCGAAGTAGATGAGCGCCTTCAGGCCGACGCGGCCGACCTTCTTGAGGTCGCCGATCGACGCGATGCCGTGCACGATGGTGCAGAAGATGATCGGCGCGATCATCATCTTGATCAGGCCGATGAAGGCGTCGCCGAGCCACTTCATCGACTTGCCGGTGGCCGGGTCGTACCAGCCGAGCAGAACGCCGAGTGCGATGGCGATCAGGACCTGGATGTAGAGAACCTTGTACCAGGGCTCGCGGGGCGCTGCTGCGGCCGGACTCGGCGCGTGGGTTGCCTGTGCCATATCTGTCCCGTGCGACTGCCGCGCACCCTCCCGATGTGCCGGCACGCTAGCGACTATCGCCCCGCGCCTCAACGGCTGCCCGGTGATCTGCGCCGAACCTGCCGTGACAAAAACCGATCGATCCTCGCCGAAAAGGCGTCTGTCGTCCGACGATTACGGGGGACCGGCGCGATGCGTCAGATCCGGCTCGCGCCGGGTGAGGCCGGGCGACCTGCGGTCGTGCGAGAGCCGTTCGCGGCGACCGGATGCCACGTCCGGTCGAGGGCTTCGCCGCCGCCCCGACGCGCCTCGTGCCGGCCCGGACAACGTCGGCCGGCGGTCCGGCACGCCTCGATCCGGACAGCAGAAGGGCCGCAGGGCGTCTCGCCCTGCGGCCCTCGGAAGATCGGTCCGGCGCGAAGTCGCGCCGGCTCAGCTCTGCTGCTGGGTCCGGCGCGGACGCACGGTCCAGCGCTCGAACACAGAGCCGGCCTCCTCGCCCTTCGCGTCCTTGTTCTCAGCGCCGGGATCCGGCTGCTGATGGATCGCCGCGCCCAGCGCCTGGGACAGGCTCTCGATCACGTCGTCGATGCGGGCGTCGCCGTGCAGGGTCTCGGCGTTGGAGGCCTGGGCGGTCGGAGCCTCCGGCTCCGCGTGATGGACGGGCTCCGCGTGATGGACCGGCTCAACGTGGTGGACGGGCTCGGGCGCGGGGGCTGGCTCCGGCTCGTGATGGGGCTCGGGTGCGGGCTCGGCCTGCGCGGCGACCGGCGTCTCGACGGGCTCCGGCGCGGGCGGCGGCACCGGGACGGCGGCCGGGGGCGGAGCTGCGGCGGGGGCGGGGGCGGCGTCACGGCGCGGCGCAGGGCGCCGTCATCGGAATCCTGCGTCCGCGCGGAGCTGCCGTAGCGGCCGAAGCCGAAGCGCGGCTCGATGAGATCGAGCACCGCATCCAGGGCGGCGTTGCTCAGGGCCACTTCCTCGGCGGCCGGAACGCCCTGGATGGCGAGCGCCTGCCGCTCGTAGGCCGGCTCGCCGCTGACCTCGCGGCCGAACCAGCTCGGCGCGTGGAAGCCCGCCGCCTCGCCGTCATTGTCGAAGGTGATGGTGATCAGGTCCAGGCTGCCCGGCGTGACGTACCGGTCGAGGGCGATCTCGCGGCCGCCGGCATTCAGCGTGGTGCGGTCGTAGGCGGCCTTGCCGGGGCAGACATCCAGCAGCGCGTCGCCGTGGGCGCGCGGGACGTCCGTGCGCTCCTCGACCGGGGCGCCGTCCGCCCCCTTGTTCACGAGCACCAGCTGGCAGTTCTGGCCGTCGACGCGCACGTAGGAGGCGCGGCCGCCCTGAGGCGCGAAGTGTCCCTCGGTGATGCGGGCGCCCCCGCGCTCCTTGCGGATCAGACGAACCAGGGACGGGGCGACCAGAAATCGGCGAACGGTGCTCATAGACTAAAAACCCTCCCGCTTGGTCGGCGGCGCGCCGATCCGGCGGACAGCCCTCAGGTGTTCCGGCCGGGACGGAGCGGGTCAAGTTGAGGCGATGAATACAGCGTATAAGCTGAGCCGCGAAGCCGTATTCACGCGAACCTGACCGCATCTGCCAGCCATAACCGGACGGCGACAACATGAGAGCATACAGCGCTAAGCAAAAAAGCGACGAAATCAAGACCGGACTCGCCCGATCATCCGCCGCCGGTGGAATCTGTCCCCGCTATCCCAGCTTCGGACACCGGTTTTGCAACCCAGATTAAGCCGAGGGCCGCCTCACATCGCCGGCGCGCGGCGCCGTCGCATGCGGCCGGCTCACGCGGCCGGCTCGAAGGTCATGGCGGCCCCGTTCATGCAGTACCGCAGGCCGGTCGGGGCAGGGCCGTCGTCGAAGACGTGGCCGAGGTGACCCTTGCAGCGGGCGCAGTGCACCTCGGTGCGCACCATCCAGTGGCTGCGGTCCACCGTCGTCTCGACGGCGCCATCCATCGGCTCGAAGAAGCTCGGCCAGCCCGTGCCGGACTCGAACTTGGTGCCCTGCTCGAACAGCGGCTGCCCGCAGCCCGCGCAGGTGAAGGTGCCGGGGCGCTTCTCGGCGAGGAGACAGCTGGTGCCGGCCCGCTCAGTGCCGTGCTCGCGCAGCACCCGGTACTGCTCCGGCGTCAGGGTCGCGCGCCACTCGGCATCACTGCGGGCCTCGGGGCTGGTTGTCGGCGTATCGGCCATGACGGTCTCCCTTTCGCACCGCTATATAGGGATTCCGGGCCGTCTTCGGCAGTCCTGATGGCGGTGACGAGATCCGCTGGCGTCAGGCCGCGGCCCCCACCGTGTCGGCCATCCGCGCGCGGCGGGCACCCATCGGAAGCGGCGCGCCCGTCGTGGTGTCGCGACCGGTCTGGTGCTCCAGCTCGGCGTTGATCTCGCCGCCGAGCAGGACAATCGTCGAGGAGATCCAGATCCAGGTCATGAAGCCGATCACCGCGCCGAGCGAGCCGTAGGTCTCGTTGTAGGTGCCGAAATTGGCGACGTACCAGGAGAACAGCAGCGACGCGGCGAGCCAGAGCAGGCCCGCGACCACGCTGCCGACCCCGACCCAGCGCCAGCGGGCATGCTCGCGGCTCGGGCCGAACCGGTAGAGCACCGAGAGGCCCCCCAGCAGCACGATGAGGATCGCCGGCCAGCGCAGGGCGGCGAGCAGCCACGCGGTCGAGCCGAGGCCCAGGAAGTTCAGGACCACCGGCACCACCACGATGGCGTTGAGCGCGATGATGATGAACAGAAGGGCGCCCACCGTGAAGGTCAGGGAGCGGAGGTTCAGCCAGAAGAAGTTGCGCTTCTCATCCTCCTCGTAGACGACGTTCAGCGCGTCGAACATCGCCTTCATGGCGGCGTTGGCGCTCCAGATCGACAGCAGCAGGCTGGTGAAGAAGGTCACGCTGAGCGAGCCCGTGCCCCGGGACGCGATGCGCTTCACCTGATCGCCGATCAGTTCGACCGCCCCCGAGGGCAACACGGCGTGCAGCTGCGCGAGGTGGTCGTTGATGACGGTGACGTCGGCGAACAGGCCGTAGCAACTCACCAGCGCGGCGATCGCCGGGAACAGCGACAGCAGGGTGTAGAAGGTCACGCCTGCGGCGACCGCCAGCACCCGGTCCTTGTTGAACTCCAGATAGACCCGGACCGCGATGTCCTTCCAGCCGGATTGCGTCATCTCGGCGGGGCTGTCGGCGGCGCGGCCGCGCTCCGGCTGCGTCGCCGCGGTGAGCTGCGCGGCGCGGCCCGAGATCGAGCGCGCCCCGGGCGCCACGCCCTTCGGCCGCTCCCGATTGTCGCGGGTGCCCTCGTGGGTGCCGTCGTGGGCGCCCTCGGGATTGATCGGCTCGTCTGCGGCCCTGGTCTCAGGCGGGTTGCGCCGCGCCGGCGCCGCGGCGAGCGCCACCAGCGCCGACCCGAGCATCAGGATCCACAGGACCGAGCCGGTCTCGGACTGTCCGGTCGAACGCGACGGTGACGGAGGCATGGGTCGGGGCCAGTGCGCGGAACTGCCGCGCTCGGAACTCCCAACGTCGTCGTGCCGCGGCCGTTCCGCCGGTTCCGCGGGGACGCCCGGCGCCTCCGCGCGTTGTGCCTCGTATGCGCGAACAGCCCCGCCTCGGATTCTGCTGCAAGTTCGTCCTGGTCGAGCCCCCCGGCACGCACGCCACGCTCAAGGCGGAGCGGGACGCGACGCTGCACATGAACCTGACCAGCGTGACGATGGCCTATCTCGGCAAGCAGGAGCCCGCCGCGCGGCGGGCGAAGCTCGCCGGCCTCGTGGCCCACAACCTCGACGCGCTGGCCCGGCAGATCGCCTGGGTCGGCGCCCGACCGCCGATCGAGCGCCTGCTGCGCATGGCGAGCAACGTCCTGCCCGGCTACACGCACCCGATCGCGCAGGCGATCTACGCCGAGCCTGAGATGGCGGCACTGGTGGAGCGCGGCCTCGCGGAGGCGGGCGCCCTGGCGCGCCGGCTCGGCGTGCGCCTGAGCTTCCACCCGGGACCGTTCTGCCTGCTGGCGAGCCGGAACCCGGCGGCGATCGAGAACGGGCTCTCGGAACTCGACTACCACGCCGAGATTTTTGACCGGATGGGCTACGGCGGCGGCTGGCATCCGCACGGCGCGCATATCAACATCCATGTCGGCGCCGGCGACCCCGGCGTCGAGGGATTCCGCGCCACCCTGCCCCGGGCGAGCCGGGTGGCGCGCGACCTCGTCACGGTGGAGAACGACGAGAACGTCTTCGGTGTCGAGGCCGTCCTGCGTCTCGCCGACGTGGTGCCGGTGGTGCTCGATCTCCATCACCACTGGGTCCAGAGCGGCGGCGAGTACCTCGAGCCGGGCGATCCCCGGATCGCTCAGGTGCAGGAATCCTGGCGCGGGGTGCGCCCGGTGGCCCATATCAGCGTCTCGCGCGAGGCGGTCTCGGCCGATTGCGATCCGGACGCCCTGCCCGACTTCCCGGCCCTGCGCGCCGCCGGCCATTCGGTCCGGGACCTCGCGGCCCATTCCGACATGATGTGGAACCGGGCCGTGAACGACCTCGTCGCTCGCCACCTCGCCTGGGCGGATTTCGAGATCGAGGCGAAGGCGAAGAACTTCGCCTCCACGCAGATCGCCCGCCACATCCTGGCGCTGGAGCGGGCCGGCCCGATCGCCGCCGAGTGACCGGCCGATCTCGACGCTGCGGCCGGACGGGGCTAGGCATCCCGGCATGAAGACCGCCGATTGCGACATCCTGATCGTCCCGGGGCTCGGGGGCTCCGAGGAGGACCATTGGCAGGCGCGCTGGGCGAGCCGCCTCGCGACGGCGCGCATCGTGGAGCAGGACCAGTGGCACGCGCCGACGCCCGAGGCGTGGTGCGGACGGATCGCCGATGCGGTCGCGGCGGCGACCCGCCCGGTCATCCTGATCGCCCACAGCCTCGGCGTGGTGGCCTGCGTCGAGGCGGTGCCGCGCTTCCCCGCCGGCACCGTGCGCGGCGCCATGCTGGTCGCCCTGCCGGATGTCGAGGAGGCACCGGACCTGCCCGAGGCGGTGCGCGCCTTCGCGCCGATGCCGCGCGATCCCCTGCCCTTCCCGTCGCTGCTGGTCGCCAGCCGCACCGATCCGCATTGCCGCTACGAGCGGGCCGACGACTTCGCCCATGCCTGGGGCGCCCTGACGGTCGATGCGGGCGAATCCGGCCACATCAACGCGGCGAGCGGGCACGGGCCCTGGCCGGAGGGGCTGATGCGGCTGGCAGGGTTCCTGAAGGGGCTGTAGGCTGGGTGAACGCGAGGTGCAGAGTTCCTCGGCTTGGCAGAGACTGTCGTCATGGCGCGTCTGGATCGCGATCTGTCCGCCCTCTCGCTGCTCGATCCACGGCGTCGCGCGGCGCTGGTCGAACTGGCCGAATCGCGGAGCCTGCACCCGGCCGACCTGCTCAATAACGCCGTGGATGCCTTCCTCGATCTGGATGCCCGGCATCGCGCCGAGATCGAGGCCGGCTTGAAGGACGCTGAAGCTGGGGATTTTGCCAGCGCTGACGAGGTAGCGGAAGCCTTCAGACCACGGTGAGGCTGCGCTATACGCGCCGCGCGCTGCGGTATCTCCATCACGCACGCGCCTTCATCGGTTTACGGGACCCGCAGGCCGCCAACCGGGTGATCGCCAGAATCGCCGATGGAGTCGAAGGCCTGCGCCTTCATCCTCATCGTGGCCGGCCCGGACGGATCCCCGGCACCCGCGAGTCGGTCATCCCGGGAACACCCGATATCGCGGCCTACCGAATCGTCGGTGATGCGATCGAAGTCCTGGCCGTACTGCACGGAGCCCGCCAATGGCCCGGCTCCGATCCCTGAGGCGGTTGCCGCATTAACGCGCTGTTTACCACCGGCCTCTTCAGTGGCGGCACGGGCGGTCCTTCGTCCCGAAGCCGCCTCTGGAGAGCACCGTGACGCGCAAAGAGCTTCTGGAACGACTCGAAGCGGTGCAGACCGCCCTCGGCCCCCGGGCCCAGAGCAACTTCAACAGCTCGCTGTTCAACGACGTGACGCTGCTCAAGCGGATCGAGGCCTTCGAGGCCAAGCTCGGCGAGCCCGAGAAGCCCAAGACCGCCGACTACACCGGCAACATGTTCTCCCGCATCGCCAACCGCCGCGCCGCGGGCGCCAAGTAGCCCGCCTCCCTATTTCGGCTCGGCCTCGGCCGAGCGCAGCAGCTCGCCGGCGACGTCGGCGAGCCGCGGCGGGGCCTCCCGCACGAAGGGCAGCGGCCGGCAGACGTTGAGCGCCGCCAGCCCGAACCGGGCGGTCATCAGCCCGTTGAGCACGCCCTCCCCCAGCTTCGCCGAGACCCGGGCTGCGATCCCCAGGCCCAGCACCTGCTGCATCACGCTCTCGCCCACCGCCATCCCGCCGGTGACGGTGAGATGCGCGAGCGCCGCCCGCGCCAGCCGCAGGAAGCCCAGGAAGCCCGGCCGGCCGCCGTAGATCGCGGCGATCCGGCGCAGCAGCCGCACGGCCGCGAACACCACGAAGGCCACATCGACGATCGCCCGCGGGCTGAGCGCCGTCACGGCCGAGACCTGCTTGGCCGCCGTCGCGATGGCGTTGCGCGCCTGCCGGTCGAGCCCGGCCAGCAGCTCGTGCTCGGCCAGCCCGATCCGGTCGTCCACGTCGAGGATCGCGTCGGCGGCGGCGTCGATCCGGGCGCGGCCCGCCGACAGGGCGTCGCGGTCGGCGTAGAAGGTCGAGAGCGCCTGCACCACCGCCTGCGCGCCGGTGTGGTCGCGGGTCGCGAGGGCGTCGATCGCCGATTGGCGCAGGCGCTCGATCTTCCGCTCACGCCGGAGGCCAGCGAGTTCCCGCACCACGATCGCCGTCAGCGCGAGGGCGGCGAGGCCGAGCAGGGCCAGCGCCACCCAGCCGAGCCAGGGCGCGGCCTGGAACAGGTCGGCGATCATCCGCTCGACCGAGAGGCCGATGCCCAGCGAGACCAGGGCGCCGACCGCCGACAGGAACAGCGCCCCCCAGGGCGAGCGCCGCCGCGGCGCCACCGGCACGGCGACGCCGTCGGCGGCGTCGACGATCTCGAAGGGCTCCTCCACGATCCGCGCCTGCGGCGGCCGGGGGCTGAGCGGTGTCGTGGTCACGCTCGGCTCCGCGGCGGGCTCGGGCGTGATCCGGAAGGCGCGGGGTTTCTGGCCGGAAGTCATGGCTGGGTGCTCCATGGACGCGCCAACATCGTCAGGCCAGCCTGTCGCCGATCAGGAACTGCATCGCCCGGTCCAGCCGGATCTGCGGCAGGTGTCCGGGGCGGCCGAGCCCGTCGGGCCGCACCAGGGGGGGCGGAAGCGCGGGAAGCGCAGCGAGCCCGGCTCGACCGCGCCCTCCAGCACCGCCTCGGCGCGGGCCGGCAATTCGCCCGGGAAGATCGCGGCCTCGCTGTTCCCGTCGAACACCGCGTCGCCGACCACCTCGCCGGCCTCCGGGGTGCCGGCCACCGCTCGCAGCGTCTCCGCGCCGTCGTGGACGGTGGTCTCCCGGGTGGCGCGCACGGAGGCCAGCGCCACGGTGCCGACCCGGGCGCCCGCGGCCTCGGTCCGCCGCATCGCCCGAGACACGAGCAGCCGCAGCAGCGCGTCGAGCCGGTCGTGGCTCGTCTGGTGGAGGTGGTCGGCCTTGGTGGCGGCGAACAGGACCCGGTCGGCCCGCGGGGCGAACAGCCGGGACAGGACCGTGTTGCGGCCGATGTTGAGGCTCAGCAGCACCGCGTCCAGCGCCTCCTCCAGCTCCGCCAGGGCGGTCGGCCCGGCATCCACCGCCGAGAGCACGTCCACCAGCACGATCTGCCGGTCGACCCGCTGGAAATGGTCGCGGAAGAACGGCGTGACCACCTTGCTCTTGTAGGCCTCGAACCGGCGCTCCATCAGCCCGGCGAGGCTGTCGGGTGCGATCGTCTCGGTCAGGCGGTCGAGCGGCGCGAAGGTGAGCGCGGGAGAGCCCGCGAGATCGCCGGGCATCAGGAACCGGCCCGGGGGCGTCGTGGCGACCGATTCCGGGCCGGCGCGCAGCCCGGCGAGATAGGCCTTGAACGCCTCGCTCGCCCGCTCGGCCGCGATCTCGTCGAGGGGGCCGTTGGGATCGAAGCCCTTGAGTGCCTCCAGCCACGGCGCCGCGACCGCGGCGCGGCCCGGGCGACGGGTGCCGCCGATCGTGGCCCGGGACCAGGCCGTGTAGCTGGTCTCGATCAGCGCGAGGTCGAGGAGCCATTCGCCCGGGTAATCGACCACGTCCAGCATCAGGGTTGCGGGGCCGGTGCGCCAGCCGGCGGCGCGCTCGTAGGCGATCTCCAGGCGGAACTGGCTGATCCGGTCTGTGGAGCGCGGCCAGCGCCGCGCCTCGGTCAACGTCGCGAAATGCTCCTCGAAGGGGAAGCGCGGCACGTCGTCGTCGGGCTGCGGCACCAGCTTGGCGCGGCGCAGGCGGCCCTCCTGCGCGGGCGCGAAGGCCGGCAGCGCGTGGGTCTCCACGAGATGGTGGATCAGCGCCGTGGTGAACACGGTCTTGCCCGAGCGCGCGAGCCCGGTGACCCCGAGCCGGAGGGTCGGCTGGATCAGGAGGTCGTGGGAGGCTTCGGCGAAGGCTTTGACGGCCGAGCCGGCGCGCGCGGCAAGGTCGGTCAGGGGCACGGGCGGGCTCGTCGTGAGGGGGATGGGTGGGGCACGGGTGGCGCGGCAGAGGTGGCGCGACTCGGGTCGAACCGCAAGGCTTGCTCTTAGGGCGACGCGCTGTTGGCCGCCGGCGTGGGCGGCCTGAGACGGGTGATCGCCCCGGCGACGAGGTCCGGGCCGGCCCGGAGCGTGCCGAGTTCCACCGCCGACATCGCCAGCATCACCGGCGCGAGATTGGGACGCGGCGTGCCGTCCGGCCCGAACAGGTCGAGATCGTCGCCGGGCTTCAGGCCGACGCTGGCGCTGATCCGGTTGGCATAGGCCTGGATCCGCACCTCGTCGCCGGTGCAGAGCGGGGCGGGCAGGCGCAGGTCGAGGACCGGCAGGCCGGTGGCGATGGCCGGCAGGAGCGCGGATTCTACGACCATCCGGTCGGGACTCGGGACGCGGCTCGGCGCCTTGCGGTCGAGGAGTGCCGCCGGATCCGCGGCGCCCCGGGCCGGGCGTCCGGCCGCCAGGGATTCTGCCGCCGGGGACTTGGCCGCCGGGGACTTGGCCGCCGGGGACAGGCCCGCGGCGATATCGGGGACCGGCTGGAGCGTCGCCACGTGCGAGCGCACGACCGGGCGCCGGCCGGCCATGCGGGCGAGCGGCGACCAGGGCTGCACCCGCAGGGCGGAGGCCCGGCCCCGCGGCGCGCCGCCGGGCCGGTGCGCGGCGAGGAAGCGGGCGCGCAGGGTCCGCCCGAGGCCCCGCGGCGCCAGCGCCGCCGAGACGGCGGGCGTCGCCCACGCGCGGCCCGGCCGCGCGGGCGCGGAGCCGACGCGGCACTCGGCCGGCGCCCAGCGGCGCACGATGGCGAGCGCCGTCCGGCGGCCGTAGTCGCGGTAGTAGCGCCGCAGCAGGCTCGCCGCGGCGTCGGCGCCGTCATCCAGGGTGGCGAAGGCGGTGTGGCCCTCCCCGTCGGCGCCGATCTCCCCCGGCCATCGGGCCGACTTGATGCACCAGCCGTTGTTGAGCCGCACGCAGCGGGCCACGTAGGACGGATCCTCGGCCAGCGAGGCCGTCACGGCCAGTGCCTGCGGCAGCAGGTGCTGGCCGGTCTGCGCGTGCCAGTTGGAGACGGACCGGGTGGCCGGGTCGAAGCGTGGCGGTGCCGGCGCCGCGGGCGATACGCTCGTCATCGCGGGCGGTCTGGCCCGCAGCCATGCATCGGCGTCCGCCTCCGCGCGGGGCAACAGGGCCGTGAACAGGATCAGCGCGTTCAGCAGCACGCGAAAGGGTTCCGGTCATGGATCGGAGCCGCAGCGCGTTTCCTCCCCCCTCTGCGGGGGGAGGAAAGGCGCGCGTCGTCTCGATCGGATCGCGTGTCGCCGACCGAGACGATCGCATGCGTCTCCCGCCTCACGGGTTCAGCACCTTGAGCGCCGCCGCGTGCAGCCGCGGATCGCCGGCCGCCACGACCCGCCCGCCGCCCGCCGCCGAGCCCCCGTCCCAGGCCGTGACCCGCCCCCCTGCCCCCTCGACGATCGGGATCAGCGCGACGATGTCGTAGGGCTTCAGCCCGGCCTCGACCACGAGGTCGATCTGGCCAGCCGCCAGCATGCAGTAGGCGTAGCAATCCGCGCCGTAGCGGGACATCCGCACCTGGCCCTCCAGCAACCGGAAGCGCTCGGCTTCCTCGCCGGCCGCGAACAGCCGGGGGTCCGTGGTCGCCAGGATCGCCTGCCCGAGGTCTGCGCAGCGGCGCGTGCGCAGGGTCCGCTCGCCCGACGGCGTGCGGAGCTTCGCGCTGTGCCCGTCCCCCGTGAACCGCTCAGCGAGGTAGGGCTGGTGCATCATCCCGCGCACCGGCACGCCGTTGTGGGTCAGCCCGATCAGGGTACCCCAGGTCGGCAGGCCGGCGATGAAGGCGCGGGTGCCGTCGATCGGGTCGAGGACCCAGACGCACTCGGCGTCGGTGCGCTCGGAGCCGAATTCCTCGCCCAGGATCCCGTGCCCCGGAAAGGTCTGGCCGATCATCGCCCGCAGGACGACCTCGGCCGCCCGGTCGGCCTCGGTGACCGGATCGAAGGGCGCCCCGCCGCCGGCCTTGTCGTCGAGGCTGAACTGGGCGCGGTAGAACGGCACGATTGCCTTCCCGGACGCGTCCGCGAGGTCGTCCATGAACCGCCCGAGTTCGACGACGCTCATCGGCTCTCTTTCCTGTTCCGCCCGGAGATCGCCCGGCCGGGCCGCCGGTACCCGACGAAATCGGGGCGCCCCCTGCCCGTCAAGCCCCCTCCCCGGATCATGAGAGCTGCGAGCGCGGGTTCAGGGGTTGCCCCTCTTCCGTGTGACAATTGCCGCGTGACAACCACGCCGTCAGTCCGGGGCGCCGCGGGCGAGCCCGGACCCGAAGGGGCACGCCGGAGGCGGGCAATCCAGAGCCGCCGACCATGCCTTGCCAAGCGCGCGGTGCGGATCCGGATTCCGGGCCCTGCTCCGCAGTCCCGGACTGACGGGATTGTCCCTCTGAGATCGAGCCGGGTCTCGTTAATCTGAGTTCGGAGCTCCTCTGGCTCATGCCCCGGCCGGCGCCGCTTCGCGCGGCGCTGCGTCCTGCGCTTCCGGCCTCGGTTCCGGCGCGGCCTCCGCCCCGGTCCCGGCCGGAGCGGCGTCCGCCTGCGCGGCGGCCAGAACCGCCTCGACGGCCTCGCGCAGCGAATGCACCTGCCCGTCCGCCTCCGCCGCATGCCTCGATCCGCCGGCACCGCGGTCGGCCTCCGCCTCCTGGGTCAGCCAGAGCCCGAGCAGGATCGGCACGCCGGGGATCCGGCCCTCAAGGCGGCGGATCAGCCGGCGCAGGTGAGTCGGCTCGCCGTCGAGGGCGAGGGAGACCACGCAGGCCATGCGGGCCGGACCCGCCTCAAACCGCCCGATCCGCACCGCGGCCGTCTCGGCGAAGGGGACCGTGCGGACGCCGAGGCCGCGCTTCTCGAGGATCTGCGCGAGGATGGCGGAGGCGGCCTCGTCCAGGAAGCCCCGTCCGGCGACGCACAGCACCGCGCCCTGGCGCGTCCAGGCGGCGGGCAGCGCCTCCGGGGCCGGGCCCATGGGCAGCGGGCTGCAGGCCCCCTCCTCGCCCTCGTTGGCCGCGCCCATGACCGCGTCGCTCCGGTCGGAGAGGTCGGCGATCAGCTCGGCCAGGGCGGCGCGCATCGCCGCCTTCTGGCGCGCGGTCAGCACGCCCCGGGCGGCATCCCGGGCGGCAAGTTCCAGCGCCTTGAGGACCACCTCGTCGTAGTAGGACGAGAGCGAGCATTGCTGCAGGATCAGCTCGGCATGGCCCAGCACCTCCTCGGAATCGCCCGCGAGGATCCGCTGGTAGAAGTTCTGCACCGGCGTCAGCGCCGGCCGGTCGCCGAACAGCACGTCCAGGAACTCCAGGTGCTCGACGTAGCGGCCCAGCACCACGAGGCAGACGGTCAGCGGCGTCGAGAGCAGCAGGCCGACCGGGCCCCAGAGCCAGGTCCAGAACAGGGCCGAGACCAGGACCGCGAAGGGCGAGAGCCCGGTGGACTGCCCGTAGAAGATCGGCTCGAACACCTGGCCGGTGAGCGGCTCGAGCACGATGAACAGGATCGCCACGGCGATCATCATGTTCCAGCCGGGATCGACCGCGGCGGCGAGCGCCATCGGCAGGATCGCCGACAGGACGGCGCCGAGATACGGCACGAAGCGCATCAGGGCCGAGAAGATCGCCCACAGCACCGGGTTCGGCACGCCGATCAGGTAGAGGCCGATGCCGATCACGATGCCGAAGCCGGCATTGAGGGCGAGCTGCACCACGAAGTAGCGGCTCAGCCGCTTGGCGGCGTCGTCCATCGCCACGGTGGTGCGGTGCAGGTCGCTCGATCCGGCCAGACGGATCATGCGGTCGCGCAGATCCTCGCGCTGCATCAGGACGAACAGCAGCACCACGAAGACGATGCCGACGGTGGCCAGGGGATGCATCACCGGCGTGAGCACCGTGGAGAGCATCTCCAGCGAACCCGGTTGGGACGCGGCGACCTCGACGAGGACGGGCTTCGGGGACTGCGCCTGCTCCGGACGCGGCTGCGGCGGCGGAGCGGGCTTCGGCGTCTCCGCGTCGCCGGCCTCCTTGGCGCCGCCGTGCAGCGCCCGCCCGATATTGGCCACGTACGCGGTCACGTGGCCGACGGGGGAGTCGCGCAAGCCCTCGACCTTGCGCTCGATCGTCGTCCGGTAGCGCGGGACGTCGCTGGCGAGATCGGCGGCCTGGATCCCGATCAGCGTTGCGAGCGCCGCCACGATGCCCACGGTCAGCAGGACGCTGATCCCCACCGCCACCAGCCGCGGCAGGCGCAGGCGCCGCAGGCGGTTCACCAGCGGCGTCAGCACGAAGGACAGCAGCAGGGCGATCGCGATCGGGATGAAGATGTCGCGGCCGAAATAGAGGGCCGCGATGATCGTGGCGCCGACCACCACCGGCGACGCCATGGCGGCCCGCGGCGTCTCGGCGGCGGCCACGCGAGTCGGCCGCGGCGGGATCAGCGGCGTCCCGGGCCGCGCTGCCGGTTCGACCCCGACCGGGGTTCTCGTGCCCATACCGTAACCCGCGTCCCGAACGCCACGCGCGGGCGGCCGCCGGGATCGACGGGAGCCTCGCGGACGGGGAACGGCATGGGGGCCGAAAACGATCCCGCGGCGTTCACGGAGCCGTTACGCCCCCGCGACGCCGGCCCGCGCCACCTCGCCCGCATCCTTGAGCTCGGGCAGAGACCAGCACAGCTGCATCACCCGCTTGGCCTGCGCCTCCGGAAGAACGCCCGCCGCGAGGTCAGCGAACTTCGCCTCCAGCTGCGCGTCCGACATCGGCTTCTCGACGCTGCCGATGGCGTGCTCGATGTGCCGGTGGACGGTTCGCCCGTCATTCAGCGTCACGGTCATGTCGACCTGCGCGGCGTCGATGCCGGGGGTGATCACCGGGACCACCTTCTGCCGGAGCGCAACCACCCGCGGGTCGTTCACCGCCCGGTCGCTGAACTGCTTCTCGCCGCCCGCGCCCTCCACGAAGGCCACCGCGGCGGCGTGGTAGATGCTGAACTTGCCCTCCAGGCCGGTCTTCGGCGCGGTCTTGCCGGTCAATTCCAGCACCAGCGGGTGGACCTTCAGGTCGACGCGCTTGATGTCCTCCGGCTTGACGTGGTCTTCGTCGCGGATCTGGATCGCGGCGTCGATCGTCGGGTGCATGACGATCCCGCAGGCGAAGGGCTTGTAGGTGTTGAGCTGCGCCTCGTAGCGGGTGCCGAGGCCGTCGGTGATCTCGGACCAGTCCTGCTTGGTGGAGATCGTGTTGGCCCAGCCGCGCTTGGCCTCGATCATCCCGTCCGACGAGGTAAAGCCCTTCGCGGCCAGGATCGCCGCGAACAGGCCGTTGGACGCGGCGCGGCCCGGGTTGAAGCTCTTGTTCATGGAGCCGAACGACTCGCGCAGGCCAACCGGCTGCGAGGCGGCGAGGCCGAGCGCGTAGACCATCTGCTGCTCGGTGAGCCCCATCAGCTTACCCGCGGCGGCGGCCGCTCCGAACACGCCCGCGGTGCCGGTGATGTGCCAGCCGGCATCGTAGTGGTTCGGGTAGACGGCGTTGCCGATCCGGCACTCGGCCTCGATGCCGACCACCAGGGCGTCGAGGAAGTCCTTGCCGGAGACCGGCTTCATCGCCGCGTAGGCCAGGATCGCCGAGGCGACCGGGCCGGCCGGGTGGATGATGGTCTTCAGGTGGGTGTCGTCGAAGTCGAAGATGTGGCTCGACACGCCGTTGAGGAACGCGGCGTTCATGATGTCGAACCGCTCGGTCCGGCCGAACAGGCCCGCCTGCGGCGGCCCCGAGAATGGCTGCAGCGCCGAGACCGCCACGTCCACGGTCTCGTGATGCGAGCCGCCGATCGCCACACCCACCCAGTTGAGGAAGCTGCGCACGCCCTCGCGGCGGACGGGATCGGGCAGCGCGTCGTAGGAGGATGACAGGATCCATTGCGCCAGGGTCTTCGTCACCGGCGGCGGGGGCGCCTTGGGAGCCGGCTTGGCCGCCTCGGCGGCCTGTGCCCCCTGAAGGGCGGGCGCCGTCAGGGCGAGGCCCGCGGCCCCGATGAGCGAGCGGCGATTCATCGGCATGGCGTTCTCCCAGGCAGGACCGCCTCCGAGCGGCTCCGATTGGCCGACATGATAATGAATTCATCCCGGGATCGTCAGCCTCCGTGTTTCACCGCGGCGGGTCTGACACCCCTTCACACCACCACGGGCAGCGTCTCCTGCTCGCCCACGCCGAAGACCCGCCGGTAGCGCGCGACCTCCTCGGCCGGCCCCTGCGCCTTGGTGGGATTGTCGGAGAGCTTCACGGTCGGCCGGCCGTTGGCCTCCGTGACCTTGCAGACGATGGAGACCGGGTCGAGCTTGCCATCCGGCAGCAGCCCGCGGAAATCGTTGGTGAGCAGCGTGCCCCAGCCGTAACCGATGCGCATGCGGCCGTGGAACCGTGCGTGGATGCGCTCGATCTCGTCGATGTCGAGTCCGTCGGAGAAGATCGCGAGCTTGTCCCGCGGGTCGTGGCCGCGCGCCTGCCAGAAGCGGATCACCTCCTCGCCACCCTCGATCGGGTCCTTGGAGTCGATGCGGATGCCGGTCCAGCCGCTCACCCAGTCGGGGGCGTTCGCCAGGAAGCCGGTGGTACCGTAGGTGTCGGGCAGGATCACCAGAAGGTTGCCGCCGTAGTCTTCCTGCCAGTCTGCCAGCACCGCGTAGGGCGCGGCGGCGAGCGCCGCGTCGTCCTCGGCCAGCGCGGCGTAGACCATCGGCAACTCGTGGGCGTTCGTGCCCACCGGCTCGACCTCCTGCCGGGCCGCGATCAGGCAGTTGGAGGTGCCGAGGAACGCGCCGTCCAGGCCCTCCGCCATGGCCTGGACGCACCAGTCCTGCCACAGGAATCCGTGGCGCCGACGCGTGCCGAAATCCGCCACCGACAGGTCCGGAAGCCTCTGCAGCCGCTCGATCTTCTCCCAGACCCGGGTCATGGCGCGGGCGTAGAGCACCTGCAGGTCGAGCTTGCCGAGGCCCCGCAGCACGGCCCGCGCCCGCAGCTCGTTCAGGATCGCGAGCGCCGGGACCTCCCACATGGTGGTCTCGACCCAGGGCCCGTGGAAAGTCAGCTCGTACTGGCCGTCATGGACGGCGAGCTCGTATTCGGGGAGCTGGAAGGTCTCGAACCAGGAGACGAATTCGGGGCCGAGGATGCGTCCCTGGCCGCGGAACACGTTGCCCCGCAGCCACGTGATCTCGCCCTTGCTGAGGCGCAGCGTCCGGGCGTGGTCGAGCTGTTCCCGCAGCAGCCCGGCATCGACCTCGTCGGCGATCCGGATCCGGCGGGTGCGGTTGGTGATGCCGAAGGTAGTCTGGATGTCGGGATGCCGGCGCAGGATCGTCTGCGCCATCAGCAGCTTGTAGAAGTCCGTGTCGAGCAGCGACCGCACGATCGGGTCGATGCGGAAGCTGTGATCGTAGACCCGCTTCGCCAGATCGAGCATTCTTTTGGGACTCTGCCGCGCCTCGATCGTGCAGAGCGCATGGCAACACCGCGGACGTCAAGAAGACGGGCGGCCTCCCTCCGGAAACCGCCCGCGAAAAGCCCGTGTCCTGAAACCGGAATGTCAGGCGAGATCGACCTTCTTGGTCTCGGTCTTCGGGCTCTCGCCGGTGAGCGAGGCCTTCACGTAGCCGTAGAGGTGCAGCATCGTGCTGTTCGGGCTGTCCCAGTACTCGCCCTTCTCCGGGTGGACGCGGATCAGCGCAACCTCCGGATCGTTCTTGCCGTTCGGGAACCAGGTCTTCAGGCTCTCATTCCACTTGGCATCGATGATCGACTGGTCGCGGACAATCTCGGCCTTGCCGGCCACCGAGACGTAGTTCTGGCTGGACGGGTCGGAGTAGGCCAGGTTGATCTGGTTGTCCTTGCTGATCTCGGCCGTCTTGGGCGAGTGCAGCTTGGTGAAGAACCACAGGTCGCCGTTCTCGTCGGCGTCGTTGTTCCACATCGGGCGGCTGTTGAGCGTGCCGTCGGAATCGACGGTGGTCATCATGGCGATCTTCACGTCCTTGATGAGCTCGAACAGCTTCTTCGCGCCCTCGTGGTCGCGGTGGTTGCCCTGATGCATGAAAGTGGTCTCCTACGCGTCGTTTCGGTCCCGGCGGGGTCTCCGGAGGATGCCCCGGCCGAAGGCTGCCCCGACAACGGATCAGTCTCCGGTTGGTTCAGCTTCCCCGTGCGGTGAGGAGGTTCGGATGCGAGGTGTTCGGAGGTTGGGGTGCGCGGCGGCGCTGGCGCTCTGCGCGCTCTGCGCGCTGCCGGCCGCCGCCGAGGTGCGCTTCGGCCCGGGCGTGCGCATCGGCGGCCACGACTTCTCGAACCGGCGCTACGGCAGCGTCCATATCGAGCGCGTGAAGCGCCTGCGCGGCCCCCTCGGCTGCCGCCGCCTGCGCCACGGGGTCTACCGGCGCGGAGACGGGAGCGTGGTGCGTGGCCCCATGGAAGCGTGCAACCTCGTCGCCCGCCCGCACTGAACGCGAAGCGGGCGGCCGGGACGGCCACGGGGACGCAGGCCGCCGGCGCCGGCGCCGATTGCGGGCCCGGGGTCTGGTGTTCTCGGCCCGCTCGGCTACATGCACTGGCATACCTGCTTGCCCCGGTGGAGAACGATTTTGGCGATCACCCGCGACGACGTGCTGAAGGCGCTTGCCGACGTCACCGTCGATGCCGCCGGCACCACCCTGCCCGGCTCGGGACGGCTCTCTCAGGTCGTGGTCGATCCGAACAGCCGCGTGATGTTCTCGATCCTGGTCGATCCCAGCGAGGCCGAGCGGTTCGAGCCGGTACGGCGGCAGGCCGAGGGCCGGGTGCTGCAGATGCCGGGCGTCTCGGGCGTGTTCGCCAGCCTGACCTCCGAGCGGAACCAGAGCCACCCGGCCCAGAGCGGCGCCGCCCCCCGCCCCGTGACGCCGCCGCCGGTCGCGCCGCCGCGACCCGGCGCGCCGCCGAACCAGGGTCCGCAGATCGCGGGCGTGCGCCACATCGTGGCGGTCGCCTCGGGCAAGGGCGGCGTCGGCAAGTCGACCACGGCCTGCAATCTCGCCCTGGCGCTCCAGGCTCAGGGGCTGAAGGTCGGCCTCCTCGACGCCGACATCTACGGGCCGTCCGTGCCGAAGCTGTTCGGCCTCTCGGGCAAGCCCAACGTCGTCGACAACAAGGCCATGGAGCCGATGGTCGGCTACGGTCTCAAGGTCATGTCGATCGGCTTCCTGATCGAGCCCGAGACGGCGATGATCTGGCGCGGCCCGATGGTGCAGTCGGCGATCACCCAGATGCTGCGCGACGTGCTCTGGGGCGAACTCGACGTGCTGATCGTCGACATGCCGCCCGGCACCGGCGACGCGCAGCTCACCATGGCGCAGGCGACGCCGCTCTCGGGCGCCGTGATCGTCTCGACCCCCCAGGATCTCGCGCTGATCGACGCGCGGCGCGGCGTGACCATGTTCAAGAAGGTCGCGGTGCCGATCCTCGGCGTGATCGAGAACATGGCGACCTTCGTCTGCCCGAATTGCGGCCACGCCTCACACATCTTCGGGCATGGCGGCGCACGGAACGAGGCGCAGCGGCTCGGCGTGCCGTTCCTCGGCGAGGTGCCGCTGAACATGGCGATCCGCGAGACCTCGGATTCCGGCCGGCCAGTGGTCGCGACCGATCCCGAGGGGCCGCACGCCAAGGTCTACCGGGACATCGCCGCCCAGCTCTGGGCGAACCTGTCCGGCGCGCCGGCCGGGCGGACGGCGCCGAAGATCGTCTTCGAGTGAGGCCGTGGCGCCGCCGGCCGATCCCGCGCCGGTCCTGGGCCTGATCCTGGCCGGCGGCCAGGCGCGGCGGATGGGCGGCGGCGACAAGCCGCTGCTGCGCCTGGGTGGGCGGACCCTGCTGGAGCGGGTGGTCGAACGGCTCGCGCCGCAATGCGGGGCCGGTCTGGCGCTCAGCGCCAACGGCGACCCGGCGCGGTTCTCCGGGTTTCCCGGTCCGGTGCTGCCGGACCCCCTGCCGGACCAGCCCGGCCCGCTCGCCGGCATCCTCGCCGGGCTGGAGCACGCCGCCGCGCAGGGTGTCGCGCGGGTGGTCAGCGTGTCGGGCGACGCGCCGTTCCTGCCGGGGGATCTGGTGGCGCGGCTGGAGGCTGCCGGATCCGAGGCCGGCATCGCCCTCGCGGCCTCGGGCGAACGGCAGCACTACACGATCGCGCTCTGGCCGACGGCTCTGCGCGGCGCGCTTCGGGACTATCTCGAACGGGGCGAGCGGCGCGTCGGCGGCTTCATCGCGCGCCATGGGGCGGCGGTGGCATCCTGGCCGGCGGAGCCGGTGGATCCGTTCCTCAACATCAACACGCCGGCGGATCTGGCGGCGGCGGAAGCCCTCGACCGAGGGTGATGCGGTTCCGCCGTCATCACGAGCACAGCGAAGTGACCCCGGGGCAGCGCGACTGAGGGTGTCGTGCTGACTGGATTGCTTCGCTGCGCTCGCAAGGACGGCGGAGCCGAAGCCATCGAGAGATGGCTTCAGACGTCAGGCTTGATCCGAACTCAAGCCGCCGCGACGGTCGCCTTCACGATCTTGTCCGGCGAGCGCGGCGGCTCGCCCTTGTTGATCGTGTCGACCACGTCCATGCCTTCCACGACCTTGCCCCAGACCGTGTACTGCTTGTCGAGGAAGCGGGCGTCGTCGAAGCAGATGAAGAACTGCGAGTTCGCCGAGTGCGGGAAGTTCGTGCGCGCCATGGAGCAGGTGCCGCGCACATGCGGCTCGGCGTTGAACTCGGCCTTCAGGTCCGGCAGGTCGGAACCGCCGGAGCCAGTGCCGGTCGGGTCGCCCGTCTGGGCCATGAACCCGTCGATCACCCGGTGGAACGGCACGCCGTCGTAGAAGCCTTGGGCGGCGAGCGTCTTGATCCGCTCCACGTGGCCCGGGGCGAGGTCGGGACGCAGCGCGATCACGACGCGGCCCTTGGTGGTCTCCAGCACGATGGTTTCGTTGTCGGCCATAAGTCTATCCTTCCGGTTGAGGGAACTGTATCGGCGCCCGCCGGATCCGGCCAGCGCCCGTGACGTCGATCGCCGGCGCTCAGGCCGGCGGGCGGTAGACGAAGCGCAGCGCCACCGGCCGGCCCGCGATCGCCCGGCCGAGGCCCCGCGTCAGGTGGACAGGGGTGCAGCGCGCCAGCGCGTCCACGGTCCCGCGCACGAGAATCGCCCGCTGGTCGCCCGCGACGCCCGCCGCGTAGGTGATGCGCGGCGCGCCGATCAGGCTGCCGTCCCGCCGGAGGGCGAAGCGCGCAGTGATCTCGATATCCTCGGGCTCAGCCTTCGGCGGCCCGAGCCCTGCCGGAACCTGCCAGCAGGCGGCCAGCGCCGGGTAGAGCTCGTCCAGGGTATCGGCGGGCTTCGTCGCCATCCGCGACACCGGCACAGCGACCGTCGCCCGCAGGGTCTGCGGCAGGCTCAAGGGATAGCCGCCGCCGGGCTCGAAGGCGTAGCCGTAGAAGGGGCTGCCCTCATAGGTCTCGGCCTGCGCCGGACCCAGGCTCAACAGGAGGATCGCGGCGGCGCGCCAGCCCGGCATGCGGCCGCTACTTGCCCTTCTCGGCGAGGGTCATGCTGACGATCTTGTCGGGATCCTGCACAGCGCCGCCGGGGGCGCCGGGCGAGGCCTTCTTGATCTTGTCCAGGACGTCGAGCCCGTCGGTGACGTTGCCGACGACCGTGTACTGGCCGTTCAGGAACGGCGCATCGCCGAGGCAGAGGAAGAACTGCGAGTTCGCCGAGTTCGGATCCTGCGAGCGCGCCATGCCGACCGTGCCACGGCGGAACTGGGCCGATTGCGAGAACTCGGCCGGGATGTTGGGCAGGCTGGAGCCGCCGGTGCCGTTGCCCTTCGGGTCGCCGGTCTGGGCCATGAAGCCGTCGATGACCCGGTGGAACTTCAGGCCGTTGTAGAAGCCCTGGGAGACCAGCGTCTTGATCTGCTTGACGTGCTTGGGCGCCAGGTCCGGCCGCAGCTCGATGGTGATCCGCCCGTCCTTGGTCTGCAGGTAGACCGTGTTGGCGTCGGCGGCCTGGGCGGCCGTGGCGGTGCCGAGCGTGAGGGCGAGCGCGAGGAGGGCGTGGCGTCGGTTCATCGAAGTCCTTCCGGGGTCAGGAATTGGCGGCGAAGCGCTGCCGGAGGCGCGCGGCCACGGCGGCGGGGACGAAGGGCGAGACGTCGCCCCCCATGCCGGCGATCTGGCGCACCAGCGTCGCGGTGATCGGGCGCGCCTGCGTCGAGGCGGGCAGGAACACGGTCTGCACCTCGGGCGCCATGGCGCCGTTCATGCCGGCGAGCTGCATCTCGTAGTCGAGATCGGTGCCGTCGCGCAGGCCACGGATGAAGATCGCGGCGCCGCAGCGCCGGGCGGCCGAGACGGCGAGATCGTTGAAGGTCACGATCTCCAGCGCCGCGCCTTCGGCCTGGGCCACCGGCCCGCAGGTCTCGGTGAGGAGCGCCGCACGCTCCTCGGCGGAGAACAGCGGCGCCTTGCCGGGATGGACGCCGATGGCGATCACGAGGCGGTCCACCAGCCGGCAGGCTTGGCGGATCACGTCGAGATGGCCGTTCGTGACCGGATCGAACGAGCCGGCGTAGAGGGCAGTGCGGGTCATTAGGGCCCGACCTAGAGCATTTTCGCGCCGGACGGAACCGGGCGGCGCCTCAGGCCTCCTCGCCGCCCTCGGGGCCGGCCTCGGCGCCCTCGTCCTCGCCCTCGATGTGCTCCACCGAGACGACCTTCTCGTCCTTGGCGGTGTTGAACACCGTAACGCCCTGCGAGGCGCGACCGACGATGCGGATGTCGTCCACCGGCACGCGGATCAGCTGGCCGCCGTCGGTGACCAGCATGATCTGGTCCGAGGCCTCGACGGGGAAAGACGCCACGAGGCTGCCGTTGCGGGCGTTGACCCGCATCGCCGTGATGCCCTTCCCGCCGCGTCCCGAGGTCCGATACTCGAACGACGAGGAGCGCTTGCCGAAGCCCCGCTCCGACAGGGTCAGCACGTACTGCTCGGCGCCCCCCATCTCGTTGTAGCGGTCGAGCGAGATGGCCGCCGCCTCGGCGCCGTCCTCGGCCTCCGCGTCGCCGTTCTCCTCCGCCTCGCCGGTCACGGCGCGGCGCATCTTCAGGTAGCCGGCCCGCTCTTCCGCGGTAGCGTCGAAGGCGTTCAGGATGGTCATCGAGATGACCCGGTCGTCCTTGGCCAGCAGGATGCCGCGGACGCCGGTCGAGTCGCGGCCCTTGAACACGCGCACGTCCTCGACGGGGAAGCGGATGCACTGACCCAGAGCGGTGGTCAGCAGCACGTTCTGGTCCGGTCGGCAGATCTCGACGTGGACGATGTGGTCGCCCGGGTCGAGCTTCATGGCGATCTTGCCGTTGCGGTTCACCGTGGTGAAGTCCGACAGCTTGTTGCGCCGGACGTTGCCGCGCGCGGTCGCGAACATGACGTCGAGCGTCTCCCAGGACGCTTCGTCCTCGGGAAGCGGCATGATCGTGGTGATGCGCTCGGAGGTGTCCTGCAACTGCAGGATATTCACCAGCGCCTTGCCGCGGGCGTTCGGGGCGGCCATCGGCAGGCGCCAGACCTTCTCCTTGTAGGCCTGGCCCTGGCTAGAGAAGAACAGCACCGGCGTGTGGGTGTTGGCCACGAACAGGCGGGTGACGAAATCCTCGTCGCGGGTCGCCATGCCGGAGCGGCCCTTCCCGCCCCGGCGCTGGGCCCGGTAGGTCGAGAGCGGCACGCGCTTGACGTAGCCGGCGTGCGACACGGTCACCACCATGTCCTCGCGGGCGATCAGGTCCTCGTCCTCGACGCTGCCGTCGAAGTCGACGATCTCGGTCCGGCGCGGGGTGGCGAACTGCTCGCGGACTTCGGCGAGCTCGCCCTTGACGATCCCCTGGATGCGGGCGCGCGAGCGCAGGATGTCGAGGTAGTCGGCGATCTCGTCGGCCAGCGTCTTCAGCTCGTCGCCGACCTCGTCGCGGCCGAGCGCCGTGAGGCGCTGCAGGCGCAGGTCGAGGATGGCGCGGGCCTGGGTCTCGGACAGGCGGTAGGTCCCGTCCTCGGCGACGCGGTGGCGCGGGTCGTCCACGAGCGCGATCAGCGGCGCGATGTCGTGGGCCGGCCAGTCGCGGGCCATCAGGGCCTCGCGGGCCGTGTTCGGGTCCGGCGAGGTCCGGATCAGCCGGATGACTTCGTCGATGTTGGCGACCGCGATGGCGAGGCCGCACAAGACGTGGGCGCGCTCGCGGGCCTTGCCGAGCAGGAACTTGGTCCGCCGGGAGACGACCTCCTCGCGGAAGTCGACGAAGGCCTGGAGCAGGTCCTTCAGGTTCATCAGCTCGGGGCGGCCGCCGTTCAGCGCCACCATGTTGCAGCCGAAGGAGCTCTGCAGCGGCGTGAACCGGTAGAGCTGGTTCAGCACCACGTCGGCCATGGCGTCGCGCTTGATCTCGACGACGATACGCATGCCCGTCCGGTCGGATTCGTCGCGCAGGTCGGAGATGCCCTCGACGCGCTTCTCCTTCACCAGCTCGGCGATCTTCTCGACGAGCGTCGCCTTGTTCACCTGGTAGGGGATCTCGGTGAAGATCAGCGCCTCGCGCTCCTTGCGCAGCTCCTCGACATGCGACTTGGCGCGCATGATCACCGAGCCGCGGCCGGTGGCGTAGGCCTGCCGCGTGCCGGCGCGGCCCAGGATCATGCCGCCGGTCGGGAAGTCCGGCCCGGGCACGATCTCGGTGAGCTGCTCGATGGTCAGCCCCGGCTCGTCGATCAGGGCCACGCAGGCGTCGATCAGCTCGCCGAGATTGTGCGGCGGGATGTTGGTCGCCATGCCGACCGCGATGCCGCCGGCGCCGTTGACCAGCAGGTTCGGGAAGCGGGCGGGGAGGACGGTCGGCTCCTCGCGCGACTCGTCGTAGTTCGGTCCGAAATCGACGGTGTTCTTGTCGATGTCGGTGAGCAGCGCGGTCGCGGGCTTGGCCAGCCGCGATTCGGTGTAGCGCATGGCGGCCGGCGGATCGCCGTCCACCGAGCCGAAATTGCCCTGCCCGTCGATGAGCATCAGGCGCATGGAGAAGTCCTGCGCCATCCGCACCAGGGCGTCATAGATCGATTGGTCGCCGTGCGGGTGGTAGAGACCGATCACGTCGCCGACGATGCGCGCCGACTTGACGTATTTCCGCTCGGGCAGGTGCCCGGATTCGAAGGCGGAGTAGAGGATGCGCCGGTGCACCGGCTTGAGCCCGTCGCGCGCGTCGGGAAGCGCCCGGCTCACGATCACGCTCATGGCGTAATCGAGGTAGGAGCGGCGCATCTCGTCGGTGATGGAGACGGGGCGGATGTCGCTGGCGGGCGGGGCGGCGCCAGTCGGATCGTTCTCGGCCAAGTCGATTTCCGTTCTGAAGCCCGAAAGGGCGATGCTCGCGGCCCGAGCGCGGCGCGCGATGCGCCGGACCGGCCTTGCGGAAGAGCAGTGATATCAGACGGTTAAATAAGGTTTTCCGAGGCCGCCCGCAAGGTCGCCGACAGGGGCGCGTCCCGGCCCGCTCGGGGGTCGGGACGCAGGTCGGTTCGCTCAGTAGAACGTCAGATGGCGGTGGCCCACGGCGCGGCCGCGGAACGCGTGGTGTCGGTAGCCGTGATGCCGGTAGCCGTAGTGGCGACGGAAACCGTAGTGGCGGTGCCAATGGTGCCGGCGCCAATGGTGGCGACGGTGCCAATGATGTCGATGATGCCAGTGGCGCCGCCAGTGATGGCGCCGGTGCCAGTGGCGGCGGTAGTGCCAGCGGGCCTGCTGCACCGCGGGGGCGGGTGCCGCAGCGTCGGCGGTCGCCGGGACCGGAAGGGGCGCCGCGCGCGCGGGCACGCTCGCCAGCCCGCCGAGCAGGGCGGCGAGGAGGACCAGGATTGGCCAGGGTCGCATCGTTTCTCTCCCGTGTGAGCACCCGTCCGAGTCCAGCGGATCCGGGCCGGCACGAGGCTCGCACCGTCGCCTGAAACGGCCAAGGTCGGCAAACGGTTCGATCCGGTGTGACTGCGCAGCCGCACGACCCTTGCACGGGGTTAAGAAACGCCCAGTTTGCAAAAGACGCATCCGGGCCGTCCCCTGCCCGGCCTTCGACGAGCCGCGCAAGATCTCCATGGCGTTCGCGTTCCTCGACTCCGTCCGAACTCTCCTGCCCCGCCGCTTCCGGGACCGCCGCCCGCGGGTCGCGGTGGTGCGGCTCTCCGGGACCATCGGGGCGGTCTCGCCGCTCCGCCCGGGCCTCTCGATCGGCGGCGTCGCGGGCAGCCTGGAGCGGGCCTTCGGCATGCCCGGGGCCAAGGCGGTGGCGATCGTCATCAACTCCCCCGGCGGCTCGCCCGCACAGTCGCACCTGATCCACCGGCGCATCCGGGCGCTGGCCGACGAGAAGAGCCTGCCGGTGATCGCCTTCGTGGAGGATGTGGCGGCGTCCGGCGGCTACATGATCGCGTGCGCGGCCGACGAGATCGTCGCCGATCCGACGTCGATCGTCGGCTCCATCGGCGTGGTCTCGGCCGGGTTCGGCTTTCACGGCCTGCTGGAAAAGCTCGGCGTCGAGCGTCGCGTCCACACGCAGGGCGAGGCGAAGTCGATGCTCGACCCGTTCCGCCCCGAGGATCCCGCCGACGTGGAGCGCCTGAAGCGCATCCAGGCCGACGTGCAGGACCTGTTCACCGGCCTCGTCACCGCTCGCCGCCCCGGCCTGTCGAAGGCCGAGAACCTGTTCACCGGCGCGGTCTGGACCGGGCGGCAGGCGCTGGCGCTCGGCCTCGTCGATGCGCTCGGCGACGTGCGCACCGCAACGCGCGCGCGCTTCGGCGAGAAGGTCGACCTCCGGCTCGTGGCCGAGGCCCGGGGCGGATTGCTCTCCCGCCTGCTGCGCCGGGGAGGCGCTCCGGGCGGGATCGAGGCCGGGATCGGGCTCGCCGAGGGCGCGGTCGCGGCCGTCGAGGAGCGCGCGGCCTTCGCCCGCTACGGGCTGTAGGACGAGGGTCGCGGGCGCGACCCTCCGGTAGCCCGCTACCGCCCCGCACGCCGGGCCGAGACGCGCGCCAGGGCGGCGAGGTCCTTCTCGCCGTCGCCGTGGCTGATCGCCTCGATCAGGCCGTCGCGCAGGACGCTGGCGAAGGGCATCGGCACACCCGCACCCTCCGCGGCTTGGAGGGCGAGCCGCACGTCCTTGGCGCCGAGCTTGAGGATGAAGCCCGGGGGCTCGTAGCGGTTCTGGGCGATCGACGCGCCGTAGCCCTTGTAGACCGGCGAGGCGAACAGGGTGTTGGTCATCAGGTCCAGGAAGTCGGCGCCCGCGACTTCGTGGCCCTCCGTGAGGGCGCAGGCTTCCGCCATGGCCTCGATGGCGGAGATCAGCATGAAGTTGCCGGCGAGCTTGACGGCGTTCGCCCGCACCGGATCCTCGCCGAAGCGCCAGGTCTTGGCGCCCATGGCGTCGAGCAGCGGTCCCGCGCGGTCGATGTAATCGGCGGCGCCCGCCGCCACGATGTTGAGCTTGCCGGCCTCCGCCACGTCCGGCCGCCCGAAGACCGGCGCCGAGATGTAGGGCACGCCCGCCCGCGCGTGCACGGCGGCGAGCTGCTTGGCGAGCGCCACCGAGACCGTGCTCATGCCGATGTGCAGGCCGGGCCGCTCCGGCCGGTCGAGCAGGCCGCCCGCCACGATCACGGCTTCGAGCGCCGCGTCGTCGGCCAGCATGGTGATGACGGCCTCCCCGGCGAAAGCCTCGGCGGCGCTGCCCACCGGGGTGACCCCTTCGATGCCCTTCGCGGCCTCCGGCGAGCGGTTCCAGGCGCGGACCCGGTGTCCGGCCCGCGCGAGGCTGGCCGCCATGCCGCGGCCCATCCGCCCCATTCCGATGATTCCGACGTCCATGCCGTGCTCCTCGCGGCTGATCTGCCGTCCGCCAACCTGGGCGACCCCGGCCGGCGGTCAACGGGTCCGCGCGCGGATTTGCGTCGATCGCGGCGCGTGGCAAGCTTGCCCCATGCTGCACAACCGCATCACCGACATTCCCGGCCTGCGTGTCGGTCACGCCAGCGACATTTCGGTCGCGAGCGGCGTCACCGCGATCCTGTTCGACGCCCCTGTCGTGGCCTCGGTCGACGTGCGGGGCGGCGGGCCGGGTACCCGCGAGACCGACCTGCTCGACCCCGAGCGCACCGTGGAGCGGATCGACGCCCTCGTCCTGTCCGGCGGCTCCGCCTTCGGGCTCGACGCGGCCGCCGGCGTGACCGCGTGGCTCGCCGAGGCCGGGCGCGGCTTCCCGGTCGGCGGCATGCGCGTCCCGATCGTGCCCGGCGCGATCCTGTTCGATCTCCTGAACGGCGGCGACAAGGAATGGGGCCGCTACCCGCCCTACCGTGAACTCGGCTTCGCGGCCGCCGGCGCGGCCGCGGAGGATTTCGCCCTGGGCTCGGTGGGAGCCGGGACCGGCGCCCGCACGGGCCGGCTCAAGGGTGGGATCGGCTCGGCGTCGGCCCGCGTGGCGGGGACGGGTTTTCGGGTCGGGGCGCTCGTGGCGGTGAACGCCTTCGGCAACGCGACCATCGGGGACGGGCCGCATTTCTGGGCCGCGCCCTTCGAGGAGGGCGCGGAGTTCGGCGGCCTGGGCTCGCCGGCCCGGCTGACGCCGGAGGCCCTCACCTTCCCGGGCCGGGCGCTGCCGGGCGCCGCCACGACGCTCGCCGTCGTGGCGACCGACGCGGCACTGACCAAGGCGCAGTGCCGGCGCCTCGCGGTGGCGGCCCAGGACGGCCTCGCCCGGGCCCTCGTGCCGGCCCACACGCCGCTGGACGGGGATCTGGTCTTCGCGGCGGCCACCAGCGCCGTGCCGCTCTCCGACCCGGTGGTTGAGATGGCACGGCTGGGCGATGCCGCCGCGCGGGTGCTGGCCAGGGCGGTCGCGCGAGGCGTGTTTTCCGCCACGAGCCTGCCCGGCCATGCGGGCGCGCCGCCGCTGTCCTGGACCGGCCTGCCGCCGGCTTGGTGCGATCTGTTCGGCGTCTGATCCACGCCGCCGAATCGGACCCGCGCGGAACGAAGTGCCGGGAGAGGGGTTTCCGGCCGCGGCCGAAGGCCGTGTCGTGGCCTGGCCAGCGCCGGGCGGCGACCTGTCTCACATCGGGAGGAATGCTCATGCGAATGACCGGCCTGATCGTCGCCGCGTCCGTGGCGCTGTTCGCCGGCGGGGCCCAGGCGATGCCCGTGGCACCACTCTCCGGCGGCGACGCCTCGATCACCCTCGTCCGCGGCGGATGCGGGTTCGGCGCGCATCGCGGCCCCTATGGCGGCTGCCGCCTGAATCGCGGTCCGCGGGGCGCCATCCGCCGGTCCATCACCGGCGCACCCGGCGGCTGTCCGCCGGGCCTCTATCGCGGTCCGCGCGGATTCTGCCACCGGTGATCGACGGCGCCGCCCGGTCGAACCGGGCGGCGCGCACGGATGGCAGCGGTGGCTCAAACCTCGCCGCGCGCATCCTCGATGAGCTGGGCCAGCCCGGCATCCACCTCCTCGGCGAGCATCGCCCGCTCAGCGTCGGTAAGATCCTTGGCCCAGGCGCCGCCGCCGAACCCTTCCGCGCAGCGCGTCCGCTCCGAGGCGATGTAGGCCTCGGTCTCGGCCGGGCGCGTCTTCATGGCGTGGACGAGTCCGAACCACGCCGCCCGCTCCACCACGGCCAGCCGCGCCCGCAGGCGAATGGCCACGGCCTTCTCCGGATCGATCCCGTCCCCGCTCATCGCGCTTCTCCCCCATCGTTCTCGGCGAGCCGCTCGATCAGGCCCTGGAGACGTCCCGGCACCGGCTCGCTCGCCGAACGCGCGTAGAGCACGCGCAGTTGCCGGCCGATCTCGGCGAGGCTCATGGAGCCCTTGGCGATCACCCGGTCGGCCTGCCGGTTCAGGCTCTCCTTCTCGGCGATCGAGATCTCCTTGGCGGTGAGCACCACCACCGGCACGTCGCCGTCGGGTCGCGCGCGCAGAGCGCGCAGGAAGCCGAACCCGTCCATCTCGGGCATCATCAGGTCGAGGAGGATCAGGCTCGGCCGCGCCTGGCTGACACGATCCAGGGCGATCCGGCCGTTCTCCGCCTCGTCGACGGTCCAGCCCTCCCGGCCGAGGGAGCGGCGGAGGCGGTCGCGCGCGTCCGCATCGTCGTCGACCACGAGGATGCGCGCCTCACCGGGCGCCTCAGGCCGGTAGCGCTCCATGAGGCCCTTGAGCCGGTCCCAGTCGATCGGCTTGACGAAGTAGTCCGTGGCGCCGAGTGCCTGGCCGAGGCCCTGCTCGGCGACCACCGAGGTCATGATCACCGGTGTCCCGACGAGGTCGGGGTCGTTGCGCACCGCGTGCAGCACCGCCCAGCCGTCCATGCGCGGCATCTCGACGTCGAGCAGGATCGCCCGCGGCTTCAGGGCCCGGGCGAGCGTCAGGCCGGCGCGGCCATCGTTGGCGCTGCGGACGTGAAAGCCCTCGCGCTCCAGGAAGCGCTGGAGGAGCTCCCGGGCGGCCGGATCGTCGTCGACCAGCAGGACCGTCTCGTGCTGCTCGTGCGGCTCCACCGGCGTGTGCGCCTCGGCCTCGGCGGCCGCCGTATCCTCGGGCCTCAGCGTCGCGGGCAGGCGGATCGTGAAGGTGGCGCCCGCGCCCGGCGTGCTGGTGACGCCGATGTCGCCTCCCATCGTCCGGCAGAAGGCGCGGGTGATGGCGAGACCGAGGCCGGTGCCGCCGAACTGGCGCGTGGTCGAGTCGTCGGCCTGCACGAAGCGCTCGAACAGGCGCCCGATCTGCGCCTCGCTCATGCCGATGCCGGTGTCGGTAACCGCGAAGGACAGCCAGTCGGCCCCCTCCTCCCGGTGCCGGCGGACCATGAGGGTGATGGTTCCCCGCTCGGTGAACTTGGCGGCGTTGCCGATCAGGTTCAGCAGGCACTGGCGGATCTTGGTCTGGTCCTGGTGCATCGCGCCGAGATCCGCCTCCGCCGCGTCGAGGACGAAGCGGTTGGCCTTCTTCTCCACCAGGGAGCCGGTGGAGTCGGAGACGTCGCGGAGCAGGTCCGCCACCGAGAACGTCTCGGCCGAGGCGGTCATGCGGCCGGCCTCGATCTTCGAGATGTCGAGGACGTCGTTGATCAGCGACAGGAGGTGGCGCGCCGCCGCCTCGATCTTGCGCAGGTCCGGCAGCAGCGCGGCCTGGCCGATATCCTCCAGCTCCTCGCCGAGCATCTCGGAATAGCCGATCACCGCAGAGAGCGGCGTGCGCAGCTCGTGGCTCATGTTGGCGATGAACTGGCTCTTGGCGAGGTTGGCCGCCTCCGCCGCCTGCCGGGCACGCTCCACCGCCTCCTCGGCCTCCCGGCGCGCGGTGACGTCGACGCAGGTACCGACCCATTCCCGCAGAGAGCCGTCCTCGGCAAGCACCGGCACGCCGCGCACCTCCATGGCGCGCCAGACCCCGTCGTGGCGGCGCAGGCGGTACTCGACCTCGTAGACCGAGCGGCTCTCCACGCAGGCCGCCCAGGCATCGGCGGCGTGGCCGCGGTCGTCGGGGTGGACCGCGTCGAGCCAGCCCCAGCCCTGGTAAGTCTCCTCGCTCTGCCCGGTATAGACGCTCCAGCGGACCTGCGGCGGCAGCAGCTCGCCCGCCGCGTTGGTGTTCCAGATCACCGCCGCCGAGGCGTCCACCAGCGCCCGGAAACGCTCCTCGGAATGGCGCAGGCGCTCCTCGACGGCGCGTCGGCGGGTGATGTCGGTGTTGGTGCCGTACCAGCGCAGGATCCGGCCGGTCTCGTCCCGGTGCGGCAGCGCCTTCGACAGGAACCAGCGATAGGTGCCGTCCCGCCCCCGCAGGGGAAAGGTGTCCTCCCAGGACCGGCCCAGCAGGATCGCCGCCTGGTAGCGCTCGGTCACCGCCTCGACGTGGTCGGGATGGTGGACCGCCCGCCAGCCCCAGCCGCGCATCTCCTCTAGCGAGGTGCCGGTGTAGTCGTACCAGCGCTGATTGTACCAGATGATGGTCCCGTCAGCCTCGGCGATCCACGCGAGCTGCGGCAGCGTCTCGGCGAGGTTCCGGTAGTCGGCGTCCGTGACGGCCTGCCCGCCGCCCTCAGTCTCGCTCATCGGCCACGCGCAATCCCATCATCCGCCCCGCGGCGGCTCATACCGGTATTCCTTATACACGCATCGTGTCCGGATCCGACCGCGCCGGTGCAGGAGCGGGTGCAGGAGCCGGCGCAGGGCCCGGCCGACGCCGGCCCCGCAGCGCATCGACGGTGTAGAGGGCGAGCGCCACCCAGATCAGGGCCAGCATCGCGGCTCGCGGCGGCTCCACACGCTCGCCGAAGGCCAGGACGCTGAGCCCGAGCAGGCAGGTCGGGGCGACGTACTGCAGCAGGCCGAGGGTGGTGAGCCGCAGCCGGACCGCCGCGGCGGCGAACCAGATCAGCGGCAGGGCCGTGGTGAGGCCGGTGAGCATCAGGAGCGCGAGGCTCGCCGGTTGCGCAGGCAGGAAGGGCTCGGGCGTGTGGACGAGCCACGCGACCGCCGCCGGCAGAAGGAGCAGCGTCTCGGCCAGGAATCCGACGAGCGCGTCGACGCCGACGATCTTCCGGGCGAGGCCGTAGAGCGCGAAGCTCACCGCCAGCGACAGGGACATGAGGGGCAGCTCGCCGGCCCAAACGACCGCGACCCCGACGCCCGCCGTCGCGACGCCGACGGCCGCAGCCTGCATCGGCCGGAGGCGCTCCCCGAGCACCACGCGGCCGAGGGCCACGCTGACCAGCGGGTTGATGTAGTAGCCGAGGCTCGCGTCGAGCAGATGCCCGGTGCTGATCGCGTAGAGGTAGAGCAGCCAGTTCACGCCGATCATCGCGGCCGAGAGCAGCAGCAGGGCGTGGCGCGGTCGCAGGGGCAGCGGCAGGTTCAGGCGGTGGCGCGCCGCCAGGATCAGGGCCAGGGTGCCGGCGAACACGCTCGACCAGACGATCCGTTCCGCCAGGATGTGGTTGGGGCTGTAGGCGCCGAGCAGCCGGAAATGCAGCGGGACCAGCAGGCCCCAGCTCAGATAGGCAGCGAGCGCGTAGACGAGGCCCACGAGTTCCTCCCGGTCGGCCCGGATGGGCAGCCGGGCCCCGAGCCTTTAGCCCGGGCGGCGGCCGGGCGTCAGGGGGAGTGGCGCAGGGCTGCCATCCCGGAGGCTTGCCGTCAGGCGGCCCGGATCGTCGCGAGGAAGCGCCGAACCTCGTCGCCGAGCTCGTCCGATTGGCGGGCCAGCGCGGAGGCCGAGGTCAGAACCTCGCCGGCGGCCGTCCCGGCCTGCCCGGCAGCGGCGGCGACGGCCGCCATGGTGGCGGTGACCGCGCTCGTCCCCGCGGAGGCTTGCGCGACATTCCGGACGATCTCCTGAGTCGCCACCTCCTGCTGGTCCACCGCCGTCGCGATCGCGGACGCAGCGGCATCGATGTCCCGAATGCGCGCCAGGATCGAGGCAATCTCCGAGACGGCTTGCGCCGTGACGCCCTGAATGCGGCCGATCTGGTCCGAGATCTCGCCGGTCGCCCGGGATGCCTGGGCGGCGAGATCCCGGACCTCGCTGGCGACGACGACGAATCCCTGGCCCGCCTCCCCGGCCCGAGCCGCCTCGATGGCGGCGTTCAAGGCGAGGAGGTTGGTCTGGCCGGCAATGCCCGCGATCACCGTCACGACGTCGCCGACCTTGGCGGCGGCGGCGCTGAGATCCTGGACCAGGATGGCCGTCCGACCCGTCTCGGACGCGGCGGCCTGCGTGAGGGTTGCCGAGCCGAACACCTGCCGGCCGATCTCCTGAACCGACGCGCCGAGCTGCTCCGCCGCACTCGCAACCGTGTTGACGTTCAGGGCGGCTTCCTCGGCTGCGGTCGCCACGGTGGTGGATTGGTCGGCGGACCGTCCGGCGGTGTCGGACATGGTGTGGGCTGTGGTCTGCAGCGCGGTGACGGAGGCGGCGACATGGCCGATGATCCGGACGACCGTATCCTCGAAGCCTTCGGCGAGCCGCAGCAGCGTCCGGCTGCGGTCCGCCGCGGCCGCCGCAGCCAGCAGCCGCTCGCTCTCGGCCTGCTCGTTCGCCCGTCGAGAAACCAGAGCCTTGATGCCCTCGACGGCCTTGCCGATGGCACCGATCTCGTCCGCTCGTTTGGCCTCGGGGATCGCCGTATCGATGTGCCCGGCCGACATGGTCTTCAGGGCGACGGCGAGGTGGCCGAGCGGGCGCGTGACGCCGACATTCACCAGCAGCATCCCGATGAGGATGCTGGCCGCGATGCCACCCGCCGACACGCCGATCGCCCAGGTCAGGGTCGCGCGGGTTTCCACGCTCAGCGCCTCGGAGCCTGCGCGGATCGCCGTGTTCAGGTCGTCGGCGAAGGCCTCGAGTTCCGCAAACAGCGTCTTCTGGAGCGGGTCCACCTTCTTGTGGGCGAGGGTCAGCGCCTGGGCGCTCATGCCCTTCTTGGCCATGGCGCACATCTCGCCGGTCAGCGTGGCGTAGGTTTGGAGCAGGTCCGCGATCCGGCCGGTCCGGTCGTTCAATCCCGGCGCGTTGCGGCGCACGCCGTCGAGAAGCCTTCCCGCCTCGGCCGGGAGCGGCTCGAACGCGGCCCCGACGCGATCCGACTCGTCCGGATCGGCCTCGCCGAGGGTGCGAAAGGCCACGTAGCTCATCTGATAGACGACGCGACCCAGGCGCGCCGCCATCGTGGCCGCCGTCGCGTCGTTGCCGAGATAGGCTGTGTAGGCCGCGTCGGCGGCGGCCATGCGCTGGGAGATGTACCACAGATAACCGATCGAATTCGCGGCTATGAACGCGAAGGCGACGGCGATCTTGAGAGCAATGGAAACTTTGAGCAAGTAATGCACCGCCGCGGCCCCTGGTTGGAGCCGCTCGAAAAACGCCCGATCATCGGACATTCTCCCTGCGAAGCGTCGGCGCCGGGGAGTTCCATGAGTTGCTCTTAGCCGCGGCTTAAAAAGAAGGTGCCGCGAAGTCGATCTTGAGCCGCTGCGCTGGGACGGCTTGGATCGTAAAAGATACGGGCGCGATGGCGTTTCATCCTTCGGTGGCGTGGGAAGGTCGACTTCAACCACCTGAGACCGAATCGCCGGACCGGCCTCCTCAGGGTGCGAGCCAGCCGCCCTGCCAGTGCGGCGCGCTCCGGCGCCAGGCGGCGCGACGGTGACCGCGGCGGTCGAGGTAGAGGAAGTCCAGCCGCTCCGCCCGGATCACGACGGCGGCGAAATTCGGCCGGCCCAGCGCCGCCGTCCCCTCGTCCGGCAGGGCGTAGGCGCCACCCGCCGGGAGGGCGGTGCCGGGACCGGGCTCGCTCCCGTAACAGACCCGGCTCATCGCCCGGGAGCCGGCCCAGGCGGCGTCCGCGACGGCGTCGTCGGTGTGCAGGCTGGCGCGGCCCTCGACGCGGATCTGGACCTTCGCGGCGTCGTCGTAGGCGGCGAGCGCGCAGGCCGGACGCGCCCGGATCTCGGCGGCCTTGTCGGAGCGGCGGTCGCAGTGGAACCGCAGGGTGCCGTCGGCGCCGTCGGCCGCGCGCAGCACCACGGTGCGCAGCCGGGGGGCGCCGTCCGCACCGAGGGTTGCCAGCGCCGGCAGGTGGAAGCCGCTGCGGCCATGCACGGCGCCGTCCGCCAGGAGCCGCCACAGCTCGGCGTAGGTGGCGTCGAGATCGTCGTAGAAGGACGGCAGCGGTGCGCGGGTCATGCCGCGCCGCGCCTCCGGCGCCGCTCCCGGAAGATCAGCGCGAGGTTGCGCAGGTAGATGCCGGTCGACAGGCCCTGGCCGATGATGATCACCGGCTCGCGCCGTACGAACCCGTAGACCAGGGTCATGATCCCGCCGAGGATCGACAGGAACCAGAAGGAGAGCGGCATCACGCTCCGACCCGCCCGCTCGCTGGCGATCCATTGCAGGATGAAGCGCGAGCCGAACACCACCTGGGCGACGATGCCGAACACCAACCAGAAATCCATCCGGGTGACGAACACGTCGTAGAAGTAGTCCGGCAGATCGTGGGCAAGCTGGATCAGCATCCGACGTCCTGGTCTGCCGGCGCGCCGGCCGGAAGGGCGATCTCCTCCGGCCGCGGATCGGCGCGCTTGCGCCGGATCAGCCACCAGACCCCCGCGAGATCGAGGAGCCCGACCCAGAGGCGGTCGAACAGGCCGTAATTCGACACGCCGGTGAGCCGGGGCCGATCCACGACGTCACGATGGACCACGGAAAACCCCTCCCGGGCCACCAGGGCCGGCATGAACCGGTGCAGGGCGTCGAAATAGGGCAGCCGGAGATACACGGCGCGGTGGAAGACCTTGAGACCGCAGCCGGTGTCGCGGGTGGAGTCGTTCAGGAGCCGTCCGCGGACGCCGTTGGCGATGCGCGACTGCAGCATCTTGAACCGTCCGTCCTTGCGACCGCGCCGCTGCCCCTGGGCGAGGCCGGCCGCCGGTCCGGCCGCCTCCAGGGCGTCGAGCAGGATGGGGATGAAGGCCGGATCGTTCTGGCCGTCGCCGTCGAGCGTCGCGATGATGGTGCCACGGGCGGCGAGCGCCCCGCTGCGCACCGCCGCAGACTGGCCGCCGCTCCGGGCATGGCGGAGCACGCGCAGCCAGGGCCGGCCCGCCCGGGCCGCCGCGAGGGCCGCCGGCGTGCCGTCCGTGGAACCGTCGTCCACGTAGATCACCTCGAAGGCGAGGCCCGCGCAGGCGGCCTCGATCTCGGCGACGAGCGGCGCGATGTTGCCGCCCTCGTTCTTCACCGGCACGACGACGCTGAGGTGGGGAACGTCGCTCACGGCACCACCCCGTAGGCCGTGACGAAGACCCGCCGGCCGGTGTTGAGGTTGAAACCGTCGACCTCGGCCAGCGGCGCGGGCACCCCCCGCCCCACCGGCCAGGCCGCGTTGAAATCGTCGCGGTCGCGGGCTTCGACGAAGAGCAGCCGGCAGCCTCCGCCCTCCAGGAAGGCCTTGGCGGCGGCGCCGTCCGGCGGCAGGGCGAGGCCGGTGCCGACGAGGAAGACGAGGCTCGGCTCGCGGTAGCCCAGGCTCGCGACCTCCGGGTTCGGGCACGGCATCCGGTCGCGCAGGGCGGCGAGCCGGGGCGAGACCTTGAGGGCCGGCAGCGACAGCTGCGCCACGCCGAGCACGGCCGGGCCGAGCAGGCAGGAGGCCAGCACCCCGAGCACGAGGGCGCGCTCGGCCGAGCCTTGCGCGAAGGCGAGCCATCCCAGCGCCGCGACCACGCAGGCAGCGGCGAGCAGCGGCAGCGCGGGCCACGGGAGCGTGTGGGCATCGAGGCGCCAGCCGGCGAGGCAGAGGCCGAGGGTCAGCGCCGCCGGGATCGCCGGCAGCAGCAGGGCCGTGAGGCGCGCGCCCCGCAGCCGCGGGTCCAGCGCCCCCCGCGACAGCGCCAGCACGGTGAGGATCGCGAGCCACGGCATCAGCGGCAGGACGTAATGGGGCAGCTTGGTCGGCACCGCCTCGAAGATCAGCCAAGCCGGCAGCACCGCGGCGATCAGGAAGCTCACGGCGGCCTCGCGCCGCGCCCGCCACGCGAAGGGCAGGCTCATGGCGGCGAAGGCCGCCCCCGGCCAGAAGGTGGCGAAGAAGGCGAGCGCGTAGGCGCCGGGCGGCCCCCAGTGGCGCTCCGCCGCGCCGCCCACCTTGCCCAGCATGTCGTGCCCGACCGCCTCCGCGTAGAAGGCGCCGCCGCTCTTCCACGCGATGGCGGCGAACCAGGGCGCCACCAGCAGCACCGTCAGGGCGAGACCCGGGACGGGCCGCAGGGCCAGGAGCCAGCGCCCGGAGCGCGCCTGCACCGACAGGATCAGGGCCGGCAGCGCCACGAACAGCGGCACCATCGGTCCCTTCACCAGGATGCCCAGCGCCATCCCGACCCAGAAGGCCGCGAAGACCGGCCCCGCCGGAGCGCGGCCGTCGCGGGCCGCCAGCCACGCGCGGGCGAGGGCGCCGAGGCTCGCGGTGGCGCAGGCGACGAGGAGGGCGTCGGTCTTGGCCAGATGCGCCTCCGCGGCGAGCATCAGGCACCCGCCGTACAGGGCGGCGGCCAGCAGCGCGAACCGGCGGGACAGGAAGGCGAGCGCCGCCCAGTAGGCGAGCAGCACCGAAACGGTCGCTCCCAGCAGCGACGGAATCCGGTAGAGGGCGATCTGCGTGCGCGCCTCCGGGACGCCGAGGGCCTCGCCGGCCGCCACCGCGGCGGCCTGCGCCCAGTAAATCCCCACCGGCTTCTTGTGCCGCGCCTCGCCCTGGAAGCGGATGTCGACGAGGTCGCCCGTCTCCAGCATCTGCTTGGAGGCCTGGGCGAAGCGGGGCTCGTCGCGGTCCATCGGCTGCATCGAGATCTGGCCGGGCAGGAACATCACCAGGCACAGCGCCAGCAGGGCCGCCACGGCGCGGCCATGGCTGACGCTCAGCGCGTCGAGCCCGCGGCCGACCCGGTCGGCATGGGCGAGGCGCGGCGTGCCGCCGGCGGAGAGGCTCGTGGTCATGCCGGGCCGGTCAATCAGGAACGCGCCGGAAGGTCAAATGCAGGGGATCGGATCCGGAGCCGCTGGCGCGGCGAATTCCGGTGCTGGGTCCCGGATAAGGTTGCGCTAACGCTCCACCTGTCCGGGAAAGGGGCGGTCCAGGATGAATCGGAACCCTTTTCCCGGGCGCATGCAGCGTCAACGGACTGCGACCCGGGACCCAGCACATGGCTGGCCGCGTCAGCGGCACCGCAGAACCGCCCTCCCCCTCACGCGGTGAGGAGCGGGCGCAATTCGCGCATGTCGGCGACGGCCTCCAGGGCGTTGACCCGCGCGATCAGGCGCTCCGTAGCGTCCGGCCCGAGGACCGGCGCCATCAGGTCCCGCGCCTTGGCGTTCACCGCCTCGGTGCTTAGCGGGTTCTCCTTGGTGCCGGGCGGATGGCGGGTGTGGTGTTCCACGGTCCGGCCGTCCGCCAGCGTGATCGCCACCACGGCACCGCGCGGTGCGGCCGGGTCCATCAGGGCCGGGTCGCCCACCAGCTCGACCTTCGCGCGCTCCGCGGCGATCGCGGGATCGTGCATCAGGCCGGCATCGTGACTGTCGGCAAAGGAGACGCCACCCTTCACCAGGGCCAGCGCCACGAGGTGCTGGCAACTCACATCCGGCATGGCACTCGATCCGACGATGCCGACTGCATCGGTGGGCACCTTCACCAGGATGTGCCGCACGGTCTCCGGCGTGAGCCCGTATTGCCGGCGCAGCATCAGCGTCGCGTCGAGGGGCGACTGGATCGGGTAGCCCACCGAGAAGGTCTTGATCGCCGTCTCGGTGACGAAGAAGCGGCTGCCGAGCCCGTCCAGCATCAGCTCGGGCTTGGGTGCCGTCGAGAGGGCGTTGAGCAGGTTGTGGCGCCCGTCGAGCACGTCGGCGACGCCGGTGAGGCCGGCCTCGACCATGCCCACCGCGGTCACGCCGTTGCGCGCGCCCATGCCGGCGAAGTCGAACGCCTTCTCCACATGGTCCTTGTCGCGCACCCAGCTCCAGAGGCCGGAGACCTGCTGGGCCGCGTAGGAGAGCGCGAAGCGCATGCCGCGCTCGTCGAGGCGGGCCAGCGAGGCCGCGGCGCCGAGCGCCCCGAAGGTCGAGCTGGTGCCCTCGGCGCTCCGGTGCGCGCCGCGCACGAGGTCGGGCCCGAGGGCGAGGAGCAGGCGGCAGCAGAGATCGTAGCCGAGCGCCACCGCGCGGACGAACTCGGCGCCGGAATTGCCGTGCAGCTCGGCGAGCGCCAGGGCCGCCGGCACGGTGGCGCAGCCGGGATGCGCTTTGGTCACCGGTTCGAAATCGTCGGTCTCGTCCGCGTGGGCGCACATGGCGTTGGCGAGCGCCGCGTTGACCGTCGTGGTCCGGAAGCCGGAGGCCACGACACCCGCCTGCTCGGTGCCGCCGAGGCCCCGGACGTAGGTAAGAGCCATCTCGCCCGGCCGCATCCGGGCGCCCGAGACCATCGCGGCCAGGGTGTCGAGGATCCGGTGCTTGCAGGCGGTCAGCACCTCCGGCGGAAGCGCCTGTTCCCGCGCGGCCGCCATGTAGCGGGCGAGGCGGGCGGTGACCTCCGCCTCCGCGGCCGCGGCGGGCAGGCTGCCCGCGAGGGCGAGCGCGCCGGCGCCCTGGATCAGGCGGCGCCTCGTCGGCGCGCTCACGCGGCGACCCGCAGGCGCGCGAAGCCGGCGTCGAGGTCGGCCTTGAGGTCGGCGGTGTCCTCCAGCCCGATGTGGAAGCGCAGCGCCGGCCCGCCGGGGGACCATTTTGTGGCGGTGCGGTAGCCGGCGCAGTCGAACGGGATCACGAGGCTCTCGAACCCACCCCACGAGAAGCCCATCCCGAACAGCTGCAGGCCGTCCAGCATGGCGGCGACCGCGGCTTCGGGCACCGGCTTGAGGATCACGCCGAACAGCCCGGAGGCGCCGGAGAAGTCGCGCTTCCAGATCGCGTGGCCGGGATCCTCCGGCAGCCCGGGATGGAGGACGCGCAGCACTTCCGGCCGCGCCTGGAGCCACTGCGCCATCTCGAGGCCCGCGCGGCCGTGCTCGCGCAACCGAAGGTTCATGGTGCGCATGCCGCGCAGCGCGAGGAAGATGTCTTCCGCGCCCGCGCACATGGCGAAATGATCGAAGGTCCGGCGCACCGCCGGAAAGTACCGGGCGTTGGCGGAGGTGAGGCCGATCAGCAGGTCCGAGCCGCCGCTCAGGTACTTGGTGCCGGCCTCCACGGCGATGTCGACGCCCCGCTCGTGCGGCGGGAACAGCAGCGGCGTCGCCCAGGTGTTGTCCATGATCACGCAGGCGTCGTGGGCGTGTGCGACGGCGGCGATGGCCGGGACGTCCTGCATCTCGAAGCTCTGCGATCCGGGCGCCTCGACCAGCACCGCCCGGGTGTTCGGGCGCATCAGTTCCGCGATGCCGGCCCCGATGATCGGGTCGTAGTAGGTGACCGCGACGCCGTAGCGGGCCAGCACGCCGTCGCAGAACTGGCGGGTCGGCCGGTAGGCGGAATCGGTGACGAGGAGGTGGTCGCCCGCCGAGACCGCGGCCATCAGCGCGACCGTCAGCGCCGCGAGGCCCGAGGGCGTCACCACCGTCCCGGCGGCGCCGGCCAGTTCCGTCCAGGCCGCCGTCAGCGCGTCCATGGTGGGCGTCGCCGACGTCCCGTAATTGTAGCGCCCGCGCCGGTGCTTGATCGCGTCGTAGGTCGGATAGAGGACCGTCGAGCCGCGGTAGATCGGCGTGTTGACGAAGCCGTGCTGCTCCCCCGGATCCCGACCCGCATGGACGAGGCGCGTTGCGGGCGCGAAAGTCTGCTTGGCGTCGGGCGAGGGCTTCAGGGACATCGGGGCTCGGCGATGGGGTTGCGCTGCGGTGCACGAAGCGCCCCTCGCCCGTCGAGGTCAAGCCGGATACCCCGTGCTGCCCCGCTCAGGTCAAACATGCCCCGTGTTCACGGCTTCTCGGGCGGGTCGGAGTTCACGGCCTCCTCGTAGGCCTCCATCCAGGCCGCGCGCTCCTGCGAACCCTCCGGATAGGGGCATTCGCTGACGGGCTTGCCGTAGAGGCGGGCGTTGCGGCCCTGGATGAACGGGCTGTCGCTCGCAGTGGCCTGGGCGTTGGTCAATATCGCCTCCCGAAGATTGGGGGTGGGGCTTCGTTAACGGCCTCGCCCCTATTCTGTTGCCGTCTCAAGTCGCGTCCCGGGTCGTCGCGTGCGTATCCTGCGTTCCCTCTTCGGCGGCGTCCTCGTCCTGGCCTCGACGGCGGTCGTCGTGTTCGTCAGTGCCGACCGGCTGGCCCATCTGGCGCCGGCACCGGTGGCCCGCGCCGCCCAGGCCGAGCCGTCCGCCACCGGTTCGCTCCCGGCGCCGGCCAAGGCCACGCCCGCCACGAAGCCCGCTGTTCCCAGTATCCCGAACGGCTTCGATACCGAGCGTCTGCACGCGTTGATGCGCGGCGACCCGATACTGCCTGGACGCTGAGCGCCCGCAGCCTCATGCCCATCCTGGACCTGATCCTGAGGGGTCGGGGCGCAGCGGAGGCCTTGAAGGGGCCCACCGGGCTGCCGCGCGACGCCCGAGGAATTCCCGTGGGGCCGCCGCGGAACCTGAGAATTCGGGGGACTGTTCGGAAGGCCGGTCTGCAGACGCGTTGCTTCACCGGTGACCATTCGAACGCTGCGGTCGACGCGCGCCTCCCGTCATCACGCGCGCAGCGAAGTGACCCAGGGCGGAGCGCCACTGGGTTGCTTCGCTGCGCTCGCAAAGACGGCGGCGCCGAAGCTATCAGCCGGAAGCGGTATCGGATCTCGGCCGCCTACCGAGCCGTCCGAAAGACCTGCAGGTCGAGGTCGCGCACCTTCTTGCGAAGGGTGTTGCGGTTGACCCCGAGGAGCTCCGCTGCGCGAATCTGATTGCCGCGGGTGGCGGCCAGCGCCGCGCCGATCAGCGGGCCTTCGATCTCCCGCAGGATCCGGTGATAGAGGCCGGGGGGCGGCAGCGTGTCCCGGTAACCCGAGAAATAATCCGAGAGGTGGCGCTCCACCGCGCTCGAGAGGCTCTCGGACTCAGCCCCGGCCTTGCGGGCGCCGCCGTTGGCGTTCGGGTTGGCGGGCGCGGCCAGCGGAAGGGTGTCGAGCTCGGCCTCGATCACCGGGCCGGTGATCGTCTCCTGCGGGTAGAGCGCGGCGAGCCGCCGGACGAGGTTTTCCAGTTCGCGGACGTTGCCGGGCCAGCGGTAGCGCTTGAGCCGCTCCATGGCGTCGCCGTCCAGCGTCTTGCGGGTGAGGCCCTCGCGCTCCACCAGCACGAAGAAGTGGCGGACGAGGTCCGGTACGTCCTCGGACCGCTCCCGCAGGGCCGGCAGCCGCAGCGGAACGACGTTGAGGCGGAAGAACAGATCCTCGCGAAAGATGCCCTGCTGGATCGAGATCCGCAGGTCCTTGTTGGTCGCCGCGATGATCCGGACGTTGGTCTTGATCGGCACCCGGCCGCCCACCGTGGTGTACTCGCCCTGCTGCAGGACGCGCAGCAGGCGGGTCTGCGCCTCCATGGGCATGTCGCCGATCTCGTCGAGGAACAGCGTGCCGCCCTCGGCCTGCTCGAACCGGCCGGCGGAGCGCTGGAGCGCCCCCGTGAACGCGCCCTTCTCGTGGCCGAACAGCTCGGACTCGATCAGGTCGCGCGGGATCGCCGCCATGTTGACCGGCACGAACGGGCCGGTGCGGCGGCGGCCGTAATCGTGCAGCGCCCGGGCGACCAGCTCCTTGCCGGTGCCGGACTCGCCGGTGATCATCACGGTCAGGTCGGTGGGCATCAGCCGGGCGAGGGCCCGATAGATCTCCTGCATGGCCGGCGAGCGGCCGACCAGCGGGATGTCCTCGTTCTCGGGGGGCGCCCCGGCCGGCGCCGCGCCGCGGGGGCGCGAGAGCGCCCGGCCCACGATGGCGATCAGCTCCTTCAGGTCGAAGGGCTTCGGCAGGTACTCGTAGGCGCCCCGCTCCGAGGCTCGGATCGCCGTCATGAAGGTGTTCTGCGCGCTCATCACGATGATCGGCAGCTCGGGGCGCACGCGCTTGATGCGCGGCAGCAGGTCGAACACGTTCTCGTCGGGCATCACCACGTCGGTGATGACGAGGTCGCCCTCCCCCTGCGCGACCCAGCGCCAGAGGGTGGCGCAGTTGCCCGTCGAGCGCACCTCGTAGCCCGCCCGTGACAGCGCTTGGTTGAGCACGGTGCGGATGGCGGCGTCGTCGTCGGCGACGATGATGTGGCCGTTCGGCATGACTCTCTACTCAGACCTCCGACGGGGGGCCGGATTCGGGGATCGACATCACGGATCGACCGCCGATTCGCGCCCGTCCCGGGCACTCGACATCGGCAGAAGGATGCGGAACGCCGTGCGGCGCGGGGCGGGATCGCACTCGACGATCCCGCCGTGATCGCCGACGATCTTGGCCACCAAAGCAAGACCCAGGCCGGAGCCTTGAGCCTTGGTGGTGACGAACGGGTCGAACAGGTCGGGCAGCAGGTCGGCCGAGATGCCCGGGCCGTTGTCGCGCACCGCCACCTCGATCGGCAGGCTGACGCGCTCGCGCGAGCCCGGCACTTGGAGCCGCAGGCCGGTGCGGAAGGCGGTCGACAGGGTGATCTCGCCCTCGACGGCGTCCGGCCCGATCGCCTCGGCGGCGTTCTTCACGAGGTTGAGGATCACCTGAACCAGCTGGTCGCGGTTGCCGAGCACCGGCGGCAGCGACGGGTCGTAGGTCTCGATGAAGCGGATATGCCGCGCGAAGCCCGACTGCGCCGAGCGCTTCACCTGATCGAGAACCCCGTGGACATTGACGGCGCCCCGGTCGGAGGGACGCTCGTCGCCGAAGAGTTCCATGCGCTCGACGATGCGGACGATCCGGTCGGATTCGTCGCAGATCAGCCGGGTGAGCATCCGGTCCTCCTCGGCGCCGGTGCTCTCCAGGAGCTGCGCGGCGCCGCGGATGCCCGCCAGCGGATTCTTGATCTCGTGGGCCAGCATGGCGCCGAGCGCCACCATCGAGCGCGCGGCGCCCCGATGGGTGAGCTGTCGGTTCATCTTGTCGGCGATGGTGCGCTCCTGGAGCATCATCACCACGGAGTCGCCGTCGTCGCCGAGCGGCGTCGCGAAGACGTCGACGCTGCGCTCCAGCCCGAGCCGGGGCTGGGTCAGCTCGACCCGGTACTCGCTGACGCTGGCGCGGCGGCGACGCACCTCGGCCACCAGCGCGATGATCGGCGAGGCGAACGGGATGATGTCGCGCAGGCGGCGGCGCTGCATCAGCCGGGCGGAGTAGTCGAAGAAGGCCTCGGCCGCGTGGTTGCAGTGGAGGATCCGCTCGTCTCCGCCGATCGTCAGGACCGGGAGCGGCAGGGCGTTGAGCACGGCCTCCGCGGCGGTGTCGCGCCGGCCGCCGCTCTCCGGGGGGAGGGACTCGTCGGTCACGCGGCCTCCCGGACCGTGTCCGCCGGACCTGCGAAGGCCCGGGCCAGCAGCGTGAGCGCGATTCCCGGATCGGTGGTCGTCAGGAGCGCCGAGCGCTCGGCCGGATCCAGCGCGCCGCCGGTCTCGGCATAGGCGGCGAGGTGCTTGCGGGCATGCCGCACCCCCATGTCGCGTCCGTAGAGCGACAGAAGGCCGGTGTAGTGCTCGGCAGCGAGGGCAGCCTGTTCCGCCCGGGCGGGCTCGGAGGCGGGCCGGCCGGCAAGGGCCGCCGCGATCCGGCCGACCAGCCAGGGCCGACCGGTGGCGGCCCGCCCGATCATCACCCCTGCGGCTCCCGAGGCCGCCAGGCAGGCGCGGGCGCTGGCGAGATCAACCACGTCGCCGTTGGCGATCACCGGGATCGACACCGCCTCGACCACGTCGCGGATCGCCGTCCAGTCGGCCCGCCCCTTGTAGAATTGCTGCCGGGTCCGCCCGTGGACCGTCACGGCGTTCAGGCCCAGCCGCTCGGAGCGGACGGCGAGATCCGCGGCGTTCCGGCTCGCATCATCCCAGCCGAGGCGCATCTTGACCGTGACCGGCACCGAGACCGCTCCGCGGACCGCCGCGAGCAGGCGCTCCGCATGGTCGAGGTCGCGCATCAGCGCCGAGCCCGAGGCCACGCCGGTGACGATCTTGGCCGGACAGCCCATGTTCACGTCGATCACGTGGGCACCGCCGGCCTCCGCCATCCGGGCGGCCTCCGCCATCGGGTTCGCCTCGCAGCCGACGAGCTGAACCACGTGGAGGTCGACGCCGGTCCCCTCCGCGCGCAGGGCCGCCTCTCCGGACCCGCGGGCGAGATCCCGCGCCGCTACCATCTCGGAGATCACCGCATCGGCCCCAGAGCGGCGGGCGATGCGACGCATGTGAAGGTCGGTGACGCCCGACAGGGGCGCGAGCAGGCAGAGCGGACGGGCTTCCACCGCTCCGGCATTCGCAGCTCCGCGGCGCAGCGCGCTCAAATAATGATCAGTCGCCATTCTGCACAACAATGAGGCAAGGCCGGTCCGCTGGCAAGCGGGGCCGCGCGTTGATTTCGAACCCTCCCCCGCTTAAACGACGGGCACCCGCCGCGGCAGAGCTCCGGCGGCACGGCCGACTAGCGCGCCGGCCGCCGCCCTGCATGCTTCAGGAATCCACGAGACATTCGCCCATGTCCGCCACCGGCACACCAGCCACCGGACCTGCCAGTGCGGGAACCGGCGTCGCCGCGGTGGTGGTGGCGGCGGGCCGCGGTATCCGCATCGGCGGCGGCACGCCCAAGCAGTACCGCCGCGTCGGCGGGCAGGCGGTCCTGACGCGGACGCTGGCCGCCCTCGCCGCCCAGGACGCGATCGACCGGATTCAGCCGGTGATCGCGGCCGACGCGGCGGAGTTCTTCCGCTCTTGCCTCGACGAGCTCGCTCCCGCGGTCCGGACGAAGATCGCCGAGCCCGTCGAGGGCGGCGCCACGCGCCAGCTCTCCGTGCGGGCCGGGCTGGAGGCTCTGGCGGCGGGCGCCGAGCCCGAGATCGTGCTGGTCCACGACGCGGCGCGCCCCTATGTGGACGCGGCGCTGATCGCCCGCGCGATCGGGGCGGGCCGGGATCACGGCGCGGCCGTGCCCGGCGTGCCGGTGACCGACACGGTCAAGCGCGTGGTCGACATCGCTCCGGGCATCGGCCGGGTGCACGAGACCCCACCCCGGGAGCACCTGCGCGCGGTGCAGACGCCCCAGGCCTTCGCCTTCGGCCCGCTGCTCGGCGCCCACCGGGACGCCGCCGCGCAGGGCCTCGACGGCTTCACCGACGACGGCGCGCTGGCCGAATGGGCCGGCTTACCGGTGGTGGTTTTTGCCGGCGATGTCGCCAACCGCAAGATTACACAGCCCGCCGACCTGATCGAGGCCGACCGCGCCTTCGCGTCGGAAACCCTTGAGACGCCAGCGCCCGGAGCCCGCGCCATGACCACCTACGTCACCCGCCTCGGCACCGGCTTCGACGTGCACGCCTTCACCACCGGCGACCATGTCTGGCTGGGCGGCGTGAAGATCCCGGCCGACCGCGGCGTGCTCGCCCATTCCGACGGGGACGTGGCGCTCCACGCGCTGACCGACGCACTGCTGGGCGCCATCGCGGACGGCGATATCGGAACGCATTTCCCGCCCTCAGACGAGCGCTGGCGCGGCGCATCCTCGGACCAGTTCCTCGCCCATGCCTGCGACCTCGTCCGAGCCCGCGGCGGCCGCATCGACCACCTCGACATCACCGTGCTGGCCGAGGCGCCGCGCATCGGAAAGCACCGCGAGGAGATCCGGGCACGCATCGCGGCCATCGCGGGCGTGCCGCTGTCGGCGGTCTCCATCAAGGCGACGACCACGGAGAAGCTCGGCTTCGTCGGGCGGGCGGAGGGGCTCGCCGCCCAGGCCGCCGCGACCGTGCGGCTGCCCGAGGAGGACGGCCCCGCCCTCGATGCCCAGGCCGAGACGGCGATGCGGCAGGGCTGATCGTTTCCGTTCCCGGCCGCGGGCTCCCGAGACGCGGTCGTGGGGAACACGCGCGTCCTTCCTGGCGGGCAACGATTGTCGCGCGGGCGCTGTCGGCAGACCGTGACTGGCTCTCTGTTCCGTGACCCGCCTCAGGCCGTGCGAAGGAGCAGCGCGATCGCGGCGACGCCGAGCGTCGCCAGCGTCAGCAGGATGCCGCCGCCCCGGCAGGCGAACTGACGCGGGGAGTTCGGCGGCGCGAACATCCCGATCGGGTGCAGGATCCGGCCGACGAGGAGCGCGACCAGCAGCCCTTGCACCAGCCCGTGGCCGCCGCCGCCGGCTTCCAGCAGGCCGATCAGGATGAGCGCCAGCGGCACGTATTCCGAGAAATTGGCGTGCGAGCGAATACGCTTGAGCACCGCGTCGTCGCCGCCGTCGCCGAGCAGGACGTTGTCGGAGACCCGGCTCCCGATCACCCATCCCGACAGGCCCAGGTAGACGAGGGCGAGCAGCCCAGCAAAGAAGGCCGTGGTCGCGGGGAAGATCATGGATGGGGTGTCTCCGGGTTGGGGCCGCCGGTCCTTGAGCCCGGCTCGGCCTTGAGTCACAACACGAGATAGGGCGTGACCGTCCGAGGGGAGCCCGTTCGCGATGATCGACGACGCCGAGCTTCTCGCCCGGGCTGAGGCTCTGGTGGCAGCCTACGCGGCGGCCGGGTGCACCATCGCCACGGCCGAGTCCTGCACCGGCGGCCTCGTGGCTGGCCTGCTTACCGCCGTTCCCGGGTCTTCCGCCGTTCTGGAGCGCGGCTTCGTCACTTATTCCAATGCGGCGAAGGCCGAGGCGATCGGCGTTCCGATGGACGTGATCCGCCAGCACGGCGCCGTCAGCGAGCCGGTCGCGCGGGCGATGGCCATCGGAACGCTCGCCGCGGCACCGGCCTCCGTGGCCGTGGCGATCACCGGCATCGCCGGCCCGGGCGGGGGCAGCGCCGGGAAGCCGGTGGGGCTGGTCCATTTCGGTCTCGCGCTGCGGGATGGCGCCGCGCGCCATCTGGAGCGGCGCTACGGCGATCTGGGTCGCGCGGGCATCCGCCGGGCCGCCGTGGCCGACGCGCTCGGCCTCCTGGAGAATGCCTTGGGCAACTGATCACGGTTCGGGGAGGACGGCCATGGACACGGTGAAGACCCGCCTCTGCGTCGTCGGCGGCGGTCCCGCCGGGATGATGGCCGGGCTGCTTTTCGCGCGGGCCGGAATCGACGTGCTCGTCCTAGAGAAGCACGCGGATTTCCTGCGCGACTTCCGCGGCGATACGATTCATCCCTCCACCCTCGACCTGATGGACGAACTCGGATTCACCGAGCGCTTCCGTGCCCTTCCGCAGCGCCGCGTCGAGAACTTCTCGGGCGTCGTGGCCGGGCGCAGCTACCGGGTCGCGGATTTCAGCCGGCTGCCGACCCGGAACCGCTTCCTGTCGTTCATGCCGCAATGGGATTTCCTGGACTTCCTGGCCGGCGAGGCTGGGCGCTATCCGACCTTTCGCCTGCTCCGCCGCACCGAGGCGCAGGACCTGATCGCGGAGCAGGGCCGCGTCGCGGGGGTGCGCGCGACCGGGCCGGACGGTCCGGTCGAGCTCCGGTCCGACCTCGTGCTCTGCGCGGACGGCCGCCATTCGCGGATGCGTGCGCAGGCCGGCTTGATACCCCGCGCCTTCGGGGCACCCATCGACGTGCTGTGGTTCCGCCTGCCGCGCCGGGACGGAGATCCGGAGGCGGCGGCCGGCCGATTCGGGCCGGGACGGATCCTGATCACCCTCGACCGGGGCGATGCGTGGCAATGTGCCTACGTGGTGCCGAAGGGCGGCGACGCGGCGCTGCGCGCGAAGGGCCTGCCGGCGTTCCGGGCCGCGGTGGCGCAGATTGCGCCGTTCCTGGCCGACCGCACCGACGCCATCGCCGACTGGGACGCCGTCAAGCTCCTGACCGTCACCGTCGACCGGCTCGATTGCTGGCACCGCCCGGGGCTGCTCTGCATCGGTGACGCCGCGCACGCGATGTCGCCGGTGGGTGGCGTCGGGATCAACCTCGCGATCCAGGATGCGGTGGCGGCGGCCAATCTCCTGGCCGAGCCGCTGAGGGCCGGACCCGTTGCCGAGGCCGACCTCGCCCGGGTCCAGGCCCGGCGGATGTTCCCCGTTCGGGCGACGCAGGCGCTGCAGCGGGTGATCCAGTCCCGCGTGATCGCGGCCTCGCTTGCGGCCGACGCGCCGTTCCGGGCGCCGCTGGCGCTCCGGATCCTCGATGCGGTGCGACCGCTTCAGGTCCTGCCGGCGCGGATGATCGGGATGGGTGTGCGGCCCGAGCACGTGCGCGTGCCGATGCGGGCCTGACGCCGTCCTTGCGGGCAGCTCGCCGCGCCAGTGATCCCACCCTCCCCCTCATCCTGAGGTGCCTGCGTCAGCGGATCTCGAAGGAGCGCTCAAGGGATCGCGCGGCCGACTGAAGGGCGCCTTCGAGGCCTCCGCTGCGCTCCGGCACCTCAGGATGAGGTCGATGGATTGGACCACCGTCTTCGCGGCGCTACGGCGCAAGCGATGACGGGTCCTACGCCCGCGCCCCGTACATCCGATCCGCGCGCCCCTCGAAGGCATCGGTGAACTTACGGAAGGCCCGGTCGAACATCGAACCCATGAGGAGCCCCAGGGTGCGGCTCTTGAACTCGTAGGTGATGAAGAAGTCGACGTTGCAGCCGCCGCCCTGGCCGTCCTTGAACAGCCAGCGATTCTCCAGGTGCCGGAACGGGCCGTCGATATACTCGGCCACGATCTTGAGGTTTGCCGGATCGAGGGTCACCCGGGTGGTGAAGCGCTCCCGGATCGCCTTGTAGCCCACGCCCATCTCGGCGATCAGCACCTGCCCGCCGTCGGGCATATCCTGCCGGCGGATCACCCGGAGGGATTCGCAGAGCGGCAGGAATTCGGGGTAACGCTCCACGTCGGCGACGAGGTCGTACATCTGCTGCGGCGAATGCTTCACCGCGCGGGTGACCCGGAAGGACGGCATGGTGTTCGGGTTTCCTCAGGCCGAGAGCGCGGGCGACAGTTTGGCCAGACGCGCCGCCTGAAGTCGCGAAAAGTCCTCGCCCGCATGGTGCGACGAACGCGTCAGGGGCGTCGCCGACACCAGCAGGAAGCCCTTGGCGTAGGCGGTGGTCTCGTAGGCCTTGAACTCCTCCGGGGGGACGAAGCGCACGACCTCGTGGTGCTTCTTCGACGGCTGCAAATACTGGCCGATGGTGAGGAAGTCGACGTCGGCCGAGCGCAGGTCGTCCATGAGCTGGAGCACCTCGTTCCGCTCCTCGCCCAGCCCGACCATGATGCCGGACTTGGTGAAGATGGCGGGGTTGAGCTCCTTCACCCGCTGGAGCAGGCGCACGGAGTGGAAGTAGCGGGCGCCGGGCCGCACCGTGAGGTACTTGGCCGGGACCGTCTCCAGGTTGTGGTTGAAGACGTCGGGCTTGGCGGCGACCACGACCTCGAGCGCGCCGTCCTTGCGCAGGAAGTCGGGCGTCAGGATCTCCACCGTGGTGCCGGGGCTCGCCCGCCGGATCGCCGCGATGGTGCGGGCGAAGTGCTCGGCGCCCCCGTCTTTCAGGTCGTCCCGGTCGACCGACGTGATGACGACGTGGTGCAGGCCGAGCTTGGCGACCGAATCGGCAATTTTCTCAGGTTCATGCTGATCCAGGGCGTCGGGCAGGCCGGTGCGCACGTTGCAGAAGGCGCAGGCCCGCGTGCAGGTGTCGCCCATGATCATGAAGGTGGCGTGCCGCTTCTCCCAGCATTCGCCGATATTCGGGCAGCCCGCCTCCTCGCAGACCGTGACGAGCCCGTGCTCGCGCACGATCTTCTGCGTCTCGGTCCAGGCCTTGGAGCCCGGCGCCTTCACGCGGATCCAGTCCGGCTTCTTGGCCTGGACGGGCTGATCGGGCCGGTGCGCCTTCTCGGGATGGCGCAGGCGGTCCGGCCGCGGATCGTTCTTCAGGATGTCGAGGACGACGGCCATGAGTCGGGGGCTGCCACACCGCGGGAAGCGCCCCGAGGGCGCGGTCGTGATGGCCCTGACTTAAGGCTGAAGGCCGCGCGCCGCAAACCGCCGCGACGCAGGGACGCCCCGCGGCGGTTGAGGGTGGGCCCGTTCCGTCAGATCCCCAGCGCCCGGACGAACAGCCCGGCCAGCACGGCGCCAACCATCGGGGCCGCCACGGGGATCAGCGCGTAGCTCCAGTCGGACGAGCCTTTGCCGGCGATCGGCAGCACCGCATGGGCCACGCGCGGCCCGAGGTCGCGGGCTGGGTTGATGGCGTAGCCGGTGGTGCCGCCGAGCGACAGGCCGATGCCCCAGACCAGCATGCCGACCATGTAGGGCGCGACGGCCCGCGGGATGGCGCCGGCCGAGCCGAGCGTGGTGGTCACGAGGGCGGAGATAGTCAGGATCAGGAAGAAGGTCGCGATGATCTCGGAGAGCCAGTTGGACTTCGCGTCCCGGATCGCAGGGCCGGTGCAGAAGCAGGCGAGCTTGAGGCCGGGATCCTGGGTCGCGCCCCAGTGCGGCAGGTAATGGAGCCAGACGATCACGGCGCCCACGAAGGCGCCGAGCATCTGGGCCGGGATGTATGTGGCAAGCTTGCTGTAATCGCCGGAACTGACCGCACCTGCCACGGTGACCGCCGGGTTGATGTGGGCGTCGGCGCTGCCGGTGGCGTTGGCCACGAAGACCCCGGCGAGGACCGCGAAGGCCCAGCCCGCCGTGATGGCGATCCAGCCGGCGTTCTCGCCCTTGGAATGCTTGAGCAGGGCGCCGGCCACCACGCCGTCGCCGAGCACGATCAAGGTCATCGTACCCAGGAATTCGCCCAGGAATGGTGATGTCATAATCTTGTCTCCCCCGTTCGCTGCTTTTTGTGAAAGTTCAAAGCTTTGGCGAGCGCGTGATCGCTGGGAGCGGTCACGGATATTGGCGCGGATTTAATTAAGCTGCCTCATCCTGAGGTGCCGAACTGAAGCGTAGACCCCGAAGGAAAACTCCAGCGACCGCGCGGTTGGCTGGAACCCTCCGTCGAGGCGGCTTCGCCGCACCTCAGGATGATGTCGCGGGTTGGGATGGTGGTTGTCACGAGGGCGTAAGGCCAACGTGCCGCGCGCACGGACCCCGGCGGCCTGCCGCTCAATCCTCGTCGGTCTTCCAGTCGAAGGAGCGCTGCACCGCCCGGCTCCAGGCGGCGGCGATCTTCTCGCGCTGGCCGGCATCCATCTTCGGGGTCCAGCGCTGGTCCACGCCCCAGTTGCGCTTGAGATCGTCGAGACCCTTCCAGTAGCCGACCGCCAGACCCGCCGCGTAGGCGGCGCCGAGCGCGGTGGTCTCGGCCACCTTCGGGCGCACCACCGGCACGTCGAGCAGGTCGGACTGGAACTGCATCAGCGTGTTGTTGGCGACCATGCCGCCATCGGCCCGGAGTTCCTTGACGGGAATGCCCGAATCCTTCGCCATCGCCTGCAGCACCTCGCGGGTCTGGAAGGCGGTCGCCTCCAGCACCGAGCGGGCGATGTGGCCGCGGTTGACGTAGCGGGTCAGGCCGATGATCAGGCCGCGGGCGCCCTCGTTCCAGTGCGGCGCGTAGAGCCCCGAGAAGGCCGGCACGAAGTAGACGCCACCATTGTCCTCGACCGTGGTCGCGAGCGTCTCGACCTCGGCCGAATCCTTGATCATGTGCAGGTTGTCGCGCAGCCACTGCACCAAGGCGCCCGTGATGGCGATCGAGCCCTCCAGCGCGTAGGCGGGTTTGTGGCCGTCGAGGCGGTAGGCGAGCGTCGTGACGAGGCCGGCCTTCGACGGCACCGGCTCCTCGCCGGTGTTCATCAGCGCGAAGCAGCCGGTGCCGTAGGTGTTCTTGGCCTCGCCCGGCGCGAAGCAGGTCTGGCCGAACAGGGCCGCCTGCTGGTCGCCCAGAATGCCGGCGATCGGCACGCCGGCGAACGGCGCCTTGGTCTCCCCGTAGACCTCGCTCGACGAGACGATCCGCGGCAGCATCGCCCTCGGGATGCCGAAGGTCGTCAGCATGCCGTCGTCCCAGTCGAGGGTCTTGAGCGACATGAGCTGCGTGCGGCTGGCGTTGGTCACGTCGGTGACGTGGAGGCCGCCCTCCGTCCCCCCGGTGAGGTTCCAGACGAGCCACGTGTCGATGTTGCCGAACAGGACGTCGCCGGCCTCGGCCTTCGCGCGGGCGCCTTCGACATGGTCGAGCAGCCACCGCAGCTTCAACCCGGAAAAGTAGCTCGCCAGCGGCAGGCCGGTGAGGTCGCGGAACCGGTCGCGGCCGCCGTCGCGGGCGAATTCGGCCACCAACCGGTCGTTGCGGGTGTCCTGCCAGACGAGCGCGTTGTGCAGCGGCTTGCCGGTCGTCCGGTCCCAGATCAGCGTGGTCTCGCGCTGGTTGGTGATGCCCACCGCGGCGAGATCGGAGGGCTGGAGCCCGCCCTTCTCCAGCGCCTCGCGCATCACCCCTTGCGTCTTCGTCCAGATCTCGCCGGCGTCGTGCTCGACATGGCCGGGGGCCGGATAGATCTGCGCGTGCTCGGCCTGGGCGAGGGCGATGACGCTGCCCTCCCGGTCGAACACGATGAAGCGGCTGCTTGTGGTGCCCTGGTCGATGGCCCCGACGTAACGGCTCATCGTTCCCTCCCCTGTTATGCCCGACCGGTCTGCCGCCGGATCGGGGCCGAAAAGATCAGGCCGCCTCGGCCCTGCGGTCGAGGTAGGCGGCAAGGCGCGCCGCGCTCTCTGGACTCGTACGCAGGCCGAGCTTCGAGCGCCGCCACAGGATGTCCTCGGCGGTCACCGCCCATTCCTCGGTGCGCAGGTAATCGACCTCGGCCGCCGTCAGGCCGCCGTCGAAGGCTTCGCCGAGATCCGCCATGGAACGCGCGGTCCCGACGATGTCCCGCGCCCGCGTTCCGTAGGCGCGGGCGAGGCGTCGGGCGGTCTCGTCGGGCAGGAACGGCTTCTCCGCCTTCAGCTTGGCCAGGAACTGGTCGAAGTCCGAATCCTTCATCGCCCCACCCGGCAGCACCGCGTCCCCGGTCCAGGCCTTCTTGAGGTGCGGGAAGTAGGGTTTGAGCTTCTCCAGCGCGTGCTCGGCGAGTCGCCGGTAGGTGGTGATCTTGCCGCCGAACACCGACAGCACCGCCGCCGTCCCGCCCTGGTCCTCGACGTCGAGGACGTAGTCGCGGGTCACCGCGGAGGCGTTCTCGGCCGCGTCGTCGTAGAGCGGGCGCACGCCCGAGTAGCTCCAGACCACGTCGGCCGGGGTGATCTTGGTGTCGAACGAGCGGTTGATGCAGCCGCAGAGGTAGTCGGTCTCCTCCGCGGAGATCGAGACCGGGCCGGGCTCGCCGTCGTAGGGCACGTCGGTGGTGCCGATCAGCGTGAAGTCGCGCTCATAGGGGATCGCGAAGATGATGCGCTTGTCGGGCTGCTGCAGGATGTAGGCCTGATCGCCTTCGAACAGCCGCTTGACCACGATGTGGCTGCCCTTGATCAGCCGCACCGCCGCGCGGCTGTTGATGCCGAGCGTGCCGCCGAGCGTCTCGCTGACCCATGGGCCGGCGGCGTTGACGACGGCCTTCGCGTGGATCGTCCGCTCGGCGCCGCCGCGCTCGTCGCGCAGGGTCGCGACCCACCTGTTTCCTTCTCGCCGGGCTGAGACCACGCCGGTGCGGGTCAGCACCGTGGCGCCGCGCTCGCGGGCGTCCATGGCGTTGAGCACCACGAGGCGGCTGTCCTCGACCCAGCAGTCGGAATAGACGAAGCCGCGCGTCAGGCGCTTCTGCAGCGGCGTACCGTACTCGGAGCTGCGCAGGTCGACCCCGTGCGAGCCCGGCAGGGTCCGCAGCCGCGCCAAGTGATCGTAGAGGAACAGGCCGAGCCGCAGCATCCAGGCCGGGCGCAGGCCCTCGTCGTGGGGCAGCACGAAGCGCAGCGGCCAGATCACGTGCGGGGCGAGCCGCAGCAGCCGCTCGCGCTCGGCCAGTGCCTCGCGGACGAGGCGGAACTCGTAATATTCGAGGTAGCGCAGGCCGCCGTGGATCAGCTTCGTCGAGGACGAGGAGGTGAAGCCCGCCAGATCCCCGCGCTCGGCCAGCAGGACCGACAGGCCGCGGCCGGCCGCGTCCCGGGCGATGCCGGTGCCGTTGATGCCGCCGCCAACGACCAGAAGATCGTAGACGTCGGACGGCTCGCGCTGGCGCGTTGCTGCCGCCATGGTTCCTCCAATGCCGCCCTCGCGGCGGATTGGCATTATATTGACCCGGCTGCGAATTTTCGCAAGCGAAAAATTCAATGTTCGTTACGGTTCGTCGCTGGGGTCCGCGACCGCCAGCTTCACCCCCTGGCGCTCCAGCAACGCGACAATCTCCTCCGGCGGCATCCGGTCGGTGAAGAAGGTGTCGACCTGATCGAGCCGTCCGACCTGAACCATTGGGCGCCGGGTGAACTTGGTGTGATCGGCGACCAGGAAGGTCTTCCGGGCATGCGACAGGATCGTCTGCGTCGCACGCACCTCCTCGTAATCGTAGTCGAGAAGCGCCCCGTCGGCGTCGATGCCGCTGATGCCGATCACCGCTACGTCGACCCGGAACTGGCTGAGCGTGTCGCAGGTGAGCTGGCCCAGAACTGCACCGTCGCGGTTGCGCACCGTCCCACCCGCCACGACGATGCGGAACTCCGTAGATTCGGCGAGCGAGATCGCGACGTTGAGGTTGTTGGTGATGATGCTCAGATCGTCATGCCGGGCGAGTTCCCGGGCCACCGCCTCGGGCGTCGTGCCGATGTTGATGAAGACCGAGCAGTGGGACGGGATGCGGCTCGCCGCCAACCGGCCGATCCGGGTCTTCTCCGGCAGCAGGGTCACCCGCCGGTCCGCATAGTCGATGTTCTCGACGCTGGAGGGCAGGCCGCCGCCACCGCGGTAGCGCTCGAGCCGCCCCTCGGCGCTCAGCTCGTTGAGGTCGCGCCGAATCGTCTGGACAGTGACGCCGAACTGCGCGGCCAGCGCCTCGATGGTCACGAAGCCGCGCTGGCGCACCGTGGCCACAATGGCGCTTCGCCGGCCCTCCACGCCCACAGCCTCGGTCCGGTCCTCGGACCTGCGGTCGAGCGGTCGCGACATCTCCAAACCCCCCGGGATCCTCATGCCCTAGTAGCCTGATGTTCGTTTTCGAACATCTTCCGATTGAAATGCGGTTCGCGCAAGCTCGAACCCGCCGTCTCGGACCCACGAATCCTTGCCGGGCCGATTTATAATTCCATCCGTCTGCTCGCGTGCAGACACGAAAAAGGCCTGCCGCGGGTGCGACAGGCCGGATCCGGCAGGCAACGCCGCGTCCGCGGCGGAGCCCGCGCGTGTTACATGTGGTGACGCATGCGGCGGTGATGCTTCATCATGCGCTTGCGCTTCATCTGCCGGCGCATGACCGGACGCGACGCGGGGGCGACACCCCGCTCCATCGCGGCCGCCTCACCGGCACGCTCCATGCCGCCGCGCGGGCCGCCGGCCTGCGAGCCAGAGGCGTTGTAGGGCGAGTTACCCTGGGCATAGGCGGAGCCCGCGAGCAGCGTCAGCGACGCGGCGGCCAACAGAAGTTTCCTCATCGTCAATCCCTGGCGTAGACCGGCGCAGGCAAAGCTTCGCACCTCGTCAGGCATGTTGCCGCTGCGTCGGAAAATAAGCGGCTCAGACGAGACTTGGTTCCGCAGCCTCGTCCCGTTCGCAGCGCACGATTGCCGGACGCGTTAACGCGACCTATGTCGCGACCCGTCCCGGTCCGGCCCGGATGGGACGAATGGGGGAGCAGGTGGCGGTGGCCAGCAGCGGTTCGGCCTATCTCCTCCTCGACGTGGCCGGCACGCCCTGCGCCCTGCCGCGCGCCGCCGTCGCCGAAGTGCTGCCGCTGCCCGTCCTGCACAACCCGCCCGCCGCCGGAGGCTGGCTCAAAGGCTTCCTCAATCTCGGCGGCGCGCCTGTTCCGGTGATCGACCTCGCGGCCCTGCTCGGCCTGCGTCCGGCGGCGGCGGATCCCGGCCTCTACGCGCATCTCGTTCTGACCCACGGCAACGCGCTCGCCTATCTCGTCGATCGCGCCGCCGACCTCGTGTCGGTCCCCAGTTCCGCGATCCGGCCGGCGGAGGAGGCCGGATCCATCAACGGCTGCGTCGCAGCCGAACTTGTCCTCGGCGACCGCCTCGTCCACGCGCTGGCGCCGGAACGCCTCCTGACGGCGCAGGAGACGGCGCGGGTCGAGGCGCTGGCGCGGGCCGCCGCCGAGCGGCTCGCCGCGTTGCCCGGACCTGTCTGAGCACGCGATGGCGCGCCTGCGCAGTCCCCGCCCCGATCCGGGTGCCGACCCCGCCTACGCCGCCCTGAAGGCGCGGATCATCGCGCGCACCGGCCATCATTACTACGCCGACAAGGACGAATTGCTGATCGAGCGTCTGCATCGCCGCTTCCGTGCCGCCGCCATCCCCGATTGCGCCGCCTACGCCGCCCTTTTGTCGGACGGCGACGCGGGCGAGGCCGAATGGGCGCGCCTGGAGGCCGAGATCACCGTCGGCGAGACGTTCTTCTTCCGCTACGCCGAGCAGTTCGAGGCCCTGCGCGGGACGATTTTGCCTGCGCTGGTCGCGGCCCGGGACTCCGAGCGCACCCTCCGGATCTGGAGCGCCGGCTGCTCGACGGGTGCCGAGCCCTACTCTCTGGCGATCCTCGTGCGGGAGATTCTCGGGGACGCCCTGCCCGACTGGCGGGTCACGATCCTCGGCACCGACATCAGCACCGAGGCCCTGGCCACCGCCCGTGCCGCCGAGTACGGCCGCTGGGCCCTGCGCACCATGCCGCCGGAGGAGCGGCTGCGCTACTTCACCCGCCTGCCGCCCGCCCCCGGGATCCGGCGCGAGGGCGGCTACGCCCTGCGCCCGGAATACCGCGCGCTGGTGCGGTTTGAGCGCGGCAACCTCCTGACGCTCGCGGAGCCGGGGCCGTCGACCGCGGGACCGGATCTGGTTTTCGACCTGATCCTGTGCCGCAACGTGCTCATCTACTTCGAGGCCCGGACGGTCACCGCCGTCGTGCGCGGCCTCAGTCACCGATTGCGGCCGGACGGCTGGCTGCTCCTCGGCCACGCCGAGCCGAGCCCCGCCTTCGCGAGCTTCCTCGATGCGGTCAGCCTTCCTGGGACCGTCGCCTATCGCCGTCTCGCGGAGGCGCCGCCTTCGCAAGCCCTGCCCTCGCCGCTCCCGCCCCCCGCGGCGGTTACGGCACCGACGGCGCCGCCCGCCTCCCCGGCGGCGAAGCCCGATCATGTCGGGGATGCGTCACCGGCCCTCCTCCCGCTCGCGACGCCCGACACCGGCGAGGCGGCGGAGGCCGCGGCTGTCCGCGACGGCATGGAGGAGCCCGGGACCGTCGACCGGATCCGCGCCCTCGCCGATGCCGGCGAGACCGGCGCGGCTTGGCGCGCCCTGCGCGCGGCCGTCGACGGGGATCCAACCGACCCGGTGCTGCGGCTGTACGAGGGACTCCTCGCCCGCTCGCTCGGGCGCGACGCCGAGGCAGAGCGGGCGCTGCGGGCGGCGCTCTACCTCGACCGGCGCTTCGTGATGGCCCACTACCATCTCGGGCTGCTGCTGATTGCCCTGGGACGCCAGGGCGAGGCGGCCCGCGCCCTCGACAACGCGGTCGTCCTCAGCCAAGCCCTCGCGGTGGACGCGCCCGTCCCCGAGAGCGACGGTGCCACCGCCGCCGAAGTCGCCGCCGGTGCGGTGGCGGCCCGGGACGGCCTCGACCGGGGTCGCGACGCCCACAGGAGAAGGTCCTGATGGAATCGAGGCCGCGAGCAGAGGGGAGCCGTCCACCGGGCCGGCCGGAGCGCGATCTGCGGGCCGAGCGCGCCGCGGCCCTCGCCCGGCGCGGGAACGCCGCGGTGCGGTCCGAAGCGGGCGTCGAGCATCTCGTCTGCCTCTGCAAGGACGAACGCTTCGGCGTACCGATGGCCGCGGTCGCGCAGGTCCTGCCGATGCGGCCCTGCACGCCCGTCCCCGGCGCGGTGCCGGCGCTGGTCGGACTCGTCGCCCTGTCCGGCCGGATCGTCGGCGTGCTCAGCCTCGCCCGGGCCCTCGGGCGGCCCGATGCCGCGACCGATCCCGACGCGGGCGCGGGCCATCTGGTCGTCCTGCGCGGCGCGCAAGCCCATCCGCAGGCGCCCGCCTCCGTCCCGGTCCAGGCGCGGTCCCTCGCCTTCGCGGTCGACCGCGTGCTCGGGATCGCCCGGGCGGCGGGCACCGCCCCGGCCTCATCGGGCGGCCCGGACGCCGGCGGGTTGGGCAACGAGGCCGCTTCCGGCTATGCCCCCGGGGCGGCGGGCGACAGCCGTCCGGATTTCGTCGTGATCGATCTTCCCCGCCTTCTGCGCCGCGCCCTGCCCTGACGGCGCCCCCACTCGGAGTCCATCCCGACCGTGACCCTCTCGATCGGACGACGCATCCTTCTCGGCTTCTTCGCCGTCACCGTGGTCATCGTGGCGCTGGGCTTCTACGCGCTGGCGCAGATCGGGGCGGTGCGCGACACGGCCGACGCGATCGTCCGGCGCGACATGGCTGTGCTGCGCCAGCTCGACGATCTCGGAAACGAGGCCCGCGACCTCGGACTCCTGCGCCGCAACGCCGTGATCGCGATGCTGACGCAGGCCCAGGGCCGGCAGGCCCGCTCCGAGGACATCCTGGCCGCCTGGCGCCAGACCGCCGACCGGATCGAGGGCCGCCTCACCGCCATCGCGCAACTCGCCTCCGAGTATCAGGCCTCCTCGGCCTCCTCGGAGCGCGCCGCCGCCTGGGACCGGGTCGCCGCGGCGGCGGCCGACGTGCAGAGCGCGTTCGGCGAGGTCCGGACCCTGGGCGAGGCCCAGTTCGCCGCGATCGCCAAGCAGGACGCGGCCGCCGTGGAATCCCGCAACGACGATATCACCCGCCTTCAGGCGCCGTTCCTGGGCGGGATCAAGACGCTCAGGACGCTGCTCGATGGCGGCATGGCGGTCGGCCAGCGCGCCGCGCAGGCGGTCTACGAGCGCTCCCGCCTCTCGATCTACCTGACGCTGGCGGCCTCGGTGCTGCTCGCGCTCCTCGTCACGTGGCTGATCAGCCGCGCGGTGGTGCGGCCCCTGGAGACCGTCATGCGCTTTGTGGAGCGGGTCGGCGACGGCGACCTGTCGGGACAGCTCGAAGCCCGGCGGCAGGACGAGGTCGGCCGTCTTGCGGGGACCTTGAACGCGATGGTGTCCGGGCTGTCGGACCTTGCGCGGACCAACCGGGCGGCGACGGCCGACCTGAACGCGGCGGCGGCCGAGATCCGCGCCTCGGCGCAGGAGCAGGCGGCCTCGGTCGAGCAGCAGTTCGCGGCCGTGCAGGAGACGGCGGCCACGGTCGACGAGATCACGCACTCGGGCGCGCAGATCTCGAAGCGCGCCACCGAGGTGATCGCCACCGCCCAGGCGACCGCCCAGACCTCGCGCCAGGGCCTGCGGGCGGTCTCCGACACGGCCAAGGCGATGGAGGCGATCCGCGAGCAGGCGGAAGCGGTGGCCGGCAACATCGTCAGCCTGTCGGAGAAGACCCAGACGATCGGCGACATCATCGGGACGGTCAACGACATCTCGGAGCGCACGCACCTGCTGGCGCTGAACGCGGCCATCGAGGCGGCGGCGGCCGGCGAGAGCGGCCTGAGCTTTGCGGTCGTGGCCTCCGAGATGAAGCTTCTGGCCGATCAGGCGAAGGCGGCCACCGGCCAGGTGCGGGGTCTGCTGGGCGAGATCCAGCGGGGCATCAACACGTCGGTGATGCTGACGGAGGAGGCGGTGAAGCGGGCGGCGGCGGGCAAGACGCGCTCGGACACGACGCAGCGCACGATCGAGGAGATCACCGCGCGGGTGGAGGAGAACGTGCAGACGTTCCAGCAGATCGTGGCCTCGACGAACCAGCAGCAGCTCGGGATCGAGCAGGTGATGGGGGCGCTGCAGAACATCCGGCAGGCCAGCCAGCAGACCGCGGCCGGCACGCGGCAGGTGGAGGCGGCCTCCGCCAACCTCACCGAACTCGCCCAGGCCCTCATGGCCCTGGCCGAACGATACCGGCACTGAGGGCGGACACGTCTTGGCCGAGGATATCCGCCAGCTCCTGCTCGCCGCCTTCGATGTCGAGCACCGGGAGCACGTCGCGGCGATCCGGGCGGCGCTCGGAAGCACTCATCCGGACTGGAACGACGTCTTCCGCCGCGCCCACTCGCTGAAGGGGGCGTCCCGCGCCGTCGATCTGCCCGCCGTCGAGGCGGTCGCCCACCGCTTGGAGACTTTGTTCGAGGGCGTCCGGACCGGCGCCACCGCCCTGGACCGGGAGGCGGCCAACGCCGTCCACCTCGCCCTCGACCGGGTCGAGGCGTACGTCGCCGGCCTCAAGGGCGGGGCCGGACCGGAGATGCCCGCGGACGCGCTGGACGCCCTCGGGCGCCTCCTCGGTCTACCGGGCGCCGCGCCGCAGGCCGCCTCCGTCACGGAACTGCCTGCCCCGCCCGCGCCGGCTCCCCAGACCTCGGACCCCGCAGCTGCGCGGCCGCCGGCGCCGGATACCGCCCCGGCGTCGCCCGACGCGTCTCCCCCGAAGCCGCAGGCCGAGCCGGCCGATCCCGGCACGGCGTTCCTGCGCGTGCCAGGGGAGGCCGTGGAGGCGCTGGCGCGGGCGACCCACGACCTCGCCAGCACCCTCGCGGGCCACGCCCCGGCCGCCGAAGGCCTCGCCCGCCTCGCCCGCCTGGCCCGGGACCTACGCACCGGCGCCGAGGCCCTCGCCGCCGGGGCCGACGCGGCGCGGCCCGAATGGCGCAGTTTCGCGGCCCGCGTCGGCAGCTTCGCCCGCGAGATTACCGACCTGTCCCGGCGCCAGACCACGGCCACCAGCGCCCTGGAGGGCGCCGCCGCCCGGGTCCGCTCCGCGGCGGAGCGGCTCGCCCTGGTCCCGGCGGAGACGGTCCTGGCGCCCCTCGCCCGGTCGCTCCGCGAGACCGCCCGGGAGCAGGGCCGCGAGGTCGACATCGACCTGCGCGGCCTCGACCTGCCGGTGGAGCGCGGCACGCTTCAGGTCCTGAAGGACCCGCTTCTCCACGCCCTGCGCAATGCGCTGAGCCATGGCTGGGAGCCACCGGAGGTGCGCCGCGCCGCCGGCAAGCCCGAGGTGCTGGGCCTCCGGCTGGAGATCGCGGTGCGCGGCTCCCGCCTCCAGGTCACGGTGTCGGATGACGGGCCCGGTCCGAATCTGGCCCGGATCGAGGCCGCCGCTCGGGAACGCGATCTCCTGGCCCCGGACGCGCCCGCCGATCCCGAATCCCTGCTGCGCCTCGTCTTCGAGGCCGGCTTCTCCACCGCGGAGGCGGTCGATACGCTGTCGGGGCGTGGCTACGGCCTCTCCGTGGCGGCGGATGCCGCCCGCCAGCTGCTCGGCACCGTGCGCCTGGAGGCGCGCGCGCCGGCAGGGACGGCCTTGGTCTTCAGCCTGCCCCTGTCGGCGGCCCGGCGCAGCCTGCTCCTGGTCGAGGCGGCGGGGCGCAGCTACGCCCTGCCGGGCGGCGCGGTCGAGCGCCTCCTGCGTCTGAGGCGCGACGCGCTGCCGGTGGCGATGGGCCGCACGATCCTGCGGCTCGGCGAGGGCGACGCGGCGACGAGCCATCCTGTAAGCGAACTCGCACAGGTCCTCGGCGCGGTTCCGGCACCCGCCGACCCCGCCACCCTGGTCGCCGTGGTGCTCCGGGCGGGGAACGGCCGCGTGGTCCTCGCGGTCGACCGCCTGCACGACGTGCGCACGCTCCTGGTCCTGCCGGCGCCCGACTTCGGCGCCGATCCGGATCTGATCGCCGGCACCGCGGTGCTGCCCGGCGACGTCCCGGTGCTCGTCCTCGATCCTGAAGGCCTCGCCGCGCGCGCGTCGGTCGGATCGGCCGGAACGATGGCGCAGGCTCCACGTTCGACGACTCACGCGCCCTCGCGCGCGTCGGCCCGCGCGACGATCCTGGTCGTCGACGATTCGATCACCACCCGAACCTTGGAGAAGGGGATCTTGGAAGCCGCCGGCTACCGCGTGGTCGTCTGCGTGGACGGTCAGGACGCCCTCGACCGGCTCCGGGCCGAGATCGAGCCCGTGGACCTCGTCCTCGCCGACGTGGAGATGCCGCGCCTCGACGGGTTCGGCCTGCTTCAGGCGCTCCGGGCAGACGAGCGCTTCGCCCGTCTCCCGGCGATCCTGATGACCTCCCGCGGGGACGCCGCCGACGTGGCCCGGGGCCTCGACCTCGGCGCGGACGCCTACCTGACCAAGCAGACCTTCGACCAGCGCCAGCTGCTCGACACGATCGGGCAGCTCCTATGACCCCGGTCCGCGTCATGCTGGTCGAGGACAGCCTCGTGGTGCGCGAACTCCTGCGCCACATCGTCTCCCGCGACGAGCGGCTCGAGGTCGTCGCGGCGGTCGCCTCGGGCGAGGAGGCGCTCGAGAAGCTCCGCACGGTGCGGCCGGACGTGATCTCGATGGATATCCGGCTGCCCGGCATCGACGGGCTGGAGACCACGCGGCGGATCATGGCCGAGCACCCGACGCCGATCGTCGTAGTGGCGGACTCGGTCGAGGATTCCTCCCTGCGGATCTCGATGAACGCGCTCCGGGCCGGCGCCCTGTCGGTGGTGGAGAAGCCCGTGGCCACCACCCATGCCGGCTACGAGTCGGTGGCCGGCGAGATCTGCACGCAGCTGCGGATCATGGCTCAGGTCCCGGTGATCCGCCGCCGCCCGATCGGCACAGAATGGGCCGGCCGCAACGGCTCCACGCCGCAGGCGCAGCCGGCCGAGCTGCCTGGGCTGGCGCCGAGCCTCCTGGGGATCGGGGCCTCCACGGGCGGTCCCCCCGCGCTCGCCCGGGTGATCGGCGCGCTTCCGAGCGACTTCCCGCTGCCCGTTCTGGTGGTCCAGCACATGGGTGCGGCCTTCATGGACGGATTCGCCAGCTGGCTCGACAGCGTCGTGACCCTGCCGGTAGGCCTCGCCCGGGACGGCGAGCGCGCCGAGCCCGGCCGCGTCTACGTGGCTCCGGGCGACCGGCACCTTGAGATCGGCTCGGGCCGGATCCTGCGGGTGGTCCATTCCGCGCCGGTTTCCGGGCAGCGCCCGGCCGCCACCGTGCTGTTCCGCTCGATGGCCCGGCAGAGCGGGGCCTCCGGGATCGGCGTGCTGCTCACCGGCATGGGCGAGGACGGGGCAGCCGGCCTCGCCGACATGCACAAGGCCGGCGCCCAGACCGTGGCGGAACACGAGAGCACCGCGGTGGTCTACGGCATGCCGGCTGCGGCGGTGCGGCTCGGCGCCGCCCGCGCGGTCCTTCCCCTCGACCGGATCGCCGACCACGTCCTGCGCCTCGTCGAACCGGGTGCGCGGCCGTGACGATGGCCGAGGCCGGCGCCCCGGAGGGTCCCGCCCGGATCCTGCTGGTGGAGGATTCGGAGACGCAGGCCTTGGAGCTGCGCCTCCTCCTAGAGGCCAGCGGCTTCGCGGTCGAGCGGTGCCCTTCGGCCGAGACGGCGCTCGACCACCTCAACCGCAGCCAGCCGGACTTGGTGGTGGCGGATTACCACCTACCCGGCATGAACGGCGACGAGCTGATCCGGCAGATGCGCCTGTCCCTGCGCACCCGGGCGCTGCCCGTCCTGATGCTGACCGGCGGGAGCGGCGGTGAGCGGCAGGGGCTGGAGAGCGGCGCCGACGCCTACCTGCCGAAATCCGCCGACCGCGACCTGATGATCTTGCGGATCCGCGCCCTGCTGCGCGAGCGCCGCCCGGCGAGCGACGGCGCGAGTCCCGGCGCGGCCGCCTTCCGGCGCGGGCGGATCCTCGTGATCGACGGCAGCGTCACCTATCGGACCTTCCTAGCGGGCCTGCTGGGCCAGGACGGGCACCATGTCGCCACCGCCGACGGTCCGGATGCGGCTCTGGCTGCCCTGGACGGGGACGGGGACGGGGCCGACGGCGCCTTCGACTGCGTGACCGTCGATCTCCTGGGCCACGCCTACGATGGCCTCGCCCTATGTCGGGCGATCAGCCAGCGCCGGTCCGGCCAGGTGGCCGGTGCGGGGTTCCACCTTGTGGGCATCGCCGGGAGCGACCCGGCCAAGGATTTCCTGGTGGAGGCCTACGCGGCCGGGGCCGACGACGTGGTCTCGAAGACCGACGCCGAGGTGCTGGCGCTGCGGGTGCGCGGCTTCGTGCGCCGTCGCCTCCTGGAGGAGGACGACCGGCGCATCGCCGGCCAGTTCGGCGAGCGCGAGCGGGCGGTCGAGCGCGCGCGCGCCGAGGCCGAGGCGGCCGAGGCGAAGGCGCGCCTCGCCGACGCCCTGGAGCGGGCGAACCGCGACCTCGCCGACGCCAACCGCCAGCTCACCGAGGCGCAGTCCAAGCTCGTCCAGGCGGCCAAGATGGCGTCCCTCGGCGAGCTGGTGGCCGGCATCGCCCACGAGATCAACAATCCCCTGGCATTTATCCTGGCCCATCAGGGCACGGTGGAGCGGCTGCTCGGGGAGCTGCCGGACGCCGCACCGGACGCGGCCACCCGCGCCATCGAGAAGGCCCGGCAGCGGGTCGGCTCGATGCGCATGGGACTCACGCGGATCCAGGATCTGGTTCTGAATCTCCGAAAGTTCTCCCGCCTCGACGAGGGCGAGCGTGCCCTGGTCAACGTCCCGGAGGCGATCGACACGGTGCTGGCCCTGATCCAGCACAAGCTCGGGGACCGCATCGCCGTGGAGCGCAGCTTCACCGGACGGACCGAGATCCACTGCACCCCGGCGCTGCTGAACCAAGTGGTGATGAACATCCTGGGCAATGCCGCCGACGCCATGCCGGAGGGCGGGAAGATCCGAATCAAGACCCAGTCGAGCCCGGATTTCGACGAGATCCGGATCAGCGATACCGGGCCCGGCATTCCGGAAACCCTGCGTGAGAAGATCTTCGAGCCGTTCTTCACGACGAAGCCGGTGGGATCGGGCACGGGTCTTGGTCTTGCGATTGCCTACAGTGTCGTTCAAGCGCATAGCGGCTCGCTCACCGTGGAGACGGCCCCGGGTGGGGGAGCCTGCTTCGTGATCGGGATCCCGCGGCAGGCGGCCAGCGCATGAGTGACGGTACGGCAGGTTTGGGGACGATCCTGGCCGTCGACGACGAGCCGGACATCCTGATCGCCCTGGAGGATCTGTTCGAGGATTCCTATCGGGTTCTGACGACCTCGCGCCCCGCCGAGGCGCTGGAGATCCTGCGCGCCGAGCCCGACATCGCCGTGATCCTATCCGACCAGCGCATGCCGGGCCTCACCGGCGACGCGCTGCTCGCCGAGGCGCGCGGCTTCCACGACGCGCAGGCGATCCTGCTGACCGGCTATGCCGACATCACCGCGGTGATCGCGGCGCTGAACCGCGGCGGCATCGTCGGCTACGTGACGAAGCCTTGGGATGCCGGCCTGCTCCGTTCCACCGTCCGGCAGGCCTTCGAGCGCCATCGCCTCGGCCGGGATCTCGCCACCGAGCGGGCGCTCCTGCGCGGCCTCCTCGATCATGCTCAGGACGCCATCAGCTTCAAGGACGCGGAGGGTCGCTTCGTGCGGCTGAACGGCCGCAAGGCGGCGCTGCTCGGGACCGACGTCGCCGCCTGCCTCGGGCGGCGCGAGGGCGAGCTGCTCGGGGCGAAGGCCGATCCGGTGACCGAGGCCGATGAGGCGGCGATCCGCTCCGGCGCGGTCACCGAGGGCCTCGTCAGCGACGGGCCGATCGGGGCCGAGCAGTGGAGCCACGTGACCCGGGTGCCGATCCGCGACGCGGGCGGCGCGATCAGCCATCTCGCGGTGATCGAGCGCGACGTGACCGAGCAGCGAACCCTGGAGGCGCGCCTGCGCCAGTCCGACAAGATGCAGGCGCTCGGCACACTGGCGGGCGGCATCGCGCACGACTTCAACAACCTGCTCACCGCGATCCTCGGCAGTCTGGAACTCGCGGGCCCGAAGGTCGCCGACCAGCCGCGGGTGCAGCGCCTGATCGAGAACGCCCGCGGGGCGGCCGAGCGCGGCGCCTCGCTGACGAAGCGCCTCCTCAGCTTCAGCCGCGCCCACGACCTGCAGGCGCGGGCCGTCGACGTGAACAGCCTGATCAGCGGGATGAGCGACTTGTTCGGGCGCAGCCTCGGCGGCCTCGTGACCGTGCGCACCGACCTGGAGGAAGGTCTGCCGGCGGTCCAGGTCGATCCGGACCAACTGGAACTCGCCGTGCTCAACCTCTGCATCAATGCCCGGGACGCCATGCCGGAGGGCGGCGCCATCACGGTGGCGACGCGGCGTCTCAGCATCGCGGGCGATCCCGAGATCGCCGACGGCACCTATCTCGGCATCAGCGTCACCGACGAGGGGACCGGGATACCGGAGGAGATCCTGCGCCGGGTCTGCGAACCGTTCTTCACCACCAAGGCGGTCGGCCAGGGCACCGGCCTCGGGCTCGCCATGGTGTTCGGCCTCGCCCAGCAATCGAAGGGTCGGCTGGCGATCGACAGCGAGGTCGGCCGGGGCACCCGCGTCGAACTGGCCCTGCCCTTCGCCACGGAAATGCCCGAGCAGGCAGCCCAGGCGGCCGGCACGGCCCCGGTGGCCGGGCGGCGCGCCCGCGTCCTCATCGTCGACGACGACCCGCAGGTGCGCCACGTGACGGCGTCGTTCCTCACGGGATTCGGCCACAGCACCACGGAGGCCGGCGACGGCGAGGCCGCGCTCCGGCTTCTTGGGGGCGATCGCTACGACATCGTCGTGGCCGATCTGGCCATGCCCGGCATGAGCGGCATTGAACTCGCCGCCGAGATCCGCGAGCGGGATCCGCGTCTGCCAGTCCTAATTCTCACTGGCCACGCCGAGGCGATGCAGATCCCCGACGATCTGCCGGTGCTATCGAAACCGTTCCGTTCAGCCGATCTCGCGGCCCGGGTCGCCGCGCTGCTCGACGGCGCGGACGGTCCTTCCAACTGACAGGGACTTGCAACCAATCGGTTGCCGGCTCATTCTCCCTTCATGGGGCTCGCGGGCCCCGGCTTACGAAGAGGAGGTGGACCATGAGCAATCACGGCATCTTCCCGCGCCGCAGGCGTGACAACGATCTGGACCAGGACGGTCCACCGGACGAGTCCCGGCAGGGATAGGGGTTTTCGGATCGCGGCGCGGTCGAGTTCCCGGCCTGTTGAGACGGGCCGCCAGGGCGAACTCCCGCGACCATCCAAGACGTGGACCCTGCTCCAGACCCGTCGGCGCGAGCCGGCGGGTTTTTTCGTGTCGAGGGCGCCGGTGCCCGAAATGCGAGAAGCCGCCCCGGAGGATCCGGGACGGCTTCCCAAAGGACAGGAGCGAAAAACGCCCTCGTGAGGATCAGGCCGCCTCGGCGACCTGGCTCGGACCGGAATCCTTGCCGCGGGCATCGACGTCGCGGTCGACGAACTCGATCACGGCGAGCGGAGCGTTGTCGCCCTGGCGGAAGCCCGCCTTCATGATCCGGCAGTAGCCGCCGGGACGGCCCTTGTAGCGCGGGCCGAGCACGGTGAAGAGCTTCTTGACCATGTCGGCGTCACGCAGCTGGGCCATGGCGAGGCGGCGGGTGTGCACGCTGTCGATGCGGCCCAGCGTGATCAGCTTCTCGACGACCGGACGCAGGTCCTTCGCCTTCGGCAGGGTGGTGATGATCTGCTCGTGCTTGATCAGCGCGGCGGACATGTTGGCGAACATCGCCTTGCGATGCTCGGCGGTGCGGTTGAAACGGCGGCCGCGGTAGGCGTGACGCATGGTGCTGGCTTCCTTCTCGTCTCGGCCGCCGTGCCACGGTACGGCCGGGTGCCCCGGGAGCGGGGCGGTTGATTCCGCATGACCCCGCGGCGGGAATTCCAACCCAAAGCCCTCATCCTGAGGTGCTGCGCAGCAGCCTCGAAGGAGGGCTCCAGGGATTGCAGTGGTATCCGGAGGCCTCCTTCGAGGCCTCCGCTTCGCTCCGGCACCTCAGGATGAGGGCGCAGCGTGGGAAGACGGCTCAGTAATGCTCCTCGAAGCGCTTGGCGAGATCCTCGATGTTCTCCGGCGGCCAGCCGGGGATGTCCATGCCGAGGTGCAGGCCCATGCCGGCGAGCACTTCCTTGATCTCGTTGAGCGACTTGCGGCCGAAGTTCGGGGTCCGCAGCATCTCGCCCTCGGACTTCTGGATCAGGTCGCCGATGTAGACGATGTTGTCGTTCTTCAGGCAGTTCGCCGAACGGACCGACAGCTCCAGCTCGTCGACCTTCTTGAGCAGCGCCGGGTTGAAGGGCAGCTGCGGCGCGAGCGGCGCGGCCTCTTCCTTGCGCGGATCCTCGAAGTTCACGAAGACCTGCAGCTGGTCCTGGATGATGCGCGCCGCGTAGGCGAGCGCATCCTCCGGCGATACCGCGCCGTTGGTCTCCACCGTCATGGTGAGCTTGTCCTTGTCGAGATCCTGGCCCTCGCGGGTCGTCTCGACGCGGTAGCTGACCTTGGTCACGGGCGAGAACAGCGAGTCCACCGGGATCAGGCCGATCGGCGCGTCCTCGGGGCGGTTGCGCTCGGCCGGGACGTAGCCCTTGCCGGTGGCGACCGTGAACTCCATGCGGATCTCGGCGCCGTCGTCGAGGGTGCAGATCACGAGGTCGGGGTTCAGGATCTGGATGTCGCCGACCGTACCGATGTCACCGGCGGTGACGAGGCCCGGGCCGGTCTTGCGCAGGGTCATGCGCTTGGGCGCGTCCGTCTGCGAGCGGATCGCGATGGTCTTGATGTTGAGGACGATGTCGGTGACGTCCTCGCGCACGCCCGGGATCGACGAGAACTCGTGCAGCACGCCGTCGATCTGCACCGAAGTCACGGCCGCGCCCTGGAGCGACGACAGGAGCACCCGGCGCAGGGCGTTGCCCAGCGTCGTGCCGAAGCCGCGCTCCAGCGGCTCGGCGACGACCGTGGCGACCCGCTTGGGGTCGTCGCCGGTCGTGACCTGCAGCTTGTTCGGCTTGATCAGTTCCTGCCAATTCTTCTGAATGACCACGATCCTACCTCTCGTCCTTGCCCGGGATCCGCGACACCCGTCCCCGCGCTTCGGCCGTTCGGCGCAGCCCCCTGGCGCCCCGAACGGTCCCTGAATGGTTGTCCGCCGTTACTCGCCGCCGACCCACAGCACCGGCACGAAGCTGTAGCCCGCCCCGTCCCGGTCCACGTAGCCCAGCGCCGGGAACTCGAGATGGCCGCCGGCGATGAGCGTGCGCTCGCGGGCCACCTCGTCCAGGATCCGCTTGCGCGTCTCCCGTGCCTGATCACCGTCGACGTCGAAGCCGACGCCGGCCTCCGGGTTCTTGAACTGGATCGCCGGCAGGTGCACCACGTCGGTCCACATCATCAGCGCCTGTCCACCGGAGACGATGCGGAAACCGCAATGGCCCGGCGTGTGGCCGGGCAGATGGACTGCCGTGATCCCCGGAAGGACCTCGCCGCCCCGGTGCTCGCGCACCTTGCCGGCGTAGGGTGCCAGGGACTTGCGGGCACCCTCGAAGTACGGCTTCGCGGCCTCGGGCGCTTTGGCCAGGGCCTCGTCCGGGAGCCAGTGCGCGGCCTCGTCGGCGTGCAGCACGATCTCGGCGTTCGGGTAGCGCGCCGCGCCGTCCTTCACGAGACCGCCGACATGGTCGGGGTGCAGGTGGCTGACGAGCACCGTGCCGATCTCCTCGGGCTTCACGCCGGTCGACGCGAGCGCCGCCCCGGCCCGGCCGAGGGTCGGCGCCGGCGCGAGATCGCCGTAGCCCGTGTCGATCAGGGTCGGCGTGAGGCCGGGGCCCGTGATCAGGAAGGCGTTCAGCGTGATCTTGGGTTGCTCGGTGCGGAAGCCCGCCACCTGGAGCCGCCCCGCCTCCTCCTTGGAGATGCCCGTGACGAGATCGAGGCTGGCCTGAAACCAGCCGTCGTTGAGCGCGGTGACCGTGAGGTCGCCGAGGTTCCAACGCAGCACGCCCGGAAGCGGCTTCGATCCCGTCATGAGCTTCTCCGTCAAAAGGCTTCGCAGGCTCGGATCAGACGCGGCGGCGCTTGCGCGGCCGGCAGCCGTTGTGCGGGATCGACGTCACGTCGCGGATCGACGTCACCGTGAAGCCCGCGGCCTGGAGGGCGCGCAGCGCCGACTCGCGGCCCGAACCCGGACCCGACACCTCGACCTCGAGGGTGCGCATCCCGTGCTCGGCGGCCTTGCGGCCGGCATCCTCGGCGGCAACCTGGGCGGCATAGGGGGTCGACTTCCGCGAGCCCTTGAAGCCCATCGCGCCGGCGGACGACCACGAGATCGTGTTGCCCTGCGCGTCCGTGATGGTGATCATCGTGTTGTTGAACGAGGCGTTCACGTGCGCGACGCCCGACACGATGTTCTTGCGCTCGCGGCGGCGGACGCGTTGCGGTTCCTTGGCCATTCTGGTCTCGCTCTTCCTTCAGGCACGCCCGTAACACCAGGCGCTCGGGATTCTTTTTGGGACTTGGCCGGCGCGTCCGTGCAGGGCTGCCGAGCCAGAGCCGGGTTCCGTCACGGACACCCGGCGCGACGGTGAGGAGGCCGGGCGAAGCACGGCCTCCCAACCCCAAAAAATTACTTCTTCTTGCCGGCGATCGGCTTCGCCTTGCCCTTGCGGGTGCGGGCGTTGGTGTGGGTGCGCTGACCGCGGACCGGCAGCTGCTTGCGGTGACGCAGGCCGCGATAGGCGCCGAGATCCATCAGGCGCTTGATGTTCATCGAGACTTCGCGGCGCAGGTCGCCCTCGACCAGGTAGTCGCGGTCGATCGTCTCGCGGATCGAGAGAACCTCGGCGTCGGTCAGCTGGTTGACCCGGCGCTCGGCGGGGATGTTCACCTTCTGGGTGATCTCCTCGGCCTTCTTGGCGCCGATGCCGTGGATGTACTGGAGCGCGATGACGACGCGCTTGTTGGTCGGGATGTTGACGCCTGCGATACGGGCCACGATCACTCTCCATGTGGGGCCCGGGGATCCGGGCCTGTGTCGCGCGCGTCCGGTGGAGGCCGGCCCCTGCGCACGTGAAACGACGACGCGGCCCGCGGGCGGCCCTGGACAGGGCACCTCGGACCATCGTTCGGTTGGACGAAGGAGGGCCTGCTAGCGCGCAAGCGGGCCGATGTCAACGACGGGCGGGCGCGGGCTCAATCCGCCATGCGCCCGGTGCGGGACCGCAGTCGGGGTGATCGAGGAGGGGAGATGGCGGTTCTGACCAGCGACGGCGCAACCCTGCGGGCCTTCGCCGATGCGGTGCTGCGTGCCGCGGAGGAGACCCTGGACGAGGTCGTGCCCGTGACGCTGGCGGTGATCGGCGGGGTGTTGGCCGAAGCGGAGCCCGGCTCCGTCGCGCTCCAGGACGACGACGGTCCGCCCCTGCTCTGGGCGACCTTCGCCGGGCGCCGCATGGTGTTCCGCTACAATACCATGACGGCCATGATCGAGCTGCGCGACGGCACGTCCGAGGGCTACCCGATGCGCCTGTTCGGTCACCGGTCACTCCAGATGGACGTCGTCAACTTCTTCGGCAGCCTGCGCCGCGAAGGGCGGATCTAGTGTCCGCCACGCTTCCGTCTCAGCGGAAGCCCTGGTTCCGCAGCCGGCAATAGCCGCCCATGGTCTGGTAGCCTGCCGGACAGCGGCGGACGCAGGCGCCGGCCGCGAATTTGAGGGGCGGCCTGCAGGCGTGGCGGAACCGCTTCTGCCCGTACACGAAGGACTGGGCCGGACTCTGTGCGTAGGCGGGCGCATTCGGCAGCGCTACTGTGAGTGCGAGCACGGCCGCGGTGACGGTGAGGCGCAGGGTCATGATCTGTCCGATCGGTGATGCGCCACTCAACCGATCAGCCACGCAAAGGGTTCACGGGCGGAGTGCTGAGCCTGCATCATCCGCCGCCCGGCCGAGATTACCGCCCCGTCTCTGCGAGCGGAGCGAAGCAATCCAGCGGCACCACGCCCGCCGAGGTCGCGCTGCCTTGGGTCACGTCGCTGCGCGCGTGATGACGGGGAGGGCTTCCCTGCCCACCGACACGTCACTGGATCGATTGACGATCAGAGCAACTGCGCCGCCCGTCAGGACGCGACGCGTTCCTCGTGCGGCTCCAGCACGGCCATCAGGTCAGCGGTGACCTTGTCGATCGGCTGCATGCCGTCGATGGTCTTCAGTATGCCCTTCTCCGCATAATAGGCCGAGAGCGGGGCCGTCTGGGCGCGGTAGGCCTCGAGGCGCTGCTTGAACACCTCGGGGGTGTCGTCCTTCCGGACGGCCTGGCCGCGGGCCAGGGTCTCGGCGGCGCGGTTCTCGATCCGGCCGACCAGGGCGGCCTCATCGACCTTCAGCTCGATCACGGCGGAGAGCTTGAGGCCCTTGCTGGCGAGCATCTCGCCGAGCGCCTCGGCCTGGGCGACGGTGCGCGGGAAGCCGTCGAGGATGAAGCCGCGGCGGGCATCCGGCTCCTCGATCCGGTCGGCGACGATGCCGACCACGATCCGGTCGGAGACGAGGCCACCCGATTCCATCACGGCCTTGGCCTCGAGGCCGACCGGCGTTCCGGCGGCCACTGCGGCGCGCAGCATGTCACCGGTGGAGAGCTGCGGGATGCCGAAGCGCTGCACGATCCGCTCGGATTGCGTCCCCTTCCCCGCACCGGGGGGACCGAGCAGAATGATACGCATGGCGTTGTCCTCGTTCGGCCCACGCTCTCTGTGTGGGCACAAGCCGCGGTGGCGAAGCCTCCCTGGCATCGCCGGATTTCAGGATGTCTAGCCGGTCTCGGGCGCGGAGGCACCCGGACCTTTGGACCAGAGGCGGGAGGGGGCTAAGCGTCGTGCCGCCTCTGTATCAGTCTCAGCGGCGGCGTTGCGTGGTCGAGGCGCCACGCAGCTTGGCCTTCTTCACGAGGCCCTCGTACTGGTGGGCCATGAGGTGCCCGTGGATCTGCGCCACCGTATCCATCGTCACCGAGACGACGATCAGCAGCGAGGTGCCGCCGAAGCCGAGGCTCGCCGCCGCGTAGGAGGACAGGATCTCCGGGCACAGGCACACGAAGGTCAGGTACAGGGCGCCGATCACCGTGATGCGGGTCAGCACCTTGTCGATGAAGGCCGCGGTGCGCTCGCCGGGGCGGATGCCCGGGATGAAGCCACCATGCTTCTTCAGGTTGTCGGCCGTCTCCTGCGGGTTGAAGACCACCGCGGTGTAGAAGAACGTGAAGAAGATGATCAGCGCCGCGTAGAGCACCATGAACAGCGGCGTGCCGTGACCCAGATAGGCCGTGATCGTGCCGAGCCAGCCGGTGGCGCCGCCATTGGCCGAGAAGCTGGCGGCGGTGGCCGGCAGCAGCAGCAGCGACGAGGCGAAGATCGGCGGGATCACGCCCGACGTGTTGAGCTTGAGCGGCAGGAACGAGGTCTGGCCCTCGTACATGCGGTTGCCGACCTGGCGCTTCGGGTAGTTGATCAGGAGCCGGCGCTGGGCGCGCTCCATGAACACGATGAAGTAGACCAGCGCCACCGCGGCGACGGCCACGCCCAGGATGATCGCCGGGGACAGCGCGCCGGTGCGGCCGAGTTCCAGGGCACCCGCGATCGCGATCGGCAGGTGGGCGACGATGCCGGCGAAGATGATCAGCGACGAGCCGTTGCCGATGCCGCGCGAGGTGATCTGCTCGCCGAGCCACATCAGGAACAGGGTGCCGCCCGTGAGGGTAATCACCGTCGAGGCCAGGAAGAACGGGCCTGGATCGATCGCGGCCGACGAGCCCTGGAGGCCGATAGCGATGCCCCAGGACTGGACCAGCGCCAGAACCACCGTCAGGTAGCGGGTGTACTGGTTGATGACCTTGCGGCCGGACTCACCCTCCTTCTTCAGCGCCTCCAGGCTCGGGATCACCGAGGTCAGGAGCTGCACGATGATCGAGGCCGAGATGTAGGGCATGATGTTCAGGGCGAAGATCGCCATGCGCTCCACGGCGCCGCCCGAGAACATGTTGAACAGGCCCAGCACGCCGCCCGACTGCTGCTGGAAGTTGCGGGCGAACTGCTCCGGATCGATGCCGGGGATCGGGATGTACGTGCCCAGCCGGAACACCACGAGGGCGCCGAGCGTGAACCAGATGCGCTTCTTCAGCTCATCGGCCTTGGCGATCGCACCGAAGTTGAGGTTGGCGGCAAGCTGCTCGGCGGCTGAGGCCATAAGCGTCGCGTCCTGGACATGTCGCCGGGCGAAGGCTGCCCGGATGAAACGAAAAGCGGCGGCCCGCGTGGTCGCAGGGCCGCCGCTCGAAGGATCGGCTTAAAGGGTGCGCGGAGCCCGTGCAACGGGTCCCGCGGTCGCCCCCGTCAGGCCGAAGCCGCCTCGCTGCCGCCGCGGGTGGAGACACCCTGGGCGTAGACGGTGCTGACCGAGCCGCCGGCCTTCTCGACCGCCTCGACGGCGGACTTGGAGGCGCGGGTGACCTCGAAGCTGAGCTTCGCGGTCAGCTCGCCGACGCCGAGCAGCTTCACGCCGTCGCGGGGACGGGCGATGATGCCGGCTTCGACCAGGCTCTGCACCGTCACGGTGGCGGCCTTGTCGAGCTTGCCGGCGTCGACGGCCTCCTGGATCCGGCCGAGGTTCACCTCGTTCAGGTCCTGGGCGTAGAGGTTGTTGAAGCCGCGCTTCGGCAGGCGCCGATGCAGCGGCATCTGACCGCCCTCGAAGCCCTTGATGGACACGCCGGTCCGGGCCTTCTGGCCCTTCACGCCGCGGCCCGCGGTCTTGCCCTTGCCGGAGCCGATGCCCCGGCCGACGCGCATCCGGTCCTTGGTGGCGCCGGGATTGTCGCTGATCTGGTTGAGCTTCATCGGGACCTCCTCACGCCACGTCGCCGTGGACGCGCACGAGGTGCGCAACCTTGCGGATCATGCCGCGCACGGAGGGGGTATCCTCCAGCTCGGACACGCGGTGGAGCTTGTTGAGCTTCAGGCCGATCAGCGTCGCGCGCTGGCTGGCCTCGCGGCGGATCGGCGAGCCGATCTGCTCGACGCGGAGAGTCTTGCTTGCCATCGGACCCTCCCCTTACGCGACCGCGGCTTCGGACTGGTCGGCCGGGTCGGCGTCGCGGCGGCGGGCCTGGAGGCTCGACACCTTGATGCCGCGGCGGGCCGCCACTGAGCGCGGGCTGTCCTCGTTCTTGAGCGCCTCGAAGGTGGCGCGCACGAGGTTGTAGGGGTTCGAGGACCCCAGCGACTTGGCGACGACGTCCTGCATGCCGAGCGTCTCGAACACGGCGCGCATCGGGCCGCCGGCGATGATGCCGGTGCCCTGCGGGGCCGCGCGGAGAATCACCTTGCCGGCGCCGTGGCGACCGTTGACGTCGTGGTGCAGGGTCCGGCCCTCGCGGAGCGAGACGCGGATCAGGCCGCGCTTGGCGGCCTCGGTCGCCTTGCGGATGGCCTCCGGCACCTCGCGGGCCTTGCCGTGGCCGAAGCCGACGCGGCCCTTCTGGTCGCCCACGACGACGAGGGCCGCGAAGCCGAAGCGACGGCCGCCCTTCACCACCTTGGCGACGCGGTTGATGTGGACGAGCTTGTCCACGAACTCGCTGTCGCGCTCTTCGCGATCCTCGCGGCGGCCGCGGCCCCCGCCCTCACGTTCACGTGCCATTTCTTCTACCTGTTCATCTCACTGGCGCGAGCCCGAAGACCCGCTCGCTCGATCCCCCTCCCCCTTACGGGGAGGGGTAAGGGGTGGGGGTGGTGCAGAAGGCACCAGAGCGCCTCATCCTGCACTACCCCCACCTCCAGCTCCTCCCCACAAGGGGGAGGAGAGAGGCCCGTTGGAGGCCTTAGAACTCCAGGCCACCCTCGCGGGCGGCCTCGGCCACGGCCGCGACGCGGCCATGGTAGATGTAGCCGGAGCGGTCGAAGATCACCTTCGTGACGCCCGCGGCCTTGGCGCGCTCGGCGACCAGCTTGCCGACCGCCTTGGCGGCGGCGACGTCGGCGCCGGTCTTGAGTTCGCCCTTGAGGGCCTTGTCGATCGACGAGGCCGCGGCCAGCGTCTTGCCGGCGACGTCGTCGATGACCTGTACGTAGATCTGCTTCGACGAGCGGAACACCGAGAGCCGCGGGCGGCCGTTGGCGGCAGCCCGCAGCGCGCGGCGGACGCGCGCCTTGCGGCGATCGAGGGCTTCGAGCTTGCGAGACATGATGCCCTCCTTACTTCTTCTTGCCTTCCTTGCGGAAGATGAACTCGCCCGCGTACTTCACGCCCTTGCCCTTGTAGGGCTCGGGTCCGCGGTAGTCGCGGATCTCGGCGGCGACCTGACCGACCTGCTGGCGGTTGATCCCGGAGATCGTGATTTCGGTGGGCTTCGGGGTTGCGATCGTGATCCCGGCGGGGATCGCGTACTCGATGTCGTGGCTGTAGCCGAGCGACAGCTTGAGGGCCTTGCCGGCCATCGCGGCGCGATAGCCGACGCCGGTGATCTCGAGCTTCTTCTCGAAGCCCTTCGACACGCCCTCGGCGATGTTGGCGATCTGTGCCCGCGACGTGCCCCACAGGGAGCGCGCCGGCTTGGACTGGTTGACGGGCTGCACCTCGATGGCGCCGTCCTTCATCGCCACGTTGACGAGGGCGGGAACGTCGAACGACAGCTCGCCCTTCGAGCCCTTCATCTTCACCGTCTGACCGGTGACCGTGGCGGTAACGCCGGCCGGCACGGGGACCGGCTTCTTGCCTACGCGAGACATGGGATAACCTCCTCCGTCCCGATCAGAACACGGTGCAGAGCACTTCACCGCCGACGTTGCGCTCGCGCGCCTCGTGGTCGGCCATGACGCCCTGCGGGGTGGAGACGATGGTGACGCCGAGGCCGTCGGCCACGTGCGGCAGCTCGCCGACCGACGAGTAGACCCGGCGGCCCGGCTTCGAGACGCGCTTGATCTCGCGGATCACCGGGCGTCCGTCGTAGTACTTGAGCTCGATGGCGAACTCGGTGCGGCCGTTGCCGAGGTCGGTGGCCGCGTAGTCGCGGATGTAGCCCTCGGACTTCAGGACGTCGAGGACGCTGGCGCGCAGGCGCGAGCCGGGCGTCTGGACGACGTTGCGACGGCGCAGCTGGCCGTTGCGGATGCGGGTGAGCATGTCGCCCACGGGATCGTTGACCATGGGGACCTCCTTACCAGCTCGACTTGACCAGGCCGGGGATCAGGCCCCGGTTGCCAAGCTCGCGCAACGCCACGCGCGAGATGCCCATCTTGCGGTAGTAGGCGCGCGGGCGGCCGGTCATGCCGCACCGGTTGCGGATGCGGGTGGCCGACGAGTTGCGCGGCAGTTCCGCGAGCTTGAGGCGCGCCTCGAAGCGCTCCTCCATCTCGAGGGCGTCGTTGTTGGCGATCTCGAGGAGCGCCTTCCGCTTGGCCGCGAAGCGCTTCACCAGCGCCTTGCGGGCCTCGTTCTTCTCGACTGAGCTTTTCTTCGACATGTGGTCTATCTCCGGTGTCCGCGTCTGAGACCTCTCGGCCTCACTGCCGGAACGGGAACTTGAAGGCGGCGAGCAGAGCCTTGGCCTCGGCATCGGTCTTGGCGGTGGTCGCCACGACGATGTCCATGCCCCACATCTGCTCGGCCTTGTCGTAGGAGATCTCCGGGAACACGAGGTGCTCCTTGAGACCCAGGGCGTAGTTGCCGCGGCCGTCGAACGAGCGCGGGTTCAGGCCGCGGAAGTCACGCACGCGCGGCAGCGCGATGGTGATCAGCCGGTCCATGAACTCGTACATGCGCTGCTTGCGCAGCGTCACCTTGCAGCCGATCGGCATGCCCTCGCGGACCTTGAAGGTCGCGATGGCCTTGCGGGCTCGGGTGATCACCGGCTTCTGGCCGGCGATCAGGGCGAGGTCGCCCGCCGCCACCGAGGCCTTCTTGGAATCCGCGGTGGACTCGCCGACGCCCATGTTGATCACGATCTTGGTGATCTGCGGCACTTCCATGGGGTTCTTGTAGCCGAACTCTTCGATCAGCTTCTGGCGAACCACCTCGTCGTAGTGCTTGCGCAGGCGCGGGGTGTAGGCGTTCTTGTCGGCCTCAGCCATCGATCTGATCCCCCGTGGTCTTGGCGAACCGGACCTTGCGCCCGTCTTCGAGGATGCGGAAACCCACGCGGGTCGGCTTGCCGTTGGCGTCCGCCACCGCGATGTTCGAGAGCTGGATGGCGGCCTCCTTGGAGATGATGCCGCCTTCCTGGTTCTGGGCCTGCTTCTGGTGCTTCTTGACCAGGTTGATGCCGCGCACGAAGGCCCGGCCTTCCTTCGGCAGAACCTGGATCACCTCGCCCGAGCGGCCGGAATCGCGGCCGGTGAGCACGACGACGGTGTCGCCCTTCTTGATCTTGGCGGCCATTACAGCACCTCCGGAGCCAGGGAGATGATCTTCATGTGGTTGCGGGCGCGGAGCTCGCGCGGAACCGGTCCGAAGATGCGGGTGCCGATCGGCTCCTTCTGATTGTTGATCAGGACCGCGGCGTTCTTGTCGAAGCGGATGACCGAACCGTCGGCGCGCTTCACGTCCTTGGCGGTGCGGACGACGACCGCCTTCATGACGTCGCCCTTCTTGACGCGACCGCGCGGGATCGCCTCCTTGACGGAGACGACGATCACGTCGCCCACGCCGGCATACTTGCGCTTCGACCCGCCGAGAACCTTGATGCACATCACACGGCGTGCACCCGAGTTGTCGGCGACGTCCAGATTCGTCTGCATCTGGATCACGTGCGTGACTCCTTGTTTCAGGCGGGTTTCCGCACGCGGACGGTATTGCCCGGCGGACGACGCCTGATGGGGACCTGATGTCCCCGGCTCATGTGTTGAACCGCGCTGGCGGTGTCATAGGGACACCGGCGCGGTCACCGCGTTCACAGGGTGCGAGCACCCATTGGAATGTCGCGAAGGCCGGGCGCATACTACGAGCCCGCCGGGATGGCAAGCCGAGCGGCGCAAATTCGTCGGCGCCGCGTGGGCCCGGCGAACCGGTTGCGAGCCCCGGTTCGCCTTGGTCTCGCCGCGGGTCGGGGGGGGCGGCCGGGTAGCCTTGACCACAGGGGGAGTAGCCCGCTCCAAGCGTGTCTCTATAATGGCGTGACAAACGCCACAACGAGTCACCGCCATGACCTCCCGCATCCCGAACTTCGCCGAAATCCCGCTCGCCGGCGAATCGCTCGCGGTTGCGGCACCGGCGCTGTCCGAGCCCTGGATGACGCCGGAGGGAATCCCGGTGAAGGGCCATTACGGCCCGGCGGATCGGGAGGGCATCGAGTTCCTCGACACCTATCCGGGCATCGCGCCGTTCCTGCGCGGTCCCTACCCGACCATGTACGTCACCCAGCCCTGGACGATCCGGCAATATGCCGGCTTCTCCACCGCCGAGGATTCGAACGCGTTCTACCGCCGCAACCTCGCGGCCGGACAGAAGGGCCTGTCGGTGGCCTTCGACCTCGCCACCCACCGCGGCTACGACTCCGACCACCCCCGCGTCTCGGGTGACGTCGGCATGGCGGGCGTGGCGATCGATTCGATCTACGACATGCGCACGCTCTTCTCGGGGATTCCCCTGGACGAGATGACCGTGTCGATGACGATGAACGGCGCGGTTCTGCCGATCCTCGCCCTCTACATCGTTGCCGCCGAGGAGCAGGGCGTGCCGCCGCAGAAGCTCGCCGGCACCATTCAGAACGATATTCTTAAAGAATTCATGGTCCGCAACACGTACATCTATCCTCCCAAGGGATCGATGCGGATCATTTCCGATATTTTCGCGTATACCTCGAAAAATATGCCGAAGTTCAATTCGATCTCGATCTCCGGCTACCACATGCAGGAGGCGGGCGCGACGAACGACCTGGAGCTCGCCTACACGCTCGCCGACGGCGTCGAGTACATCAAGGCGGGCCTCGCGGCCGGGCTGACCATCGACCAGTTCGCCCCGCGCCTGTCGTTCTTCTGGGCGATCTCGACCAACTTCTTCATGGAGATCGCCAAGATGCGGGCCGCGCGCCTGATCTGGGCGAAGCTGGTCAAGAGTTTCGATCCGAAATCCGAAAAATCGCTGGCCCTGCGCACGCACTCGCAGACGTCGGGCTGGTCGCTCACCGCCCAGGACGTGTTCAACAACGTCACCCGCACCAACATCGAGGCGATGGCGGCGACGCAGGGGGGCACCCAGTCGCTCCACACCAACGCGCTCGACGAGGCGCTGGCGCTGCCCACCGACTTCTCGGCCCGGATCGCCCGCAACACGCAGCTGTTCCTGCAGCAGGAGAGCGGCACCACCCGGATCGTCGATCCGTGGGGGGGCTCCTACTACGTCGAGAAGCTGACCGCCGACATGGTCGCCCGGGCCTGGGAGCACATCCGCGAGGTCGACGGGCTTGGCGGCATGGCCAAGGCGATCGAGGCCGGCATCCCGAAGCTGCGGATCGAGGAGGCCGCCGCCCGGGCCCAGGCGCGGATCGATTCCGGCCGCCAGACCATCGTGGGCGTGAACAAGTTCCGGTCCGACGACGAGATGGCGATCGAGTTGCTGCGGGTCGATAACGGCAACGTCCGCCGGCTGCAGATCGACAAGCTCAAGCGCCTGCGCGCCGAGCGCGAAGAGGCGGCGGTGACGGCCCGGCTGGAGGCGCTCACCAAGGCCGCCGAGGGCACCGGGAACCTGCTGGAGCTCGCCGTCGAGGCGGCCCGCGCCAAGGCGACGGTGGGCGAGATTTCCGAGGCCCTGGAGAAGGCCTGGGGCCGGCATCGCGCCGAGATCCGCTCGATCTCCGGCGTCTACAAGCGCGAGGTGGGGGGCATGTCGCCTGTGGTCGAGGAAGTCCGGGCGCTGGTCGAGGCGTTCGAGGAGAACGACGGTCGCCGGCCGCGCATCCTGGTCGCCAAGATGGGCCAGGACGGGCACGACCGCGGCCAGAAGGTGATCGCCTCGGCCTTCGCCGATCTCGGCTTCGACGTGGATATCGGGCCGCTCTTCGCCACGCCGGCGGAGGCCGCCCGGCAGGCGGTGGAGAACGACGTGCACATCGTCGGCGTCTCGTCGCTGGCGGCCGGCCACCTGACGCTGGTGCCGGAGCTGAAGGCGGCGCTCACCGAACAGGGCCGCGACGACGTGATGATCGCCATCGGCGGCGTCATCCCGCCGGGCGACTACGAGGCGCTCACGGCGGCCGGCGCGGCGGCGATCTTCCCGCCGGGCACCGTGATCGCCGAGGCGGCCGCCAAGCTGATCCGCGCGCTGAACGACCGTCTGGGTTACGGGGCGCGGCAGGCGGCGGAGTAGGGAAAGCTTTCCCGAGGCGGCCGGACCGGCCGCCTCGCCCCATGCCCACCCTGGCCCTCATCCTGAGGTGCCGGAGCGAAGCGGAGGCCTCGAAGGAGGCCTCCAGGGATCGCGGCGAGGTCCGGAAGGCTGCTTCGCGGCGGCTTCGCCGCACCTCGGGATGAGGGCCAGGGTCCGACGTCCGTGCCCGAGGACTCCGCTCAGTTCAGCGCCTGCGGATCCGCCTCCGTGAGGAAGGCCCCGACCTCGTGGAGGAACTGCATGCGGTTCTTCTCCATCATCACCGTGTGGGTGCCCTCCCCCAGCTCGACGAAGCGCTTGTAGGGCGCGTGCGTGAGCTTGGTGAAGTACTCCTGCGCCTGGTAGCTCGGCAGGTCAGCGTCCCATTCGGCGTGGATGATCAGCACCGGCACGCGGATCTCGTCGGGGTCGTAGAGCGGCTTGCCGGCCGCCCAGTAGGCGTCCTTGTCGGCGACCGTGCCGTTCGGCGCGCGCAGGACCGGCGGCGACCGCTTCGCCCCGGCCGAGTCGGTCGCGAAGGTCGCGTCGGCCCACTGGTCCAACCAGCCCGCCGGGATCAGGTCGGCCTGCCTGTCCTCGGGCACGCCGGTCAGCCAGCGGGCCCGGGCGCTGTCCCGGTTGACGGTGCGATAGGCCCCCACCTTGCCGCCACCGCCGATCAGCCCCGGGGTGCGCGCGAGCCATTGCGGCGCGTAGAGGACGAGGCGGTTGACGCTGTCGTTGTGGGTGCTGGTGTAGAGCCCCATGGTGGAGGTTCCCCACGACCAGCCCATGAGGTCGATCTTCTCGACGCCGCGCCGCTTCCGGATGAAGTCGACGACCTGCCCGACCACCTTGGCGGCGTCGGGCGTGCGCATGAGGGGCGGGTTGTCGTCCGGCGGCGCGTCCATGGCGGCCGGGCGCCCGGACAGGCCGTAGCCCGGCAGGTCCACGCAGTAGACGTCGAAGCCGAGGCCCGCGAGGTAATCCATGGCCGACATCCCGCCGAGCGGCAGGTCGAAGGCCGTGGAGGACGGGTAGGTGGAGCCGTGCACGTAGAGCAGGATCCGGTCGCCCGGGAACCGGTCGATCCCGGCGGGGCGCTTGTTGCGGACGTAGATCTCGACCCCCGGCTCGCTCCAGGGCAGGCGGAACTCCTCCATCGTCAGCCGGCTCGACGGCGCTGCCGCCGGGGCCGGCGTCGCCGCGACTGCGGCTCCCGCGGCGAGGGCTCCGATCACGTGGCGACGGGCCAAGCCCCCGGTCGGGCCCTTGCCCTCCCGCGCCCCGTTCGGATCGGTCTGCGCGCGTCTGTCCGCCATGGTTTCCTCCGGCCCGCCTTGCGTGGCGGCTCCGGCCATTCAATCGACGGGTCCCGGCCGGCGCAACGCTCGGCGGCACGGGCGGCCGGACAGCCGGCGCATTCCGTCGCCCGATGCGGCCAAACCGGGTGAAAAACGTCCGTCCCTGTCGCCGGAGCTGGTGACGCCGCGCCTCCGGACGGGCATGGAGGCGGGAGATCCCGGGAGACGCCCGCCCATGACGACTCCGAAGACCGTCGCGACCGCCGCCTTCTCCGACCAGAAGCCGGGCACCTCTGGCCTGCGCAAGAAGGTGCCGGTGTTCCGGCAGCCGAACTACGTCGAGAACTTCGTCCAGGCGATCTTCGACACCCTGTCCGACAAGGACGGGGCAACCCTTGTGCTGGGCGGCGACGGACGCTTCCTGAACCGCGAGGTGGTGCAGAAGACGCTGCGCCTCGCCGCCGGCAACGGGTTCGGACGGGTTCTGGTCGGGCGCGGCGGCCTGCTCTCGACGCCCGCCGCCTCTTGCGTGATCCGGAAATCCAAGGCGCTCGGCGGCATCATTCTCTCGGCGAGTCACAACCCGGGCGGGCCGGAGGGTGATTTCGGCATCAAGTTCAACGCCGCCAACGGTGGGCCGGCACCCGAATCCCTCACCGACGCGATCTTCGCGCGGGCCAGGGCCCTGACCGAGTACCGCCTCGTGGAGGCCCCGGACCTCGACCTCGACACCCTGGGCGAGACCCGCCTCGGCGCCATGACGGTCACGGTCATCGACCCGGTGGCCGACTACGCCGAGCTGATGCGCACGCTGATCGACTTCGACGCGGTGTCGCGCCTGTTCGCCTCCGGTTTCCGCATGCGCTTCGACGCCATGAGCGCGGTGACCGGACCCTACGCGACTGCCATCCTGGAAGGGATGCTCGGCGCCCCCGCGGGCACGGTGGTCAACGCCGAGCCGAAGGAGGATTTCGGCGGCCACCACCCGGACCCGAACCCCGTCCACTGCCACGACCTGTTCGACCTGATGCAGGGGCCCGACGCCCCGGATTTCGGCGCCGCCTCCGACGGCGACGGCGACCGCAACATGATCGTGGCGCCGGGCCTGTTCGTGACGCCGAGCGACAGCCTCGCCCTCCTCGCCGCCCATGCCCACCGGGCGCCGGGCTACGCGGGCGGGCTCGCGGGTGTCGCCCGCTCCATGCCGACGAGCCGCGCCGCCGACCGGGTCGCGGCCGCCCTCGGCATTGAGGCCTACGAGACGCCCACCGGCTGGAAGTTCTTCGGGAACCTCCTCGACGCGGGCCTCATCACCCTGTGCGGCGAGGAGAGCGCCGGCACCGGCTCGAACCACGTGCGGGAGAAGGATGGGCTCTGGGCGGTGTTGCTGTGGCTCAACATCCTGGCGGCCACGGGCGAGCGCGCCGACGCGCTGGTGCGGGCGCATTGGCGCGCCTACGGGCGCGACTACTACGCCCGCCACGATTACGAGGAGGTCGACTCGGACGCCGCCAACGGCCTGATGGACGCGTTGCGCGAGAAGCTCGCCGGGCTTCCGGGCACACGGATCGGCGACCTCACGGTGTCGACGGCGGACGAGTTCGCCTACCGGGATCCGGTGGACGGCTCGCTGACCGAGCGCCAGGGCATCCGGATCCACTTCGCCGAGGATGCACGGGCGGTGTTCCGGCTCTCGGGCACCGGCACCGCCGGGGCGACGCTGCGGGTCTACCTGGAGCGCTACGAGAACGCGCCGGACCGGCTCGACCTGCCCGTGGCCGAGGTCCTGGCCCCGGTGGCGGTCGCGGCCGGCGCGATCGCCGAGATCGCGCCCCGCACCGGCCGGGCCGAGCCGAGCGTGGTGACCTGAGGGGAGCGGGGAGACCGGGTCTTCCGCCTGCGCCGGATGTACACGCCGCCTTTGCGAGCGCAGCGAAGCAATCCAGCGGCGCCACGCTCCGCGGCGGCGCGCCACCCGGGGTCGCTACGCTGCGCTCGCGATGACGGGGGGCGGATCGATGGGTCAGGCCGGCCGGCGCTCCGCCATGTCGGCCGCGAGATCCTTCACCATGTGCACGGTGACGTCGTCGTCCCGGGTCCGGCCGGGTCCGGCGTAGCGTTCCTCCCGCTCCACCCGGTAGCCGAGCGATCCGTAGAGCCGCAGGTTCGCCGTGTACTCTCTGTGAGTGTAGAGGCGCAGCCGATCGAGCCCCGCCTCGGCCGCGATCGCCTCGGCCTGCCCCAACAGCCGGGTGCCGAAGCCCCGGCCCTGGAAGGCCGGATGCACCGCGACGTTGACGACCAGCAGATGGGCGGCCTCGAACTTCGTCTCGATCAGGCCGGCGAGATCCGGGCCGGCGATGAGCAGGTCGAAGCGGTCCTCCAACACCGCCTGCGCGTAATCCGCCTGCATGGGGATCGGCAGGCGACCGATCACCGGGATCCACTTGGTGTAGGCCGCCGCGACCAACTCCTGGATCGCTTTCGCGTCCGAGGGCTCACCGCGTCGGACCGCCACGGATTCGTCCATCTGACCTCTCACGGTTGACCACGGCGCCCCCGTCCCCTAAGACGCAGCCCGTCGATGGGGCTCCGCACGGGGCCCCGTCGCGTTTTCACGCGCACCCGTGGGCGGGATCCTCCCGCCCTGTCGTCCCGGACCGCGAAGGGCCGGGAAAAGGAGGGCGCGTTCCTCATTCTCGTCACGAGAGGACGCGAAAGTATGTCGAAGCGGATTCAGGCGAAGCACAAGCTCGACCGCCGCATGGGCCAGAACATCTGGGGCCGCCCGAAGAGCCCCGTCAACCGCCGCGAGTACGGCCCCGGCCAGCACGGCCAGCGCCGCAAGGGCAAGATGAGCGACTTCGGCACGCAGCTGCGCGCCAAGCAGAAGCTCAAGGGCTACTACGGCAACATCACCGAGAAGCAGTTCCGCCGCTACTACGCCGAGGCGATCCGCCTGCGCGGCGATTCCGGCGAGAACCTCGTCGGCCTGCTTGAGCGCCGCCTCGACGCCGTGGTCTACCGGGCGAAGTTCGTCGCGACCCCGTTCGCCGCGCGCCAGTTCGTCAATCACGGCCACGTCAAGGTGAACGGCGTCCGCGTCAACATCCCGAGCTACCAGGTGAAGGCCGGCGACCTGATCGAGGTCAAGGAGTCGTCCCGCCAGCTCGAGATCGTCATCGTGGCGACCCAGCTCTCCGAGCGCGACGTGCCGGACTACATCGAGGCCGACCACGCCAAGATGACCGCCCGCGTCACCCGCATCCCCAGCCTGTCCGAGGTACCCTACCCGGTGCAGATGGAGCCGAACCTCGTCATCGAGTTCTACTCCCGCTGAGCCTGCGTCGATCTCCGGCGACCATGGAGGGGCTGCCCACCCGGGCGGCCCCTTCGCGTTTCCGGAACTGCATCCCGTACTGGGATCGCCCGCGTCGGCGACGATGCGGGACGATGCCGGGACAAGGGGCTGAATGAGGCCTCAGCAGCCGTGGCAGATCGAGCCCATCGTGTTGCGCATCTTGCTGTCCCAGGCCTTCGAGCGGGCCTCGGCGGCCTTCTGAGCCTTGATCATCTCCGCCTCGTTGATGGGGCGGGGCGGGAGTGCCGCGGCGCTGCCGGGCGGCTTGGTCTGGCCGGTGGGGGTGACGCGGCGGCCGCCGACAATGGGACCGGTCGGCGCCGGGGCCGCGGCGGCGCCCGGATTCGGGGCCGGGCCCTGGGCCAGCGCCGGCGGCGCCCCGAGCAGAAGGCTCAGCACAACCGCGTGACGAAGAACTGCCATGGACCTGCTCTCCCCGGCGAAGGACCGGATGCCCGTCCCGCCTCAACCGGTCGCGACCCTAGCCGATCCGCGCGTTGAAATCATGGCCTCGGGAGGCTCGCGATGAAGGAACCGTCTCCGCCCGGGAACCGCCGCGAGGCCGTGATCGCGGCCCTGCTCCGGCTCGCGCCGCGTCTGCCGGACTTCGAGGCCGAGGCCACCCTCGACCGGGCTCTGGCGAGCCCGGGCCTGCGCCGGGCCGCCCCGGAGACTGCCGCCCGCCTCGCCCTCGTAACCTACGCCCGCCACGTCTTCACCGACTACGACGACCTCCTCGCCGACGGATACGACCGGGACAGCGCCCGGCACTTCGTCCTCGACGACCTCAACGCCGCGCTGGCGGCCTGGGGCGCCGCGCCGGTCCCCGAAGATGTCCCCGACAACGCCTCTGAAGATGTCCGCGAAGATGTCCCCGAAGACGAGGCGGACGAGGCCGGTAACCCGGCGGACGACCCGCACTGAAATGGTCGCGCGGCTCCCCGCCATGCTGTAGGAGACCGGCCCGAGGCCGCCTCCGCGGCATACGACAACCGGCAGCAAAGACCATGAAGATCAGCGCGCGCAACGTCCTCAAGGGCACCGTGGTCTCGGTGGAGAAGGGGGCGACCACCTCCCACGTCAAGATCGAGATCAGCCCCGGCCAAGTGGTCACCGCCTCGATCACCAACGCGGCCGTCGAGTCCCTCAAGCTCGTCGCGGGCGGACCGGCCTACGCGGTGATCAAGGCCTCCGACGTGATGGTGGCGGTGGATTGAGGCGGCCGGGATCAGGCCTGGGTCTGGCGGGGGTGGATCTGCGACACGTCCCCTCCCCATTTCTCAGATCCTGAGGTGCGGATGGGACGGGCGGCCTTACGGGCCGTCGCGAGAGTCGGAAGCCGCTTTCGCGCCGCGGTCGGCCGCGGATAGAATGTGGTCCGGACAAGGAGTTCCGCACGTGCAGAAGACCGTGCTCGGCATCGAGACCACCTGCGACGAGACCGCCGCCGCGGTGGTGTCGGTCGACGCGGAGGGCGTCGGGCAGATTCGCGCCAATGAGGTGCTGAGCCAGATCGCCGAGCACGCGGCCTATGGCGGCGTCGTGCCGGAGATCGCCGCCCGCGCCCATGTCGAGGTGCTGGACCGGCTCATCGCCCGCGCCCTCGACAGGGCCGGGATCGGCTTCCCGGATCTCGACGGCATCGCGGTGGCGGCCGGGCCCGGGCTGATCGGCGGCGTGCTGGTCGGCCTCGTCACCGCCAAGACCCTGGCGCTCGTGACCCGCAAGCCCCTGCTGGCCGTCAACCACCTGGAGGCCCATGCCCTCACCGCGCGGCTGACCGACGGGATCGCCTTCCCCTACCTGCTGCTGCTGGTCTCGGGCGGCCACACGCAGCTGGTGGCGGTGCGCGGTGTCGGCGACTACGTCCGGCTCGGCTCCACCATCGACGACGCGATCGGCGAGGCCTTCGACAAGGCCGCCAAGCTCCTCGGCCTCGGCTATCCGGGCGGCCCCGAGGTCGAGCGCATGGCCGAGGCCGGCGATCCCGAGCGCTTCGCCCTGCCCCGCCCGATGCTGGGCCGGCGCGAGGCCGACTTCTCCCTCTCGGGTCTCAAGACCGCCCTGCGCATCGAGGCCGAGCGGATCGCGCCGCTGGCCGAGCGCGACGTCGCCGACCTCTGCGCGAGCTTCCAGGCCGCGGTGGTCGACGTGGTGGTGGACCGCGCCCGGGTCGCCCTGCGGGCCTTCTCGGACGCGGCCGGACGGCCGACCGCCCTGGTGGCGGCCGGCGGCGTGGCGGCCAACGGCGCCGTCCGCCGGGCGCTGGCTGCCCTGGCGGGCGAGGCCGGCCTGAGCTTCGTCGCCCCGCCCCTGCCCCTCTGCGGCGACAACGGCGCGATGATCGCCTGGGCCGGGCTGGAGCGCCTGCGCCTCGGGCTGGTGGACGACCTCACCGCCCCCGCGCGGCCCCGCTGGCCGCTCTCGGCCGATCCGGCCCCGGCGGCGATCCCGATCGGATGACCGAGGCGGCGCGCCGCGCGCACTGGCGGGACTTGGTGGAGCGGCGCCTGCCGGAGGCCGCCCGTCCGGGCTGGCCTGTGCGCCTCTACCACTGCTTCGCCCGGATCCTCCTGGACAATGCCTGCGGCGGACCCTGGCGCGACCACGTCCGACCTCCTGCCCACGCCACCCTGCCCCTGGACCAGCTGAAGGTGGCGATCGCCCTCGGCGAGGCCGTGCTCGCCGGCCACGCGGATCTCGTCCTCCTGAACCGCCGCTCGCTGGCGTGGCGCTGCAAGATCGCCGTCGCCCCGGTGCCCGCCGCCCTCCGGGACGGCGACCTGATCCTGCGCCGCTGGCGGCCGGACGATGCGGCGCCGTTCGCCGCGCTCAACGCCGATCCGGCGGTGATGGCGCACTTTCCCCGCCCCCGGACGGAGGCCGAGAGCGCCGCCGAGGCCGGCCAGTTCGACCGGCGCTTCGTGGCCGACGGATTCGGCCCCTGGGCCCTGGAGCACGAGGGCCGGTTCATCGGCTTCGCCGGCGCGATGCGGATCCTGCGCGCCCTGCCCTTTCCGGGCGGGGACCGGCCCGGGACCACGGTGGAGCTGGCCTGGCGCCTGGCGCGGAACGCCTGGGGTCGGGGCTACGCCACGCGCGCGGTGGGGCTCACCCTCGCCGACCTCGCCGACCGCTGCGGGATCCGCGCCGTCGTGGCCTACACGGCGGCGGGCAACATCCGCTCCCGGGCCGTGATGGAACGCCTCGGCATGGCGCCCTCCGGAAGCTTTCCGCATCCGGCGGTGCCGGAGGGGCCGCTGCGCGACCACGTGCTCTACCGGCTCGACGGGGCGGACAAAGAGGAAGCGGCATGAGCGCGGAAACCGCGATCAACGTGGTGGGCGGCGGCGCCTGGGGGACGGCGCTGGCCAATGCCGCCGCCGGGGCCGGCCATCCCGTGACGCTGTGGCTGCGCGACGCGCAGGCCGCCGCCGCCCTCCAGGCGGGCCGCGAGAATCCCCGCTACCTGCCGGGCGTGCCGCTCCATCCGGGCATCCGCGCGACGGCGGACGCGGACACACTCGCCGGCGCCCGGGCGACCCTGCTGGTCGTGCCCGCCCAGACCGTGCGCGGCGTGCTGGAGGCCCTGCGCGATCCCCTGGCCACGGCCGGGCCGGTGATCCTCTGCGCCAAAGGCATCGAGCGCGGCAGCGACAGCTTCATGAGCGCCGTGGCGGCGGAGATCCTGCCGCCGAGGACGCCGGTGGCGGTCCTGTCCGGCCCGAGCTTCGCGGCCGACGTCGCCCGCGGCCTGCCCACCGCCGTGACCCTGGCGGCCGCCGATCCCGGCCTCGCCGCGTCCCTGAGCGGGCTGCTGTCGGGGCCGAGCTTCCGGCTCTACCACACCGACGACGTGCGCGGCGTCGAGATCGGCGGCGCCGGCAAGAACGTGCTGGCCATCGCCTGCGGGATCGTGGCGGGGCGCGGCCTCGGCGAGAGCGCCCGGGCGGCGCTGATCGCCCGGGCTTTCGCCGAGCTGATGCGCTTCGCCCGCGCCTTCGGGGGCCGGGCGGAGACGCTGATGGGTCTCTCGGGGCTCGGCGACCTCGTGCTCACCGCCTCCTCGCCGCAATCGCGCAACTTCGCCTTCGGCCAGCGCCTCGGGGCCGGCGCGAGCCCTGAGGCGGCCGCGGGCGGCAAGCTCGCCGAGGGCGCGTTCACGGCCGCGGCGCTGGCCGGGCTGGCAGCGGCGAAGGGCGTCGAGATGCCGGTGGCGGAAGCCGTCGCGGCGATCGTGGCGGGGACGGCCGGCGTGGACGACGTGGTCGCGGGCCTGCTGGCCCGGCCGCTGCGCGGGGAGACCGACTGAGCCCGCGCCCGGGAAGGGCCACGAACCTGCCGGGCCCCGGGGCCGAGGCGGCCGGCCCCGGCGCGATGAGCCTCACGCCACCGAGGCCACCCGCTCCTCTGCGGCACCGTGGGTGTGATCGGCGAACTGCGCGATCGGCGCGGGCCGGCCCAGCAGGTAACCCTGCGCGAGGGTGCAGTGCTCTCGCGCCAGGAACGACAGCTCGTCGGCCGTCTCCACACCCTCCGCCACCACGGCGAGCCCGAGGCCCCGCCCCAGGCCCAGGACGGAGCGCACGATGGCGGCGCCCTGCGGGTTGCTGTGGACCGCCTTGATGAACGAGCCGTCGATCTTGATCCGGTCGAACGGGAAGGAGCGCAGGTTCGACAGCGAGGAGTAGCCGGTGCCGAAATCGTCCATGGCGATCCGCACGCCGAGCGCCTTGAGCTGGCGCAGGGTGAGCAGCGCCCTGGCCGGATCCCGGATCAGGGCTGTCTCGGTGATCTCGATCTCCAGGCGCTCAGCCTTCAGGCCCGTCTCGAACAGGATGCCGTGGACGAACTGCACGAAGTGCGGGTTGTGGAGCTGAACCGCCGAGACGTTGACGGCGATCGCCAGCGGCTGCGGCCATCCGGCGGCCGTCCGGCACGCCTCCCGCAGCACCCAGGCGCCGATCTCGAGGATCGCCCCGGTCTCCTCGGCGATCGGCACGAACAGGGCCGGCGAGACGCTGCCGCGTGCCGGGTGACCCCAGCGCAGCAGCGCCTCGAAGCCCGTCACCGCGCCGGTCTCGATCTGGGACTGCGGCTGGTAGACGAGTTCCAGCTCCCCGCGGGCCACCGCGTGACGCAGGTCGTGCTCCAGCATGCGCCTGTCGCGGATCTGCGCGCCCATGCTGGCGTCGTAGCGGCGGCAGGTGCCGCGGCCCTCGGCCTTGGCCCGGTACAGGGCGGCGTCGGCGTAGCTGAGGAGCGCGTGCTGGTCCTGGGCGTCGTCGGGGTAGACCGCGACGCCGATGCTGGTGGCGATCACCGGCCCGGAGGCCGCCGGCACCGCCGCCAGGGTCGCCAGGATCCGTTCGGCCAGCCGCTCGGCCGACCCGTCCGCGCATCCCGGCCCCTGCGGCGTGAGGATGGCGAACTCGTCGCCGCCCAGCCGCGCCATCAGCTGGTTGCCGTCGAGCAGGCCGCCGACCCGGAGAGCGAGGTCGCGCAGCATCGCGTCTCCGGCCGCGTGGCCGTACAGATCGTTGACCTCCTTGAACCGGTCGAGGTCGAGGCACAGCACCGCGAGCTTCGTGCCCTGGACGTCGGCGGCGCGCGTCTCGCGTTCCAGGCGAGCGTGAAAGCTGGTGCGGTTGGCGAGTCCCGTGAGCGCGTCGTGGTGGGCGAGATAGTGGATCTCGCTCTCGGCCCGGCGCCGCGCGCGCAGGTCGCGCACCGCGACGGCGTGGTGCGGCTGGCGCCCGTACTCGGCCACCGGGCGCATGATCACCTCGACCGGGATGGTGGCGCCCCCCGCCTGGACCAGCTCGAATTCCACCGGCTGATCGGCCGTCCCTGTGCCGGCGGCGAAACCCGGCAGGAACGCGGCAAGGCTCGCCCCGGCCAGGGCATTCGCCTCGGCGCCCGCGAGGCGGGCGAAGGCCTCGTTGGCGCTGACGATCTGGCCGGCGCGGCACACGACGAGCCCTTCCACGGCCGCGTTGGCGAGGCTGAGCAGGCGCTCGCGCTCGATCTCGGCGCGCTTGCGCTCGCGCAGGTCGAGCAGCAGGGCGGCCCCGGCGGTGAGCAGGATCAGGCAGCTCGCCAGCGCCACGGCGGCCGCGAGCCACTCGGTCCGGATCGCGCTCTCCGGGATCGCGACGGCCGGGTCGGGCACGAGGGTCACCGCGCCCATGCCGGTGAAGTGGTGGCCGCAGATCGCCAGGATCAGCAGCGCCGCACCCAGGCATCGGCCCCGTGCGGTGCGCGCCGACAGGCCGACCAGCAGGGATGCGCCTCCAAGCGAGGCGCCGATCACCACCGAGGCGGCCACCAGCGCCGGGTTCCAGATGAGGTGCCCGGGGACCTGGTAAGCCGCCATGCCGGTGTAGTGCATGGCGGCGATGCCGCCGCCCGCCACCGCGCCCCCGAGCGCAGCCCGGACATTTCCCCCGGTCGTGGCCAGGGCGAAGCCGAGGCCGGTGATCGCGACCGCGTCCGCGTAGGACAGGAGGGTCAGGCCGATTCCGTAACCCGAGGGCAGGTGCGGCTCGAAGGCGAGCATCGCCAGGAAGTGCGTCGCCCAGATGCCGGAGCCACCCGCCGCCGCCGCGACCGCGAGCCAGGTGAAGCGGCTGCGCCCGCCCGCCCGGCCGGCATGGGTCAGCAGCGCCATGGCGGTGGTGCTGGCCAGCGTGCAGACCAGCGCCGCCAGCGCTACCAGCCACAAGTTGTGTTCCCCGACGAAGCAACCGAGAACGGTCAGCATGTGGACGTCGTACTTCTACTCTGAGGTGTAGTTATAAGATTGTCGCAGATAGGATTTAATATTCATACAACGACCCGGTCTTGACCTTGCCGAATAGGGTTGTGGCCGCATCCTGATCGCTGGACGCCCGAGAAAGAGCCTGGGCGACGGGTCTGCGCGGAGCCCGGCGGCGGTGGTCTGTCCGTCGGGGATGAAGCTGCGCTATGGCGGGATGTGCCGCCGGGATCGGGCGGTTCCGGGAATCTCAGCGATGGCGTACTGGCTGTTCAAATCCGAGCCCGCGACTTGGTCGTGGGATCAGCAGGTCGCGGCCGGGGAGACCGGGACCTTCTGGAACGGCGTGCGCAACCACCTCGCCAAGCAGCAGCTGATGGCCATGCAGGTCGGCGAGCGGGGCTTCTTCTACCACTCGAACGAGGGCAAGGCGGTGGTCGGGATCGTCGAGGTGATCCGGCCCTACTATCCCGACCACACCGACGAGACCGGCCGCTTCGGCATGGTCGACGTGCGGGCGGTCCGGGCGCTTCCCCGGCCGGTGACTCTCGACGCGATCAAGGCCGATCCGGCACTCGCCGCCATGGTGCTGGTGAACAACTCCCGCCTGTCGGTGCAGCCTGTGACTGAGGCGGAGTGGGCGCGGGTCTGTGCGCTCGGAGGGGTGGGCTGAAGCGGTCTGCGCCGCGATCGCTCCGACACGCTTCGTCTCTGCTGCGCGGCGCTCGCAGAGACGTCGGATCCCCTGGCTCACGCCGCCCGATCGAGCGAGCTCCCGGACGGCAGCATCTCCTCGGCGACGTCGACGGCCGGCAGCGTGTCCATCACCCGGGTCGCCGGCAGCGTCACCACCACCTCGGTGCCCTCCCGGGGCTTCGAGGTCAGCTTGAACCGTCCGCCGTGCAGCTCGATCAGTCCCTTGACGATCGGGAGGCCCAAGCCCGACCCCTGCTCGGCGGTCTTGATTGCCAGGGAGCCGCGGCCGAACGACGACAGGACGGTGCCGAGTTCGTCCTCCGGGATGCCGGGCCCGCTGTCCTTGACCGAGACGTACTGCCCGCCCGAGGCGGTCCAGCCGACCTTCAGCCAGATCTCGCCCCCCGGTGGGGTGAACTTCACGGCGTTCGACAGGAGGTTGAGCACGATCTGGCGCAAAGCCCGCTCGTCCGCCCAGAGGCGCGGGAGGGAATCGTCGACGAGGTCGTGGAAAGTCTGGTTCTTCGCCTTGGCGCGCAGCCCCATCATGTGGCGGCACTCCTCCACCACGTGGGCGAGCTGGACCGCCTCCTCGTTGAGTTCGTAGCGCCCCGCCTCGATGCGCGAGAGGTCGAGGATCTCGTTGATGAGGTTGAGGAGATGCAGCCCGCTGTCGTGGATGTCGTTCGAGTACTCGCGATAGGAGGGCGCCGCGTGGGCGCCGAACACCTCGTTCTTCATCACCTCCGAGAAGCCCAGGATGGCGTTGAGCGGCGTGCGCAGCTCGTGGCTCATGGTCGCGAGGAAGCGGGACTTGGCGAGGTTTGCCTCCTCGGCCCGGCGGCGGGCCTCGTCGGAATTCGCCTTAGCCTGCTCCAGCTCGCCGAACATCGCGTCCTTCTCGGCGCGGGAGCGTAGGGCGCCCACCGTCGAGGCGTAGAGATGGCGGGACAGGCCGAGGAAGAAGAGCTGCGCGCCGCCGGCCATCACGACGAGCATCAGACCGTTCATCTCCCCCGAGAAGGCGGAGAGCGAGACCGTGGCGAGCGCCAGGGGGACCAGGGCGGCGACGGCCGCCAGCGGCACCGTCGCGGCCAGCATGGTGGTGACCGCGGAGGCGATGACGAGGCCGAACAGCGCGAAGGTCCAGCCCCCGGTGGCGCCGAGGCCGATCATCGCCGACCACGACAGGCTCTGCAGCACCTCGCCGATCAGAAAACGGCGGCGCCAGTGGGCCAGAGGACTCGTCGCCGGGTCGGCGCGCAGGAAACGGCGGCTCAACGTGGTGTTGAGCGAGATCATCAGGACGACACCCAGGGCCCAGGCCGCCGCCACTGCCGGGGCGATCCACACGGTCGCCGCCGCGGCGAGCACGGCCGCGAACAGCACCAGCGGGATGCCCGCCCCGGCCCGGTACTGGGCGTAGTGGCGCAGCAATTCATAGTCGAAGGCCCGTTCCAGGCCGGTCTGAGAGGTCAGCTTCTCGCGGGCCGAGCGGATCTCGCGGGCAACCCCGAGGCGGCGCGCCGCCTCCTCCGTCGAGGGGCCGCGACCGCGCTGAACCATCTCGACGGTGAGATCGGACATCGCGTCTTAAAACTCGAAACTGGTGTCGGCTCGGAATCGCTCCGTGAGGATGCGGCGGATGTGTTAAGAAGGGGCTGCCGGTATCGTTCGGATCTTATGCAACCGGCCTGTCGCGAGGCTGTCTTCAGGTTGCGCGCGGACCGGGTCGACGTGCGGTGCCGCACATCGCGCCGGCCCGGGTGAACGCTACGGTCGTGGCGACCGCGGTGCCCGATCGAGGCCGCGCATCGGGCTCCGGTGGGTCCGGACGCACGCGTCGAGGAAGGGCCGACGACCATGCCGAAGCTCACCGTCAACGGAGTCGCGCACGAGATCGACGCCGACCCGGACATGCCCCTGCTCTGGGTGCTGCGCGACCGGCTCGACGCCACCGGCACCAAATATGGCTGCGGCATCGCCCAGTGCGGTGCCTGCACGGTCCACCTCGACGGCCAGCCGGTCCGCGCCTGCCAGACGAAGATCGGCGATGTCGGCACCGCGCAGGTGACCACCATCGAGGGCGTCTCGGGCCGGGTGGCCGAGGCCGTCCAGGCGGCGTGGCGCAAGCTCGACGTGGTCCAGTGCGGCTACTGCCAGTCCGGCCAGATCATGTCGGCGATCGGCCTGCTCTCGGGCAACGCCAAGCCGAGCGACGCCGACATCGACGGGGCCATGGACGGCAACATCTGCCGCTGCGGCACCTACCAGCGCATCCGCGCGGCGATTCACGAAGCCGCGCGCAGCCTCGCCTGATCCGTCCCGGCGCCCACCTTTCCCCGCCCGCCCCCGCGGTCCCGACCGGAGCCTCGCCGCCATGCTGAACGCCCGTCGACCGAACCCCCTCCCCGTCCGTCCCAGCCGCCGCGGCCTGCTCGCCGGCGCCGGCGCCCTCGTGGTCGCGTTCCGGTTCGATCCCAAGCCCGCCCGGGCGGCGTCGGGCCCGAACCTCGCCGACGTGAAGGCGCAGCCCAATGCCTTCGTGCGGATCGGTGCCGACGACACCGTCACGGTGGTGATCAAGCACCTCGACATGGGCCAGGGGAACACGACCGGGCTCGCCACGATCCTGGCCGACGAGCTCGGCGCCGACTGGGCTAAGGTCCGCACAGAGTTCGCGCCCGCCGACGCGGCGCTCTACAACAACACCCTGATGGGCCCGATCCAGGGCACCGGCGGCTCCACCGCGGTGGCCAATTCCTGGTTCCAGCTGCGCAAGGCGGGCGCGGCCGCCCGCGAGATGCTGATGGCCGAGGCCGCCTTCCGCTGGAAGGTGCCGGTCTCGGAGATCACCGTCGCGGATGGCGTTGTGCGCCACGCGCCCTCCGGCCGGCAGGCCCGGTTCGGGGAGCTGGCTTCCTCAGCGGCCTCCCTGCCGGTGCCCTCCGAGCCGCGCCTCAAGGACCCGAGCGAGTGGCGGCTGATCGGCCAGAAGATCCCGCGCCTCGACTCGGTCGCCAAGACCAACGGCACGGCGGTCTATTCCCTGGATATCCGCCGCCCGAACCAGGTCACTGCCGTGGTGGCCCGGGCGCCACGCTTCGGCGCCACCGTGACGTCGTTCGACGCCACCGCCGCCCGCAAGGTCGCGGGCGTCCTCGACGTGGTGCAGGTGCCGACCGGCGTGGCGGTGATCGCCCGGGACACCTGGGCGGCCATGAAGGGCCGCGAGGCGCTCACGGTCGCCTGGGACGACAGCACCGCCGAGACCCGCTCGTCCGACGCGATCCTCGCCGAGTACCGCGAGCGGGCCAAGGGTCCCGGCCTCACGGCGTCCGAGCGCGGCGACCCGCAGGCGGCGCTGAAGGGCGCCGCCAAGGTGATCGAGGCCGAGTTCACCTTCCCCTATCTCGCCCACGCGGCGATGGAGCCGCTCAACGCCACGATCGAGAAGGCGGCCGATGGCGGCTACGACGTCTACGCCGGCTTCCAGTTCCAGACCGTCGAGCAGGCCACCATGGCGGCGATCCTCGGGGTGACGCCCGACCGGGTGCGGCTGCACAGCAACTGGGCCGGCGGCTCCTTCGGCCGCCGGGCGACGCCGACCGCCGACTACCTCGCAGAGGCCGCGACCGTCCTGAAGGCGTCGGGCGAGAAGGCCCCCGTGCATCTCGTCTGGACCCGCGAGGACGACATGGCCGGCGGCTACTATCGCCCGACCGTGCTGCACAAGGTCCGCGCCGGGATCGACGGCAGGGGCGCGGTGGTCGGCTGGGACCACGTCATGGTCGGCAAGTCGATCATGATCGCCTCGCCCTTCGAGGCGATGATCGTCAAGAACGGCATCGACGCCACCACCGTGGAGGGCGCCTCCGACACGCCCTACGCGCTCCCGGCCTACCGGTTCGGCGTCCATAACGGCCGCGAGGGCGTGCCGGTCCTGTGGTGGCGCTCGGTGGGCCACACCCACACGGCCCACGTGATGGAGGTGATGATCGACGAGCTGGCCCATGCCGCCAACGTCGATCCGGTGGCCTACCGGCTGTCGCTCCTGACCCAGGCGCCGCGGCTCGCCGGCGTGCTCAAGCTCGCCGCCGAGAAGGCCGGCTGGAGCGCCAAGCCCAAGGATCAGGGGCGCGGCCTCGGGGTGGCGGTCCACGAATCCTTCGGCTCCTACGTCGCCATGGTGGCCGACGTGACCGCTCAGGAGGCGGCGGTCCGGGTGAACCGCATCGTCGCCGCGGTGGATGTCGGCGTGGCGGTCAACCCGGATGTGATCCGCGCGCAGGTCGAGGGCGCGGTGGGCTTCGCCCTGTCGGCGGTGCTCAGGAACCGCATCACCCTGAAGGACGGGCAGGTGCAGGAGCACAATTTCGACGCCTACGAGCCGACCCGGATGAGCGAGATGCCGACGGTCGAGGTGCACATCGTGCCGAGCCGGGTGGCGCCCACCGGGATCGGAGAGCCTGGCGTGCCGGTGCTGGGGCCGTCGATCGCCAACGCGGTCTTCGCCGCCACCGGCCGGCGCCTGCGCTCGCTGCCCCTCGACCTGTCGAGCGTGAAGGGCGCGTGAGGAATCGCACGTTCAAGCGTCCATCGGCGGCGTAAGACGGAGGGGCCTTCCCCCCAAGGCAAGAGACCCGACTGACGACGGCGCGGCGCGACACCGCGCCGTTTCTTTTTGGGGTCGTCCGATCCCATCTCAGGCGGATGCCCGCCTTCGACGACACCGCCGCGCGCTTGCGCGCCTGCCGCCTCTGCCGGGACACACCGCTCTACGGCCAGCCCCTTCCCCAGGAGCCCCGGCCCATCGTGCAGGGATCGGCCACGGCCCGGCTCTGCATCGCCAGCCAAGCCCCCGGCACCCGCGCGCATCGCACGGGGCAGCCCTTCACCGACCCGTCGGGGGTGCGCCTGCGATCCTGGCTCGGGCTCGACGAGGCGCGGTTCTACGACCCCAGCCGGGTCGCTATCGTGCCGATGGGCTCGTGCTTCCCGGGCCTCGACGCCAAGGGCGGCGACCGGCCGCCGCGGCGGGAATGCGCCGAGCGCTGGCGGGCGGAGCTCTTCTCCGGCCTGCCGGACCTAGAACTGATCCTGGTGATCGGCCAGTACGCGCAAGGCTGGCATCTCGGACGGATGGAGGGCGGGCTCACCGGCACCGTGCGGCGCTGGCGGGAGATCCTGTCCGAGCCCCGCCGCCCCCGGGTCCTGCCCCTGCCTCACCCGTCCTGGCGCAACAACGGCTGGCTCAAGCGCGAGCCCTGGTTCGAGGCTGAGCTGCTGCCGGTGCTGCGGGACGCGGTGGCGCGGGTGATGGCGGGGTAAAAGGGCGGGCGGCCAATCGCATCTCGCGCGCGACTCACGTATAACCTCTGATCCGTGAAGTTCATCGCCCAGGAACCGAAGCGCTCGGCCAACATCGCCAAGCACGGATTCGATCCGGCGCAGTTCGAGGAGGCATTCAGCTTCGACCGGTACGCGACTGCACCCACCCGGCCGAGTTGCACAGGCCGCGTCCGCTACCTGCTGATCGGGACTTGGTTCGGAGCGGTGGTGGTCGTGGTGATCGTATCGCCACTCGGAACGGAGGCGTTCGACATTGTGAGCGTCCGCCGTGCAAATCGGACGGAGAGATCCATCTATGAAGCCCTCTGATCACGTCTCCGACGTTGGTGCGGATGCCAGCTACTCCCTCGAGGATTGGGAGGAGGTGTCCGATACGCCCGCGTTGACGGCCGAGCAATTGGCCGGGATGCGGCTGGGGCCGGAAGGTCTTCCATCGGATCTCGCAGCCGCGCTCGCTGCGCGGGCCGACCGGGTCAAGTCTGGGTCTCACGGCATTCCGGTTTCCCTGCACGTCGACCCCGACGTGCTCGCCGCCTACAAGGCTGCCGGTCCGGGCTGGGAGGCGCGCATGAACGAGGCGCTGGCGAAGGGCGCCCCGCGCCGACCGGCGCGGGCCAAGGCGCTCAAGCGTGGTTGATGTCAGGAGGGCCTCAGCGGGCTCGCATTGACAGGCGTCGCCGGCCCGTGATCCGTGCCGCGACCCCGAAGGACCTCCGATGACCGAGATTCCCGATCCCCGCGACCGCCTGATCGTGGCCCTCGACCTGCCGAGCGTGCCGGCCGCCGAGGCGCTGATCGACCGGATCGGCGACGCCGCGACCTTCTACAAGATCGGCTACCAGCTCGGCTACGCGGGCGGCCTCGCGCTCGCCGAGCGGCTGGCGGCCCGCGGCCTCAAGGTCTTCCTCGACCTGAAGCTCCACGACATCGGCAACACCGTGGAGGAGGGCGTGCGCTCGGCGTCCGGCTCCGGCGCCACCTTCCTCACCGTCCACGCCTACCCGCAGACCATGCGGGCGGCGGTGCGCGGCCGGGGTCCGGGGCTCAAGATCCTCGCCGTGACGGTGCTCACCTCCTACGACGATGCCGACGCCGCGGAAGCCGGCTACGGCCTGCCGGTGGCGGATCTCGTCGCCAAGCGCGCCGCCCAGGCCGCCGAGATCGGCATCGACGGGCTGGTCTGTTCCGCCGCCGAGGCGGGCTCGGTCCGGCGTATCGTCGGCCCGGACCGGCTGATCGTCACCCCGGGAATCCGCCCGGCGGGCGCCGAGGCCGGCGATCAGAAGCGGGTCATGACGCCCGGCGACGCCCGCAGGGCCGGGATCGACCACGTGGTGGTCGGGCGCCCGATCACCGGCGCGGCGGACCCCCGCGCGGTGGCGCAGGCGATCGTGACGGACCTCGCCTGACATCTCGTCCAACGCCCGGCGGGATTGCCTTCGCGCGGATCGGATCCACTTCGCTCCGCAAGGCAGGAGGCGCAGCATGACCAAGGGCTACTGGATCGCGCGGGTCGATGTCCGCGACGCGGAGGCCTACAAGGATTACGTGGCGGCCAACGGCGCGGCCTTCGCGAAGTTCGGCGGGCGCTTCCTCGTGCGCGGGGGCGCCCACGAGGCGGTGATGGGCCCGGCCCGGTCCCGCAACGTGGTCATCGAGTTCCCGAGCTACGCCGACGCCCTCGCCTGCTGGAACTCCGACCTCTACCAGGCCGCCAAGGCCAAGCAGCGCGGCGGCGTCGAGGCCGAGATCCTGGTGATCGAGGGGTATGACGGCGCTCAGCCCGGCGCCTCCGAGCCGGCACCGGAGGTCGGGCCGGCCTCCGAGTAGACGCCACGCTTACCCCATGCAGCCTAACGGCGTCCGCCGGTCCTGGGCGCGAGGCTCCGCAGCAGGAACGCGGTCATCACCTCCACCGGCGGCACCGGCTGGAGGGTGGAACTGCCCACCAGCAGCGGGTGGGTGTAGCGGGCGATGGCGGTGTGGATGCAGGCTGCCGCCTCGGCCGGATCGGCAGCCTCGAACGCGCCCCGCGCCACGCCCTCGCGGATGATCCGCTCGAACCCGGCGGTAATCCGGGCGACGTGGTGGCGGCAGACCTCCCAGCTCTCCACCATCGCCGCCTCGATCATCTCGTGCAGGCGGGGAAACGTCTCGCAGCGGCGGGTGCAGTCGCGATGGAGGGTCTCGATCGCCGCAACGAGACGCTCGGTGGCGTCGAGGCCCGGCCGGTCGGCGATCTCGGAGATGACCGCCTCGCTCTCGCCGATCAGGCGCTCCAGCACCGCCTCGTTGATCGCCTTCTTCGAGTCGAAGAAGCGGTAGACGTTGGCCGGGCTCATCTTCAGGGTCCGGGCGATGTCGGCCACGGTGGTCTTCTGATAGCCGATCTCGCGGAAATACGTGTCCGCCGTCGCGAGGATGCGGCTCCGCGTGTCGGGCGCGCACTCCTCCGCGATCAGGTGGGTCGTATCATCCAGGGACATGCGTCCTCACTAGGCCATGCGGGCGCGGAGCGTCAAAGACGCGAGCCCGGATCCGGTTCCCCCTGCGGCCGCTGCGCGCGCCCGGAACCCGCCCCGGCGGCACTCATTGCCCGCTCGACGGTGCCCGTCCGCGGCGCGCCCTGATGAGCCTTGATGGGATCGACGATGAGCTTCACCGACACCCGTGCCCTCGTCACCGGGGCCGATTCCGGCATCGGACGGGCGACTGCGGAGCTGCTGGCCCGCGAAGGTGCAGACGTGGCGATCACCTACCACACCGACGAGGCGGGCATCCGTGAGACGGCCGCGCGGGTTGAGGCCGCCGGCCGCCGGGCCCTTGTCCTGCAGCTCGATGTCGGCGACCCGGCCGCAGTCGCGGCCGCCTTCGACCGGATCGGCAGCGAGTTCGGCACCCTCGACATCCTCGTGGCCAATGCCGGGCAGGCCATGAGCGGCATGCCGGTCGTCGAGATGGACGACACCGTGCTGGAACGGATCCTGCGGGTGAACCTGATGGGGCCGCTGTTCTGCGCCCGCCCCTTCATCAAGATGCGCCGGGCCCAGGGTGGGAACGGCAAGATCGTGTTCGTCTCCTCCGTGGCCCAGCACCTGCCGACTCCGGAGAGCGCGCCCTACGGCATGTCGAAGGCGGGCCTCGGCTCCCTCTGTCGTTCCCTCTCGCGGGAACTCGCCGAGGACCGGATCAACGTCAACAGCGTCGCCCCGGGCCTGATCGAGACGCCGATGACCTCCGACCGCTTCGAGAAGCCGGAGGTGCTCGAGCAGTCGCTGGAGCGGATCCCGTGGCACCGGGCCGGCCAGCCGGAGGAGATCGCCCGGGCGATCCTCTACCTCGCCTCGGACGCGGCCGATTACGTCACCGGTCACACACTCGTGGTCGATGGCGGGCTGACGATGCAGTGGGGCGGGGCCTGAAACGACGAACGGCGCCGGACTCGCGTCCGGCGCCGCGCGGCGGCTTGGGTCAGGGACTGCGTTACGAGCCGAACTGCGAGCCCAGCCGTTCCAGGTACTCGGCGAGGTCGACGCCGCCGACCCGCTTGCCGTAATCGAAGCGCATGCCCTGGCGGATGTCGACGCTGGCATCGCGGGTCGTCAGGGTGAAGGGCCGGACGCACACCCAGGCCCCGTCACGGCGGTGCTCGAAGTACCCGAGGATCTCGTGCTTGGCCATGATCTGTCCTCCGAAACCGTGTTTGAGGATATAACGGCCGCGCTGGCCCGCGGTTCGCGTGGCGCGACTGTTTTTCGCGACGGGTCCGGGGACGATGGGAGTGTTCGTGGTCCTGAGGGACCGGACAGGTGCGGCCAGGTCTCGCTGCGGGCCGGATCGGATCCGCCTGGACTTGCCTTAAGCTTGGCCGCTGCCGCGTGAATGCTCGGTGCAGCGCACAAACCGGTCAGTGCCAGCGGTCGAGGATCTCGGCGGTCGTCATCGTCTCGACCTGATGGCCGTAGCGCATCCGGTACATCAGGAGCAGCGCGTCGTGCGCCTCGTCGCAGGAGCTGCAGAGCCCGTCCGAGGCCAGCACGATCCGGTAGCCAAGGTCGACGCCGCCGAGCACCGCGGCCAGCACGCAGACATCCGTCTCCGCCCCGGTGACGATCAGGGTGTCGATGCCCCGGGCCTGGAGGCGCGCGTCCAGATCCGTGTCGAGCCACGGCGAGTAGACCAGCTTGTCGAGGATCTCCGCGGGCGGCGCCAGCCGCGCGAGGTCCGGCACGAGGTCGATCAGGCCGGGGTCGAGGCGTTCCCGGGTCATGTCCGCCCACCGCTCCGAGTAGGTCGCCCAGGTGCCGCGCCCCTCCCCGGGCCGGGCAGCCGGGATGAAGCGGGTGAAGATGGTCCGCTCCGGACGTGCCGAGGCAAGCCGGCACACATGCGGAAGAACCCGCATCATCCAAGGTGTCTGCCAGTCGGTGGGCTCCGCGAACATGCGCTGCATGTCCACGCAGAGGTGGACGCAGCCGTCCCCCAGAGGCTTGCTGGACGAGGCGCCCTCCTGGCCCCTGTGGTCCGTCGATCGAGCGCTGCCTGTGTCCATCTCCGCGCAATCAGGCAGGGTGGGTGTTGTTCCTGCGGCAGAATGGGGCGCCGCGCGTCGCCGGAGGGCGCCTTCCGGCGCACCCACGACCCGACGCGAACGGCACCCCGTCCGCCGGGGCTGGCCGGCGCCGCGCCCGGGGGCGGCGCCGAACCCGTGCTCCGATGCTGTTCCTCCCGCCGAGCCGGCTTCCACCTCGGCGGGGCGCCCTACCGGTCCGCCTTCTCGCCGGCCGTGGTGAGCTGGAGGTAGCGCTCCGTGGTCGGGCGGATCAGGTTGCGCACTGCCTCCGCCATGGTCTGCTCCTCCTTCAACGACTGCTGGAAGGCCGTCCGGTGGCCCTGCTGGCCGGCCGCGTCGCCGATGGTGAGAAGCGACTCGTAGGCCGCGATCTCGAAGTTCTCGAAGGCGTGGTTGGCGTAGGTGTTCTTCAGGATCTCATCCTGGGCCGGCGTGTGTCCCAGAGCCATCATGTTGCCGACGAAGCCCAGGAACCCCTCCTTCAGGGCCGAGGGGCTGTCGCCGAGGCTCTGGAGCGCCTCCTCCAGGCGCTGGCGCTGGCCGTGCGTCTCCTCGATATGGCGGCGGAGGGCTTGCTCCATCTCCGGGTAGCGCTCGAGGCGCTCGACCTGCCGCTCCATGATCTGCAGCGCCTGCATCTCCAGGGCGTGGGTGTTCTTCAGGGCCGTGACGTAGATCTCGCGCGCGTCCATTGCCATGGTCGTCACCTCTGTTCCGTTGCGGGCTCGGGCGGCCCAGTCACCCGGGGAACCCAAACGCTGGACGGCCAAGTTCCTGGCGGACCACCGCGGGCTTCGGCGCGGCTCCGCGCCCGATGCGCGGGGCGGGGCGAGACAGGCCGGGTGCCGCCCGGGGGCGGGATGGGATCGCCGGACCCCCTTCCTGCGGCGATCTGCGCCGGCACCGGCTCGCGGTCGTGAGCCCCGCGCAGCGGGGCCCGGGCGTGACCGGCGGCTCAAGCCGCATCGACCTGCCTGAGGGCTCAAGCGTACCCGTCATGCGCCTGTCGGCACGGTGCCCGGATCTCCGCCACCCCTGCCGGGTTGGCTGAACGGGACGCGATTATAAGCCTGGAGCCCCGCAAGCGCGGCGACGCGGACGGATCAGGACTGCGCGATGTCGAAGGAGTCGTCGAAGGACTCGCCGATCTCGGACGGCCCGCGCTGACGCCCGCGCGACGAGACCATTGCGCAGACGGGACGCGGCTTGCCGAACGACACGGGCCATCCGGTCGAGATCGAGAAACACGAGCCCAGCGGGATCGGGAAGAGGATCCGCGAACTTTGAGCCGGCCGAAGCCTGCCGATCCCATCCGGACGCGGCGTTGGGGAGCGGCCGCTGCGTCCAGCGCGCACGGGCCGGCGCTCTGACCTTCGCGCCCGCCTTCGCGCCCGCGGCCGGTCGCGACTGGGCCGGGCCCTACCGGTGCGCCATGCAGGCCTTCATGAATTCCTCGCGCTGCGGCGCGTTCATCTGGTTGAACCGCCCCGGATTCCGGCCGGCCGTCGTGTAAAGGCCCTTCGCCTCCGCTTCCTTCAGGCACGCCTCCCGCTTCGGGTTGGCCTGCGCGCAGGCTTGCGTGAGCGGAAGGAGGACAAGGATTGAGGCGACGAAGACAGTTCTCATGAGGTCCGATCTCCCGCAACCGAGCGCTAACGAGATCGCGAAAACTGTCTTCGAACAAGACATCAATGGGTGGCTCCAGTTATTGTGATCGGGCCGCTGGTCGGTCGTTCGCAATCCGCCTGCCGGAGCGTTCCCCAATGGGAGGCGTCGGGGCTCAGCGGCGGTCCGTACACGCGGCGCTTGGAGCGGCGCGGTCCGTCGTCGTGCCGTTCCCGATTCGCCGCGAGCAGGAAGGACGCGATCAGCATCGCGCACGGAGGCCAAGGATCACGATCGATGGAGCGAACATCGGCAAATGAACGACTTTTGATCGTGATCGCTACGTCGCTGTCATGGCAAACGAGGCGTCAACGGCCGACCGGATCGTGCCGGCCGCCGCGCGCCGGCACCCCCGGCCGGGGGCGACCACCGACATCGTGGCCGTCATCGTAACGGTGGCGCGCAGGTTCGGAGATAGACGGGACCGAAGATATCTCCGGCACTATGCATCGGAATCCGAAGATTACAGAGTATTATAACTATCTGTGTCGGCGGATTTACCAACCATTACCGAATCGCGCGCAAGGTCACGCCCGGTGGGAACAGGCGTGGACATGAGCGGGACACCGCGTGATGGGACGGCGCCCGAGCGCACGGCTCCGGACCTCGTCAAGCTGGTTCGCCGGGATCAGCTCGAGGCCGTGCGCCGCAGCGTCCTCATCGCCATCCCGGTCAACGTGCTGCTCGGTCTGCTCGGAGCTCTCGTCGCCTACTCTGCCGGGCTCGGGCAGGCCGGCGCCGCCTGGTTCGCGATTTCCCTGTGCGTCAACCTCCTGCGCGCCGCCCTGTGCCGCGCGCCCTGCGGAGGCTTGTCGCTCACCCTCGACACGCCGCCGGAAGAGGCGGTGGGCCATGCGCGGGCGGTCGAGCGGCAACTCGGGCTCGCGACCGGCGCGGCCCTCGCCTCCGGTCTCGTCTGGGCCTTCGTGCCGACCCTGTGCGCGGGGCTCACCGCGACCTCGACGACCTTCTACCTGGTCGTCATCTGCGGCATCACCGCCGGCTCCGTCGTGCACGGCATCGCCTTCGCCCGCGTTCCGCTCTGCTTCATCACCCCGCCGCTCCTGTCGGTCGCTGGCTGCCTGCTCTACGCCGGCGGACTGGACGACGTCTGCCTCGCCGGCACCGTGCTCCTGTATCTGGTGGCCCTCGCGCGCAGCGCGGTCGAGAGCGAGAAGGTGTTTCGCGAGGCGAGCCGCCTGAAGCACGCGGCGACGGCGCTCGCGCGCGCGGCCGCCGCGGCCCATGCCGGCGAGGCGGCCCTGGCGGAGGAGATGCGTCGCCGCGCGACGCACGACGATCTCACCGGGCTGCTGAACCGCGCCGGCTTCGCGCAGCAGGCCGAGACGTGGGCCCAGCGGCCCGAGGCGGCGCGCTGCCTGCTGCTGCTCGACCTCGACGGCTTCAAGACCGTCAACGACATCTACGGGCATCAGATGGGCGACCGGGTCCTGGCCGAGGTCGGCCGTCGCCTGAGCATCATCCTGCCGCCAGGGGCCGTGGTCGCCCGGCTCGGCGGCGACGAGTTCGCCCTGCTGTACGATCCGCTGCAATCGGGCTTGGCGCCGAACGCCCTCGCCAAGCGCGTGATCGAGGCCGTCGCGGCGCCCTTCGGCGCCTTCGAGGCAGGTCGGCTGGGGGTCAGCATCGGCATCCAGTTCGCGGCCATGTCCAGCATCACACAGATGCTGAGCTGCGCCGACGAGGCGCTGTACGCGGCCAAGAGCGCCGGACGGAACAGCTACCGCGTCTTCGACGCTACCCTGCGGGCCCAGCGCGAGATGCGGCGCGACTGCGGTCGGGACCTCTCGAGCGCCCTGGCCGAGGACAGGCTCGCCGTCTGGTTCCAGCCCATCTTCGGCCAGGACGGCACGACCCTCGCGGGCCTCGAAGGGCTCGTGCGGTGGCAGCATCCGCGGCACGGCTGGATCCCGCCGGGCGACATCGTCACCGCGGCCGCCACCGCGGGCCTGACCGAGTCGCTGCTGCGCTTCGTCCTCGAACAGGCCTGCGGGATGATGGGCCTTCTGCGCGCTCTGGACCTGCCGCAGGTGCGCGTGGCGATGAACGTCTCGCCGCGGGAGATGGCGCAACTTCCCGTCGACGCGATCGTCCTGAAGCGGCTCGCGGATCTGGCTCTGCCGCCCGCGGGGCTGGAGATCGAGATCACGGAGGAGACGGCCCTCGGGATCAACGTGATCCAGGACAAGCTGCAGACCCTGGCGCGGGCGGGGGTGTGCGTGGCCCTCGACGATTTCGGGGTCGGCTACGCGTCCCTCGCCTCGCTGCGCCAGCTCCGGGCCGGACGGATCAAGATCGACCGCAGCCTCGTGACCGGCCTGTCCGAGAGCAAAGACAAGCGTGTCATGGTCCAGGCGGTGCTGAACCTCGGAGCCTCTCTCGGTCTCGAAGTCGTCGCCGAGGGGATCGAGACCGCCGACGATCTGGGCACGCTCCGGGATCTCGGCTGCCCGTTCCTGCAGGGCTACCATCTCGGCGAGCCGATGCCGCAGGGTGCGCTCGTCCCGATGCTGTCGGCCGCCCGGGCGGCCGCCTGACCCGCCGGCGAGCGGCCTGCGCTCGGGTTGGATGGAGCGGGGCGCGTCGGGACGGGGCGCCCGGGGCACCCGCGCCGCTGGAACCGGCGCGCCCGGTCAGGCCGCGCGCAGGGCCTCGATCTCGGCGATCGTCTCCGTCGCCCTCGCCCGGAGCGGGCCCAGCATCGGGCCGACATCGTCCCCCGCCCGGCAGGCCGCCTCGACCGTCCGGCAGGCCTCGGCGAGCGCCGCGAAGCCCACCATGCTGGCCGCTGACACCATCGCGTGCGCGTCCAGCATGAGCCGCTCGCGGTCCACCGCCGGCGACGCATCGGCTCCGAAGCGCTGGGCGAGTTCGCGGGCGAGCATCGCCAGGAGCTCGCGCATGCGCCCCCGGCCGACGATCTCGGTCATCTCGTCCAGGACGGCCCGGTCGATCGACGTGCCGGGGCAGGCCGGCGCCGCGGGCCGTGCCGCCCAGCGGTCGACCGCCGCCAGCAGCGCCTCCGTCCGGAACGGCTTGCCCACATGGTCGTCGAGCCCGGCCGCGCGCAACGCGGCCAGCTGCTGTGGCAGCACGTTCGCCGTCATCGCGACGATCGGCAGGCCCCCCGTCGATCCTCCGAGGGCGCGAATCCGACGGGTCGCCGTCAGGCCGTCCATCACGGGCATCTGCACGTCCATCAGGACGAGGTCGTAGGGTCTGGCTCGAACCGCCGCCAGAGCGGCGGCCCCGTCCTCCACCACGTCCACCGCATGCCCGGCCCGCTCGAGGATCGTCCGGGCGAGTTCCTGGTTGAGCCGCACGTCCTCGGCCAGGAGGATGCGCCGGCCCGGGCTGCGGGCGGTCGCGGCGGGCTGTGCCGCGACCGGGCGTTCCGGCACCGCCTCGGGCAGGGCGACTGTGAACCAGAAGGTCGCGCCCTGTCCGAAGGCGCTCTCGACGCCGATCGCGCCGTCCATCAGCGCCACGAGGGATTTCGAGATGGCGAGGCCAAGGCCGGTGCCGCCGTACTCGCGGCTGATGGAGCCGTCGACCTGCGAGAACCGCCGGAACAGGCGGTCGCATTTGTCGGCGGGGATGCCGATGCCGGTATCGCGGATCGCGAAGCGCAGGAGCCGTGCCCCGGCCCGATCGGCGGGATCGGCCTCGACCGTCAGGTCGATGCGGCCCGCGGGTGTGAACTTCACGGCGTTGTTGAGGAGGTTCAGCAGGATCTGCCGGAGCCGGTCCTCGTCACCCGCGATCCAGTCCGGCAGGCCCGGCCCGCGGGCGATGCTCAGCGCGAGCCCCTTGCGCTCGGCCGACGGTCGCACGATCGAGACGGCGTTGTCGATGAGCGATTCCAGCGCGAACGGCCGGGGCACGATCTCGATCTGCCCGGCCTCGACCTTCGAGAAGTCGAGGACGTCGTTCACCACCGTCAGGAGCGCGGCCCCCGCGCTGCGGATGCGGTCGGCGTGCCGGCGCGCCACAGGCCCGAGATCGCTCTCGTCGAGCAGCAGATCGGCATAGCCGATCACACCGTTGAGCGGCGTGCGGATCTCGTGGCTCATGGTGGCCAGGAACTCGCTCTTGGCCGCGCTCGCCCGCTCGGCCTCCAGGCGTGCGGCATCTGCCGCGGCCTTCGCGGCGATGAGCGCCGCCTCGGCGGCCTTGCGGGCGGTCACGTCGATGTTGAGGCCGAGCATCCGCCGCGTCCGGCCGTCGGGTCCGGGGACCCCGCGCCCGACGCCGTTGATCCAGCGCACGCCGCCCTCCGGCGTCGGGACCCGGAACTCGATGGAGAAGGTCTCCCCGGCTTCCGCGGCCGCCGAGGCGATCCGCAGGGCGCGCTCGCCGTCTTCGCGGTCGATCAGCGAGAGCCAGGTCTGCGCATCGAGGTTGTAATCCCGGTCGGTCTCGATCCCGTGCAGGCGCGCGCTCCCCGGGGACCATGCGATCCGGGCGCTGTCGAGGTCGAGGTGCCACGTGCCCGCCTCGGCCGCGGTCTGGGCGAGGAGCAGCAGGCTGCTCGCCTCCTCGACCTCGCGCCGCGCGGTCACGATCTCGTCGATGTCGAGGGCGGTGCCGAGCATGCCGATCATGGTCTCGCCCTGCCAGATCGGCAGGAGGACGAGCTTGTGCCAGCGATAGGCGCCGTCGTGCCGCCGCAGCCGCCCCTCGACCTCGTAGGCGCTCCGGCTGGCACGCGCCTCGGACCACATACGCTCCATCCGCTCCGCGTCGTCGGGATGGTTGCGGGCGATCCGGGCGGCGCGCGAGGGCCCGATCGGGCCGTAGTAATCCTCGAAGCGCCGGTTGACGTAGGTCGCCTCGCCGGTTCCGGTACTGGCGATCCAGACGAGCTGGGGCAGGGCGTCGGCGAGCGCCCGGTAGCGGGCCTCGCTCAGGCGCAGCGCGTCCTCGGCGGCTCTGCGGGCGCTCACGTCGCGCAGCGTGGCGACGTAGCCGTCCGGCGCCCCCGTCACCCGGTCGTGGGTCAGGCTGAAGGAGATCTCCAGCCAGATCCAGCGGCCGTCCGCGTGGCGGTATCGCTGGCAGGTCAGGGCCCGCGCGGTGCGGCCGCTGGTCAGGCCGACCAGGACTTCGCGGTAGACCGGAACGTCGTCGGGATGGACGAAGTCCAGGGGCTGGGTGCCGACGAGGGCCTCGGGCGCGTAGCCCAGGACGGCGCGCACGGCCGGCGAGACGTAGCGGCGGCAGGTGGTCAGGTCGGACCAGATGATGATGTCGGTGGCGTTCTCGGCCAGGAGCCGGTAACGGCGCTCGCTCGCCTCCAGCGCCTGCTCGGCGATCCGCGCCTGCGTGACGTCCCCGAAGGTGAGGACCGCGCCGCCGTCTGCCAGAGGCGAGCGCCGGACCTCCAGGACGGTCCCGCTGGGCAGGCGCCAGTCGAAGATCGGCGGGAGCGCCCGCGGGTCGCGGCCGACAGACCCCAGACGCAGATCGGATTCCGCCGCGGCGAAATCGCCCCGGGCGCGCTGGTAGGCGTGGATGTCGGGGAAGGCGACGCCTGCCCGCAGGACGTCGCCCGGCAGGGCGAGGAGGTCCGCGGCGCTGCGGTTGAACACCCGCACCCGCTGCGCGGCGTCGAGGATCACAAGTCCCTGGTCCATGCTGTCCAGAGTGCCGCGCAGGAGCGTGTCGGTCTCGTGCGCGCGCTGCTCGGACCGCACCAGATCGGTCACGTCGAGGAGGAGGCCGTGCAGCGCCACCAGGGCGCCGTCGGGGCCCAGTTCGGGCAGCCCCTGGATGATCGCGTCGCGGCCGGTGCCGTCCGGGCGCAGGATACGGGCGCGCGCCTGATACGGGTGCGGGGGCGTGCGGCCGGCCAGGAGATCCTCGACCCGCGCGACCACGGCGGCGCGGTCGTCCGGGTGATAGCAGGTGAAATGCTCGTCCAGGGAGAGGCAGCTTTCTCCGGGTGGATCGCCCAGGACGCGCGAGAGGCTCGCCGACCGGGTCACGCGCCGGGTGTGCGGGTCGAGGCGCCACTGCCCGAACCCGAAGACGCCCGCCCAAGGCCCCCGATCGCTTCCGGCCGGGACCGGGGCAGGCACGTCTGGGGGCATGGGCGCGTCCGGATCCGTTCGACCGGCGCAAACCGCGCCCCGGACGCCCGCGGCGCCCGTCCGGATGTCAACTGCTCAGCCGATGGTTGCTGATTTCTTGCCGGGTTCGCGCGGCGGCCGGGGATCCCACGCAGAACCTGGGGCCGTGTCACTGCCGCGCCGTGCACCGCGTCTTGCCGAGTCCCGCCACCGTGCGCGCCGCGAAGGTGAAGATCGACCGCTCCTCGATGGCCGCGGAGCCGGTCGACTTCATGAAACCCGCGTAGCCTGGGCAGTTCTTCGGTGTCGGCGTGTCGGCGACCTGGCGCCAGAACGTGAGGCCCTTGTCGTCGAGGCTGAATTCCTCGCTCCGGCAGCCGGAGGCCGGGTTGCAGCCTCCCTGCACCGAGTAGCCGGCCTCGAGCAGCTTGCGGGCAGTCGGGACCTCGTAGATCACCAGAGTTCGGTCCGGCCCGGTTCCGTCATCGACGATCAGGAATGTCCTGACGAGTTCGACATTGACGTGGGCCGTCTCGTCGCGCGGGCCATCGTCGCCCAGGACGCGGTCGCCGGGCCGCTGTCCCACGGCGCAGTCGGTCTTCGGGTCGGTAGTCGAGGCGCGCACCAGAAATCGGGTGCCGGCGGAGTCCATCTTATCGGTCGCCAGGACCGTGGCCACGGCGTTGCGGTAGCAGTGCCAGGCGATCGTGGCCCCGGGATCCGGTTGCGCCCGGCCGGCGGCCGGGGCGAGGCTCACGGTAAGGCCGAGAACGACGCTGCCCGCGAGGCTCGGCGAGAGGCGTGACGTGGATCGCGACGCCGGACGGGCGCCGTGGAGGCGGGACGGTTTCCGGAGGGGCATCGCCGCATCCTTGAGGTCGGCATGGAATCTATCGGGCGCGACGGCCGGTTCGTCGGGATCGAGGCCGTCTCGCAGAGGCGGCCGCCGGATCTGTGGCAGAAACCGGCGGCCGTTCGAGACCTGGGCCGAGCGTCGAAGCGGATGATGCGCTGGTGTGAGCGCATCCCCGCGCCGGGCGGGCCCCGCAGGATGCGCGCCCGGTCCGGCGTCAGTCCTTGCGGACCAGGGCCGCCGGAGTGGCCGGTTCGCCGAGTCCGAAATCGGCGAGCTTGTAGGACAGCTGCAAGAAGCCGCCGTAGCGATCGGTCTCGAACTTGGTCGGGCTGCGCGGATAGAACGGGAACTTCGTCTGGCCCGAATCCGTCTGCATCCGCCAGTAACGGCCGCCGACGCCGACGCTCACGCTGGAGGTCAGGTCGTACGAGACGAGGCCCTCCGCGAAGTAGCCGTCACCGCGGCCCCGCTGCGGCAGCGGATTGATGTCCGGTCGGAACCAGTGACGGTCGACCCCGTCCATCGTCACCACGGGCAGATAGGCGCCTTCCAGGCTCAGCCGGAGCCGGTCGAACCGAACCTCGCCGATCACGCCGATGCGCAGCGCATTCCAGCGTAGGTTCTCACCGAGGCCCTTGATCTGGTTGGAGATGGCACTCGAGCCTGCGCAGATGCCGCCCCGCGCCACCTGCTCGCAGCCGTAACCGTCGAGGAGTTCGGCCTCGTACTGGTAGCCGGCGAAGGCGCCGAGCCTGAACACGTCGCCGCGCAGGACATTGTAGCCGAGATCGACCACCCCGTACTTGATGTCGCCATCCTTGATGGGCGAGAGCGTCTTCGAGTAGCGGCTCAAGACTGGCGGGAAGTCCTCGTCGGAGAGGCGGCCGGAGGTGACTCCGCCTGCTCCCAGGAATCCCTTGGCGAACAGGCCCGTCGGCGCGTGGTCGAGCCGCGCAAAGCTCTCGCCGGCATGAGCGTCCGATCCCGCGTAGATCAGGCGGGAATTCACCTGGCGCGGGGTGTAGGGATCGCCGAGGGTGTAGCGCGGGCCGCCCGAGCTGTAGAAGTAGCGCAGCCCACCCTCGAAGGCCCAGGTGGCCGGGGCGGCCAAGCTGGCCGGCGCGAAGTCGGGCAGTCCGGCTCCGAAACGGTAATTGAGGCCGGCCCGGGTCAGGAAGCCGTCCGTCGCGATGCGGGTGCCGGCGTGATAGCTGGGAAGGTCGAGGCGGCTCCAGTCCGAGAGGACCGTGCGGCTGCCGAGGTCGTAATACAGGCCCTCGACCTTGATTGAGAGGTGCGGGCTGAGCGCCTGCTCGATGCCGGCACCGGCCACGTAGCCCAGGCGCAGGTCGCCCTGACGGCCATCGAAGACTGTGGTGGGGTCGTACGGGCTGAAAACGCTCAGGTTGTTGTCGGTCCGGACGCTTCCAAAGGCGAGACCGCCCGTAGCGTAGACGAACGTCCGGTCGAAGGCGAAGCCGAGCTTGCCGCGGACCGTCGTCAGATTGTCCAGTCGCTGTCCGGAATGCGCGCTGGTGTCGAAAAGATAGCCGCGGCCCTGAGTCCGGACATCGCCTTCCCAGTGATCGTAGCCCCAGAGCCGGGTGTACTGGTGATCCACGGCGCCACCGACGACCAGCCCCGAGCCCAGCTGCCAATTGTAGCCGACCTCGGCGCCCGCGATGAAGCCATCGTCGGTGGCTTTCCGCGACGGAAGGACAGGACAGAGGCGCCCGCCGGGCTGTCCGCCCGGGCCCGTGCAGACGAACTGCGTGGTCCGGTCGAGGGTGCCGTACCCGGTGAACAAGCCTGCATAGGCTCCCGTCCAGGTGAAGACCGGTGGCGGGGCGTGCGGGACCGGCCGGGACGTCCGCGGCAGATCCGCGGCCATCGCGGTCTGTGAGAGAAGGAGAAGAACAAGTCCGGAACCCAAGTTTCGATGCATCATAGGGACCTTAGATTCGCGCGCTCTTGCGTTGAGTAGAGATTTTCTTCGCGCCCGAGATTGCCTCGATGTTTATTTGATGCCGGTGAGTCTCGAAACGCGTTAGCATAGACGCCGCGCTTGGTTTTATATGATCGACGCAGATGATTGGACAAATCTTGGCGGTTCTGCGCATCCCGCTGAAGGGAAATAATCGTTCGGCGCAATGTTTATGATGCCATTGAATGTAATCAATATTGCGTATTATCCAGAGAGACAGAACCGTTAGTCCGCAATCAAAGGCTTATTATCTCTGTATATTGTTTGCCGTGGAGCGAGAAACATTTTGTTTCAGGTGATGCGTTGGTGCATCACCTTCGGTCTTGGCGGTCATTGCTTCGTGCGCGACGGGCCGCCTTGGTTCAGGAGGCTGCATGTCGGGAGCCTTGGAAGGCCGCCTTGGCTGCGCCATCGCTCTGGCCCGACTCGACCCGGCCAGGCCCCGCTCCGCGCAGCGCGGGGATGCCTGGGCGGCCTCCTCCGTGACATCCAGGCGAGGCAGAGGCGCAGGTCCCGCGTTCCGATCGTCTGCGTCGCGGGTCGCCCGTTCCGCCGACTCAATATTGGGAACCATCCGGGTGCGCCGCGGCTTCCTGCGCGGGGTCACGGAAGGATCTGCTCCGTCCGCGGCCTCGTGGAGACCGGCCGTCCCTCCCGGGGCGGCGAGAGAGGATTTATCGCGTGCGCACTTCGCTCATCACCGCCGCCCTGCTTGCAGCCCTCGGAGGCGCCGTGGCGTTGCCGGCTTCCGCCGCCCCGCTCGCGCCCGGTGCCGTCGCCGCGCCGGACGGCATGATCTCGACGGTCCAGATGGATCGGATGGAGCGCCACATGATGCGGCGACGCATGGAGCGCCGGATGATGCGTCACCGGATGGAGCGTCACATGATGCACCGCGAGATGCGTCACCGGATGATGCGTCGGGAGATGATGCACCGCATGTGATCGCAACCGGTCCGGCCGGCGACGCGACCGTCAGGATCCCCGCGGCACAGGGCCAGCGCCAGCGCGCCGGCCGCCGCGGGGGAGTGTCCGGGATCGAACTATCCGGCGCGCGGAGCGTTTCAAGCCACCCATCAGGCACCGCGCGCCTCCCGTCCACCTGCAACGGGCGGACGGGAGCGACCCGGTCAAGCGGGCTCGCGCCGTGTTTCAAGGAGAACTGAACGATGAAGGCGTATCTGGCAGCTGCCGCATTGAGTCTCGGTGTGCTGAGCGCGGTCGGTCCGGTTTCGGCGCAGCCCCGCCCCGACTACGACGACTACGGATATCGGGACCGGGGATACCGGGATCGCGGTGACTACGACGATCGCCGCTATCGGGATCGAGACGATTACCGCGGTCGCGCCACGTACGGTTTCGATGAGCGCGAATACCTGCGCTGCAACCCGGATGTCCGCCGTGCCGTGGCGGCCGGTCAGATGGAATCCGGCGCTGCACATTACCGCGTCTTCGGGCGCCGCGAAGGTCGTCGGCTGAGCTGCTGAGGCGGGGCGGCAGGCGCCGTTCCGACGGCGCCACCGCACGCGCGCGGTCGTTTCGGCACGGGGTGACGCTCCGGGTCGGGCCGGGGCGGTCGACCCGCCTCTGCGCCTGCGGTCTCAGCATCCAACAAGGACGGCGCGGGCGGATCCTCACCGGCGTTCCGACAGCACCCGATCCCGGGCATAGCGGCACCGGCCGCCGACCGTTCGACAGCGGTGTCGCGCGCACACGCTGCACGCGTCCCGGCCTGTCGCCCGCGGAGCGGCGCTCGATCGCGATTGCGGGGGTAACTCCCACCGCCGGGACGTGACACATCGGCAGGTTCTATGATGTCCCCTCCCGGCGCGCAGGGGGCGTCTCCATGTTCGACTTCAGTCAGCTCCGATGCTTCGCCGCGGTGGCGGAAGAGCTGCATTTCGGCCGCGCCGCCGCGCGTCTGAACATGACGCAGCCGCCCCTGTCGCGGCAGGTCCAGGTGCTGGAGCGCATCCTCGACGTGCAGCTGCTCGAGCGGACCAGCCGCTCGGTCCGCCTCACCGCGGCCGGACGGAGCTTTTTGCCCGAGGCCCAGCGCATCCTGCGGCTGGCCGAGTCCGCCACGCACACGACCCGGCAGGTGGCGGCCGGACGCGCGGGCGTCCTCAAGCTCGGATTCACGGCGGCCTCGGCCTACGATTTCCTGCCCCGCCTCGTGGCGGCCTTCCGGCAGGCGCTGCCCGACGTCACGCTCGCCCTGCGCGAGATGGTGACCAAGGATCAGCTCGAGGAGCTGCTCGCCGGGCGGATCGACGCCGCGCTGGTGCGCCCGCCCGTGACGCATCCGGATCTCACGGCCATCCGGGCGATGGCCGAGCCGCTCGTGGTGGCCCTGCCGGCCGGCAACGCCCTCGCGGCGCGCGGGACGCTCGTGCCCCGCGACCTCGCCGACGAGGACCTCATCGCCTACGCGCCGAACGAGGCGCATTACTTCCACGATCTCGTCCAGGAACTGCTCGCCGAGGCCGAACTCCGGCCGCGCGTCGTGCAGCAGCTCACCCAGATTCACTCGATCCTGGCTCTGGTGCGCAGCGGTCTCGGAATCGCCCTCGTCCCCGCGGCGGCCGAGCACCTGCGCCTCGAAGGCGTGGTGTTCCGGGCGCTGGCGCTGCCCGATCCGCGCCCGGCCGAGCTGATCCTGGCGTGGCGGCGGAACGCGGATGCGCCGCTCCTCGCGCAGCTGGTCTCGATCCTCGAAGCACTGCCGTCGGCCTGATCGATGCCGGTATGGCATCAATCGATCCACCCTTTGGCTTTGACCCAGGGGCGGAAGACTGCACCTATGGGATCAAACAAACATCCCCGGGAGGATCGCGATGGACAGCCTCACCAATCGCTTCAAGGCGGCGCTCGCAGAGGGCCGCCAGCAGATCGGCCTGTGGTGCAGCCTCGCGAGCCCCATCTCCACCGAGATCGTCGCGGGGGCCGGATTCGACTGGCTGCTCCTCGACATGGAGCACTCGGCCAACGACCTCCGGGACATCTACGCCCAGCTGCAGGCGATGATGGAGGGCGGCACCCACCCGATGGTCCGGGTGCCGAGCGACGATCCCATCACCATCAAGCGCATCCTCGACGCCGGCGCCCAATCGCTGATGATCCCCAACATCGACGACGCCGAGCAGGCCCGTCGGGTCGTTGCGGCGACCCGCTACGCGCCGCGCGGCATCCGCGGCTTCTCGCAGGCGCCGCGGGCCGCCCGGTTCGGCCGGATCCCGGATTACCACACTCGCTGCGAGGCCGAGATTTTCGTGGCGGTGCAGGTCGAGTCCCGACGCGCCCTCGATAATCTGGACGCGATCGCCGCCGTGGAGGGCGTGGACGGCGTGTTCATCGGACCCGGCGACCTCTCCACCAGCCTCGGCTATCTCGGCCAGCAGGGCCACCCGGAGGTGGTGCGGACCATCGAGGAGGCCGTCGGCCGTGTCGGCAAGGCCGGCAAGCATGCCGGCATCCTGACGCCGAGCGAGGAACTGGCCCGCCGCTACATCGCCGCCGGCACCCGCTTCACCGCCGTGGGCTCCGATATGGGCCTGCTCGCCCGCAACGCCGAAGCGCTGGCCGGGCGCTTCCGGACCGCACAGTGAGGGCCCGCCCATGCACGCCGAGATCGAAGCCCCGACCCGTGGGCGCCCTGCCGGCGACGTGCCGCGCACGATCCGCCTGAGCGACAGCGACAACGTCGCGATCGTGGTCAATGCCTTCGGGCTGCCCGCCGGCACCGTGTTTCCGGACGGCCTGGAACTCGTCGAGTTCGTGCCGCAGGGCCACAAGGTGGCCCTCTGCGACATCCCGGAGGGCGGCGAGGTCCGCCGCTACGGCGAGGTGGTCGGCATCGCGGTCCAGGAGATCCGGCGCGGATCCTGGGTGGAGGAGTCTCGGGTCACGACGCCGGTCGCTCCCGCCCTCGACGCCCTCGATCACGCCACCCGCGTGCCGGCGCCCCTGCCCCCGCTGGAGGGCTTCACGTTCGAGGGCTACCGCAACCCCGACGGGTCGGTGGGCACCAAGAACATCCTGGCGATCTCCATCAGCGTGCAATGCGTCGCCGGCACCCTCGACGTGGCGATCCGCCGGATCAAGCAGGAGTTGCTGCCGCGCTACCCCAACGTCGACGACGTGGTCGGCCTGACCCACGCCTATGGCTGCGGCGTCGCCATCAACGCCCCCGAGGCGGTGGTGCCGATCCGGACGCTCCAGAGCCTCGCCCAGAACCCGAATTTCGGCGGCGAGGTCATGGTGGTGGGGCTCGGCTGCGAGAAGCTCGTCTCGGAGCGCCTCCTGCCCGACAACGGGGCGGCCGGCGACGGGGTGGTGCGTCTCCAGGACGAGCGTCATCGCGGCTTTTCCGCCATGATCGACAGCATCCTGGCGATGGCGGAAGCCCGCCTGGAGGTGCTGAACCGCCGGACGCGCGAGACCTGTCCCGCCTCCGAGCTGGTGGTCGGCCTGCAATGCGGCGGCAGCGACGCCTTCTCGGGCGTGACCGCCAACCCGGCGCTGGGCTTCGCGGCGGATCTGCTCGTGCGCTGCGGCGCGACGGTCATGTTCTCGGAGGTGACGGAGGTGCGCGACGCGATCCACCTCCTCACTCCCCGGGCGAAGACCCCGGAGGTCGCCGAGGCGCTGATCCGCGAGATGGCGTGGTACGATGCCTATCTCGCCAAGGGCGAGGCCGACCGCCGGGCCAACCCGTCCCCCGGCAACAGGAAGGGCGGCCTCAACAACATCGTCGAGAAGGCCCTGGGCTCGGTGGCGAAGTCCGGCACCAGCGCCATCTCCGGGGTGCTGGCGCCGGGCGAGCGGCTGCGCGGGAAGGGTCTGATCTTCGCCGCGACCCCGGCGAGCGACTTCGTCTGCGGCACGCTGCAGCTCGCCTCCGGCATCACCCTGCAGGTCTTCTCCACCGGGCGCGGCACGCCCTACGGGCTCGCCCAGGCGCCGGTGATCAAGGTCGCCACCCGGACGGAACTCGCCGAGCGCTGGTCCGACCTGATCGACCTCGATGCCGGCCGCATCGCCACCGGCGAGGCCACGATCGAGGAGGTCGGCTGGGAGCTGTTCCACTTGATCCTCGACGTCGCGAGCGGGCGCAAGCGTCCCTGGTCGGACCAGTGGGGCCTGTTCAACGACCTGACCCTGTTCAACCCGGCGCCGATCACCTGACGGCTGCGCCGGCCGCCCGCGGGGCATGCGCTGTCGGGGGATCGCGGCGCGCGCCAAGCTTTGGTAGGCAGCCGGCGATTGCCATGACGCTGCCGATTCCCGCCCTCCGGACCGTGCTCTTCCGCCTGCACTGGGCGCTGGGCCTCACAGCCGGCCTCGTCCTCGCGCTGATGGGCCTGACCGGGGCGCTGATGAGCTACGAGGAGGCGATCACCGCCGTCGCCAACCGCGACCGGCTCGTGGTGGCCGCCGCCGACCGCCCGGCGCTTCAACCCGCAGCCCTGGCGGCGCGGATCACGGCGCAGGCCGGTCATCCGGTGAACGCCCTCACCCTCAGCTCCGACCCGGCGGCGAGCGTCCATGTCCGCTTCGCCCGTGATCCGGAGACCCGTGCGCGGCCGTCCTCGGTTTACGCCGACCCGTATGACGGCGCGGTGCTCGGCCCGGTGCGGCTGGAGGCAGCGTTCGCGACCGTGCGGGACCTGCACCGCTGGCTGCTGATTCCCGGCGGCTCCAAGGGATGGGGCCGCACCATCACGGGGGCCTGCGTGCTGGCGCTCCTGGCCTTCCTGGCCACCGGCCTGTACCTGCGCTGGCCCAAGATCCATCGCTGGCGGATCTGGCTGAAGCCCAGCCTGACCCGCCCGGGCCGGGCGCGGTGGTGGTCGCTCCACGCCGTGGCGGGCACGTGGCTCGCGCCGGTCTACCTCGTCATGGCGCTCACGGGGCTGACGTGGTCCTACCCGGCGTTCAAGGACGGCGCCCAAAGGCTGCTCGTGGGCGAGGCGCGGCCCGCGGGCGCCGAGGGCCGCCGGGCGTCCCGTGCCGTGCCGGCCGGCGACGAGGCTGCGGCCGCCGCGCCGACGGTCCTCGACCGGGCCTGGGTCGCGTTCCGGACCGGAGACGGGCGCGAGGCGGACTCGGCGATCTTGACCCTGCCGGAGCCCGGCGCACGGGCGATCCGGATCCGATGGCTGCCGCGGGGCGTCGATGCGCCGAGCGCCCGCAACGAGGTCCGCTACGATGCCGAGACCGGCGCGCCGCTCGCGGCCGAGCGCGCCGCCGACATGCCGCTGGGCAAGCGCCTCATGGAGAACATCCTCGAGGTCCACCGCGGGCGCTTCTTCGGCGACGTGTTCGCCCTGGTGTTCTGCCTCGCGGCATTGGCCATGCCGGGCTTCGCGGCGACCGGGCTGACCCTCTATGTCCTGCGCCGCCGCGCGGCGGCCCGGCGCAGGGGCGCGGTGCCCGCGGCCCCGGCAGGAGCCGTGCGTCCGGCGAGTTCCTGAGACGGTCCCCGAGTGTAGCCGGGCTTGCCCGCAGTTCTCTCGTCATCACGCGCGCGGCGATGCGACTCAGGGATGCGCGAGGCCGGTCGGCATGGCGCTGCCAGTATCGCTTCGCTCCGCTCGCGCAGGTGGCGACGCCGTTGCCGGAAATCGGGACGGTGTCGCGCCGGTCGCCTTTCGCGCGGAGGGCGCCCGCCGGGCTCACATCCGCGCGGTGATCGTCGCCAGGACCGTGAAGGGCGCGCCAGGGGTATTGTTGAACTGATTGAACGGTTGCTCGATGTAGCGCGCGTTCGTCAGATTCCGGATGTTGACCGCGAAGCGATAGTGCGCGTCGAAGTCGTAGTACACGGCCGCATCGACGCGATTGTACGCCCCGACCTTGTAGCTGTTGTTGAGGTCGCCGAAGCGCTGCCCGACATGGGTGATGCCGATGCCGAGCCCGAGGCCGCGCAGGGAACCGGCCTGGACGTCGTAGGTGGTCCACACGCTGCCGCTGAAGGCCGGCGCCCCCACGAGGCGGTTTCCGACCGCGAAGACCCTGTCCTTGGTGATCCGGGCGTCGAGATAGCCGACACCGCCGATGATCCTCCAGCCCGGAAGGATCTCGCCGGCCAGATCCGCCTCGACACCCTCCGAGCGCTGCTGCCCGGTGATCACCGAGAAGCCGGTATTGACGGGGTCATTGCCGGCGACGTTGTCCCGGGTGATCCGGAAGGCGGCCGCGCTCAGGGTCAGGTCGGGGTTGATGTCGATACGGGTTCCGACCTCGATCTGCTCGCCGGTCTCGGGCGCCGGATTGACGACGTTGAGCACGTTCGCTGTCTGCGGCGCGAAGGAGGTGGCGTAGCTGGCATAGAACGTCAGCGGCTCGAACGGCCGATAGATCAGGCCGATGCGCGGCGAGGCGCCGAACAGGTCCTGCTCGGGGGGCTGGCTCTTCGAGCCGGGCGTGCGGGCGAAATAATATTGGCTGCCGAGATCGAACCGAGCACCGAGCACGAGCTGCAATTCGGGCGTGAGGGCGATCTGGTCCTGCAGGTAGAACCCGAACAGTTCGAGCTTCTGCTTCAGGTCTTGCTGGAGCGAGAGCGCTCCGGGCGTGCCGCCGAAGACCGGGTTCAGGAAGCTGACCGGGGTGTAGGACCCCTGCTGGGAATACGGGTGGCGGAAGCCGTTGGTGTACTCGAAGCCCACCAGGGCGGTGTGGGCGAAGCCGAGCGTGTCGAACTTCATGATCGCTTCGGTCTGCGTATCCACCGCGGCGAAACGCGAATCGACCGAGGTGTCGCGCCGCGTGACCTGCGTGCCGGCAGTGTTGACGCCCGTGGCCCGGGCTGAGAATAGGTTGAACGCGCCCCATTGCCCGTTGATGACCTGCCGCAGCGTCACGTTTTCGTTGACGTCGTGCTCGGCCCGCATCGTGATCCCGTTGAACTCGCCGTAGTAACGCGAGGACGGCTCACCGTAGTAGCGGCGGATGTTGTCCAGCGGCACACGCCCGCGGAACGCGATGAGCCCTTCGTCGTACTGGGTGCGCTGGCTGGTGGCTTCCGCGTTGATGTAGACCCGGGTGTCGGCGCTCGGCGTCCAGCTCAAGGCCGGCGCGATGAAGACGCGCCGGTTGGTGTTGTCGCCGATATTGCGGAACGTCGGATCTTCCTGCGCGGCGAAGGTGAGGCGCGCGGCGAGCCCGTCGATGGCTGGGATCGCGCTCGAAACCGAGCCCTGAAACCGCCGGAAGCCGAAGCTGCCGCCCTGGACGCTCGCATCCGCGGTCGGCTCCAGGGTCGGTCTGCGGGTCACGATGTTGACGACACCGCCCGGATCGCCCCGGCCGAACAGCACGGAGGCCGGCCCCTTGATCACTTCGATCCGTTCGGCGTTCGCGAGGTCGCGTTCCACCGGATAGAAGTTGATCGCCGGATTGGTCAGGATGCCGTCGACGGCGAAGAGCTGCGTGGCGAAGCCGCGGATGACGTAGTTCTGCGAGCGGCCCTGCACGGTGCTGCCGGGCGTGACGTTGCTGACATTGGTGACGGCATCGGTCAGGCGCAGATCCTGCTGATCGGTGATCACCGCCCGCGGCACGATGTTGATCGATTGCGGCGAGTCGCGCACCGGTGTGTCGGTCTTGGTCGCCGTGGCCGAGCGCGTGGCTCGGTAGCCGATCACCGGGCCGTCCGCCCGCTCGATTGCAGGGCCGGTCCCGGTGACGCTCAGTTCCGAGAGGGCGACCTCGCCCGATACGACCTCAATCTCGGCTCGAGCCGAAGTCGTCGACAACACAATCAGCGATACCGTCAGACCAAAATGGGTTGAATTCCGGATCCCGCGCGATGCCGAAGTGCGTCGAGTGGCGTGTCCGCAAGACCAGGGCATAGTTTATAACTACTCTCAACAAGACGTGCGCCGGTCGGGCGCACGGATCCTTGAGAGGAGCGGCGATCACTTTTCAACGATCCTGCGTGATTGGATGCGCGGACTTCGCCGGAACTCGCCGGACGTGGCTGTTGAGCCACAGAATCTACTTTGAATAATTTAAAAGCTGTGGAACTTTCCAACCGGAATCTGTATGGCCACGGAGGCGGTACATCCAGAATTTGCTGGATCGTCGAGAACCTTCGCCTCTGCCGCGGGCTCGGCACCAGATCGCGGGCGCGGCGCCGGAAACGTCCGGCGCCGCGCGGGGACGACTCGGCGTTACACAGCCGGCTTGAGGGCTCCGGTCCGGTCGTGGAAGTCGGGGCCGTTGGTGGTCCGGGCCACGTGGCCGGCGCGGATCAGGTAGTCGCCGAAATGCTCGCCGGGCTGCCGGCCCTTCGCGTAATCGGCGAAGAGCGGGTCGAGGGTGTCGCGGATCTCGGAGGCCGCCACGTCCTCCCGGTAGAGCTTGCTCAGGCGCGAGCCGTCGAAGGCGGCGCCGAGATAGAGGTGGTAACGCTCGGGGCCGCGGCCGACGAGGCCGATCTCGGCGATGAACGGCCGCGCGCAGCCGTTCGGGCAGCCGGTGGAGCGGATCGTAATCTCCTCCTCGGCGAGTCCGTGGGCGGCCAGGCTCTCCTCTAGCTCGGTCATCAGGTCCGGCAGGTAGCGCTCGCTCTCGGCCAGCGCGAGGCCGCAGGTCGGCAGCGCCACGCAGGCCAGCGAGCTGCGCCGCAGCGCGCCCGCGCCCCGGGTCAGGCCATACTCGTCGACGAGCGCGTCGATCTCGGCGCGCTTCTCCGCCGGGACGTTGGCGATGATGACGTTCTGGTTGCCGGTGAGTCGGAAATCGCCCTCGTGCACCTCGGCGATCCGGCGCAGCCCCGAGAGGAACTGCGCGCCGCCGTCGATGTCCTTGATCCGGCCTGAGGGCACGTAGAGGGTCAGGTGGTGGCGGCCGTCCTCGCCCTCGACCCAGCCGTAGCGGTCGCCGTTGCCCGTGAAGGTGTAGGGCTTGGGCGCGCCGAGCTTCTTGCCGACGCGCTTCTCCACCTCGGCCCGGAAGGCGTCGAGCCCGTAGCGCTCGATCGTGTACTTGAGCCGGGCGTTCTTGCGGTTCTTGCGGTTGCCCCAGTCGCGCTGGACGGTCATCACCGCCTCGGCGACCTTCAGGGCGTCCTCGGGCTTCACGAAGCCCATCACGTCGGCGGTGCGCGGGAAGGTGTCGGGCTCGCCGTGGGTCATGCCCATGCCGCCGCCGACCGTCACGTTCCAGCCGGTGACCTGGTTCTTCTTGTCGAGGATCGCGATGAAGCCGAGGTCGTGGGCGAAGATGTCGACCTCGTTGGAGGGCGGCACCGCCACGACGGTCTTGAACTTCCGCGGCAGGTAGGTCCGGCCGTAGACCGGCTCGACCTCGGCCTCCTCCTCGCCGCCGACCACGCGCTCGCCGTCGAGCCAGATCTCGCGCCACGCGCTGGTCTTCGGCAGCAGGCTGTCCGAAATGTCCTTGGCGAGCTGGTAGGCGGCCTTGTGGGCGCCGGTCTGGGCCGGGTTCGTCGCCGCCATGACGTTGCGGTTGACGTCGCCGCAGGCCGCGATCGTGTCGAGCAGCGCGCCGTCGATGGCCGCCATCGTGCGCTTCAGGTTCGACTTGATCACGCCGTGGTACTGGAAGGTCTGGCGCGTGGTCGCGCGCAACGCCCCGCCCGCGTAGGTCCGGGCGATGTCGTCGAGGATCAGCCACTGCTTCGGCGTGATCACGCCGCCGGCGATGCGCAGGCGGATCATGAAGCTGTAGGCCTTGTCGAGCTTCTTCTTGGTCCGCTCGGGGCGCAGGTCGCGGTCGTCCTGCAGGTACATCCCGTGGAACTTCACGAGCTGCCCGTCATCCTCCGAGATCGCCCCGGTGGCGTGCTTCAGGAGGCCGTCCGCCAGCGTGCCGCGGAGGTAGCCGCTGGCGATCTTGATGTGCTCGTTGGCGGCGAGCTTCTCCGCGCGCGCGGCCTCGGCGTCCGTGATCGGGCGCGCGGTCGGCGGGGTCTCGTAGACGCGCTTGGCCGGGGCGGTGGTCGGGCCGGGGGCCGGGGTCTCGGCGGCGTCGCGGGGGCTGTGGTCGTCCATGGGGTGAATCCAGATGTCTGAACGCGTCTCCCTCCCCCGCAGAGGGGGAGGGCTCGTGTTTCCCGTGAGCTAGTACACGTCCTGCTGGTAGCGGTGGCTGCGCTCCAGAGCCGCGACCTGCGCCTCGGCGTCGGTGGCGCTGAGGCCCTTCGTGGTCTGGTAGGCTCCCACCACGGCGGCGCGCACGTCCTTGGCCATGGCCTTGGCGTCGCCGCAGACATAGAGATGGGCGCCCCCGTCCAGCCAGGAGACCAACTCCTGCGCGTGCTGGGTGATCCGATCCTGGACGTAGACCTTCTCCGGCTGGTCCCGCGAGAAGGCCACGTCGATCTTGGTGAGCGACCCGTCCTCCAGGGCATCCTGCCACTCGAGCTGGTACAGGAAGTCGTGGGTGAAGTGCCGGTCGCCGAAGAACAGCCACGACCGCCCGGGCGCCTCGACGGCCCGGCGCTCCTGCACGAAGGCGCGGAACGGCGCGACGCCGGTGCCGGGCCCGACCATGATGATGTCGGTGGCCGGATCCTGCGGCAGGCGGAAATGCCGGTTCGGCTTGAGCCGCACCCGCAGCTTGGCGCCGTCGCGGATCCGGTCGGCCACGTGGACCGAGGCGACCCCTGAGCGCGCCCGGCCGTGGGTCTCGTAGCGCACCGCCGCGATGGCGAGGTGGACCTCGTCGCCCACCTCCTTGCGCGAGGAGGCGATCGAGTAGGCCCGCGGCGGCAGCGGCCGGGTGATGGTGCCGATGTGCTCGGCCGTGAGCTTCGCCGGGTAGGTCTCCAGCAGGTCGATCAGGTGCCGGCCCTCGATCCAGGCCTTGGCCTCGCCGCTGTCGATGAGCGTCTGCGCGTCCGCGTGGCCGGTGGCCTTCACGAAGCGCTCGATCGTCGCGGCCGAGAGCGTGGTGATATCCCGCTCGGCGAGCAGCGCCTTGCGGAGGGCCTCGTCGCCCGAGAGCCCGGCGGCGTTGAGGATCTCGTCCACCAGTTGCGGGTCGTTCTCGGGGAAGATCTCCAGCGAATCGCCCGGCTCGTAGGCCGGCGCACCGTCCTCGAAGGCCAGCGCGAGGTGGATCGTCTCCTTGTCGGAGCGCGAGGAGTTGAGGTTCACGTGCTCCACGACCTCGACCACCACGGGCTCGCGGCTCGGCTCCGCGTCGTCGTCCTCACCGGTGCCGGCGCGGGCGAAATCCACCGCCACGACGTTGTCGGACTGCTCCGCCGGGGCGAGCGCCTTCAGCGCGCCCTTGATCCAGTCGGCGGCGGGCTTCTCGAAGTCGAGGTCGAGGTCGGCCCGCTCGGCGGCGCGCTTGGCCCCCAGCGCCTCGAAGCGCGCGTCGAGCGCCTTCCCGATGGCGCAGAATTCCGCGTAGGAGGTGTCGCCGAGCGACAGGACCGCGAACTCGACGCCGTTCAGGCGCGGGGCGCCCTCCCCCATCAGCTCGCCGTAGGCCCGCACCGCCCGGGCCGGCGGCTCGCCCTCGCCCCAGGTGGCCGCGATGGCGATCAGCTTGCCGGCCTTCGGCAGGGTCGCGATGTCGAGGTCGGCGAAGTCGACGACCTTCGGCTTGAAGCCCTGCTTGCGCGCGAGTTTCGCGACGTTGCCGGCAAGCGCCTCGGAATTCCCCGACTCGCTGGCGTAGATCACGGTCAGCGGCGCCGCGGCCTTGGGCGGGGCGGCAGGCACCGCGGCGGGCTGGCCGCCCGCGGCGTCGAGGCCCGCCAGGAAGCCGGCAAGCCAGGCGCGCTGCGTGGGGCTCGCGGCGCCGAGCACCGCGTCGAGGCTGGCGCGCTCGCCGTCCCCGAACGGGGCGGTGCGCGGGAGGAGATTCTGGCGGGACATCACGGGACCATGTCGGGGCCGGCGCGGCCGGTGTCAATCAGGAAACGTTCGTTTTGCAGAACGGGCGGAGTTTAGGACATCACATTCGCTGCGCTGCGGAAAAAGAGAACATCATTCTCCAACCACGGCGAGGACGGGGGCCGTCCCCGGCAGGTGCCGCCCGTTCTTCGGGGGCGCCGGCAGCGGCAGGGCCGTAGTCGATTTCACCTTCTCCATCGCGAAGCGGGAGGTGACGTTCTTGAGCGGCAGCACCGCGATGAGGTGCTTGTAGAAGCTGTCATAGGCCTGCATGTCGGCGACGACGACCCGCAACATGTAGTCCACGTCGCCGGCCATCCGGTAGAACTCGAGCACCTCCGGCATGGCCGAGACGGTTGCGGCGAAGCGCTGCAGCCACTCCTGGGAATGGTCGGCCGTCTCGATGGAGACGAACACGGTCAGCCCGAGGCCGAGCTTCACCGGATCGAGCACCGCCACCCGGCGGTCGATGACCCCGTCGGCCTCCAGCTTCTGGATGCGCTTCCAGCACGGGGTCTGCGACAGGCCCACGCGCTCGCCGATCGCCGCGATGGAGAGCGTGGCGTCCGTCTGCAGCAGGGCGAGAATCTTCAGATCGATCGCGTCCAAAGCTGTCTCCGTGGGCTTGCGCCGCCCGCGAGGCGCGAGCGCATATACGTGTCTACCGGCACCGGTGAGAAGAATCTTTTACCTCGGGCCTAGGCTGCCCGCGCCGGAAGCTGTGCGCAACCGCACGCCGAACCGCCGGTCCGACCCGGTCAAGGGCGCCGGGGCGCCTTGACTTCGTTCGGTATAGCGAACATTTCGACCGTTCGACAACAGGCGCGGCGCTGGCCGTGGCCTTTCCACCACGCGAACCCCGGGACATGGCGCGATGACCCGTCCGGACCGACAGGCGGCCGACTCCCTCGCGGAGCGGCTGTCCGGGCTCGACCTTCCAGGCCGCCTCCACCTGATCGCCGCGGAGATCCCCGGCCGCCTCGTCTTCACGACGAGCCTCGGCGTCGAGGACCAGGCGCTCACCCACGCGCTGGCCATGGCGGGCCTCGCGAAGGGTCGCGTCGAGATCGTCACCCTAGATACCGGCCGCCTCTTCGCCGAGACCTACGACACGTGGACCGAGACCGAGTCGGCCTACGGCATCCGAATCACCGCCTACGCCCCCGAACGCGCGGCCGCCGAGGATTTCGTGCGGAGCGAGGGCATCAACGGCTTCCGGCGCTCGGTGGCGGCCCGTCAGGCCTGCTGCGGCTTCCGCAAGGTCGAGCCGCTGGGCCGCGCGCTCGCCGGCGCGAGCGGCTGGCTCACCGGCCTGCGGGCCGGCCAGTCGGCCAACCGCGCCGCGACGCCGCTCGCCGCCTTCGACGCGGAGCGCGGCCTGATCAAGCTGAACCCGCTGGCCGACTGGTCGCGCGAGCAGGTCGACCGCTTCGTGCGCGACAATTTCGTGCCCTACAACGTCCTGCACGATCGCGGCTTCCCGTCGATCGGCTGCGCCCCCTGCACCCGGGCCGTGAAGCTCGGCGAGCCCGAGCGGGCCGGCCGCTGGTGGTGGGAGCAGGAAGACAAGAAGGAATGCGGCCTGCACGTCGGACGCCCCGGGGCTTCCGTGCAGCCGGGCCAGGAGCCCGCCGTCCTCGAGGCCGCCGCCTTCGAGCCTCCTTTCGAGACTACCCCGAATCAGACAGCCCGCCAGCCGGAGTTCGCCCGATGAGCGCCGCCCTCGCCGCCGCCGTGCCGCCGAGCGCCCCCACGTCCGCACAGACCGCCGACCGCCTCAGCCACCTCAAGCGGCTGGAGGCCGAGGCCATCCACATCTTCCGGGAGACGGTCGCAGAGACCGAGAACCCGGTGATGCTCTACTCGATCGGCAAGGATTCCTCGGTGCTGCTGCACCTCGCCCTCAAGGCCTTCGCGCCCGGGCGGCTGCCGTTCCCGCTGCTCCACGTCGACACCACGTGGAAGTTCCGCGAGATGATCGCCTTCCGCGATGCCCGCGCCAAGGAACTCGGCCTCGACCTGCTGATCCACACCAATCCGGACGGGCTCGCCCGCGGGATCGGGCCGGTGAGCCACGGCTCCGAGGTGCACACCGACGTGATGAAGACGCAGGCCCTGCGGCAGGCGCTCGACAAGCACAAGTTCGACGCGGCCTTCGGCGGCGCCCGCCGCGACGAGGAGGCGAGCCGCGCCAAGGAGCGGATCATCTCGCTCCGGACCGCGCAGCACCGCTGGGACCCGAAGCGCCAGCGTGCCGAGCCCTGGCACCTGTACAATCTCAAGAAGAAGCGCGGCGAATCCCTGCGGGTCTTCCCGCTGTCGAACTGGACCGAGCTCGACATCTGGCTCTACATCGAGCAGGAAAACATTCCGATCGTGCCGCTCTACTTCGCCAAGGAGCGGCCGGTGGTGGAGCGCGACGGTCAGCTCATCATGGTCGACGACGAGCGGCTGCCGCTCGCGCCCGGCGAGACCCCGCAGCAGCGCCTCGTCCGCTTCCGGACGCTCGGCTGCTACCCGCTCACCGGCGCGGTGGAGAGCGACGCGGCCAGCCTTCCCGAGATCATCGGCGAGACTCTGGCGGCGCGCACCTCGGAGCGCCAGGGCCGGGTGATCGACAAGGACGGGGCCGGCGCCATGGAGCGCAAGAAGCAGGAGGGCTATTTCTGATGACGCTCCACCAGGCTCCCACGGCCTTCACCGACCGGGCCTCCGGCTACGCGGCGTTCCTGACCGCCCACCGCAACAAGGCGGTGCTGCGCTTCATCGCCTGCGGCTCGGTGGATGACGGCAAGTCGACCCTGATCGGGCGGCTCCTGCACGACACCAAGCAGATCTTCGACGACCAGATCTCGGCGCTCCAGCGCGACTCGCGCAAGCACGGCACGCAGGGGCAGGAGGTGGATCTGGCGCTGCTGGTGGACGGCCTCCAGGCCGAGCGCGAGCAGGGCATCACCATCGACGTCGCCTACCGGTTCTTCTCCACCGACAAGCGCTCCTTCATCGTGGCCGACACCCCCGGCCACGAGCAGTACACCCGCAACATGGCCACCGGCGCCTCGACGGCGGACGTGGCGGTGATCCTGGTCGATGCGCGCCAGGGCCTGACCCGCCAGACGCGGCGCCACGCGCTGCTCGTGTCGAATCTCGGGATCCGCCGGGTCGTGCTGGCGGTGAACAAGATGGACCTCGCCGGCTGGTCGCAGGGCACCTTCGACGGCATCGTGGCGGGGTTCTCGGACTTTGCCCGCGGGCTGAATTTCTCCGAGGTCAAGGCGATTCCGCTCTCGGCCAAGAACGGCGACAACGTCGTGGAGCCGGGCATCGCGGCGCCCTGGTACACGGGCGGCCCCCTGCTCGGCTACCTCGAGACCGTGCCGGTCCGCGCGGAGGCGCTCAACGCGCCGTTCCGCATGGCGGTGCAGTGGGTCAACCGGCCCAATTCCGAGTTCCGCGGCTACAGCGGCCGGATCGCCAGCGGCCGGGTGCGGCCGGGCGACTCGGTGACGGTCCAGCCCTCCGGCCGGACCTCCACGGTGGCGCGGATCTACACCGCCGACGGCGACCTGCCCGAGGCCGGCGAGGACGAGTCGGTGACCCTCGTGCTCGCCGACCAGATCGACGCCTCCCGCGGTCAGGTGATCGTGTCGACCGACGCGCCGATGCGGGTCACCGAGACCCTCGACGCGCGCCTGTTCTGGGCGGCCGAGACCGATCTGAGCCCGGGGGCCAGCCTGCTCGCCAAGATCGGCACCGCCACGGTCACCGCGACCGTGGAGCGGATCGTCTCGCGGATCGATCCGGAGACCGGCCGGCCCGGCCCGGCCGAGCGCCTGTCGGCGAACGACATCGCCGACGTGAGCCTGCGCCTCGACCGGGCGGTGGCGGTGGATTCCTACGCGGAGAACCGCGAGACCGGCAGCCTGATCCTGATCGACCGCGAGACCACCGACACGGCGGCCCTCGGGCTGGTCCTGGCGCCGCAGGCGGAGCGCGTGAAGGCGCAATCCGCCGCGAAGCCTGCTGAAGGGTCCGGGTTCCTCGCCCGCCTCGGTCGCCTGTTCGGGCGCTGAGGACGGTCGGGCGCACGACGCGCGCCCTCCTTCTCCCATCTGGGTTACGACATTCACACATCGCTAGCTGAGGCGCGCTCTCCTCCCCCTTGTGGGGAGGAGTTGGAGGTGGGGGTGACGCAGAAGGCACCTTTGCGCTCGATCCTGAACCACCCCCAATCCCTGGCCCCTCCCCACAAGGAGGAGGAGAAAAGCGCTCCTATTTTCAGAGCTTTGGTGTCAGTCCCAGACGTGTGAGTCCCCTAGCCCACACGGGAGAGGGGCCGGTCGCGCCCCATCATCAGCTTCAGCGTTCAGCAGCGATGGGTGAACATTGGGGCCGGCACAGGAGCGGAAACGATCGCGCGCCGCGCCCGTGATTGCGCAGCGGACCGCGCCGTCACGCAACCCGATCAGACCAGCCTGAAGCGCAGCTCACCCAGCCCTTCCAGCTCGGACACGACCTCGTCGCCGGGCTTCAGCCACGCCCGGTCCTTGCGCGGGATCTCCTCGCCGAAGATCACCCCCTGCGGCGTGCCCGTGTAGAAGATGTCCCCCGGCCGGATCGTCATCACCTTCGAGGCGAAGCTGATGAGCTGGCGGCAGTTGAAGATCATGTCGTTTGTGCTCCAGTCCTGGCGCACCTGGCCGTTGACCAGCGTCTTGAGCTTGAGGTTGTTCGGGTCCTTCACCCGGTCAGCGGTCACGAGGTAGGGCCCCAGCGGCGCGAACCCGTCCGAGGTCTTCCCGATCATGAACTGCGAGGTCAGCGTCTGGAGGTCCCGGGCGCTGAAATCGTTGCCCGTGCAGTAGCCGGCGAGATAGTCGAGGGCGTCCGCCTCGGACACGTTCCGGCATTCCCGGCCGAACACCAGCACCAGCTCGGTCTCGTAGTCGAATTCCCGCGCCGCCTGGGTCGGCAGCGTGATCGTGCCGCCGTGATGGTTCAGGGCGTTGTTGTACTTGTTGAACAGCGGCGGGTCCTTGGGGATCGGCGTGCCGGTCTCCTCCGCGTGGTGGCGGTAGTTGAAGCCCATCATGATGATCTTCTCGGGCCGGGTGACCACCGGGCCGTAGGCGATGCCGGATTCCTCCAGCATGAAGCGCCCGTCGGGGGCGGCCTCGACCGCGTCGATCAGCGCCCGCAGCGCCGGGCCGCGGCCGTTCTGCAGCAGGTCGTCCATGTCGGCGGGGACCGGTATCCCGAGCGCCCGGCCGGCGGCGGCGACGTCGAGCACGCCGTCCTTCGTCTTCACGCCCAGGCTGTAGGCGTCGCCGCTGCGCATGTTGAGGAGCACCATGTCCCGCGGCATGCCGAACGGCGGGGGAGCCCCGGCCGGCGCGGTCTTGGGCGCGGTCTCGGGCGCCGCCGTCCGCTCCTCGGCGGCCCGGGCCGGCGCCGCCGCGGCGGCGAGCCCCGCGGCCGTGGCGGTCAGGAATTCGCGTCGGTTGCCCATGCTGCCTCTCCTCCGGTCGGCCCGTCTGGTCGCGGGGGTGATCCGGGCGGGAGCCTGCACGGCCGGCGGCGCCGCCGCCAGGACCCGCGGCGGGTGCCGGGTGACGGCTCAGGCCGCCTGTGAAGCGGCGCCGAGCCCCCAGACCTGCGCCAGGAGTCCGTAGGACTCGTGCCGCGCCGCCTGGTCGGGGATGGCCGAGACGATCATCAGCTCGTCGGCCTGCGTGCGCGCCACCATGTCGGCGAGCCGGGCCCGCAGGGTTTCCGGCCCGCCCACGTGCAGGCGGTCGCGGCCGCGCGCGATCTGCATCCGCTCAGCCTCGGAATACGGGTAGGCCAGCGCCTCGGCGAGGCTCGGCAGCGGCCGGTACTCGCCCCGCTCCCGCCGCAGCGTCGCCAGGCGTGCGCTCGCGGCCAGCCGCTCGGCCTCCGCATCCGTGGTGGCGCAGATCGCCGCCACCGCCAGGATCGCGTGGGGCTTCGCGCCGAGCCGCGTCGGCCGGAACCGGTTCCGGTAGTCCAGCATCGGCGGCTCCGCGGGCATCCCGGAGAAGTGCTGCGCGAAGCCGAAGCCGCAGCCGATCTCGGCGGCGAGCCGGGCGCTGTAATCGGAGGAGCCGAGCAGGAAGATCGGCGGCAGCGGCACCCCCGCGGGGCTTGCCTCGATCCGCGCGAAGGGGTGTCCCTCCGGGAAGCCGCCGTCCCAGAACAGCAGCTCCTGCAGGCGGTCGAGGAAGTCATCGCCCTGGCCGCCCTCCCCCGGTGCCTCCCGGCGGCGCAGCGCCCGCGCGGTGAGGCCATCCGTGCCAGGCGCGCGCCCGAGGCCCAGGTCGATCCGGCCCGGGAACAGGGCCTCCAGCACCCGGAAGCGCTCGGCCACCATCAGCGGTGGGTGGTTCGGCAGCATGATCCCGCCGGAACCGACCCGGAGGGTCCGGGTCGCGGCGGCGATCTGGCCGATCATGATCTCGGGCGCCGGGCTCGCCACGTTGGGGAGCGCGTGGTGCTCGGCGAGCCAGTAGCGCCGGTAGCCGAGGCCGTCGACGTGGCGGGCGAGCGCCAGGGTGTCGTGCAGCGCCTGCGCCGGCGTCGAGTCGGCGCTGACGAAGGAGAGGTCGAGGACGGAGAGCGGAGTCATCGTCGGGATCTGGTATCGCCGGTCCCGCAAAGCGAGGGCGGCCGCGCAGGAGAGACCTGCGCGGCGCGCCGGGCGCGAACTTCTGTGGCGCGCCGCACACCGCCTTGCCGGCTCCGCATCCCGGGCCTAGGGTCCGCCGCGCCGCGAAACGAGCGGCGCCCGACCTCGACAATCCGGAGCACCGCACGCCATGGCTCTCCTCGCCGATGTCCTCTCGCGGGTGAAGCCGTCCGCGACCATCGTGATGACCCAGAAGGCCCGGGACCTGAAGGCCTCCGGCGTCGACGTCATCAGCCTGTCGGTGGGCGAGCCCGACTTCGACACGCCCGAGCACATCAAGCAGGCCGCGATCGAGGCGATCCACCGCAACGAGACCCGCTACCCGCCGGTCTCCGGCATCGTGCCGCTGCGCGAGGCGATCGTGCGCAAGTTCAAGCGCGAGAACGGGCTCGACTACAAGGTCTCGCAGACCATCGTGGGCACCGGCGGCAAGCAGGTCCTGTACAACGCCTTCCTGGCCACCCTGAATCCCGGCGACGAGGTGGTCATCCCGCGCCCCTACTGGGTGTCCTACCCGGAGATGGTCGGACTGTGCGGCGGCACTCCGGTCTTCGCCGACACCGACATGGCCCACGGCTTCAAGCTCCAGGCCGAGGAACTCGACCGGGTGCTCACCCCGAAGACCAAGTGGATCGTCCTCAACTCGCCCTCGAACCCGTCGGGCGCCGCCTATTCCCGCGCCGAGATGAAGGCGCTCACCGACGTGCTGCTCCGCTATCCGGACGTGCACATCCTGACCGACGACATCTACGAGCACCTGACCTACGGCGACTTCGAATTCGTCACCCCGGCCCAGGTCGAGCCGCAGCTCCTGGAGCGGACGCTGACCATGAACGGCGTCTCGAAGGGCTACGCCATGACCGGCTGGCGCATCGGCTACGCGGCCGGGCCGGAGAAGCTCATCAAGGCGATGGACTTCGTCCAGGGCCAGCAGACTTCCGGGGCGAGCACGATCGCGCAATGGGCGGCGGTCGCCGCCCTCGACGGCCCGCAGGACCACCTCGCCACGTTCCGCGCGGCCTTCCAGGGCCGGCGCGACCTCGTCGTGTCCATGCTCAACCAGACCAACGGCCTGACCTGCCCGACGCCGGAGGGCGCGTTCTACGTCTACCCGTCCTGCGCGGCGCTGATCGGCAAGAAGACGGAAGGCGGCAAGACGATCGAGACCGACGAGGACTTCGTCATGGAGCTGCTCCAGGCCGAGGGCGTGGCGGCGGTGCACGGCTCGGCCTTCGGGCTCGGCCCGAACCTGCGCATCTCCTACGCGACGTCCAACGCGGTGCTGGAGGAGGCCTGCCGGCGGATCCAGCGGTTCTGCGGCTCGCTGCGGTAAGACTGAGAGCCTGCTTCGGTCATCCGGCGGAGCGTCTCCACGCCTGCGGGATCAAGCGTGCGGAACCAGATCGCCCCGTCAGTCGGCGGGGCCGAGCACGATGGCGAGCATCCGGTTCAAGGCTGTGAGGGTATCGCGTTCAAGCCGGCCGATGCGGGTGCCGCATTTCGCCCGCGGCAGGGCAATGATCTTGTCGACCATGATCTGCGAGGTGCTTCGCAACCCGTTAGCTGGAGTCGGCTCGACGGTAAGCCTGAAAAGCGGTGCCTCGCGCAATGTGCTCGTGACGAGGCAGACGAGGGTGCTGTCGGTCCCAGCCAACCAGTCGGATTGAACGACGATTGCGGGACGCGGCTTGCCGTAGGCTCCCGGCGGCGAGACGGTGACGATGTCACCACGCGTCACTGTTCGGGCCAGTCGAACGCTGATTCGATGAAGTTCAGAGCTTCGGCTTCCTCGGCAGCTCCCTTCAGAAGGGCGGCTTGCCGGGCGGCCTCCTCCTTGAACCCGGACCGCGATGGATCTGGAACCCAGAGGCGCAGCAGCTTCATGCCGTCGCGTCGCGGCGCCCGATGATAGCGGGGGGCATTCGAGGAGCCTGCTCTCGGCCTTATCTGAGTCATCGCGAGGATCCGATCGTGGCGCACTCTAGGCTCCGCCAAGACCGCTGACTACCATGCCCGGATCGCAGTCCGGGTGAGCATCGTCATGTCCACAATCGCCGTGATCGCGCCCGGCGCCATGGGCAGCGCCCTCGGGGCCCGGCTCGCCGAGCGAGGCGCCCGGGTGCTGACCTCCCTCGACGGGCGCGGGGCGGCGAGCCGGGCCCGGGCCGAGGCCGCCGGGATGCTCCATGCCCCGGAGGCCGATCTCGCGGGCGCCGACCTCCTGCTGTCGATCGTGCCGCCCGCCGACGCGGAGGCGTTGGCCCACCGGCTGGCGCCCGCCCTGTCGGCGGCCTCGAGCAAGCCGGTCTATGTCGACGCCAACGCCGTCAGTCCGGAGACCGTGAGGCGCATCGGCGGCATCGTCGCGGCCACCGGCACGCCGTTCCTCGACGGCGCGATCCTCGGCCTGCCGCCGAAGCCCGGCACGACGGGACCCCGCGTCTACGTCTCGGGCCCCGATACCGCCCCGGCGATGGTGCTGCGCGACCTCGGCCTCGACCTGCGCGTCTGCCCCGGCGGCACGGGGGCGGCGTCCAGCCTCAAGATGAGCTATGCCGGCCTCAACAAGGGCCTGACGGCGCTGGCCGCCATCATGATCGGCGCGGCGGAGCGCGCCGGCGCCGGCGACGCGCTGCTGGCCGAACTCGCCGAGAACGAGCCGGCGCTCCTCGCCCGGTTCGCCAGGGCCTTGCCCGACATGGCGCCGAAGGCCTATCGCTGGGCCCCAGAGATGGAGGAGATCGCCGCGTTCCTGGGGCCGGACGCGGCGGGGCGGCAGGTCTTCGCCAGCTATGCGGTGCTTTACCGTCGTCTCGCCGCGGAGGCCGGCGAGGCGGACATCGCCGCGCTGATACGCTTCGCCGCGGTCGCCGCGGAGCGCTGATCGCCGCGGGGTGCGGGGAAACGGCTCCGCCTCGGTTGCCGGCTCGGCTGTCACCCTCTACACGGGCTGTCCCCAGCGGCCGATGCGCCTGAAGGTTTCGCGAGCCCGCTCGGGCCTGCATGGTAGCGGGGTCGGCAGTGACGGGGTGGTCCGGACCAGTTCTCTGGGCCGTTCCTGTGAGGCTCAGTGGGCCGAGTTGCTGCAGGAGTGTCGGGCGCGCGGGGAACAGGAACCGCGGATCCGGCGCATGGCCCACATCAATCTCCTTCCGAGATGGATCGATCCGCCCGCCCGGACCGTGCCCCGACGGGTCGGATGCCCCGTTCCGGGACAGGGCCGGCGGCGGCGGTTGCGGCTTCGTTCACGCTCCCGCGGGATGATGCGGGAAGACCGGGGATCCGGTCCTGCGTAACCGCGTTTTCTCGGGCCTGACGATCATGCGAGCCCTGCTCACCAGCGGCATCAAGGCGATCCTGGCGGTCGCCGCCCTCTCCACCGCGGCGCACTGGGCGCTGCGCGTCCAGCGCGAGGCGGCGCCGGCCGCATCGGTCGCCAGCATCCCCGACCCGGTCGCCACGGGCTCCATCGAGCCGCGCGCGACCGAGCGACCCCTCGCGGCCATCGGCGCGCCCGCATCCGCGATCTCATCCGCGACATCGTCCCCGCCGCGCGCGGTCGCGGCACCCGCAACAGGGCTCGACCAGTCGCATCTCGCCGCGCTGATCGCGGGGGCGACGCCATCGAAGGCGAAGGTCGCGAAGGCGGCGACGAAGACCGCGTCCGCCGAGAAGATTCCCTCCGCCGAGAAGGCCGTGGCCAGGCGCTGAGCCGCGGGCGCGTGACGCAGCCGGCCGGGAGGCCGTGTCGGCTGCATGGTTCCCCTGCGCGGCGACGGATACCGCCCCGGGAGCGAGCGTGGCAGGACTCTCGGCCTCCACCAGGGTTCGGCAGGCATGACTCCGCAGGTCGCGACGTCCGTCACCGATGACATCGCCCCCGCCCGCGCCGCCGCCGAGGCGGATGCCGCCGGACGCCGGCGGCTCGTCGGCATCGCGCTGATGTGCGGGGCGGTCGCGTTCTTCGCGGGCCTCGATGCCAGCGCCAAGACGCTGGCGCGGGCCGGGGTCGACCCGCTGGTCACCACCTTCATGCGCTACGCCGCGAGCGTCGCGATGATCTCGCTGTTCATCAACCCGGTGCGCACGCCGGGCGTGGTGAAGAGCCGGCGGCTGACGCTCCAGATCGTCCGCTCGCTGCTGCTCTTCGCCTCCACGGCCCTGAACTTCCTGGCCCTGCGCTACCTGCAGATGGCCGAGACGATCTCGATCCAGTTCGCCGCCCCGCTCACGGTGGCGCTGCTGGCGGGACCGCTGCTCGGCGAGTGGTCGTCGCGGGCGCGGCTGGCGGCGATCGGCGTCGGCTTCCTCGGCGTGCTGGTTATCGTGCGCCCGGGCCTGGGCGGAATGCACCCGGCCGCCCTGCTCTGCGTCGCCAACGTCGTGGTCTACGCCTTCTACGCGATCATCACGCGCAAGCTCGCGGCCTACGACTCGACCGCCACGACCATGTTCTACACGGGGCTCGCCGGCCTCGGGCTGATGGCGCCGCTCCTGCCCTGGATCTGGGCCGCTCCGGCGAACCTGACCCACTGGGCCCTGCTCCTCGGCGTCGCGCTGTTCGGGACGCTCGGCCACTGGCTTCTGGTGATGGCCCATGCCCGCGCGCCGGCGAACGTGCTGGCGCCGTTCATCTACACGCAGCTGCTCTGGTCCGTGACCTTCGGCTTCCTGCTGTTCGGCGACCTGCCGAGCCGCTGGACCGTGGCGGGCGCCATGATCGTAGTCGGCTCCGGCCTGTACCTCCTGGCGCAGGAGACCATCCGCCGCGAGGCGCGGCCGGCCGCCTGAGGCGACCGGCCCTGCGACTTAGCGGCTCATCCGCTCCCGGCGCTCCATCCGCTCCTCGCGGCGATCCTCGCGGGCCCGGCGGGCCGGATCGGGATCGGTGCCGAGCACGCCGCCGACCGTGCCGGTGGCCGCGCCCACCGCGCCGCCGACGACGCCGCCCACCGGGCCGGCCGCGGCCGTGCCGTCCTCGGCGCCGCGCTGGGCGCCGCGGACCGTGCCCTGGGCCTGCGCGGCCCCCGCGAAGGCGATCGGCGCGAGGGCGAGGGTCGCGATCAGAAGCTTCTTCATGGGTCTACTCCCGGATGTTGATCTGGGTCGGCTCCGCGCCGCCACCGCGTGCGGAGAGTGTGGGTCAACGGTTCAGACGCCGATTGGTCCCATCCGGTTTCACAGGCGCGTGATCCGACAGGGCGGGGATCTCGGGTTGACGGACTGCAACGCGTCCGCGTGCCGGGTGATGCGTAGCGACCACGCCGTCATTCCAAGGGCGCCGCAGGCGAGCCCGGACCCGAAGGGGCATGCCGGAGGCGGGCAATCCAGATCCGCCGACCGTGCCATGCCATCCGCCCGTTGCGGAACTGGATCCCGGGGCCCCGCTTCGCAGGCCCGGATTGACGGGGTCGCCGCTCCTGGGCGGAGCCTCGTCGCGTCGACCCGCGTTCTCAGCCCTGCGTGATCCGCACGGCCGCTGGCCTCGCGCCGGAGCGGCTGGTAGAGAACCGGGCATGCCCGCTTCGCGCGCCCTGCGCGGCTTCGGCCGCCCCATTCGAATTACCGGCCCGGCCTCCGCCTGAGGGCCCGCTTCGGCGCGGCCGCGCGGAGGTCCGGGATCCTCCTGCCGCCTGACCCGATTCCGCCGGCCTTCCCGGCCCGACCGCCGATGCGAGATCCGATGACCGCCCCCGAGACCGCGCCCGCCCGCGACTATTCCAAGACCCTGTTCCTGCCGCAGACCGAGTTCCCGATGCGCGCCGGCCTGCCGGTGCGCGAGCCGCTCTTCATCGAGCGCTGGAAGCAGATGGATCTCTACGGGACGCTGCGCGCCCGCGGCCGGGACCGGCCGAAATTCGTGCTCCACGACGGGCCGCCCTACGCCAACGGCAACATCCACATCGGCACGGCGCTCAACAAGATCCTCAAGGACGTGGTGGTCCGCTCGCAGACCGCCCTCGGCTTCGACGCCAACTACGTGCCGGGCTGGGACTGCCACGGCTTGCCGATCGAGTGGAAGATCGAGGAGCAGTACCGCGCCAAGGGCCGCAACAAGGACGACGTGCCGGTGATCGAGTTCCGGCAGGAATGCCGGACCTTCGCGGCCCAGTGGCTCGACGTGCAGCGCGAGGAGTTCAAGCGGCTCGGCGTCACCGGCGACTGGGACCATCCCTACGCCACCATGGCGTTCCCCGCCGAGGCCGTGATCGCCGACGAGCTGATGAAGTTCTCGATGAGCGGCCAGCTCTACCGCGGCTCGAAGCCCGTCATGTGGTCGGTGGTCGAGAAGACCGCGCTGGCCGAGGCGGAGGTCGAGTACGAGGAGCACGTCAGCGACACGGTGTTCGTTGCCTTCCCGATCCGCTCCGGCGCCGAGGGCGACCTCGCGGCGGCCCGGGTGGTGATCTGGACGACGACGCCCTGGACGATCCCCGGCAACCGCGCCGTCGCGTTCTCCAAGAAGATCGCCTACGGCCTGTACCGGGTGACGGAGGCGCCGGCCGACAACTGGGCGACCCCCGGCCAGACCTACCTGCTCGCCGACAGCCTCGCCGCCACGGTGTTCAAGGCCGCCCGGGTCGAGGCGTTCGAGCGCGTGGGCGACGTGAGCCCGTCGACGCTCGCCGGCCTGACCCTGGACCATCCGCTGGCCAAGCTCGGCTATGCCTTCGCGGTGCCGATGCTCGACGGCGACCACGTCACGGACGAGTCCGGAACCGGCTTCGTCCACACGGCGCCGAGCCACGGCCGCGAGGATTTCGAGCTCTGGATGGCCAGCGGGCGGCTGCTGCGCGAGCGCGGCATCGACGCGACCATCCCCTACACGGTCGACGCCGACGGCGTGCTCACCGAGGCGGCCCCGGGCTTCACCGGCACCCGCGTGCTCACCGCCAAGGGCGAGAAGGGCGACGCCAACAAGGCGGTCATCGCCGCGCTGACGGAGGCCGGGGCGCTGATCGCCCGCGGGGTGCTGCGCCACCAGTACCCGCATTCCTGGCGGTCCAAGAAGCCGGTGATCTTCCGCAACACGCCGCAATGGTTCATCGCCATGGACCGGCCGGTGGATTCGCTCGGCAACCGGACGCTCCGCGAGGTGGCGCTCCAGGGCATCGACGACACCCAGTGGGTGCCGACTCAAGGAAAGAACCGCATCACCGGCATGGTCGCCAACCGGCCGGACTGGGTGGTCTCGCGCCAGCGCGCCTGGGGTGTGCCGATCACCGTGTTCGTCCACCGGGAGACCGCCGAGATCCTGAAGGACGATGCCGTCAACGCCCGCATCCGCGACGCCTTCGCCAGCGAGGGCGCCGACGCGTGGTTCCGGGACGACGCCGCTGAGCGCTTCCTGGCGCCGGACCATGACCCGGCCGCCTACGAGAAGGTCACCGACGTCCTCGACGTCTGGTTCGATTCCGGCTCGACCCACGCCTTCGTGCTGGACGATCCGGAAGCCTTCCCGGGGCTCGCGGGCGTCACGCGCGTCCGCGACGGCGGGAAGGACCGGGTCATGTACCTGGAGGGCTCGGACCAGCACCGCGGCTGGTTCCAGTCCTCGCTGCTCGAATCCGCCGGCACCCGCGGCCGGGCGCCCTACGACATCGTCCTGACCCACGGCTTCGTGCTCGACGGCAAGGGCCTCAAGATGTCGAAGTCGAAGGGCAACGTCGTCGCGCCGCAGAGCGTCATCAAGGATTCGGGTGCCGACATCCTGCGCCTCTGGGTGGCCGCCTCCGACTACACCGACGACCTGCGCATCGGCCCGGAGATCATCAAGACGTTTGCCGAGACCTACCGCAAGCTCAGGAATTCGCTGCGCTGGATGCTGGGCTCCCTGGCGCATCGGGTCGCGGGCGACGACATCGCGTTCAAAGAAATGCCGGAGCTGGAGCGGCTGATCCTGCACCGGCTCGCCGAGCTCGACGGCGAGATCCGCGAGGCCTACGCGGCCTTCGACACCAAGCGGGTGGTGGCGCTGCTCAACGGCTTCATGACCGGCGACCTGTCGTCCTTCTATTTCGACGTGCGCAAGGACGCCCTGTACTGCGATCCGATCTCCTCGGTGCGCCGCCGGGCAGCGCTGCAGGTGATCGACGAGTCCTTCCGGCGCGTCGCGATCTGGCTCGCCCCGGTCCTGGCCTTCACGGCCGAGGAGGCGTGGCTCGACCGCTACCCGTCCGAGGACGGCTCGGTGCATCTCCAGACCCTGCCGGAGACCCCGGCCGCGTGGCTCGACGCTGCCCTCGCGGAGCGCTGGCAGAAGATCCGGCGGGTGCGGCGGGTGGTCACCGGCGCCCTGGAGATCGAGCGCGCGGCCAAGCGGATCGGCGCGAGCCTGGAGGCGGCGCCGACGGTCTACGTGGCCGATCCGGAGCTGCTCGCCGCGCTCGAGGGCTGCGACTTCGCCGATACCTGCATCACCTCGGACATCACGGTGGCGGCGGGCGAGGGCCCGGCCGACGCCTTCCGCCTCGACGAGGTCCGCGGCGTCGCCGTGGTGCCGAGCCCGGCCCAGGGCCGCAAATGCGCCCGCTCCTGGCGGGTCAGCACGAGCGTGGGCAGCGATCCGGACTTTCCGGACGTGACCCCCCGCGACGCCCAGGCGCTCCGTGAGTGGGACGCGGCGCATCCGGAGGCGAGCGCGGCGTGATCATACCCGCGACAGCGCCCTCCCCCCTCTGCGGGGGAGGGTGGCCCCCGAAGGCGGTCGGGTCGGGCCGAAGTCCCGCAAGGGGGGAGCGCGGCTTCCGGATGCGGCGTGACCGTCATGAAGGCCGCTGCCTTCTTCTGCACCGCTGCTCCCCTCTCCCCCCCTGCTTCGCAGGGTACCCTCCCCCGCAGAGGGGGGAGGGAGAGGCGCGCGCGCGACAGCGCTTCTTCGGTCAGCGCTCATGACCCCCTTCCGTGCCGGCCTCCTGGCCCTCCTCCTCACCCTGATCCTCGATCAGGCCTCGAAGCTCGGCCTGTATCTCGGCACCGACCTCGTGCTGACGCAGCCCTGGCGGCTGGCGCCCTTCGCCGACCTCGTGGTGGTCTGGAACAGGGGCGTATCCTACGGCCTGTTCCAGCAGGAGGGCGGTTTCGGGCGCTGGTTCCTCGTGATCCTGTCGCTCGCCGCCGCCCTCGGCCTCGGGATCTGGATGCGCCGGGCGGGCTCGCGGCTTCTCGCGGTGGCGCTGGGCCTCATCGTCGGCGGTGCGCTCGGCAACGCCATCGACCGGGCCGCCTACGGCGCGGTGTTCGACTTCGTCCACCTGCATGCCGGCCGCTGGTCCTGGTACGTGTTCAACGTGGCCGACGCGGCGATCGTGGCGGGCGTGATCGGCCTGATCCTCGACAGCCTGTCCCCGGCCGGACGGCGGCCGCAGAAGGAGCCCGCCGCGGGCGACCCCGCGCCGCGCCGGTGATCCGCGCAACACACAGGTCCATCTGCACCACCGCCCTGGCGCAACGTGGTCAAGGCGCCATACGATCGCCGGAAACCGGCCTCAGGCCGGGACCCGTCGGATCAGGCCGCGCCGCGGCCGTCCCCGAGCCGGACCTCCCGGCCGGAACCCGTGAGGCAGCATGACCGGGCATCGCAGGCTTCGTCCCCTCCTTTCCGCCGCGGTCGTCCTGGCGTCCGTCGGCGCAGGCGGTGCCCGGGCGCAGGAGCGCGGCGAGTTCATGCGCGACGCGCTCTCGGGCATCGGCCTCCTGGAGAAGCGCCAGGATCCGATCGACTATCATGAGCGCCCGCCGCTGGTGATGCCGCCCAAGCTCGACGGCAAGGTCCTGCCGCAGCCCCGGGCCCGCTCCACCAGCACGGCCTGGCCGAAGGACCCGGAGATCGTCGAGCGCGAGCGCGCCGCCGCCGAGCGCCGCCGCCCGTCGGGCAATCAGGCCCGCGGCCGCTACGACGACAACAACGCCACCCTCTCGGTGGACGAGATCCGGGGCGGCCGTCGCGCCGGGGCGAGCCTGACCACCGAGGCCGAGCGCAAGCCCGGCGACAACACCCGCGACGACAGCCTGCTCAGCGCCTTCGACCTGCTCAAGGGCAAGAGCGCCAATGCCGAGCCCTCCGACGTCGAGCCGAACCGCGACGTCCTGACGGATCCGCCCACCGGATACCGCCAGTCGCCGAAGAAGCTGGCCCGCCCGTCGTCGAGCGATCCGATCAACAACGCCAGCCGCGAGCGCGAGGAAGCCGATCCCGGGGCCTATCTCCGGCAGCGCGCCCAGTAGTAGCGAGGTCGCCGTGTCGCCGTTGCAACGGCGACTCGGCGTGGCAACATGTGACGTTCGACCCGGTACGGCTCTTGCCGCCCGGAGATCAGGACGGTCCCGATTCGCGCGTGCGTCCCGACGTGAGACGCCGGGTCCGGGGCCGGCAGAAGGAAAGCGGAATGCACCTGTTCAGGAAGGCGACGCCCCACCTCTTCCCGCTGCGTCCGGGCTCGTCCTTCGGCGGCAGCGCCGGCCGGGGCGAGGCCGCGCCGTTCGGGCGTTCCGAGGCGGGCGGCCCGGAAGTGACGGCCTTCACCCTCGACAACGGCCTCGACGTGGTCGTCGTCCCCGACCACCGGGCGCCCGTCGCCACCCACATGATCTGGTACCGCAACGGCTCGGCGGATGATCCGCTCGGACAGTCGGGCATCGCCCACTTCCTCGAGCACCTGATGTTCAAGGGGACCGAGACGCACCCGGTCGGCGCCTTCTCGAAGGCGGTGTCGGGCCTGGGCGGCCAGGAGAACGCCTTCACCAGCTACGACTACACCGCCTATTTCCAGCGGGTCGCCCGGGACCACCTCGGCACGATGATGGAATTCGAGGCCGACCGCATGAGCGGCCTCGTCCTCGACGACGCCGTCGTTGCGCCGGAGCGCGACGTGGTGCTGGAGGAGCGCCGCATGCGGGTCGAGACCGACCCCTCCGCCCAGCTCTCCGAGGCGATGGCCGCCGCCCTGTTCGTGCATCATCCCTACGGGATCCCGATCATCGGCTGGATGCACGAGATCGAGGGTCTGAACCGCGAGCACGCGCTGGCCTACTACAAGCGCTTCTACACGCCGGAGAACGCCATCCTGGTGGTGGCCGGCGACGTGACCCCCGACGAGGTCCGGCGCCTCGCCGAGACCACCTACGGCCGCGTTGCGCCGCAGGGTGCCCGGCCGGAGCGCCTGCGGGCGCGGGAGCCGGAGCCGAAGGCCCTGCGCCGCGTCGCCGTCGCCGACCCGAAGGTCGAGCAGCCGACCCTGCAGCGGCTCTACCTCACCCCCTCCTGCATCACCGCCCGGAACGGCGGCTGCCACGATCTGGAACTCCTCGCCGAGGTGCTGGGCGGCGGCTCGACCTCCTACCTCTACCGGAAGCTGGTCATGGAGACCGGCCTCGCGGTGAATGCCGGCGCCTGGTACATGGGCTCGGCGATCGACGACACCCGCTTCTCCGTCTACGCGGTCCCCGCCGAGGGCGTACCCCTGGAGAAGCTGGAGGAGGCCGTCGACAAGGTGCTGCGCCGCGCCCCCGCGGAGGCCCTCGACGCGGAGGCGATCGAGCGCGCCAAGACCCGCCTGGTGGCCGAGACCGTCTACTCCTCCGACAGCCAGTCGTCGCTCGCCCGCATCTACGGCTCGGCGCTGGCGATCGGCGAGACCATCGAGGAGGTCCGCCGCTGGCCGACCGACATCGAGACGGTCACGCAGGACCGCCTCAAGAGCGCCGCCGAGCACTGGCTGACGCCGGCCCGCTCGGTCACCGGCTACCTGACGAAGGCGCAGGATCCCGACGCCCCGGTCGCGATGGCCGCCGAGTAGCGACGGCCGCGTCCCGGCGGCCCTGCCCTGGGCCGCCTGCGGGACGCGTCGAAGCGAGCCCTGTCCGGCTCCGCCGCCGCCCGAGAGAAGAGATGAGGTTCCCATGAGCTTGACCGAGACACTGGTCGAGACCACCGCCCCCGCCGCCAATTCGCCGACCACGGCGCTGCCGGTGTCGACCGCTCCCGGCGTCGAGGCGTGGCACGTCGAATCCCCCGTCGTGCCGATGATCGCCCTGGCCTTCACCTTCGAGGGCGGTGCCGCGCAGGATCCCGCCGGTAAGTCCGGCTGCGCGCAGATGCTGGCGCGGCTCCTCGACGAAGGGGCGGGCGACCTCACCTCCGACCTGTTCCAGGAGCGGCTCGCCGCCCGGGCGATCGAGCTGTCGTTCCACGCCGGGCCCGACGCCGTTGGCGGCTCGCTCAAGATGCTGGTCAAGCACGCTGACGAGGCGATCGGGCTCCTCGCCCTGGCGCTCGCCAAGCCCCGCCTCGACCCGGACGCGATCGAGCGGGTCCGGGGCCAGGTCATCGCCGGCCTGCGCTATCAGCAGAACGATCCGGGCGTGCTCGCCTCCCGCCGCTTCTTCAAGGAGGCCTTCGCCGGCCATCCCTACGCCCGCCCCTCCTCCGGCACGGTCGAGAGCGTCGCGGCGATCACCCGGGACGACCTGCTGGCGATGCATGCCCGCATCATCGGCCGCGGCCGGGTGAAGGTGGCGGCGGTCGGCGCGATCGGCGCCGAGCAGCTCGCCGAGGGTCTGAACCGCGCCTTCGGGACCCTCCCGGAGGCCGGGGAGCTGAAGGCGGTGCCGCGCACCGAGGTGCACGACCTCGGCCGCCGCGTCGTCGTCGATCTCGACGTGCCCCAGTCGGTGATCCGGTTCGGCATGGCCGGCGTGCCCTGGCGCGACCCCGACTTCATCCCCGCCTACGTGCTGAACCACATCCTGGGCGGCGGCGCCTTCACGTCCCGCCTGTTCCAGGAGGTGCGCGAGAAGCGCGGCCTCGCCTATTCGGTGGGAACGTCGCTGGTCAGCCACCGCTCGGCCGCGATGACCTGGGGCTACACCGCCACCAAGAACGAGCGCGTCGGCGAGGCGCTGTCGGTCATCGGCGACGAGATCGACCGGCTGATCGCCGACGGGCCGGACGACGACGAGCTGCAGAAGGCCAAGGACTACCTGACCGGCTCCTACGCGCTCGGCTTCGACACCTCGACCAAGATCGCCCACCAGCTGGTGCAGATCGCCTTCGAGGAACTCGGCATGGACTACATCGCCCGCCGCAACGCGATGGTGGCGGCCGTGACCCAGGCCGATATCCGCCGCGCCGCCGCCCGCACCTTCGCGGACGGCCGGATGCTGGTGGTCGCTGCGGGTCGTCCGGTCGGGCTGTGAGCAGCACTCGCCTGAGCCCGTTTAGGCGCTCAGGCGGCCTCTGCTGAGGCCAGAGGTGCGATCCGCTCGATCTCCGGCCCAAGCGTGCGGCTCCGCGTCTCAAGCTCGAACTGGCGTTGCAGGTTCAGCCAGAAGTCCGCGCGCGTGCCGAGATACCGGCCGAGGCGCAGCGCCGTATCGGTCGAGATGCCGATCTGCTCGGCCGCAATCCGCTCGATCCGGGTTCGGGGTACGTGGCAGGCCCGCGCGATCGCACCGGCGGACAATCCCAGGGGGATGAGAAAGTCCTCCCGCAGCACCTCGCCAGGGTGCAGCGGCGGGAGAGTTGTATCGGCCTCGTACGCAATGGCCATCGTCGTTTGCTCTATCCTCGCAGGTTTCACCCGCAATCAGCGGTAGTCGACTATCTCGACGGCCTCTGGGCCGGTCTCGGTCCAGCGGAAGCAAATCCGAAACTGGTCATTGATCCAAACGGCGTGCTGCCGGTTACAGTCCTTCGTCAGCGGGTGAAGCTTGTTGCCCGGCGGCACCTTCAGATCTTGCAGAGATGCTGCCGCATGGACCTGGCGTAGCTTGCGTCGCGCGACATTGAGGATTGCGGCAGGAATGCTCCTGGGATGCCGACCTTGGAAAACCGCCTCCGTCATCGCGTTCGCGACACTCCGGATGGGCATGACCGTGTCCCGGGACGACGCGAACTGTATCGCTCAGTGATACGTCCCAACCAAGTGCCGCCCGCCTGCCCCATCCTCGCAGCACCGATCAAGATTCCCACCTGAGCCCGAAGGCCGCGAACCCCCGGACCCCCATGCAGCTCGCCGGCATCCACCACCTCACCGCGGTGACAGCGCGCGCGGCGGAGAACGTCGCCTTCTACACCGGCACGCTCGGCCTGCGCCTCGTGAAGAAGACGGTGAACCAGGACGACGTCTCGGCCTACCACCTGTTCTACGCGGACGGGCTGGCGAGCCCCGGCACCGACATCACCTTCTTCGACTGGCCGGCGGCCCGGGAACGGCGCGGCTCCAACAGCATCACCCGCACGCATCTGCGCGTGCCCGGCGCGGGCGCGGTGACGTGGTGGCACGCGCGCCTGCGCGAGGCCGGGATGGTCGAGGCCGAGCCCGTGCTCCGCGACGGGCGCGTGACCCTGGATTTCGAGGATCCGGAGGGACAGCGCCTCGCCCTGGTCGATGACGGCGGCACCGGCCCGGAGCATCCCTGGGACGGATCGCCGGTGCCGGCGGCCTACCAGATCCGCGGCCTCGGGCCGATCCGGCTCTCGGTGCCGGAGATCGGGCGCACCGCCGCAATCCTCACCGAGGTGCTCGGCATGCGCCGGGCCCGGGCGTTCCAGACCGAGGACGGGCCGGTCGAGGTCTACGCCATGGGTCCCGGCGGCCCGGCCGCGGAGCTCCAGCTTCTCGCGGACGCGTCCGCACAGGCCCGGCAGGGGGCGGGCGCCGTGCACCACGTCGCCTTCCGCATCCCGGACGGGGATTACGGCGCCTGGGCTGATCGGCTCCGGGCCGCCCGGGTGCCGACCAGCGGTCCCGTGGACCGCTATTACTTCCGCAGCCTCTACTTCCGCGAGCCCAATGGCATCCTGTTCGAGATCGCCACGGACGGGCCCGGCTTCACGGCCGACGAGCCCCTGGAAACCCTGGGCGCGCGCCTCGCCCTGCCGCCGTTCCTAGAGCCGCGCCGGGCCGAGATCGAGGCCGGGCTCAAGCCGCTCCGCCCCGATCTTCGCGCCTGACAGCAGGCCGGGGCGGTGCACCCGGCGGCAACCCTCCCATGCTCACGGCGAGGCTGCAGCTCTTCCGGAATGACGCTAAATATTCGAACGATTCCAGGTCGTTCACTTCTTTCGCCTGTGTGATCCCCGCGCGCCTTGACGGGCGTGCTGCAACTGCGAAAGAAGCAGCGTATCTGTGTTCATCGTCCGGATCCCGGCGGGCCGTCCCATGGGGACGTGCTGAGGATCCGCCCCCGCCCGAGCCGGGCGGCGGGGATCCGCCGAACCGCGCGCCCCGAATCGTCGGGGCCGTGAGCCGAGCATCCGAGGATTCGAGGTCTGATCCGTCCATGAGCAAGTTCTACGAGGAGCGCGTTCTGTCGGTCCACCACTGGACCGACAACCTGTTCTCGTTCCGCACCACCCGCGATCCGGCGTTCCGCTTCCGCAACGGCGAGTTTACCATGATCGGCCTGGAGGTCGAGGGCCGGCCGCTGCTGCGCGCCTACTCGGTGGTCTCCGCCAATTACGAGGAGGAGCTGGAGTTCTTCTCGATCAAGGTCCAGGACGGGCCCCTGACCTCCAAGCTCCAGCACCTCAAGGTCGGCGATCCGATCATCGTCGGCAAGAAGCCCACCGGCACGCTGGTGCTCGACAACCTGCTGCCGGGCCGGAACCTCTACCTGCTCGGCACCGGCACGGGCCTCGCGCCGTTCCTGTCGATCATCAAGGACCCGGAAGCCTACGAGCGCTTTGAGAAGGTCGTGCTGGTCCACGGCTGCCGGCAGGTGCAGGAGCTCGCCTACGGCGAGACCATCACCGAGACCCTGCCCCAGCACGAGTTCCTGGGCGAGATGATCTCGAACCAGCTGATCTACTATCCGACGGTGACCCGCGAGCCGTTCCGCAACCGCGGCCGGATCACCGACCTGATGGTCTCGGGCAAGCTGTTCGAGGATATCGGCCTGCCGGAGATGTCGATCGAGAACGACCGCTTCATGCTCTGCGGCAGCCCCGACATGATCCGCGACACCCGTGAGCTGCTCTCGGGCCGCGGCTACGAGGAGGGCAACCACGGCGAGGCCGGTCACTACGTGATCGAGAAGGCCTTCGTGGAGAAGTAGGTTTTCCGGACTTGGCGCCGGCCCGGTGCGGTTCGCCGCGCCGGGCTTTTTCGTGCCGCGTTCCCACCAAGGCGGTCCGGCGCGATTCGCCTCTCCGTCGGCGGCGGGGCGAAGCTCTCTCCCGCCCGCGCCGATCGGCCTCCCGCATCCCCGAGACGGTCCGCTTCGCGCCTGTCGGCGCGCTGATCGACACGCCGTAGGACGGCGGCCACCCTATTGCTGCGGCACCGCCGGCATGCCGTCGGCGAAGGGGCCTCCCCCGGCGCTGAACAGCTTGCGCAGGAAACCCGGAGCGATCGCCGAGAGCGGGTTCACGCTCACATCCGGTGAGGCGAGCTTGCCGGAAACGCGGAAGTTGACCGCGAACAGACCCTCGTTGTGCCCGCCGCCGAGCAGCGGCCCGAGCAGCGGCAGCTGCGAGGCGACGTTGTTCAATCCGTACAGCGGTACGAAGGTCCCGTTCATGTCGGTGCGCTCGCGGCCTGTATCGAGCCAGCCCGACAGGGTGAAGCCCATGGCGGCGTTCGAGATCGCCGCATCGCTGAAATCGACCCGGGTCCCGTTGCGCACGAAGTTGGCGCGCATCCGGTCGAAGGTGACGTCGCCGGCGCTCCGGCCCGGGGCGGCCCGGCGGCCGCGGGCCGCGTCCGTGTCGGCCGCCTCCGGGCCCTGCGCCATGATGCTCGACAGGGCCGGCTCGTTGCGCAGGGTGAAGTCGCGGATCTGCACCACGCCGGATTGCGGGCCGTCATTGAGGCCGATGCCGGCATTGAGCCGCCCGCCATACATGCGGCGGTAGACGTCGACGAAGCGCAAGGTCGCGCCGGCATCGGCGGCGTCGACGGCGAGCGTCGGCGCCCCGCGTTCGCGGGTCACCGTGGCGGCGAACGGGGCGGACCGGAACCGCCCGGTGATGTTGGCGGCGCGCAGAGTCTTGCCGTGGAGGGAGAGCTGCAGCTTCGCGCTGGTCAGCGCCTCGTCGTTGAAGCCCGTCACGATCGGCAGCTGGATGTCGGCCTCGACATCCTTCGGGTTCGATTCCTTCGCCTCCTTGCCGCCTTTGGGATCCGGCGCACCGAGCGATTTCAGGAACGGCCGCGCGTCCACCACCGCCCCCCGGACCAGGACCTTGTAGCCGCTCCCGATCCGATCGAGGCTCACCCGCAGGTCGTCGCCGGGCGAGAGTTTGACGCTCGTCAGGTCCGCGCGCTCCAGCCCGCCGTCCGGAGTGATCGTCACGCTGCCGCGGGCTGTGGCCGGGGCGGCGTCGAGAGCGAAGTCGCGCAGCTCGAGGCTCTGGCCGTTGTCCACCAGGGTGAAGGTGAGCCGGCCCGCCTTGCCGGCGGGCTTCGTCAGGCCCGGAAGAAGCCCGTCGATCCCGGCCCTGGCGAGGTCGGCTTCGACCTTGATCGGCGGCTTTCCCGAACCGGGTCGGCCGATGGGCACGACGGCGCGGACCGGGATCGTGCCCGTGAGCTGCGGCGCGGTCGGCAGGCCCTTCCGGCTCCGGACCGCATCGTCCAGGGCGAGGTTGACCACGGCCTCGCCGGGCTGCCCGACCTTCGGTTGGCGCATGTCGACCGAGACGGGCGCCCCCGCGACCCGGCCGTCGCCCTTCAGCGCGAAGGCGCCCCGATCGTACGACAGGGCGAACTTGCCGGCCTCCAGCCGGTCCTTGCCCATCACCTTGTCGACCGAAAGGTCGGCCAGCGTGCCGGTCAGCGTCACCGGAAGATCGGGCAGATCGGGGATGTGCTTGAGATCGAGGGGGAAGTCGACGCGGAGATCCGCGCTGCCCTTGATCGTGGCAGGGTCGAGATCGACGCTCATCACGCTCTTGAACAACTTGGCCTGAAGGACGGAGGCCATCCCGTCGGCGCCACCCGAGAGCCGCATGCCGATCTGCGCGACCACCCGGTCCGGCGTGATCTGCGGGATGACGAAGTTGCCGTCCGAGATCGCGAGTCCGCGACCATCCGGTCCGTGGACTTCGGCGGTCACGTTGCGCACCGTGGTCGAGCGCCCGGTGATGGTTCCGACGACGTTGCCCTTCGTCACCGGCGGCGCGTCGGCGGTGACGTCGATCGCCGCGTCCGAGACGTGGAAGTTGATGTGGACCGAATCGTCGGGCGCCGGCTCGCCCCGGGTCGCGGCGGCCAGGACCGTGCCCGACATCTTCACCCGGATGTCGACGGAATCCACGCGGCCGCGCCGCAGCTGGTCCACCAGATAGGTCCGGGCCGGCGGCGCGATATGCTCGGGCCAGAGGCGCAGTCCGGTCCGGACCTCGCCGTCATGGCCGACAATGTGGAGCGTGAGGCCCCCATCGTCGGCCGAGGTGCCGATGGTCCCGGTGATCGTTCCCGACACGCCCGGGGCCGACAGGGTGAGCGCATCGATGGCGATGCCGCCGTCACGGCCGGAAAGCTGGGCATCCAGCGCGCCGATCTTCACCGGCGCGTCCTTCGATGTCGCCCCGCGCAAGGTGGCGTCGCGGCTCGCCAGCGTCGCGGTCCAGGTCGTGCCCGCATCGGGAGGGCTCCCCTTCCACGCCCCCGTCAGGTGCACGGCGTTGCCGGCCCCGCGATAATCCAGGCCGGCAAGTTCCATGACGCGGCCGGCCTCGTCCCAGGTCAGGTTGGCGTCCAGGCTCTCGACGGTGACGGGATTGAAGTCCTTCTCCTCGATCAGGAACGTGCCGTCGCCGGTGTGGAGCTTGGCGCTCATCGTCTGGATGCGTCCCGCCGACAGGCTCACGTCGGCGCGGGCCGAGACTTTCAGATCCGTGGTCAGCGGCAGGCCCGACTGGCCCGAGAGCAGGAGCAGGTCGGTCACCGGCAGGTCGTCCAGCGTGATGACGCCTGAGCGCGCACGCCCTTCGCCGCCATCGCGCAGCGAGCCGCCGAAGCGCCACTCGCCGTGCGGTCCGTCGAGACGCAACTCGAAGTTGCGAGTGCCATTCACCGGATCGCGCCCGAACAGCCCGTTGACGCGCGAGAAGACCGCCCGCTCGTGCCCGTCCTCGTCGATCAGGCGCAGGCGCGCGTCGGTCACGCGGGCGCGGTCGAGGGCTCCGACTACGCCGCTCGAATCGAGCACCACCCCGAAGATCGACGCGATGGCGGCCGAGAGCGGCGAGACGCTGCCCCGGACTCCGTCTACGCTTGGCGGCGTGACCGGCTCGATATCGACAGGGTGGTTGGCCTCCGAGGCCGCGAAGGCGATGGACCCGTCCCGGTGAACCAGTGCGGTGGTCTGGGTCTCGCGGAATTCGATGGAGCGCGGCTGAAGGTTGAGCCGCAGCAGGCTCCAGAGGTCCAGGCTGACCAGCGCCAGAGGTGCGCGGACGACCAGGGCACCTTGCGGGTTACGGATATCGAGCCCGGAAAAACGCAGCCTCAGGGCGTTCTCGCGGTCGAGCTCGAGGCTGCTGCCGCGGATCCCGATGCTCCAGCCGGGCCCGATCCGCTCGGCCACCGCGGTCGCGACGCGGCGCGAGAGACCGTCGATCTGCAGCGGCCCATTGGACAGGCGCACGGCCACAACGCCGATCCCGGCGCCGAGGAGCAGCACCAGAGCGAGGGCGCTCACGAGGCAGACACCTCCGACGCGCCGTGCCCTCCCCCGGGGTCTGCATGCCGACGTTGTCTCGTCCGCCATCGGGACCCTTGTTCCGGGGGGCTCTGCGCGCGGGACCGTCAGGCGCCGCGGCCGGTGGATCGAAGCGCGCCCGCGCTTTACAGCGGCCGCGACTCCGGTTTTGGCTCGGACGTGCACGGCGCAACCTTGTGATGCCGCGCACCCAATCGATTGCACATCATCAATCGGCCGAAAGGAAGGCACGATGTCCTTGTCCGAGGGCGACTCCGCCCCTGATTTCGACCTGCCCGCCTCCGCGGGAGGTCGCGTCGCGCTCTCCGCCCTCCGCGGTCACAAAATCGTGCTCTACTTCTATCCGAAGGACGACACGAGCGGCTGCACCCTGGAAGCGCAGGCGTTCAACGCGCTCCTGCCGGCCTTCGCGGAGGCCGACGTGAAGGTTGTCGGCCTTTCGCCGGATCCGGTGAAGAGCCACGACAAGTTCTGCGGCAAGTACGGGCTCGCCTTCCCGCTGGCCTCAGACGAGGACAAGGGCGTCCTCGAGGCCTACGGCGTCTGGGTCGAGAAGAGCATGTACGGCCGCAAGTACATGGGCGTAGAGCGCACCACCGTGCTGGTCGACCGCGACGGCCGCATTGCCCGGATCTGGCCCAAGGTGAAGGTGCCGGGCCATGCCGAAGCCGTGCTGGAGGCGGCCCGCGCCCTGTCGTGATGGAAGCCGAGCGGGCTCAACCCGGCTCTCGACGGATCTTTAACCTTACTGAGGCTTGAATGACGGCTCCCGCGGGGCCGTCCCGATGCTGTGTTCCAAGATCTTCTCGCGCGTCCTGCCCCGTCGGGCCATGCCCTGGCTCGCCGCGGGCTTCGGTCTCGCCCTCACTTGGGCCCTCGGGGCTTCGTACCTGATCGTCTTCCACGACGAGGTGCTCGCCGGGTTCGTGGCCCGTCAGGCTGCGATGCGGGACGCGTATGAGGCGCGGATCGTCACCCTTCAGGACTTGCTAGATCGGGACCGGCGCGCCCGCGCCGGCACCGAGGCGGCCCTGAGCGACCGGGTCTCGGCGGCGCTGGAGCGTCAAACCGAGCTGGAGCGGCGCGGGGCGGCCCTGACGGTCCTGGAACGGCGAGGCTTGTCTGATCCGGTCGTCACAGGCGCACTGCCATCGGCTCGCGATGCCGGCGGCGATGGTCTCTTCCTGCGCCCGTCCGAGGAGGCCGACGTGCTTCGCCCCGCCATCCGCCCGCTTCCGCGCCAGAGCGCGCGCGACGCCGAGCTGGGTCTCATCCGACTGGAGGCGCGTCTCGACGGCCTGCAGGCGGCGCAGGGCGAGCGCCTCGTCCGCCTAGCCGGCCGGGCCGAGGACGAGGTCCGGCAATTGCGCAGCCTGATCGGCCGCACCGGTCTCGACCCCGGCCGCTTCGACGCACCCGTCCCGACCGCCGGCATCGGCGGCCCGCTGGTTCCGCTGGACGCTCGAGGGCTGGATGGGGCCGGCTTCGAGGCCGGCCTGGCGCTGGTGCGCCGGGCCCTCGGCGACGGCGAGCGCCTGCGCCGGCTCGCCGCCGCGCTGCCTCTGAGGCGTCCGATCCGGGGCGCGGCCACCGTGTCGAGCCCGTTCGGCACCCGGCTCGACCCGTTCACCCGCGGCCTCGCCCTGCATACCGGACTCGATCTGAAGGCGGAGTACGGCGAGACCGCCCGCGCCACCGCGTCGGGCCGGGTGACGGCCGCGGAGTTCGCCGGGGGATACGGCAACATGGTCGAGATCGATCACGGCCGCGGCCTGACGACCCGGTTCGGCCACCTCGCCCGCATCGCCGTGCGCCCCGGTCAGCGCGTCGCTGCGGGCGATGTGGTCGGCTTCGTCGGCTCGACGGGGCGCTCCACGGGGGCGCATCTGCACTACGAGACCCGGGTCGACGGCGAGCCGGTGGATCCGCAGCGCTTCCTGGATGCCGGCGCGCCCTCCGCCTTGGCGCAGCTCAACGCCGACTGAATCCATCGCCGGAAAGCCCGCTCCGTGCTAGCCTCTGAGTCGCGATCGGAGGCTGCCGTGGCATTGGCCGTGAGGCGCGACGCGCGCAAGGGCGTCGCAGAATACAAGCGCTGGCTGGAGCCGCGACCGGATGAGGAGCGCTGGGCACCGCTCGACGGCGAACCTGTGCTCATGGCGCCGCCGCGGGAGCGGCATCAGGCGATCGTCGCCGACTTGATCCGTCGAAACGACGACCTCACCGACGGCAAAGGCTGCAGTGCGATGCCCGGTTTGGCGATCCTCAGCGACGCCATGGACGATGTCGCACCGATCCCCGAGGTGGTGGTGCAAGTCGGACCGCCCGTGCCGAACGGCTGCGCCGCGGATTTGCTCCGCGTCGCCGAGGTTCTCTCCCCCACGACCATGAGCCTCGATTGCGGGCGTAAGATCGACTTCTACCGGACCGTGCCGAGCCTCAGCACATTCCCGATCGTCTGTTCCGACGAGGCGCGGATCGCGGTCTGGCGGCGGGCGGGCGAGGATTGGAGCGTCGCGGCTGTCGGGCTCGACGGCACCGTGCCGCCGCCGGACCTCGACGGCGCTGTGCCGGTGCGCGACATCGACCGCGGCCTCGCCTTCTGAGCGCTGGCACCCCACATCATCGAACGGCCAAGCATCAAGGCACTGACTTGCCCCATTTCGAAGATTTCTACGCTGCCAAGCTGCGCGGTTCCCTCGGCGTGACCGACGCGGAGTCGGTGCTCGACCTGCGGGGCACCAACCGGGCGACCGCCGAGGCATCGCTGAAGGACATGCTGGAGCGCAGCCGTTTCGCCAAGGGCAAGACTGTGGCGATCCGGCTCGACCCGCCCCCGGACGGCGGCGGCGAGACCCTGTTCCAGCCGGCGGGACGCTTGCTCCTCGACGCGAAGCGCCGCGGCCTGATCGAGCGCCTGCAGACCCTGCCGGCCCAGGACGGACTCGGCTTCTACGTGGCGCTCGCCGGTCGGGCGGACCGGACGCCCATGTAGGACCGCCTCGAAGTCGCGCCGGCAACGGATCGGGTGCGCGCCGCCGGGCGTTGATCGGTCCCGCTTCACCGGAGGCCGCCCGTCGATGCCGCTCCTGCCGTGTCACCGATCCCAATCTTCCCGGTTCCGTCGATGAGCGCCTTCCCCGGCGGTCGCAACTCGATCGAGCGCATCGCCCGCTTCGGCTACGGCGCCCGGGGGGGGGTCTACCTCGTGGTCGGCGCGCTGGCCCTGCTGGCGGCCCTCGGGCACGGCGGGCGGGCTGGCGACAGCAAGGACGCCCTGCGGGCGGTGATGGCCGGCCCGTTCGGCGCGGCCATCGTCGGCTTGATCGCGCTGGGCCTCGTCGGCTTCGCCCTCTGGCGCCTCGTCGAGGGAATCACGGATGCCGACCGGCGGGGCACCTCGGCCAAGGGCCTCGCGGTGCGCGGCGCCCATCTGATCAGCGCCGGACTCTATCTCGGCCTCGCGGCGAGCGCGGCGTCACTCAGCCTCGGTCTCGGTATGGGCGGCGGCGACGGCATGCACGACTGGACCGCGTGGTTGCTCGCCAAGCCGTTCGGCCGCTGGCTCGTGGCCTTGGGCGGTCTCGCGGTCGTTGGCGGCGGCTTCGGCTTCCTCGGCAAGGCCTGGCGCGGAGACGTCACCGACCGGCTCAGCCTCGACGCGCGGGCCCGTGACCGCTGGGCCGGCCCGATCGGACGGTTCGGCTACGCGGCGCGGGGCTTGGCCTTCCTGATCATCGGCGCCTTCCTCGTGGCGGCGGCGTGGCACCAGCGCTCGTCCGACGCCAAAGGGCTGACCGAAGCCTTCGCGCTGCTGCGTGCCCAGCCTTACGGTTGGGTTCTGCTCGGGCTGGCGGCAGCGGGCCACGTCGCCTTCGGTGCCTTCGGGCTGATCCAGGCCCGCTACCGGCACATAGATGCGCCGGACATCGATCGCGTGGACGACGCGGCCGGTGCCGCGGCCCGGGCGCTGACTTGAGTCCGACGATTTATTATCTGTTCTGATTGTAATCTGACGCCGGCTTCCCAAGTAAAAACAACCCTCCGCGCAATTCAGTGCTCTGGGCGACGTTGTGGAGGCGATAATGGCGAGAATCTTGATCACCGGCCGGGCACAGACGGTGACCACGGAAGACTTCAACGAGCGCGTCCGGATTCTGATGCTCGACAAGCTTGATCCCGTGAAGGGCCGCATCTACCAGCGGACTTTCAAGGCGGGGTTTTCCGGCTCGCCCATCAAGTAGCCGGACGGGTCGCCGGATCTGCGGTCGCGCCTCCGTTTGGCGCGCCGTCCCCTGTGCGTTGACAGCGCCGATGCCGCGGCGGATACCCCGCGGCATCCCATCCGGCCCCCGATGCAGCAGCGCCTCTACAAGACCGCGGTGATGGTGACCCACGACCTCGCGGCGACCGTTGCCGCCGTGGTGCTCACCTTCCTGTTCCGCTTCCAGGGCGGCATGCTGGCCGAGCGCCTGCATGCCCTACCCCTGCTGCTGCCGCCGTTCCTAGTCTTCGCCGGCTTGGTCTACGGCCGCTTCCGCCTCTACCGGACCAAGTGGCGTTTCGCCTCGTTGCAGGATCTCGCCGGCATTGTCCGGGCGGCCAGCGTGCTGGCGCTGGCGCTTCTGGTCACCGATTGGGTCCTGGTCTCGGCCGATCTCTACGGCTTCTACTTCTTCGGCAAGATCGCGATCCTGCTCTACTGGGTGCTGCAGATCTTCTTCCTCGGCGGCACGCGGCTCGCGTTCCGCTATCTCAAGGACACCCGCTCCCGGCAGTCGAGCGCGCGGGCCGCCACCGTGCCGACGCTGCTCCTCGGACGCGGCGCCGATATCGACGTGCTGATCCGCGCCATCGAGGCCGGCTCGGTGAGGAAGCTGGCGCCACGAGGCATCCTGTCGCCGCGGGCGGACGAGCGCGGCCAGTTCATGCGCGGCGTGCCGGTCCTGGGCGGCTTCCCGGATCTTGAGCGGGTGGTTGCCGATCTCGCCGCCCGCGGCGAGCCGGTGCGGCGGCTCGTGGCCGCGCCGAGCGCCCTCGTACCTGAGGCGGCCCCAGACGACCTGATCGCCCGCGCCCGGCGCCTCGGCCTGCCGCTTGCCCGCGTCGTCGGCCTTGGCGAGGGCGTCCAGGGGCCGGAACTGGCGCCCCTTGAAATCGAGGATTTGCTGCTGCGGCCGACCGTGTCCATCGACCGGACGCGCCTGGAGACGTTCCTCACCGGACGCCGGGTCGTGGTGACGGGCGGCGGCGGGTCGATCGGCTCGGAGATCTGCCTGCGGGCGGTGGCCTTCGGGGCAGCCGCCGTGCTGGTGCTCGAATCCTCCGAGCCGGCGCTCCACGGTATCCTGAGCCATCCCGCGGTCCTGGCCGCCAAGGCCGAGGTCACGGGCGTCCTGGCCGATATCCGCGACGGAGAGCGGACCCGCGCGGTGATCGCGGCGTTCCGTCCCGATTACGTGCTGCACGCCGCCGCGTTGAAGCAGGTGCCTTATCTGGAGCGGGACTGGCAGGAAGGGATCAAGACCAACGTCTTCGGCTCGATCAACGTCGCCGAGGCCGCGGTCGCGGCGGGTGCCCGGACGCTGGTGATGATCTCCACCGACAAGGCGATCGAGCCGGTCTCGCAACTCGGCGTCACCAAGCGCTTCGCCGAGATGGTCGCCCAGGCCCTCGACGCGGAACTGTCGACCAAGCCCGGCCATCCGACCCGACTGATCGCCGTCCGGTTCGGCAACGTGCTGGGTTCCGTCGGCTCGGTCGTGCCGGTGTTCAAGGCGCAGATCGCCCGGGGTGGCCCGGTGACGGTCACCCACCCCGACATGGTCCGATACTTCATGACCGTGCGCGAGGCCTGCGACCTCGTGCTGACGGCCGCTTCCCACGCGGACGGCGAGGCACGCGGGGGCGCCGCGTCGGAGCGCGCCGCCGTCTACGTGCTCAAGATGGGCCAGCCGGTCCGGATCGCTGAGCTCGCCGAGCGGATGATCCGGCTCGCCGGCTTCGAGCCCGGCGCGGAGATCGAGATCGCCTATACCGGGGCGCGACCCGGCGAGCGGCTCAACGAGATCCTGTTCGCCCGCGAGGAACCCCGGGTCGCCCTGCCGGGCATTGACGGAGTGATGGCGGCGCGACCGGTCTTCGCGGACCGGGCCCGCCTCGAGGCCTGGGTCGCGCAGCTGCGGGCCGCCGTTGCGGCGGGCGACCGGGCCGCCGCCGAGGCTGTCTTCGAAGCTGCGGTGCCGCATTTCAGGGAGCGCGCTACGGAGCGGGCCGCGCGTCCGTCGGCATCCCCCACTGGGACCAATGCCGGACTCAAGGCGCCCGCCGGCGCGACGCCCGCCGTCATCGGCTGATCCAGCCGCCCAGGACGCTCATCCACCGTCGCGCGCAAGCCGCGCGAGCCCGTCCCGAGTCGGACCGGCCGGACGCCAGCCGAGGGATGCAAGTCCGTCGACGCGGGCCACCAGTCCTTCGGCGACGCGGGCGAATTCTGCGTCCCGGCCGGTCACCCGGCAGGCCAGCTTCAGCAGCCCGACCGGCACCGGGATCAGGCCTGGGCTCCGACCCAGTCCCTGGCGCAGGGCTGCGATCATCTCAGGCAGGCTCAGCGGATCCGGGTCGGCGGCGATAACGGCCCGGTTCAGCGGCTCCGGCGCCCGCAGCACGACATCGACCGCACTCGACAAACTCTCCAGCGCTATCAGCGAGCGCCGCGCCGCCAGGCCGCCGAGGGGCAGCGGATAGGGAGTGCGTGCCAGCCGAAGGAGCGCCGCCATGTTGCCCTTCACGCCCGCGCCGTAGACCAGGACCGGGCGCAGGGCGACCCAGTCGAGTCCGGTCTCGGCGAGCGCCCGCTCGGCGTCCAGCTTGGAGCGGCCGTAGGCATCGGTCGGCGCCGCGGGATCGCCCTCCCCGACCGTTCCGGGGGCGCTCGCCCCGACCTGGGCGCGGATCGACGACAGGAACACGAAGCGGCGCACCTTCGCCCGGGCCGCGGCCTCCGCGAGCTTGCGCGTCGCCTCGGTGTTGAGCGTCCGATAATCGTCCTCCGGGGCCCCCGACATGGCGTGAGCGAGGCCTGCCGAATGCACCACCGCGTCGACGCCACTCAGCGCCGCCGCCATGTTGATCGGCCGCGTCAGGTCGCCGACCACCGCGCTCGCCGCGCCCTGCGGCAGAGCCGTCGGCCGGCGCAGCAGGACCCGGACCCGGTAGCCGCGCGCAGTGAGATCGGCGAGCAGGTGGCGTCCGATGAACCCGGTCGCCCCGGTGAGCGCGATGAGTCCGGTCAAGGCTGAGTGGCACCTTCGGCTGGAGTCCGCGCCGGGGCGCGGGCAAAGCGGCGGAGCAGGCTCGCGACCAGGGCGAGTCCGGCCGCGAGAGCGGCGAGCGTGACCGTCCAGGACGGCCAAAGCAAGGTCGCGGCGGCAAGCGCCGCCAGGGCGAGATTGACGGCGAACACCGAACCCACCACGCCCGAGACCGTCAGTCCGTTAAGGGTGGCGCGCTGGTAGTAGTGTCCTCGATGCGCCTCCCAGACCCGCTCGCCCCGGGCGGCCCGGGCGATGAGCGTCAGCGTGGCGTCCGCCAGGTAGACCAGCGGCAGCAGTACGGCGGCTGCGAGGCTGCCCGCCACGGCCAGATGCCAGAGCAGCCAGCCGGTGACGAGGCCGATGGGCAGCGACCCGACATCCCCGAGGAAAAGCGTCGCGACAGGCCGGTTGAACGGCGCGAAGCCGAGCATCGCGCCCAGGAGACAGGCCGCGACCATCGTCGGCAGCGGTGGCAGGGGGCCGGCAAGGCCCAGCAGCAGGAGGGCGCCGGTGACCGGGACGAGTTCCGCGACGGTCATCCAGTCGAGCCCGTCCATGAAATTCGCCAGGTTCACGAACCACACGCCGGCGACGACGGCGAGGCCGCGTTCGAGCCAGGATGGGATGCCTGGTATCAGCCGCCCGTCCAGATGCCAGACCAGCAGGCCGACCGCCGCCGCCTGTGCGGCGAGCCGCAGCGCGGCCGGCAGGGGACGTATGTCGTCGACGGCACCCAGCAGTGCCAAAGCCAGAGCGCAGCCGGCAAGCCAGATCCAGTCCGGCCGTCCGCCGATCTCCGGCGCCGCGATGAACAGGCCCGAGATCGTGACAAGCGCCGTCACAACGGCGATTCCCCCTCCTTGCGGGGTCGGAACCGTGTGGCTGGAGCGGGCGTTCGGCCGCGCCAGCGCGTAGCGCTGCAGGAGCGGACGCAGCCGCAGGATGAGCCCGGCCGACAAGGCGGCGGTGAGCGGGACGGCGAGCAGGATGAGCGTGGGCAGCGCGGACGGCATGCGCCGTCCTACGCGATCCCGAGGACGACCGTGAGGGGGAGCGTCTTCCCGATCAGTAGACCTGCGCCTCCTCTCGCGGCCGATCCTCCTGGCCGTCGCGGCGATCCAGATGCTTCTCCACCACCTTGGCGAGGCCGACCATGATCTGGTCGATGGCGTAGTCCTTCGGCGTGTAGACGGCGCGCACGCCCATATTCTTGAGGACCAGCTCGTCCTCGGGCGAGATGATGCCGCCGACCACGACGGGAATGTAGTCGAGGCCCGCCTCGCGCATCTTGGCCCTCACTTCCCGCACCAGCGGCACGTGGCTGCCCGACAGGATCGACAGGCCGACCACGTGGGCGCCGGTCTCACGCGCCTTGGCGACGATCTCGGCCGGGGTCTGGCGGATGCCGTCGTAGGTGACGTCAAAACCCACGTCCCGTGCGCGGAGCGCGATCTGCTCGGCGCCGTTGGAATGGCCGTCGAGGCCCGGCTTGCCGACGACCAGCTTCGGCGTCTCGCCGAGCCGCTCGCCGAGATCGGCGATCAGGAGCTTGGCCTCCTCGGCCGCCCCGGACGAGACCGTCTCCAGCGTCACGCCCGTTGGCGCCCGGTACTCGCCGAACACCGCGCGCAGGCGGGCGCCCCACTCGCCCGTGGTGACGCCAGCCTTCGCGGCCTCGATGGAAGGCGGCATGATGTTGGCGCCCGAGCGTGCCGCCTGCTCCAGGGCGTCGAGGGCCTGACCCACGGCCCGCTCGTCACGGCCGCCGCGCCACTCGCGGATGCGGGTCTGCGCCTCCATCTCCACGGTCTCGGAGACGGAGAAGATTGCCCCCTCCCCGGCGGTGAGCGGGGACGGCTCGCCCTGCTGCCACTTGTTGACGCCGACGACGATCTGCTCGCCCGCCTCGATGGCCGAGATCCGCCGGGCGTTCGACTCCACCAGCGCACGCTTGAGCGCCCCGGTCTCCACGGCGGCGACCGCGCCGCCGATGCCGCCGATCCGCTCCAGCTCGGCGCGGGTCTGGGCCTTCAGCTCCTCGACCTTCGCCTCGATCACGTGGCTGCCGTCGAAGATGTCGTCGTATTCGAGGAGGTCGGTCTCGAAGGCCAGGATCTGCTGCATCCGCATCGACCATTGCTGGTCCCAGGGCCGCGGCAGGCCGAGCGCCTCGTTCCAGGCCGGCAACTGCACGGCGCGGGCGCGGGCACGCTTGGACAGCGTCACCGCCAGCATCTCGATCAGGATGCGGTGGACGTTGTTCTCCGGCTGCTGCTCGGTGAGCCCGAGGGAGTTCACCTGCACGCCGTAGCGGAAGATGCGCTTCTTCGGGTCGTCGATGCCGTAGCGCTCCCGGGCGATCTCGTCCCAGAGTTCCGAGAACGCCCGCATCTTGCAGATCTCGGTGACGAACCGCAGCCCCGCGTTCACGAAGAACGAGATCCGGCCGAACACCTCGGGGAAGCTCTCGGCGTCGAACTCCGGATCCTCCCGCACGGTGTCGAGGACCGCGATGGCGATGGCCAGCGCGTAGGAGAGTTCCTGGACCGGCGTCGCCCCCGCCTCCTGCAAGTGGTAGGAGCAGACGTTCATCGGGTTCCATTTCGGCACGTTCTTGGTCGTGAACAGGATCACGTCCTTGGTGAGCCGGAGGGACGGCGCGGGCGGGAACACGTAGGTGCCGCGCGACAGGTATTCCTTGATGATATCGTTCTGGGTCGTGCCCTGGAGGGCGGCGATGGGCGCGCCCTGCTCCTCGGCCACCGCGAGGTAGAGCGCCAGCAGCCAGGGGGCCGTGGCGTTGATCGTCATCGAGGTGTTCATCTGGGCGAGCGGGATGTCCTGGAACAGGGTCCGCATGTCGCCGAGATGCGCGATCGAGACGCCGACCTTGCCGACCTCGCCGCGGGACAGCTCGTGGTCGGGGTCGTAACCGGTCTGGGTCGGCAGGTCGAAGGCCACCGACAGTCCGGTCTGGCCCTTGGCGAGATTGCCGCGATAGAGCTTGTTCGACTCCGCCGCGGTGGAATGCCCCGCGTAGGTGCGGATGATCCAGGGCTTATCGCGGCTCGACTTGTCGCTCTTGGTCTCCGCGACGCTCGCGCCCATCCTCGCCTCCGTGTGATCTTTGTATCCGCGCCGGGCGCGGTCGTGCGGCCACCGTAGCGAAGGCTTGGCCACGCGTCATCCGCGACGGAAGTGCAAGAGCCTCCCGCATGCGGCCGACGGCCTTTAAAAAACTTGTGCGCGACGACAGCGGGATTTGAGGGTGCCGGCGCCGACACGCCTGTTTCGGTGGCTGGTATAAAGTCCACCTAAACGTCCGCGAGAGCGGCGCCTAAGGTCTCGGGCTTGTGACCTGCAACGCGGCGGGCGAATAATACTTGGTCGCGCGGGAAGGCGAATTTGAATACGTGAGCGGCGGCCCTTTGCCGACGGCTTTTTCAGGTCGGAAACCGTGGGGTTTCGACTTTCGACCCACTTGGACGCCCTCGACATCGCCGCTATAGCGCGAAGGAGAACCGCGGCCGTGAGCAACACGCGGGACGAGAGGAGAGTGAGATGGCGGCGAGCGCTGCGATCAGTCCGACGGGCGGGGAGGTCAAGGACCTCTACGAGATGGGTGAGATCCCGCCGCTGGGTCACGTGCCGGCCAAGATGTATGCCTGGGCGATCCGTCGCGAGCGCCATGGGCCGCCGGAGCAGTCTCACCAGCTCGAGGTGCTGCCGGTCTGGGAGATCGGCGACGACGAGGTGCTGGTTTACGTCATGGCTGCGGGCGTCAACTACAACGGCGTCTGGGCTGGCCTCGGCGAGCCGATCTCGCCCTTCGACGTCCACAAGGGCGAGTACCACATCGCGGGTTCCGACGCCTCCGGCATCGTCTGGAAGGTCGGTTCCAAGGTGAAGCGCTGGAAGGTCGGCGACGAGGTCATCGTCCACTGCAACCGCGACGACGGCGACGACGAGGAGTGCAACGGCGGCGACCCGATGTTCTCGCCCTCGCAGCGCATCTGGGGTTACGAGACCGGCGACGGGTCCTTCGCGCAGTTCTGCCGGGTGCAGTCCCGCCAGCTCATGGTCCGGCCGAAGCACCTCACCTGGGAAGAGGCGGCCTGCTACACGCTGACGCTGGCCACCGCCTACCGCATGTTGTTCGGCCACGCCCCCCACACGGTGAAGCCTGGCCAGAACGTCCTGATCTGGGGTGCCTCCGGCGGCCTCGGCGTGTTCGGCGTGCAACTCTGCGCGGCCTCCGGTGCCAACGCCATCGCGGTGATCTCGGACGAGTCGAAGCGCGACTACGTGATGAGCCTCGGCGCCAAGGGCGTCATCAACCGCAAGGACTTCGACTGCTGGGGCCAGCTCCCGAAGGTCAACAGCCCCGAGTTCCACGCCTGGACCAAGGAGGCGCGGAAGTTCGGCAAGGCGATCTGGGACATCACTGGCAAGCAGGACGTCGATATCGTGTTCGAGCATCCCGGCGAGGCCACCTTCCCGGTCTCGGCGCTGGTGGTGAAGCGCGGCGGCATGGTGGTGTTCTGCGCCGGCACGACCGGCTTCAACATCACCTTCGACGCCCGCTACGTCTGGATGCGGCAGAAGCGGATCCAGGGCTCGCACTTCGCCCACCTCAAGCAGGCCTCGGCGGCGAACCAGTTCGTGCTCGACCAGCGGATCGACCCGTGCATGAGCGAGGTCTTCCCCTGGGACAAGATCCCCCAGGCCCACACCAAGATGTGGAAGAACCAGCACCCGCCGGGCAACATGGCCTGCCTCGTCAACTCCCCGCGCGCCGGCCTGCGCACGGTCGAGGACGTGATCGAGGCCGGGCCGTTGAAGCGGTAAGGCTCTCGATCGGCCCGGCCCCGTCGCTCTCGCGCGGGGCCGGGCCGATCAACTCGGCTCCCGGCGTCCCGCGCCGACTCGCTGTACTGGAAGGCGCGCGGGTGGAGGGCCCAGGAGATCCTGACGGGACCCGGCCCCGAACCGAAAGGGGGCGGGGGTTTGAGTGGCGACGACGAGGCTTACGTCTACGACGCGGCGACGGGCGAATGGCTCCCGCCCGGTGCGGCTGCCCCCGAGGCGACGGCCGTCCGTGACGCGGCCGGCAACGTCCTGGCCGACGGCGGTTCGGTCACGCTGATCAAGGACTTCAAGGTCAAGGGCGCCAACCAGACCCTGAAACAGGGCACGGTCATCCGCTCGATCCGACTGACGGACGATTCGGCAGAGATCGACTGCCGCCACGCCACCATCAAGGGTCTGGTGCTGCGCACCGAGTTCGTGCGCAGGCGCTGAGGCCGTTTCTGGGCGGCAGCTTCCCCTGACCGTTCGCGCTACCGCCGCCGCGTCTCGTCCTGCGGCAGATGCCGGCCGTAGGCCTCCTGCTTCTCCGCGCGCTCCTGGATCAGGTCGGCGTAGGCCTGCCGCATCTCCGGCGACACGCTGATGCTCTTGCCCTTGGCGGCCTTGCGCTTGGGCGCCTTCCTGAAGGTGTTGTTCGTGTCGCTCATGCCGGGCCCCGCGTCGAACCGTGGCGGCATTGCGTGGCCGGACGACCGGTCCGGGAGCCGGCCGCCGCCCAGGGCCGGACTTCCGCCCTGTAGCGCATCGCGGTCCCGGACGCACGGTGGCCGGGGCCGGATTGATCTGGCCTGTCGCGACGGCCTCTGCCAGGATCGGCCCGACGAGCGTCGGGGGGCGAGAATGGTTTCGGGTGACGCGTCGCGGTGTCGGATCCCGGGCGCCCCGCGCGGCCGCGCCCGGCGCGCGACGGCCCTGGCGATCCTGATCGCCCTCGGCACCGGAGCGGTCGCGGCCCAGGACCGGCCGGCGCCCGCCCGGGCCGCTCCCGGATCCGTGCCGGCGGTCGGAGCGCCGGTCGACCCCGCCTTCGAGGCCATGAAGGCCGGCTTCGAAGCCCTTCCGGAGGCCGACCGCAAGGCCCTCCAGGATGCCCTGGTCTGGACCGGCGCCTTCAACGCAGTGGTGTCGGGCGCCTTCGGGCGCCGGACCTACGAGGCGCTCACCGCCTACGCCGCCCGGACCGGCGGGGCCGACCCCCTCGATCCGCGTGAGCGGGCGGCGCTGCTGGCCGCCGGCGCGGCTGCGCGGAACGCGGCGCGCTTCCGCGTCGCGGTCGATCCCGGGACCGGCGCCGTGATGGGGGTGCCCGAGCGCCTCTTGGCGAAGCGGACCGCCCTGCCCTCCGGAACCCGCTGGCAGAGCCAGGACGGGCGCGTGACCCTGGAATCCCGCGCCTTTCCACCCGGGGCCGAGAGCCTGGACGCGCTGTTCGAGAAGGCCACCGCGCCGCTCCCCGGTCGCAAGGTGACCTACAAGCTGCGGCGGCCGGACACCGTGGTGGTCACCGCCGAGACAGGGCCGGGACTGTCCTACATCCGCTACGCCATCGGACCCGAGGGCGTCCGCGGTTTCCTGCTCGGCTACGACCGCGCCCTGGCACCGGAGGTCGACAGGCTGGTCATCGCCGTGGCGAACGCCTTCGTGCCGTTTCCGGACCCGGCCGCGGCGCCGGCCGCCCAGCTTCCCTCAGGTCCGGCGCCGGAGACCCGTGTCCCCAACCCGGTGCCCCAGCCGCAGGCCGCCGCGCCGCTGAGGCCGGCGAGCCTCGCCTCCGCTCCGGCATCGGGCGCGGGCCTCGCAGTGGCGCCGGGACGCGTGCTGACCGCCACCGCCGTGCTGGAGAACTGTGTGCAGCCCCGCGTCGGCGCGACGCCGGCGCGGGTGCTCGCGACCGACCCGGCCGGTCTCACCCTCCTCGACGTGCCCGGCGCCCCCGCCCCGCTCCGGCCCGCGATCCGGTCCGAGACCGTCGGTGGCGAGGAGAGCGTGATCGCCCTGGCGCCGGGCTCCGACGGGGTCCAGGCCGCCCCCGGCGATGCGCGGGGCGGCGATGTGATCGCGGCGCTTCAGCCGGGTTCCAGCGGCGCGCCGGTGCTCGACCGGTCGGGGGCCCTCGTCGGCATCGTCGCCCGGTATCCCGCGGCGCCCCGCCGGGTCGCCGGGGTGGTGCCGCCGGCGCGCCTGCCGGTCGTGCCGGCACGGGCGATCACCGCCTTCCTCGCGACTCAGGGCATCGCCGGTGCGGCGCCGCGGCCGGGTGGCGGGCCCGGCGCGGTCGCGCCCGCCGTGGTCGGGATCACCTGCCGGTAGGGATCGCGCCGAACGTCGGATTTTCTGTCGCCCGACCGGGACCCGCGGCCATCCAGGGGCCCGGGCGGACGATCGTCCGCCCGGGCGGCGGGCTCCGGCTCAGAGCCGTCCGGTGACCAGGAGCACGATCAGCACGATCAGCAGGATGCCGCCCAGGCCGAAGCCGGGGCCGCGATATGCGCCGCCGCCGAGGAAGCCGCCGCCGCCGAAGGCCAGGATGATCAGGATGATGAGCAGGATGGTGACGAGGGACATCGGTCGCGTTCTCCGGACGGTCGCGCTGGTGCGAGCGTGACCGTTCAAACGCTGCGACATTCCGTTCCGTTCAACGCCAAGCCACGCTTTTGTGAGGAAAATTCCGGATGAGACCTCGGCCTCAGGCGTGCCAGTCCGGCAGAGCCTCCGCGGGCGCCTCAAGCCAGTCCGGAACCGGCAGGTCGCGCCCGGTGAGGAAGGCCGGGTTGAACAGCTTCGAGGCGTAGCGGGCCGCCCCATCGCACAGGATCGTCACGACGGTGTGTCCGGGCCCGAGCACCCTCGCCAGCCGGATCGCCCCGGCCACGTTGATCCCCGACGAGCCGCCCAGCGACAGCCCTTCCTCCCGCATCAATCCGAAGACGATGTCGAGGGCTTCGCGGTCGGGGATGCGGAAGGCCAGATCCGGGGTGAAGCCGTCGAGATTTTGCGTGATGCGGCCCTGGCCGATGCCCTCCGTGATGGAGGAGCCCTCGGCCTTGAGGGTGCCGGTCGTGTAGTGGGCGTAGAGCGCGGAGCCCTCGGGGTCGGAGAGTGCGATCCGCACCTGTGGGTTCCGGGCGCGCAGGGCTGCGGCAGTGCCGGCGAGCGTCCCACCGGTCCCGGCCGCGCAGACGAAGCCGTCGACCTTGCCGCCGGTCTGGTCCCAGATCTCTGGGCCGGTGCCCTCGACATGGGCCTGCCGGTTGGCGACGTTGTCGAACTGGTCGGCGAAGAAGGCGCCTGCCGGCTCCGTGGCGGCGAGCTTCTCCGCGAGGCGCCGGGCTACGTGGACGTAGTTGTTGGGGTTGGCGAAGGGCACGGCCGGGACCTCCACCAACCGGGCGCCCGCGAGCCGCAGGGTCTGCTTCTTCTCCTCGGACTGGGTCTCCGGGATGACGATCAGCGTCCGGTAGCCGCGCACCGAGGCGACCAGCGCGAGACCGATGCCGGTGTTACCGGCGGTGCCCTCCACGATGGTCCCGCCGGGGCGGATCAGTCCACGGGCCTCCGCGTCCCGCACGATATGAAGGGCGGCACGGTCCTTCACCGACAGGCCGGGATTGAGGAACTCGGCCTTGCCGTAGATGGCGCAGCCGGTCTCCTCAGAGGCGCGGCGCAGGCGGATCAGCGGCGTATGGCCGATGGCGGAGAGGACATCGGGCAGGCCGGTGCGATTCGATTCAGTCATGGACGGAAGGGTAGGAGAACGCTGCCGCACTGGCGAGCAACAACGTGCCATGAGGGGGCATGCGGGAAGCGTTGATCGGCACGCCTATCCCGATTGCGGCCAGCCTCGAACGACGTCCGATCTGCGTGCGGTTTCGAGAGGCCCGGCGGTCAAACCCGCCTGTCGACGGTCTGGCCCTGTCCGGGAGGCGCGGGCGGACCGGCACTCGCTGTCTGATCGGCGCCTTGCGCCACCAGCGCGGCCACGGCCCTGTCGGCGGCGATCTGCTGCCGGGCGACGGCGATTCCGATCTGCTGGTTCTGGGACGCCGCCAGCATCTGGACGGCGGTGGTCGCGATGGGGTCCATCACGGCACCCTAGTGCGGGGACCTGAATCCCGCGTTAGCCGAAACCGCTGCCTTCGAGCGATCACCCGTCCAGGAAGCCGCGCTGCCGCGCCCGGTAGCCGCCGATCAGCGTCACGCAGACGAAGGACACGCCGGCGAGGACGGTTCCGAAGACCGCGATCGGCCACCAATGCCCCTGAAAGCGCTCGGCCAGCACCGTACCGACGATCGGCGTCAGGCCGCCGGCCAGTGCGCCGCAGAACTGGTAGGCGATCGAGATCGCCGTGTAGCGCACCCGCGTCGGGAAGGCGCCCGCGAGATAGCCGGCGATCACCGCGTAGAAGGTCGCGCTCCCGATCACGTTCAGGGCGAGGCCCAGCACGATCAGCGGGACCGACTTGGTCTCGACGAGCCAGAACAGCGGGTATGGGGCGAGCATGGCCCAGACCAGCGTCCCCTGCAGGAACAGGCGCTCGTTGCGGATCAGCTCGGCGATCCGGGCGCCCACCGGGGTCATCACCAGCTGGACCACGGCGGCGATCAGCAGGGCGTCGAGGATCGTCGCCCGCGCGATGCCGAGATACTGCGTTGTGAACGCGATCATGAACGTGTTGAACAGGTAGACCGAGGCGATCGCGAAGGTGTTGGCGCCGGCCGCCAGCAGGACGGGCTTGAGGCTGGTCGTCAGAACCTCGCGCACCGGCGCCGCCGGCGGGCCGCCCGCGGCGCGGGCTTTCTCGAAGGCGGGTGATTCGGCGACGCCGAGGCGGATCGCGAGCCCCACGAACAGCAGCAGGATGCTCACCAGGAACGGCACCCGCCAGCCCCAGGTCAGGAAGCTCTCCTTGTCGAGGAGGCCGGCGAGGCGGAAGGCCAGCAGCGACAGGATCTGCCCGGCGGGGCTGCCGAGCTGGGCGAAGGAGGCGAAGAAGGTGTTGCGCCCGGCCGGCGCGTGCTCGGCGGCCATCAGCACGGCACCGCCCCACTCGCCGCCGACGGCGAGCCCCTGGATCAGCCGGAGCACGACCAGCATCACCGGCGCCCAGAGGCCGACCGACGCGTAGGTCGGCAGCAGCCCGATGCACGAGGTGGCGAGGCCCATCATCACGAGCGTCGCCACCAGGGCGCGCTTGCGCCCGAACCGGTCGCCGAGATGCCCGAAGATCAGGCCGCCGAGCGGGCGGGCCAGGAAGCCGACCGCGAAGGTGCCGAAGGCCGAGAGCGTCGCGATGTAGGGCGATTCCGCCGTGAAGAAGAGCGGCCCGAACACCAGAGCGGCCGCGGTGCCGTAGATGAAGAAGTCGTACCACTCGATCGTGGTGCCCACGAAGGCCGCGAGCGCCGCGCGGGCGGACTGGTTCTGGACAGGTCCCGGTGCTGCGGTGGTGACGGCCATCGGACCTCGCTCGGGATTATGAATTCAGTTGGAGCCATGCATGCGCCAGTCGGGCCGCCGACCGCAACGCCTGCACGCGACAGGGCGGCCGTTTCATCCGCCGCGGCGGGCTCCGTCTCAGAAGCTGGGCGGCGTGCAGGCGCTCACCACCTCGCAGGCGTTCGGGCCGACGCAGCGGAACCGGTGCGGGCGGCGGCTGTCGAAGCTGTAGGCGTCGCCGGGGCCGAGGATCCGGCGCTCGGCATCCACCGTCACCTCCAGGCGGCCGGAGAGCACGATGCCGCCCTCCTCGCCCTCGTGGGAGAGCGGCACCCGGCCGGTATCGGCGCCGGGCTCGTAGCGCTCCTTGAGGATCTGGAGCTTGCGCCCGAACAGGCTGTCGCCGACCTGCCGGTACGAGATCGCCCCCTTGGCGGCCCGGCGGCCGATCTCGGTCAGCTCCTCGGCGGCGAAGAACGCCTTGCGCTCCGGCTCCGGCTCCAGGGCGAAGAACTCGGCCATGCCGATCGGCACCCCGTCGAGGATCCGCTTCAGGGCGCCCACCGACGGGTTCACCCGGTTCGCCTCGATCAGCGAGATCGCGGAGTTCGTCACCCCGGCGCGCTTGGCGAGCGTCCGCTGCGACAGGCCGTGGCGGGCGCGCACGAAGCGCAGGCGCGCGCCGACATCGATGCTCATCCGGTCGAGGCCCGTTTCAGGTGTTGCGGATCCGGCAACAGTGCCGCGCGCGGCCCCGATCCTGCAAGAGGTTGGCGACGATCAGAAAAGGACTTGTTGCCGGATCGGCGAAGGTGTCCCCTGATCGCACCGCCCGATCCGCGCGCCCGATTCCGGAGAGCCGCCCATGACCGACCATCCGCTCCGCAACGCGCCCGCGATGGACGCCTTCTGGATGCCGTTCACCGCCAACCGCCAGTTCAAGGCGGCGCCGCGGCTGCTCGTGTCAGCCGAGGGCATGCACTACACGGCCGACGACGGCCGCACGGTCCTCGACGGCACCGCCGGCCTCTGGTGCGTCAATGCCGGTCACGGGCGCCGGGGCATCGCGGCGGCCGTGGAGCGCCAGCTCGCGACCCTCGACTTCGCCCCGACCTTCCAGATGGGCCACCCCATCGCGTTCGAGTTCGCCGAGCGCCTCGCCGAGATCGCCCCGGGCGGTCCGGACAAGCGCCTCGACCGGGTGTTCTTCACCAATTCCGGCTCGGAATCGGTCGACACCGCCCTCAAGATCGCGCTGGCCTACCAGCGGGCGATCGGCCAGGGCACCCGCACCCGCCTGATCGGCCGCGAGCGCGGCTATCACGGCGTCGGCTTCGGCGGCCTGTCGGTCGGAGGCATCGTGTCGAACCGGCGGGTCTTCCCGCAGCTCAACGGCACCGACCACCTGCGCCACACCCACGACCCCGCCCGCAACGCCTTCGTGAAGGGCCAGCCCGAGCACGGGGCGGAGCTGGCCGAGGACCTGGAGCGGCTGGTGGCGCTCCACGGACCTGAGACCATCGCGGCCTGCATCGTCGAGCCGGTGGCGGGCTCCACGGGCGTGCTGATCCCGCCGAATGGCTACCTCGAGCGCCTGCGCGAGATCTGCACCCGGCACGGCATCCTGCTGATCTTCGACGAGGTCATTTCCGGCTTCGGCCGCCTGGGCGCACCGTTCGCGACCGACTTCTTCGGCGTCGTCCCCGACCTCGTGACCAGCGCCAAGGGCCTGACCAACGGCACGGTGCCGATGGGCGCGGTCTTCGCGAGCCGCGCGGTCCACGACGGCCTGATGCAGGGCCCGGACGGGATCGAGCTGTTCCATGGCTACACCTATTCCGGGCACCCGATCGCCTGCGCGGCCGGCATCGCGACGCTGGACATCTACCGGGACGAGGGGCTGCTCACCCGGGTCGCCGACATCGCCGACGACTGGGTGGCGGCGATCCACGACCTGCGCGGGCGCAAGAACGTCATCGACATCCGCACCATCGGGCTCGTCGCCGGTATCGAGCTGGCGCCGCGTCCGGACGCGCCGGGCAAGCGCGCCTACGAGGTGTTCGTGGACTGCTTCGAGCGCGGCCTGCTCATCCGGGTGACCGGCGACATCATCGCCCTCTCGCCGCCGCTGATCATCGAGCGCGGCCAGATCGGCGAGATCGTCGACATCCTCGGCGCGGCGATCGACCGGGTCGCCTGAGCGCTCTCGATCCAGGTTTCCAAGGGGCAAGCCCTAACCTGCTGATGATGAACGCGCATTTCCCCTCCCCCTTGTGGGGAGGGGCAGGGGTGGGGGTGTCCAGGATTGAGCGCAACGGTGCCTTCTGCGCCACCTCCACGCGGGATCTGCGATCCCCAAGCTCCTCCCCACAAGGGGGAGGAGAGCGCGTCCGTTTGGTATCCCGCCGGCCCGAGATCACCTTGACAGGGCCGGGTCGAGACCTTTCGAAACCACGCCTTGCGCGCCGCACAGGCGCCCTCGCCGCGCAGCGGGGTTGTCGCTACACCACCCATGCCCATCTGCCCCGGACCCGGAATTCGGCCGGGCGCGAGGCTTTCCATGTCGAACACCGCCCTGATCGTCGGCGCCAGCGGGATCGTCGGCAGCGCCACCGCGGCGCTGCTGACCCAGGAGGGCTGGACGGTCGCCGGTCTCGCCCGCCACCCGGTGCGGCAGGACGGCGTCGCGCCGGTAACCGGCGACCTGCAGGATCGGGCCTCCCTGGAGACAGCGCTCGCCGATCTCGCCCCGAGCCACGTCTTCCTCGCGACCTGGCAGCGTCGGCCGACCGAGGCGGAGATGATCCGCGTCAACCGGGCGATGGTCGAGAACGTGCTCGACGCGCTCCGGCCGAAGAAGAGCGTCCGCCACGTCGCCCTGGTGACCGGGCTGAAGCACTATCTCGGCCCGTTCGAGGCCTACGGCAAAGGCACCCTGCCGCAGACGCCGTTCCGCGAGGACCAGGGCCGCCTCGACATCGAGAACTTCTATTACGCCCAGGAAGATGCGGTGTTCGCCGCCGCGGAGCGCGACGGCTTCACCTGGAGCGTCCACCGGCCGCACACGATCATCGGCAAGGCGGTCGGCAACGCCATGAACATGGGCACGACGCTCGCGTGCTACGCCACCCTGTGCCGGGAGCTGGGACGTCCGTTCGTGTTCCCGGGCTCGGCCGCGCAGTGGAACGGCCTCACCGACATGACCGACGCGCGGTTGCTCGCCCGCCAGCTGCTCTGGGCCTCCACTGAGCCGAGGGCCGCCAACGCGGCGTTCAACGTCGTCGACGGCGACGTCTTCCGCTGGAGCTGGATGTGGGGCCGGATCGCCGCGTGGTTCGGGATCGAGGCGGTGCCCTTCGACGGCACGCACCGGCCCTTGGAGCCCCGGATGGCGCAGGACGGGCCGGCCTGGGCGGAGATCGCGCGGCGCCACGGCCTCGCCGAGCCGGACCTGACCAAGCTGGCCTCGCCCTGGCACACGGATGCCGATCTCGGCCGGCCGATCGAGGTCGTCACCGACATGAGCAGGAGCCGGCGGCTGGGCTTCACCGCCTACCAGCCGACCGACGACGCGTTCTATGACCTGTTCGCCCAGCTCCGCGCGGATCGGCTGATCCCTTGAAGCCGGCCGCGCAATCACGATGGGTTCCGCGAGTCTCCCTCCCCCGCAGAGGGGGGAGGGAGAACTGCGCCTCACCTTCTCCCAGTCTGCACCGTCACCCGGCCCTGCGCTCCGTCCCGCACCACTCGGCCACGAACAGCGCCATGGTGGTCGTGATCCGCTTCACCGAGGCGAGGCTGACCCGCTCGTCGAAGCCGTGGATGTTCTGGGAGGTCGGGCCGTAGCAGAGGGCCGGCACCCGGTCGTAGAGGGCGTGGACGCGGGTATCGAGGTAGCCCGCCGTCATGAAGCTCTGCAGAGGGGAGCCGATGGCCCGCTCGTGGGCGCGGCCGAGCACCGCCTCGGCCTCGGAGCCCGCCTCCAGCACGTAGCCCTCGGCGAAGAAGCCGTTGAAGACGACCTGCGGCGGGCTGTTGGCCAGGAACGGGTCGGTGCGGGAGAAGGACGCCACCGCGGCCTCGATCTCGGCGGCGGCCTGCGCGGCGGTCACGCCCGGGTAGAGCGCGACCCGGCAGTGGATCCGGCACCAGGCCGGCACCGAGGAGGCCCAGTCGCCGCCCTCGATCTTGCCGATGTTGAGGTTGATCGGGTGGTCCTCGGTCTCGAAATGCGGGTGCGCCGCCTTCTCAGCGTTCCAGCGGGCCTCGACGGCGCGCAGCGCCCCGATCACCCGGTAGGTGGCGTCGATGGCGTTGGCGCCCGCGCCCATCTCGCGCACGTGGACCGGCACGCCCCGGACCTCCACGGTGAACCAGAGCACGCCGGTATTGGCGCGCACGAGCTTCTCGTCCTCCGGCTCGGGGATCAGCACGGCGTCGGCCCGGTAGCCGCGCAGATGGGTCATCAGGGCGCCGTTGCCGGTGGATTCCTCCTCGACCACGGATTGCACCGTCACGGAGGCCGCCGGCTGGAGGCCGAGACGCGCCAGGGCGTCGAGGGCGAACAGGTTGGCGGCGTGGCCGGCCTTCATGTCGCCGGCACCGCGCCCATACATCCAGTCGCCCTGGATGACCGGATCGAAGGGCCCGTGGGTCCAGAGGTCGAGGGGGCCGGGCGGCACCACGTCGACATGGGCCTGCAGGATCAGCGAGCGTCCGGTCTCGGTGCCCGGCCGGTGGTGGCAGACGACGATCGGCGCGTCCGAATGGTGGGCCTCGTCGATCTTCGAGCCGCCCGGATGGGCCGCGATGGCGGCGCGGTCCATGGCGAAGCGCTCGGTGGCGTAGCCGCGGGCACGGAATTGCTCGAAGACGTAATCCTGGCAGGCATGCTCTTCGCCGCGCAGGGACGCGAACCGGACCAGCGCCTGCGTGTGGGCGATCTGATCGGGAAACCCCTCCGCCACGGAGGCTTCGATCTCGGCGGCGAGGGTGGGGTCGAGGGCCATGGGAACTCCGAACCGGTGCGGCCGGGAGGAAGCGCCCGGGCTCGGGCGGCTGTCAACCGGCGGGTGCCGAGGGCACGGTTCGTGCCGAAATCCCGCGCCCGGCGCAGCCCCCGGCACAATCCCTGTGAGAGCCGTTCAGCAAAGCGTGACTACGCATCGCCGCCGACGGGCGGAACCGCGGTGTTGCCAACGGCTTAGCCTATCGGCAAACCGTCGCGCTTACCCAGTCGGAGTCGCTCCATGCGTATCGGTCTGATCTCGGCCCTCTCCGGCCTGCTCCTTTGGTCCGCGGCTCCGGGCTCCGCCAGCGCCGACGTGCTCGTCAACGTCGACAAGACCACGCAGCGCATGGAGGTCTCGGTCGACGGGCAGCCCCGCTATTCCTGGCCGGTCTCCACGGGCGTGGCGAGCTACGACACGCCGTCCGGGTCGTACCGGCCGTTCCGGATGGAGCGCACCCACTTCTCGAAGGAGTGGGACGACGCCCCCATGCCGTTCGCGATGTTCTTCACCAACCAGGGGCATGCCATCCACGGCACCAACCACGGCCGCGCCCTGGGGCGGGCGGCCTCCCACGGCTGCGTCCGCCTGTCGGTGCGCAACGCCGCCACCCTGTTCAACCTCGTGAAGGCCCAGGGCATGGGCCGGACCCGCGTGGTGATCGACGGTGCGGACGCCCCGGTCGCAGAGCGCGGGCGGCGCGGGATCCGCGTCGCCCGGCAGCGCAGCCCCTACGAGACGGACGACCTCCTGGCGGACAGCGACCAGATGGGCCGCCGGTCGGTGCCGGCCTATTACCGCCCCGCCGGCCGACCCGCCTACGCGCCGGCGGCGACCTACGGATACCCGGCCGACAGCGACGCGATGGAGGCTTGGTAGGTCCGCCCACGGCCGCGCGGCGTCAGGGCACGGACGTCACGCGCGGCGCCGTGCGCCCATTGCCGTGGGCGGCCTGCCGGCCTAGCTCCTCCGCGGCCATCAGAGCCCGCGCGGCCCCTGCCGCGACCTGAGACGGACGGAGACACCCCCAAGATGCCCATCGCTTTCTGCCGGTCCCTCCCCTTCGCCGCCCTGGCGCTCGCCGCGGCCACCGTGCCGGGCTACGCCCTGGAGGTGACGCGCTCGGCCGACATCGCCGCGCCCCCGGCCAAGGTCTGGCAGACCATCGGCGAGTTCTGCGGCATCGGCGACTGGCACCCGGCCATCGAGAAGTGCGCCCTCTCCGACAAGGACGGCATGAAGGTCCGCACCCTCAGCCTGAAGGGCGGCGGCACCATCAAGGAGGAGCAGGTCTCCCGCGACGACAAGGTGATGAGCTACACCTACACGATCCTGGAGAGCCCGCTGCCGGTCTCGGACTACAAGTCGACGCTCTCGGTCGCGCCCGCGGGCTCCGGCTCGAAGGTGACCTGGACCGGCACCTTCAACGCCAAGGGTGCGCCCGACACGGTCGCCACCGATGCGATCCAGGGCATCTACGATTCCGGCCTGAAGGCGCTGGCCGACAAGGCCAAGTAAGCGCTCCGAGCAGGCGCGTCGCGTAAGCGCGCCGAAGGTGCCGCGGTCACGATTTGGCGCGCACCGCCGGACCCGGAGGGGAGGCGCGCGCGCCAAGTCACGCGGGCGCCTCGGGAAACGACGTGGACGCAGTCCCCCCTGCCCCGCGCGGCGCGCGCACGCGGCGTGCCGCCCCGGCGATTGACCCACTGCCAAGCTCGGCTCACAACCCTGGCGGCGCCGCGATCGGCGCCCCCACCAGGATGATCGCCGTGCCCGCGTCCCGCCTCCCGCTGCGCCTCAGCCTCGCAATCCTCGCCGTCGCGGCGCTCGGCGCCTGCCAGCAGCGGGCCACCCCCGCGGTCACGGAGCCCTCGCCCGTCGTGCCGGCCCCGCTCGCCCTGCCCACCGGCAGCGGCTGCGGCCCCGAGATCGCGCGCACCCGGGCGATCGTCGACAGCGACGTGGCGACCGGCAACCTCAACAAGCCGGTGGGCGACCGCTTCGGCGCCGACCTCGCGCACGCCGCGGCGGAATGCGCGGCCGGCAAGTCGGGCGAGGCCCTGCACCTCCTCGCCGCCGCCAAGAGCCGGTACGGCTACCGCTGAGCGAGGCGTCTCAGGGCCGCCCGCCGTCGAGGTCGCCGTTCTCGCGCGTCGGCGTGCGTCCAACCCCTCCCCCTCATCCTGAGGTGCCGCAGCGGAGCGAAGGCCTCGACGGGGGGCTCCAGGGATTGCGGTGCTTTCTGGAGCACTCCTTCGAGGCCCGCTGACGCGGGCACCTCAGGATGAGGGTGTGGGCGGGATAAGGGTGGCCCTGCCCGGGTGGAGCGCGGCTTAGATCACGAACAGCAGGTTCAGCCCGGCCCGCCGGAACCCCTCCTCGGCGATCTTCAGATCGAGGCCGTAGGAGGCGATGTCGTCAGCCACCGGATCGAGCGTCGGCGCCCGGTGCTGGTGCAGGTGCTTGATGTAGCTGTGGCAGGTCGTGCAGGTCTCGACCTGGACGTCCTTCGAGACCTCGTCGAGCCCGTAATAGCTGATCCCCTCGCCGGAGCCGCAGGCGGTGCAGCGGATACGGACGTGGTTCCAGTAGGTGCCGCAGAGAGAGCAGCTGAGGTAGCGGGCCTTGTCGGCCGGCGTCCAGGCGACCACGACGCTCGCCACCGGCGCGCCGCCGCAGCACGGGCAGACGCCGTCCGCCACGGGCTTCAGGATCTTGGTGTCGAGCCGCGCCGCCTGCCCGGCGAGGCGCACCTGCAAGGTGGCCGAGACGAACACGCATTCGGCGATCCGGTCCACCGGCAGCGCGCCCTCGAAGACCTGCAGGGCGAGGTCGAGGCGATCCTCGCGGGAGGCCGCGCGCAGGGATTCGCGCGCCGCCCCCGAGGCCTCGGGCGCCGTGGTGAGATCGACCGCGTCGAGGAGCGCCAGCAGGCAGGCGTCGAAGGCCGGATCCGCCTCCAGGCCGTGCCGCGACAGGGGCGGCATGCCGTGCTCGCTGCGCAGCGCCAGATCGCCGGCCTCCGGCGCCGCGGGCGGCGGCACCTGCGCCTGGACCGTCGCCTGGGCCCGGGCGACCTCGGCGACGAACCGGAGATAGGCCTCCAGCGGGTGGCCGGGGGCGGCCTCGTCCAAGCGGGCGGCGCGGTCGGAGAACAGGCTTGCGGGGTCGGGCAGGCGCACGAACGGCACCGAGCCCGAGATGCCGATCTTGTCGGGATCGGGCTTGAGCTCATTGAAGTCCCGGCGGCGGGGTTTCGGCGCCTCGGCGGGCGTCGATGCCTTGTCCGCGGCGGGTGCCGCGGGCTTGCGCTTGAAGAAACTGGCCACGCGCTCAGGACCCGCGCTTGTCCACCGAGCCGTGGCGGGCCTTGCCGCCGGCCATCTGCCGGAACCACTTGCGGTGGTGCCGGTAGGCCCAGCCGCCCGTCACCGTGCCGCGGACCATCGCCCGGCCGGTGCCGCGCACCCAGATGCCAGCGTAGATGTGCACCACGATGATCGCGATGGCGATCACGGCGGCGAGCGAGTGGGCGAGGAGCGCCCAGCGCTGGGTCTCGATGGAGGTGAGGCCGCCGAAATAGGTGTTCCAGATCACGAGACCGGTGACGAACATCACGCCGATCAGCGCGGTCTGGCCCCAGAACACGCCCTTCTGGCCGGCATTGTACTTGCCGAGTTCGGGCAGCCGGTCCTCGCGGTTGGTGACCACGTCGCCGATCTTCATCGACCACTCGACGTCGTCCTTGTTGGGGATGTTGAGCTTCCAGAAGCGCACGAACAGGAAGAAGAAGCTCACCGCCAGCGCCACGCCGAACCACGGGTGGATCGCCCGGGTCGCCTGCCCGCCACCGAACAGGCCGGTGAGCGAGAACAGGTACGGCGTGAACATCGCCAGGCCCGAGAGGGTCAGCAGGGTGAACAGGATCGCGGTGATCCAGTGGTTCACGCGCTGCACGCCGGTGTAGCGGGGGACGTACATCACCTCCGGCGCCTCGGACTTGGCGTGGTGGAGGGGGCGGGAATCGCCGTCCCGGATATCGGTCTGGATCGTCATCGGCCTTCTCGCGCCTGATGCGGTGCCGGCCCCGCGGGGCGGCTCTGGAATTCAAAGATAGGGTGGGACGGCTGCAACGTCTCCATCCTGTCGCTCGCGGCTCCGCATCTCTCCCTCCCCCCTCTGAGGGGGGAGGGAGACCGTCGCGTCTCAGTGCGGCCGGACCTCGCCGCCGCCGTTCTCGCGGCGCTTGGCCTCGTCGTACTCGACCGCCTCTTCCTCCTCCTCGGGCACGACCTCGTTCGGGCCGGCCGTCACGTAGTGGAAGAAGCCCGCCACCGCCGCGAAGCCCATGGCGGCGAGCCCGAACACCTTGGCGCCGCCCTTCCAGAAGGCGACCAGCGGCGAGATCTTCGGGTCGTTCGGCAGGCCGGCATAGAGGCTCGGCTGGTCGGCGTGGTGCAGCACGTACATGACGTGCGTGCCGCCGACGCCCGCCGGGTCGTAGAGGCCGGCCTTGTCGAAGCCGCGCGACTTCAGGTCCTCGACGCGGTCGTGCGCCTGATCGATCATGGCCTGCTTGGTGCCGAACATGATCGAGCCGGTCGGGCAGGCCTTGGCGCAGGCCGGGGCCTGACCCACCGCCACCCGGTCCGAGCACAGGGTGCACTTGTACGCCTTGTGGTCGGTCTGGCTGATGCGCGGGATGTTGAAGGGGCAGCCCTTCACGCAGTAGCCGCAGCCGATGCAGTTCTCCTCGATGAAGTCGACGATGCCGTTGGAGTACTGCACGATCGCGCCCGGCGACGGGCAGGCCTTCAGGCAGCCCGGCTCGGTGCAGTGCATGCAGCCGTCCTTGCGGATCAGCCATTCGAGGTGGTTGGTCTCCGGGTTCTCGTACTCGGTGAACCGCATCAGCGTCCACGACTTCGGCGTGAGGTCGTGGGGGTTGTCATAGACACCGCGATTGATGCCGATGTCGTCGCGCAGGTCGTTCCACTCCTCGCACGCCGCCTGGCAGGCCTTGCAGCCGATGCACTTGGACACGTCGATGAGCTTGGCGACCTCCACCTGGCGGCGGATCTCCGGCGGCGTCTCCGTCGAGGCGGAGCGCTGGCGGATGTCGAGGGAGCTGTAGTCAGCCATGTCTGCCGCTCCCCCTTACGCGACCGCGTCCGACGGAGGCGAGGTCGGCTCGATGTTGACGAGCCAGGCCTTGAACTCCGGCGTCTCGGTGTTCGCGTCGCCCACGACCGGCGTGAGCGAGTTCGGGTGCCATCCTTTCTTGGTGAGGCCCATGAAGCCCCAGTGCTGCGGGATGCCGACGACGTGGACGGGCTTGCCGTCGCAGATCAGCGGCTTGATGCGCTTCGTCACCACGGCCTTGGCCTTCAGGGAGCCGCGCTTCGACCAGACGCGGACCCAGCCGCCCTTGGTGATGCCCTTCTCCTTGGCGAGCTCCTCCGAGATCTCCACGAAGGCCTCCGGCTGGAGGATCGCGTTGATCCGGGCGTGCTTGGTCCAGCCGTGGAAGTGCTCGGTCAGGCGGTAGCTCGTCGCCGCGTAGGGGAACTCCTTCGCGTCGCCGAGGTCGGCCAGATCGTCCTTGAAGATGCGGGACGCGGGCGCGCCCTTGATCTTCGGGAAGGCGAGGTTGGCCACCGGCGACTCGAACGGCTCGTAGTGCGTCGGGAACGGCCCGTCGCGCATGAGGCCCCGGGTCCACAGGCGGGCCACGCCCTCCTGGTTCAGGATGAACGGCCCGACGCCCTTATCGGGGGCGACGGTGACGCCGTAATCCGGCACGTCGAAGCCGATCCACTGCTTGCCGTTCCACTCGATGAGCTTCTTCTTCTCCGACCACGGACGGCCCTCGGGGTCGCACGAGGCGCGGTTGTAGAGCACGCGCCGGTTGGCCGGCCACGCGAAGGCCCAGTTCGGCGCGATGCCGCGGTCGCCGGGATCGGTGTTGTCCCGGCGGGCCATGGTGTTGCCCTTCTCGGTGTAGCAGCCCGAGTAGATCCAGCACCCGCACGCCGTCGTCCCGTCGTCCTTGAGCTGGGCGAAGCCGTCCACCTGCTTGCCCGCCGGGATGACGGTCCCGTTGAGGTCCGGCGTCGGCGCCAGCGTGTAGCCGTTGAGCTCGCGGGCGAGCTCCGTCGGCGTGGGCGCCTCCGCCATGGCGTAGTCCCACTTCAGATTGACGATCGGGTCCGGGAAGGCCCCGCCGTCCTTCTTGTAGGCCGCCTTCACGCGGAGGAAGATCTCCGACATGATCTCGATGTCCGAGCGGCACTCGCCCGGCGCGTCCTGCGCCTGCCAGTGCCACTGCAGCCAGCGGCTGGAGTTCGAGAGCGAGCCTTCCTCCTCCACGAACAGGGTGGTCGGCAGCTCGAACACTTCGGTCTGGATCTTGGTCGGATCGACGTCGTTGTACTCGCCGTGGTTTTCCCAGAACCGGGCCGTCTCGGTCTTGAGCGGATCCATCACCACCAAGAACTTCATCTTGGAGAAGGCTTCCGTCATCTTGGCCCGGTTCGGGAACGACAGCAGGGGGTTGAAGCCCTGGATGACGTAGCCGGTCATCTTGCCCTGCTTGGCGAGCTCGAACCCACGGATCACGTCGTAGGTCGGCACGTCGAGCTTGGGCAGGTAGTCGTAGGCCCAGTCGTTCTCCTTCTGGGCCTTGTCGCCCCACATCGCCTTCTGGAACGAGACGAAGAACTTGTTGTAGTTCTGCCAGTAGCTCGTCTGCCCCGGGCGCAGCGGCTTGAACTGCCGCTTGGCGATGTAGCTCGCGTAGTCGGGCTCCTTCTCCACCGGGATGTTGAGATAGCCGGGGATGAGGTTGCTCATCAGCCCGATATCGGTCAGCCCCTGGATGTTGGAGTGGCCGCGCAGCGCCTGCATGCCGCCGCCGAGCATCCCGATGTTCCCGAGCAGCGTCTGCACGATGCACATCGAGCGGATGTTCTGCGAGCCCTTGGAATGGTGCGTCCAGCCCAGCGCGTAGAGCGACGCCATGGTGCGATCGGGCGCGGCCGTCGTCGCCATCAGCTCGCAGACCTTCAGGAAGGTCTCCTTGGGCGAGCCGCAGATCTTCTCCACCATCTCGGGCGTGTAGAGCGCGACGTGCTTCTTCAGGAGCTGCATGACGCAGCGCGGGTGCTGCATCGTCTCGTCGACCACGGCGTAGCCGTCCGGGCCGATCTCGTAGTCCCAAGTGGTCTTGTCGTAGTCGCGCTTGTCGGCGTCGTAGCCCGCGAACAGGCCCTCGCTGAAGTCGTAGCCCTCGCGGACCACGTACCCGGCGTTGGTGTAGGCGGAGACGTAGCGGTGCTGCAGCTTGTCGTTGTCGAGCAGGTACTTGGCCACGCCCGACAGGAACGCGATGTCGGTCCCCTGCCGGATCGGGCAGTAGAGATCGGCCACCGACGCCGTGCGGGTGAAGCGCGGATCGACGACGATCAGCTTGGCGTTGTTATGGGCCTTCGCCTCGACGACCCACTTGAAGCCGCAGGGGTGAGCCTCGGCGGCATTGCCGCCCATCACGGTGATCACGTCCGCGTGCTTGATGTCCATCCAGAGGTTGGTCATCGCACCGCGTCCGAAGGAGGGCGCCAAACTGGCGACCGACGGACCGTGTCAAACCCTGGCCTGATTGTCGAAGACCAGGGCCCCCATGCTTCGGACTGTCTTGTAGGTCAGCCACGCCGTCTCGTTGGTGGTGGCCGAGGCCCCCAGGAAGCCCGTGGTGATCCAGCGGTTGACCGTGAGGTCGCCGTTCTTGGCCACGAAGTTCCGGTCGCGATCCTCCTTGAGGAGCGTCGAGATCCGGTCGAGGGCGAAGTCCCAGGAGACGCGCTTGAACTCGGTGGAGCCGGGGGCGCGGTGCAGCGGGTACTTGGTGCGGGTCTCGGAATGCACGAAATCGAGCAGCGCCGAGCCCTTCGGGCAGAGCGTGCCGCGATTGACCGGGTGATCGGGATCGCCCTCGATGTGCATCACCGAGGAGCGGGCGTTCTTCGACCGGTCGCCCAGGCTGTACAGGATGACGCCGCACGCGACCGAGCAGTACGGGCACGTGTTGCGGGTCTCGCGCATCTGCGCGAGCTTGAAGGGCCGCACCGCGGCGGCCATGGCGGGCTCGAGCCCGCCGAATCCGAGCGCACCCAGCGAGCCGCCCGCGAGGCCGGCACCGGCCCCCTTGAGCAGGCCACGCCTTGAGACCTGGACCGTCATCTCCGCTCCGTAAAAGCGATCTGGTATAATTCCAGGGTGTCCCAAAAAAGCGTGCGCCACACAAGTGCGGTCGCGTGACACAGCGACAGCCCGTGTATCGCCCCGGGCTGCACGTTCAAAGTGCCGATATCATCCTGGATGAATACGCTTTTTTTACTTGCTGGGATTTGCGGGATTCGTCCCGGATGGCCCTGCCGTCCGATGCTCCAGGGGAGCTTGCGGCTCGGTGCCGGCGGTGCCGCCGGGCTGGGCCGGCGGGACCGGACGGTCGGCGTTCTCCTTGATCGACTGGCCGCCCGGGTCGGGCGCATCCTTGGCGGCCGACTGCTCCCGGGGGACCGGCGCCTGGCTCCAGCCGTCCTGGGCGCTGCGCGACTTGTCGCCCATCGCGTCGATGCCCTTGATCTCGCCGGGTTTGGTCTGCGCCAGCGCGGGCGAACCGGCCACCGTCGCCGCGAGGAACACCAGCACGGACAGGGACATCGAACGGGACAAGGCGGAACTCCGGGCGCCAAGGTGGGTCAGCGGGCAACGTATCCCTCGCACCAGCAGTTCCGGCTCCGGCCGGTGACGGGTCCTTAACCAAGCTTGCGCATTCTGATCCGGAGCGGGCGCGGGGTTCCGGACGATGTCGAAGCCGAAACTCGAGCGTCCCGTGGAAGCCTCGGCGGACCCCGGCGTCGCCCCCTCGCGGCGGGCATCCGCCGCCATCTCGGCCAGAACCTGCGCGCGCTCTACGCCGACACGCTGGCGGCGCCGCTCACCCAGCGTCTCGAGACGCTGATGGCGCAACTCGACAAGACGAAGCGCTGAGCCGGCCCGGTCTCCCGCATTGAGGACGGATTCGACGGCGCGGGACCGGTGATGCCGTTTCCGCTCGATGACCGGAGCGCCGCCGTCTCTGCGAGCGGCGCGAAGCGATCCAGGGGCGCCACGCCTGCGGCGGTCGCGTCGCCCTGAGTCATTTCACTGTGCTCGTGATAACGGTGAGGAACGCGTCGCCGGCTACGAGACGCCCCTCCCCAATCCAGCGGAATGGATTCGCGGCGCGAAGGCCGGACGGCGCACGCCCCTCGCTCGCGTCGCGGGTCATCCCGGCCTCTGTCCCGGCCGCGGACCGACGTGTGCCGACGCACATGAGATCGTTCGTTCTATAAAACGCCTTCACCGGTTGATTTTCTTCCCTGTCCGGGTCCGGCGGGAGAAGATCCATGCCTTCTCTCACGCCAGCATATTGGCGACGCTGGCTTTCTGGTAAGAGCCGCCCGATGTGCGACCGGCGCAACCCGTTCCGGACGGTCGGGCGCGGCTTGACAATGTTCGATAAAACGAACGATTTTCCGGATCTCGGGGTCGGTCGTCCCCGTGTCGCAGGCAGTAGGGCTGGGGATCGGACGCGATGAAGAATGCTGCGGGTCGGGGCTTGGTGGCCCGGGCGATCGGGCTGTCCCTGCTGGCCGGGGCTGGGCTGTGGACCTGCGCGCTGCCGGCCGCGGCCGAGACCGCCCTCCTCAACGTCTCGTACGATCCGACCCGGGAACTCTACCGCGAGATCAACGCCGCCTTCGCGGAGACGTGGAAGGCCAAGACCGGCGAGGCGATCACGGTCCGGGCCTCCCATGGCGGCTCGGGCGCGCAGGCGCGCACGGTGATCGACGGCGTCGACGCCGACGTGGTGACGCTGGGCATCCCGTCCGACATCGACGCCATCGCCAAGCTCACCCACAAGATCCCGGACGACTGGCGCAGCAAGCTGCCCAACACCGCGACGCCCTACACGTCGACGGTGGTGTTCCTCGTCCGCAAGGGCAACCCGAAGGGCGTCAAGGACTGGGCCGACTTGGTCAAGCCCGACGTGAAGGTTATCACCCCGAACCCGAAGACCTCGGCGGGCGGGCGCTGGAACTTCCTGGCCGCCTGGGGCTACGCCTACGGCCAGGACAAGGACGCCGCCAAGGCCGACGCCTTCGTGGGCCAGATCTACAAGAACGTCCCGGTGCTCGACACGGGCGCGCGCGGCTCGACCGTGACCTTCGCGCAGCGCGGGCTCGGCGACGTGCTGCCGACCTGGGAGAACGAGGCCTACCTCGTGCTGCAGGAGTTCGGCGCCGATAAGTTCGACATCGTCTCGCCGCCGACCTCGATCTACGCCGAGCCACCGGTGGCCCTCGTGGCGGTCAATGCCGAGCGCAAGGGGACGACGAAGGCCGCACAGGCCTATCTCGACTTCCTCTACACCGACCAGGCCCAGGCGATCTTCGCCAAGCACCATTACCGGCCGATCAAGCGCGAGGCCGCGGCGCCGGCCGACCTCGCGCAGCTCCCCGACATCAAGCTGTTCCGGATCGAGGACCTGCAGGGCTCCTGGGACGAGATCCAGAAGCGGAACTTCGACGCCGGCGGCCTGTTCGACCGTCTGAGCCGGGCCGGCCGCTGAGGCTTGAGACCATGGTCGCGACGCCCCGTCCCCGATGGACCTTCCGACGGCCGAGCGTGATCCCGGGCTTCGGGTTCACCTTCGGCTACACGCTGACCTGCCTCGGCCTGATCGTCCTGCTGCCGCTGGCCGGGCTGGTGGTGAAGGCCTCGGGGCTCGGGCTCTCGGGGATCTGGGACGTCGCCACCGATCCGCGGGTGGCGAGCGCCCTGCGGATCAGCTTCGGCGTCTCGGCGGTGGCCGCCCTCGTCGCGTCCGTGTTCGGCTTCCTGGTGGCCTGGGTTCTGACGCGCTACCGCTTCCCGGGGCGCAAGCTCGTCGACGCCGCCGTCGACCTGCCCTTCGCGCTGCCCACCGCGGTCGCCGGCATCGCGCTCGCCTCGCTCTACGCGCCGGACGGGCTGCTCGGCGCGCCGCTCGCCCGCCTCGGCATCCAGGCGGCCTACACGCCGGTGGGCATCTTCATCGCCATGGTGTTCATCGGCCTGCCCTTCGCGGTGCGGACCGTGCAGCCGCTGATCGCCGAGATCGACAAGGAGATCGAGGAGGCCTCCGCGACCCTCGGGGCGACCCGCATCGCGACGCTGACCCGGGTCGTGCTGCCGCCGCTGATCCCCGCGGTGCTCACCGGCTTCGCCCTCGCCTTCGCCCGGGGCGTCGGCGAGTACGGCTCGATCATCTTCATCGCCGGCAACCTGCCCTACGTCTCGGAGATCGCGCCCCTGCTGATCGTCATCAAGCTCTCCGAGTTCGACTACGGCGGCGCGGCCGCCATCGCCACGATCATGCTCGGGATCTCGTTCCTGACGCTGCTCGCCATCAACCTCATCCAGGCCTGGTCCCGGAGGCGGTTCGGCTATGTCTGAGATCTTCTCGCCCGTCATCGTGCCGGCCGCCAAGCCCGCGCCGGTCGCCTCCGAGGGGGCGGCCACACGCGGGATCCTGATCGGCATCGCGGTGGCGTTCCTGGCGCTGTTCCTGGTGCTGCCGCTCTTCGCGGTCTTCGTCCAGGCCTTCTCGAAGGGGATCGCGGCCTTCCTGGAGGCCTTCCGCGAGCCCGATGCCTGGAGCGCGATCCGCCTGACGCTCACGGTGGCGGCGATCGCGGTGCCGTTCAACCTCGCGTTCGGGCTGGCGGCGTCCTGGGCGATCGCCAAGTTCGAGTTCCCCGGCAAATCCCTGCTGATCACCCTGATCGACCTGCCGTTCTCGGTCTCGCCGGTGGTGTCCGGGATGATCTACGTGCTGCTGTTCGGGTCCCAGGGCCTGTTCGGCACCTGGCTGATCGATCACGGGATCCAGATCCTGTTCGCGCTGCCGGGCATCGTGCTGGCGACGGTGTTCGTCACCTTCCCATTCGTCGCGCGCGAGCTGATCCCCCTGATGCAGGAGCAGGGCACCGCCGAGGAGGAGGCGGCGCTCACCCTCGGCGCGTCGGGCCTGCACGCGTTCCGGACGGTGACGCTGCCCAACATCCGCTGGGGCCTGCTCTACAGCGTGCTCCTCTGCAATGCCCGGGCGATGGGCGAGTTCGGCGCGGTCTCGGTGGTGTCGGGCCACATCCGCGGCCTGACCAACACCATCCCACTTCACGTGGAGATCCTCTACAATGAGTACAACTTCGTCGCCGCTTTCGCGGTCGCTTCGCTCCTCGCCGTCCTTGCCCTCATCACCCTCGTCCTCAAATCCGTCCTGGAATGGCGCTTCGCCGGCGAGCTCGCGCACGGCCGGGCTCACTGAGCGTCCCTCCACGGCGATCCGGGTCGAGAACGTCTCGAAGACCTTCGACACGGCGGCGGTGCTGCACGACCTGTCGCTCGACGTGCGGGCGGGCGAGCTGATCGGCCTGCTCGGCCCCTCGGGCTCGGGCAAGACGACGCTGCTGCGGATCATCGCCGGGCTCGACGCGCCGGACCGAGGCCGGATCCTGTTCGGCGACGACGACGCGACGGGTCTCGCCGTGCAGGAGCGGGCCGTCGGCTTCGTGTTCCAGCACTACGCCCTGTTCAAGCACATGAGCGTGGCCGACAACATCGCCTACGGGCTGAACGCCCGGCGCCGGGCGGACCGGCCGGCCAAGGCGGAGATCAAGCGCCGGGTCGGCGACCTGCTCGACCTGATCCGCCTCTCGGGCTTCGGCGACCGCTACCCGTCCCAGCTCTCCGGCGGCCAGCGCCAGCGGGTGGCGCTCGCCCGGGCGCTCGCCGTGGAGCCCCGGGTGCTGCTGCTGGACGAGCCCTTCGGCGCCCTCGACGCCCAGGTCCGGAAGGACCTGCGCCGCTGGCTGCGCGAGATCCACGACCGCACCGGCCAGACCACGATCTTCGTGACCCACGACCAGGACGAGGCCCTGGAGCTGTCCGACCGGGTGGCCGTGCTCGATCGCGGCCGTCTGGAGCAGGTCGGCACGCCCGACGAGGTGCAGGAGAACCCGGCCTCGGCCACCGTGATGAAGTTCTTAGGGGATTCCGTCGAGGTGGAGGCGATCGCCGAGGGCGGCCGGGTGCTGGTCCGGGGCCGCGAGACGCCCGTGGTGGCGCCGGCCGGGGTGATCGGCCCGGTCAAGCTCTACGTCCGGCCGTGGCAGCTGCAGCTCGCCGAGCCGGAGGCGGCGCATCTCTCCGGCACCGTCCGCAGCTCCTACCGGAGCCAGGGTCGCCAGCGGATCGAGGTGGCCGATGCCGAGGGGCGCGTCCTCGCCGTCGAGGATTTCGACGGCGTCCGGTACCCGGCCGGGCACCCGGTGGGCCTTCGGATCAACGGCGGCCACGTCTTCGGGTGAGGCCCGGCCGCAGCCCTTCGGTGACGTCCGGTCACGGTGTCTGGTCACGGTGTCTGGTGATGGCCTCTGGCCGAGCGCGCGGCGCGGCACGGGCCGCCTCGAACGCGTGACGCGTGCCCGGCCCCGGCCCCCGGAACGCGGAGCCCGGTAGCCGACCGCGGCGCGCGAGCCGCGGCGCACCGCCGGGGCGCTCATGTGCGGGGTCGCGCGCCGGCTCGGGGCGGGTCGGTCAAGGGCCGTCGGGCCGACGCGTCCCCGCCGGACCGGCGATCGCATGACGGATCGGGGACCCCGCACGAGACGGCGCGACGCGGCGCCACCCTCCGCACCGGCGGCACCGCTTGTGGCGCCGGCCGCTTCGGTCTAACCGTCCTCCCCGGGCGGGCGCCCGCCACGCCGCCCGCCAACCCCCGAAAACCCGGCCGGACGAGAGCCGACGAGAGCCATGGTCGCCCATACCCGCGCCGATTCGGCGCCGAAGCCCACCGATCCGGCGCTCGCCGGCGCCCGCATCCTCGTCGTCGAGGCGCGCTACTACGACGTGATCGCCGACGAGCTCCTCGCCGGCGCGCTCGCGGCGATCGAGGCCGCCGACGCGCAGGCCACCGTGATCACGGTGCCGGGCGCCCTGGAGATCCCCGCCGCGGTGGCGATCCTGCTCGATGCGGGCTCCTACGACGCCGTGGTGGCGCTCGGCTGCGTGATCCGCGGCGAGACCGGCCATTACGACATCGTGGCCGGCGAGAGCGCCCGCGCGCTCATGGATCTCTCGGTCCAGCGGCGCGTGCCCCTGGGGAACGGCATCCTCACCGTGGAGACCGAGGCGCAGGCGCTGGCCCGCGCCCGGGTCGCCGAGATGAACAAGGGCGGCGGCGCGGCCGAGGCGGCGCTCGGGGTGCTCGCCCTCAAGCGCGCGGCCGAGGCGGCGCGTACGCGATGACGGGAACCGACATGACCGGGACCACCGACGCCGGGCCGGAGGGCGCCCCCAGGGCCGCCGACACGGCCAAGATCAGCCCGCGCAGCGGCGCCCGCCTCGCCGTCGTGCAGGCGCTCTACGAGATGGACATCTCCGGCAAGGGCGTCCTCGACGCGCTCGCCGAGTTCGAGGCGTTCTGGATCGGCCAGGAGGTCGACGGGATCGCCCATCCGAAGGCCGAGACCGCCTTCTTCCGCGACCTCCTGCGCGGCACCGTCGAGGAGCAGCGGGCGATCGACCCGAAGCTCGATCAGGCGCTGGCCCAGGGCTGGCCGCTCCGCCGCATCGAGATCGTGCTCCGGGCGATCCTGCGGGCGGGCGCCTACGAGCTGATGTTCCGGCCCGACGTGCCGGTGGGGGCGGCGATCTCCGCCTATGTCGACGTGGCGCACAGCTTCTACACCGCCGACGAGCCGGGCCTCGTGAACGCGGTGCTCGACCGGCTCGCCCGGGACGTCCGGCCGGGCGAGGTCGCGGCCCCGAAGGGGTCGGGCAAGCCGGGAGCGGGCAAGCCTGGAGCGGGCAAGCCTGGAGCGGACAAGCCGGGCTCCGCCAAGCCGCTCCCCGGGAAGCCGCCGGCCCAGAAGGGCTGACCGGTGGCCGGGCCGGCCCGCGTCTCCGAGGAGGGGCTGATCGCCCGCTACTTCGCCCCCCTGGCGGGGCCGGGCGCGGACGGGCTCCGGGACGACGCCGCCATCCTGACGCCGGCCCCCGGCCACGACCTCGTCCTCACCGCGGACGCCGTGGTGGCGGGGATCCACTACTTCCCGGACGATCCGCCGGCCTCGATCGCCCGCAAGGCCCTCGGGGTGAACCTCTCCGACATCGCCGCCAAAGGCGCGGTCCCGCGCGGCTTCCTGCTGACCCTGGCGCTGCCCGGCGACTGGACCGAGGACTGGCTGGCGGCCTTCGCGGCGGGGCTGGGGGAAGCGGCCGTCGAGGCCGATTGCCCCCTGCTCGGCGGCGACACGGTCCGCTCCGGCGGGCCGGCCCTGATCGGCGTGAGCATGATGGGCGAAGTGCCGTCTGGCGCGATCGTCCGGCGCGGCACGGCCCGGCTCGGAGATCGGATCTGCGTCACCGGCACGATCGGCGACGCGGCCCTCGGCCTGCGGATGCGCCTCGAGCCGGCCGCCCCCTGGGTGGCCGTCCTCGGTCGGGCTCAGCGGGCCGCGCTGGCCGACCGCTACCTGCATCCCCGGCCACGCCTCGCCGCGGCCCGAGCGGTCCGCCACCACGCCACCGCCGCCATGGACGTGTCGGACGGGCTCGCGGGTGACCTCGCCAAGATGCTGGGCTCGGGCCGCAGCGCCCGCATCGACGTGGCGGCGGTGCCGCTCTCGGAGGCGGCCCGCCTCGCCTGCGCGGCCGCGCCCGGCCTGATCGAGGCGGTCCTCACCGGCGGTGACGATTACGAGATCCTCTGCACGGTGGCACCGGGAACGCTCGAAGCCTTCCAGGCCGAGGCGGCGGCGGCCGGGATCCCCATCGCCGCCATCGGCACCGTGACGGCGGGCGACGGGCCGCCCGGATTCGCCATGGACGACGGGACCGCGCGCGTATTCGCCGCCGGGGCGTTCAGCCACTTCTGACGCATTGTCCGGTTGAACGCTCCGGCCGGTAACGCGCGGTCGGCGCGGCCCGCTTCGTCGTCGCTTCGCCGCGCTCGCACGGACCGAGGCACCGACGTGATCCAGTCCACCTCCGCATCCTGAGATGCCCGCGTCAGCGGCCTCGAAGGTGGGCGCCCGGAATTGCCGCGACCTCTGGAGGGCTCCGTCGAGGCCCGCACTCCGCTCCGGTACCCCAGGATGAAGGGATCGAGGGGCGGTCCGATCCGCGGCTTCCCGCTCCCGTCGCGCTGCCCTTGCTCGATCGGTCCGCCGCCGTCACGCTCGAAAACAGCACAATAGTTCCCTGTATCGGCGGGCTCCGTCGTCGTGCAGTGCAGCATTCGCGCGCTGCGCCGCAGAAAAACACGAAGACGCCGTTTGCGCTCTCCGGCGAAGTTTGGCAATCAAGGCCTTGTTCTGGGAAGGAAAGCCCCGAATCCGAGCGCCACGTCCCGTCGCCGCCCTCCGGCGGCCAAGCTCGACAAACACAAGCCCACGCCAGGCACGATAATAACAAGGACGGTCGAATGATTCCCTTGGTTCTGATCATCGTGGGCGGGCTCTGCGCCGTCGCCTACGGCATTGTCACGATCCTCGACGTGCTGCGGCGCGACGCCGGCACCCAACGCATGCAGGAGATCGCCGCCGCCATCGCGGAGGGCGCCCAGGCCTATCTCCGGCGGCAGTACACGACCATCGGCCTCGTCGGCGTGGTCCTGTTCGTGCTGCTCGCCGTCTTCCTCGGACTCAAGGTCGCCATCGGCTTCCTGATCGGCGCCGTGCTCTCGGGCGCGGCGGGCTTCATCGGCATGAACGTCTCGGTTCGGGCCAACGTGCGCACCGCGCAGGCCGCCTCGACATCGCTCGGCGGCGGCCTCGACGTGGCCTTCAAGTCCGGCGCGGTGACCGGCATGCTGGTGGCGGGCCTCGCGCTCCTCGGCGTGGCGCTCTACTACCTGTACCTCACCCGCGGCGCGCATCTCGAGCCGTCGAGCCGCGAGGTGATCGACGCGCTGGTGGCGCTCGGCTTCGGCGCGTCGCTGATCTCGATCTTCGCCCGCCTGGGCGGCGGCATCTTCACCAAGGGGGCCGACGTCGGCGGCGACCTCGTCGGCAAGGTCGAGGCCGGCATCCCGGAGGACGATCCGCGCAACCCCGCCACCATCGCCGACAACGTCGGCGACAACGTCGGCGACTGTGCCGGCATGGCGGCCGACCTGTTCGAGACCTACGCGGTCACCATCGTCGCCACCATGGTGCTGGCCGCGATCTTCTTCTCCGGCCCCACCGGCAGCGGCCGGGACGCGCTGGAGCCGATGATGCTCTATCCCCTCGCCATCGGCGCGGCCTGCATCGTCACGTCGATCGCCGGCACCTACGCGGTGCGGCTCGGAGCCAACCAGTCGATCATGGGGGCGCTCTACAAGGGCCTGATCGCCGCCGGTGTTCTCTCGGTCGCGGCGATTGCCGCCGTCAACATGACACTGCTCGGCGGTTTCGCGACCACCTTCACCACCTCCACCGGCGTCACCTTCACGTCGGCCGGCCTGTTCGGCTGCGCGGTGATCGGGCTCGCCATCACGGCGCTGATCGTGGTGATCACCGAGTACTACACCGGCACGAACTTCCGGCCCGTGAAGTCGATCGCTGATTCATCGGTCACCGGACACGGCACCAACGTGATCCAGGGGCTGGCGATCTCGCTGGAATCGACGGCGCTCCCTGCGATCGTGATCGTGGCCGGCATCATCAGCACCTACGCGCTCGCCGGCCTGTTCGGCATCGCCATCGCGGTCACCGCCATGCTGGCGCTGGCCGGCTTCATTGTGGCCCTCGACGCCTTCGGGCCGGTCACCGACAATGCCGGCGGCATCGCCGAGATGGCCGGCCTGCCTCCGGACGTGCGCAAGTCGACCGACGCCCTCGACGCGGTCGGCAACACCACCAAGGCGGTCACCAAGGGCTACGCGATCGGCTCCGCCGGCCTCGGCGCGCTGGTGCTGTTCGCCGCCTACACGTCGGACCTGAACTACTTCATCGCCAATGCGAGCCCGACGCAGTACCGCTTCTTCCAGGGCGTCAGCGTCGATTTCTCGCTGTCGAACCCCTACGTGGTGGTCGGGCTGCTGCTCGGCGGCCTGATCCCGTTCCTGTTCGCCGGCATCGCCATGACGGCGGTGGGGCGCGCGGCGGGCGCGGTGGTGGAGGAGGTCCGGCGGCAGTTCCGGGCCAAGCCCGGGATCATGCAGGGCACGGACCGGCCCGATTACGGCCGGGCGGTGGACATGCTGACCCGGGCGGCGATCAAGGAGATGATCGTCCCCTCGCTGCTGCCGGTGCTGTCGCCGGTGGTGCTGTTCTTCGTGATCCAGCTCATCGCCGGCAAGAGCCAGGCCTTCGCCACGGTGGGCGCGAGCCTGCTCGGCGTGATCCTCACTGGCCTCTACGTGGCGATCTCGATGACCTCGGGCGGCGGCGCCTGGGACAACGCCAAGAAGTACATCGAGGACGGCCATCACGGCGGCAAGGGTTCGGAGGCCCACAAGGCGGCGGTGACCGGCGACACGGTCGGCGACCCCTACAAGGACACCGCGGGCCCGGCGGTGAACCCGGCGATCAAGATCACCAACATCATCGCCCTGCTGCTGCTGGCGGTGCTAGCGCACAGCTGAGGGCTGCCAAGTCCCTGACGCAGAGGGGAGGGCCGGGCTCCGCGCGAGCCCGGCCCTTCGCGTTTTGGCGCGCCTCCCGCCATGTGCGCCTCCGCACGGCGCCGCCATGCCCGCTGCGCTGCACCTTGGCATCGCCGCGCCGCAGCGCCACCTCGGCCGCGGATTAAACCGGATGCGGCGCGGCCGCACCAGCACGAGGTACCCTATGCCGTCCCTGCTCGACCCGATCCGAATCGGCGCCATCGAGGCGAAGAACCGGATCTTCATGGCCCCCCTCACCCGCGGCCGCGGCACCCGCGAGCACGTGCCCACTCCGATCATGGCCGAGTACTACGCCCAGCGTGCCGGCGCCGGCCTCATCCTCACCGAGGCCACCGGCATCTCCCAGGAGGGCCTCGGCTGGCCCTACGCGCCGGGCATCTGGTCCGACGCCCAGGTCGACGCGTGGCGGCCGATCGTGAAGGCGGTCCACGACAGGGGCGGCAAGATCGTCTGCCAGATCTGGCACATGGGCCGGCTGGTCCACCCGGATTTCCTCGGCGGCGCCAAGCCCGTCTCGTCCTCCGCCACCACGGCGCCCGACCAGGCTCACACCTATGCCGGCAAGAAGCCCTACGCGGAGGCCCGCGCCCTGGAGGTCGCCGAGATCCCGCGGCTGCTCGCCGACTACGAGCACGCCACCGCCAACGCCCTGGCGGCCGGCTTCGACGGGGTGCAGATCCACGCGGCGAACGGCTACCTGATCGACGAGTTCCTGCGTGACGGCACCAATCACCGCACCGACCGGTATGGCGGCGCCATCGAGAACCGTGTGCGGCTCCTGCGCGAGGTGACCGAGGCGGTGGCGAAGGTCGCCGGGCCCGAGCGCACCGGCGTGCGCCTCTCGCCCAACGGCGCGATCCAGGGCTGCAACGACTCGAACCCCGAGCCCTTGTTCGTGGCCGCCGCCCAGGCGCTCGCCGATGTCGGCATCGCCTTCCTGGAGATGCGTGAGCCGGGCCCCGACGGCACCTTTGGCAAGGCCGACCACCCGCCGATCGCCCCGGCGATGCGGCGCGTGTTCCGCAACCCGATGATCCTCAACGCCGACTACGACGGGACCAGCGGCCAGAAGGTCCTGGATGCCGGCGAGGCCGACGCGATCTCGTTCGGCCGGACCTTCATCGCCAACCCCGACCTCGTCGCGCGCATCGCCAAGGGCGCGCCCCTCAACAAGGACAATGCGGCCACGTGGTACAGCCAGGGACCGGAGGGCTACATCGACTATCCGACCCTCGCGGATGAGCCCCGCGCCGCGTAAGGCGGCGCTCCGGCGGCCGCCGCGTGTGGAAAGCGCGGCGGCACCTAGGCAGGGGGGTGCAAGGCACCTATGTGATTGCCGGACCATGAAAGTGCCGGCACCACACGCGCTCGCGGCTCCTGAACCGACCGTAGGGCCCTGGAGCACCGCGGACCGGATCGCGGAACTGCATGATCTCGCGATCCTCGATACGGAGCCGGAGCCGCTCTACGACGATCTCGTCCGGGTCGCCGCCCATGTCTGCCGCGCCCCCGTGGCCCTCGTCAGCCTCGTGGATGCCGAGCGGCAATGGTTCAAGTCGGAGGTGGGCCTCGGCAAGCGCGAACTGCCGATCAACTGCTCCGTCTGCGCCCACACGATCGAGGCGGGCGAGCTGCTGATCATCCCCGACCTGGCCGCCGATGCGCGGACGGTGGAGAACCCGCTGGTGACTGGGGCGCCGGCCTTCCGCTTCTATGCCGGCGCGGTGATCCGCGGGGCCCAGGGCATCCCCCTCGGCGCCCTCTGCGTGCTCGACCGGGTCCCGCGGCCGGGCGGTCTCGACTCGGAACAGACCGCCACGCTCACGGCCCTGGCGCGCCAGATCTCGAGCCTGCTGGACCACCGTCGGACGCTCGTGCAGGTGGCGGCCCGCGAGGCGGAGCTCGCCGCCAGCGAGCGCCGCTTCCGCGTGATGACGGCGGCGATGCCCCAGATGGTCTGGACCACGCAGCCCGACGGGTTCCACGACTACTACAACGACCGCTGGTACGAGTTCACCGGCGTGCCTTACGGCACCACCGACGGCGAAGGCTGGAACGACGTGTTCCACCCGGAGGATCAGGACCGGGCCTGGGCCCGGTGGCGCCATTCGCTCGCCACCGGCGAGCCTTACGAAATCGAGTACCGCCTGCGCCACCACAGCGGCGCCTACCGGTGGACGCTCGGCCGCGCCATGCCGATCCGGGACGCGGAGGGGCGGATCGAGCGCTGGTTCGGCACCTGCACCGACATCGACGACCTGAAGCGGACCGAGGCCGAGGCCCGCAAGCTCGCCGCCATCGTCGAGGCCTCGAAGGACTTCATCGGCCTCTCGACGCAGGACGGCGAGATCACCCATCTCAACGAGGCGGCGCTGGCGCTGGTCGGCCTGCCCGATCTCGCCGCCGCGCGCCGCCATCGGATCCCCGATTTCTTCACGCAGGAGAGCCGCCGGATCCTGGCCGAGATCGTGATGCCGGCGGTGGGCCGGGACGGCCACTGGGAGGGCGAGCTGGCCTTCCGGCATTTCCGCACGGGCGAGCCGGTGGCGGTCCTCTACAACATCTTCCAGGTGCGCGACCCCACCGGCGCCGAGATCGGCCACGCCACCGTCACCCGCGACCTGCGCGAGGCCAAGCGCGCCGAGGAGGCCCGCGACCTGCTGATCCGCGAGCTGTCGCACCGGATCAAGAACATCTTCGCGGTGGTCGGCGGCCTCGCGGCGCTCACCGCGCGCAGCGACCCGGCCGCCAAGCCCTTCGCCACGGCCTTCCGCGAGCGGCTCGGGGCGCTGGCCCAGGCCCACGAATATGTCCGCCCGCACTCGCCCGAGAGCGCCCCCGCGGTGGCGGGCCAGACGGTGTTCGGGCTCATGCGCCTGATCATGGCGGCCTACGCCGAGGATGGCCGCGCCCGGGTCGCGATCTCGGGCGACGACGCCGAGATCGGCGAGCGCACCGCGACGGCGCTGGCGCTGATCATGCACGAGCAGGCCACCAATGCCATGAAGTACGGCGGCCTCTCCACCAAGGAGGGCGGCGTCACGCTGAGCGGCAGCCGGGAGGCGGACCGCTACACCCTGACGTGGCAGGAGGCCGGCGGACCCCCGGTCACCGGCGCACCTTCCCGGAAGGGGTTTGGGACGGTGCTCGCCGAGCGCAGCGTCGCCGGACAGCTCGACGGAGAGCTGGAGCGCGACTGGGCGCCGGGCGGCCTGCTGATGCGGCTCAGCGTGCCGCTCGAGAATCTCCGGGCCTGACGTGGCCCTCCGGACGGGAGCGGCCGCGCCCGGACTCGTCGTCCTCGACTTCGACGGGACGCTCGCCGACAGCTTCGACTGGTTCTGCTCGGTCCTGAACGGGGTCGCCGACCGCTACCGGTTCCGGCGCGTCGAGGCCCACGAGGTCGACGGATTGCGGCTGCAGGGCGCCCGGGCGATCGTGGCCCATCTCGGCATCCCCCGCTGGAAGCTGCCGCTGATCGCCCGCCACATGCACGCGCTGGCTGCCCGGGACGCCGCGCGGATCGCCCTCTTTCCCGGCGTGACGGACATGCTGGCCGGCATCGCGGCGGCCGGCGTGCCTCTGGCGATCCTGTCGTCGAATCGCGCCGACACGGTCCGCCGGGTGCTCGGGCCCGACAACGCGGCGCGCATCGGCACCTATGCCTGCGGGGCTTCGATCTTCGGGAAGGCGCGCCGCCTGCGGACGCTGCTGGCGCGGTCCGGGGTCGCGCCGGCCCGGGCGCTGTGCATCGGCGACGAGATCCGCGACCTGGAGGCGGCGCGCGCCCTCGGCTGCCCGTTCGGCGCGGTGACCTGGGGCTTCACCGATCCGCGGGCGCTCGCCGCGCAGGCGCCCGACTATCTGTTCTCCGAACCCGCCGAGGTCGCCCGAGAGGTCGCCCGCTCGGCCGCCGGCACCTCAGATCACTGGCCGCGGTTGGCGCCCGGCACCACGCTGGTGCCCCTGCCGCTGCCGAACGGCTCGTAGCGGGTCAGGCCGCGGAACAGCTGGCTGAGGAAGGCGCGGTCGGCGCCGCTCGTCGGCGTGGTGCGCTCGATGAAGTCGAAGATCCGGCCGTCCTGGAGGCCGTAGAGGGCCACGCGCTCGACCTTGAAGCCGGGGGTGAAGTAGATCGCCGTGACCTTCTGATCCTCGACCTGCTCACCCAGGAACATGATCGTCCGGCGGGTGTTCTGCGAGATGTAGTACCAGGACTTGTTGCCCACCGTGGACACCGTCGACGGCGTGCCGAGGATCTGCAGAACCTGTTCGGGGCTCATGCCGGGCTTGATTGTGGCGAGGGCCGCCTGATCGACCTGATAGCCGTGGCGCAGTTCCTCGCCGATGCAGCCGGACAGGCCGGCTCCCGCGAGGCCGACCAAGGCAAGGCGCGCGAAGGACTGGACGAGACGGCGCCGCATCGGGCCCCCAGAGAGCGTGTTGATGGACGGGGCGCAACCGCTGCCGCCGGCACGGGACTCCGACGACGCTTGCGCCCTGGGCGTGGGTTGCCGTACCGCGGGGTTATGGCTTTGACAAGGCAAGCTTGGCCACAGATGGCCATCATCCGCACAGGGGCGGACGCGGTGCGACCGGCCCTCCCGGTCCCGGCGGGGCGCCCATGATCGCCGGCCTGTTCCGGCGCGCGAACGCGCGTCGCCGCGCCATTGAGGACCTGCACGTGGCGCTCAGCCTGGCCGCGCGCCGGCCGGGTCTCTACACGCGGCTCGGCATACCCGACACCGTGGAGGGCCGGTTCGAATCCCTGTGCCTGCACGCCATCCTGGTCCTGCGCCGGCTGAACCGGCTGCCGGCCCCGGCCGCCGAGGTCGCGCAGGATCTTGTGAACTCCGTGTTCGCGCAGCTCGACGCGTCCCTGCGCGAGCTGGGCGTCGGCGACATGGGCGTGTCCAAGCGGATGAAGAAGCTCGGTGCCGCCTTCTACGGTCGCGCCGAGGGCTACGACGCGGCGCTCAACGCGGGCGACACGGCTTCCCTGCGCACGGCCCTCGTGCGGAACGTGCTGGGCGGCGAAGGGGATGGGACCGGCCTCGCCGCCTACGTGCAGGCCGCCGACGCGGCGCTGGCCGGGGCCGACCTCGACGGGCTGCTCGGGGCCGGGCCGCCCTTCCCGGAGCCGGACGGCTTCGCGCCCGCATCGGCCGAGGCCGGAGACACTGCAGGAGGCACCGCATGAGTCAGGACGACTTCCCGCTCGCGCGCTGGGTGAACGTCGAGCGCCTGCCCCAGGGCCGCGGCGCCGTCACCGTGGAGGCGAGCCCGGCCGAGTGCGCGGCGCTCGCGGCCGATTTCGGCATCCCGGGCATCCGCGATCTGGTCGGACGCTTCGCCATCGAGGGACCGACCAGCCGGCTCACGGTCACCGGCACCGTGGAGGCCCTGGTCACGCAGGTCTGCACCGTGAGCCTCGAACCCTTCGAGGCACCGGTCCGGGAACCCGTCGAGGTGGTCTTCACCGATACCGACCAACTCGCCGGCACCGATGCCGAAGACGCCGACATCCCCGATCCCCTGGTCGGCGGACGCATCGATTTCGGCGCGCTGACCGCCGAGTTTCTGGCGCTCGGCCTCGATCCCTATCCCCGCAAGCCCGGCATCACCTTCGAGCCGGTCGTGGCCGGCGACGATGCGGGGCCGTTCGACGCCTTGCGCCGGATCCGGGACGGGAAGGCGTAGGGTCGGCTCCTGCCGCGGTGCGCACGGATCGGCGGCCGGCGCGGTTCCGGATTTCTGCCGCGCAGCGGACGGTGATCCGGGGGAACACATCGCGTGCCGCGACGACGGGGCGGTGCGTCACCGGCGCTCCGCGGCTCGCCCGGTCGGGGCCTGCGTCCGGTGCGCCCGTCCGCGACCGTGGCGGTCGCTCACGGACCGGCCGCGAATCCGTAGAGCCGCCGGGGATTGTCGACGAAGACCATCCGGCGCCGGTCCGCGTCCGGCACCCAGTCGGCCATCAGGTCGAGGAGCGTCGAGGTCCGGGGCGGCCCGTCCCAGGCGGCGACGTGCGGCCAGTCCGACCCCCAGAGGCAGCGCTCGGGGGCGGCGTCGTTGAGCGCGCGGGCGAAGGGGATCGTGTCGGCATAGGGCGGCCCCTCCACGGAATCCCGGAAGGCGCCGGACAGCTTGACCCAGTTCCCGTCGGCCACGAGGCCGAGGAGTGCCTGGAAGCCCGGATGGTCCAGCCCGGCGGAGGTCGGCATGTGGCCCATATGGTCGAAGACCAGCGGTACCGGCAGCCGCGCAAGGCGGCCGGCGATCGGCGGCAGGTCCCGGGCGTCGAGCAGGAACTGGAGGTGCCAGCCCATCTCGCGGGCGAGCGCCCCGTAGGATTCGACGGCATCGAGCCCGACTCCGCCGCCGAACAGGACGTTGAGGCGCAGGCCCACCACCCCGGCCTCCTTCAGGGCGGCGAGTTCCGCGTCCGGGAGGCCGAGGGGAATCACTGCGATGCCGCGCAGGCGCTGCCGGTTGGCGCGCAGCGTCTCGACCATCAGCCGGTTGTCGGTGCCGTGGACGCTGACCTGGACCAGCACCCCGTTGGCCATGCCGGTCCCGTCGAGCATCGCGAGGTATCGGTCCGCCGGGGCCGCCGGAGGCGTGTAGCTCCGGTCCGGGACCAGGGGATAATCCGGCGGCAGTCCGATGACGTGGGCATGGGTGTCCACGGCGCCCCCCGGCACGGCGTAGCGGGTCGGGCCGCCCGGATGGGGGTCCGGGGCGGGGCAGTCTCGGATCTCGGGCATGATCAGCTATCCGCGTGCAGGACCTTGCCGCGGGTCTCGGGCAGCGCGAAGGCCGCCAGGAAGAAGATCCCGTAGGCGACGGCGGCGAAGATCGCGATGGCGGAGGCGAGGCCGGCGCGCTCCGCGAGGTAGCCGACGAGCGCCGGGAACAGGGCGCCGATGCCGCGTCCGAAATTGTAGCAGAACCCCTGCCCCGAGCCGCGCAGGCGCGTCGGGTACAGCTCGGTCAGGAAGGCGCCCATGCCGGAGAAGTAGCCGGAGGCGAAGAACCCCAGCGGGAAGCCCAGCACCCAGAGCACGCCGTTCGAGAGCGGGATCTGCGTGTAGGCGACGATCACCGCGATGGCGCCGAGCGAGAAGATCAGGAACAGCGGACGGCGCCCGAGCCGGTCGGCGAGCCACGCCCCCACGAGGTAGCCGGTGAACGAGCCGATGATCAGCGCCGCGAGGTAGCCGGTGGAGGAGACGATCGACAGGTGGCGCTCGGTGGTGAGGAAACGCGGCACCCAGGTGGTGATCGCGTAGTAGCCGCCCTGGCACCCCGCCGCCGCCAGGGAGGCGAGCAGCGTGGTCTTGAGGATCGGCCCGGAGAAGATCTCCCAGATCTGTGGCCGGTCGCCGGAGGCCGCGGCGCGGGCGCGGCTCTCGGCGGCGACCTGCGGCTCCTCGACGTAGCGGCGCAGGTAGAAGATCAGCAGGGCCGGGAGCGCGCCCACGGCGAACATCCAGCGCCACGCCGTCTCGGGCGGCAGAATCGAGAACAGCACCGCCTGCGACAGGACTGCGAGCCCCCATCCGATCGCCCAGCCGGACTGCACGGAGCCGACGGCGCGGCCGCGATACTCGGCTCGGATGGTCTCGCCGATCAGCACGGCGCCGGCCGCCCACTCGCCGCCGAAGCCGAGGCCGAGGATCGCCCGGGCGATCAGGAGCTGCTCGAAGTTCTGCACGAAGGCGCAGAGCAGGGAGAAGAGCGAGAACCACAGGATCGTGATCTGGAGGGTCAGCACCCGGCCGATCCGGTCGGCGATGAAGCCCGCGAGCCAGCCGCCGATCGCCGAGGCCAGCAGCGTCACGGTGGCGGCGAGCCCGGCCGTGCCGGAATCCACGTGCCACAGGGCCATGATCGTCCCGATCACCAGCGGGTAGATCATGAAGTCCATGCCGTCGAGGCACCAGCCGGCCGCGCACGCCCAGAAGGTGTGCCGCTCCGATGGCGTCATCGATCGGTAGAAGGCGGTGAGGCTGGCATCGCGGATCTCGACCGCATCCACCCCGGAAGGCCCCTGCCCGGTTGCCGTGCTCATGACCGTCTCCCGCCGTTCGATACCAGTATCGGCGTCCTAGTCTGAGCTGTCCAACGCCGGGAAGGCGGCAGGCAAGGAAAAGGCCGCCCGAAGGCGGCCTCTCCCGTTCTTTCTCGCTGTCGGTCTTGCTGCCGGGCGCGGCTCAGTAGCAGCGCTCGACCAGGACCCGGCGGTATCCGTACGGCGTCCAGCGCACCCGCGGGACCGTGTAGCAGCCGCCGCCGTAGCCGTAATCGCCGCCGTAATAGCCGACGGGGGCGTAGCCGCCACCATACCCGTAGCCGTAGCCCGGGTAGCCGTAGCCGCCGTAGCCGCCGTATCCGCCGTAGAGGCCGCCGGCCGCGAGGCCCAGCCCGACGCCGAGACCCAGGCCGCCGAGGCCGTAGCCGTAGCCCCGGCCACCGTAGAAGCCTCGACCGCCGTAGAAGCCCCGGCCGCCGTAGAACCCACCACCACGGAAGCCGGCGCCGCGGAAGCCGCCGCCGAATCCGCCGCCTCGGAAGCCGCCGAAGCCGCCGCCGTGGAAGCCACCACCATGGAAACCGCCGCCGCCGAAGCCGCGCGCGTCGGCGCTGGCCGGCGCCAGCGCCAGGGCACCTGCAGCCAGCAGGGCCGAGCCGAGCACTGCACCCTTCATCACGTCATCTCCGTGGAATACCGCCCTCTGGCTGTACAAACGTTCGAGCAGCCAAAACGGTCCAGTCTTGCTCCGCGGCGCGCCGCCGCTGGCGTGCGCGCAAGCTCCAGGCCGGCTTCGGACACGAAAATCGCCGCTTTCCCGGGCGAGACGCGCCGCCCACACCTCTCGGCGCCGCTGTCCGGCGCCTTCGAGCGGCACGGAACGAGTGATGACGATGCGTCCGGCTCACGCCCTGTTGATTGCGCTGCTCGCGCTGCCCCTGCTCGGCCGCGCCGAAGCAACCCCGGCCCCCCGACCGCGCCCGAGACCTGCCGGGCCGTCCAGGCCCAGGGCGAGACGTTCACGGTCTGCGCGATCGACCTGCGGCGGCAGCGGCTGCGCCTGTTCTGGCTGCAGGGCGACGGCCGGCCCTATGGATCCCTCGGCACTCTGGCCGAGAAGCAGGGTGGCCGCCTGAGCTTCGCGATGAATGCCGGCATGTACGACAAGGATCAGGCGCCGGTGGGCCTCTACGTCGAGGACGGCCGCGAGATGCGGCACGTCTCCACGACGGACGGCCCGGGGAATTTCCATCTCAAGCCCAACGGCGTGTTCTGGGTGAAGGGCGACAAGGCCGGGGTGCTCGACACGACCCGCTACCTGCGCACGAAGGTCCGGCCGGACTACGCCACGCAGTCCGGCCCGATGCTGGTGATCGACGGCCAGATCCACCCGAAGATCTCGGCCGACGGGCCGAGCCAGAAGGTCCGCAACGGCGTCGGCGTGACGGCGGACGGACACGTGGCGGTTTTCGCGATCTCCGAGCGGCCGGTGACGTTCGGGGCCTTCGCGCGGCTGTTCAAGGACGACCTCGGCTGCCGCAACGCCCTGTTCCTCGACGGCTCGGTGTCGAGCCTCTACGCGCCGGGGATCGGGCGCTCGGACATCAGCCGGCCGCTGGGACCGCTCATCGGGGCGATGGCCCGGTGAGGCATCGCCTCACCGTTGCCCGAACGCCGTGTCCTTGAACAGGTCCTTGTACTCCCGCGGCTGCGAGCGCCAGTACTGCTTCGGCGCCCGCACCCGGGCGCCGAGTTCGGCCGCCGCGTGCCAGGGCCAGCGCGGATCGTACAGCATCGCCCGCGCCAGCGAGATCGCGTCCGCCTTGCCCTCCTGCAGGATCGTCTCGGCCTGCCGCGCCTCGGTGATCAGGCCGACCGCAATCGTGGTCAGGCCGGTCTCGGCCTTGATCCGCTCGGCGTAGGGCACCTGATAGCCTGGTCCGAGCTTGATCGCCTGCTTGGGCGAGACGCCGCCCGTGGAGACGTGGATCGCCGGCGAGCCCGCGCGCTTCAAGGCCTTGGCCAGCTCGACCGTCTCGTCCAAGTCCCACCCGTCCTCGACCCAGTCGGTGGCCGAGACGCGCAGCCAGACGGGGCTGCCCGCGGGGACGACGTCGCGCACCGCGTCGTAGACCTCCAGCGGGAAGCGCATGCGGTTCTCGAGGCTGCCGCCGTACTGGTCCGTGCGCTTGTTGGCGATCGGCGACAGGAACTGGTGCAGCAGGTAGCCGTGGGCGCCGTGCAGTTCCACCGCCTCGATGCCCAGCCGCACGGCGCGCTTGGCCGTGGCGACAAACTGGTCGCGGACGCGCTTCAGGTCGGCGGCGTCGAGGGCGTGGGGCGGGACCTCCCCCTCACCGTGGGGCACGGCCGAGGGCGCCTCGGTGCGCCAGCCGTAGGCGTGCTCCGGCGGGATCTGCTGGCCGCCGGCCCAGGGCGCGTCGCTCGAGGCCTTGCGGCCGGCATGGGCGATCTGGATGCAGACCGGCACCGGCGCGTACTCGCGCACCGCGTCGAGCACGCGGGCCAACGCCCGCTCGCAGCCGTCGTTGTAGAGCCCGAGGTCCCAGGCGGTGATCCGCGCCTCGGGAGAGACCGCGGTGGCCTCCAGGGTGAGCAGGCCGGCCCCCGACATGGCGAGTTGGCCGAGGTGCATCATGTGCCAGTCGGTGGCCTCGCCGTCCCGGGCCGAATACTGGCACATCGGCGCGATCAGAATGCGGTTCTCCAGAGTGAGCCCATCGAGCGTCATTGGCTCGAACAGGCGTGCGGTATTCGGCGATGTCATGGACGGCTCCGGCATGCTGCCGCCACTCTGGCGCAGGATCGTCCGGCCCGCCAGCCTCCCCGGCCGTGACGTGCGGCAGGTCAGCCCTGCGATCGCGGCGCGGGAACTTGCGGTGGCAGCCGGCCGTTTTTCGCGCTGTCGCCGCATCGCGGCATCCGACGCGAACCACCTGAGGGGGTGAGATCGCCCGAGGTCCTGATGATGCTCACGAGACTGGCCGCCCCGTTCCTTCTCGCCGCCGGCTGTGCCGCTTTCGCGGCACCGTCCCACGCGCAGCCCGCCGCCTTTGGCGGGCCCAAGATGCTGATCCACGGCAATTACTGTGGGCCGGGCAACAACGCCCCACTGCCGCCGATCGACGCCCTCGACGCGGCCTGCGCCCGCCACGACGCCTGCACGCCGCAGGGCGGCCTGCCCTCCCAAGCCTGCAACCTGCGCCTGCAGCGGGAAGCCGAGCAGATCTCGCGCGACCCGCGCCAGCCCCGGAACGTCCGTTCGCTGGCCGGCCTCGTGGCCGCCACCGCGACCCTGATCCCCTCCGAGCCCGATGCGCAGAGCATGCCGGCTTCGGTGACGACGAACCCGGCGCCGGGAGGTTACGCACCGGCCCTCGACCGGTCGGCCCCCGCCGACATGGACGAGGATACCGACGAGCCGGATGCGGAGTGAGCAGGGCCTGACATCGTCCTGATGGCGGCGGCGTGGCCCCTCACGGTCCACGACACGAGCCAGGAACCAGGTGGGGCGGGCCATCCAACCCCCGCCCTCATCCTGAGGTGCCGGAGCGCAGCGCAGGCCTCGAAGGAGCCCTCCTCCGAGGCCCGCTGATGCGGTCACCTCAGGATGCGGTGTCAGGATGGGATTTACCGGAATGTCGTCCCGCGGGGTTTCGTCGTGCACCGCGCGGGCCGCATTGCCGCCCATCCTGCTTTCACACCCTCAGGCTTCTGTCGCCGGAGCCGCTCCCTGCGCCAGGAAGAAGTCGATCAGCGCGCGGCTGGCGTCCGGGCCGCGGGGATCGGTGTAGGAGCCTTCCGGGTCTCCGCCCGACCACGCGTGCCCGGCCCCGTGCAGGACCCACTGCTCCAGCACCGGCCGGCCCAACGCGTCCGCGCGGACTGTCCGGGTATAGGCCATGCCGCCCGGGCTCGTGCCCCGGGTGACCGTCTCGGCGAGGCCCGAGTCCGGCGCGGCCTGGGCCGCGACCCGGTCGCCGTTGACGGGATGCACGGTGCGATCGCCGTCGCCGTGGAACACGATGGTCGGGACCGCCCGCCGGTTCCGCTCCGGCGCCGCGCCCTGCCCCTTCATGGCCGCGAAGGCGCCGGGCAGGTCCCGGGCCGCCCCGCAGGCCAGCCCGGAATGGACGCCGACGGCTGCGAACAGGTCCGGATAGGTCGCCGCCAGGATCGCCGCCGCCGCGCCGCCGGCCGAGAGCCCGGCCGCGTAGACCCGGCCGGGATCGGCGGAGAAGTCCGCGACGACTGCCCGGGCGATCCCGGCGATCAGCGCCGGCTCGCCACCCTCGCGAACCTGATCATCGGCCGCGTACCAGTTCCAGCAGCGCTGTACATGCGCCGATTGCGGCTGCTCCGGGTAGGCGACCAGGAAGCCCTGCTCCTCGGCGAGGGCATTCATCCGCGTGCCGGCGGCGAAATCGTCGGGGTTCTGCGTGCAGCCGTGCAGCATCACGACGACGGGCTGGCCAGGGCCCCGGTCGCCGCTCGGCACGTAGACCTTGTAGCGCCGGCTGCCGGCCGCGTTCGAAAACACCCGCTCCTCGAACCGCGCCCCGGGCGGGACCGCAACGGTCGCGCGCCGCGCCGGAGCGGTCTTCGGCAGATGCGTCCGCAGGGCGCGCATCATCGCCGACAGGTCCGGTGCTCCGCTGTCCGGGGTCGCCGCGTCGGGACCGTCGTCCCGGCCCGGCGCCGTCCAGGCGCCGCCGGCCGCCCTCGGCGCCTCCATGTCGAGGGTCGGTCCATCGTGGCCGCCGGTCTCCGACCGACCGCCACTGCTGCGACGCGCCTCGGTCCACCGCGTGAAGGCAGCTTCCTGCGCCTGACGGAACCGCGCCATCGCGTCCCGCATCCCGGCCGCGCGGTCGCCTGCTCCGGCCCCCCGTGCCTTCTGCGCCGCCGCGAAGGTGCGCGGATCGAGGTGCGGCATCCCGAGCGCGGAGAGGTCGAGCTTCGACGGGTCGATGTGGGGAAAGCGGAACATGGGGAATCCTTGTGCAAGGGCGTCGGGGCGGATGGCGCGGCCGGCGCGCGGATTGATCAGACGGTGCGGTCGGCCAGAGCGGCCTTGACGGCGGGACTTGCCTGGAAGGCCCCCAGCACCTCCACGGAGGCGATGGCGGCCCGCGCCAGCTCCGGGGTGACGTCGGCGGCGATCGTGGCGAGGCCGAGGACCTGGATGTGCAGCGGCGTGCCGGCATCCCGGGCCGCCTCCAGCTCCGCCCGCGAGTAGTGCGACAGCCCGAGGCGGAGCTGGCGCCGCGCCACCGATTGCCGGACGGCCTCCTCCTGGCGGTCCAGCTGGTTGCGCACGGCCGTGCGGATGAAGTCGGTCCGGTTGGCGTAGAAGCCGTCGCGGACCATCAGGTCCACGCGCCCGAGATCGACGAAGCCGAGATTGATCGTGATCTTCTCGCTGTCCGGCACCTTGGACCGGAGGTCGCGCACGTTGTCGGTCATCCCAGACGCTCCAGACCATCCCGTTGGATGGTCTGCAGATGGTGATGGGAATGTCGAACGCAAGGGCCGTTCGCGCGCCGCCCTGTCCCGGGCGCACGGAAAGTCTGCGGGACGCGGCCCGGGATCCGGCGCACGACGGCGCACGACGGCGCGAAGCGTCCGTGCAGATCGCCCGGAGCCGACTGCGCGGCGCTTCCCGCGCCGGAGCCCGGATCAGTTCCGCTGTCGCTCCGCCTGTCCGGGAGCGGGCGGCCGGTTGTGAGCGGCGTCAGCGGGACGCGGTGCGCTGTTCAGGGCGCTGCGCCGATCCCCCGCCCCTTGAGGCTCTCGCCGATCTCGTCGAGGGCTGCGGCGTCGTCGATGGTCGCCGGCATCGTCCAGGGCTCGTCGTCGGCGATGCGCTTCATGGTGGCCCGCAGGATCTTGCCCGAGCGGGTCTTGGGCAGCCGCGGCACGGTGAGCGCGAGCTTGAACGCCGCCACCGGTCCGATCTCGTCGCGCACCTTGGCGACGAGTTCGCGCTCGATATCGCCGGTCGGCCGGTCGACACCGGCCTTGAGCACCACGAAGCCGCAGGGCACCTCGCCCTTCAGGGCGTCGCGGATGCCGATCACCGCGCACTCGGCCACGTCCGGGTGGCTCGACAGCACCGCTTCCATGCCGCCGGTGGAGAGGCGGTGGCCCGCGACGTTGATGATGTCGTCGGTCCGCCCCAGGACCGTGATGTAGCCGTCCGCGTCGATCACTCCGGCGTCGGACGTGTCGTAGTAGCCCGGGAAGGTGGCGAGGTAGCTCGACCGCATCCGCTCGTCCGAGCCCCAGAGGGTCGGCAGGCAGCCGGGGGGCAGGGGCAGGCGAATCGCGATGGTGCCCATCGTGCCGGCCGGGACGGGCTTGCCGCCCTCGTCCAGCACCTCGACCCGGTAGCCCGGCATCGGCACGCAGGTGCTGCCGTGCTTCACCGGCAGGAGGCCGAGCCCCATCGGGTTGCCGGCGATCGGCCAACCGGTCTCGGTCTGCCACCAATGGTCGATGACCGGCCGGTTCAGCACCCGCTCGGCCCAGGCCACCGAGTCCGGATCGGCGCGCTCGCCGGCCAGGAACAGGCTGCGGAAGGCGGAGAGGTCGTAGTCGGCGATCCGGGCGCCCTTGGAATCCTCCTTCTTGATCGCCCGCAGGGCCGTCGGCGCGGTGAACAGGCAGACCACCCCGTACTCGGCGACGACCCGCCAGAAGGCGCCGGCATCGGGCGTTCCGACCGGCTTGCCCTCGTAGAGGACGGTGGTGCAACCGTGCAGGAGCGGCGCGTAGACGATGTAGGAATGGCCCACGACCCAGCCGATGTCGGAGGCGCAGAAATAGGTCTCGCCGGGCTGCACGCCGTAGAGGTTCGGCATCGACCACGCGAGGGCGACGAGGTAGCCGCCCGTGTCGCGGACCACGCCTTTCGGCTTCCCGGTCGTCCCGGAGGTGTACAGGATGTAGAGCGGATCGGTGGCGGCGACCGGCACGCAGGCCGTGCCCTGCCCCGCCGCCCGGGCGGCCGCGACCGCCTCGGCCCAGTCGCGGTCCCGCTCCGGCACGAGCGCCGCGGCGCATTGCGGCCGCTGCAGGATCAGGCACGCGTCGGGCTTGTGGCGCGAGGCGGCGAGCGCCGCGTCGAGGAGAGGCTTGTAGGCGACCACGCGGTTCGGCTCGATGCCGCAGGAGGCGGCGAGCACCACCTTGGGCGCCGCATCCTCGATCCGCACCGCCAGCTCGTTCGCCGCGAAGCCGCCGAACACTACGGAATGGACCGCGCCGAGCCGGGCGCAGGCGAGCATGCCGAACAGGGCCTCGGGCACCATCGGCATGTAGAGGATGACCCGGTCGCCCTTGCCGACGCCGAGGCCGGCCAGCACGGCGGCCAGCGTCGACACTTCATCGCGCAGCGCCCGGTAGGTGACGGCGCGCTTCGTGCCGGTGACGGGCGAGTCGTAGCGGATCGCCACCTGCTCCGCCCGCGCCCCGTCGGCGTGGCGGTCGACCGCGTTGTGACACGCATTGAGCGACCCGTCCGGGAACCAGCGGCCGTAGGGACCGGAATCCGGCGCGAAGGCCTGGCCGGGCGCCCGCGTCCAGTCGATCGCCCGGGCCGCGTCCAGCCAGAAGGCGTCCGGGTCGCGGCGGGCCGCGTCGTAGAGCTCGGGATAGCGGCCCGGAAGGCTGGCGGTGGTCATCGGTTCGGCGTTTCCCCGCGGGCCGCTCTCCGGCGGCGACGGGCAGATTAGCGCATTCTCGCGCGGGGGCGAGGCCGGTCCGTGCCCGAAGGCGGATCCCGACGGGGACGGGAGTGCCGCCGGCGCGGCGGGTGGACCACAACAAAAACCGCCGCACCGGGGCTCCCGATGCGGCGGCTGTCAGCCTGGATCTGCTGTCGGTCTGGACGTCGGACGGCTCAGTGCAGCGTGTCGTTGCCCGCCTGGAGCCGGTTCATCTCGTCCTTGAGAAGGAGTTTCCGTCGCTTCAGCTCGGCGATGTGGAGGTCGTTTGCCGATGGCCTGTGGATCGCTTCCTGAATCTCGCGCTCGAGGGCTTCGTGCTTCCGGGCGAGTTGGCTCAGATGCGTCTGCAGCGACATGAGTCGAATCTCCTGTCATCGTTTCGACCCGCCGAGACTGACACAGGATGCCACAGCAGTTGAAGCGTTTTCTCCGGTCAAGCTTGGTGAATGCTTGCCGGGCCCGCTTGTCCGGCGGGAGGGCGTGACGCATGCTCTCCGGCGATGAGCGATCCTTGGTCCCGCAGGTGACGATGGCGGACGAGTCGGGTGAGAATGCGCAGGCCGACCTCCTCGGCGAGCTGGCGCGGCTGCGCGAGGAGCACCGCGACCTCGACAGCGCCATCGAGGCGCTGGAGCGCAGCGTCGCGGGGGACCAGCTCCAGATCCAGCGGCTGAAGAAGCGCAAGCTGACGCTGCGCGACCGCATCTTCCACATCGAGGACGCGCTCACCCCCGACATCATCGCCTGATGCCGGTGGACGCCTCCGGGCATCGCCTTGCCGCGGGCCCGCGCCGCCTGTAAGCGCCGTCTTTTGCCGGGATCAACGATGGCGTCGCCTCCGGTCGCGATCATCATGGGCAGCCAGTCCGATTGGGCGACCATGCGGCATGCCGCCGAGACGCTCGACGCGCTGGGCGTGCCCTACGACGCGCGCATCGTCTCGGCCCACCGCACGCCGGACCGCCTCGTGGCCTTCGCCAAGGGCGCGGTCGCGGCCGGTCTCAAGGTCGTGATCGCCGGCGCGGGCGGCGCTGCGCACCTGCCCGGCATGGCGGCGGCGATGACGCGCCTGCCGGTCTTCGGCGTGCCGGTGGAATCGAAGGCCCTGTCCGGACAGGACAGCCTGCTGTCCATCGTGCAGATGCCGGCGGGCATCCCGGTGGGGACGCTGGCGATCGGCCGGGCCGGAGCGGTCAACGCCGCTCTGCTGGCCGCGGCGGTTCTGGCGCTCTCCGATCCGCAGCTGGCGGAGCGCCTCGACGCGTGGCGCGCGGCCCAGACCGCGTCGGTGGCCGAGCGCCCGGAGACGGAAGCACAATCGTGACAAACGAGTGTCTCGCGTGACGGACAGGATCCTCGGCCCCGGCTCCACCCTCGGCATCGTCGGCGGCGGGCAGCTCGGGCGCATGATCGCGCTGGCGGCGGCCAATTACGGCCTCAAGGTGCACGTCTACGCACCCGATCGGGACAGCCCCGCCTTCGACGTGGCCGCCCGCACCACCTGCGCGGCCTACGACGATGCCGAAGCGCTGGCGGCGTTCGCGCGCAGCGTCGACGTCGTCACCTACGAGTTCGAGAACATCCCGCACGCCACGGCCGACATCCTGGCCCGGCACGCGCCCCTGCACCCGAACGCGCGGGCGCTCTCCACGACGCAGGACCGCCTGTCCGAGAAGGAGTTCATCAACGGGCTCGGCATCCCCACGGCGCCGTTCCGGGCGGTGGACACGCCCGACGACCTCGACCGCGCGATCGAGGTGATCGGTCTGCCCGCGGTGCTCAAGACCCGCCGCTTCGGCTACGACGGCAAGGGCCAGCGCATCCTGCGCGAGCGGGCCGAGGGCGACCGCAACGCGCTGTTCGCCGAGTTCGGCGGCGCGCCGCTGATCCTGGAGGGATTCGTGCCCTTCGAGCGCGAGGTCTCGGTGGTGGGCGCCCGCGCCCGCGACGGCAGCTTCGCGGCCTTCGACCTCTGCGAGAACGAGCACCGCGACCACATCCTGGCCCTGACCCGGGTGCCGGCGCCGGGCCTGACGCCGGAGACCGGGCGCGCGGCCCTCGACATCGCCGAGCGCATCGCCGACGCGCTGGACTATGTCGGCGTGCTCGCCGTGGAGATGTTCCTAGTGCGCACGGATGGGGCGGAGCACCTCGTGGTCAACGAGATCGCGCCGCGGGTCCACAATTCCGGCCACTGGACCATCGAGGGGGCGCTGACCTCGCAATTCGCCCAGCATGTCCGCGCCGTCTGCGGCTGGCCACTCGGCGACCCGGCCCGGACCGGCGGCCTGCCGGTGGAGATGCGCAACCTGATCGGCGCCCAGGCCGACGATTGGTACGCGCTTCTGGCCGAGCCCGGCGCCCATCTGCACCTCTACGGCAAGGGCGAGGCCCGGCCCGGCCGCAAGATGGGGCACGTGACCCGGCTGGGGGTCTGACCGGGCCGGTTTCTGCGGCTTCGGGAACACACCTGCGGCCCCGCGCAAGGGCGGGCGGCGCGAACCCGGTGCCGGGGCGCCGTCGAGCCATACCTTCGCCACATCCCGCCGCTTCCACCAAGCCGTGGCCGGTGCCGAATGCGGTCGGTCGATTCTCCCCGCGCTGCCGGCCTCGGGCCGGCACGGGCGGCGGACCGGATCGCGACGCGGCGCTTCTTAAGCCGGCCTTCACCGTGATGCGCGACCGTGCCCCCATCGGGTGTTCCGGCCGCGCGGCGCGGTGCAGGAGACGGGAACTGAGAGGGCGGGGTGGGCTGCGCGGAGCGCGCCGCGCCTCGGGGAGAGTGGGGCGATGATCGTACGTAACGGGCTGGCACGGAAGTCGGCACTGATCGGCGCGGCCGCGCTCTCGGCCGCGGCCCTGGCCGGCTGCGAGACCGTCGGGAGCGCCGCCGGCCCGCGGCAATACGCGGTGCTGGAGACCGACACCACCGGCGCCACGAACGTCAACATCGCGTCGCTGACCGAGGTCGTGCAGCGCAACCCGAACGACGCGGCGGCCTACAACACCCGCGGCGCCGCCTACGCCCGGGCGGGCCAGTTCAACGACGCCATCGCGGACTTCACCAAGGCGATTCAGATCGACCCGAACTCAGCCTCGGCCTTCAACAACCGGGCGCTCGCCAGCCGTCAGGTCGGCCGCGACGGCCCGGCCCTGCAGGATTTCAGCAAGGCGATCCAGATCGATCCGAATTACGGTCCGGCCTATATCGGCCGCGCCAACGTCGAGCGCGCCCAGGGCAGCCTCGACCAGGCGCTCAACGACCTCAACGTCGCGATCCGGCTGATGCCCGAATCGGCCGAGGCCTACCATGCCCGCGGCCTCGTGCGGCAGAAGCAGGGTCAGGACACGCAGGCGATCGCCGATTTCGACGCCGCCATCGACCGCAACCCGTTCGTGTCCGCGCCCTACGCGGCCCGCGGCCAGAGTCTCATCGCCACGAACCAGTATCCGAAGGCGATCGAGGACTACAACGCCGCCCTCAACGTCAACAACAAGGACGCCACGTCGTGGGCGTATCGCGGCTTGGCCTACGAGAAGTCGGGCCAGCGCAAGGAAGCGCTGGAGAATTACCAGCGCGCCTCGACGATCGATCCCAACAATTCCGTCGCGCGCGCCGGTCTCGGCCGCGTGCAGGGTGGCGTGGGCTCGCTGTTCAACTGAAGGTCGCGGCCGCGGGGCTGGGTTCGATCCGCCCCGCGTCGTGAGTTGAGGAGCGGCCTCTCGGGCGAGGCCGATGTCTGATCTTCTCTTCTGAATCGCCGCGGCTCCGCTTCACTCGGTCATCCCGGGGCCGCGCAGCGGAGCCCGGGATCCAGACACGCCGACCTGCCATAGCCCTGCGATGTCGGCGGTTCTGAGTTGCCCGCCTCCGGCGTGCTCCTTCGGGTCCGGGCTCGCCTGCGGCGCCCCGGAAAGACGGGGCCGCTCGACAGGAACAAGCCCAAGGTAGGACGATAAATCTTCTCGAGCGTCGAGCCCTGAGCCCGCGGAGGAGAGGACACGCGCGCCTTACTCAGCACCGATTCAACTATCGATCCTGTTTCAAGTCGATCGGGAGCCGTGCGCGAGCGCCAAAACCCCAGTTCCGCCAGAGTTTTGATGCAGGTTTCTCGCGTCGCGGTAGAGCCAGGGGGTTAGGCCAGCGCATCGGGGCGATCGGACACCCGGTCGACGCGGATCGCTCGGGCGCGTCAGGAACCGGCCGGGAAGGCGTGCGCGAGATAGGCCCGGACGAAGGCCGGCATCCGCGCCGGATCGATGTCCGCCGCCCCGCGCACGATCTGCATCCCGGCGAGTTCCGGCTCCGCCTCGCTGCGAAGATGGGCCGCGATGCGCGCGTCCAGCAGATCGGCCGGCTCCGGGAAGTGCACCGGGCGCAGGAAGGCGAGCTGGCCTTCCCCTTCCAGCAGCACCCAGTCGGTGCCGGCATCCTCGGGCAATGCGAGGCCGGTCTCCTCGGTGAGTTCCCGGCCGGCGCTCCCGGCGAGGTCGACGCCGTCCCCGCGCACGTCGTCCGGATCCGGGGTGCCGCAGGGGAAGTAGAGCTGGCCGGCATTGGCCGTGTGGGCGCCCATCGCGCCGAGCAGGACGGCGCCGTCCGCGGTCCAGGGTACGATCGCCGCGAAGGCGTTGGCGATGCGCGCGTCGGCGTGCCGGACGTCCCGGTAGTAGGTGAAGGTCGCGTAGCGCGTCGCGAACAGGTCGAGCTGGGCGATGCCGTCGGCGATCGCCCAGGCGGAGCACAGCAGGACGGTGCCGTCGAACATGCCGGGGCTGCGGGCGATCCGGGCCTGCCAATGCGCCGCGATCGCGGCCGCGTTCTCCCTCGGGAAGGCCCAGTCGTGATCCACGAACCGCGCCGTGACGCCGGCGAGCCGCGTGAGGCGGAAGCCCTCGAAGAACCCGTCAGACATGCAGGACGCCGTCCGAGACCACCACGGCGCCGCCGCCGATCTCGACGCCCTGGAGGGCACCCGCCGCGACGGTGATCTGCAGGTCGATCGTGCTCGGCCGGCCCATGGCCTGCCCCTGGCGGATCGCCACGTCGTGGGTGCCGTCGCCGAGCGCCTCGAACTGCATCAGCACTCCCGCGAAGGCGGAGGCTGCCGAACCCGTGGCCGGGTCCTCCGGGACGCCGAAATTCGGCGCGAACATCCGCACCCGCCAGCTCTGGCCGGTGCGCTCGGGATCTGGGGTGTAGAGGTAGAGCCCGTCCGCCGGATCCGGGGCCTGCGCCGGACGGGCGGCGTCGAGGGCGGCGACCGAGGCGACCGGCACGCAGGTGAAGCTCGGCCCGACGCCGTGGCGGCTCGGCGCGTGCCGGCCGGTGCCGATGTCGCCGGGTTTCAGGCCGAGGAGCGGCGCCAGCACCGCGGGATCCGGCCCGGGGCCGAGATATTCCGGCAGGACCGGAAGCCGGAACCGCGCCCGCCCGCCGCCGCCGTCCGCGCGGGTCTCGACTACGCAGGGCACGATGCCGATCCCCTCCTCCAGGCCGAAGGCCCGGGCATCGCCGCGGGCCGGATCCTGGAGGGCCAGGAGCACCGCGGTCCCCACCGTCGGATGGCCGGCGAACGGCAGCTCGCGTCCGGGGGTGAAGATGCGCAAGCGCGCCCGGTACCGCGCCTCCGCGGGCGGCAGCACGAACACCGTCTCGGACAGGTTGAACTCCCGGGCGATGGCCTGCATGGCGGCGGTGTCGAGCCCCTCGGATTCGAGCACGACGGCGAGCGGGTTGCCGGCGAGCCGGTCCTCGGTGAACACGTCCAGGGTGACGAAGCGGCGCGCCATCGTGTCGTTCCTTGCTGATCCCGCGGGTCCGATCGACGGGGTGATGTCAAACCACCTCGACCGGAAACCGCACGCTTGGATTCACGTATTCCTCCTGCGCCGCGACCGTCAGGATCTCCCGGGATCCCGCCTCGGCGGTGCGCTTGAGCAGCCCGTAGACCGAGGCCGCCGCCGCGCCGAGCGCCGCTTCGGCCGAGCCGGTCCGCGCGTAGTGCACCAGGAACAGGGCCGCGATGCAGTCGCCCGCCCCGTTCACCGCGATGGCCAGCCGCGGGGTGCGGACCCGGAACAGCCGGCCCTCGGTGCCGGCGAGCAGGTCGATCCGGTCGGACGGCGTATCGGCGCAGAGCGCCGAGGTCACCAGCACCACCCGTGGCCCCCGGGCCTGAAGCGCCGCGATCGCCGCGCCGGCCTCCGCCAATGTGCTGTTCGGCAGCCCGGTGAGGCGGCCGAGTTCGAACTGGTTGGGAGTGAGGATGTCGGCATCCGGAACGGCGCGCTCGCGCAGGAACGCCTCGATCCCCGGCCGGACGTACACCCCCTCCTCGACGTCGCCGATCACCGGGTCGCAGCAGTAGAGTGCTTGGCGGTTCGCCGCCCGCACGGCACCAACCGCCTCCAGGATCGCGGCGCCGATCTCGGCCGAACCCATGTAGCCCGACAGCACCGCGTCGCAGGTGGGCAGCACCCCGCGCTCGCCGATGCCCTCGACCACCTCGCGGATCATCGCGGCGTCGAAGACCGGACCGCGCCACGCGCCGTAGCCCGTGTGGTTCGAGAACTGCACCGTGTGGACCGGCCAGACTTCGACGCCGAGCCGCTGCATCGGGAACACCGCCGAGGCGTTGCCGACATGGCCGTAGGCGACGTGGGACTGGATCGACAGGACGTTCAACGCGGGACTCGCTCGTAGTCACGCCTGGGTTAGCCGGTTCCCGCTCCGGCCGCACCCCCATCCCTTGCCGCCCTCCCCCGCGCGCCTCAGATGGGAGCGACCCCCCCCGTCTGAAGCTGAGCCCCATGGACCTCGAAGCCCTGCGCACGACGACCCTCGCCTTCGTGGAGGCGCACAAGGCCTGGACGCCGCTGATCGCGGGCGGCCTCGCCTTCTGCGAATCGATCGCGATCCTCTCGCTGTTCGTGCCGGCGACCGTGATCCTCATCGCCGTCGGCGCCCTGGTGGGCGGCGCCGACATCCCGTTCTGGCCGGTCGTCCTCGGCGCCGCCCTCGGCGCGGCGCTGGGAGACTGGATCTCCTACGAGGCGGGGCGCTGGCTCGGGCCGGGGGCGAAGACCAAGTGGCCGCTGCGGCGCTATCCCGAGCTGATGGCCAAGGCCGAGGCCTTCATCGGGCGCTGGGGCATCGCCGCCGTGGCGCTCGGGCGCTTCTTCGGCCCGGCCCGCGCCCTGGTCCCGCTGTTTGCCGGCATCCTCGGCCTGTCGAGGCTGCCGTTCCAGCTCGCCAACGTCGCCTCGGCCCTGGTCTGGGCCTTCGTGCTTCTGGCCCCCGGGCCGGGCTGCTGACATGGCTCGACCGATGAAGGGGCGCGACCGCTGATGCGCCGCTTCCCGCCGGAGCGGATCGTCTGCCTCACCGAGGAGACCGTCGAGACCCTGTACCTGCTGGGCGCGGAGGATCGCATCGTCGGCGTCTCGGGCTACGCGGTGCGCCCACCACGGGTCCGGAAGGAGAAGCCGCGCGTCTCGGCCTTCACCAGCGCCGACATCCCGAAGATCCTGGCCCTCGCGCCGGATCTGGTCCTCGCCTTCTCGGACCTCCAGGCCGACATCGTCGCCGACCTCGCCCGCGCGGGGGTGGCGGTCCACCTGTTCAACCAGCGCGACGTGGCGGGCTGCCTCGCCATGGTGCGCACGCTGGGCGCGCTCGTGGGCCTGCCCGAGCGGGCCGAGATCCTGGCGGCCGGCTTCGAGGCGCGGCTGGCGGAGGCGGAAGCAGCAGTGCGGGACCGTCCGCCCCTGCGGGTCTACTTCGAGGAGTGGGATGCGCCGATGATCTCCGGGATCGGCTGGGTCTCGGACCTGATCGGCCTCGCGGGCGGCCGCGACGTCTTCCCGGCCCTGAGCCGGCAGCCGGCCGCGAAGGACCGGATCGTCACCGCCGAGGCGGTGGTCGCGGCCGCGCCCGACGTGATCCTCGCATCCTGGTGCGGGAAGCGGGTCAACGTCGACCGCATCCGGTCGCGGCCCGGCTGGGACGCGATCCCGGCCGTGCGCGACGGGCGCATCCACGAGATCAAGTCGCCGCTCATCCTGCAGCCCGGCCCGGCCGCGCTCACCGACGGGTTCGACGCGATCCGGACCTGCCTCGGATGAACGTCCCGGGGTGATCCCGCGCCGCAGGTGACGGACGGCGCCGGGATTGGCAGGATGTGCCGATTCGGTACAGACGCATCCCCCAAGAGTGATGTCCGCTTCCCTCGCCCTTCCCGATTCCGCCGCCTCGATTGCCGAGGCGTTGCTGCCGCCCGACCGGCGGCAGTCGCCGACAGCCCTTCGGATCCAGCGCGGCGTGCGCCGGCTGTTCTCCGAGATGGGCTGCGTCACGCTGCCGGAATTCTCCCTCGTCAACGGCCGCCGGGCCGACGTCATCGCCCTTTGCGGCGCCGGGAAGCTCACCATCGTGGAGATCAAGTCGAGCGTCGCGGATTTCCGCGCCGACCGGAAATGGCCGGATTACCGCGATTTCTGCGACCGCTTCTTCTTCGCGATCCCCGAGGACGTGCCGGAGGCGCTGATCCCCGAGGAATGCGGGCTGATCGTCGCCGACGCCTACGGGGCCGGGATCCTGCGGGAGCCCCCCGAGCACCCGCTGAGCGGCGCCCGCCGCAAGGCCGTGACGCTCCGCTTCGCCCACAGCGCCGCGCGCATCCTGCACGCGCTGGCCGATCCCGGCGCGGTGCGGGAGGGAGCGCTGTAGCGCCTCAACCTGAGCGCTTCTCCCGGGGCCGGCAGGCTGCTGCGAAGCGCGCAAAGACGCGGACGCCGCAACGGCTTCGGCATCCGGCGATCGACAGGCCAGCCCGCTGAACAAGCCGTGCCGGTGTTCATGGTGTTCATACAGGCGGAAAACGTCCTAGAACGGCCGAGCTTGCCGGAGTTCCGGCGCGAAACCGGTCGATCCATGACATCCGTCGCCCTGTTCGAGCTGATCCTGGGCCTGCTCGGCGCTGCCCTGCTGCTGTCGCTGGCGGCCGGGCGCCTGGGCTTTCCGCCGGCCGCGGCCCTGGTCGTCGGCGGCATGGCGCTGGCTCTGGCGCCGGGCTTGCCGGCCTTCGACCTCGACCCGGACCTGATCATGGTCCTGTTCCTGCCGCCGCTCCTGCTCGAATCCGCCTACTTCACCGTCTGGCGCGACTTCCGGGCGAGCCTCGGCCCGATCCTGTCGCTCTCGCTTGGGGCGGTCCTGTTCACGACCCTGGTGGTGGGGCTCGTCGCGCACATGCTCGTGCCCGCCCTGCCCTGGGCCGCCTGCTTCGCGCTGGGCGCCATCGTCTCGCCGCCGGACGCGGTGGCCGCCAAGGCTGTGCTGGCCCGCGTCGCTTTGCCCCGCCGGATGATCACGGTCCTGGAGGGCGAGAGCCTCGTCAACGACGCGTCGGGACTCGTGCTCTACCGGTTCGCCGTGGCAGCCGCGCTGACGGGCAGCTTCAGCGCCTGGGCGGCGGCCGGCAGCTTCGCGTGGCTCGCGGTGGCCGGCGTCGCGGTCGGGATCGCCTGCGGGCTGGCGGTGAACGCCGTGATGCGGCGGCTGCACGATGCCAACGCCATCACGGTGCTGAGCTTCCTCGCCGCCTACGTCGCCTACCTCGCGGCCGAGGAGGTCCACGCCTCCGGCGTCCTCGCCGTGGTCGCCTGCGGCCTGATGATGGGCGGCCGGGAGCACGAGACCTTCGATGCCCATGCCCGCCGCCATTCCGTGGCGGTGTGGGAATTCGTGGTGTTCGTCCTGGAGGCCCTGGTCTTCGTGCTGATCGGGCTGGCGCTCCGCGGCGTGCTGGCGCGGAGCGGCGGGCAGGTCGGCGCGCTCGCGGCGGACCTGCCCCTGGCGCTCGCCGTCACGGCGGCCTGCGTGATCGCCCGGCTGCTCTGGGTGTTCCCGGCCGTCTACCTGCGGCGGCTCGTGTCGCCGCGGCATCGCGCGCGGGAACCGGCTCCGCGCCCCGCCGTGCCGCTGATCGTGGGCTGGGCCGGCATGCGCGGAGTCGTGACCCTCGCGGCCGCTCTGGCCCTGCCGGTGGATTTCCCGGGCCGCGACGCGATCCTGATCGCGGCTTTCGTGGTGATCCTGTTCACCGTGCTGGTCCAGGGCACCACGCTGGGCCCGCTGATCCGCCGGCTGCGCCTCGACCCGATCGCACATCTGCCCGACGGTCATCTCGACGCGCCGATGGCTCGCGTGGTCGTCAACGAGGCCGGGCTGACCGCCCTGGAGGGACTGGTGTTTCCCGAGAGCGGCGCGCTCCAGCACCCGCGCCTCGTCGAGGAATACCGCCGCCGGGTCCGGGCGACGTCCCGCGACCGCGACGAGCGGAAGGCCCTGGAAGCCGAGAAGAACGAGCACTTCGCCGCCGCGCTGCTCGCCGTGCGGTCAGGCCGGTCGGCGCTGATCGGCCTGCACCGGGAGAACCGGATCCACAGCTCGGTGCTGCGTCAGCTGGAGGCGGAGATCGACCTGGAGGAACTCCACCTCAAGCGGCTGGCCGGGGCCGCGCCGGCCCACGGCTGAGCCCGACCACGACGGTCAGTGGGCGGCGCAGCCGTCCGCGGGCTGGCCGTAGCCGCTGTAGACCACGCGCACCTTGCGCAGGCAGGTTCCTTCGGACTTCGGCGCCGCCGCCACGGGGGCGACCTCCACCGGCTCGACCCGCAGGGTGGCGGCCACCGGCTGGTCCTCCGACGTCGCCAGGGCGCGGCTGGCGCTCATCACGAACGGCGTGGCGACGAGCGACGAGATGGCGAGCGCGGCGAAGACGGCGATGTTCTTGCGGCCGAAGGTATTGAGCGTGCGGGCAGTGCGCATGACTGGTCGTCCGATGTCGTCTGTTCGGCAGCGCTGAGGTGCCGAGATCCCCTGTTGCGGCGATAACTTGGCCGTTGCCTTGACGGTTCCCGGTATTGCCCAAAAACCGCCACGCTTGCGTGTCCCGCCGCACGTCGGAGCCCGGTCTCAGAAGATCTTGCGGTACTGCACGAAGCCCGACTTGTCGGCGATCCGGTCGTAGAGCTGCATCGCGTCGGCGTTGGTCTCGTGGGTCAGCCAGTGAACGCGGGAGCAGCCCGCCGCCTCCGCGGCCGCGTAGACGTGCTCGATCAGCCGCCGCCCGATCCCGAGACCCCGTGTGCCGTCCGCCACGAACAGGTCCTGCAGGTAGCAATAATCGCCGATCGTCCAGGCCGAGCGATGGCGGATGTGGTGAACGAGGCCGACGGCTTCGGCCCCGCGCCAGGCCAGGGCGCCGTCGACCGGCTCGGCCGGGTCGTTGAGGCGCCGCCAGGTCGTGTCCGTGACGGCCGCCGGCAGATCGACCTTGTAGAAGGCCTGATAGCCCCGCCAGAGCGGCAGCCATGCGTCCCGGTCGCCTGCGCCGATCGGGCGGATCGCGATGCCGGCCGTGTCCCCGTCCATGATGTCCTCCGTGTGCCGTCGGGCGGGATCGGATCACCAACCGCCCCGGTCGCGCAAGCCGCTCCGCCTTGCACCCCTGCCCGCCGACACCTAAACCGGCCCGCCGGCGGCCCGATCCGCCGTACGAGCCCGAGCCTCCGAGAGCGATGTCCCAGACGAAATCCTTCCAGGGTCTGATCCTGACGCTTCAGGAATTCTGGGCGGCGCAGGGCTGCGTGATCCTCCAGCCCTACGACATGGAGGTCGGCGCCGGCACCTTCCATCCGGCCACGACCCTGCGGGCGCTCGGCCCGAAGCCCTGGAAGGCGGCCTACGTGCAGCCCTCGCGCAGGCCCAAGGACGGCCGCTACGGCGAGAACCCCAACCGGCTGCAGCACTATTACCAGTTCCAGGTGATCCTGAAGCCGAACCCGCCGAACCTGCAGGAGCTCTATCTCGCCTCGCTGGCCGCCATCGGCGTCGACCTGAAGCTCCACGACATCCGCTTCGTCGAGGACGACTGGGAGAGCCCGACGCTCGGTGCCTGGGGCTTGGGCTGGGAGTGCTGGTGCGACGGGATGGAGGTCAGCCAGTTCACCTATTTCCAGCAGGTGGCGGGCTTCGAATGCGCGCCGGTGGCGGGCGAGTTGACCTACGGGCTGGAGCGCCTCGCCATGTACGTCCAGGGCGTCGAGAACGTCTACGACCTCGACTTCAACGGCGCCGAAGGTCCCGACCGGATCACCTACGGCGACGTGTTCCTGCAGGCCGAGCAGGAATATTCCCGCCACAACTTCGAGTCGGCCGACACCGCGATGCTGTTCCGCCAGTTCACCGACGCGGAGACCGCCTGCCGCTCCTACCTCGACGCGGGCGCGCCGGACGCGGAGGGCGCGCGCCACCGGATGGCCCAGCCGGCCTACGACCAGTGCATCAAGGCGAGCCACGTCTTCAACCTGCTCGACGCGCGCGGCGTGATCTCGGTGACCGAGCGCCAGAGCTACATCCTGCGGGTGCGGGAACTCGCCAAGGCCTGCGGCGCGGCGTGGCTGAAGACGGCGGCCGGGGGGGCTTGAGGCTTCTCCAAGAAGGCGGTGCGGGCCGCGATCGGCGCGGCCCGGATCGTTGCGAGCCGAGCGAAGCCATCCGGCGACGCTCCGCACGGGAGGGCCAACGCGCAGTCCTGACCTGCCGCGTCGCGCTCACGATGACGGCATGTGGGCCCGGCGGAGCCCCTGGCCCCCTCGCGCGTTGCAACCCCCGCCAACCGGCGCGCTTCGGCGCGTCCGCAGACGCGGGAACACGCCTATGAAGAAGACCCTCCTCGCCCTCAGCCTCGTCGGGCTCGGCCTCGCCCCCGCGCTGGCGGCCGATCCCGGTCCGGAGGCCGTGGTCAAGAAACTCTACGCCGAGCCGCACCCGAATCACTCGGCGGTCTACACGAAGCGGCTCCAGGGCCTGTTCGACGCCGATGCCAAGCAGGCCAACGGTGCCACCGGCAACCTCGATTTTGACTTCCGCCTCAACGGCGAGCCGATGAAGCCCGACACGGTGAAGAGCCTGACCTTCCGGGAGGCCACTGAGGGCAAGGATCAGGCGAAGGTCACGGTGGAGCGCAAGGGCGGCGACGGCTCGAAGTCGATCGTCTACGACCTCGTGCGCGAGGATGGCGGCTGGAAGGTCTCGGACGCCCACGCCATCGGCGACCGCAAGTGGCAGCTCTCGACGATCCTCAAGGGCGAGGCGCGCTGACGCCGTCAGGCGGCCCTCGACAGGGGTGCGGCGCGGCGATATGGCCGCGCCATGCCCGACCTCCTGCTCGAACTCCGCTCGGAAGAGATCCCCGCCCGCATGCAGCGGCGCGCCGCGGAGGATCTGAAGAAGCTCGTCACCGACGCCCTGGTGGCGCGCGGCTTCCTGTACGAGGGCGCCAAGGCGTTCTCCACGCCGCGCCGGCTGGCGCTTCAGATCGCAGGCCTCCCCGCCCGGGGCGAGGCGGTCCGCGAGGAGCGCCGCGGGCCACGGGTCGGCGCCCCCGAGGCGGCCGTCCAGGGCTTCCTGAAGGGCGCGGGGCTGACCAGCCTGGATCAGGCCACGACCGTCACCGACCCGAAGAAGGGCGCGTTCTACCTCGCGGTGATCGAGCGCCCCGGCCGCGAGACGCTGGACGTCCTGGCCGAACTCCTGCCCGAGATCATCCGGACCTTCCCCTGGCCGAAATCCATGCGCTGGGGCGCGGCCTCGGCCGAGCCTGGATCCCTCCGCTGGGTGCGCCCGCTGCAATCGATCGTCGCCACCTTCGGGCCGGAGACCGAAACGCCCGAGGTGGTGCCGTTCTCGGTCGGCGGGATCGCGGCCGGCACCACGACCTACGGCCACCGCTTCCTCGCCCCCGAGGCGATCGAGGTGCGCCGGTTCGACGACTACATCCAGGCCCTGGAGCGGGCGAAGGTCATCCTCGACGCCGACCGGCGCAAGGACGTGATCCTGCACGACGCCCGCGACCTCGCCTTCGCCCAGAACCTCGACCTCGTGGAGGACGAGGGCCTGCTGGAGGAGGTGGCCGGCCTCGTCGAATGGCCGGTGGTGCTGATGGGCTCGTTCGACGCGAGCTTCCTCGACATCCCCGCCGAGGCGATCCGGGCGACGATCCGGGCGAACCAGAAGTGCTTCGTGCTGCGGACATCCGGCTCGGAGGATCTGGCCCCCGCCTTCATCCTGGTCTCGAACCTCGTGGCCTCGGACGGCGCGCAGGCGATCACCGCCGGCAACGAGCGGGTGGTCCGGGCGCGCCTGTCGGACGCGAAGTTCTTCTGGGAGACCGACAAGGCGACCCGCCTGGAGGATCGGCTCCCGAAGCTCGACAGCATCGTGTTCCACGAGAAGCTCGGGACGCAGGGTGAGCGGATCGCCCGCATCGCCGCTCTGGCGAAGGACCTCGCGCCGCTGGTGGGCGCAGATCCGACCCTGACCGAGCGCGCCGCGCGCCTTGCCAAGGCCGATCTCGTCACCGAGATGGTCGGCGAGTTCCCCGAGCTGCAGGGCCTGATGGGGCGCAAGTACGCGGCGCTTCAGGGCGAGCACGCAAGCGTCTGCGCGGCCATCGAGGAGCATTACAAGCCGCTGGGGCCGTCCGACCGGGTTCCGAGCGATCCCGTATCGATCGCGGTGGCGCTCGCCGACAAGCTCGACACCCTGGTGGGGTTCTGGGCCATCGACGAGAAGCCCACGGGGAGCAAGGACCCGTTCGCCCTGCGGCGGGCAGCCCTGGGCGTGATCCGGCTGATCCTTGACCGTGCGCTGCGCCTGCGCCTGCTGGAACAGTTCGGCGCGGCGGATCGCGGTGTGGCCGGGCAGGCCGGCGCGGATGCGAAGGATCTCCTCGCGTTCTTCGCCGACCGTCTGAAGGTCTACCTTCGCGACCAGGGTGCTCGGCACGATCTTGTGGATGCGGTCTTCGCGCTGCCGGGTCAGGACGATCTCCTGCTGATCGTCCGCCGGGTCGAGGCCCTGCAGGACTTCCTCGACACCGAGGACGGGAAGAACCTGCTCGCGGGCTACAAGCGCGCGGCCAACATCCTGCGCATCGAGGAGAAGAAGGACGGCCGCGCCTACGACGCCGCGCCCGATGCCGCCCTCGCCGCCGCGGGCGAGCCGGCCGAGCGGGCGCTGGCCGAGGCCCTTGCCAGGGCGCGGGAGACCGCCTCGGCCGCCATCGCCCGGGAGGATTTTTCCGCCGCCATGCAGGCGCTCTCGACGCTGCGCGCGCCGGTGGACGCGTTCTTCCAGGACGTGACCGTGAACGCCCCCGACCCGAAGCTCCGCGAGAACCGCCTGCTACTCCTCAACGCGCTGCGCGCCGCGACCCGGGAGGTGGCGGAGTTCTCGAAGATCGAGGGTTGATACGGTCTCCGGGTGGTCGCTTCGGTCGGTGCAGCCCGCTCCGTCATCGCGAGCGGAGCGAAGCGGTCCAGGGTCGCGCGGCATCGGTCAGCTCTGGCACGACACGGCCTTGCGTCTTTCGCGAGGACGGCGGCACCGACGTGATCAGCCGGAATCGGTATGAGACGCGCCTCGCCCACCCGATCGGTGTATGAGGCCGGCGGCGACCGGTCCGCCGGCCGGAACGGCTCAGCTCGAACGAAGATCCTCCCGATGCGCGCGCGACTCCTCGCCTGCCTGCCGCTCGCCTTCCTCGCCGGCCCGGCCACGGCGCAGGAGGGGCCGGTCCTCCAGACCCTGGACTACGCCAACACGCGCTATTCGACCCTCGACCAGATCGACGCCGACAATGTCGGGCGCCTGAAGGTCGCCTGGACCTTCTCCACCGGCGTCCTGCGCGGCCACGAGGGCGCGCCGATCGTGGTCGGGCATGTGATGGTCGTGCACACGCCGTTTCCCAACGTGGTCTACGCCCTCGACCTCGACCGGGGCGGAAAGATCCTGTGGCGCTACGTCCCGCGGCAGGAGGCGGGGGTCATCGCCGTGATGTGCTGCGACACGGTCTCGCGCGGACTGGCCTACGCGGAGGGGCGGCTGTTCCTGCAGCAGGCCGACACCACCGTGGTGGCCCTCGATCCGGAGACCGGGCGGGTGCTGTGGTCGGTGAAGAACGGTGATCCGGGCCGGGGCGAGACCAACACCGCCACGGTCCTGCCGGTCCACGGCAAGCTCATCGTCGGGCTGGCGGGGGGCGAGTACGGGGCGCGCTGCCACGTCACCGCCTACGACCAGGCGACGGGCCGGCGTCTCTGGCGCGCCTACGCCACCGGTCCCGATGCCGACATGCTGGTCGATCCGGCGACGACGACCGAGCTCGGGCACCCGATCGGCAAGGATTCCTCCCTGACGAGCTGGGAGGGTGACCAGTGGCAGACCGGCGGCGCCTGCAGCTGGGGCTGGTTCTCCTACGATCCGGACCTGAACCTCGTCTATTACGGCACCGGCAATCCCTCGACTTGGAACCCGAACCAGCGCCCGGGCGACAACCGGTGGGCCCAGGCGATCATCGCCCGCGACGCCGATACGGGCATCGCCCGCTGGGTCTACCAGATGACCCCCCACGACCAGTGGGACTACGACGGCGTCAACGAGATGATCCTGACCGAGCAGGTGATCGGCGGGCGCCCCCGCAAGGTGCTGACGCATTTCGACCGCAACGGCTTCGGCTACACGCTGAACCGGGCCACGGGCGAACTGCTGGTGGCGGAGAAGTTCGATCCCACGGTGAACTGGGCCAGCCGGGTCGAGATGGATCCCGCCGCGCCGGGCTATGGCCGGCCGGTGATCGACAAGCGCTACGCCCCCGGCGAGGCCGACGAGGACGAGACCACGAAGAACATCTGCCCCGGAGCGCTGGGCGCCAAGAACCAGCAGCCGGCGGCCTACTCGGCCAGGACGCGGCTGTTCTACGTGCCGACCAACCACATGTGCATGGATTACGAGGCGTTCCGGGTCACCTACACGCCCGGCCAGCCCTATGTCGGCGCGACGCTGACCCTGCACCCGCCGGAGGGCACCGACCGGACCGGGGCGTTCATCGCCTGGGACGGGGCGAAGGGCCGGATCGCCTGGACGATCCCCGAGCCGTTCTCGGTCTGGTCGGGGGCGCTCGCCACGGCTGGCGACGTGGTCTTCTACGGCACGCTGGAAGGCTACCTGAAGGCGGTCGATGCCCGGGACGGGCACGAACTCTACCGGTTCAAGACGCCGTCCGGCATCGTCGGCAATGTCACCACCTACCGGCACGACGGGAAGCAGTACGTGGCGGTGCTGTCCGGGGTCGGCGGCTGGGCCGGGATCGGTCTCGCGGCCGGGCTGACCGACCCGGCCGACGGATCGGGGGCGGTGGGCGGCTACGCGGCCCTGTCGCAGTACACGGCGCCGGGCGGGCAGCTCACGGTGTTCGAACTGCCGGATCCGGTGCCGCCGGCCGCGCACTGACGAAGTCCACGAAGGCGCGCAGGGGGGCCGGTACAAGGCGCCGGCCCGGGTAGTACAGGAAGGGGCCGGAGAAGACCTGCCACCAGGGCTCCAGCACCGGTTCCAGGGCGCCGCTGTCGAGGAGCGGACGCAGCCAGTCCTCGAACAGGTGGATGATCCCCGTTCCGGCGACCGCCGCCGCCACCGCGAGGTCGCTGGCGCCGACACGCACGATCAGCGGCCCGGACGGATCCACCCTGACGACCGCGCCGTCGCGCTCGAATTCCCAGGGCGCCGTCAGGGCTCCGCTGGGAAACCGGCCGAGCAGGCAGGCATGGTCCAGGAGGTCCCGCGGATGGTCCGGGCGCCCGCACCGGTCGAGATAGGCCGGGGACGCCGCGGTGGCGAAGCGCTGCCGCCGCGGGCCGATCGGCACGGCGATCATGTCCTGCTCCAGCCGCTCGTCGTAGCGGATGCCGGCGTCGCAGCCCGCCGCCAGCACGTCCACGAACCCGTCCTCGACCACCACCTCCAGGCGGATCTCCGGATACGCCGCCAGGAAGGACGGCACGAGCGCCGGCAGCACCAGCCGGGCGGCGCTCAGCGGCACGTTGAGCCGCAGCGTCCCGGCCGGCCGGTCGCGGAACCCGTTCACCACGTCGAGGGCGGATTCCACTTCGGCGAGGGCCGGGCCGAGCCGTTCGAGCAGGCGGGCGCCGGCCTCGGTCGGCGCGACGCTGCGGGTGGTGCGGTTCAGGAGGCGCACGCCCAGGCCCGCCTCCAGCCGGCGCACCGCCTCGCTGAGGCCCGACGCGCTCCCGCCGCACGCCCGGGCGCCATCGCGAAAGCCGCCGGCCCGCGCCACGGTCACGAAGGCGGCAAGGTCCGTGAGATCCTGGGTCATCGTTCGAGAATCCGCACAGGCCGTGCCGATTGTCACGGCTTATCGGCCTGAGCGCGGCGATCTACATCCGGCGCGGCAACAGGAGATTCGCCATGACCGACATCGCCCAGGCCGGCACGTTCCAGCTCGGCCACCGCACCGTGAAGCGGCTCGGCTACGGGGCCATGCAGCTCGCCGGGCCCGGCGTGTTCGGGCCGCCCAAGGACCGCGCCGCCGCGGTCGCGGTTCTGCGCGCGGCCGTGGCCGCAGGCGTCGACCACATCGACACCAGCGACTTCTACGGGCCGCACGTCACAAACCAGATCATCCGCGAGGCGCTCCACCCCTACCCGGACGACCTCGTGATGGTCACCAAGGTCGGCGCCAGGCGCGGGGCTGACGCCTCGTGGAACCCGGCCTTCTCGGCCGAGGACCTCACCCAAGCGGTTCACGACAATCTGCGCAACCTCGGCGTCGACGTCCTCGACGTAGTCAACCTGCGCTTGATGTTCGACGTCCACGGCCCCGCGGAAGGGTCGATCGAGGCGCCGTTGACGGTGCTGGCGGATCTCCAGCGCCAGGGGCTGATCCGCCGGATCGGCCTGAGCAACGCGACGCCGCGGCAGGTCGCGGACGGGCGCCGAATCACCGACATCGTCTGCGTGCAGAACCAGTACAACCTCGCGCACCGGGGCGACGACGCCTTCATCGACGACCTCGCAGCCGCCGGCATCGCCTACGTGCCGTTCTTCCCGCTGGGCGGGTTCAGCCCACTCCAGTCGGGCACCCTGTCGGAGGTGGCGGCCGGGCTCGGCGCGACGCCGATGCAGGTGGCGCTGGCGTGGCTGCTGCGCCGGTCGCCCAACATCCTGCTGATCCCGGGGACGTCCTCCCTCGGCCACCTGCGCGAGAACCTCGCGGCGGCCGAACTCAGCCTGCCGGCGGAGTCGGTGGCGTCGCTGGATCGGATCGGGGCGGCGTGAACGGCTTTCGTTCGGACGCTTCGATTGCGGTCTCCCTCACCGTCATCACGAGCGTAGCGAAGTGACCCAGGACAGCGCGACGACGGTCGGCGTCGCGCTGTCTGGATTGCTTCGCTCCGCTCGCAAGGACGGCGGTGCCGAAAGGAGCGGCCCGACGCCTACTTCGCCGTCATGCCGGCCACCATCGGGCAGCCGCCCTCGCTCATCGGGCGGAACGCCTGCTCGGCCGGGATCGTCTCCAGCACCTTGTAGAGATCCCACTCGCCCTTCGACTCGGACGGCGCCTTGGCCTCGAACAGGTACATCGGGTGGATCTTGCGCCCGTCCGGCCGGATCGTGCCCTTCCCGAACAGGGGGTCGTCGGTGGGCATTTCCTTCATCTTGGCGACCACGGCGGCGCCGTCCTTGGCCGAGTGGAGGGCCGCCACCGCCTTCAGGTAGTGCAGCGTGCTGGCGTAGACGCCCGCCTGGTAGGAGGTCGGCTTCTTGCCGGGCATGCGCTTCTCGAAGCGCTCCGCGAAGGCGCGGGTGCCGTCGTTGAGGTCCCAGTAGAAGGAGGCGGTGAAGTCGAGCCCCTGCGCCACCTCCAGGCCCAGCGAGTGGATGTCGGTGATGGCGATCAGCAGGGCCGCCAGCGACTGGCCGCCCTGGCGGATGCCGAACTCGTGCGCCTGCTTGATGGCGTTGGCGGCGTCGAGGCCGGCATCGGCGAGCCCGATCACCTGTGCGCCGGAGGCCTGGGCCTGGAGGAGGAACGACGAGAAGTCCGGGTTCGGGAACGGCGTGCGCACGCCGCCGACGACCTTGCCGCCGTTCTTCTCCACCACCGCCTTGGTGTCGCGCTCCAACGCGAGGCCGAAGGCGTAGTCGGCGGTGATGAAGTACCACGTCTTGCCGCCGCGCTTGAGCATCGCCTTGCCGGTACCGTTGGCGAGCGCCGCGGTGTCGTAGGTCCAGTGCACGGTGTTGGGGGTACAGGCCGGGCCGGTGAGGTCGGCGGTGCCGCCACCCGAGTTGATGAAGGCCTTGTTCTTCTCCTTGGTGATCTGCGCGATGGCGAGCGCCACCGAGGAGGTCGGCACATCGAACACCGCGTCGACGCCGTCGCGGTCGTACCATTGCCGGGTGATCGAGGCGCCGACATCGGGCTTGTTCTGGTGGTCGGCGGCGACGACCTCGACCTTCAGCCCGTGCTCCTCGGGCTTGAAGTCCTCGACCGCCATGCGAGCGGCGACCACCGAGCCCTCGCCGGTGGAGTCGAAGTAGACGCCGGAGCGGTCGTTGAGCACGCCGATCTTCACCGGCACGAGGTCGGCCGCGAGCGCCGCGCCGGCGCCGAGCGCGCATAAGCTCCCGAACAGCGCCGCGGCGCGGTGGCGGAGCGTCATGTCTCTCTCCCTGTCGTATCCACCCGGCGGCGTTGATCGCCGCTCGCGGTCTGCGCAGACAGAGTATCCGCGGGCGTTAGCGGCTGATACCGGCGCGGGTGAGGATGCCGCTAATCCGTAAGCGCTATGGCCCCTCCCTCCCCCGCAGAGCTACGATGTTCACACATCGCTGGCCGGGGCGCGCTCTCCTCCCCCTTGCGGGGAGGAGTTAGAGGTGGGGGTAGCTCAGGATCGAGCCCGGCGGTCCCTTCTGCACCACCCCCACCCCTGCCCCTCCCCACAAGGGGGAGGGGAAACGCGGGTCATCAGCCACGCGGCGCCAATCCAAACATCGCCCGCGCCTGATCGGGCGTCGCCGGCTCCCGGTCAATGTGGGCCAGCAGGCTCACCGCCTTCTCCACCAGGGCGGCGTTGCTCGGCGCCAGCGTGCCGCGGGACAGGTACAGGTTGTCCTCAAGGCCGACGCGGACGTTGCCGCCCATGCCGGCCGCCACCGCGAGGATCGGGAACTCCTCCCGGCCGATGCCGAAGGCCGACCAGATCGCGTCCTCCGGCAGCCGCGCCCGCATCGCCACCAGCGCCTCCGGGGTCGCCGGGGCGCCCCAGGGGATGCCGAGGCAGATCTGGAACAGGGGCGGGCGCGCCAGATGTCCGTCCGCGATCAGGTGCCGGGCCAGCTCGATCTGGCCGAGGTCGAACACCTCGATCTCGGGCTTCACGCCCGCGTCGCGGATGTGGCCCGCCATCGCCCGCAGGTGGCCGGGGGTGTTGAGGAACAGGTGCTCGCCGAAGTTCATCGTGGCGACATCGAGGGTGCAGATCTCAGGCCGCAGCGCCGACACGTGCCGGGTGCGGACCTCCGGGCTCACGAAGGTCGTGCCCGGGCCGGCGACCGCCGGGTCGGGCTCGCCCGGCACGAACCGGCCGCCCGCCCCCGTGGTCAGGTTGAGGATCACGGCGTCGTTCCGCTCGCGGATCCGTTCCACCACCTCGCGGTAATGGGCGAGTTCCATGCTCGGCGCGGCGGTCTCGGGATCGCGGACGTGGATGTGCACCACGGCGGCCCCGGCGGCGGCGGCCTCGAGCGCCGACTCGGCGATCGCCTTCGGGCTCACCGGCACGGCCGGGTTCTTCCGGGGCGTGTCGAAGGAGCCCGTGAGGGCGCAGGTGATGACCGTGATGCTCGACATCCGTGTGCTCTCCAAGCGTCAGATCGCCCCGCCGTCGACCGTGATCGTCTCGCCGGTGATGTAGGCCGCGCCCGCGGCCAGGAAGAAGATCGTCTCGGCGATGTCCTCCGGGCGGGCCATGCGGCCGAGCATGGTGCGCCCCACGGTCGAGGCCTTGCGCTCCTCCGACCAGGGCTCGGTCCAGGGCGTGGCGACGAGGCCCGGCGCCACCGCGTTGACGCGCACGTCCGGCGCCAGAGCCCGGGCGAGGCTGCGGGTCAGATTGATCAGCCCAGCCTTGCTGGCCGAGTAGGCCACCGAGGAGCCCCGCCGCCCGAGACCCGCCACCGAGGCGGTGTTGACGATGGCGCCGTGGCTCACCTTGAGCGTCGCGGCCGCCGCCCGGGCGCAGCGGAACGGCCCGAGCAGGTTCGTCGCCAGGATCGTGGCCCAGAAGTCCTCGGTCATCGCGTCGAGGTCCTCGAACGCGATGGGCGTGGTCGTGCCCGACGTCCCGGCATTGTTGACGAGGACATCGAGGCCACCGAGCCGGTCGATGCCGGCCGCCACCATCGCCTCGGCCTCGGTCGGCACGGACACGTCGCCGGCCAGCGCCACGACCGACAGCCCTTCCCCGGTAAGCCGTGCGGCCTCCGCGGGGCCGCGGGGATCGTCGGGCAGGTGGTTCAGCGCCACGGCGGCGCCGTTGCGGGCGAAGATCTCGACCGTCGCCAGCCCGATGCCCGACGAGGCTCCGGTGACGAGGACGCGCCGTCCCGACAGATCCGCCCCGATCATGTTCCCTCCATCCGGCCGATCCCGGCCATCGCCGCCTTGAGCGCCAGGAGCTTGCGGTCGCGCTCGCGGAACAAGTCCGCCGGCGCCCGTCCGCCCCAGTCGAAATAGCCTTGGCCAGCCATCACCCCGGTCCGGCCCGCGGCGCAGAGGGCGTCGAGGGTCTCGGAGCGGGTGCGCGGGGGCGGCGGCGCGTAGCTGCCGTTGGCGAGCGCCCGCTGCGTCAGCTCCAGGCCGGTGAAATCGGCCTTGGCGAGGTGGCCGAGGATCGGGATGCGCAGGGCGAGCCCATGGATGATCGCGTCGTCGATGTCCTTCGGGTCGGCCACGCCCTCGTCGAGGAGCCGGAACACTTCGGCGCTGATCGCCTGCTGGATGCGGTTGGCGATGTAGCCGGGAATGAAGCGCTTCAACACGATCGGGACCTTGCCCAGGCCGCGCACGAGATCGGCCATCGCGGCGACCACCGCCGGGTCCGTGCCGGGCCCCGGCACCACGTCGACGAGGTCGACGATGTAGGGCGGCGTGTACCAGTGCAGGATCAGCGCCCGCGCCTGCCGCGCGTCCGGGATCAGCGGGAAGACGTCCAGGTAGCTGGTGTTGCTGGCGAGGATCGCGTCGGCCGGGCAGAGGCGGTCGAGGTCGGCGAAGAGCGCGCGCTTGGCCTCGGGGTTCTCGGTGATCGCCTCGATGACGAGGCCGGCGCCCGCCACGGCCGGTTCCAGCTCCGCCTCGACGCGGACGGCCCGCGCCAGCCGGTCGGCATCCCAGCCCTCCGGGGCGGCGCCCGCCTCCCGCAGGGTCTCCAGCGCCGAAGCCATGAGGGCCGGCACCCGCGCGCGGGTCTCGGGCGCCGTATCGGTGATGCGCACGGCGTGCCCGTGGAGCGCCAGCACCAGGGCGATGCCGTGCCCCATCAGGCCGCCGCCGACGATCGCGATCTCGGTCATGCGGTCAGCTCCTGGCCCCGGTTCGGCATCCTGCCAGATCCCCTCATCCTGAGGTGCGGCGCAGCCGCCTCGAAAGAGGGATCCACGGATCGCGCGGCCGGCTGGAAGCCTCCTTCGAGGCCTTCGCTGCGCTCCGGCGCCTCAGGATGAGGGCACGGGTGAAAAGCATTGTGCACGGCGCTCCCTCACACCGTGGCGATGGGCGTCGTCGGCGAGCCGACCGCGCCGGGCAGGCGCATGGGCGGGGCGGTGAGCAGGAAGCGGTTCCGGCCGTGCGCCCGCAGCCAGTCGGCCAGCGGCGTCAGGTGCCACAGCTCGCCGAGATTGACCCCGAGCTTGAACAGGCAGTGCTCATGGAGCGGCAGCGTCGCGCAGCAGGCCGGTCCCGGCCCGGCCGGGTAGGCCTCCACGGCGTAGTTGTCGGCGATCAGCGCGCACAGGCCGGAGCGGGTGATCCAGTCGAGGAGGCGCGGGTCGCGCCCGTCGAGCCCGGCGCAGAGGTTGTGCACCTGCTGCGGGTCCGGATCGCCGCCCATGGCGATCAGCCGCTCGGCGAAGCCCGTGTGCAGGCAGACCATGTCGCCGGGCTCGACCACGACACCGTCGGCCTCCAGGATCCGGGCGAGCTGATCGTAGCCGACCTTCGCCTTGGCGTCGCCGAGATGCGCGCGCAGGTCGATCATCACGGCCCGGCCCTGCATGCCGCGCTCGGCCAGGCGCTCGATCCCGAGGCGCTTCGCGCGGGACGGCTGGTCCACCGCATCCGGGGTGCTCGGCCCAACGATGTCGTGGCCGCCGCGGAACCCGTTGTAGAAGGTGGGCGCCGCGCCCTGGCCGTCCGGGTCGAACAGCGAGCCGACATGGGCGAGGGAATCCCACTGCGTCGAATATTGCAGGTGGATCAGCGCGCGGTCGTCGCAGATCACGTCGGTGGCGCCGTCGACCTCCTCGCAGACCGGGAAGTTCATGTTCGGCCGGCCGTTGGCGCGGCGGGTCGGGGTGATCTGCGGCGGGTGGCGGCGCGGATTGAGGACGTTGCCGCCCGGCAGGTCGAGGGGCAGGCTGAGGCAGAAGGTCAGGCCCTCGCGCACCTCGGCGACGCCCTGGCGTACCTTCTCGGGGGTGAGCAGGTTGAGGCGCCCGAACTCGTCGTCGGGGCCGAAATCCCCCCAGGTCGAGCCCTCGGGACGCCGAGTCCAGCGCAAGCTCACGGTGTCGATTCCCGCGAGGGCCGGGCGCTGCGGCCCGGGATGGTCCCGGGCGCGGTCGTGGTTGCGTTCCTCACCTGTCCGCGCCCTTCTGAGGAGGCTGTCGGTCCGCTTGTCGCAGATCCGCCCGGAGCCTAGGCCCGCGCCCCCGAGCCCGGAAGCCCGCGGGCGGACAGCGCGGGCTCCGTGAAACCCGCTGCGGCTTCAGTTCTTGCTGACCAGCGGCTTCGGCGCGGCGGCGGCGAGGGGGAAGGGCAGGATCACCCGAAACCAGCCCCGCGTCTCCTCGTTATGCTGGCGATGCCCGGCCACGTTGAGGGTGTCGCGGGCGATGATCTCGCGCGTCACGACGCTCTGCAGGACGAAGCGCCCGAAATTGTAGCCCACGAGTCCGCCGGCGGCGACGGACCCGTCCCGCTGGAACCGGGAGAACAGGCGGTCACGGCGATTCACCGGCAGGTCCGTGTAGCCGTACGCCACGGCGCCGATCTCGAAGGCGTCGAACTTCTTGGTCGCGGTGAGGTCGAGGTTGATCTGGTCGGCCGCCGGGATCGGTCCGATCGCCGCTCCGACCGCGCCGCCGAACCGGCCATGCGCGTCGAACGGACGGTTGTAGGTGAGGATCGCCGAGAGGTTCAGGCTGCCGTCGCCCACATAGGTGGCGGCGACGCGCTGGGTCAGGGTCGCCGATGCGGATTGCGTGAGCAGCGGCGTGCCCCGCACTCCCAATCCCAGCGAGCCCCGGTCGCCGTAGGGGAGGTATGCGCCCGCGATGTACGACACGCCGAAGCCGCCGCCGAGATTCCAGGCGAAGATATTGCCCAGGAACGGGGTGTAGAAGGTGCTGATCTCCTTGTTGGGGATCGGCGCCGGGAAGTGGGTGTTGATGAACACCGACGGGAACGCCACCACCGGCTCGATCTGCGCCCCGAAGATCTTGAGCGGCGACGAGTAAATCACGAACGGGATGTTGACGCCGACCTCGGCGGCGTCGCGCCGGCCGTCCCGCCCCCAGCTGAACGTATCGAAGGCATAGAAGCCCTCCGGCAGCGGCAAGCCCGGTGCAAGGCCCACCTGTTCTCCTGGCTGGGTGACGGCGGCGGCGCGGGCCTGGCCCATCGCGCCCAGCAGCAGGGCGCCCGCCGTCAGAGCCGCGGTGGTGAAACGTGTGTGCATGGCGTCCCCCGATCCGATGCCGCTCGGCGCACCTGCGTCCGGGCTCGGTCGGGAGGGGACGCGACACCATCGCGCTGGGCCGAAGCTGGACTCCGGCGGACCGACGCGCGCGGCACGCGGCGACGGGCAGGCGGCGCCGCGGGAATCGAAGTACGTGTTGCCCAGGTGCAACGTTTCGGGCGCGGCCCTGCACCGCCAACGACTGGCCGGAAACGTCACCCACCCCGCGCCGCCAGCCCCTTGTGATCCGGCAGGCGCCGGATAGAGTCGTCGCCAAGCCTGCGAATAAAGAATGCGGGCAGGGTGAGAGGAAACGCCGATGTCCAAGACCGCGCGCGCCGTCGCCAAGCGCGTTCAAATTCGGCGCGTTCAAATTCGGCGCGTCCAGATCAGGCGCATGCTGCCCGCGCTCCTCGCGGCGGGCTCGATGCTGGCCGGGCCCGCGCGGGCGGCCGACCCGATCAAGATCGGCGTGATCGCCGAGGCGCAGTCGGTCGCCGGAGCCTCGATCCCGCAGGCGGTGCAGCTCGCCGCCGACGAGATCAACGCGAAGGGCGGCATCGACGGGCGCCAGATCCAGGTCGTCACCTACGACGACAAGTCCTCCGCCTCCGACGCGGTGCGCGCCTTCCAGCGGGCTGTCTCGGAGGACAAGGTCAACTTCGTCATCGCCAGCTACATCTCGGAGGTCGTGCTCGCGCTGATGCCTTGGGCCGCCCGGCTCAAGACGCCGATGATCACGCCCGGCGCCGCCTCCAACGAGATCAGCGTCGCGGTCCACAAGGACTACGCGCGCAACAAGTACACTTTCCACGGCTACCTGACCTCGCACGCCCTGGCGCAGGCGGTCTGCGACTCGGCCAAGGAGGTGCTGGTCGAGAAGCTCAAGGCCAAGACCGCCGCGATCATGAGCGAGGACGCGGCCTGGACCCGGCCGCTGGACGCCGCGTACCAGGAGTGCCTGCCGAAATCCGGGCTGAAGGTGGTGGAGCATGTCCGCTTCTCGCCGGACACGGGCGACTTCACGCCGATCTACAACAAGATCGAGGCGGCCAAGCCCGACCTGATCGTCACCGGCATCGCCCATGTCGGCGTTCAGCCGACCGTGCAGTGGCAGAACCAGCAGGTTCCGATCGCCATGACGGGGATCAGCGGCCAGGCCACCTCCTCGACCTTCTGGGCCAACACCAACGGCGGCACGCAGGGCGTGCTGTTCGACAGCGTGGCGCTGCCGGGCGTGGCCCTCACCGAGAAGACGATCCCGTTCTCGGAGGCCTTCACCAAGCGCTTCGGCGGGGCGCCCTCCTACGCGGGCTTCATGGCCTACGACGCCGTTTACTACACCGCGGAGGCGATCAAGCGGGCGGGCTCCACGGAGGCCGACAAGCTCGTCGACGCCCTGGAGAAGACCGACTACGTCGGCACGGTCGGGCACCTCAAGTTCTACGGCAAGGACGATCAATTCACCCACTCGATCCAGTACGGGCCCGGCCTGATGACCAGCGTCCTCGGGCAGTGGCAGAACGGCAAGCAGGTGGCGATCTGGCCGGCCGCGACCGCCAACGGGGCCATGATCCTGCCCCCCGCGGTGAAGGCGGCGGTCCAGTAGCCGGGCGGGGAGAGCGCGGTGATCGGCCTCCAGATCCTCGTCGACGGTTTCGCGATCTCGGCCCTCTACGCGCTCGGCGCGATGGGCTTCACCCTGATCTTCGGGGTCTCGGGCGTCCTCAACCTGACCCACGGCGCCCTGATGGTCATGGCCGCGGTGGCCGCCTGGGCGGCCTCGGCGCTGTTCGGGCTCGGCTCCTACGCGGGCGCGGCGATCGGCGTCCTGTGCGGGCTCGCCGGCGCCCTCGTCACCTACTTCGCGGTGGTCGCGCCGATCGAGCGCAGCCGCGCCATTCCGCGGGAAGAGAAAGAGATCTTCGTGCTCACCGGGACGCTGCTCTGGGGGATCATGATCCAGGAGCTGGTGGCCTACTTCTTCACCGACAACCCGAAGACCGTGCTGCCGATCGTGGAGGGCGTGGTCGAGATCGCCGGCGTGCGCACGCCGAAGAACGAGTGGTTCACCGCGGTGATCTGCTGGGTGGTGATCGGCCTGCTCTGGCTGTTCGTGAACCGGGCGCGGGCCGGCAAGGTCCTGCTCGCCGCCTCCATGAACCCGCGCGGCGTGACGCTCCTCGGCCACGACATGGGCAAGATCTACGTGGCGGTCTGGGCGATCTACGGCCTGCTCGCCGGCATCGCCGGGGTGCTGCTCGGGATGTTTCTGGGGGTATCCTCGTATTCGGTGGGGCCCCTCACCGCGAGCGCCTTCTCGATCGTGGTGCTGGGCGGCTTGGGCAGCGTCACCGGCTCGCTGATCGCCGCCTACGTGGTGGGGTATCTGGAGACCGCCACCGCCTACCTGATCTCCCCGGCCTACCGGGTGATCCCGGCGCTGCTGCTGCTGGTCGCCGTCATGTACCTGCGCCCGCAGGGCCTGCTGGGGCGGCGGTGATGGTTGTCTTTACACTTCGGGTCTCCAACCCACGCCCTCATCCTGAGGTGCGGCGAAGCCGCCTCGAAGGAGACCTCCAGCCGGCCGCGCGATCCCTGGAGGCCTCCTTCGAGGCCGCTGGCGCGGTACCTCAGGATGAGGGGGGTGGACGGGAGGGAACTCCTCGCGGAACGACTCGGATCGCTGCCGTGTGCGAGGCAACCCCATGAAGCTCCTCACAACCCCCGGCTTCTGGATCGCGATCCTCGCCGTCCTGGCCGCCGCGACACTCCCCTGGTGGGTCTCCGGCTACATCCTCGGCCTCATGACCATCGCCTATTATTTCGGCGTGTTCTCCATGGCCTGGGACCTGCTCTTCGGCTTCGCCGGCGAGGTGAATTTCGGACCGACCTTCCTGATCGGGCTCGGGGCCTACGGTGCCGGCATCCTCAACAACCGCTACGAGTTGCCGATCCCCTACTGCCTCGCAATCGGGACCGTGCTCGCCGTGGTCGGCGGCCTCGCCCTGGCGCTGCCGGCGCTGAAGGTGCGCGGGCCCTATTTCGGACTGATCACCCTGGTGGCGGTGCTGCTCCTGCAGAACATGATCGTGGTCTTCTCCGGCCTCACCGGCGGCGAGATCGGCCTGACCGTGCCCGACGTCATCTCCATCGACGCCGACACCAATTACTGGCTGGCGCTGGGCTTCATGGCTGTCTCCGGCCTGATCCTCACGGCCATCGCGCGCTCGCCCGCCGGGCTGATCCTCCAGGCCGCCGGCCAGGATCCGGTGGTGACCGGGGCGCTCGGCTTCAACGTCGCCAAGCACAAGCTCGCGGCCTTCGCGATCAGCGCCGCCTTCTCGGGCCTCGCGGGCGGGCTGGTGGTCTTCTACATGGGCACCGCCTCGGTCGGCACGCTGATCAACACGTCGGTGGGAGTGCAGGTGATCATCGCGGCGGTGCTCGGCGGAAGGCGCACCATCGTGGGCGCGGCGCTGGGCGCCGTGTTCCTGATCGCGGCGGGGGAGCTGCTGCGTCCCCTCGGCGGCCTCTCGACCTTCGTGGTCTCGGCGGTGGCGCTCCTCGTGATCCTGTTCGTGCCGTCGGGGCTGCTCGGCCTCGGATCGCTCCGGAGAGCCCGATGACCGTCGCCGTCGCGCCCCCGCCGACCGTGTCGCCCGTCCTGGCCGAGCCCTGCCTCACAGTGCGCGGCCTGACCAAGCGCTACGGCGGCCTCGTCGCCGTCAAGGAGATCGACCTCGACCTCCGCCCCGGCGAGATCCTCGGCCTGATCGGCCCGAACGGCTCGGGCAAGTCGACCGTGATGAAGCTGATCATGGGCCTGGAGCGGCCGAGCGCCGGCTCGATCCGCCTCGACGGCACGGAGATCGGCGGGATGCCGGCCCACCGGGTGGCGCGCTCCGGGATCGGCCTCGTGTTCCAGCATGCGCGGCCGCTCCAGCGGCAGACCGTGCTGGAGAATATCAGCCTCGCGCTCCTGCCCGACAGCCTGATCCGGCTGGCGGCCGACCCGCACGTGGCGCGCCGCGCGAGGGAGATCGCCGAGCGCGTCGGCCTCGGGGCCGTCGTCGACCGGCGGCCCGGCACCCTGCCCTTCGCGGATCTGCGCCGGCTGGAGCTCGCCAAGGCCATCGCCCGCGACCCCCGGGTCGTGCTGGTCGACGAGCCCTTCGCGGGCCTGACCGGGGGCGAGGTCGCGGCCTTCTCGGAGCTGATCCGCGGCTTCCGCGACGAGGGCAAGGCCGTGCTCCTCGTCGACCACAACGTGAAGAGCGTCTCGGCCCTCGTGGACCGGGTGTTCGCCATGTATCTCGGCGAGCGCATCGCGGAGGGCTCGGCCGAGTCCGTGATGGCCGACCCGACCGTGCGCCGGGTCTATCTCGGCGGCAGTATCGAGACGACGGCCCGGCCCGAGGCGGCGTTCAAGCCCGACTCGCTGCTCACCGTCGAGGGCGTCGACGTGCTCTACGGCAAGGCGCAGGCCCTGCGCTCCGCCTCGATCCACGTCCACGAGGGCGAGTTCGTCTCGGTGGTGGGCCTGAACGGCGCCGGCAAGACCACCCTGTTCAACGCCATCTCGGGCCTCGTTCCGCATGCCGGCACGATCCGGTTCGACGGCCAGGATCTCGCGCGGATGAAGCCCGCCGCCATCGCGCGCGCCGGCATCGTGCAGGTGCCAGAGACCCGCGAGCTGTTCGGCGATCTCAGCGTGCGCGAGAACCTCGATCTCGGCGGCCAGCACTTCCCGAAGGCCGAGAGCGCCAAGCAGCGCGACTGGCTCTACGAGCTGTTCCCGATCCTCAAGGACCGCGAGGGCCAGAGCGCCCGCACCCTCTCGGGCGGCGAGCAGCAGATGCTGACCATCGCCCGGGCGCTGATGATGCGCCCGCGCCTGCTGATCCTTGACGAGCCGACGCTCGGCCTCGCGCCGGTGATCCTGGAGCTGCTGTCGAAGGCGCTGGAGAAGCTGCGGCAGACCACGCCGATCACGGTCCTGCTCGGCGAGCAGAACGTCACCTTCGCGCTGCCGCACGCCGACCGGGTCTACGTGCTGGAACAGGCCCGGATCGTCTGGGAAGGGCCGCCGCAGCGCTTCGCCAGCGAGATGGGATCGGCCTATCTGTGAGGGGCGCTTCCCCTCCCCTGGCGATCCCGGGCTTGCCCGGGATCGCTCGAGCTTGCGGGGAGGGCCAGGGGTGGGGGTGGTCCAGAAAGCACCGCAACGCCTCATTCTGCGCCACCCCAACCTCCAACTCCTCCCCGCATGGGGGAGGAGAGAAGCCCGCAGCGACGGATGTGAGCGGAGCGGACAAAGTGGACTTCACCCTCTCCCAGTCCCAGACGCACTGGCTGACCCGCGTCCGCGGCTTCATCGCCGACGCGATCCTGCCGGCCGCCGCCGCGGTCGCGGCCGAGCGCGCGGCGAGCCGTGAAGCCTCCCCCACCATGGAGCGCCTGAAGGAGAAGGCCCGGGCCGAGGGCCTGTGGAACCTGTTCCTGCCGCCCTCCCCCGAGCACGACACCGACGATTTTCACGGCGCCGGCCTGACCAACCTCGATTACGCGCTGTGCGCCGAGGAGATGGGCCGGGTCGGGATCGCCTCGGAGGCGTTCAACTGCGCGGCGCCCGACACCGGCAACATGGAGGTGCTGCACCGCTACGGGACCGCGGCCCAGAAGGACGCGTGGCTGAGGCCCCTGATGGCGGGTGAGATCCGCTCGGCCTTCCTGATGACCGAGCCGGAGGTCGCCTCCTCGGACGCCACCAACATCAGCACGTCGATCCGCCGCGACGGCGACCACTACGTCGTCGACGGCCGCAAATGGTGGTCGACCGGCGTCGGCGACCCGCGCTGCAAGATCGCGATCCTGATGGGCAAGACCGACCCGGAGGCCCCGCGTCACCGCCAGCAATCGCAGATCCTCGTTCCCATGGACACGCCCGGGGTTCGCGTCGAGCGGCTGCTCCCGGTCTTCGGCTACGAGGACGCGCCCAAGGGCCACGGCGAGGTCGTGCTGGAGAACGTCCGCGTCCCGGCCGGGAACCTGATCCTCGGCGAGGGGCGCGGCTTCGAGATCGCGCAGGGGCGTCTGGGACCGGGCCGCATCCACCATTGCATGCGCACCATCGGTGCGGCCGAGGTGGCGCTGGAGGCCATGGCGCGCCGCCTCGTGTCCCGGGTCGCTTTCGGCAAACGGATCAGCGACCAGTCGGTCTGGGAGCAGAGGGTCGCCGAGGCGCGGATCGACATCGAGATGACCCGCCTTCTCTGCCTGAAGGCCGCCGACATGATGGACAAGGTCGGCAACAAGGGCGCCAAGCTCGAGATCGCCATGATCAAGGTCGCGGCGCCCCGGGTCGCCCTCAAGGTGATCGACGACGCCATCCAGGCCCATGGCGGGGCCGGCGTCTCGGAGGATTTCGGGCTGGCGAAAATGTACGCCCATATCCGCACCCTGCGGCTCGCCGACGGGCCCGACGAGGTCCACAACCGCTCGATCGCCCGGCTGGAATTCGGGCGCTACACCAATGCCCGCGAGGGCGCATGAGCGACGCCGATGTCTTTTCCGGCGTGAAGCCGGTCGAGCCGCGCCACCGGATCGACGAGACGAAGCTCGCCGCCTGGATGGAAGGCCACGTCCGCGGCTTTGCCGGCCCGCTCACCGTGCAGCAGTTCCGCGGCGGCCAGTCGAACCCGACCTACCGGCTCGACACGCCCGCCCAGGCCTATGTGCTGCGGCGAAAGCCCTTCGGCCAGCTCCTGCCCTCCGCGCACGCGGTGGAGCGCGAATTCCGGGTGATCGGCGCCCTCTACGGCGAGGGTTTCCCGGTGCCGCGGCCCTTCGCGCTGTGCGAGGACTCCGAGATCATCGGCGCGGCCTTCTACGTGATGGAGGCGGTCGACGGCGCCGTGCACTGGGACGGCGCCCTGCCGGGTCTCGATCCCCACGCCCGCCACCGGCATTATGCCGGCATGATCGCCACGCTGGCGCGCCTCCACGCGATCGACCCGGAGGCGGCGGGGCTCTCCGATTATGGCCGGCCCGGCAACTATTTCGCCCGGCAGGTCGACCGCTGGACCCGCCAGTACCGCGCCGCCGAGGACGGGCGGCTGGAGGATGTGGAGCGCCTGATCGCGTGGCTGCCCCGGACGGTGCCGGAGCAGCAGGGCGCCTGCGTGGTCCACGGTGATTACCGCCTCGACAACCTGATCTTCTCCCGCGACGGCGGCGTCAGCGCCGTCCTCGACTGGGAGTTGTCGACCCTCGGAGACCCGCTGGCCGATTTCAGCTACCTGCTGATGCAGTGGGAACTGCCCGCCGACGGGCGCAGCGGGCTCGGTGGCCTCGACCTGTCGGCTCTGGGCATCCCCACGAGGGACGAGGCGGTGGCGCTGTATTGCCGGGCGGCCGATCGGAAAAACCTGCCCGCTCTCGACTGGTACTTCGCCTACAACCTGTTCCGGCTGGTCGGCATCCTCCAAGGCGTGGCCGCCCGCGCCAAGGCCGGCAATGCCGCGAGCGAGCACGCCGCCGCCATGGCGGCGCGCGTGCCGAAGCTCGCCGCCGCGGCCTGGGGCTTCGCCGAGCGGGCGGGGGCCTGAGCATGGAGTGCGTCGGCCGCGTCGTCGCCGTCACGGGGGCCGCCCGGGGCATCGGCCGGGCGCTCGCGGTCGCGGCCAAGGCAAGGGGCGCGACGGTCGTGGCCCTCGACCGCGACGGCGCCGGGGCGGAGGCCGTGGCGGCGGAACTCGGCGGGCGGGCCTTCGCGCTCGACGTGGGCGACGCGGCGGCAGTCGCCGCGATCCTGGCGCGCATCGAGGCTGAGATCGGCCCGATCGCGCTCTATTGCTCCAACGCCGGCATCCTGGAGCGCGACCCCGATCCGGATCTCGCCACCTCCGCCGACCCGGAGAGCTGGGCGCGCGCCTGGGCGGTGAACGTGATGGGCCACGTCCATGCGGCGCGGGTGCTGGTCCCGCTCTGGTGCGCCCGGGGCGGGGGCGCGTTTCTCGGCACGGTCTCGGCGGCGGGGCTGCTCAGCCAGATCGGCAGCGCCACCTACTCGGCGACCAAGCACGCGGCGCTCGCCTTCCTGGAGCATCTCGCCATCGCCCATGAGGCGGACGGGATCCGGGTCGCGGCCCTGTGCCCGCAGGGCGTCGACACCGCCATGCTGGGGGCCGCCAGCGCCGCGTCGCGCGACGGTGTGCTGGCGCCGGACGTCGTGGCCGAGGTCGCCTTCGACGGACTGGCGGGGGGGCGCTTCCTGATCCTGCCGCATCCGCAGGTGGCGGAATACGCCCGCCGCCGGGCCGAGGATCCCGAGCGCTGGCTCGCCGGCATGGCGCGGCTGCGCCGGTCGATGCGGGCGGAGCAGGGGGCGGCCGATGATCTGTGACCCGCCCCCTCCCAGCCCGTCTTATCGGCCTCGCCTGCCGCGCCCCGGGACGGCGGGGCTGGTGCGGGATCCGCGCTTCTCCGGTGAGAAGGTCTAGCCCATGTCCCTGTTCGACCTGACCGGCAAGGTCGCCCTCATCACCGGCTCCTCCCGGGGCATCGGGCGGGCGATCGCCGTGCGAATGGCCGAGCATGGCGCCCGGGTGGTGATCTCCTCGCGCAAGCGCGAGGCCTGCGACGCGGTCGTCGCCGAGATCGAGGCCGCGCACGGCGCGGGTCGGGCGGTGGCGATTCCCGCCAGCATCTCGGTCAAGGAGGAGCTGGAACACCTCGTCGCCGAGACCGAGAGCCGGCTCGGCCCGGTCGACGTGCTGGTCTGCAACGCCGCCAGCAACCCCTATTACGGGCCGCTGGCCGGCATCTCCGACGCGCAATTCCGAAAGATCCTCGAGAACAACGTCCTGTCGAACCACTGGCTGATCCAGATGGTCGCCCCCGGCATGGTGGCGCGGCGGGACGGCGCGATCGTCATTGTCTCCTCCATCGGGGCGCTGAAGGGTTCGCCGGTGATCGGCGCCTACAACGTCTCGAAGGCCGCCGACCTCCAACTCGCCCGCAACTACGCGGTGGAGTACGGCCCCGCCAACGTGCGGGTGAACTGCCTCTGCCCGGGGCTGATCCGCACCGACTTCGCCCGGGCTCTGTGGGAGGATCCCGCGATGCTGGCCGCCACCACGGACGCTGCGCCCCTGCGCCGGATCGGCGAGCCCGACGAAATCGCCGGCGCGGCGGTGTTCCTGGCCTCGGCGGCGGGCCAATTCGTGACCGGGCAGGCGCTCGTCGTCGACGGCGGCGTGACCATCGCCCGATGAGCCCCGATCCCCGCATTCCCGCCGGCTGGCCGGCCCTCCCCTTCCGCGAGGCCGAGGCGCGGCTCACCGCCTCAGGGGCGCCCTTCGCCGTCGGCACGGTGCCGATCCGGGGCGTGCCGACCCGGATCTGGGAGAAGGCCCCGCCGACGCTCGGCGACCTGTTCCGGATCGCCCGGGGCCATGGGAACAAGACCTTCGTGGTCTACCAGGACGAGCGCGTGACCTTCACGGGCTTCGCCCGCGCCGCCACCGCCGTGGCGCGGGCTCTTGTCGAGGCCGGCATACGCAAGGGCGACCGGGTCGCCATCGCACAGCGCAACCTGCCCGAATGGCCGGTGAGCTATTTCGGCGCGCTGCTCGCCGGGGCGATCGCGACGCCGCTCAACGCGTGGTGGACCGGGCCCGAACTGGCCTACGGCCTTCAGCATTCGGGGGCGCGGGTGCTGATCGCCGACGGCGAGCGCTTTGCCCGGCTCGCCCCTCACCTGCCCGAATGCTTGGCCCTGGAGCGGGTCCTCACCACCCGGATGGCGCCGGATTCGCGGGCGACGCCGCTGGCCGACATCATCGGGCCGGTCCGGGACTGGGGCGGCCTGTCCGACCTGCCCCTGCCGGATGTCGCCCTCGACCCGGAGGACGACGCGACCCTGTTCTACACCTCGGGCACGACCGGCAAGCCCAAGGGAGCGGTCGGCACGCACCGGGCGGCCGCCACTACGGTGATGGCCTACCCCTACTCGGCGGCGCGCAGCGCCCTGCGCCGGGGCGAGGCGCCGCCGAAGCCCGACCCGACCGCGCCGCAGCGGGCCGCGCTGCTCGTGATCCCGCTGTTCCACGTCACCGGCTGCCACGCGAGCTTGGGGGCCGCCCTCTACGGCGGCCACCGGCTGGTGATGATGCACCGCTGGGACGCGGGCGCGGCCCTCGATCTGATCGAGCGGGAGGGCTGCACCAGCGCGGGTGGCGTCCCGACCATCGCGTGGCAGCTCGCCACCGCGGCCCGGGAGGCCGGCCGCCCCCTGCCCACCCTCGAGGGCGTCACCTACGGCGGCGCGCCGGCCGCCGGCGACCTCGTCCGGGCGCTGGGCGAGGCCCTGCCGCGGGTCGTCCCGGGCACCGGCTGGGGGATGACCGAGACCTCGGCGACCTTCACCCATCACCAGGGCGAAGATTACCTCGCCCACCCGGACTCCTGCGGACCGCCCCTGCCGGTCTGCGAGGTGCGGATCGTCGACTCCCTCGGGGACGCGCTGCCGCCGGGCCAGGTCGGCGAGCTCTGCGTGAAGGGTCCGAACGTGGTCCGCGGCTATTGGGACGACCCCAAGGCCACCGCGGAGGTTCTCTCCGAGGGCTGGCTGCGCACCGGCGACCTCGCCCGCGCCGACGAGGAGGGCTTCTTGACCATCGTCGACCGGATCAAGGACATGCTGATCCGCGGCGGCGAGAACATCTACTGTTGCGAGGTCGAGAACGCCCTCTTCGCGCACCCGGACGTGGTCGACGCTGTGGTTCTGCCGGTGCCCCATCCGACGCTGGGCGAGGAGCCCGGCGCGATCGTGACCCTGGCGGAGGGCGCGGGCACCAGCGCGGCCGAGATCCGCGCCTTCGCGGCGGAGCGGCTCGCGGCGTTCAAGGTGCCGGTGCGGATCGTGATCTGGGACGGACTCCTGCCGCGTAATCCGGCCGGGAAGATCCTGCGCACGCCCCTGCGCGCGGTGTTCGCGGAGACGTCAGATCAGAACGGCTCGCCCTCGTCGTCCGGGCGGTAGACCCGTAGCGTCCGCCCGTCGGGGAACTGGACCGTCCGGCGGCGCACCACGAGGTAGCCGGCCGCCTGCGCGCTGCTCAGGCGATCCAGGCGCTCGTCGCCGTAGCCCGGTGCATAGCCGTAGCCCGGCCCGTAGCCGTAGGCCCGGTACCGCGCGTAACCCTCCACGGGTGCGACCGGGGACGGCGCGTCGGCGACGATCTGCGGGCTGTTGCGGAGCGGCCGAGCCGGCGCCGCCGCGAGGCGGGCGCGGCGTGGCGCGCTGGCGAGTCGCTTGGCGGCCGGTGACGGGCGGCGCGCCGCGCTCCGCTCCGGCGCGCGGCGCGCGGCAACGGCCTTCCGAACCGCGGGCGCCGGACGGGTATCGGAGGCGGCGGGAGTCGACGCAGTCGGCGTTGATGCGGCCTTCCGATCCGCGGCCGGAGCCTTCTCGGCAGCCGGCTTGTGCGCGGGAGGATCCGTCCAGGTGGTACCGGGTGCCGGTTCGGCGGATGCGCCGCCGAGCCCGAGGGCCAGGATGAGGGCGACGAGGCTCGTTCGCACACCGTACGGCATGGCGCCCTCCTGGGATCGCGGCGTTTCGGACAGGTCCGCGGGGCGAAGGGACAATAGATCGAACCGCCCCGGAGGGGAATTCCGCCGCTTCTTTTCCCCGCGAAAGAGCGAGACACGTTTAATACCGGTGTCGCCCCGCCCCTCTTCATCAGCGCGCCAACCCGCGGCGCGCGGAAGCCCCGACGAATCCTGGCCAAAAGGTCAGACCGAAGCCTGCGCCCTTCGGATGCCTCCCCGCCGGCCGGGCGGATCCGCCGCCCCGGAACTCGCGGCCCCCCGGACGGTTGCCTCGCCATGTCCATCCCTGCCGATGCGTCCTCCGGCTCCCCGCCCGGCCTGCGGGTGAGCGTCGATCTCAACCTGTGCCAAGCCTACGCCCAGTGCTGCTACGCGGCGCCGCGGCACTTCCGCATCGAGGGACACGAGGCCCTCTTCTACGACCCCGCGCCTGCCGCACAGGATCGCGACGACATCGAGCGGGCGCGCGTGGCCTGCCCGGTTCAGGCGATCCGGGTCGAGGATCCGGGGCGGGGCGCCTGATGGCGCAGACGTCCGGGCGCGTCCTGATCGTGGGCGCCGGCCTCGCAGCGCTCCGCGGCGCGGAGGCGCTGCGGGAGACGGGCTTCTCCGGCACGCTGACGATCGTCGGCGACGAGCCCTACCACCCGTACGACCGGCCGCCGCTCTCGAAGCACGTCCTCACCGGCGCGACACCTGCGGACGCCACCACCCTGCCGGGCAGCCACGGGCTCGATGCCGACTGGCAACTCGGCAGCGCAGCCGTACGCCTCGACCGGGCAGCCCACGCCGTTCACCTCGCGGACGGGCGCAGCCTTCCCTACGATCGCCTGCTCATCGCCACCGGCACCCGCGCCCGTCCGTGGCCAAATCCACATGAAGGACGCCTCGCCGGCGTCTTCACCCTGCGCGGGCGCGACGACGCCAGGGCCCTGCGGCAAGCCCTGGCGGCGGGCCCGCGGCGCGTGCTGGTGATCGGCGGCGGCTTCATCGGCTGCGAGGTCGCAAGCCTGTGCCGGCAACTCGGTCTGCCGGTTACCCTGGTCGAGCCCGGCCCCACGCCCCTGGCCCGCGTCCTCGGCCGCACCGTCGGAGGGTTCATCGGGGCGATCCACGAGGGACACGGGGTGGAGCTGCGCTGCGGCAGCGAGGTCGAGTGGCTGGAGGACGAGGGCGGCCGGCTGGTGCGCGCCCACCTCGTCGATGGCGGACGGATCGACGCCGATCTCGCCGTCATCGCGCTCGGCGCCGTGCGCAACACCGAGTGGCTCGACGGGTCCGGCCTGTCGGCGGATCCGGGCGGCGTCGATTGCGACGCGGACGGCCGCGTCCTCGACACGGAGGGACGGCCCGACCCGCACATCACCGCGGCAGGGGATGTCGCCCGGTTCCCCCATCCGCTCTACGAGGGCCGGCGCGTGGCGCTGGAGCACTGGAGCCACGCGGTGGCGCAGGGCGTCCATGCGGGCCGTCTGCTCGCCGGGACGCCTTCCAATGGGCCCTACGGGGCCCTGCCGACGTTCTGGTCGACGCAGGGCGATCTGGTCGTGAAATCCGCCGGCCTCACCGAGGGCGCCGATACGGTGGCGATCACTCAGGGCGATCCGGCCGCCGGCCGCTTCGTCGCCCTCTACGGCCGGGCCGGGCGGTGCATCGCGGCGGTGTCGGTGGATTCTGCCCGCTGGCTGCCGGCCTATGCCGAACTGGTCGCCGCCGGCGCGCCGTTCCCGCCCCGCGGCACCGCCACGGACCGGCCGAAGGGCATCGAGATCTTCGAACCCGGTTTCCCTTAGCGCCGGGCCCGGCTCTCAGTTCTTGTTGCGATGCGCCCTCTTGCACCGAACCGACATCTACATCGGCGGAGAGCGCTTTAAGGAGACCGCATGCCCGACGCCACGCTCCTCGACCAGGTCAAGGATTTCGCCAATCGGGCGAACCCCTACCCGGTCTATGCCAAGCTGCGGGAAGACCCGGTCTCACGCCAGGACGACGGCACCGACGAAGGAACCTGGGTGGCTGCAACCCACGGCACCATCGCGAGCCTGCTGCAGGATCCGCGGGTCAGCTCCGACACCCTACCTCCGGCCGACCGTCCGCGCACCGGCAACCCGCTCACCGACCTGATCGTCAAGCCGCTCAAGGACTGGATGATGGACCGTCATCGGGTCTTCATCTTCCGCGACCCGCCGGACCACGACGCCCTGCGTTCGGCCGTGATGCACCAGTTCAGCCGCGAGCGCGTCCAGGCGATGCGGACCCGCTCCGACCGGCTCGTCGCCGATCTGCTCAACGAGAAATGCGGCGCCCGGGAGATCGACGCCGTCGACGACCTCGCCTACCCGCTTCCCGTCACCGTGATCTGCGAGCTGTTCGGCGTCCCGCGGGAGGACGAGCCGAAATTCCACGGCTGGGCGACGCAACTCGCCACGGCCCTCGAGCCCGACAGCCTCTCCGATCCCGAGACCCGCGCGAAGAACAGCCGGACCTTCGACGCGATCGGTGGCTACATGGGCGACCTGATCCGGGAGAAGCGCAAGCACCCGCAGGACGACATGCTCTCGGGGCTCGCCAACCACGCCACCCCGGCGGGGGTGAAGATGGGCGATTACGACCTGATCGCCACCTCGATCCTCATGCTGGTGGCCGGTCACGAGACCACCGTGAACCTGATCACCAACGGCCTTCTCACCCTGCTGCGGCACCCGGGCGAACTGGAGCGCCTGCGCGGGGACCCGCTCCGCGCGCCGCGGCTGATCGAGGAATTGCTGCGTTACGAGCCGCCGGTGCAGTTCCGGACCCGCCGGACGCTGTCGCCCATCGACATCGCGGGGGTCACGATCCCCGAGGGCGCCGACCTCGTGCTGCTGCTGGCAGCCGGCAACCGCGACGAGGCGGTCTTTCCGGACCCGGACCGGTTCGATCCGGACCGCACGGGGATCCGCCATCTCGGCTTCGGCGGCAGCCTGCACTATTGCGTCGGGGCGCCGCTCGCCCGGTTCGAGGCCGAGGCGGCGCTCACCGCCCTGGCCGCGCGACTGAAGGCGCCGCGCCTCATCGAGGATCCGCCGCCCTACCGGCAGGGCGCAGCCTTGCGCGGGCCGGAGCACCTTCGGGTGGCGATCGACGGAATCGCCTAACGAAACGTCGCCCTGGCTTCTGACGCGTGGAAGCCGCCGCCCGGCCGGCCCGGTGGTGCCAGGGGACGGCCTTCGGCCGCCGCCGCGTTTCGGTTTCGGTGGCGCGGATCGTCGATCCCGCAATTCGGGCCGTCCGCCACTCCGGATTGGGCGTCGCTTCGGCTCAGGCGGCCTTCACCGCCGCCAGGAAGGTCGTCACCTCCTGGCCGAGGCTCGTGGAGCACCGCGCCAATTCCTGGGCCGCGCTCAGGACCTGGCCCGAGGCCGCACCGGTCTCGCCGGCGGCCGCCCGCACGTCGGCGATGTCGGTGCTGACCGCCCGCGTCCCCTCGGCCGCCTGCGTGACGTTCCGGACGATCTCGCTCGTCGCCGCGCCCTGCTCCTCCATGGCGGCGGCCACGCCCAGCGCGACCGTGCGCATCTCGTCGATCGTGCCCCCGATCGCCCGCATGGACTCGACGGCGTTGCGTGTCTCGCTCTGGATCGCCGCGATCTGGCCGGCGATCGTCTCCGTGGCCTTGGCGGTCTGCGCCGCCAGCGCCTTCACCTCGCCCGCCACCACGGCAAAACCCTTGCCGGCCTCGCCCGCCCGGGCGGCCTCGATGGTCGCGTTGAGGGCGAGCAGGTTGGTCTGGCCGGCGATCCCGGCGATCAGGCCCATCACCTCGCTGATCTGATCCGTCCCCCTGGACAGGACCTGCATGAGTTCGTTCGTCCGGGCGACATCCGTGCTCGCCCGGTCGGCCATCATGGAGGATTGTGCCACGCGGGCCGCGATCTCGTGGATCGAGGCCGCCATCTCCTCGCTCGCCGCCGCGACGGTCTGGACGTTGCCCGAGGTCTGCTGCGAGACGGCGGCCACGCGCCCGGACTGCTCGGTGGTGCGCGCGGCCGTGCGGGTCATCTCCCGGGCGGTGGCCTCCATCTCGACGGAGGCCGACGACAGACCCTGCGTGAGCGTGCTCACCTGCGCGTCGAAGCGGGCGGTGATCTCGTCGAGCACCCGGGCGCGGCGCATCTTCGCGGCGTTCTCCGCGACCGCGGCCGCCTCGGCGTCGCGCTTGGCGATCAGCGCCTCCTTGAAGACCTGGACCGCGCGGGCCATGGCGCCGACCTCGTCGCCGCGCGCCCGGTCCGGGACGGCGGCCGACAGGTCGCCGCCGACGAGGCCGCGCATGGCCGCGGTGAGGCGCACGATCGGGCGCGACAGGCTGTTGCCGATGAGCGCGAGCAGGGCCAGGACCGGGAGCGCGAGGCCCGCGGCCCAGAGGGCGTTGGTCAGCGCGCGGGCGCGCACCGCCGCGTGCACGTCGTCGAGGTAGAGGCCCGTGGCCACGATCCAGCCCCACGGCTTGAAGAGCTGGACGCTGGCGATCTTCTCCACCGGCACCGTCCCGCCCGGGCGCGGCTTCAGGTACTCGACGAAGCCGGACCCGTCGCGCTTGGCGGTCTCGACCATCTCGGCGAAGTAGCGCTTGCCGCCCGGGACGTCGGTCTGGTCCTGCACCTGCTTGCCGACATTCTTGGCGTTGAAGGCGTTGGCGACGAGCCGGCCCTCGGTATCGAGGACGAAGAAGTAATCCTCCTGGCCGAACCGGAGGGCGGTGATCGCCGACAGGGCGGCCTTCTGCGCCTCGGGCAGCGGCATCTGGCCCGCGGTCGCGAGCGCCTCGTAGTGCGCCAGCAGGCTGTGGGTGACCTCCGTCAGGCGCTTCGTCATCAGTGCGCGGTCCTCGAGCGCCGACTCGCGGGTGTCGAAGAAGCTCAGGGCGCTCAGGGCGCCCACGGCCAGCACCACCAGGGCCATCACGGCGGCGAGCTTGTGGGACAGCTTCACGTGCGCGAGTTCGCGCCACGGCGCGCGGAGTCCGGCGGGCGGGCGGTGGTCTGATGTGGGGGTCATCCGGGTACCGAATGCGAGATGGCGTGGGCTGCCGACAGGGCGGCAGCGGATCGGGCATCGGTCGGTCTGCGTGTACGTCCCGCGCCGACCGCGCTGTGCCGTGCCAGTGTCCCGTTATAAGGTTAGTAAATGACAAACATTCGTCGATTGATCGCGTCGCGAGCCGAGTGATCTACTCTCGGCGTCCGATCGATCGGGCGATGGCAGGCCTTATTCTCCTAAGCTGACTATGCGAGATGGGCGATGTAGCGGAGAAGTATCTGTGCCAGTTAGTCGTCGACCCGGAAGTCGATCGGCTTGAAGCTGCCGTTGTTGGATTGCAACGCCGAGCACGCGGTCAGACCGATGATCAGGTCGGCCTCGGCCACGAACACGATCCGGTCGCCGGCCCGGCTGAGGGGCGGCTCGACCGTGAGTGCCCCGGTTCTGCCATCAATCGGCACGTTCATGAAGCAGTTGAACGCCACCGGGATCGCGTCCGGCGCGATGCCGTAGGGAGCGAGGGCCGCAGCGAGGTTGCCGAAGCAGCCACGATGCGGGTCGGTGTCGCCGTAGATGATCCGGAACGTGTCGGCCGAGCAGGGCGTCAGCAGGAAGTCGTGCCGCCCGACCGTGTCCTCGACGATGCGCAGGAGCACGTTCGACCGGTTCGAGTAGAGCGGGTCGCCGGTGGTGAGATAGATCTTGCTCGCGTAGTCGAGGGTCCGCCCGGAGGAGATCACCTCGCCGGTGTCGTGGCGATTATAGGCCACGAGGTCGGCGACCTGCTCGCCGCGCGGATCGATCACCGTCAGGCGCTGCCCCCTGTCGAGAGTGAAGGCGACGCCGGAGCGCGGTTCGATGCGCTGCACGTCCGCTCGGTTCATGGCGGGCTTCATCGATCGTCTCAGGCTCCGTGTCCCGGCAGGGTGTGATCAAGGAGAGAGGCCGGCGGATGCCACGTGTCGGCTTCGGGTACGGGCGCCGGGCGGCCCTGCATGGGGCAGCGCCAGTCAGCGCCGACCACGCGGCCGCTGTACTGCCGCGCCTCCGAAGCCTCGCCGTGACGCGCCAGCATCGGGTTCACGCTGCCCGCGAGGGCCTGGTCGCGCTCCAGGATCGAGGCGCGCAGCTTCTCGTAGCGGCCCTCCGCGCGCAACCGCTCGAACTGCGCGTGCAGGTTGAAGACCAGGACCGGCGAGGAGAAGCGCCGCGCCGGCCGGCTCGCGTTCGGGTGCAGCCCGACCACGAAGAAGGCTTCACCGCCGAAGCTTAAGGAGAAGTGCGGGTTGTCGGGATCGTCCGCCACGCGCGCGTCGTGCGGCTGGCCGAGCCAGGCATCCTTGTCGGTCAGGGATTGCGCCCGCGCCCAGAGATTTTCCTCGAAGGCCTCTTCCGAGAGGTCGCCGGGCCCCTCGAAGACGACCGCGAAGCTCTGGAACAGGTCGGGCTGCGCCCGGTACTGCGCCACGAAGGCGAGCAGCGCCGGGTAGATGCGCATGTCGTCCCAGCCCGAGGTGATGTCCCTCGCGACGACGATCCGCATACGGCCGCGTGACAGTGCGGACTTGGCGCCCACGCAGGGAAACGGCGGGTTCCGGATGAAGTCGCGGAAGGCCTCGGCACGGGGGTGCTCTCGGTCGTCGCGGGGAAACTGCATGCGGTCGGTGCCCGTGTTCTGCGCAGGGGTGCCCGGGAAGAGGGCAGCCGCCATGCGGGACTCCGGGAACCTCATGGGGCAGATGCCGTTCCGACCTGCGACAGGTCGTCCGGGGAGAACGTGGCTCCACCGGCGCGCACGCAAGATATCCGGCCATTCCGGAAGCGCTTTATCTGTCGATAAGTCGACAAAAAACATATGTTAAGCCACAAAAAACTGGATCCGGCTGGCGGAAAGTCGCGTCTGTGCTGTCGCATCAGGAGCCTGAAGTTCAGCCTTGACCCGCCAAGAGCGCGGATCAGCCGCGGCTGGCGGACCGCGCCCCGTGGTGCGCTGCCGCGGCGCTCCCGAATGCCTCGAACAGGGCACGGTTGATCGGGTTCGTGGCCGGATCGTGCTCCGCGTGCCACTGCACGCCCAGCGCGAAGCCCGCGGCATCGCGGACGCGGATCGCCTCGATCGTCTCGTCCTCGGCGACCCCCTCGATCACGATCCGCGCGCCCGGCTCCAGGATGCCCTGGCCGTGCAGGGAGTTCACCCGGATCGTCTCGCGTCCCAGCAGGCGGGCGAAGGCGCCGCCGGGCGTCAGGCGGACCGCGTGGCGGTCGGCGAAGATCACCTCAAGGTCCGGATGGATCTCGCCGTTCTCCAGGCGCGGCATGCGGTGGTTGAGTCGCCCGGGCAGGGTGCGGATCTCCGGGTGCAAGCTGCCGCCGAAGGCGACGTTCATCTCCTGGAAGCCCCGGCAGATGCCGAACAGCGGCACGCCCCGCGCCACGCACGCCTCGACCAGCGGCAGCGCCACCGCGTCGCGATCCTCGTCGTAGGGCTCGTGCGCCGCGCAGGGCTCGGCGTTGAACCGGGTCGGGTGAACGTTGGCGCGGCCGCCGGTGAGCAGGATGCCGTCCACGGTGTCGAGAAGATCGCCGAGATCGGTCGCTGCCGGGGTGGCGGCGAACATCAGCGGCAGGGCACCGGCCACGTGCGCCACGGCGCGCATGTTGTTCTCGCCGACAATCTGCGCCGGAAACCGGTTGTCGATCAGACGCGCGTTCCCGATGACGCCGATTACGGGTCTCGTCATCGTCTCGACTGCTCCCAGGTCCGGTTCCGCCGCAGGCTCTAAAGCCCAGGCAAACCGGGCGCCAGTCCCGATGGGACATGCGACGCCCTCTGACATGCGCTGGCTCCGGCCGGCCCGGGATCACAGGATGCCGACCGCCCGCGCCTCCTTGAGCAGCTCGTCCGCCACGCGCTCCGGCGCCTCCTCGTGCGCGAGGTGGCCGAGACCGCGGATCAGCGCGACCCGGGCGTCGGGCAGGCGGTCGCGCACCGTGAAGGCAGTGTCCGGCAGGATCGCCCGATCGTCGCCGCCGACGATCAGCAGGGTGCGGGTCGCGAGCCCCGGCAAGGCACCGTAGAGCCCGGCGAGGTCCCAGTTCGCCATCATGCCGAGCGTCCCGCGGACGTGGCCCGCCCGGGCGAAGAGCCGCCGGTAGAGCTCGACCCCCTGCGGGTCGAGGCGGGAGCCGGTCCCCTCGATGAGCCGCTTCGCGGCCGACCGGTCCGCCGTCCAAGCGAAGACCTTCGGGGTGAAGGGATTGAGGAACAGGAGCCGCGCCATGCTGGGGAACAGCAGGTTGGCCGCACCCGGCAGCGGCGCGAGCGCTCCGTTGAAGGCCGCCAGCAGCTGGGGCGCGATGGCTCCGTCGAGGCACATGCGCGCCAGCACGGCCGCGCCCGCCGAGTGACCGGCCGCCAAGACCGGCGGGCGGCCCAGCGCTTCCACGAGACCCGCCACGGCGCGGGCCATGCCGGGCAGCGACAGGTCACGGTCGGGGAGCGGGTCTGTGAAGCCGTGGCCGGGAAGATCCGGGGCGATAACGAAAAAGTCCCGGGCCAGCAGCGGCGCCAGGGCGCGCCAGGAATGGGTCGCCGCCCCGGTGCCGTGGAGCAGCAGCAGCGTTGGCGCCTCCGGGCGGCCGAATTCCTGGACGTGCCATTGCAGGCCCGACGCCTCGACGAAGCGGCTCGCGTCCCGATGCGGCCAGTCCCGGCCCTCACGCGCCCAATCGGGCCGGTCGGGGTCGAACGGATTCAACACGCCAGTGTCTCCCGCAGTGCATCATAATGGACCCGTCCGGGCCATGAGACGGTGCTATCGTGCAGCCACGGAAGTATTTCGTAACTCTCAACAATCCCATGCGGAGACCGCATGCCACCGCTGAGCGCGGACCGATTGCTGCGATGCGGCAGAATGAGCATATCTCGACCGCACAAGAACAAGACGCATCGCCCAACTTTGGAGCAGGCCATGATCCTCTTCACCTCCTCGACCCAGAACATCGCCGCCCCGGCTGACGGCAACTGGAGCTTCGGTTCCGTCCTCCGCGACATGCTGAACGCTTGGCTCTCGCACCACCAGCGCCTCGCCGATCTGGGGATCAGCGGCGACCTCTGAGGTCGTTCCGTCGCGGCCCTCAGAGCGCCGCCCGGACCGCCGCGCTGAGCTGACCCGCATCGGCGCGCGGTAATCTCAGGTAGCGGGCCCCCATCGCGTCCGCCACCGTCCGGGCCTCTTCGCCCCGGTTTCCGGTGTCGATCACCAGGGACGAAAGTCCGGCTGCGCGCAACGTGCGGGCTGCCTGCAGCGCTTCCGTTCCAGCCTGGCCGCGCCCGCCCTCGCCCGACCGCCCGACATTGGCGCGGCCGTCCGTGAGCAGCACGATCGCCGGCCGGCTGCCGCCCCGGCGCACGCCGAGCGCCACCGCCACCGCAGCATCGATCCCCGCCGCGAGGGGCGTCCCACCGCCGCCGGGCAGCCCCGCGAGGCCGCGCTTGGCCCGGGTCAGCGAGCGCGTCGGTGGCAGGATCAGCTCCGCGCCGACTCCGCGGAACGCCACCAGAGCCACCCGATCGCGCCTGACATAGGCCTCGGCGAGCAGCAACTCGACGGCGCCCTTCGCTTCGGCCAGCCGCTCCAGGGCCGCCGAACCCGACGCATCGACGCAGAACACCGTCGTGGTCTCGGTCCGCTGCCGCAGGATCCGGACGCGCAGGTCGTCCCGCCGCACCACGATGCGGCGCGCCTCCTCCTCGCGCCGTCGCACGGCCTGCCAGGGCGCCGCCGCCCGCAAGGTCGCGAGCAGGTCCAGGCGCTCCCGCCGCGGATCGCCCCGCCGGCTGCCGACCGGGCGCCCGGTGCGGGCCGCCGCCATCTGGCCAACCCGGCCGGCCTTCGCCCCCGCGAGGCGCGCCTGGCCGGACAGCAACTGGTCGAGGAGGTCCGGCGGGATCGCCGCGCGTACTGCCTCCAGAACCACCTCGTCGGGCACTTGGGCGGCAGCCGGATCCGTCAACTCGGCGGGAGGCTCCTCGGGTGGCTCGGCGGGCGGTCCGTCCCCGGTATCGGGCACGCCGTCCTCCGGGGCGGGCAGGCGTGTAGCCCGGGGCGCCAGGACGAGGCGTCCGGCCGCGACGATCTCGGCCCGCCCGATCGATCTCTCGCCCGCGAGGAGCCGTGCCACGCGGGCCGCCAGGATCGGCCCGCGCAGCGACGCGATGCCGAAGGCCTCGGCCAGGGCGCAGAGGCGGCCGGCCGGATCGGGCTCAGCAGGACCGTCAGCGCGTTCCGGCTCCGGGGATCGGGCCGACATCCCCGCGCGGCCGAGCCCGCCCAGGTCGAGCCGGAAGGCGAGACGGTCGGCCAGGGCCTCGGCAATCGCCTCGTCGGCCTCGCCCTCGTCGAGCAGGATCAGGCCGAAGCGGGCCGGGCGGTCCGAGACGACGCCGGTGTCCAGGGCAGCCGCGAGGCGGGAGGCGGTGCCGGCGGGCAGGCGCTCCGCCATCGGTACCACGACGATCCCGCCATTGGCTTCCGAAAGAAGACCGGCCCGCGGGACCGGACGACCGGCCGCCAGGGTCGCGGCGAGGTCGAGGCCCCCGAGAAGGGCGTCGTCGCCGATGCCGGGGGGCAGCCGCCGCCAGGGCGTTCCGGGCGGCATGGCCGCCCGCAGGATGTCGAGCCAGCCCTCGCGGACCGGCCCGGGGGCGGCGCGCAGCACCGCGCCGCCGCAGGCGGGCGGGTCGGCGGCGATCAGGCGGGCCGCGAGACAGGCATCCTCCCACCGGCCGGGCGCGCTGCCTCCCTCTCCTGCGAGAGGGAGGCGCGGTGTGCCCGTCACGCAAACACCTCGGCAAGTGCCCGTTCGACCCGCGCCGTGGAGCCGGATTCGTCCAGCGGGTTCCGGCGCAGCCTGTGCCGCAGGGAGGCCGGCGCGATGCGGCGGAGCTGGTCGTCGGTAACCGCCTCCGCGCCGTCGAGGGCCGCCAGGGCGCGGGCGGTTCGCATCAGGGTCAGCTCGCCGCGCAGGCCGTCCGTGCCGAGGGCGAGACAGAGCCGCGCCGCGCGTTCCAGGGCCGCGTCCGGCACGCGCACGGACGACAGGCGTTCCCGGGCCAGCAGGATCCGCTTCTGGACCTTCCGATCCTCCGAGGCCTGGGCGGCGCAGAAGGCCGCAGGGTCCCGCTCGTAGGCGTCGCGGGCGCGCACCACCGCGATCCGGGTGGGGATGTCCTTCGGGGTCGTGACCTCGCAGGCGAGGCCGAACCGGTCGAGGAGCTGCGGGCGCAACTCCCCCTCCTCCGGATTGCCCGACCCGACCAGCACGAATCGCGCCGGATGACGGAGGGACAGTCCCTCACGCTCCACCGTGTTGACGCCGGAAGCTGCCACGTCGAGCAGGAGATCCACGAGGTGGTCCTCGAGGAGGTTCACCTCGTCGATATACAGGAAACCGCGGTTGGCCCGGGCCAGCAGCCCGGGCTCGAAGGCCTTCACGCCGGCGCCGAGCGCCCGCTCCAGGTCCAGGGTGCCGACCACCCGGTCCTCGGTGGCGCCCAGCGGCAGGTCGACGACCGGCACGGGCCTTTTATGACTCTTGCGCGGGGCGCCCGCCGCGCAGTGCGGGCAGGATTCGGCGGGGCTGTCGGGATCGCAGTTGTAGGGGCAGCCGATGACAGCCCGCATCGGCGGCAGCAGGGCGGCGAGCGCCCGGATCGCCGTTGACTTGCCGGTGCCGCGGTCGCCGAAGACCAGCACGCCGCCGACGGCCGGATCCACCGCCGCGATCAGCAGCGCCTGGCGCATCTCGTCCTGGCCGACAATGGCCGAGAAGGGGAAGGTGGGCACGCAATGACTCGATGCTGCGGGGGCATCCAACCCACCCCCTCATCCTGAGGTGCCGCAGCGCAGCGGAGGCCCCGAAGGAGTCCTCCAGAAGACGTGCGATGGCTGGAGGCCTCCTTCGAGGCCCGCTGACGCGGGCACCTCAGGATGAGGGCGCGGGTGGAAGAAGGGAACCCCCGCGTGCGCTTACTCCGCCGCCTTCTGCCGCAGCCCGATCCGTCCCCAGATCGTCGAGAGTGCCTCGACCAGGTGGGCGATGTCGGCATCCGTGTGCAGCGGTGACGGGGTGATCCGCAGGCGCTCGGTGCCGCGGGCGACCGTCGGGTAGTTGATCGGCTGCACGTAGATGCCGAACTCGTCGAGCAGGGTGTCGGAGATCGCCTTGCACAGCACCGGGTCGCAGACCATCACCGGCACGATGTGGCTGTCGTTCGGCATGGTCGGGATGTCGGCGGCCTCCAGGGCCTCGCGGACCTTCGCGACGCGCTCCTGATGCCGGGCACGCTCGGCGCCGCTCGCCTTCAGGTGGCGGATCGACGCCGCCGCGCCGGCCGCCACCGCGGGGGGCAGCGAGGTGGTGAAGATGAAGCCCGAGGCGAAGCTGCGCACGAAGTCGCAGAGCTTTTCGGACGCCGTGATGTAGCCGCCGTGCACGGCGAAGGCCTTGCCGAGCGTGCCCTCGATCACGTCGAGCCGGTGGGCGACGCCGTCCCGCTCCGAGATGCCGCCGCCGCGGGCGCCGTAGAGGCCGACCGCGTGAACCTCGTCGAGGTAGGTGAGCGCCCCGTGGGCCTCGGCCACGTCGCAGATCTCGGCGATCGGCGCGATGTCGCCGTCCATCGAGTAGACCGACTCGAAGGCCACCAGCTTCGGCCGCGACGGATCGATCAGGCCGAGCTTCCGGTTCAGATCCTCGGGATCGTTGTGGCGGAAGATGTGGCGCTCGGCGCGGGAGAACCGGATGCCCTCGATCATCGAGGCGTGGTTCTCGGAATCGGAGAAGACCGCGCAGTTCGGCAGGCGCGACGCCAGAGTCCCCAGTGCCGCCCAGTTCGACACGTAGCCGGAGGTGAATAGCAGCGCCGCTTCCTTGCCGTGGAGGTCGGCGAGCTCCTGCTCCAGCAGCACGTGGTAGTGGTTGGTGCCCGAGATGTTGCGGGTGCCGCCGGCGCCGGCACCGCAGCGGTCGATGGCCTCGTGCATCGCCCCGGTGACCGTGGGGTGCTGGCCCATGCCGAGATAGTCGTTGGAGCACCAGACCGTCACGGGCCGCGTCCCGCCCGCATGGTGGTGCGTGGCGTGCGGGAATTTGCCCGCGTGGCGCTCGAGGTCGGTGAAGACCCGGTAGCGGCCCTCCCGGTGAAGTCCGGCGATCTCAGCCCCGAAGAACTTTTCGTAGTCCATGTCGCCTCTCCCCGAATTCCCGCTGCGGGTTGATCCCGCCTGTGACACCGGACTTCGCACAAGACCAGTTCCAAACTGGTGGACGTGCATCGCCCGGCTGTGATCCCTCGCCCTACACCCGATCCGGCTTTCTGGCCGCCTCCCCGGGCGCCCGCGCCGGCAGGCTCCAGCGCCACAGCTCCGCCGAGGGCAGCGGAAGCATCAGGAACCAGTGCTCCAGGGTGGCGAGCGCCGTGAGGGTCGCCAGCACCGTGAAGCCGATCAGCTCGTGCTCCAGCAGGTCGGCGCCGAGCGCCGCGCGCCCGAGCAGCGCCGCCGCGATGGTCCCGAGGCTCACCGAAACCGGGAACAACAGGTTCATCGGCTTGCGCGACAGGTAGCAGGCCAGATAGCCGAGATGGTCCGGCAGGAACTCGGCGTGGAGATTGCGCACCCCCAGGAACAGGTTGAGCCGGGCCGAGAGGTTCATCACCACCAGAGTGCCGTAGGTCCACAGGGCGAAGCGGTTGGGGCTGCCCCAGACGAGCGCGAGGATGGCCAAGCCGCCGACCACGATGGCGAATTCGTGCCACAGGCTGGTGGCGAGCGCCGCGAGAAACCGGTCGACCCCCCGCACCCCCGGCGCGCAGGCGACCGGCCGGGGCCCCGACAGGAAGCCCATGTAGTAGCTCATCTCCTGCCAGCCCCAGACGATCAGCGCCGCCGTGAAGGCCGTGTAGGCCCCCGTCGCGCTCGTGTCGGCGGCGCTGGAGCGGATCGCCACCAGGGCGACGGCGAGCAGCAGCGTCGCCCCGGCCATGCTCCACGGATGCGTCCGCCGCGGGGCGTGGTCGAGCAGCAGGATCAGCCCGGTGGAGAACCACCAGAGCAGCACCGCGTAGAGCACCGGGGCGGCGTAGGTCCCCATGCTACCAGACCGGCTGGAGGCGGATGTCGGCCGGCAGGGCGTTGGCCTTGACGGGCAGCAGGTACAGCCGCGCGAAGGTCACGGCCGCCCGGGCGGCGTGGACACCCTGCAGGACCTTGCCGATGAGCCCACCCTTCGCCTTCGCGTCGGCGATCGCCCGCGAGCAGGCGAGCAGCCGGTCGAGCCCCGCCTTGAACTTCGGGTTGTCGATATCGAGCTCCAGCGGGAAGGTCTGGCGGGAGATCTCCGAGGTGATCCGGAAGACCTTGAAGTCGTAGTCGCTGGGGTCGACCCCGAGCGCGGCGTGGAAGGCCGGGCGGTGATGGTCGCGCACGTACATCGTCGCGAAGACCGCCAGCAGGAAGAACCGGATCCAGTAGCGGTTCACGCCGCTCGTCAGCTTCGGGTTCGCCCGCATCAGCAGCGCGAAGGCCTCGCCGTGGCGGAACTCGTCGTTGCACCACAGCTCGAACCACTTGAAGATCGGGTGGATGCGCCGCTCCGGGTGCCGCTCCAGCTCGCGGAAGATCGTGATGTAGCGGGCGTAGCCGATCTTTTCAGACAGATAGGTGGCGTAGAAGATGAACTTCGGCCGGAAGAACGTGTATTTCTTGGACTTGGTGAGGAAGCCCAGGTCCACGCCGATGCCGAAATCCTTGAGCGTGTCGTTGATGAAGCCGGCGTGACGCGCCTCGTCGCGGCTCATGAAGCCGAACAGCTCTTTGATATCTTTGTTCTTAGCCCGCTTCCTCATCTCCGCGTAGAGGACGCAGCCGGAAAATTCCGCCGTGATGGACGAGACTAGGAAATCCAAAAACTCCTTCCGCAGCTCGGGCTCCATCCGCGACAGGTCGCAGTCGAACTCCTCGTTGCGGGTGAAGTGGCGCTTGTTCGGGTCGGCGCGCAGCTCGGCGATCAGGATATCCCAGTCGCGCCGCACCGGCTCGACATTCGTGCGGTCGAGCTCGTCGAAGTCGGTCGTGTAGAAGCGCGGGCTGAGGAAGGTCGTCTCCTGGGCGGCCCGTGTCGATTCGTTGACCGGAGTCTTCGGGATGGGCTGGCCGGAGGGTGGCGGGACGGGTGCGTTCACAGCTTCCTCCTCTCGGAAAAGCTGACCTCGTAGAGTTCGGTCAGCTCAAGATGGGCGATGAGCTTGGTCCAGGCCCGCTCCAGCGCGCCGGCCCGGGTGACGGTGGCGGTACGGCGCACGGTGAGCCGCTCGCCGTAGGGCACCGAGGTCGGTGCGTCGTGCACCTGCACCGCGTCGCCGGGCTCGATCTCGAAGCCGGCATCCAGGGTGACGTGCGCGTGCAGGCTCTCGGGAGTCTGCTCGATCTCCACCGTGCAGGGAACGGTGACGGTGCGGCTGCCGAACAGGCCCATCACCGCGTCTCCGTGGCGGGCACGCCCGGGGCGGGCATCAGGCGGGCGAAGGCGCCCGCATTGGTCGGCCCGAAGGCCTCCAGCGGCACCCGGCGGCCGGTGGCCTCGTCGGCCAGCGCAAGGCGGCCGTCATCATAGCGGGTCAGGCTGAAGGGCTTCTCCGGCCCGAGGCCTTCGCGCTGGCGGGCCTGGGCGAGGCCCCGCAGGGTCCCCCTCAGAAAGCCGTCCTCGCCGGGCCGGACCCAGGCGACGATGTGCCGGTCGGCGACGTCACGCAGGGCGATCGAGCCGTCGACCTGATCCTCGGCGCGGAATTCCAGCCGGGCCACGGGCTTCGCGGGCGGCAGGGCGACGAGGCCGATCTTCTCGCTCCGGCCGACCAGGACCGCCAGCATGGTGAAGCCCATCATCGCCCCGACGCCGATCATCAGCAGCGCCGGCGCCGGTCCCGTCGTTCGGCCGGTGGTGTCCGCCCGATCGCCCATCGCCCCCTCCCTTATTCGGCCGCGACGAGGCGGCCGGGATTCTCGTTTGCCGGGCCCAGCCGGGCGACCCGGACCGGCGGCGCCGCACCGTCGGCATGGGCCGCGAGCGCGCGCGCCAGCAGCGCCGCCGCCGCGTCGGCCTCCGGCACGGACCGGAGCATGGGCTCAGTCCGTGCGAGACGCCAGGGCCGGGCATGCGGCCAGAGCTGAAGGTAGGCGATGCGCAGGCCCGGCCGCAACTGCAGCGGTACGTCGCCGCTCCCGTCGGTGAAGGCGCGCAGGGACGCGGTCTCGATCTGCGCGAAGGGCAGGTTGTGGGTCACCGGCAGGGCGATGCCGGCCTGCAGCACGATTCGACGATTGGTGATCGTGTAGATCGTGGTGCGGTGGGTGAGCCACGCCAACAGCCACAGCAGTGCGAGCCCGACCGCGCCGACCATCAGCGTCGGTCCGACAACCTTGAGCGCTGCCCCTGGCCCGCCAGCGGCCAATCCGAAGGCCAGGGCGCAGATCGCGAACCACGCGATCACCAAGCGTGCGTGGAACACCCGCACGAGCAGGCCCGATGTGGTCGGCGCTCCCTGCCACAGGATGCGCTCGCCCGCCGGCAGCGGGCCGGGCAGCCCCCGCAGGGTGCCCTCGGGGAGGAAGTCGCCGCTCATATCAGGGGCTCCGCGCGGGCCGGCGTGGCGTAGAGCGTGCCGGCGCCGAAGTAGGACATGATCCGCTCCTCCTCCAGGAAGGTCACGCTGTCGGGGTCGCGGGTGGCCGGGATGTCGGCGAACTGGCTGGCGAGCAACGCCTCGGACTTCACCGTCTTGGTGAAGCCGCCCGCCCGGCAGAAGGTGGCCGGCATCAGGCGGCGGCCGCCGGTGGAAAGCTCCACCTCGTAGTAGCGGATCAGCGACTCGCCGCGGTCGACCCAGACGTCGCTGACGACGCCCGCCACGGCGTTGTCGGTGCCGAACACCGTCATGCCGATCGGGTTCGGTCCGTCCTCGTGGATGACGAAGTTCTTCGCCACCCGGAGGGGCACGATGCGGATCTCCTCGTCCCAGGTCCGGTCATGGACGTCGTGCCGCAGCACCCAGGAGCCGGGGCCGACGCCGGCCTGAAGCGACGCATCCGTCCGCTCGTAGGGCGCGCCCGGCCAGGGCTCGACCTTGCGGGCCGGGATGCCGGTCTCGATGTCGTCGCGGCCATGGACCGCCTGCGGCGCATAGGTCGTCTCCCCGCCGGGCAGGTGGAAGGCCTTCGACCGCGGGATCAGGAAGGGATCGACCGCCTTGCGGCGCCCGACGGCCTCGTTCTCGAGGGGATAACCCTCCCGTCGGTCCTCGCGGCGCAGCCAGAACACCAGCCCCGCGAAGAAGAAGAAGAACGCGTAGAGCACGACCTGGGCGACGTCGACATAACCCGTAAGTGCGCCGGTTGGCATGGCTGTCCTCCCCGTGTCTCAGGCTGCCCGGCCGGCAAGATCGCCGCCGAGCCGGTGTTGCGTCTCCGCGCGCGCGTCCTCCCGCACCAGCGGCCCGAGGGCCAGGAGCGCGGCGAACAGCAGGGCGATCTCGATGTGGTAGACGATCAGGTAGCCGATCGCCGGTTCGTTCATGCCCTCGCCGAGGACCCCCGACTGGGCAATGGCGCCGCCCACGTCGCGCACGAGGCCGCTCGCGGCGATCGACAATCCGGCGGCCGTCGCCTGCACGGCGCCCCAGGCGCCCAGCGCGAGACCCGTATCCTCCGGACCGGCGCGGTTCATCGAGGCGGTGAGCGTGCCGTGGGCGAACAGGCCGCCGCCGAGGCCGATCAGGCTCACGCCCGCGGCGAACAGGTCAGCCGAGGCCAGCGGCGCGGCGAACACCACCGCCGAGAAGGCCAGGATGCCGATCCCGGCCCCGACCGCCGACACCCGGAACGGATCGCCGCCGCGGTTGAGCCAGCGGGCCGCGATCAGGAGGCCCAGGCCGCCGCCGGCCGCGAGCAGCGCGGTCAGGGCCGTGGTGGCGGCGACCGACAGATGCAGGATCTGGCCGCCATAGGGTTCGAGCAGGATGTCCTGCATCGAGAAGCCCGCGGTGCCGAGGCCGATCGCCATAAGGCGCCGCCGGGCGGTGCCCTCGCCGGCGTAAGCCTTCCAGGAGGCGCGGAAGTCGCGCTGCGGCGCCGCGCGGGTCCGGTTGGGATCGCGCGGCTCCTGCTTCCACAGGGCGATCCCGTTGAGGATGATGGTGACCAAAGCCGCGCCCTGGATCACCTGGATCAGCCGCACCGGCGAGAAATGGGCCAGGAACAGGCCGAACAGCACGGCGCTCGCCATCATGCCGAACAGGAGCGCCGCGCAGAGCAGTGCCACCACCTTCGGACGCGCATGGGCGGGGGCGAGGTCGGTGGCGAGCGCCAGCCCGACTGTCTGGGTGGTGTGGAGCCCTGCGCCGACCAGCAGGAAGGCCAGAGCCGCCGCGAGGTCGCCGACCCAGAGCGGCCCGGTCGTGTCGCCCGACAGGATCAGGAGGGCGAACGGCATGATCGCCAGCCCGCCGAACTGGAGCAGCGTGCCGAACCAGATGTAGGGCACCCGCCGCCAGCCCAGCACCGAGCGGTGCGTGTCCGATCGGAAGCCGACGATCGCCCGCAGCGGTGCGAAGATGAGTGGCAGGGCCAGCATCACCGCGACGATCCAGGCCGGGACGCCCAGTTCGACGATCATCACCCGGTTGAGGGTCCCGATCAGCAGCACCGCGGCCATGCCGACCGTGACCTGGAACAGAGCGAGGCGCAGGAGGCGGCCCAGAGGCAGCTCGACGGTGGCGGCATCCGCGAAGGGCAGGATCGCCGGGCCGAGGCGCATGAGGGCGGCGGTGAGGGCGCGGCTGGACTTCATCGGACGGATCCCTCCGTCCCATTCATCCCCCTCATCCCCCTCATCCTGAGGTGCTGCGGAGCAGCCTCGAAGGAGCCCTCCAGGGATCGCGGGGCTGGCTGGAGGGCTCCTTCGAGGCCTCCGCTGCGCTCCGGCACCTCAGGATGAGGGTGAGGTTGGGAGACACGTTGGGTGCGCGTCAGCGCGATGGCGTTCGAGAGATAGAACCCGCTGTTGGTCCGATGGCTCTGCACCCAGGCGAAGCCGTCGAGGGCCTGTTCCGAAGACATCCGCCGCCGCAGCCCGCGCTCGGTCACTGGCACGATGGAAGGCGAGCGGTCGCTGCGCGGAAAGAACTGTCCGGCTGCGTGCATCAGCGTCAGCAGCGCGGTGCGGGGCGCCACCGTGAACAGCACCGACCCGTCCGTGCGCGCGCCCAGCACGGCCAGCGCCCGGGCGATGTCGCCGGCGCGGTAGTGGATCAGCGAATCCATTGCCACGACGTGGTCGAAGCGGCCGAGCGCCGGATCGAGCATGTCGCCGACCCGGAAATCGATCCGTCCGGCTCCGGCGATCGCCGGAAGCCGCTCCTGCGCCAGCCCGATCAGCGTCGGCGAGACGTCGATCGCCACCACCTCGGCCCCGCGCCGCGCCGCCTCGACGCTCAGCGCGCCGGTGCCGCACCCGGCATCGAGCAGGCGCAGGCCGGTCATGTCGGCCGGCAGCCAGGACAGCAGCGTCGCCCGCATGGCGTCGCGCCCGGCCCGCACGGTGGCGCGAATCCGGCTCACCGGGGCGTCCGAGGTCAGGCGCGACCACGCCTCGACCGCGGTGCGGTCGAAATAGGTGGTCAGCTCGCCTCGGCGGGCGTCGTAGCTGGCGCTGGCCATCAGTCGAATCCCAGAAACTCGAACAGGTCGCGATCCTTCATGGGCTGTGCCTCGCAGGGCTCGGCGCCGGCCCAGAGGGTCTCGGCGAGCCGCATGTACTCGGCGGTCACGGCATCGAGTTCCGGCGAGGAATCCATCTCGAACAGGGTCGATTTCTTGAGCCGCGAGCGGCGGACAACGTCGAGATCGGGGAAGTGGGCGAGCCGCTTCAGCCCGACCGCGTCGTTGAACCGGTCGATTTCGTCGGTCTTGGCCGAGCGGTTGGCGATGACGCCGCCCAGCCGCACGCCGTAATTCTTGGACTTGGCGTGGATCGCCGCGACGATCCGGTTCATGGCGAAGATCGAGTCGAAGTCGTTGGCGGTGACGATCAGCGCCCGGTCGGCATGCTGGAGCGGCGAGGCGAAGCCGCCGCAGACCACGTCGCCCAGCACGTCGAAGACGACGACGTCGGTGTCTTCGAGGAGGTGGTGCTCCTTGAGAAGCTTCACGGTCTGGCCGACCACGTAGCCGCCGCAGCCGGTCCCGGCGGGCGGGCCGCCGGCCTCGACGCACATGACGCCGTTGTAGCCCTCGACCACGAAATCCTCGACGCGCAGCTCCTCCGAGTGGAAGTTCACCGCCTCCAGGGCGTCGATCACCGTGGGGGCGAGGCGCTTGGTCAGCGTGAAGGTCGAGTCGTGCTTCGGGTCGCAGCCGATCTGCAGGACCCGCTTGCCGAGCTTCGAGAAGGCTACCGACAGGTTCGACGAGGTGGTCGACTTGCCGATCCCGCCCTTGCCGTAGACCGCGAAGACCTTGGCGGTCTCGATGCGGATGTCCGGATCGAGGGCGACCTGGACGCTCCCCTCCTCCTTCCGGGCGACGACGGGATTGCGGATCGCGATGTTCATGCGGCCACTCCTGCGGTGACGCCTTCCAGGCGGTCCTCCAGCTCCTCCTCGGCCCGGTCGAGGGCGTCGCGCATCTCTGCGTCAGGAGTCCAGAAGCCGCGGCGGTGCGCCTCGATCAGCCTTTGGGCGACCTTGGCGGAGGCGGTGGGGTTCAAGGCGGCCATGCGCTCGCGCATGTCCTTGTCGAGGACGTAGGTCTCGGTGATCCGCTCGTAGATCCAGGGCTGGACCGCGTTGGCCGTGGCCGACCAGCCGACCGTGTTGGTCAGGTGGGTCTCGATCTGGCGGACGCCCTCGTAGCCGTGGCCGAGCAGGCCCTCGTACCATTTCGGGTTGAGCATCCGGGTGCGCGTCTCCAGCGCCACCTGCTCCTCCAGGGAGCGGACGCGCCCCTCCCCGCGGGTCTGGTCGCTGATGTAGATCGGCACCGACTCGCCCTTGGCCCGGGCGACCGCCCGGCCCATGCCGCCGAGCCCGTCGAAGTAGTGGTCGACGGAGGTGACGCCGACCTCGACCGAGTCGAGGTTCTGGTAGGCCATATCGACGGAGGCCAGCACCGCCTGCATCAGGGCGCGCTGCGGCGCCGGGCGGCCGGTTCGGCCGTAGGCGAAGCTCTTGCGGCGCGAGAAGGTCTCGCAGAGTTCCGCGTCGTCGTCCCAGTTCCCGGAATCGACGAGGTGGTTGACGTTGGCCCCGTAGGCGCCTTCGGCGTTGGAGAAGACGCGCAACGCCGCCGTCTCCAGGTCGCAGCCCTGCTCGGCCTGGATGGCGAGTGCGTGCTTGCGGACGTAGTTCTGCTCGAGCGGCTCGTCGGCGGTCGCCGCGAGGAAGGACGCTTCGGCCAGGAGCTTCGTCTGCAGCGGCAGCAGATCCCGGAAGATCCCGGACAGCGTCACCACCGCGTCGATGCGCGGGCGGCCGAGGGTTTCCAGCGGGATCAACTCGGCGCCACTCAGGCGGCCGTAGCCGTCGAAGCGGGGCGCGGCGCCGATCAGCGCCAGCGCCTGGGCGATTGGGCCGCCCTCGCTCTTGAGGTTGTCGGTGCCCCACAGGACGAGGGCGACGCTCTCCGGGCAGGGCTTCCCGTCCGCCGCGAAGCGCTCGAGGATGCGGGCGACCTGCCGGGCGCCGTCGGCCACCGCGAAGGCCGAGGGCAGGCGGTAGGGATCGAAACCGTGCAGGTTGCGGCCGGTCGGCAGGACGGCCGGGTTGCGCAGCAGGTCGCCGCCCGCCACCGGCGGCACGAAGCGGCCGTCGAGCGCCCGCAGCAGGGCCGGAACCTCGTGATCCCGGGCGAGCAGGCTTTCGGACTTGGCGAGGGCCGTGAAGGCGGCGCGGGTCTCGGGGTCCGCGGGCAGGCCGGAGGCCGCGAGCGCCGACTCGATCCCGGCCCCGGCGACCAATGCGGCGATGCCGGCTTGGTCCGGCCTCAGTCCGTGCGAAGCCTCGGCCAGGGCGAGCAGGAGGTCGACCCGCTCTTCCGGCGACACGCCCTCCCCGACCACGTGCAGGCCGTGCGGGATCAGAGTCTGCTCCAGTTCCTGCAAAGCGGTCCAGAGGCCGGAGACCCGCGCCTCCAGATCGCCGCTCCATGGGGGCTCCGCGGCCACGAGATCGACCGCCGCGCCCTGTTGCTGAATCAGCTCGGCAAGGCTGCCGCGCTCGGGGCCCGCCTCGGGGCCGAGTCCGCGCCAGCGCTCGATCGAGCTCTTGAGGTCGATGAGACCGCGGTAGAGTCCGGCCGCCGCGAGGCTCGGGGTCAGGTAGCTGACCAGCGTCGCCGCCGAGCGGCGCTTGGCGAGCGTCCCCTCGGACGGGTTATTGGCCGCGTAGAGATAGACGTTGGGCAGCGCCCCGATCAGCCGCTCCGGCCAGCAGGCCTCGGACAGGCCGGTCTGCTTGCCGGGCATGAATTCCAGCGCCCCGTGGGTGCCGAAATGCAGCACGGCGTCGGCGGCAAAATCCTCGCGCAGGTAGCGGTAGAAGGCCGAGAACGCGTGGGTCGGCGCGAAGCCGCGCTCGAACAGCAGCCGCATCGGGTCGCCCTCATAGCCGAAGGCCGGCTGGACCCCGACGAAGATATTTCCGAATCGTGCGCCCAGCACGAAGAGTTCGGCGCCGTTGGTCTGGTGACGGCCGGGTGCCGGGCCCCACTGGGCCTCGATCTCGGCGAGGTGGGGCTCGCGGCGCAGATGGTCCTCGGCCGGGATGCGGGCGTGGACGTTGGCCTGGGTGCCGTAGCGCTTGGCATTGCCGTCGAGGATCGCCGCGCGCAGGGCGTCGACGCTCTCCGGCACTTCGACCATGTAGCCGTCCGCCGCCAGCCCCTTCAAAGTGTTGAGGAGCGAGGCGTAGACCGACAGGAACGCCGCCGTGCCGGTGGCGCCGGCATTCGGCGGGAAGTTGAACAGCACCACGGCGAGCTTCCGCTCGGCCTTCGCGGTCCGGCGGAGCGACACTAGCCGCGCCACCCGCTCGGCGAGCCGGGCGGCGCGCTCGGGGTGAACCCGCATGTCCCGGGCGTTGTCGGCGCCGGAATTCGCGGAGCGGCCGCCGAACACCATCGGGGCGGTGGCGCCGTCGAGTTCGGGGATCGCGACCATCATGGTCGCCTCGACCGGCGACAGGCCGCGGTCGCCCGCCTCCCACTGCTCGAGCGTCTGGAATTCCAGCGCCTGGGCGGCGAGATAGGGCACGTCGAGCCGGGCCAGCATCGCCTCGGCGGCGGCGGCGTCGTTGTAGGCGGGTCCGCCAACCAGCGAGAAGCCGGTGAGCGAGACCATCGCGTCGATCGCGGCGCGCCCGTCCTTCATGAAGAAGGCGTCCACCGCAGGGCGGTTGTCGAGGCCGCTGGCGAAGGCCGGCACCACGTCGAGGCCCTGCGCCTCCAAGGCCGCGATGACGCCGTCGTAATGGGCGGTGTTGCCGGCGAGCACGTAGCTGCGCATCACCAGCAGGCCGACGCGGCCCCTCGCGCCGGGGAGCCGCGGCAGCCGCGACGGGTCGGCGCCGATCCGGCCGGGCAGGCGCGGGTGGTAGAGGCCTGTCTCAGGGTAGTCGAGGGGGGGCGGGGCGGCCGGGCCCTCGCGCCAGGCGGCCCGCTCGCCGGCCGCGTAGCGGTGCACGAGGAAGCGGACCAGGGCGGCGACGTTCTCGTCCGAGCCCGCGAGCCAGTATTGCAGGGTCAGGAAATAGGCGCGCACGTCCTGGGCCGAGCCCGGGATGAAGCGCAGAATCTTCGGGAGCTTGCGCACGAGCGCCATCTGGCGGCCGGCATTGCCCTGCTGGCCGGGCTTGCCGCGCAGCTTCTTCAGGAAGTCGAGGGCGCTGCGCTTGGTGCCGCTCATGTCGAAGCGGCCGAGCTTCGTGGTCTTCACCACCTCGCCGGCCGAGAGGCAGCCGACCATCGCGTCGCAGCCGTCCCGTCTCGCAGCGAGCGCCGGCAGGATCGTCCGGACATGCTCGTCCATGAACAGCATGGCCGAGAGCACGATGTCGGCCTGCGCGATGTCGGCCCGGCAGGCCTCCAGGGTCGCGGGATCGTTGTCCCACTCGGCGGCGGCGTGGAAGCCCAGGATCAGCCCGGGCATCTCGGTCCGGAGACGCAGGCGCGCCCGTTCCACCGCGCTCGCCAAGTGATTGTCGAGCGTGACGATGACGACGCGGATCGGCGGCCTAGCGGCCGTAATGCGCTTTGGCATCGTAGAGGGTCTCGACGGTGATGAGCGGCAGGTGCCGCTCCCGGGCGAAGGTCTCAGTGTTGGTGCGCGCCTTGCCCCGCACGAAGAACGGGATTTTTTTCAATTCCTTCTCGGCTTCCGGCGACCAAGAGGCCGCGCGGTCCAGCAGAATCGGAACGGGCGTCGGCGTCGGAGGGGTGTCGGCCGGCGCCCGTTCCGCGGCCTCAAGCGCCCCGTCCGCCGGAGTCCCGAAGGACTTGCCGCCGAGATGCGAGGGGCCGACGCCGTCGTGGAACTCGGGATCCTCCCGGAACATGCCGAGGAGGTGCTCTTCGAGGCCCATCATCAACGGATGGACCAGGGTGTCGAATAGGACGTTGGCGCCCTCGAAACCCATCTGCGGCGCGTAGCGCGCCGGGAAATCCTGGACGTGGACCGGCGCGGAGATCACCGCGCAGGGGATGCCGAGCCGCTTGGCGACATGGCGCTCCATCTGGGTGCCGAGGACCAGTTCCGGCGCGGCCGCGCGGATCGCCGCCTCGACATCGAGGTAGTCGTCGGTGATCAGCGCCTCGAGGCCGTGCTCGGCCGCCTCGGCGCGAACCTCGCGGGCGAATTCGCGGCCGTACGTCCCGAGCCCGACGACGGTGAAGCCCAGCTCCTTGGCGGCGACCCGGGCGATGCCGATCGCGTGGCTGGCGTCTCCGAACACGAAGACACGCTTGGCCGTGAGATAGGTCGAGTCGACCGAGCGGGAGTACCAGGGCAGCCGCGAGCCGGGGCCGTCGAGCACCGGTGCCGGGTCGATCCCGGCAAGCGCCGCCACCTCCTCAACGAAGCGGCGCGTGCCGCCGACGCCGATCGGAACGGTTTGCGTAAACGGCTGCCCGAAACTCTTCTTCAGGTACTCCGCGGCCGAGCGGGCGGTCTCGGGATAGAGCACGACGTTGAAGTCGGCCGCCCGGAGCCGGCCGAGATCGCCGGGCGTGGCACCCAGCGGCGCGACGACATTTACCGCGATGCCCAGCGAATCGAGCAGCCGGCGGATCTCGATCAGGTCGTCCCGATGGCGGAATCCCAGCGCCGTTGGACCCAGAATATTGCAGAGCGGTTGCTGTCCAGGCTCACGGGCGGAGCGCGATCCGGGGGCTCCGGCGAGCGCCCGGACGAGGCGGTAGAAGGTCTCCGACGCGCCCCAGTTCTCTTTCTTCTGGTAAGCGGGCAGCTCCAGCGGAATCACGGGGATCGGCAGGTCGAGGGCCTTGGCGAGCCCGCCGGGATCATCCTGGATCAGCTCGGCGGTGCAGGAGGCGCCGACGATCATCGCCTGCGGCTGGAAGCGCGCGTACGCGGCCGAGACCGCCTCCTTGAAGATCTGCGCGGTGTCGCGGCCGAGATCCTGCGCCCGGAAGGTCGTGTAGGTCACGGGCGGGCGCGCGTCCCGCCGCTCGATCATGGTGAACAGCAGGTCGGCGTAGGTGTCGCCTTGGGGCGCGTGCAGCACGTAGTGCAGCCCGGACATCGCCGTCGCGACGCGCATCGCGCCGATGTGGGGAGGTCCCTCGTAGGTCCAGAGGGTGAGCTGCATGGCGCTACACCTCCAGCAAGGCACGGCGCCGGAGCGGGCGCACGAACAGCTCGGCGAGGTCGCCGACCTGATCGTAGCCCTGCACGGGCGTGAACAGCAGCTCGATCGACCACTTGGTCGACAACCCCTCCGCCTCGAGCGGGTTGGCGAGGCCGAGCCCGCAGACCGTCAGGTCCGGCCGGGTCGCGCGGCAGCGGTCCATCTGGTCGTCGAGGCTCTGGCCTTCCGTCACCCGCGTGCCCGCGGGCAGAAGCTCGATCTCGGCGGCGAGATGGGCGCGGTGCAGGTACGGCGTCCCGACTTCCACGAGCTCCGCGCCGAGCTCCCGGGCGAGGAACCGGGCGAGCGGCACCTCGAGCTGCGAATCGGGGAAGAAGAAGATGCGCTTGCCGCCGAGTCTGTCCCGGTGCGGCGCGAGGGCGGTCTCGGCGCGGGCGCGACCCGGAGCCGTGGCCCGGTCGAATGCCTCTTCGGAGACGCCGAACGCCTCGGCCGCCGCCCGCAGCCAGCCGGTGGTGCCCTCGGCCCCGAGCGGGAACGGCGCGGCGAGCCGCCGGGCACCGCGCTCGTCGAGGGCGCGGGCCGTGTCGGTCAGGAACGGCTGGGCGAGCAGATAGCGGGTCCCGCGCCCCACGGCCGGCATCGCGCCGGCCCGGCGGGCGGGCAGGAACCGGACATCCCCGATGCCCATCGCGGCGAACATCCGGGAGAACTGATCCTCCACCACGTCGGCCAGAGCGCCGACGACCAAGAGCGACGGCGCGGCGGTCTCGGTCTCGCGGGGCAGATCCGGCACGAGGGCCGCGAGGCAGGCATCCTCCCCTTGCGTGAAGGTCGTCTCGATGCCGGAGCCCGAATAGTTCAGCACCCGCACGGGAGCGAGCCGGCCCGACAGGCGCTGCGCCGCTCGGGACAGGTCGAGCTTGATCACCTCCGATGGGCATGAGCCCACGAGGAACAGGAGCTTGATGTCCGGTCGGCGCTCGATCAGCCGGGTCACCACTCGGTCGAGTTCCTCGTTCGCGTCGGCGAGGCCGGCGAGGTCGCGCTCGTCGATGATGGCGGTCGCGAAGCGCGGCTCAGCGAAGATCATGACGCCGGCGGCGGACTGGATCAGATGCGCGCAGGTGCGCGAACCGACCACGAGAAAGAACGCGTCCTGGATCTTCCGGTGCAGCCAGACGATGCCGGTGAGCCCGCAGAACACGGCCCGCTGCCCGTGCTCCTGATGCAGGTCGATGCCGCCGCAGCCGGTCTGGTGGATCAGGGGAGCGTTCACGGCAGCGCCTCCACCAGGCGCGGCGCGGGGCGTCCGGCGCCTTCGAGACGGGCGGCGCGCAGCTTCAGCAGGAACTGCCCGGCATTGATGACGTAGGTCGCGTAGGCGGCCAGCGCGAGGAGGAGCAGGGCCTGGCCATCCAGGGCGCCCGCGGCGAGGGCGGCGAGGTAGGCCGTATGCAGGGCCAGCACCAGCATGCTGACCACGTCCTCCCAGAAGAAGGCCGGGGCGAACAGCCACCGGCCGAACACCGCCTTCTCCCAGATCGAGCCGGTGACCATGATCGCGTAAAGCGCCAGGGTCTTCACGACCACCGAGAATTCGGCGACCCCCTGCCCCTGTCCGGAGACGAGGGCGCGCAGCACCAGAACGACGCTCACCAGAAAGATCGCGAACTGCACGGGGGCCAGCACACCCTGCACGAATGTCCAGGGTGACGCGTCGCGCCGCTGCCGCTCGGCGGGCGTGTAGAGCGGTCGTGCCGGCCGGTCCTCGGGACCCATCCTTCCGCCCCCCTTCGCTCGGCGCCAGTGGCACCGTCGTTGACAGAGGCTAGGTCCGGGGTCCCAGAAGTGTCAAGTGCGCTTGACGCTTTTGCGCGCTGACAGGAGCACCGATATTTTTTCTTTCTCTAAGATCATTGCCAAGTTCGTCAGGAAGCGTATCGTCACCGGCGCTGTCGGACATTGTGGCGACTTGGCTGTTTGAATCCAGGGGCCGACGAAGACAAAGAATAGACAGGCGAGCAACGCCGCACCCGATTCGCAAGCGCAGCCGCCGGCTCTTTCCGGGCCGGGGCCAGTGCAGGGAGGGATGCCGATGGGAGACTGGAGGCATTTCGGCGAGCGCCTGGAATACGGTCCGCCGTCGGCAGGCTGCGGGCCCGCGGGCGAGGCCGCCCCCGTTTTCAGAGACGCGGCGCTGGTCTGGTCCGAGCCGCAGCGGGCGCTCCCGGACGCCCTGGCGCGGGTGGTCGAGGCCGAGATCCTGCCCCGTCTTATGCTGGCCCATCGTCCCGCAACTGGCCGGCGCGGGCATCGCGAGCGCGGCCCGAGCCCGCAGGAGATCGCCGCGTTCAGCGCTCTGCTCCTCGCCCCCGGACCTGTGGATCTCGACGCCCAGGTCGAGGCCCTTCGCGACGGCGGCCTGCCCCTCGCCCGCCTCCTCCTCGACCTGCTCGCCCCGGCGGCGCGGCACCTCGGCGCGCTCTGGGAGGAGGATGCCTGCGACTTCCTCGCCGTCACGGAAGCGCTCGGGCGGCTCCAGGCGGTGAGTCGCCGGCTCTGCACGGAGTTGGAAAGCGAATCGGTGCCTGCCAACGGGCGCAGTGTCCTGCTCCTTCCCTGCCCCGGCGAGACCCACAGGTTCGGCCTGTCGATCGTGGCGAGCTTCTTCCGGGAAGCCGGCTGGGACGTGACCACGGCGGTGCCTGGTCCCGGCCTCGACCCGCTGGATCTCCTCGGAGCCGACTGGTTCGACGTGGTCGGCCTGTCGCTCTCCTGCGACGTGCTGCTGCCGGCCCTCTCGGAAACGGTTACGGATGTGCGGCGAGCCTCCCGCAATCCGGACATCCGCGTGCTTGTCGGGGGCCCGTATTTCGCGCGCCACGGCGGCGAGGCGGGGATCGTCGGGGCGGATGCCTGCGCGTCGGACGCGTGCCTGGCACCCGCCGCGGCGGAAGCTTTGCTGGACAGACGGGCATTGGCCTGCTGAAAGGGTGATACCTCAAAGATCACATTGCGGTGACCGTGACGCCCCAGCCTCGCCCCTCCCCGCAGCAGCCGCCCGCGGCCCTGCAGCAGGTGGCCGGCCACCTCGACGGAGAGGCGGTCGGGCGGATCGTTGCGGCCTCCGCCGACCTGTCGCTGGTGATCGACGCCGACGGGGTGATCCGGGACGCGACGATCGGTACCGATCTCGAGGCCGAGAACATTCCCGGCTGGCTGGGCCGGCGCTGGGTCGACACCGTGACGGTGGAGAGCCGGCCGAAGGTTGATGCCTTGCTGCGCGACGCCGGGCCCGAGGGCATCACGCGCTGGCGCCAGATCAACCATCCTTCGCCCAGCGGCATCGACCTGCCGATTCGCTACGCCTCGATACGCCCGGCCGAGGGCGGCCCGATCCTGGTGCTCGGGCGCGACATGCGGGCCGTGGCGGCGCTACAGCGCCGGCTCATGGAAACCCAGCAGGCGCTCGAACGGGACTATGACCGCCTGCGCGCCGCCGAGACCCGCTACCGGCTGCTGTTTCAGATCGCCGGCGAGCCGGTCCTCGTGGTGGATGCCGGGACGCGCCGGGTCTCTGAGGCCAACCCGGCTGCGGCGCGCCTGCTCGGGCGTCCCGCCAAGCGCATTGCCGGCCAGGACGCGGTGGACCTGTTCGACCCTGCCAGCGCCCGCGCCCTGGAGGCGCAGTTCGCCGCGCTGCGGGCGACCGGCCAGGCCGGAGAAGTTCGCGCGGTCCTGCCCCACGGGCGCGGCGAGGTAACGGTCTCGGCATCGCTGTTCCGTGGCGAGGGCGGCGCCAGCGCGTTGATGCGACTCGTGACCGATCCGGCGGTGGCGGAGGGGGGCGCGGACCAGGAGGCGCCGACCCGCGCGGTGATCGAGGCGATGCCAGAAGGCTTCGTCCTCACCGATCCGGCCCGGCGGGTGCTGACCGCCAACGCCGCCTTCCTGGAGCTTGCCCAACTCGCCACCGAGGGGCAGGCGCGAGGACGCAGCCTCGACCAGTGGCTCGGCCGCGACGAGACCGAGGCGCAGGCCCTGTTCGCGACGCTCGTCGATCACGGCGCCGTGCGCCGCTTCGCCACCGTCATCCGCGGGACCTTCGGCGGGATCGAGGATGTCGAGGTCGCCGCCGTCTCGGTGGCGGGATCCCGCCCGTGCCTCGGCTTCGCCGTCCGCCCCGCCCCGCGGCGGATCCCGGACGGGCGCTTCGGCCTCGGGCGAGAGGTGCCGCGCTCGGTGGAACAGATGGCGGAGCTGGTCGGCCGGGTCTCGATGAAGACCCTGGTCCGCGAGACCACCGATCTGATCGAGAAGCTCTGCATCGAGGCGGCTCTGCGGATCACCCGGGACAACCGCGCTTCGGCGGCGGAGATGCTGGGCCTGAGCCGGCAGGGCCTCTACGCGAAGATGCGTCGCTACGGCGTCGGCGATCTGGACGGACAGGCCGAGGAGGTCTGATCCAGCCGGGTCGGGTGACGGCGGGGACCTGATTTACGGCCATGGGTCTGTGAGCAGCATGGCCCGCGGGCAGCGCGTCGCGCGCATCACATCCAGCTGTGCCCACTGCGGAATCGCCGTCGATGAAACGACCCGTCGGTCCGAGGCGCGCCTCGAATCCGGAGCGGCGGCCGGTGTCAGGTTCTGGCCGATCGGCGGATCCGGATCTCGGGCTCTGCTCCGCGACGCCGGGATGACTGGGTGGATTGGCGACGGTGCGTCGATACGAAGGGGAGGCCGGAGTCGACCTGCCGTCGCCGACGATGCCGGTCGCACGGCGCGCCAACCGCGAAGAACCGTCGCGCTGCCGGTCCCTGCATGCGCGGCGGGCACGCCAGCGGGATAATGTATTTTTATCTCGCCGCTGTATTCATCCGACAAAGCCTGCGCGCTATCCGCCACGTCGTGTAAATCTGTCTTGACACTTCTGCCGGCCCCGGTAGCCTCCCGGTATGGCCGCCACGCCCGCCCCGAGCGCAGTCATCGAGCTGCTGAAGCCGATCACGTGGTTTGCGCCGATGTGGGCTTTCGCCTGCGGCGTGATCTCATCGGGGCAACCTGCGCACGGCCAGTGGCCGGTGATCGCCGCCGGGGTGCTGCTGGCCGGGCCGCTGGTCTGCGCCACCAGCCAGGCCGCGAACGACTGGTTCGACCGACACGTCGACGCCATCAACGAGCCGAACCGGCCGATTCCCTCGGGACGCATCCCCGGTCGCTGGGGCCTCTATCTCGCCCTGGGCTGGACGGGCCTGTCGCTGACGGTCGCAGCGGCGCTCGGGCCCTGGATCCTCGGAGCCGCCCTGTTCGGGCTGATCCTGGCCTGGATCTACTCGGCCCCGCCGGTGCGGCTGAAGCGGAACGGCTGGTGGGGCAACGCCGCGGTGGCGCTCTGCTACGAGGGGCTGCCCTGGTTCACCGGCGCCGCCGTGATGGCCGCGGCCCTGCCGGACCGGCGGGTGCTCGTCGTCGCGCTTCTCTACGCGGCCGGCGCCCACGGCATCATGACCCTCAACGATTTCAAGTCCGTCGAGGGCGACCGGCGGATGGGCCTGCTGTCGCTGCCGGTACAGATGGGCACGGAACGCGCGGCGCGTTTCGCCTGCCTGGTGATGGCGCTGCCGCAGGTCGCGGTGATCGCGCTCCTCGTCGGCTGGGAGCGGTACTGGCATGCCGGCCTCGTGGCGGCGCTGCTGGCGGGCCAGTTCGCCCTGATGGTGCGGTTCCTCGACAGCCCCCGGGAGCGGGCGGCTTGGTACAACGGCACCGGCACCACCCTCTACGTGCTCGGCATGCTGGTCGCGGCCTTCGCCCTGCGGCCGCTGGTGGGAGGGGTTTGATGGCATCGGACCCGAACGCAGGCCTCGGCTGGCCCCAGATCATCCGTCTCGGCCTCGTCCAGACCGCGCTCGGCAGCGTCGTCGTGCTAATGACCGCCACCCTCAACCGGGTGATGGTGGTGGAACTGGCGCTCCCCGCTTTCGTGCCGGGCCTGCTGGTCGCCCTGCACTATGCCGTGCAGGTGCTGCGCCCGCGCTGGGGCTACGGCTCCGATCGGAGCGGGCGGCGCACCCCCTGGATCGTCGGCGGCATGGCGGCCCTCTGCCTCGGCGGGTTCGGGGCCGCCTGCGGCACCGCGCTGGCGGCCGAGAACCTCGCCCTGGGTCTGGCGGTCGCCGCCGTCTCCTTCCTGTGCGTCGGCATGGGTGTCGGGGCGGCCGGCACCTCCCTCCTCGTCCTGCTGTCGGGGGGCGTGGCGCCGGCTCGGCGGGGCGCGGCCGCTACCATCGTCTGGGTGATGATGATCGTCGGCTTCGCGATCACAGCGCCGTTGGCCGGGCATTTCCTCGACCCGTTCTCGGGCCTGCGGCTCGTGGCGGTCTCCGGCACGGTCTCGCTCGTCGCCTTCTGCGTGGCGGCGCTCGCGGTCACGGGCGTCGAGCGCCGCCTGCCGGCCCGCGCCCCGGAGGCCCCGGAGGCGCGCCGGCCGTTCTTCACCGTGCTGACCCAGGTGCTGGCCGATCCCGTGGCCCGGACCTTCACGGTCTTCGTCTTCGTCTCGATGCTGGCTTACAGCGCCCAGGAACTGATCCTGGAGCCCTATGCCGGCCTCGTCTTCGCGATGAGTCCCGGCGCCACCACCAAGCTCGCCGGCCTCCAGCACGGCGGCGTGCTCGCCGGCATGCTGCTGGTGGCCGCGGTGACCCTCGCGGCCCGCGGGACCCCCCTGGCCTCCCTGCGGCTCTGGATCGGGATCGGCTGCGCCGGCTCGGCGGCTGCCCTCTTCGCCCTGGCGAGCGGCGCTGCCGCCGGATCGGACTTCCCCCTGCGCGAGACGGTCTTCGCCCTGGGGGTGGCCAACGGCGCCTACGCGGTCGCCGCCATCGGCTCGATGATGGCGCTCGCCGGCCGCGGCGACGCACGGGAGCGCGGCACCCGCATGGGCGTGTGGGGCGCCGCGCAGGGCGTCGCCTTCGGGGCCGGCGGCTTCCTCGGGGCGGTGGCGGTGGATGCGGTCCGGCTCGTCACCGCCGAACCCGTTCACGCCTACGCGGCGGTCTTCGCCGCTGAGGGCGTGCTGTTCCTCGTCGCGGTGGTCCTGGCGGCGCGGCTCGATTCCACCCCGGCACCGGTCCCGGTGTCGCTCGAACCTGCCTTCAGCGTGAGGTGAGGCCATGGCTCGGTTGGACGACGGCGGCCCCGGTCGCGACACCTATGACGTCGTCGTGGTCGGCGGCGGGCCGGCGGGCGCCACGGCGGCGACCGACCTCGCCCAGGCCGGCCACGCGGTGCTGCTCCTCGACAAGCCCGGCCGGATCAAGCCGTGCGGCGGCGCGATCCCACCGCGGCTGATCCGCGACTTCGCGATCCCCGACGCACTCCTGGTGGCGAAGATCCGGTCCGCCCGGATGGTGGCGCCGAGCGGCAAGGCCGTGGACATGCCGGTCGGCGAGGGCTTCGTCGGCATGGTCGACCGTGAGCATTTCGACCCATGGCTGCGCGCCCGGGCCGAGGCGGCCGGCGCCGACCTGCGCGAAGCCGCCTACGACCGGATCACCCGGCCCGATGACGGGCCGCCGCTCGTCCATTTCACCACCGGCGCGGGGGGCAGTCTCGCCCGCCACGCCGTGCGGGCGCGCCTCGTCATCGGTGCCGATGGGGCCTGCTCGCCGGTGGGCCGCGCTGAGGTACCGGGCCATGACAAGATGCGGCAGGTCTTCGCCTATCACGAGATCCTGCGGGTGCCGCAGGCCGGAGCGCCGGGGGCCGAGTCGGTCGAGCCGAGCCGCTGCGACGTCTACTACCAGGGCCGCCACTCGCCGGATTTCTACAGCTGGATCTTCCCCCACGGGGACACGCTCAGCATCGGCACCGGCAGCGCCAGGAAGGGCTTCTCGCTGCGCTCCTCGATCCGGGCCCTCCGCGCCGCCACCGGCCTAGACGGAGCCGAGACCGTGCGCCGCGAGGGCGCCCCGCTGCCGCTGAAGCCGCTGAAGCGTTGGGACAACGGTCGGGACGTGCTGCTCGCGGGCGACGCTGCCGGCGTGGTCGCGCCGGCCTCCGGCGAGGGGATCTACTACGCGATGCTCGGCGGGCGGCTGTCGGCCGAGGCCGGCGCCGCTTTCCTGCGGACCGGGGACGCGCGCGCCCTCGCGGGCGCGCGCAGGCAGTTCATGAAGCTGCACGGGCGCGTGTTCTGGATCCTCGGGATGATGCAGTGGGTCTGGTACCGCAGCGACGGGCTGCGCGAGCGCTTCGTCTCGATCTGCCGGGACAAGGATGTCCAGCAGCTCACCTGGGACAGCTACATGAACAAGGAGCTGGTCCGCGCGAAGCCCGCCGCCCACGCGCGGATCTTCTTCAAGGACCTCGCCCACCTGTTCCGCTGGGTCTCGCCGTGAGCCTCGGCCTCGCCGATCTGGGGCCGCCCGCGGTTGCGTCGGTCGCCGCCGCGCTGGTGGCCGCGGCCGGCGGCCTCGCGACCACCACCGGTCCGTGGTACCGGCGCCTGCGGGTCCCGGCCTGGAAGCCGCCGGACTGGGCGTTCGGGCCGGTCTGGGCGGTGATCTTCGCCCTCACCGCCACCGCGGCGGTCCTCGCCTGGGCCGGCGATACCGATCCGGCTGCGCGGGGTGTGCTGCTCGCCGCCTACGCGGCGAACGGTCTCCTCAACATCGCCTGGAGCATGCTGTTCTTCCGGTTCCGCCGGCCGGACTGGGCCCTCGCCGAGATCGCGGCCCTGTGGCTGTCCATCGCCGTGCTGGTCCTGGTCACGGGCCGCGTCTCCACCGGGGCGGGTCTCCTCAACCTTCCCTATCTCGCCTGGGTCAGCGTGGCGGCCTGCCTCAACCTGCGGATCGTGCGCCTCAACGCGCCCTTCGGGGAGCCGGCATGATGGAGGCGCTGTTCGCCTCCGGGCGGATCGTCGACGTCATCCTCCTGCTCGTGGCCGGGGAGGCGCTTGTCCTCGCTTGGCTCGGCCGCCGGGGCGGGCCGCCGCTGCCGTCCCTGCTGGCGAATCTGGCCTCCGGCGCCGCGCTGATGCTGGCCCTGCGGGCGGCGCTGGTAGGAGCCGGCTGGACGGCGGTCGCCGGGTGGATGCTCGCCGGCCTCGTCGCCCATCTGGTCGACCTCGTGCTGCGCTTCCGGGCGGCCACGGCACAACGCCGCAGCCGGGCGCAAACCGGAACAACGCCGCGAACGGCCGCGTTCACGCGCGTCACCTGATTGAAAGAACTCTAAAGACTCGCGGGAGGTTGCCATGACGCGCACGACCGAGCGCCCGAACACCCTCCCCCGCGGCTGGGCCTCCGGCCCGCTCCTTGCGGGTTTGCTCCTGGCCGGGCCGGCCCTCGCGCAGGACGGGTCGTCCGACCAGATCGAGCGCGGCAAGTATCTCGTGACCATGGGCGACTGCGCGGCCTGCCACACGGCGCCGGGCGGCAAGTACCTCGCCGGGAACTACGCGCTCAACATGCCCTTCGGCGTGATCATGACCCCCAACCTGACCCCCGATAAGGAGACCGGGCTCGGCGATTACGCCTACGCCGACTTCGAGAAGTCGTTCCGGCAGGGTTACAGCAAGCATGTTGGCTACCTGTACCCGGCCTTCCCGTTCGCTTGGTACACCAAGGTCAGCGACGAGGACACGAAGGCGATCTGGGCCTATCTGCAATCGATTCCGGCGGTCAGCGAGAAGCGCAAGGAAAGCCAGATCCCGTTCCCGTTCAACGTCCGCACCGCGCTGGTCACGTGGCGGACGGCGTTCTTCACTGAGGAGCGCTTCAAGCCGGATCCGGGCGCCAGCGCCGAGGTGAACCGCGGGGGCTACCTCGTGGAGGGGCTCGGCCACTGCGCCATGTGTCACAACGAGAATAAGATCGTCGGTAATTCAAGCTTTGCCGGCCGTTTCGGCGGCGGCGTGATCGACGGCTGGTATGCTCCCAACATCACGCCGGACGGCCATCAGGGCATCGGCGCCTGGACCGACGAGCAGGTGGTCACCTACCTCAAGACCGGCACCGCCCCGGGCGACCGACCCGGCGTCGCGGCCGGCCCGATGCGCCAGACCATCATGGAATCCCTCTCCAAGGTGAAGGAGGAGGATCTCAAGGCGATGGTCGCCTACCTGCGCACGATCCCCGCCAAGCAGACCTACAAGGCCAAGGACCTCGCGGCCTTCGACGCCCCCGGGGCGCCAGGCGCCTCGACCTACCTGACCTACTGCTCCTCCTGCCACCAGCCCGACGGGAAGGGAATCGAGGGCGCGGTGCCGGCGCTCGCGGGCAACACCTCCGTCCAGTCCGAGGGGCCCGAGACGGTGTTGCGGGTGATCTACGGCGGCCTCGCGGCCCAGAGCGGCCTCGCTCCGATGGTGGCGATCGGCCAGCAGATGACGGACGTCGAGGTGAAGAACGTCACCGACTACATCCGCAACTCGTGGGGCAACAAGGCTCCGCCGGTGACCGGCGACAAGGCCTCGGATGCCCGCGCCGCCACCAAGACCATGCTGGCCGGCACCGCCCCCTGCGCGGAGATCGAGCAGGACAAGCTGAAGGCTGCGTTCGACCAGCTCAAGGTGCAGGACACCCTCAGGGGCGTGAAGCAGCAGGACTTCGTGCCGACGCTGGTCCGGCTGGTGCCGCAGATCAAGGGAGCCTCGACGGGCGCCACCGACGACGACGTCGTCAACGCGCTGACAACGGCCTTCTGCAAGGTGGGTCGCGACGACCCGCAATACGGCAAGCCGAGCTGGCCCGCGGTGATCGGCACCTTCGCCAACGTCGCCTACAGCCAGGTGAAGAACCCGGAGAAGCAGGCGGCAAACGTGCCGACCGCCACGACGCCGCCGGCCGGGAAGAACTGAGGCCTCTCTCCCAACATCCGTCCGGGGCTGCCTGCGTGGCCCCGGACCGAAGGGCCGGTGATCGCTGGGAACGGACACCGTTGCGCTTCGTTTGAGCGGGGACTGTCCAGCCCCAGCCCCGGAGTGTCCGTGTCCAGCCTCGTTCGCATTCTGCTCGCGATCTTTTTCCCGCCCATCGCCGTCCTCGTCACGACGGGCTTCGGCCTGCAGTTCCTGCTCAACATCGTGCTGTGGATCCTGGGTTGGCTGCCCGGCACTGTCCACGCCCTGTGGCTGATGAACCGCGATCGCCCCCTGGTCTGAGCGCCGTCGCCCGGCCGGACCCTCGGAGCGATGCCGGGCGCGCATCGATCGATGCATCACCAGTGTTGGACACCCGGATCGAACGGCGTCACCCATGGGGCGGCCGCGACGCGCGCGGCGCTCAAGCTCCCGGGACGACAGCATGATTCAGGACACCGTCACAGGCATCCGCCTGCGGTCCGTCGCCCTGCCGCTCCAGACGCCGATCAGCGACGCCAAGGTGCTCACCGGCCGCCAGAAGCCGATGACCGAGATCGCGATCCTGTTCTGCGAGGTCGAGAGCGGCGAAGGCCATCGCGGCCTTGGGATCAGCTACTCCAAGCGCGCCGGGGGCCCGGGGCAGTTCGCCCATGCCCGGGAGATCGCCCCGGCACTCCTCGGTGAGGATCCCAGCGACATCGCCAAGGCCTGGGACAAGCTCGCCTGGGCCGGCGCCTCCGCGGGCCGCAGCGGCCTCGCCGTCCAGGCGATCGGTGCCTTCGACGTGGCGCTGTGGGACGTGAAGGCGCGACGGGCCGGCCTGCCGCTGGCCAAGCTCCTCGGGGCGCAGCGCGACAGCGTCCGCTGCTACAACACATCCGGCGGCTTCCTGCACACGCCGCTGGAGGAACTCTTGGTCAACACCGACCGGTCCCGGAAGAAGGGCATCGGCGGCATCAAGCTGAAGGTCGGCCAGCCGGACTGGGCCGAGGACATCCGGCGCGTGTCCCGCGTACGCGAACACCTGGGCGACGTCTTCCCCCTCATGGTCGATGCCAACCAGCAATGGGACCGGCCGACCGCCATGCGGATGGGCCGGACCTTCGAGCGGTTCAACCTGATCTGGATCGAGGAGCCCCTCGACTGCACCGACGCGGCCGGCCACGCTGCGCTGGCCGCTGCCCTCGACACGCCGATCGCGACCGGCGAGATGCTGACCAGCGTGTCCGAGCACTGGGACTTCATCCGCCAGGGCGGCGCGGACTTCCTGATGCCCGACGCCCCGCGCGTCGGCGGCATCACGCCCTTCCTGAAGATCGCGACGCTCGCCGAGTTCGCCGGACTGACGATCGCGCCGCATTTCTCCATGGAACTTCACATCCATCTCGCCGCCGCGATGCAGCGGGAACCCTGGGTCGAGCATTTCGAGTGGCTGGAGCCGCTGTTCAACGAGCGCCTGGACCTGGAAGACGGACGCATGCTGGTGCCGACCCGGCCGGGGCTCGGCCTGTCCCTGAGCGAGCAGGCACTTGCCTGGACGCGCGAGACGGCGGGATTTGGCAGCCTGGGCTGAGCAGCGACATCCGATCAGCCGGACCCGGCCTCGGCGCGAAAGCGACTGACGATCGTTCGGTCGCTTTCGGGTCGCTGCCCTGCTCACGGCGCGGGGATGCTCGATGCGGTTCGGATCGCGGGACCCTCGCAGGCTGGAGGCTGGCGCCAAGCCGCGAGCCTCGCGCGCTTCATCAGACGCCCGTCCCATCCCGTCCCTGCTTGAATCGATGAACGTGCGGACGGCGACCGCGTTCAAGGTCAGCTACGCGGCACGCTCGATCCCTGGAGCCAAGCTCCCGGATCGCGTCGGAGGGAAGGAAGCAGGATCCGGATGAGACTCTTGGCACTCGCGGCCGTCTCGTGTTGGGCCGCAGCCGTCGCGGCTTCTGAGCAGGGCAGCCCGACACTTCTCAGTGAAGGCAACTGGGCTCTGAATCGCGTCGATGACAGGGCCGCGAACGGATCGGACTGCGTCGCGGTCCCGAAAGCGCCGTCCCGCATCCAGGTCGGCCTGGAGCGCCTGACCGTCACGGGCCTGCCGAAAAACTCGATATTTAACTATCAATACCGGATCGACGATGGGCCCGCTTCAACGCCAGTAATTCCGTCTGCCGACATGCAGAACGAGGGCAATCTATATTTTAAAGGCGACGTATTCGACGAGATTCTGCGCGGCCACAGGTTCAGGATCCGTATCCTCGACCGTTGGCACGAGGCGATCACCGAAGATGTCGATCTCGCTGGCCTCGGACATCTGCACGCCCGGATGTTGGACGCCTGCAAATCGGGCCGCCCCGCGCCCGATGTGAAATGAACGGGCGACGCATCTGGACCGAAGGTCGAGTGCGCGGTCGAGGCGATGAGGTCTGGCCCGGAGCGGTCCGTTCGTCCTGACGGGAAACACCCTCCCCGGCCCCCGTCCGGGCGCTTGCGCGTCTGGGACCGGCGGGATCGGGGAGCCCGGATGAGCCATCCGAGACGTCGCCTCAGGGCTTGGATTTCTCGGCTTCGCCCTTCCGCAGGGCGAGCTTCGCCTCGGCCTTGCCGTCCCCCTTGGCCTCGACCTTCGCGGTCTTCATCGGGTGGGCTGCGGTATGCGCCTTGGCGTTCGGCTTCGGCGGCGCCTCCACGGCGTGCGCGACCTTGACCGGTTCCGGCACCACGGCGGCGTCGACAGCCGGAGTCGGCGACGGCGCCGGATTGTCCTTCGCGAACAGCTTGCCGAACAGTTTCTGATAGCTGCTCGGATCGCCGTCCGCGTCCGCCACCGCGATCCGTGCGGGCTTCTCGGGGAGCGCGGCGGTGGTATCGACCCTGGCGTCGGGTTCGACACGGTTCGCCATGAGGGTCGCGGGCGCCGGCTTGACCGCGCCCTTGGCGCCGGCCTTCACCGCCTTCGCGGGTACCGGCTCCGCGCCCGCCAGCATTGTCGGCTGGCCCTTCGGGCCGACCTCGATCTCCTGCGGCCCTGCCGCCAGGGTCTCGGGGCGGCTCACGTCGCCGAGGTTGTGCCGGCCGTATTCCTTGGCGTCGTAGGGCAGCACCGTCTCGGTGCCGCCGAGGCTCGCGAAGGCGCTCGCGTTCTGCGGACGGAAGACCGGATTCTGGCCGCCATCCTGGTAAACAACTCGAACAGCCGGCGTGCCCTTGGCGACGAGGTCCGTGACGGCGCGCTCGTCGCGCTCGCTCTTCTCGGCCACCTGGGGATCGATTTTTGGCTTGCACGAGCCCGCCGCCGCGTCGGCGCCGCCGAACACGTACTTGGTGCCGCACTGGCCGACCTTCGGCTCCTCGCGCAGGGCTTCGAAATAGTCCGAGCCTTCCTTCAGGTTCCGCCAGAACCCGATATTCGGGTCGTTGCGGAACTTGGCCATGTTCTCGGCCGTCATCCGGAACGGGTAGGACTGGAACTGGAAGCTGCGCTGGCCGCCGATGAAGGCCTCGCGGGCCACCGCGTAGATCTCGGCAATGGTCGCATCGGTCATGGCGAAACAGCCCGCCGACGAGCAGGTGCCGTGGACCATCAGGTACCTGCCGCTGCGCCCGTTGGCCCGGTCGACCGCGTTGGGGAAGCCGGTATCGAACGAGAGATAATACGAAGAATTCGGGTTCATCAGGCCCGGCGTGATCGTGTAGAAACCCTCCGGCGCCTGCCGGTCGCCTTCGCGGGTCTTGGGGCCGAGCTGGCCGGACCAGCGGCAGATCGGGTAGGTCTTGAGGAGGGCGTAGCGGCCGTCGCTCCCCCGCTTCCAGACCTCCATCTCCGCTTCCTTCTTATAGGTGCGGATCAGGATCGGATCGGATTGCTGCATCCCCTTGGTCTGCATCAGGGCCAGCGTCTGCGGAGCGATCGGCGCCAGGCTGCGGGCGCTCGGTCCGTTGATCCCGGACCCGTCCTGGCAGGCGGCAAGGGAGAGGGCCAGCAGGGAAGCGGCCGCCAGAATCCGCGCAGTCGCGAGACGCGCCGTCATGGGGAACCTCAATCGTCCTACGCGCGCCCGCGGGCTTTGATTAGCCGACGTCGGGCGCCACTCCCCAACCCAATACGCTCGTTAAGCTTGCACCTTCCTTACCGCAAGGACGCAGGCGCAACACTGCACCGCTCTCTCCGGTGGACGACCGGCTCACCCGCAGACGACACCGATGGCCACGGACCTGCGCACCCCGCGGCGCAGCCCCGCGATCAGCAGCCGAGCGGCCGTGGCGAGCGGCACCGCCGTCCAGCCGAGGCCGGCAACGGTGACCCCGCCGCAGACGGCCGCCCCGATCCCGTTGCCGAGGTTGAAGGCGCCGATTGTCATCGCCAGCCTGACCACGCTCAAAGCTGCAGTTTATAGCCCTGGTGCGACGGCGCGAAGCCAAGCCGCTCGTAGAAGCGGTGCGCGTCCAGCCGCCTCTTGTCCGTGGTCAATTGCACCATTGCGCAGCCGCGCTCGCGACAGGCATCGATTGCCCAGGTCAACAGGGCTTCGCCGAGCCCTTCCCCCCGTCGTTCACGCGCGATGCGGACAGCCTCGATCAGGCCTCGCCTCGACCCCTTGCGGGAGAGGCCTGCGATGAACGTGAGCTGCAGAGTTCCAACGATGGACGCGCCGATTTCCGCGACGCAGAGAAACTGGTGTGGATCGGCGTCGATCTCGGCGAAGGCATCGCGGTACTGCTGCGAAGCGGACTCCCAGGGCTCTTCGCGGCTCGACCCAAACTCGTCGTCGGCCAGCAGCGCAACGATCGTCTGGACATCCGCAAGGACCGCACGGCGGACTCGCATCTCACGTCTGCTCATCGCTCATCGTCCCTTGGATGGCCGCTCGCGGCACTCTCCGGCCATCGGCGGACCAGGGCTTCGCAGCAGGCACCGGCCCCGACGCGGATATCGCTCCCTGCTTCGCGGCGCCGACATTTGGATCCGAGTCCGTCGCTCACAAATGCCCTCTCCCGCGACACTGGCTCGCCCGGACCTGCTCAAGGCCAGGGCTGGTCCGGCGAACGAGGCCGTGCTGTCCTGCTCTGCGCCGCATGGGCGGCTCCGGTCCTCAATCCCCTTCAGCCGAACAGAGCCGGTCGCCGCATCGCCTCGCCGCGGATGATTTCCACCAGAGCCGCGTCGTCGGTCGGATCGGCCAGCCGCAGGCCCACCGGCTCCGAGGGTGTCTGGACAGTGAGCCAGCGTAGCGACGGCCGAAGATCCACCGCCTCCGTCACCGCCATGCGCGGGTGCCCGGTCTCAAGCTGCAGGAAGGTCAGGTGGTTGCGGCTCGCCCGGGCCTGGAGCAGGTCGTCGATCGCCTCCACCACGTCCCGGGGCGTATGGAGATGGGTCATCATCCACACCCGGTTCTCGGTGCCGGGCGTGTCCAGAGCCGTGCGGATCCGGCGCACGCCCTCGGTGAGGAAGGCATAGTCCGCCGCGTTCGCCGCCGGGTCGTGGTGGTTGAACACGCATTCGAGCCCGTGCCGCTCGCGGTAGAGGCGGTGGCGTCCGCGCCAGATGTCGGGGCCGCGCCGCTCCATCTCCGGGATGCTCTCGAGCTGGTCGCGGTCGAGGAGCGCGGCGAAATCGTCGGCGAGGCAGTCCCGGGCCATGCCCGGCATGGAGAAGATCCAGTCCAGCGGGCCCGACCACTGGCGCAGGTCGAGGGTCTTGAGCACGTGCGCCATCTGGCAGTTGCAGCCCAGCGACACGTGGTTGTGTCGACCCGGCTCGCGGGCGTCCCGCCGGCCGAGAAGCCGCCCGAGGGCGCCGAGCAGGCCACCCGTCGCCCCGGCTCCGGTCACAGGGTCCGGCCGATGGCGAGGAATTTCTCCGCGCGCCGGTCGCGGATCTCGGCCGGCGAGAGCCCGTCGAACTGGGCCAGCGACTCGGCGATGGCCTGGCCGGCGGCGCGGATCGCCGCCTCGCGGTCGCGATGCGCGCCGCCGGTGGCCTCCGGGATGATCGCATCGATGACGCCGAGGCGCAGCAGATCCTGCGCGGTGATCTTCATGGCGGTGGCGGCGTCGGAGGCGCGGCCCTGGTCGCGCCACAGGATCGAGGCGGCACCCTCGGGGGAGATCACCCCGTAGATCGCGTGTTCCAGCATCAGGACCCGGTTGGCGGTGGCGAGCGCGATGGCGCCCCCCGAGCCGCCCTCCCCGATCACCACGGCGACGTTGGGCACGCCGAGGGCGAGGCAGGCCTCGGTGGAGCGGGCGATGGCCTCGGCCTGGCCGCGCTCCTCCGCCTCGATGCCCGGATAGGCGCCCGCCGTGTCCACGAAAGCGATGACCGGCAGGCCGAACCGGTCGGCGGTCTCCATCAGGCGGACCGCCTTGCGGTAGCCCTCGGGCCGGGCCATGCCGAAATTGTGCTTGAGCCGGGCCTCGGTGGTGGCGCCCTTCTCCTGGCCGAGCACAAGGACCGGGCGTCCGCGGAAGCGGCCGAGGCCGCCCAGGATCGCGGCGTCCTCGCCGAAGCTGCGGTCGCCGGCGAGGGGCGTGAACTCAGTGATGAGGCCGCCACAATAATCGACAAAGTGCGGCCGCTGCGGGTGGCGGGCCACCTGGGTCTTCTGCCAGGGGGTGAGGTTGGCGTAGATCTCAGCGAGCGCCTGGCCGGCCTTGGCTTCCAGCCGGCCGACCTCCTCGGCGATGGAGACCGCGCCGTCGCGCTCGCCGACCGCCCGCAGCTCCTCGAGCTTGGCCTCCAGCTCGGCAACCGGCTTCTCGAAGTCGAGGTAGGTGCGCGTCACCGCCATCGTATCACAGGTCTTCCCGGGGGCCGCCGCAGCGAGGCGGCGGGCGCGAGGTGTTGGCGATGCCGGGGGTGGTGTCAACCGGCCTGTTGACCGAGGCAGGGACACGAAGGTGGACCGGCACGGCCCCGCGATGCTCCGGGATGGCAGCGTGGCTCCCGCGACAGACGTCGGGCGAGATCCACGCCGCGGCGATGGGCGTCGCGGTGCAGAACGCCGTCCTCGTCCAGGAGACGCTCCTCGACCGCCTCCGTTTCGGCCCGGCGGGAGAGCTTGGGGCGGCGAGTCTCCCCGGCGGTCGCGCCGCGCCCGGTACGGCACTTCCGACGATTTACGATGCCCTATCGAGGATCCCGTCCGGGGGCTCCTCCCGATGGTGCCTACCAGGCGAACGTGGCACTCTGGGGCTAGGGGCTTGGCACGTCCGGCAGCACCCGCAGCGACCGCAACACCGCCCGCCTGACCCGGGAGACCGGCGGCTTCCTGATGGGCCTGGAGACCGGTTACGGCTCACTGATCATACCGGGCCTCGACGACCTGCGGGTGGGCGTGGCGGCGGGCTAGACCATCACCGCCTTCGACACCCTGGCTCGGCCGGCCGGCGGCGTGCCGGTCAGCCTCCACGGCCCCAACGGCTATCGGCGGGCCTTCGGGGACGTGGTGCCGTCGGCGCTGCTGGCGTTCCGGGGCGGGGGTATGGCCTTCCGGACGGCGGGCGCGCCGATCGACCGGGACGCCCAGGTGGCCTCGGCGGGCCTGGAGGCGCAGCTCTCGAAGGCCGTGACGCTGAGAGCGAGCTACGCCGGTCAGATCGGCGCCCTTGCCTGTGACCACGCCGTGCGGGGCTATCTCACGCTCCGCTGGTGAGACGCTGGAGCCGCGCCCGATCGCGTGGCGCTCGCGCGTGGCTCGAAGTCTTTGTCGATGAGACGCGCGCTCGTGCCGAACCTATGTCCACTTCGGCGGAGAGCGCTCCAGCCAGCGGGACTCGGCGGCGGAGGCCTCACGCCGCCTGCGGCTCGACCCGGTTCCGCCCTGCCGCCTTGGCCCGGTACAGGGCGAGGTCGGCGCGCTTGAGCATGGTGCCGGGATCGGAATCCTCGGCGTGCCGCACGGCGACGCCGATCGAGACCGTGACGGGGATCGACCGGGTCGCCCGGTGCACCGCGAACGGCACGGCCTCGATCCGCTCGCGGATGCGCTCGGCGATGGCCTGGGCTTCGGCGAGGCCGGCCTCCGGCAGGATGACCACCACCTCCTCGCCGCCGTAGCGGGCCACGACGTCGACGGGCCGCGTGTGCTGACGGACCCGCTCGGCGAAGCCGCGCAGCACTTCGTCCCCGGCCTCGTGGCCGTAGCCGTCGTTGATGCCCTTGAAGTGGTCGATGTCGAGGATCAGGGCAGCCAGCGCCGGGCGCTGGGCGACCGGGTCGGCGAAGAGCGAGCCCAGGTGATGGTCGAGGTAGCGCCGGTTGTGCAGGCCGGTGAGCCCATCGATCACGGCCATCTGCAGGGAAGCTTGCATCGCCCCCCGGAGGACGTCCGTGAACCGCTTGCGCTTCACCTGGGTGCGCGCGCGGGCCAGAAGTTCGTTGCGGTCGACCGGCCGCATCAGGAAGTCGTGCACGCCGAAATCAAGCCCGCGGACGACGCGGGCGCGGTCATGTTCCTCCGCCAGCATGATCAGCGGCATGGCGCGGGTCCGGTCCAGAGACCGGAGCTGACTGCACAGCCTCAAACCGTCGAAGCCCTCGAGATCCAGGCTCACCAGGGCGAGGTCGAACCCCGCTTCGGCGGCGAGGCGCAGGGCCTCCTGCGGATCCGACTCAATCGTCACGCTGTGGTGCTGGCGCAGCGCGCCGGCCAGCCGCTCGGCCGAGCCGGGCCTGTCCTCCACCAGCAGGATCCGGGCGTCGAGGCCGGTCTCCGCGGTGGCGAGCGCCAGAGGGTCACCGATGCCGAAGTCCCGCGAGGCCAGCGCCCGCTGGCGCAACTCGTCGGTCACCGCCTTCAGGCGCACGAGACTGCGCACCCGGGAGAACAGGGCGGTGTCGTCCACGGGCTTCGTCAGGAAATCGTCAGCGCCGGCATCGAGACCCCGCAGCCGGTCGGCGGGCTGGTCGAGGGCCGTGACCATCACCACCGGGATATGGGAGGTGACAGGATTGTTCTTGAGGTGTCGGCACACCTCGAAGCCGTCCATGCCGGGCATCATCACGTCGAGCAGCACGAGGTCGCACAAGCCCTTCTCGCAGATCGCGATGGCGTCCGGGCCGTTCATGGCGGCGAGCGTGTCGAAATATTCCAGCCCTAGCTTCGTCTCCAGAAGCTTCACGTTGGGGAACAGGTCGTCGACGATGAGGACGCGGGCCGACATGGTTCCTCGCTGATGCGCCGCTTCGCGGTCCGTATCGGGCGGAGCGACCCGGGGTGGCGCATCGGGACGAACGGTTGAGCAGGTGACCCGACCCGGCGCGGTCGGGTCACCTGCTCAACGGCTAAGCCCCTCCGGGGTCACTTCGGCTCAAGATAAGCGCGAACCGTTGCCAAAAACTTCGCGACCGAGATGGGCTTCGACAGGTAGGCCTCGCAGCCGCCCTCGCGGATCCGCTCCTCGTCGCCCTTCATGGCGAAGGCCGTGATCGCGATGACCGGGATGCTCTTGAGATCGTCATCCTCCTTGAGCCACTTGGTCACCTCCAGGCCCGAGACTTCGGGGAGCTGGATGTCCATGAGGATGAGGTCGGGATGATGCGCGCGGGCGAGTTCGATCGCCTCGATGCCGTGGGCGGTCTTCAGGGTCGCGTAGCCGTTCGCCTCCAGGAGGTCGTTGAACAGCTTCATGTTCAACTCGTTGTCCTCGACGATCAGCACCGTCTTCTTCATGATCCGTTGTCCCGGTGCGCGCCGATCATGATTAGCGGGCGGTGAAGCCCCTCCCTCGCCTTTGTAGCGTTCACATGTTGATGAATGGCAAACCTCTTCAAGGGCATGAGCCCGCGGAACGGCTGGCTCTGGACGTTCTTTTGTGGATCGCTGGGGACGAAGACCGCCTGTTGCCCTTCATGGCGGCGAGCGGGCTCAGCCCCGACACCCTGCGCGCGAGCGCCCGCGAACCGGCCTTCCTGGTCGGCGTCCTCGACCATGTGATGGGCGACGAGGCGGTTCTCGTCGCCTGCGCGAGCGCCCTCGGCATCAAGCCGGAGCGGATCGCCGAGGCTTGGCAGCGACTGTCGCCGCGGCCGGACGACGAGTGGGCGTGACGCCGGCGGCTGTGGAAAAAGCCCTCTCACGGACGCCTGGGACACGGCGGACGGCGATCCGGGATCGTCTCGAAGCCTCGTCGCGGCGCCCCCTCACCCTGCCTGAACCAGCCAGCAGGCGGCACGCAACCGCACGGCGCCGCCCGTCGCGTGGCGGCGCAGCGCCGCGACCGCGGCCGCCTCGGCGCGGCTGCGTAGGTCCGGTTCGGCCTCCCGCACGAGATGCGATGTCGGGCCGAGGTTGAGGGCCACGTGGGCCGCTGCCTGTGCGGCCCCGGCATCGTCCGCGCCCCGGCCGAGGACCACGTCCCGGTCCAGCGCGTCGCAGGTGACGGTCCCGAACCCGTTGCCGCGCAGGAGCGCGGCCATCGCGTCCACATCGGCGAAGCGGAACGGCCCCGGCGCGTCCGGCGGCGGAGGCGGCGGTGCCTCCGGCAGGAGCGGCAGCACGGCCTCCCTGGGTACGCTGACCCACAGGTTCTCGGAGAGTCCCCGCCAGCACAGGAAGGTCAGTCGGCCTCCGGGCTTCAGCATACGGCGCAGGTTGGCGAAGGCGCGGCCGGTATCCGAAAAGAACATCACGCCGAAGCGCGACAGGGCCGCGTCGAAGGTTCCGAGATCGGCATGCTCCACGTCGGCCTCGACGAACCGGATCGGGGCGGCGCCGGGCGCCTCGGCGGCGATGCGGCCGCGGGCCACCGCGAGAAGCGGCGCCGAGATGTCGGCTCCCGTGACCGCGCCGCCTGGCCCGACCCGATGTGCCGCGTCCAGCGTCGTGGCGCCGGCGCCGCAGCCGATGTCGAGCACGGCGTGTCCGGGTGTAACATCCGCCCGGTCAAACAGGGCCTCGGTCAGCGGCGCGAAGACCGCGTCGAGGACCGCTTGGTTGCGGGCCCAGCGCGTCCCGACCTCGCCGTTCCAGTACTCGGCCTGCGTGACGCCGCCCGCCATGATCATCCCCTCCCCGTCAGGCCGTCGTGGCGGCGACCGACAACTCCGGCTTGTGGTTCAGGGTCTGGAACACGACGCAGTAGCGCTCGGTCAGCTTCAGGAGCTGGGCGAGCTTGTCCTCCGGCGCGTCCGTATCGAGCGTGAAGGACAGGCGGATGCTGCGGAAGCCCACCGGCGCCTCCTTGTCGACACCGAGGGTGCCGCGGAAGTCGAGGTCGCCTTCGGCGCTGACAGTCCCGGATCGGAGCGGGATCTCAAGGGCCGTCGCAACGGCCTTCAGGGTCACCCCGGCACAGGCGACCAGGGCCTCCAGGAGCATATCGCCCGAGCACAGCTCGGCTCCGGATCCGCCGGTCGCCGGGTGGAGGCCCGCCTCCGCGATGGCGCGGCCGGTCTCGACCTTGCAGGCGATCTTGGTGTCGTCGAGGGTGCCCTTGGCCTTGAGGGTGATGACCGCAGCATCCGGCGCGCTGCGGTACTTGTCCTTGATCGGAGCCTGGAGGGCTCGCAGCGCGCTGGCGTCCATGTCGTCCTCTCGATGCCGCTCTGCGCCCGCTTCTCGGGGGGCGGGCATTCCGGAGCGCACCCGCGCCCCGTCAGGGCATCGGTATAGGTGCCGGGCGCGGTCCGCGCAAAGCGCCGTCAGGGGCGCCCGGTCAGCCGCGCCACCGCGTCGGCCAGGGCATCGACCTGCGCCTCCTCGTGGGCTGCCGAGAAGGCCACCCTCAGCCGCGCAGTCCCCGGCGGCACCGTCGGCGGGCGGATCGCCACCACGAGAAAGCCGGCGGCCGTCAGCGCCGCCGAGATGGTGAGCGCCGCCTGCGCCTCCCCGACCAGCACCGGGACGACCGCGCTCTCGGCCTCCGGCAGGCCGAGGCGCGCCGTAAAGCGCCGGGCGAGGACGAGCGGCCGGGCGCGCCGATCCGGTTCCGCCTCCAGGATCGCCAGGGCCTCCAGGGCGGCGGCGGCCGAGGCCGGAGGCAGGCCCGTGGTGTAGACGAAGCTGCGGGCGCGGCTCGTCATCAGGTCGATCACGGGCCGCGACGCGCAGAGATAGCCGCCGTAGGATCCCAGCGCCTTCGACAGGGTGCCCATCTCCAGCGGCGCCCGCGGGCCTCCCTCGACCACGCCGATCCCGTGGGCGTCGTCGACGAGCGTCCAGGCGTCGAAGCCCTCCGCGATCCCCAGGATATCGCCGAGCGGTGCCCGGTCGCCGTCCATGCTGAACACCCGCTCGGTGAGGACGAGGGCGCGGCCGTGCCCGTACCGATGCTCCCCGAGCTGGCGCGCAAGGTCGCCGGGATCGTTGTGGCGGTAGGTCAGCACCCGCGCCCCCGAGAGCCGCGCCCCGGCCCACATGCAGGCGTGGGAGAGGTCGTCCAGCAGGATGAGGTCGCCGCGGCCGGCCAGCGCCGGAGTGATGCCCAGATTGGCCAGATAGCCGCTGCCGAAGACCAGCGCGGCCTCCGTGCCCTTATGGGCGGCAAGCTGCTCCTCCAGGGCGCCGAGATAGGGATGGTCGCCGGTCACCAGCCGGGATCCGCCGGCCCCGGCGCCGTAGACTGCCGCGGCCTCCTGGGCGGCCGCGATCACGCGCGGATGGTGGGAGAGGCCGAGATAGTCGTTGCAGGAGAACGAGACGAGCGCCCGGCCGTCCCGTGCAGCCGCGGCACCCGTCCCGCGCTCGGTCTGCACCAAGCGGCGGCGCAGGCTTCCGGCCTCCAGGGCGTCAAGCTTTTGGCGAGCGAAGGCGTCGAGGCTGTCCATGGGGGTGATGGGCCGCGCGGTTCGGCGGATGTCAAGGCGGCCGGATCCGCGCGCGGCCGCGCGCGCTTGTGCGGGACAGCGCGCGCGGATCAATCGTTGTTCGGCGCTCTGGCTTGCGCGATCGCCGTACGGGCGCTTCCTGACCCGCGGCACGCTGCCCAACCGTGGCCGGCATCGATCGACCCGGATGGCAGCGGATCCCGAGCGCGCGCCGGCTTGACCGATACTGCTCCGGCCGCGCATGCCCTCGCCATGACGCTTGACCCGTCTCGCACGCATCTCTGGCGGCCCTACACGCAGATGCGCGACGCCGCCCCGCCACTGGAGGCGGTGGCGACCCATGGCAGCCGCATCGTCCTCGCCGACGGCCGCGAACTGGTGGACGGCATCGCGTCCTGGTGGACGGCGGTCCACGGCTACAACCACCCGCACATAGCGGGCGCCGTGGCCGACCAGCTGGCGCGCATGCCCCACGTCATGTTCGGCGGCCTCACCCACGCGCCGGCTGAGCGGCTGGCGGCCCGGCTCGCCGATCTGCTCCCGGGCGATCTCGACCACGTCTTCTTCAGCGATTCCGGTTCGGTCGCCGTGGAGGTGGCGCTGAAGATGGCGGCGCAGATGTGGATCAACCGCGGGGTGAGCGGCCGGACGAAGGTGCTCAGCTTCCGCGGCGGCTATCACGGCGACACGATGGGGGCGATGTCGGTCTGCGATCCCGAAGAGGGCATGCATCGCCGCTTCGGCGCCTACCTGCCCATGCAGGTTTTCTGCGATTTGCCGCGGACCAGGGCTGAGGCCGAGGCTCTCGACGCGACGTTGGCGGCGCAGCGCGCGACCCTGGCGGCGGTGATCGTCGAGCCGCTCGTCCAGGGGGCGGGCGGGATGCGCACGCATCCGCCCGAGGTGCTCGCCACTGTCGCCAGGCTCGCGCGGAGTCACGGCCTGCCGCTCATCGCGGACGAGATCTTCACCGGCTTCGGGCGCACCGGCAGCCTCTTCGCCTGCGAGCAGGCCGGGATCGTGCCGGACATCCTCTGTCTGTCGAAGGCCCTCACCGGCGGCACCATGGCGCTCGCCGCCACCGTCGCCCGTACAGAGGTGTTCGAGGCGTTCTGGTCCGAGGATCCGGCGGCCGCGCTGATGCACGGCCCGACCTTCATGGCCAATCCCCTGGCCTGCGCGGCGGCCAATGCCAGCCTCGACCTCTTCGAGACCGAACCGCGGCTCGCCCAGGCGCGGACCATCGAGGCTTGCCTCGCCGCCGGGCTGGAGCCGCTGCGGCACACCCCCGGGGTGGCGGATGTCCGGGTCCTCGGCGCGATCGGGGCGGTGCAGTTCTGCCGGACGCCGGATCTCGGCGCCCTGAAGGCCCGGCTCCTCGACCGGGGAGTGTGGGTGCGGCCGTTCGGTGACATCGTCTACCTGACGCCCGCGCTCACGATCGATCCGGCGGATCTTGATCGCCTGATCGAGGCGATCGCCGCGGTGGTGAGCGAGCCGCCGTCTCCGGCAACGTGACGGTCCTGGGCCCTGTGGGCACGCCGCCGCTTCACCGGCCTGCAACCCGGAACCGTTTCTGCCGTTGGGCCTAGGGCTGAAGACGCGTGCGGCGGCCCTCGCGGCCGCACGCTGCCGGAGGGAGTAAACAGTGGCGAGTGAGCAGACGGGTTCGGGCGGCAATCGGCCGGTAATCCTCCTCGTCGAGGACGAGGCGCTGACGATTATGGACCTCGGGGACGTTCTTGAAGAAGGCGGCTACGACACCGTCCAGTGCGCCTCCGCCGAGCGGGCGCTCAGCATTCTGCAGGCGCGCCCGGATATTTGCGGGCTCGTCACCGACGTCCAGCTATCGGGCAAGACGGACGGATTCGACCTCGCAAGCTCCGTGGCCGAGGCACGCCCGCAGCTTCCGATCCTGATCGTGTCGGGACGGTCCGCCCCGGATCCGACTCGCATGCCCGAGCATGCCGACTTCATCGCCCGGCCCTGCACGGGCGAGGACATCCTGGACCGGCTCCAGCGTCTCATGCACTGCTAAGCGGCCGGCCGGTCCGGCCCCGTCATCGCAGCGTCACCGGTCAGCGCCACAGGGTCTCGGGCGGCTGGTGAAGGGGGATGAACGGTGCAACTTCAGGATCATCCGGCGGCCGCCGGCACGAACTCGGGCGCTCCGGTGGGCGATAACCAGAAACGCGATCGTCATGACGCCGACAGGGCGCCTCTGTCGCTGTCGTCCAAGAAGATGCGGCCGCCCGGGATCCGCAGCGTCGGCTGGGCTCTGGTGCAGGCCGCCCGCCTGCATCGCGCCCGCACGGGCGACCGTTTGGCCAAGCTCGGCCTGTTCGCCGGACAGGAGCAGGTCGTGCAGGCCCTGGCCGCCGCTGGGACGATGACGATGGGCGACCTCGCCGCGCTGCTGCGGGTGCGCCCGCCCACAGCGTCGAAGACGGTGACGCGGCTCGCGGCTCTCGGCATCGTCGAGCGCAGGGCCGAATCGGGCGATGGGCGCATCGTTCGCGTTCAGCTCACCGAGGCCGGTCTCGCGAAGGCGCAGGCGATCGAGCAGATCCAGGCGGAGGTGGAATCCGAGCTGCTCGACCACCTCGACAAGACCGACCGGCGCCGCCTGCGCAAGCTCCTTCGAAAGGCGGCCCGTGGCCTCGCCGAGGCGGCCGGCGCTTCCGGACAGGTGACCGAGGCGGACGCCGAGATCGAGGCCGAGGACGAGACCGAGGGACTGACCACTTGAGCGGCGACGCTCAGGCCGCCGGGCGCCAGGCCGGGAACGGGTCCGGCAGATCCCTGTAGGGCGCGGGATCGAACGGCGCCTGGTCCGATCCGGTCTCGATCAGGCAGGCATCCAGCGCCGCGGTGAGCGCCCCGCGGTCCATGCCGGTGCCGATGAAGACCAACTCCTGGCGCCGGTCACCCCAGACTTCGCTCCAGACCGCGTACAGGCGCTCCCGGAACTCGGAATCCTCCGGCCAGCGCCGGCGCGGGACCGCTGACCACCAGAAACCCATGGCGGAGATCCGCGCGACGGCCCCCGCGAGGGAGAATTCGCCGACCCAGTCCGGCCGCGTTGCCAGCCAGAAATGTCCCTTCGCCCGGATCAGGCCCGGCCAGGTGGCGTTGACGAAATCGTTGAAGCGCTCCGGGTCGAAGGGCCGCCGGGCACGGTACACGAAGGAGGCGATGCCGTACTCCTCGGTCTCCGGCACGTGTTGGTCGGCGCCGTAGAGGGCCTTGAACCAGAGCGGATGCTGCTGGGCCTTCTCCTCTTGGAACAGGCCGGTATCGAGGATCTCGGACAAGGGTGCTTGGCCGTGGTGGGTCTCGAGGATGCGGGCGTCGGCATTGAGGCCGCGCACCACCGAGCGGACCAGCGCGAGTTGCCCGGCGGAAACGTCGCGCGCCTTGTTGATCACCACGACATCGGCGAACTCGATCTGCTCCACGAGCAGGTCCACGAGCGTGCGCGTATCCTCGGTGCCGGCGCTCTCGCCGCGCTCGCGCAGGAATGCCGCCGAGCCGTAATCCCCGAGCAGGTTCACCGCGTCGACCACCGTCACCATCGTGTCGAGCCGGGCGAGGTCCGACAGGGCCTGCCCCGCCTCGTCCCGGAACGAGAAGGACGACGCAACGGGCAAAGGCTCAGCGATGCCGGTTCCCTCGATCAGCAGGTAGTCGAACCGGCCCGCCTCGGAGAGGCGGCGCACTTCCGAGAGCAGGTCGTCGCGCAGAGTGCAGCAGATGCAGCCGTTGGTCATCTCGACCAGCGTCTCGTCGGTGCGGGACAGGTCGGCGCCGCCCGTGCGGACGAGGTCAGCGTCGATATTCACTTCGCTCATGTCGTTGACGATCACCGCGACGCGACGGCTGTCGCGGTTGTTGAGCACGTGGTTGAGCAAGGTCGTCTTCCCGGCTCCAAGGAAGCCTGACAGGACGGTGACGGGGAGGCGTGTGTAGCGCTGGGTCATCTCTCCATTTTGATGTTATAACGTTTCAGAATCAAGCGAGTCGGCGGGTTCTCTTCAGAGCGAGACCCTGCATTCTGTTGCAACGATGTAACGTTTCTTGATGGCATCCGAGCGGGCAGGGATTACCGCTTGCGCTGGATCGCGATGCAGCAAGAATGAAACGATATAACACTGTGTGGGTGTCCATGTCTTTCTCGCGCGGCTCCGGCCTTCTCGCCAGCACGGTCCTGACTTCGACCGTCTGTGCCGGCCTCCTGACGCCGTCCGCCGTGTGGGCGCAGCAGGCCGTCGCTCTTGAGGAGATCAGCGTCACCAGCCCCAGCCCGATCCAGCCGTCGCGCGGCGGGGTCGCGGCGGAAGCCGCGGTGCCGATCGGCGTCTTGCCGGTGGCGACCAACACGTTCTCGCCGGTCACCGTGGTGACTCAGGACCAGATCGCGCGCGACCAGCCGCGGACCCTGGGTGACGCCCTGTTCGACCGGCCTGGCATCTCGGGCACGACCTACGCGCCGGGCGCGGCGTCCCGGCCGATCATCCGCGGCCTCGACAATGCGCGGGTGCGGATCCAGGAGAACGGCATCGTCAACGGCGGCGTGTCCGACCTCGGCGAGGACCACGCCGTGCCGGTCAACCCGTTGGTCTCCGACCGGATCGAAGTGATCCGCGGTCCCGCGACCCTGCGCTACGGCTCGGGCGCCATCGGCGGCGTCGTCTCGGCCGACAACAACCGGGTGCCGACCTTCATCCCGGCGAACGGGGTGCAGGGCCAGGTCACCAGCGGCTTCTCCAGTGTGGATAACGGCCGGCTCGGGGCCGCCACGGTGGATGCCGGCGGCGACGGCATCGCGGTCCACGCCGACGGCTTCAAGACCGCCAACGACAGCTACGCGATCCCCGGCGGGATCCAGCGCAACTCGTACAACGAGTCGCAGGGCGGCGCGGTCGGCATCTCGGCGATCGGCGACCGCGGCTTCATGGGCATCTCCTTCAGCCACTACGACGCGGTCTACGCGATTCCCGGCGGCGTGGCCGAGCAGGACCGCACCCGCCTCACCCCGAACCAGGACCGGGTCCTGTCGCGCGGCGAGTACCGCCCGCTCGACGGCCCGTTCGAGGTGATCCGCTACTGGGCTGGTTACTCGGTCTACCGCCACAACGAGGTCGGCATCGGCGAGGACGGGATCGAGGGTATCCAGGCGATCTTCAAGAACCGCGAGGCGGAAGGCCGCCTGGAACTCCAGCACGTCCCGGTCTCCACGGAGTTCGGCAAGTTGACCGGCGCTCTCGGCTTTCAGTCCGACCGGCGCGTGATCAACACGCAGCTCGAGTCGTTCCTGCCGAAAACCGAGTCCCGTGCCAATGCGGTCTACCTGTTCGAGGAGCTGGAGCTGCGCCCGGGTACGCGGCTACAGGCGGCCGGGCGCTACGAGGTCGACCGGCTGTCGAGCACGGCCGCCCAGTTCCCCGCCGACTACGTGCCGGTCGACGGCCAGGAGCCGTTCCAGTACGCGCGGACCCGGCGCTTCGCCCCGAAGAGCGCCAGCATCGGTGCGCTGCAGGACCTGCCCTACGGCTTCGTGGCCAGCCTCACCGGCTCCTATGTCGAGCGTGGGCCCACGGGCTACGAGCTGTTCTCGCAGGGCCCGCACGACGCCACCGCGACCTTCGAGATCGGCAACCCGAACCTCAAGAAGGAGCGCGCCCGGACCGTCGAGGCCAGCATCCGGCGGGCCGAGGGGCCGTTCCGCCTGGACGCCACCGGCTACTTCACCCGCTACACCGGCTTCATCTACCGGAACTACACGGGCCTGACCTGCGACGACGACTTCGCCTCCTGCGGCGTCGGCACCGACAACCGGCAGATCGTCTACCAGCAGCAGAACGCGACCTTCTACGGCGCCGAGATTATCGGCCAGTACGACCTCGTGCCGGTGGGCAACGGCTTCGCCGGCGTCGAGGCGCAGTTCGACTTCGTCCGCGCCCAGTTCGACAACGGCACGAACGTGCCGCGCATCCCGCCCTACCGGCTCGGCGGCGGCGTCTACCTGCGGGCCGACGGGTGGTTCGCGCGGGTGAACCTGCTCCACGCCTTCAGCCACGATGCCACGGCCGTGTACGAGACGCCGACCCCCGGCTACGACGACCTGCGCGCCGAGCTGAGTTATACCAAGGTCGTCGATCCCGCGGTCTACGGGGCGAGCGCGATCACCCTCGGCGTCCAGGGCCGCAACCTGCTGAACGACGACATCCGCAACTCGACCTCGTTCAAGAAGGACGAGATCCTGCTGCCGGGGCGGAACGTGCGGTTGTTCCTGACGGCGCGGTTCTGAGGGCCGCGTCGGTCATCGAGGTTTCGGGACCGGCAGGCCGCGGCGCAGCCTGCGCCAGCCCGCGACGATCCCCGTGACGGCGATCCCGGCGGCCAGGAGGTTCAGGATCCACTGGGCCGCGTCGTGGAGCGGGCGGCTGCCGGTCAGACCGGGCAGGTCGAGGCGGTGCGCCGCGTCGAACAGCCAGCGGTTGATCCGGCCCGAGCGGTCCAGGCGCTGGACGATGGTCCCGTCCCGGGGATCGACGTGGAGCCAGGTGGCGTCCGGGTCGCCGAACCGCAGCCGGAGCACCGGGAGCGGCCGCGGATCGGAGCCGTGCGGATACCAGTAGAGGTCGTAGGCGGTCATCTCCGCGACCGCCCGCAGGCCGCAGGGCAGCGCCGGGCCGGCGGCCCGCGCGATCGCGGCCGCGTCGAGCGCCGCGCCGTCATCCGCGCGCCGCGCCGAAGCGCCGGCCGGGCCGTCGGCGATGATCCACCACGAGCCGCCAAGGGCGACGAAGCGCAGCGCCCGGATCTTGGGCCCGGCGAAGCCGCGCAGGGCCTCGGCGGTGAGGCCGAGGCCCTGTGGCTGTCCTGCATAGGTGGTGCGGATGGCGGCGGGCGCCGCGGTCGACGCGAACCAGCGGTTCGGGTTCATCGAGATCCAGCCGCTGAGGATGAAGGTGCTGAGCCCGATCCCGCCGGCGAGGCCGAACAGGTGGTGCCAGCGGGCGAGCCCGCGATAGGGCGTGACGGCCCCGCCCGCGTAGCGCCTCCGGAGGCGCAGGCGCCAGATCCCGATCGCCAGCCCGGTCAGCGCCCCCAGGGCGGCGAGGCCCGACAGCCACAGCAGGACCGTCCGCCACAGCTCCGCCCGGGCGCGCAGCGGCGTGAGGTAGATCCAGTGCGTCACGGCGCCGACCCAGTTCCAGGCCCGCTCCGACCGGGTCGTGTCGAGGGCGATCGCGCCGGTGACCCGCGAGACGTAGAGCTCGGTCCCCGCCGGGTCGCCGAGGGCGACCTTCAGGAAGGGGCGGAGCGGGTCGTACCGGGCCGTGACGGTCCACTGGTCGCGCTCGACCGGCGCGACGCGCGCGTCCGGCATCCCATCGGCCGCGAGACGCAGCGCGTCTTCGGGCGTCACCGGCCCGAGCCGCGCGCCGGTCCGCGCCGAGACCGTGGCCCGGGCGCCGTCGCGGTCGGCGATCCGGTAGACGGCCTCCCCGCCCCGCATCTCCAGGCCGAAGGCGGCCGGCACGCCGCTGAGGCCGGCGGCCCGCAGCGCCGCGTCCGGCGCGACCGTAACCTGGTCCCAGGCGATCGGGCCGAGCCGTGACAGCCGCTCGGCCTCGGTGAGCGCCGGGAACGGCACGTAGAGCATCACCAGCCCGGAGCCGATCCACAGCGCGAAGAACAGCCCCGCGGCGATCCCGGCCCAGCGGTGGAACAGGAGCAGCCAGCGCCGTCCCGCCTTGCCGAGCCGGCGCGGCAGGCTCACCACGTCACCGTGTAGGCGACCTCGACCGAGCGCGGGCGCCCGAGCAGCCAGTTGGTCCCGACCCCGTTAACGGCGTTGCCCGAGATCGCGTAGACCTTGTCGAACAGGTTGTAGACCCGCACGGACAGGCGCGACTCCGCCGTGACCTGATGGTCGAGGACCACGTTGACGAGGTTGTAGGCTGGGCGCCGCGCCGTGTTGCCGAAGTCGCTGTAGACCTGCCCGACATTCTGCAGCCCGACCCGCGCGGTCCAGTCGCGGGTGACGTCCCAGGTCAGCCAGAGATTGGCCACGCGCTCGGGCACGTCGATCGGCTGGTTGCCGGCATACGAGACCGTGGCGCCGTTCACCGTCTGGTCGAACCGGTCGTACTGCGCGTGGAGGAGCGCGAGGTTGCCGTCGAGCCGCCAGCCCGGCGCGAAGCGCCAGCCAAGCGCCAGCTCGAAGCCCTGCGAGGACTGGCTCCCCACCTGCGTGGACAGCGTCGGCTGGCCGGGGATCGCCGAGATCAGGTTGTCCTTGACGATCCGGTAGCCCGCGACGGTCCATTCGAGGGCGCCGTCGAAGGCCAGCCCCTTGGCGCCGATCTCGACCTGATCGCCGGTCGCGAGCTTGAAGCCCGCCAGCGACTGCGACAGCGTGATCAGGCTGTTCACCGGGTCGGTGGCGAAGCTGTACTGGGCGTAGAGCGCGCTGTCCGGCGTCGGGTTGTAGACGAGGCCGAACCGGTAGCCGAGCGCCCGATAGGTCTTCTCGAACCGCGATCCCGTCTGCAGGTCCTCGCGGTTCAGCGTCGGCACGTCGAGGCGCACGCCCGTGAGGAACGAGAGCTTGTCCGACAGGATCACCCGGTCCTCGGCGAAGACAGAGGCCTGGCTCGTCTGCGTCGCGTAGGCCGGGCGCGCCCGGCCGTTCTGCGGGAAGAGGCCCGGATCGTAGCCGGTAAGCGGCACGCTCGTGGTCTGGTCGAAGTAGAAGTTGTTTGTGTGGCGGAAGTCGATGTGATTCACGTCGAAACCGGCCACGAACTGGTTGCGCAGGCCGAATAGGTCGCCTCGGAACGTCGCGTCGAGACGGTCTCCGACCTGCTCCTGACTGTGGTAGATCTCCAGGTAGTCGCCCCGGTCCACGAGCCCGGTGCCGCGGTTGTAGCTGTACTGCTCGACGTCGAGCCAGTGGCGCCGGCTGGTCAGCCGGTAGGCGGTGTTGCGGATCGTGATGTCGGCCGAGGGGGACCACTCGGTCTTGAGCTGGGTCCAGTTGTCGGCCCAGGTGATCTTCGCGTCGCGGACGTTGTAGTTGTTGAACCGGATGAGATCCGGGATCCGTCCCTCGACCAGCGGGGTGCCCCAGTAGCGGGCGGGCTCCTGGTAGCCGAGATCGTGGCTCAGGGTGAAGGCGAGGTCGGCGCTCGGCCGGAACAGCAGGGCGGCGGAGACCGCGAGGTTGCGGAAATCGCCCTCCGGCCGCATCCAGCCGTCGGCGCGGTTGCCGCTGACGTTGAGGCGGTACGCGAAGGTGTCGCCGTACTCAGCCTGGCCCAGCGGGCCGCCGGAATCGAGGGCGAGCCGCGCGACCCCGTCGGTGCCGATCACCGCGCGGGCGGCGTTGATCGGCACGAAGACCGGCTTCTTGGGCACCACGTTGATGACGCCGCCGATGGCGCCGTCGCCGTAGAGCACCGAGGACGGCCCGCGCAGCACCTCGATCCGCTCGACGTTCCACGTGTCGAACGGGAAGGTCACGGTGTTGGCGCCGACGTAGAAGCGCGTGCCGTCGTAGAGCTGCTGGATCGAGTTCGGGCCGGCGAAGCCGCGGGACGTGAACGCGCCGTTGCCGTTGCCGGGCGCCGCGATGGTGGTGATGCCGGTCGCGTCCTGGGTCACGGCCTCGGCGATCGTGTCCTGGCCGCGCAGCCGCGCGGTCTCGCCCGACACGATGTCGAGGCTGGCCGGCGTCTCCAGCGGCGTCAGGCCGAGGCGGCTCGCGGTCCGGTCAGGCGTGCGCAGGTTGAGCCCGTTCGGCGGGAGGCGGCTCGGGTCGCCGCCCGCGCCCGCGACCGACAGCTCATCCAGCGTGACCACCTCCTGTGCGGCGGCCGGACTGGCGAGGAGCGCGAGGAGAACGCCGCAGAGCGGGGCCCGCCCGCCGAGGCAGGAGCGATGGGTCGATGGAGACATGGGGAAAGCGGTCCGTGCGCGGCGCGCGCCGGCCCCCGCGTCCTACAAGCATTGTAATAACATTACAATGCGCTCGCTGTCTGGTAGCCTCTGCCTGTGCGGGCGCGCGACGGCGTCCTGCGACAGGGCTCGAGGGGTTCGGGACGGCGGAGACGGGCATGGGGAACGGCGTCGCGGGCGCGCTTGCTGTGGCACGTCACCGCGAACGAGGCCTCGGCGGCCGCCTCCCCTCGGGACTGGCGTCGCCTCGACACCCGCCAGGACACCCCGCCCGGCGCGTTTCGCGTGTGACCACGGCTGACGGCAGGTCTCCTGGCTCGCGGGTCGCCGCCCTCGCACCGTCTTCCCGGGGTGACCCAGTGACGTGGTGGTGAAGGGCTCGCCGCTTACAGTTGCGGGGGCAGCCGCGGCTTCGGGGCGAACCCCTCACAGCGTTCCCTTTTGATCCCCGAGGGGAACCGTCGCGCACAGCTTGGCCGTAGCGGGGCGGGCCGTCAACCGTGTGTCCGGTTGTTGCCGTGGATCGGCGCGCGGGGCACCGGGCCGTTGCGGCCTCGCCGACGACGGGCTAGCCCGTGCGGGATGACGGTCTGGCGGCCCCCTGCGGAGATTCGCGTCAAAGCGCTGGGTCTGCCCCGGCGCGGCAACAGCCTGCTCGTGGCGGAGGTCCGCGCGGATGACGGGCGGCTGAAAGGCGTCCGGCCCCTCGGCGGCAGCGTCGCGTTCGGCGAGCGGGTCGAGGGCGCCCTGATCCGGGAGTTCCAGGAGGAGCTCGGCGTCACCGTTTCGGTGCTCGGCGGCCCCCGCGTCATGGAGAACATCTTCACGCACGAGGGGCAGGTCGGGCACGAGGTGCTGTTCCTGTTCCCCGTCGCCCTGCCGCCGGGACGGTTCGACGGGCAGGAGCGCTTCGTCTTCCACGAGGATTCCGGCACTGCCTGCATGGCGCGGTGGTGGGATCTGGACGGGCTCGACGTGCCGGGCGGTCCCGACCTCTTCCCCGCCGGCCTGAAGGACCGCCTCCGCGACGCGTGGCGCGCGGAGACCTGACGGACCGGGCTGCCCCACCGCCTTTGCCGCTCGGCGCGGGCGATGCTACAGCCGGGCAATCCCATCGGTCCGGACGTCCGCGACGCCGCGGCCCATGCGCCCGGACGCTCCGTCCGACGCGGAGACGGGTGCCGGCGGAAGCATGACGACACGACCTCCCAGAAGCGGCGGGCCGACGGGGCGCAAGCCTCAGGCCGGCAAGTCCAGCCCCAGCAAGTTCAGGGGCGGCAAGGCCCAGGCCGACGGCCGCGCCCGCACGGGCCCGCGCACCAGCGCCCGCGACGCCGCCGAGCGCGCGGCCCGCAACCGCGGCGAGGATGCCGGCGCGCGCGATCCCTGGGGCGCGCAGGCCGCTGCGGCCCCGGCGCCGGCCGGCCGCCGAAGCCGCCCGCGACGGGCGGCCGCACCGCGCGACGCCGCGGCGGGCAAGCCCGGCGGCCGGCCGCCGGCCAAGCGCTCGGCGGCCCCCTCCCCGGCCCTCGCCTCTGCCCCCGCGCCCGGTCCGACCCGGCGCGAGCAGCGCGCCGCCGCCTCCGCGACCCTCGCCTCCGGCGTGCAGACCCTGACCGTCGAGCCGGACGAGGCCGGGATGCGGATCGACCGCTTCCTCACCGCCCGCTTCCCGCTCCTGCCCTTCACCCGCGTGCAGACCATCGTCCGCAAGGGCGAATTGCGGGTCGACGGCAAGCGCGCCAAGCCGAACGACCGGCTGGAGCCGGGCATGAGCGTGCGCGTGCCGCCGCTGCGCCTCGACCAGCCCACCGAGCGGCCGCGCAGCGCCGCCCGGGAGCAGGACGACGCCGCCTTCATCCGGTCGCTGATCCTCTACGAGGACGCCGACATGATGATCCTCAACAAGCCCTTCGGCCTCGCGGTCCAGGGCGGGTCGGGGACGGTCCGGCACGTCGACGGCCTGCTCGCCGCCCTCACGGGTCCGGACGGCCAGAAGCCGCGCCTCGTCCACCGGCTGGACAAGGACACGGCCGGCTGCCTGATCATCGCCAAGACCCGGCTCGCCGCCGCGACGCTGGCCAAGAGCTTCCGGTCGCGGGCGGCGCGGAAGATCTACTGGGCGCTCACCGCGGGCGTGCCGCGGGTCCGGCAGGGACGCGTCTCCACCTACCTCGCCAAGGAGGAGCCCACCGACGCCGACGCGCGGATGCGGGTCGCCAAGCACGGCGACGAGGGCGCGAGCCACGCGCTGACCTACTACGCCATGGTCGATCAGGCCGCCCAGAAGCTGTCCTGGCTGTCGTTCAAGCCGGTCACCGGCCGCACGCACCAGCTGCGCGCCCACGCGGCCCATATCGGCCACCCGATCGTGGGCGACCCGAAATACTTCTCTGTCGAGAACTGGGAGCTGCCGGGCGGCATCCAGAACCGCCTCCACCTCCTCGCCCGGCGGATCGTCATCCCGCATCCGCGCACCGGCAAGCCGGTCGACGTGAGCGCGCCGCTCCCGCCCCACATGGCCCAGAGCTGGAACCTTCTGGGCTTCGACGCCGCCCGCTACGACCCGATTGTCGAGGCGCCCGAAGCCTGAGCCAGGAGCCAGGGCACGATCGCGTCGGCGAGGGCGTCGGGGGCTTCAAGCGGCAGCATGTGGCCCGACCCGTCGATCACCGTCAGGGTCGCGCCCGGGATGCGATCCCAGATCTCCCGCGCCTCGTCGACGCTGCGCAGGGCGTCCTGCGCCGCGGCAACCACCAGAGTCGGGCACCGGATCGCGCCGAGCCGGTCGAGGTCGCCGGTGCGTGCCTCTCCGGCCTGACGCAGGAAGACCTCACCGCCGAGTTCGTCGCCCATGTGCCGGATGCGCGCGAGGAGAGCCGCGTCGCCGGCCCGGTCCGGATGCACCGACTGGACGATCGCGCCCCGGCTGAGGCCGCCGAAACCCTGCTCGCGGACATGGGTGACGGCGATCGCCTTCCGCGCCGCCTGCGCGCGGGTGTCGGCCCGCGCCGAGGTCGCGATCAGGACGAGGGCCTGCACGCGCTCCGGCGCGTGGACTGTGACGGCCCGGGCCACGTAGCCGCCCATCGAGAAGCCCACGAGGGCGAACCGGTCCGGGGCGTCTGCCAGGACGCGGAGCGCCATATCGTGGATCGTGGCGTCCTGCGTGAGATCGCCATGCGTGATGGGACCGACCGGCGCGAGCCGCGGGGCCATGTCGGTCCATAGTTCCGGGCCGGTCATGAAACCGGGAAGCAGCACGAGGTTCATGCCCAGAACCGAACTCCGTCAAATTCACGTCAGCGCCGACCGTCGCGGCGCGGTGTCTTAACGAGGTGTTTCCCCGGATCCAAGGGTCTGGCGTCCTACACGCCTTGGCAACCGGTTGCGGCGCCTCATATGCTGCCCTGCACCCTTCCCACCCCGAAGGGCGATTCCGGACGGTTCGAGATCCTGACGCATGAAGCTCGCGATGCTGGCCTGCCTCGCCGCCCTGTGCCTCATCGGGCCGTCCGCGCATGCCGCGCCGGGTGACGCTCCGAAACCGGCCGCGCCCGCGCATCCGGCGGCACCCGCCGAAGCCGGGTCGCCGCAGCCGGCCGGCACACCCGGCGAAGCGACGGCGCCGACCCAGGCTGCGCCCAGGGCCGCCGCGAGCGGCCGCGCCGAGCGCCGGCGGCGGTCCTACGCGGCTTGCAACCGGGCCTCCCATCAGCGCGGCCTGCGCGGGGGCAAGCGGCGGCGCTTCCTGATCCGCTGCCGGCTCGGCTACGAGCGGACCCGCAGCCAAGCCGGCCAGCCGGCCGCCGTCGGCCAGCCGACGCAGCCGGGCCGGAAGCCGTGAGGCGCCCCGACACCCGCGTGGCCGCACGACGGGGATGCGGGTTGGCGCACCGCCCGCGATGAGGCTCGTCGTCTTCGACGTCGACGGCACCCTTGTCGACAGCCAGCATCTCATCGTGGCGGCACAGGGGGTCGCCTTCGCGGAGAACGGCCTGCGGCCCCCGGAGCGGCGGGAGGCGCTGTCGGTGGTCGGCCTCTCCCTGCCGCAGGCCTTCCGTCGCCTTGTCGGCGAGGACGGCCCGATCGCGGAACTCTCCGAGAGCTACAAGCAGGCCTACAACCGCCTGCGGCTCGATCCGGCGCACGAGGAGCCCCTCTTCCCCGGCATGGCCGAGCTTCTCGCCACGCTGCATGCCCGGGAGGACGTGCTGATCGGCCTAGCCACCGGCAAGTCGCGGCGGGGTGTCGACCGGCTGATCGCGCATTACGGCTGGACGGACTGGTTCGCCACCACGCAGAGCGCCGACGACGCGCCGTCCAAGCCGGATCCCACCATGCTGCGTCAGGCCATGGACGAGGCCGGCAGCGAGCCGGGGGCGACCGTGATGGTCGGCGATACGACCTTCGACATCGCCATGGGCGTCGCGGCCGGCGCTACCTCGGTGGGGGTGGCCTGGGGCTACCACCCGCCCGAGGCGCTCTACGGGGCCGGTGCCGTGACGGTGGTTCCCAGCGCCGCTGCGCTCGAGGAGCGGCTTCTCGGCGGGACCGAAGTGGTGCGGTGACACGGGAGGCTCGCGCGGCGGCCGGAGAACGCCTATCTCGCGGTCATGAGCGATGAGACGACTGACTGGCTCGGGCGACCGGGCGACGGCGAGCAGCCCGATCCGGTGCGGGCAGCCCGCGGCCATGCCAAGCCCGCCCTCCCCCGCCGGTTCTACACGGAGGCAGGGTTCGCCGAGGATCCCGACGGCTTCCGCCTGACCCTGGACGGGCGCCCGGCCAACACGCCGGCCCGCAATCCGCTGCGGCTTCCGAACCGGGTCCTGGCTCAGGCGGTCGCGGCCGAGTGGGCGGCACAGGACGCGGCGATCGACCCGGCCCGCATGCCGCTGACCCGCCTCGCCAACACGGCGATCGACGGCGTGGCGCCCCGGCAGGCGGCGGTCGTGGCAGACCTGTGCGCCTACGCCGGCACGGATCTGGTGGCCTACCGGGCCGGCGACCCGGAGCGGCTCGTGGCGGCGCAGGCCGCCGCGTGGGACCCGGTCCTCGCCTGGGCCCGGGACGAACTCGGCGCGCGGGTGATCCTGAGCCAGGGCGTGATGCATGTGGAGCAGCCGCCCGACACGGTGCGAGCCCTCTCCGAAGCCGTGGCGGCGGTGACGGATCCGTTCGCCCTGGCAGGTCTGCACACCCTGACGACGCTCAGCGGCTCGCTGCTGATCGCGCTGGCGGTCCTGCGAGGCCGCCTGACCCCCGCGGAGGCCTGGGCGGCGGCGCATGTCGACGAAACCTACCAAGCCGAGGTCTGGGGCCGGGACGCCGAGGCCGAGGCGCGCCTCGCGGCCCGCCGCGCGGAGTTCGACGCCGCCGCTGCGTTCGTGCGGGTGCCCGGCTGAGCCGCCGCCTCGCGCGGGCCCCGTTTGCAGATGCAATCGCGCAACATCGCCGCGCTGCGGGAAAAACAGGCGCCGCGCCGGCTGACTCTGCACGAGGACTGACTTAAGGACGCTCTGTCCTGTGTTCGGATCGAGCATGAGCACCAATCAGTTCGACCGCTGCGGTTTCGAGGATGAGCTGGCCGCGCTGATCGCGCAGAACCAGTCTTCCGACGTGCAAGACGAGCGTCAGGCGCTATTTGAGGCATTGTCGGATCTCGAAGATCGCGCGAAGGCCGGCGCTGCCTCGATGTCAACCTTGCGCAAGATCGCGGAGGGTCGCTTCCTCGTCGGTATACTGCGCGATGCCGTGCGCCCCGTCCCGGTGGTCTCTCTGCGGACGGTGCTGCGGGCGCGCGGCCGTGCCGGTAGAGGCTCAGGCGCGCGTGCGCTCGCGGCGGCAGATCTGGACGCCTGAGGAGCCCTGCCGCGCATCCGGCAGGCGCTTATCCCGCGGACAGGGCGGCTCCGATCTTCGCCTCCAGCGCCGCGGGCTTGGTCGCCGGGGCGAAGCGCGCGATGACCCGACCGTCGCGGTCCACCAGGAATTTCGTGAAGTTCCACTTCACCGCCCGCAGGCCGAGCAGCCCGGGTCGGGCCCGGGTGAGATAATCGTAGAGCGGGTCGGCCCCGGGGCCGTTCACGGCAATCTTGCCGAGCACCGGGAAGGTCACGTCGTAGCGCAGCGAGCAGAAGCGCTCGATCTCCGCGGCGTCACCCGGTTCCTGGGCGCCGAACTGATTGCACGGGAACCCCAGGACTGTCAGGCCGGCATCCCGGTGGCGACGCCAGAGGGCTTCCAACCCCTCGTATTGCGGGGTGAAGCCGCACCGCGAGGCCGTGTTGACCATGAGCAGCACGCGGCCGCGGTGCTGTGCCAGAGGGTAGGAGCTTCCATCGGCGGCGGCGACGGTGAAATCGTGGACGCTTGTCATGCTCGACCACTCGGCCAAAGCGGCCGCGGCTGCAAGATCCGATGCGTCATTCCCGGGGGTGCCGCCCGCCGCGAGGCGTGACAGGCCGCAGCACATGCCGCAGCCCGTTCGCCCTTGGATTTTAATGTGGTTTATAGCTGGGGCCACACGCTTGGCCTATGCACCCGTCAATCGCGGCGACGACCCTCGGCACGGCCGCGAGTGAGGGTTGGCCGTACCCCCCGCCTGGACCTGACCGGGGTGCGTGCATGCCGCGCTTCTACTTCCATGTGCACGACGGCCACTCCGAACTCGACCCGGACGGGACCGAGTTGCCGGACTGGCAGTCAGCCCGGCTGGAGGCCATCCGTCTCGCCGGCGACATCCTGAAGCACGACGCACACCGGATCGCCCTCGGCGAGGATTGGCGCATCGAGGTCACCGACCAGACCGGCCTGATCCTGTTCCAGATGACCTTCCTGGTGGTCGAATCGCCGGTGATGCGGAGAAGCATCGCGGCGGAACGCTGAAGCAGGTCCGCAAGCCGGCAGGCCGCGTGCCCGGACGATTGCCCGGGCGCCCGCGTCAGGCGGGAACTTTCTCCACGTCGAAGCTCGGGCCCTGCGGGGTCATGCGGTCGCGGGTGACGATGCGCTCGCCGGGCGAGACCACGCCGAGGCTGACGTCGCGGTCGGGCAGGACCATCGTGGTGGTCTTGTTCACGTGGACCAGCACGTGCCGCCGCAGCGGGGCCGAGGCCGCAGCCCAGCGCTTCAGCTGCCCGTAATAGGGTTCGCGCCGCCACGCGTTCGCTTGGCCGGGATCGACCTGCACATTCATGTTGCGGGTCACGGGATCGAGGCTGAGCACCATCTTGGCGCGGTCGGGCTTCCATTCCGGCCCGAGCCAGCCCTCCGTCATCCAGAGGCAGTGGAACGCCCGGCAATGGTCGGGGCGGGTGGCGTGGATGGCGCAGCCCTGCCCGGCCCGCGTGTGGCGACACCATTGGCCCGCGACGCTCTCCACCGCCGGCACGTCGTAGACCTTGCAGCACAGCGTGCAGGCGCCGCAGGCGCGGCCGGGAGCGGGGTGGGCGACGAAGGCTTCGGGGCTGAGCATGGGGCGTATGGCGCGTGCGGCATGCATCCGGCTGTGGCCGGACGCGGATCCGCCGGGCTACCTGCCGGTGCATCAGGTCGGTAGTGTGGCGGCGGATCCAAGCGGCTTGAGGACCTTGCGACCGATGCTCTCAAATCTCGCGACCCGTGACGTCGAAACCCTGCTCCACCCCTACACCAACCTGTCGACGCACCGGCAGGTCGGCCCGCTGGTGCTGGAGCGCGGTGCCGGCGTCCACGTCTACGACACGGAGGGGCGGTCCTACATCGAGGGCATGTCGGGGCTCTGGTGCACGGCCCTGGGCTACTCGAACGCGGAGCTGGTCGAAGCCGCACAGGCGCAGATGGCGCGCCTGCCGTTCACCCACCTGTTCTCCGGCCGCAGCCACGATCCGGGGATCGAGCTGGCCGAGACGCTCAAGGAGCTGATGCCGGTCCCGACCTCGAAGATCTTCTTCACGTCGTCAGGGTCTGAGGCGAACGACACCCAGGTCAAGTTGACTTGGTATTACAACAATGCCCTCGGCCGCCCGCATAAGAAGAAGATCATCGCCCGCCAGAAAGGCTACCATGGCGTCACGGTGGCGAGCGCCTCGATGACCGGGCTCGCGGCGAATCACGCCGATTGGGACCTGCCGCTGCCGGGGTTCCTGCACGTCTCCCCCGCACACCACTACCGGGGGGCCGAGGCCGGTGAGAGCGAGGAGGCGTATTCCGCCCGCCTCGCCGCCGAGCTGGAGGAGACGATCCTGCGCGAGGGGCCTGAAACGGTGGCGGCCTTCATCGCCGAGCCCGTCATGGGGGCGGGCGGAGCGATCGTGCCGCCGCGCGGCTACTTCGCGGCGGTCCAGGCGGTGCTGGCGAAGTACGACGTACGCCTGATCGCCGACGAGGTGATCTGCGGCTTCGGCCGGCTCGGCACGTGGTTCGGCAGCGAGGCCCTGGGCGTCCGGCCGGACTCCATCTCCTTCGCCAAGGCCCTCACCTCCGCCTACATGCCGCTCGGCGGCGTCAGCATCGACGCGCCGATGTACGACGCGCTTGTCGGCCAGAGCGAGAAGATCGGCACTTTCGGCCACGGCACCACCTATTCCGGGCACCCGGTGGCCGCCGCAGTGGCGCTGAAGGCGATCGAGATCTACCGGCGTGACCGCATCATCGAGGGCGCGGCCGAGAAGGCGCCCCATTTCCAGCGCCGGCTCTCGGCGCTCGCCGACCACGCCATCGTGGGCGAGGCTGGCGGCATCGGGCTGATCGGCGGCCTCGAGATCGTCGCCGACAAGGCCAGCAAGCGGCAATACGATCCAAAGGCCGGTGTGGCGGCGCGTTGCGTCGCCTTCGCGCAAGGAGAGGGCCTGATCGTCCGGGCGCTGGCCGGCGACCGGGTGGCGGTCTGCCCGCCGCTGATCATCACGCCGGACGAGATCGACGACCTGTTCGACCGGCTCGGCCGGGCGCTGGACCGGACACGAGACTGGATCCGCGCCGAGGGGCTAGAGGCGATGCCGGAGTGACGTCCGGGTCCTGCGCCGTTCCGGGTACCTGAACGCGACCCCTCTCCCGGACGCCCGGAACGGAAGTGGACGGTGGTCCGGGAAGGGGCACGGGAGGTGGCGAAGCGTCCATCTGGATCAACCAGTGCCGCTGACGTGGCGCCCGCCCGTTCCCTCGGACGGGACCGCGTCCGCAGGTCCGACGCGGCGACGGTTCAAACCGCCCCGCGTTGCGCCTCCGGCTGCGCACTTGCCTGGACACCGGTCGGTGTCAGCGGCGTGATTCGGAGCGTCGTGATCCGGTTCTTGGCCTTCCGCAGCACCTGGAAGCGGAACCCGTAGAAGTTGAAGGCCGTCCCCTGGTCGGGAATGGTGCGGGCCTCGTGGATGACGAGGCCCGCGATGGTGGTCGCCTCCTCGTCGGGCAGGTTCCAGTCCATCGCCCGGTTCAGGTCGCGGATCGGCACGCCGCCGTCGACGTTGACCGAGCCGTCGCCCTGCGGCCGCACGCCGGAGACCGTGACGTCGTGCTCGTCGGCGATGTCGCCGACGATCTCCTCCAGGATGTCCTCCAGGGTGACGAGGCCCATCACCTCGCCGTACTCGTCGACCACGAGGGCGAAGTGGGTCTTCTTGGTCAGGAAGGCCTTGAGCTGGGCCCGCAGCGACGTCGTGCCGGGCACGAACCACGTCTCCAGCGCCAGAGCCTCGACCTTGAGGCCGGACGCGTCGCCTCCCGCGGCGTCGAGGGCCCGCAGCAGGTCCTTGGCGTGGAGCACGCCGACGATGTTTTCCGGCGTCCCGCGCCACAGGGGCATCCGGGTGTAGGGCGAGGACAGCACCGCGCGCACGATGTCCTCGGAGGGCTGGTCGGCGTCGATCGCCCGCATCTTGGTGCGGTGGACCATCACGTCGGAGACGGTCAGCTCCGACAGGTCGAGGAGGCCGCCCAGCATGTCGCGCTCGGCCTTGGCGACGCCGCCCTCTCGATGCAGCAGCGCCACCTGCCCGCGCAGCTCGTCGGCTGCGGTGAGGATCGACTGGTGCTCGCCGATGGTGATGCCGAATGGCTTCAGCATCAGCCGGACGACGTGCTCGATGGCGAGGGCCAGCGGCCCCATGAGCGCCACCGCGAAGGCCACCGGCCGGGCGGTGAGGAGCGCGGCCTGATCCGGCTTGGAGATGGCCAGCGTCTTCGGCAGCACCTCGGCGAAGACGATGACCAGCACCGACATGCCGACGGTGGCGTAGATCACGCCGCTCTTGCCGAAGAGCGCCGTGAGCACGCTGGTGGTGAAAGCCGAGGCGCCGATCGCCACGATGTTGTAGCCGATCAGCATGGCGCCGATGAAGCGCTCGCGGATCGCCAGAATGCGGTTCACGATCGCGGCCCGGGGATCGCCCGCCTGCTCCAGGGCGTGCATCCGCGCCCGCGAGGCCGCCGTGAAGGCGGTCTCGGCCCCCGCGAAGAAGGCCGAGAGCAGCAGCGAGATCACCACGATGCTCGCGGCGAACCACAGGTCGATATGGGTGTCCATCGGTTCCGTCAGGGGCCCTCGAGCGGCGGGTCGGCCGCCCATATAGCGGGTCCCGCAGCTTATTGCGCGCCGATCCGGCGCACCGTCCACGTCGCCCAGTAGACCGGCCGGCCGTAGAGGCTCGACGCGTCGCGTCCGGAGGCGGTCGGGGCGAGCCGGTCGAGCCAAGTCAGGAAACCGGCCTTGCCCGGATAGATGGCGGGCGTGTCCAGGTTGCCCTGCGCGTCCGTCATCCAGAAATGGGCGCTCCGGTCGTAGCGGCCGCTGCCGTCGCCGCCGGAGCGCAGGCCGAGATAGGCCGGCGAGCGCCCCGCCTCCACCGGATCGGCGTACAGCTTGAGGGCGCCGATCCCGTCGAGGCTCATGTCGGCCGTGTATTGCAGGCAGATATCCGCCACCGGCCCGCCCGGCGCGTTGGCCGGCCTCTGGCAGGTGTAGGAGACCGCCCAGCGCTGCATGCCCTTGGCCCGCGCCACCCGGACGAGGCTGCCGGGCGGCAGCGGCCCGGCGAGCTTCCTGGCGACCGACCAGACCTTCGGGCCGGCGAGATCCTGGGCGGTCCGCAGGTAGAGCGCGGTGCGGCGCTTCTCTGGGGGGAGGCCGCAATCCTCGGGGATCACGTCGGTGTAGACGTAGTGATACGTGCGATCGACGATGCTGATGGAGCCGGCCAGCCCGTGCGTCTCGAAGGCCGGCGCCGTGCAGGCCGAGGCCACCGGCTTGCCGGCCTCATCGATCACCGCGGCGGGCGTCGGCGGCTCGCTGCGTCCCCGACCGGCGCCGGCATCGAACGGCGTCCAGGCGAGCCCGTATCCATCGGCGGTACGCGTCCGGATCTCGAAGCTCTGGAAGTCGAGGGTGCGCGCCTCGATCTGGACGCGGCGCCGGACGTCGGCGACCCCTTCGATCGGGCCGTCCCGCTCGGTCCGTCGGCGCCCGCGTCGGCGGCGGCCCTCAGTCTCCGGCTCCTCCGCGCCGGTCACGCCGACGCGCTCCTGGCCGAGGAGGAAGACGTAGCTGTAGGCCTCCCCCGCCCAGTCGCGGCCCGCCACCGCGATCGGGTCGCGGGGGCCGATCCCCTCGGCGGACGGCGTCGGCTCAGACCAGCCCCGCCTGCGCGCCCGTTCCTCCGGCAGTTCAACCCAGAATCGGTCCGCCGACGGCGGGAGCGTCGTGGCCAGGGCCTCGAAGGTGCGACCGGTGCGAAGGGCGCCTCCGTCCCGGCTGTCCGTCGCGCGCCGCTCCGGGCAGGCTTCCTCGCCGCGTCGGGCCGCGATTGGAGTCTGTCCCTGAAACACCGCCTGCAGGGGACCGGGGGCCTCGGAGCGGGGAAGCCGCAGGATCTGAACACCGCGCACGAAGGCGCAGGACGCGGGCGAGATCAGCACGCCCTCGGCCTCGGATCCCTCGCGGCAGATCTCAAGATCTCCGCCACCGGTGACGAAACAGCTCGGCGCACTGCCCTCGAAGCCGGCCGGCCGGGCCTCCACCAGCCCTGGCCACACCAACGCTGTGGCGAGAAGGGCGCTGAGCCCGACGGCGCCGGACCGCGCCCAGGCAGCGCGCCCGGACTGGCAGTCTCTGGTCCGGGCAACGACGGTATCGGCGGGCGATGTCCTGGCAGTCTTCAGAGAAACCACGTCTATCGCCAGCGTTGATCCGGGTGTCGGGAAAGTCTCGCAGCCTGTAACGCAGGGTCGACAGGCCGGAAAGGGGCACGGATCACGCAGGCAGTCCACGGCGCGCGTTCTTGAGGATGGGGCGAACCCGGCGCCCGCTCGTCCGTTGTCGCGGCTTGAGGGCCCCGCGGGTCCGCCCCTGTCAGCGTCCGGAGATCAGCGCATGGATATCGCCGTCGAAACCGTCACCGACATCGTCATGCGGCTGCGCGCGATCGAGGTGAAGGAGGGCAACACCGATCCGGATTCGGGCTCCAACCCGATCGACGACGGCGCGACCGACGTACTGATCTCCGGCACCGACGACGCCACCGAGTCGGAGGTCCGCGGCATGATCGCCGGGCTCGACGACGATTCCCGCGCGGAGCTGCTGGCCCTGTTCTACGTCGGCCGCGGGGACATGGAGCCGGAGGAGTGGGGTGAGGCGGTGCGCTTCGCCCGCGAGCGCGAGGCCGCCGGCGAGGGTGTGGTGCCGACCCTGCTGGGGTCCCCGATCGCCGGCGATCTCCTGGAGGAGGGTCTCGACGCCCTCGGGCTCAGCCCCGAACTGCCGCAGGCCTGACCCTCTGAACGGCGGGCGGTGCCATGGCCTCGCGCGTGCGCAAGGGCGCCACGAAGGCGCTGCGGGTCCTCACCCGCCCGGTCCGCCGTGCGCAGGGCTACGGCGGCAAGGGCCGCGGCGGGCTCGTCGTGGAGCCCTATCGCGGCTACGGCTCCCGCGACGAGGTGTTTCTCATCGGCCGGGTCTTCCACCAATCGCCCGGCATCCCGGGCGAGGATCCCGAGTCCCTCCGGGCGCAATGGCGCGACCTGCGCCGCCGAATCGCCCGGCGCAAGGTGGCGGGCGTGACCGTGACCGCCCGGTTCGGCGACGCCGCCACCCGCGTCGAGACCGACCGGGACGGCTATTTCCGCGTGCATCTGCACCCGCGTGCAGCCCTCCCTGCCGAAGGGGATTGGCACCCGGTCGATCTCCTGCTGGAGGCCGAGCCGCCGATCCCCGCCGAGGGCGCGGTGTTCATCCCGCCCGAAAGCTGCCGCTGCGTGGTGGTCAGCGACATCGACGACACGGTGATGCGGACCGGCGTCGCCAACAAGCTCAAGATGCTCTGGCGGCTGTTCGTGGAGGATGCCGAGAGCCGGGTCGCCTTCCCGGGCGTGGCGGCGCTCTATCGGGCGCTGCATGCGGGGGCCGGTGGCGACGCGGGCAACCCGATGCTCTACGTCTCCCGGGCGCCTTGGGGCCTCTACGAGATGCTCTCCGAGTTCTTCCAGCGCCACGGCATCCCGGCCGGGCCGGTGCTGTTCCTCAGGGAATGGGGCCTGTCCTGGACCCACCCCCTGCCGCGGCGAGCCACCGATCACAAGCAGGCGCTGATCCGGCACATGCTCGCCCTCTACGGCGACCTGCCCTTCGTGCTGATCGGCGACAGCGGCCAGCACGATCCGGAGGTCTACGCGCAGATCGTCGAGGAAAATCCCGGGCGGGTGCTGGCGGTCTACATCCGCAACGTGTCCCGCGACGCCGCCCGGATCGAGGAGATCGTCCGCCTTGCGGGCGCGGTCGCGCGGGCAGGCTCCAGCCTCGTGCTCGCCGCCGACAGCGTCGCCATGGCCGAACACGCGGCCGCGATCGGCCTGATCGCGCCGGAAGCCGTGGCCGGCGTGGCCGACGAGCACGCGGCGGACGCGGAGACTGGACCCCGCCGGGAAACCGCCCGCATCACTGCCGAGCCGCCGGATGACAAGGCCGGCGCGGGGGATCCCGCGATCTCCCCCGACGCCATCGCGGAGGCCCTGGTCGGCGATGGCGCCGTCCCCGCGACGGTTGTGGTCGAGCCCGAGGAACCGGCGAGCCTTCCGTCCCTCCGCCGCTGAGCCTGCGGCTAGCTCGGTCGCTCACCGCCGGCGGGCCGGCCCGCGGGTCGCCTCACGAAATGTTGCAACGCAGCATCCCGTGTCACGCGCTTCACATCACGGGCGCGATGACTAGGTTCCGCCGTTCTCAAGCCGGTCCACGCTCTTCGAGGCTCCGGGAGTTCAAACGTGCAAACCTACACCCTCGCGATCGCCGACGGCGTCCTCTTCGCCTGCCTGCCCGACGAGGCCGACATCACGGCCGCGATCACGGACGCGACGGCCACCAGTTACGGCTTCGGCCTGAGCCTCGATATCGTCCGCGGGGCGACGCTGACCAACGCCGCCCGGCCCGACGACGAGGTCGTCTGGCAGGAGGGGTCGGACAGCGAATTGCTGGACGCGCACGGGCGCCGCTACCGCTACGCCGTCCGCCGCGCAGCCTGATCGGCAACCGCAGAAGCCCTGACACGTCGTCGCCCTGCGGTGCTACGGTCCCTCCCACTCGGTTTGGCGGGAGGTGGGATTTGGGGCTGATCTTTGCGGCGGCACAGAACCGTCCCACCGGCCTCTCGTGCCCCGCCTTCCGGAACTCCGCTGCCCGGGCCCGGTATGGCCGGGCGAAGACCGTCCCTGTGCGATCGCCTCGATGGGAGCGGCATTGACCGGGGCCGGACGCAGAGGCGGCCTCGCGCGCTTTCTCATCCTCTATGCTGCGCTCTATGGGGCCTATGGCAGCCTCTCGCCGATCCTGCCCGGCTTCCTCGCTGAGCGGGGCCTCGGTCCGAGCGAGATCGGCATTCTGCTCGCCGCGGCCGGCGCCCTCCGCCTCTTGGTCGGACCCGTGGCCGGGTCGTTCGCCGACCGTCACCGGGCCGGGCGTGCGGTCCTGGCGGCAAGCCTCGGCCTCGCCGGGCTCGCCGTGCTGGCCCATCTCCCGGCTGCGGGGTTCGTGCTGCTCCTCGGCCCGGGTCTCGCATACGCCATCGGGACCGCGGCGCCCGCACCCCTCTCCGACGCGCTGGCCCTGGCGGCGGCGCGCGGCGGCGCCGAGTTCCAGTACGGCTGGGTTCGCGGCGCCGGCTCGGCTGCCTTCATCGCGGCGACCTTGGCGGCGGGCGGCCTCATCGATGTGGGTGGCTTGTCCGCCCCGGTGATGGCGAGCGGAGTCCTGTTTCTCGCCGCAGCGGCCGCGGCCCTGGCCGTCCCATCCGAGCCGTCCGTTGCGCCCGAAGCGGGATCGCCGTGGAGCGACGTCTCTGGGCTGATCAGGTTCCCGCGGTTCCGTCGGACGGTGGTGGCGGCCGCCCTCGTGATCGGCGCGCACGCGATGCATGACGGGTTCGCGATGATCCTGTGGCGCCAGTCCGGCATCGGGCCCGGCACCGCGGGCCTGCTCTGGTCGGAATCGGTCGCCGCCGAAGTCCTGGTCTTCCTCCTCGTCGGCCCGCATCTGCTGAAGCGGATCGGGCTTCCGGCCGGGATCGCGGTGGCGGCCGGCGCCGGTGCCCTGCGCTGGGCGGTGCTGGGTTCCACCACCGCGGTTCCCTGGATCGCCGCCGTGGAGGCACTGCATGGGTTGAGCTTCGCCCTCCTGCACCTCGCCTGCCTAGGCCTGATCGAAGAGGTTACGCCGCCGGACCTGCGCGCCACCGCGCTCGCCCTCTACGGCACCCTGGGCCTCGGCTTGTCGGGCGTGCTCGCCACCTTGGCCTCAGGGGCGCTCTACGGCGCCCTCGGTGCGTCGGGCTTCTGGGTCATGGCGGCGATCAGCCTCGCCGCCCTACCGCTAGCCGCGAGTCTGCGCCGGCCCTGAACGGGCGGGTTCTTTTCCCCGGCCTATGGTACGGACCCGGAACGGAGCCGCCCGAAAAACCCTGCATGCCCTTCGTCGCCGAGATTCTGATCCCGCTCGCCCTCGACACGCCCTACAGCTACGTGGTGCCCGCCAGTCTCGGTCTCGCCGCGGGCGACGTGGTGCAGGTTCCCCTCGGGCCTCGCGAGATCGTTGGGGTTGTCTGGGGACTGGCCGAGACCGCCGGCGGCTCGAACCTGCGCCCGGTGACCGGGCGCCTGCCCTATCCGCCGCTCTCCGATCCGCTGCGCAGCCTCGTCGACTGGATCGCCCGCTACACGCTGGCACCGAAGGGCTCGGCGCTCGCCATGGTGCTGCGCCTGCCGGACGAGGCTGCGGCCGCCGAGACCGTCCGGGTCGCCGTGCGTATCACCGACAAGCCGCCCGCCCGGCCGACCGCCGCCCGCACCAAGGTCCTGGCGGTCGCCGCCGACAAGGCGCTCCGCGGCAAGAGCGCCCTGGCGAAGGAGGCCGGCGTCTCGCTCTCGGTGGTCGACGGCCTGATCGACGACGGTGCCCTGGAAGCTGTGGCGGTTGAGCCCGAGCCGGTCGCCCCTTACCCCGATCCCGACGCCCCGCGGGCGCCGCTCTCGCCCGCCCAGGCCGAGGCCGTCACCGCCCTTGTGGAGGGCTTCCCGTGGCGGCGGCCGCTCGGCGAGGACCAGCAGGCCGACAACCGGCCCGTCCTGCTGGAGGGCGTCACCGGTTCGGGCAAGACCGAAGTCTACTTCGAGGCGGTGGCCGACTGCATCCGCGCCGGGCGTCAGGCCCTGATCCTGATGCCCGAGATCGCCCTGACGGCGCAGTTCCTCGACCGCTTCGCCGCCCGGTTCGGCGTGCGGCCGGCGGCGTGGCATTCCGGGATCGGCGGCAAGCGGCGCGAGCGCCTCCGCGCGGCCGTGGCCGCGGGCGAGGCGCTGGTGGTGGTGGGTGCGCGCTCGGCCCTGTTCCTGCCCTTCGCCCGCCTCGGCCTGATCGTGGTCGATGAGGAGCACGAGACCGCCTACAAGCAGGAGGACGGCGTCCACTACCATGCCCGCGACATGGCGGTGGTCCGCGGGCGCCTCGAAGACTGTCCGGTGGTGCTCACCTCGGCGACCCCCGCCATCGAGACGCGCGTGAATGCCGCGAGGGGCCGCTACCGGCACGTCCTGCTGCCTGAGCGCTTCGGCGGCCGCCGTCTGCCCGACATCGCCGCCATCGACATGCGCCTCGACCAGCCGGAGCGCGGACGCTTTCTGAGCCCGCCGCTGGTGAACGCGGTGAAGCACACCCTGGAGCGCGGCGAGCAGGCGCTGCTCTTCCTCAACCGGCGGGGCTACGCGCCGCTCACCCTATGCCGGGCCTGCGGCCACCGCTACCAGTGCAAGAACTGCTCGACCTGGCTCGTCGAGCACCGTTTCCGCCGGGCGCTGATCTGCCACCAGTGCGGCTACGCGGAGCGGCGGCCCGAGGCCTGCACCGAGTGCGGCACCTTCGACAACCTCACCGCCTGCGGTCCCGGCGTCGAGCGGATCGCCGAGGAGGCTGCCGCCCTGTTCCCCGACCGGCGCATCGTCGTCCTGTCGAGCGATTTCCCCGGCGGCGCCGAACGCCTCCGGCAGGAGCTGGACGCGGTGGCGGCCGGGGAATGCGACCTCGTCATCGGCACGCAGCTCGTGGCCAAAGGGCACAACTTTCCCGGCCTGACCCTGGTCGGCGTCCTCGACGCCGATATCGGGTTGACCTCGGGGGATCCGCGGGCGGCGGAGCGGACCTTTCAGCTGCTCCAGCAGGTGACCGGCCGCGCCGGCCGCGGCGAGAAGCCCGGCCGCGCGCTGGTCCAGACCTACCAGCCGGACCATCCGGTGATCGCGGCTCTGCTGTCGGGGGATGCCGAGCGGTTCTACGCGGAGGAGATCCAGGCCCGCGAGGCGGCCGGCCTGCCGCCGTTCGGGCGGCTGGCGGCGCTGATCGTCTCGGCGAACGAGCGGGAGGTCGCGGAGGCGCATGGGCAGGCGCTGGCCCGCGCCGCCGAACCGCCGGAGGGCGTGATGGTGCTGGGTCCCGCCGAGGCGCCGCTTGCCCTGGTGCGGGGCCGCTACCGGTTTCGGCTGTTGGTGAAGACCGAGCGCAACGTCGACCTGCAGGCCTACCTGCGCGCCTGGATCGCCCGCGGCCCGAAGGTGCGAGGCAACGTGCGGGTCGCGATCGATGTCGACCCGCAGAGCTTTTTGTAGGACACTCGCCCCTCGGGCGGCGCTTCCCCGGTCGGAGACCGGCGGACGCGGGCGGTTCCCGGAGGAGCGATCAGTGCTGACTTACACCAAGACGCCGGATTCGAATGTCGCCGAGATCGTGGTCGACGGGAAGATCACCGACGAGGAGATGAACGCCGCGATGACCGCCATGAAGGCGGACCTCGACAAGGGCGGCAAGATCAAGCTGCTCGAGGACATCCGCGCCTTCGAAGGCATGGAGCCGGCGGCCTTCTTCAAGGACCCGCGCTTCGGATTCTCGATGATGAAGAGCGTCAGCCACGTCGCCTTGGTGACGGACGCGCCCTGGCTGAAGGCCCTGGCCGAGACGTTCAACTTCGTCTCGCCGACCCAGATCAAGGTGTTCGAGCGCGCCCGCCTGGACGAGGCGCGCAGCTGGCTCGCCGCAGCCGCCTGAACGGCCTCACTCGGCCTGCGCGGTGCGGTTGTCGCTGCGCCGCGCGGTCCAGCGACCGGAGCACAGGGAACTGACCTTCCAAGTGCCCGCGCCGTTGCCGGCCTGGAGCCGCCCCGTCCCGGTGCCGCTCGCCGTCCCGTTGCTGACGGTGAGCCCGACGCTGCCGTCCGCGCCGACATGCCCGCTGACTCGCGCGCCAGCGGCGCCGGAGATCAGCCGCACCTGCCCCTCGCGGATCGCCAGCGCATAGGTGTACCGCGCGCTGCACACGCCACTCTCCGTCACCAGTTCCACCGACCATGTCCCGCTATGCGGACCGGATTCCGCGCGAGCGGGCAGGCATGCGGGGACGAACAGGCCGGCGGCGACAGCCGCAGCGGCGGTCAGCTTGGTCATCGTAGGGCTATCTTTCAGCGATGTGGCCACCGCGCAGAGCGGCGTGCCTGGACAGAATCATCGATGGAGGATGACCCGAAGCTGAACGAAAGAAACGGCGAGAGTATGGCCACAGGCCGCATTGATAAGAATTGGCCTCGGCCAGCGCGCTGACGTACGGAATAGTCAAGCTGACGCTGGACAGCATTGAGATTAAATACCAGGTACACCTGCCGTCGGAATTTGTCGGGAATTTCTGCGGCGATCTGCCGAGATCGTCGCGGGCGGGTATCGCACCGTCTTTTACGAGTCGCATGCGGCGCCAGCGGCAAGCGACTCGGGATTCGGCAGACCAACGCACGAAGCGTCTGGAGAGAGCTAACGGTGTCGCTCACGCGGCGCTTCGGGTGCCGCGTCCCGGAACGGGTTCCGCTATCGCTCCGCCTGTCCGGTCAGAGGCGCGTCACATGAACCACGGGGTGCCAATCGAGCGCGACGCGATCGCCCTTAGTCCGTCAGCGGCCGGGCTTCCTCCGGCAGCATGATCGGGATCCCGTCGCGGATGGGATAGGCGAGCTTGGCCGACCGGCTGATCAGTTCCTGGCGGGCGGAATCATATTCCAAGGTGCCCTTGGTCAGTGGACAGACCAGGATCTCCAGGAGCTTCGGGTCGACGCGGGTCGCCTCGACGGGCGCGGTGAGGTCATTGGCCATCGTTTGAAAAAACCTACTGCATCGTCGATTCGGGTCCGGAGCCGCGAACCAGCTCCATCTGCGTGACCGCGATCAGGATCTCGGCCCGGGTCTTCAGGTCGGGCGCTTCCAGCATCGCCTGCTTCTCGCGCACACCGAACGGGCTCATCATGCACAGGGCGTTGACCAGCGCCTCGTCGGGCGCCTCGTCGATACCGGCCCAGTCCACCTTGAGGTCGTTCGACTCCACGAAGTCGCGCAGCGCCTTGAGGACACCGTCGCGGTCGACGTGTTCCTCGCCCGCGCGCGGCGCGAAGTCCACTGCGAAGCTGTCGTATGAGACATGGCAGCGCCGATACGCGCTCGCCGAGGCGAGTTCGCTCTCGACGCGGAAGCGGCTGATGCCCGTGAGGGAGATCAGATAACGGCCGTCGCCCGTCTCGGCATACTGCGTGATCCGGCCCGCGCAGCCGACGCGGTACAGCTTCGGCGTCGACGCGCCCGATCCTTCCGGGTCGGGCTGGATCATCCCGATGATCCGGTCGGTGCGCATCGCGTCGTCGACCATCGCGAGGTAGCGCGGCTCGAAGATGTTCAGCGGCATCTGCCCACGGGGCAGGAGCAACGCGCCGGACAGGGGGAAGACGGGGATCACGGCGGGGCAGTCCGCCGGGCCCTTGTAGCTCGCATGCGTGCTCATGGCGCCTCCCTGATGGGCTTGTGCCGGAGCGCGAGCCGGCGCCTCACGAGAACAGAAGCGCCGAGAGCTTGCGCCGCCCGCGGATCGTGTCCGGATCCATCACGCCCCAGGCTTCGAAGAACTGAAGGAGTTGCTTGCGCGCGCCGTCCTCGTTCCAATCCTTGTCGCGCTTGCGCAGCTCGATCAGGTGGTCGACCGCCTGCCCGCGCTCGCCCCGGGCCGCTAGGCCCAGCGCGAGGTCGAACCGCGCCTGATGGGCGTCCGGATTGGCCTCGACCTCCCGCTGCAGCCCCGCGAGATCGCCGAGCGAGGCGGCCTGTTCGGCGAGCTCGAGGGCGGCGCGGATGCCGGCGAGCGCCGGGTCAGAAGCCTTCGCCTCGGGGACCATGGCCAGAACACGCTTGGCGTTCTCGACTTCGCCCGCATCGAGCTGCAGCTTCGCGAGACCAGCCAGAGCCGCGACGTTGTCGGGCTGCTGCTCAAGGATCGCCGCGTAGATCTCCGAGGCACCCGCGAGGTCGCCTTCCTCGATCAGGCCGGCGGCCTCGGCAATGGCTGCCTCGACCGGATCCTGGACGGGGCCGGCGACCCGGGCGATCAGATCTTTGATCTGGCTCTCCGGGACGGCGCCCATGAAGCCGTCCACCGGCTGGCCCTTCTGGAAGACGATCACGGCCGGAATCGACTGGATGCCGAGCTGACCCGCAATCGACGGGTGCTCGTCGATGTTCATCTTCACCAGGACGACCGCGCCGGCCGCTTCCTTGACGACCTTCTCCAGGACCGGGGTCAGCTGCTTGCAGGGGCCGCACCAGGGCGCCCAGAAGTCGACCAGCACCGGGCGCTGCATCGACTCGGCGATCACGTCCTGCCGGAAGCCCGCCGTTGTGGTGTCCTTGATGAGAGTGCCGGTATCGCCGGCCGGGGCGCTGCCCCCGGCAAGGGTGTCGTTGAGCATCGGTCTGGCTTCGGAACCTTTTTGGAGGGAGCGCCTTAAATGGGGCTTCGGGCGCCGTCTGACCAGTCCGGATGGCGCCGGCTGCTCAGCGCGCAGGCGCTGCGGCCGGGGCACCCGCAGCTGTCTTGGCCGCCGTCACGAAGGTCCCGGCGAACAGGCGCCCGTCCGCCGCGCTCGCCTCGCAGGAGATCGCCGTCCGCCCGGGTTCCGGCGTGGAGAAGCGGCAGGCGCCTATGGCAAGGGTTGGCGCACCGTCCTTGCCGACGACCACCGCGTTGATCGGCTGCAGCGGGTCGGTCTCCTCCGTCGCCTCCTGCTGGGCGCCGTTGCCGCTGAAGCTGACCGCCGGACCGTCGGCAGAGCTGAAATCGAAGCTGGTGCGGTTGCGGCTCACCGCATTCGTGAGGACGTTGCTGCAGGTCGCGCTCAAGTCCTTCTCGGCGATCACGAGCTTCTCGCAGGTTCCTTCCAGCCGCAGCGCGGCCTGGGCGTGCGCTGCCGAGGGCAGGCTGAAAAGGGCGCAGAGCAGCGCGAGGCGCAGGCTGTTGGTCATGGCGATCGGGGGTTCCTCCGGTTGGGATCCGAATTAGGCGCGCGGCGCCGGCCGTCGAGGGTTGCGCCGGCCCAGCGGACCAGCCGTGACCCGTGGCGGCAGGGATGCTTCAGCCGAACCGTCGCGCCCGATCGTTTGGGGCCGAGAAATCCAGATCCGGGCCCAGCGGCACGATGCGCGTCGGATTGATGGTCGGATGACTCTCGTAATAGTGCCGCTTGATGTGCAGGAGATTTACGGTGGGCGCTACACCGGGGAGCGCGTATAGGTCGCGCAGGTAGTTCGACAGGTTCGGGTAGTCGGCGATCCGGCGCTTGTTGCACTTGAAGTGCCCGACATAGACCGCGTCGAACCGGACCAGCGTGGTGAAGAGACGGATGTCGGCCTCCGTCAGCCGCGCGCCGAGAAGGTAGCGGCTACGGTCGAGGCGCTGCTCCAGGGCATCGAGCTCGTCGAACAGGGCCTGGAAAGCGTTGGCATAGGCGTCCTGCGCGGTGGCGAAGCCGGCCTTGTAGACGCCGTTGTTCACCCGGTCGTAGACCCGCGCATTCACGGCGTCGATCTCGGCCCGCAGGTCATCGGGATACAGGTCGGGGCCCGTGCCGGTGAAGGCGCCGTCGAGCATCCGCAGGATCTCGGCGGATTCGTTGGACACGATCGTGTCGCGCTCCCGGTCCCAGAGGACCGGGACAGTGACGCGGCCGCTGTATGTCGGGTCGGCCGCGAGATAGACCTCGTAGAGGCGCCGGGCGTTGTGGATCGGGTCAGGCGCCGCGCCGGGCGTGTCACCGAAGACCCAGCCCTCCGAACCCATAAACGGATCAACCACCGAGACGGAGATCGCATCCTCCAGCCCCTTCAGCGCGCGACCGATCAGGGTCCTATGCGCCCAGGGGCACGCCAGCGACACGTAGAGGTGATAGCGGCCGGCCTCCGCGCGGAACCCGCCCTCCCCGCTCGGGCCAGGAGATCCGTCGGCCGTCACCCAGTTGCGGAACGACGACGCCTTGCGCTCGAAGCGACCGCCCGTCGAGGCCGTGTCGTACCACTGGTCGCGCCAGACGCCGTCTACCAGGAGGCCCATGGGTCATGTCCCGATGCAGGAGGATGGTCGAGACGAGATGGGCGTCGCGACCGGCCGGAAAAGGGCTACCGCGCGCGATCCTGGCGCGATCCGCCACGCGGTTCCCGGCGCCGTGCGAGTTCCGCGCAAGGCAGGGCTGCGTGACCCCTTCTGTTGCGGTGCAGCAAGATTGTCCATGGTGGTCGCACAGGCTCGTGGATGAGCGTCGTCATCGCGTCCGGTGCCTGGCAAGAGCCGATGGAGGTGAAGTGATGTCGTTCGCGCTGGTGCCCGTCGCCGAGGCGGCCCTGTTCACGTTCGGGTGCGTGATGATCCACGCCCTGCGACGCCACGCGGACGTGGTCACGGCGACGCTTGCCTGCCTCGTGACCCTGCTCGTGCTGATGATCGGGATCGCCTACGCGCCGGAGTCCTTCGCCAAGTATCAGGCCGCGAGCCTCGGCGATTTCGCCCGCGTGGAGCCGGCGCTCTACTGAGCCGCGGCGGGCGAATCCCCAAGCCTGCCGGTCTGGATCCGCGCGAGGCGCCCGCCCGTCCCGCGCTGGCCGGCGACCGCCACGTCGAAGTCGTCCCGCGGCACCCGGGCCAGGAAGCGCTCGGCCAGCTCGAACAGCAGGATGTCGGGCCGAACCCGCGCGATGTAGTCCCAATCCAGGCTCGACGACCAGACGAAGTGGACCTCGCTGAAGCTCTCGGCGAGCATCCCCGTCAGCAGGAACGGGTCGAAATGCGCGCAGGAATCGCCGAACAGGACGAGGCGCCGCGGGTCGGCGCCCGCCGACCGGTTCCGGTAGACGACATGCGCCCCGACGTGGACCTCCCGGTCGCGCCCCTCGGCCTCGTAGGCGGCCAGCAGAGCGCCGACCTCGATCCGCTCGGCGTCGCGCTGCAGCATGAAACGCTCGATCCGCTCGCGCGGGCGGTCGCGGAGCTTCTCGCCGATGTCCATGACCTCGTCGGAGACGATCTGGGGCCGCGCACCAATGTCGGCCGGCGGGATCGCGCCGAGGGCCCGCATGATCTCGCGATAGGCCAGCAGGCACCCGCGCACCGTCCAGTGCGTGTCGGTGCGCAGGTACAGCGGCACCGGCCCATTCCGGGCCGCCCGAAGCGGCGCCAGGAGATCGAGGTAGGCCGGATTCCGGGCGAGACCTCGGGCGAGACGTCGGGTCGAGGCTTTCGCCGGGGCGTAGCGAAGGCCGTCGGTCTTGTCGTCGTAGACCGAGAGCTTCTCCGGGACGATGACGTGCAGGCATCGGATACCCAGGCTCTCCGCTCGGATCGTGCGGGCCTTGATCAGCCGCGTCCAGGCGCGGAGCAGCAGCCAGTGGCGCAGCCCGCCCCGGTAGCGGTCCATGACGCGGTTGGTCCCTCCGGTGAGAAACAACCAGCCGTCGCGGCCGACATGCACGCTCTCCCTGCCTGAAGACATGACGGTGCTTTAGCCGCACCGGGATCGGGCGCCTAGACCGGACCCGGTGCGGCGCAGGCGCGTTCGACAGACATGCCTTCCTCGTCCGCCCTGGCGCTCGAAGTCCCGGAGACGGCGCGCCGTCTCCGCCCCACCCGTCTGTGGCAGCCGCGCCGGATCCTGGTCACGCCCGCCGCCCTGGAGCATGCGCACGGACGCGCCATGGTGGCTCGGGCCGAGGCGCAGGGCCTGCCGGTGGAGCGGCTCGCGTCCAACCGGATCCCGAGCCCGCGCGAGCCGGATCCGCGCCGCGCCTACGTGGCCGCCAAGGCGACCCTCGCCATCACGGCGGCGCCGCCAACAAAGCTGCGGCTCCAGCCGATCCCGCCCTCGGCCGATTGGCGCTTCGACCTCGCCGAGGGCTGTCCGGCCCATTGCCAGTACTGCTACCTCGCGGGCTCGCTCCAGGGGCCGCCCGTGACCCGCGCCTACGCCAATCTCCAGGCCATCCTGGGTAACCTCGCCGCTTATGCGGGCCAAGGCGCCGTCACGTCGAACTCCGCGGAGCGGGCCCACGAGGGGACCACCTTCGAGGCGTCCTGCTACACCGATCCCCTCGGGATCGAGCACCTCACCGGCTCGCTCTCGGCGGCGATCCGCCACTTCGGGGCCTGGGACGCGCCGGTGCAACTGCGCTTCACCACCAAGTTCGCCGCGATAGGCCCGCTCCTCGACCTGCCACACAACCGGCGCACCCGCATCCGCTTCTCGGTCAACGCCCGGACTGCGGCCCGTTACGAGGGCGGCACCGATTCACTCGACGCGCGGCTCTCCGCGATGGGACAGGCGGCGCGGGCCGGCTACCCCGTCGGCCTGACCATCGCGCCGATCCTGCCCGTGGCTGGCTGGGAGAAGGCCTATGCCGATCTGGTCCGCGAGGCTGCGGCGGCGGTGGCGGACGTGCCCGGCCTCGACCTGACCGCCGAACTGATCACCCATCGGTTCACCCCCGTCTCCAAGGCGGTGCTGCGCGGCTGGTATCCGGGCTCGGACCTGCCCTTCGACGAGGCGGAGCGCGTCGAGAAGCGCACCAAGTTCGGCTCGGTGAAGCACGTCTTCCCGAAGCCGCTGATGCAGGCGATGCGCGCGCATCTGACGGCCTGCCTTGCCCGCGACCTGCCGGCGGCACGGGTGCTGTACTGGACCTGAGCGGGTCCGGGCGCCATGTCGCCGGCCATGATGGACGCCGCCCCCCTGATCCTGACGCTCGCCTTCGATGCGCCGACCTTCGCGCGGTTCGACGGCGAGCGCCGCCGCCACTTCCCCGAAGCCCTGAACCGCATCCCGGCCCACGCGACGCTGTTCCACCACCTGCCGGGCGACCGGGAGCGGGGCGTGATCGAGGCGATCACCGCGCTCGCCCGCACCGTCCCACCCCCTGAGGTCGCCGTGACGGGTCTGCGCTTCACCGGGCGCGGCGTCGCCTACGTGCTCGAATCCGAGGGGCTCGCCGGCTTCCGGGCCCGGCTCGCCAAGGGCTTCGAACCCCACCTCACGGCGCAGGACCGCCAGGGCTGGCGCCCGCACGTGACGGTGCAGAACAAGGTCGCGCCGGAGACGGCCCGTGCTCTCCACGCCGACCTGTCGGCGGGTTTCGTGCCCTTCCGTTTCACGGCACCGGCGACCTTGCTGTGGCGTTACCTCGGGGGGCCTTGGGAACCCTTGGCGCGCCTGCCGTTCGGGGAGAATGCCTGATGCGAGTAGCGTCCCGATCGGAACTGGCGTCATGAGGGCGCCTAGCAGCTTGCGGCACAACCGGTTGACCGAGCCCGCGATGGCGGTCTGGCTTCGGCTCCGCCTCAACGAGGTCGGCCCCCTCGTGGCCCTGCTCGGTCTTAGCATCCTCGGCTACGGCTTCTTCTACCTCGCCCACGAGGTCGGCGAAGGATCCACGGCCGCACTCGACCGCAAGATCCTGCTGGCCCTCCGCAACCCGGCCGATCTCGCCGATCCGATCGGGCCGCCCTGGCTCGAGGAGACGATGCGCGACATCACCGGGCTCGGCAGCGTGTTCACGGTGCTGTTCATGACCTGTGCGGTGGCCGCCTACCTGGCGGTCTCCGGGCGGCGGCGGATCGGCTTCTACGTGCTGGCCGCGGTGGGCAGCGGCGAGCTGGTCTCGACAGTCCTGAAGGTCTTCTATCAGCGACCGCGTCCGGACCTCGTCCCGCACGGCATGGAGGTGTTCACGGCGAGCTTCCCCAGCGGCCACGCCACCATGGCGGCCATCGCCTATCTGACGCTGGCGACCCTGATCGCCCGAGTGGAGCGCAATCTGCGCGCGAAGGCGCTGGTCCTCGTCCTCGGCGTGACGGTGACGCTGCTCGTGGGCATCAGCCGGATCTATCTCGGCGTGCACTGGCCGAGCGACGTGCTGGCCGGCTGGTGCATCGGCGCGGCCTGGGCTTCCCTATGCTGGTTCGTCGCCCTGCAACTCCAGCGCCGCGGCGAGGTTGAGGCGCCGGACCCGCCGCCACCCGCCTGATGGCACCGCGGCGGTGTCGCCGCGCTCGGCGAGGACAGCGGCGCGTCCGCGCGCCGCGCCGAGGGCTGGAAACGGTAGCGCGGCCAGCGGCGTTCACCGTGGCGCGGTCGTCGGTGATTCTCGGGAGACTCCCCAAGCACTTTCCGGCCCGCAGCTGCGGCGTCTCGGCGCCGCTTCCCCCGATCCGGCAACACGGCGAGGCCCATGGCGGACGACACGCGGCTCTCTCGACGCAACCTCCTCGCGGCTGGCGGTGCCCTCGCGGGCGCCGCTGTGGGAGGGGGCGCACAGGCGGCGCCGCCGGCGCCGTCAGTCCCGGCCGATACCGGCGCGGTCCAGGGCGGCCGGGTCATGTTCCCGAACTGGCGCGGCCAGGGCGACCGCCCCCGGCGCCGACGCCCGCGCCGCAGCCGCCGAGCCAGCGCGTCGGCTACTGCGTCGTCGGTCTCGGGCGCCTGAGCCTCGACGAGATCCTGCCGGCCTTCGGTGCGACCAAGCGGTCACGGCTCGCCGCGGTGATGTCGGGCTCCCCCGACAAGGCCAAGCTGGTGGCGCGTCAGTACGGGCTGCCTGAGAGCGCGGTCTACGGCTACGACGAGTGGGACCGCCTGAAGGCCGATCCGGACGTCCAGGCCGTCTACGTGGTCACGCCGAACGGCGTGCACCGGGATAACGTCGTGGCGGCGGCTGGCGCGGGCAAGCAGGTGCTCTGCGAGAAGCCGATGGCGGTCTCGTCGCAGGAGTGTCGCGACATGATCGCGACCTGCGCGAAGGCGAACGTCAAGCTGATGATCGCCTATCGCTGCCAGTACGAGCCGCACAACCGCGCCGTGATCAAGATCGCCCGCACCGGCGAGTTCGGCCGGCCGCGGATGATCCAGGCCTTCAACGGCCAGACAACCGGGCTGCCGGAGCAGTGGCGGCTCCGGAGGCCCCTGGCGGGCGGCGGCTCGCTTCCGGATATCGGGCTCTACTGCCTCAACACGAGCCGGGCCGTGCTGGGGGAGGAGCCGGACCTGATCCAGGCGCAGATCCACTCGCCGGACGATCCGAAATACCGCGAGGTCGAGGAGACGGTGAGCTTCACGATGCGGTTTCCGTCCGGCGTGATCGCGCAGTGCCTGACGAGCTACGGCGTCTACGAGGCGCGCTCGCTGACGCTCCACACCAGCAATGCCTCCGTCGATCTTCAGAACGCCTTCGCGTACGAGGGGCAACGCCTGTATATCGGCCACAGGGACGGCAAGAGCGCCGCGCGGGACGAGAAGGTCCTGAGCGCCAAGAACCAGTTCGCCCTGGAGATGGACCACTTCTCCCGCTGCATCCAAGAAAACCTGCGGCCGCGCACGCCCGGCGAGGAGGGCCTGCAGGATCAGGTGCTCATGGAGGCGATCTACGAGGCCGCCCGCACCGGCGCGCCGGTGAAGGTCGGGCCGCCCGAGGGTGCGGGCACCGGCCTCGACGTCACGCGGGGGCCGGAGCCGGAGGAGCCGAGCTGAGGCGCCTCAGAACGGCAGCAGGATATCCACGATCTGCTGGCCGTAGCGCGGCTGCTGCACGTCGGTGATCTGGCCGCGGCCGCCATAGGCGATGCGGGCCTGGGCGATCTTCGTCGAGTCGATCGTGTTGTCCGACTCGATGTCCTCCGGCCGGACCACGCCGGCCACGATCATCTCGCGCACCTCGAAATTGACGCGGATCTCCTGCTTGCCCTCAACCACGAGGTTGCCGTTGGGCAGGACCTGGGTCACCACCGCGGCGACGTTGGTCGTCACGGATTCCGCGCGCTGGACCGATCCCGCGCCGTCGTTGGCGGTCGCGGAGGTGGCCGACAGCAGCGCCGTGCCGCCGACACCGAGGGACTTGCCGACGGCGTTGTTCTCAAGGCCGAGGGCGTTCGGCAGGCCGAAGCTCTCGGTGTTGGCCCGCGAGCGTTTGGTCTCGTTGCTGATGTTCGCCTGATCGGTGACGTTGACCTTGACGGTCAGGATGTCGCCGAGCCGTGCGGCCCGCTGGTCCTTGAAGAAGGCCCGCGAGCCGGTGCGCCAGAGCGAGTTCGGCGCGTACGAGACCGGCTGCACGTCGGGCATCGGCATCCGCACCGGCTTGTAGCCCGGCTGGCTGGTGGGATCCTCGATCGCCGACAGGGCCGGGGTCGCGCCGACCTGCGAGAGCCGGTCAGCGGTGTTGCACGCACCGAGCGCGCCCGCGATCAGCGCGGCGGCGAGCGGGTTCAGGACGAGGCGGCTGGCCATCGGGCAATCACTCTTCGACGCGTACGGAACGGATGCTCAGCGCAGGGAGGCGGTCGCCTGGACCGGCGCGGCGGCGGCCTGCTGGGCCGCGGGGTTCGGGCTCACCGAGACCCGGCCGGGCCCGACCACGGTGGCCTGGAGCACCTTCTTGGAGGCGACGTTGACGACGTTGACGACGGCGCCCATCCGGCCGCCCTCATTGGCCAAGCCGCGCATCGACAGGCTGACGCTCGCGGTCTCGTACACGATGGTCACGCTCTCGCCCCGGGCAACGAGTTCGGGCGGAGCGGTGTCGGAGACTCGGAGCGCCGTGCCGGCCGGGAGCGGGTGCTGGGCGACTTCGCCCAGGATCGCGGTGCCGCTGGCCTGCGCGTCGGCCGCCACCGCCTCGCGCGGACGGCGTTCCATGATCACGTCGCCCTCCTTGACGGCTTCCCCGCGGTTGAGGCCGCGGGTCAGCACCGCGACTTCGCGAAGCTCGATGACCACGCCGGAGACCCGCAGCGAGGCCTGCCGCTCGCCCAGGCTGACGAGCCCCGCCACCCGGCGGGACCGCGGATCGTAGGTCAGGTCGAGGGCGGCCGGCTGGCCTTCGAGATCCGCCGGGGCGAGGAGGACCGGGCTGTCGCCGTCGAACCGGACGGCCACGCCGCGCGGGTCGAGGCCGAAGCCCGCCTGCAGGCCCTGCTTGAGCGCGGCCTCGAGCTCCGGCGGTCCCAGGCGCCGTGCGGCGCGCTGAACGGCGATCTGCAGCCGGCCGCCGGTTTCGAGGCCGGCGAGGCCCAGCGCCGAGGCCGCGTCGACGATGCGGCGGGTCTGGATCGTGCCGGTGGCCCCCAGGGCCGGGGCGCGGAACAGCGGGCGCGTGGCGATCGCTGCCGGCGCGCCCTCGACGAGGTCGGCGAGCGTCAGTACGTCGCCCCGGGCAGTGATATCGCCGCGCAGCCGCAGGCCGTCCGCCCGCGCCATGGCGGGGATGGCCAGGGCGCCGATCGCCGCGAATGTCAGGAAAGCCAGCACGGCGCGCAGCAGCACGGCCGCGCCGAGAGGCGCCGCCCGCGGGCGGGCGCGGCGGACGATCGGGCTGAGGTCGCTCTCGTCCGCCGTCGTGCTGACGAGCGAGAGGGCGACGGGCTCGAAGGCGGGATCTTGGGGCATGCCGGCATACATCGTCGGGGACCTGGGCGCGCGCGTCAGCTGCGGAACATCTGGGTGGTGGTGGAGAGCATCTGGTCGGCGGCGGTCACGACCTTCGAGTTCATCTCGTAGGCGCGCTGCGCGGCGATCAGGGACGAGATCTCCGTGACGGCGTTCACGTTCGCCTCCTCCAGGTAGCTCTGCTGGAGGTTGCCGAAGCCCTCGGCGCCCGGCAGGCCGCTGATCGCCGGCCCGGAAGCCGCGGTCTCGATGAACAGGTTGTCGCCGATCGATTCGAGGCCGACCTTGTTGACGAAGCGCGAGAGCTGGAACTGGCCCAGCGCCTGCGGCGCCGTCTGCCCGGGCAGCGTCGCCTGCACGGCGCCGGTGGCGCTGATCGTCACCGCGGTCGCGGTCTGCGGCACGGTGATCGCCGGGTCGAGCAGGTAGCCGTCCCGGGTGACGAGCTGGCCCGAGGCCGACAGGTCGAAGGAACCGTCCCGGGTGTAGGCGGTGCGGCCGTCCGGCATCGTCACCCGGAATAAGCCCTCGCCGCGGATCGCGACGTCGTAATCCTTCTCGGTCGACGAGAGCGTGCCCTGCGACATCACCCGGGCCGTCGAGGTCGTCTTCACGCCCGAGCCGAGGGCGAGGCCGGCCGGCAGCTGGGTGTTCTGCTCGGAGGTCGATGAGCCGGCCCGGCGCAGGTTCTGGTAGAGCAGATCCTGGAAGTGCACCTGCTGGCGCTTGTAGCCGGTGGTGCGCAGGTTCGCGATGTTGTTGGAGATGACCTGGACGTTGAGTTCCTGGGCCGCCATGCCGGTGGCGGCGGAGTAGAGGGCGCGCATCGCTCGAGGCTCCCTTACGCGACGTCGGCGAGGCGGCGGATCGCCGTGCCTCGCAGGTCGTCGAGGCGGGAGATCATGCTCGACACCATGGCGTAGGAGCGGTTCACGTCCATCAGCCGGGTCATCTCGATGACCGGCCGGACGTTCGAGCGCTCCAGCGCGGCGGGTTCCAGACGGCCCTCGAGGCCGGCCGGCCGCGCCGGGTCGGGGGAAGCGTAGAGGTTCGCCCCCTCGTTGGTCAGCCGCTGCGGGTTGGCGAAGGTGACGAGCTTGATCTTGCCGCGGATGCCGAGATTGGTCGACACCGTGCCGTCAGGGCCGATCGAGAGGCCGGTCTCCTGCGGGTTGATGGTGATCGGGCCGCCGTCGCCCGCGACCTTGTAGCCGTCGCTGGTCACCAGCGCGCCCTGCGGGTCGATCTCGAACGCGCCGTTGCGGGTGTAGCGCTCGCCCTGCGGCGACTGCACGGCGATGAAGGCCGAGCCTTTGATCGCGACGTTGAGGGGGTTGCCAGTCTGCTCGACCGGGCCCTGCCCGAGATCGAGCGTCGTGCCCTGATCGATCACGTAGGAGAGGCGCCGGTCCGGCCGGGCGAAGGAATCCGCGCTCGCCACCGGCATCAGGTATTCCTGGAAGCGGCTGTTGCGGGCCTTGAAGCCGGTGGTCGACACGTTCGCCATGTTGTTGGCGATCACGTCCAGCTCGCGCTGGAGCGCCACTTGGCTCGACACGCCGACGAAGAGGGCATTCTGCATCGTGGACTCGGGGACTCGTGCGCCGCGGAGGCGGCAACGATCCATTCAGCATACGTCGTGCCACGGATTTCCCACCGAATTTGCCCTCTGAATTGAAGGGCTTGGGTCGGATTCCGGTCACCATGCGCGAAGGACTGGCGCGCCCCGCGGCAAACCTGGCCCGGCAGGAATTGCCCGCTTAACGGCACGTTAACCCTGATGCTCCGATATCCGGGTGTACCGGGCCCGCGGCTTCCCGCGAGAGAGCATTATTTCATGGCCAAGAAGCCCAAAAAGGCCCCCGCCGAGGGTGGCGAGGCCGGAGCCGAGGCAGCCCCGAAGGGCAAGAAGAAGCTCATGATCATGGTGGCCGCCGCGGTCCTCGTGGTGGGCGGCGGCGCGGGCGCCTACCTGATGATGGGACATGGCGGTGGCCACGGCGACAGCGCTGAAGCCGCGTCGGGCGGCGGCCATGGCGGTGGCCACGGGGGCGGCGACGGCAAGGGCGTCGGACCGGACGGCAAGAAGCAGGTGGTCTTTGTAGAGGTGCGGGAGATGCTCCTGAACCTCAGCCCGGAGATGCCCCAGGACAAGTCCCGGTTTGCGAAGGTGCGGCTCGCCCTCGAATTGAAGGACAGCAAGGTCGAGGAAGAGGTGAAGCCTCTGATGCCGCGCGTCGAGGACGCGTTGCAGATCTACATGCGCGAGCTGCGCGCCAGCGACCTCACCAGTTCGGTGGGCCTGTTCCGGCTGCGCGAGGAGCTGCTCCGGCGCATCAACATCGCCCTCTTCCCCGCGAAGGTGGAGGCCGTGCTGTTCAAGGACGTGATCGTCCAATGATCCGGCCGCTCACCCGTCCCGCCGCCAGGGTCTGATCGAGCGCGCCTGATGGAACCCGAGGACGAACTCCCCGAGGACGACTGGTCGGCGGCCCTCCTGGAGCAGGGCGCCGAGAGCGGCGACACGTCGCTCGCCGAGGAATGGGGTGCCGCCCTCGCCGAGCAGGGCACGACGCGCAACGCGGGCGACGTCGCCGCCGAATGGGCGACGATGATCGAGGATGGGGAGAGCGACAACCTCCCCGAACTCGCCGGCAACGACCGGGTGCTGAACCAGGACGAGATCGACGGCGTCCTCGGCTTCTCCATGCGCGAGCTCTCGGCCTCCGGGGCCGGGGGCGTGCAGGCCATCGTCGATTCGGGCGTCGTCCAGTACGAACGCCTGCCGATGCTGGAGATCGTCTTCGACCGGATGATCCGGTTGCTGTCGACCTCCCTGCGCAACCTGTTCCAGGACAACGTCGAGGTGACCCTCGACAACATCACGTCGGTGCGGTTCGGCGACTACCTCAACGCAATCCCGCTGCCGACCCTGCTCGGCGTGTTCCGGGCCGAGCAGTGGGAGAATTCCGGCCTCGTCACGGTCGACTCGAACCTCGCCTACGCGACCTTCGACCTGCTGCTCGGCGGCAAGCGCGGCGGCTCGTCGAGCCGCCTCGACGGGCGGCCGTTCACCGCCATCGAGATGACGCTGGTGCGCCGCCTCGTGGAGATCGTGCTGGGCGACTTGGAGATGTCGTTCCAGCCGCTCTCGCCGGTGACCTTCGGCATCGACCGGATCGAGACCAACCCGCGCTTCGCCACCATCACACGGCCCGGTAACGCCGCGATCCTGATCAGCCTGCGCCTCGACGTCGACGGGCGCGGCGGCATGCTGCAGATCCTGTTCCCCTACGCGACGATCGAGCCGATCCGGGAGCTGCTCACCCAGAGCTTCATGGGCGAGAAGCTCGGCCGCGACCAAGTCTGGGAGGGACACCTCGCCACCGAGATCTGGCAGGCCGACGTGACCATGGAGGCGGTGCTGCACGAGATGATGCTGCCTCTGAAGCAGGTCATGAGCCTCAAGGTTGGCGAGACGCTGATGTTCGACGCCAAACCGTCGGACCTGATCACCGTCCGATGCGGCGACTGGGCGCTGACGCAGGGCCGGATCGGCCGGGTCGACGGCCACATCGCCGTGCAGGTCACGCGCCCGCTGCGACGCTCGCGCACGACGATCCAGGCCTACGAGGCCTCGATGAACAACCGCTCGGACAGCTGAGCCCTGATGAGGGTCCCGACATGAGTCTCTTCGTCACCCTCGCCGCCGACATCCTGGTCGCCGTCCTGCTCGCGGCGACGATCGTGACCTCGCTGCGGCTGTCGCGACGGATCAGCCAGCTCAAGGGCGACGAGACGGCTCTGCGCCAGACCATCGGCGATCTGATGGTGGCCACCGGCACCGCCGAACGCGCCATCGCGGGCCTGCGCGCGGCGGTCGACGACTCCGATCGCATCCTCAATACCCGCCTGGAGACCGCCACGGCCCGCGCCGCCGAGCTGTCCCAGCAGGTCGAGGCCGGCGAGCACGTGGTGGCGCGCATCGGCGCCATCGTGGCGCAGATGCGGACCGTTCCGGCCCGGCCGGAGCCGCCACCCGCTCCGCCCGCGCCCGCCCCGGTCCCGGCCGCGCCCCGGCCAGAGCCCAGCAGCCCGAACGGCGAGCGCCTCGGCGCGGCCGCCGCCGCCGCCCTCGCCATGAGCGAGCGCGCCCTCGCCCGTGTCCGGGCCCGCGCCGCGTGACCGGGGTCAAGGCCCCGAAGCTTCCACCACCGAAGCCTGAACCCGCCCCGAAGCCGGTTCGCACCGACACGGCGCTGCGGCGCTCGCGCCTGAAGCCCGTGCGGCCGATGCGGCTGCGCCTCGTCGATGCCGTGGCCCTGGCGGCGGGCGGCCTCCTCGTGCTGAAGCTCCTGACCCTCCTGCAGGCCGGCTTGCCGGAGACCGGCGCGCTGCCGGAATACGGCCGGGCGGTGGCGCGGGCGCGCACAGGCTACGAGCCCCCCGATCCGGCCACGACGGGATCGGTGGGGGCCAAGGAGGACCCAGCCGCGGCCGAGAAGGCCGTCGAGCCGCCCGCGCCGTCCGCCGCGCAGCCGGCGGCCGCGCAGCCGGCGACCCCGCCCTCCGTCCCGCCCACTGAGCGCGCCTTGCTGGAGAAGCTCGGCGCCCGGCGCGACGCCCTGCGCCAGAAGGGCGACGAGCTGGACCTGCGTGAGAAGATGCTCGGCGAGGCCGAGCGCAAGCTGGAGACCGGTCTCGGCGACCTGAAGAAGGCGGAGGACAAGGTCGATTCCGTCACCAAGGCGAAGGAGGAAGCCGAGAAGCAGGGTCTCAAGAACATCGTCACGATGTACGAGTCGATGAAGCCCAAGGACGCAGCCCGGGTGTTCGACCGCCTCGGCCACGACGTGCTGGTGCCGATCGTGCTGGCCATGAACCCGCGCAAGATGGCCGAGGTGCTGGCGGTGATGCAGCCCGATACGGCCGAGCGCCTGACCGTGGCGCTGGCCAACCGCGCCCGGGGCGGCGGCGTGCAGGCCCAGGCCGGTCCAGGGCTGCCGGCGAACGAACTTCCCGCGATCGATCCGGGGCCGCCGGCGCGATAGGCCGGCGCGCGTCCGGCGACATCCTGGGGACCAATGGCCGATGGTGCCGCCCCGGCGCCGCGGTGTAGGGTCCCTCGCCAACGACAATCGCCCCGTTCAGCGGGTGATGCTCTGGGAGAAACGGGATGTCCGAACCAGCAACCCTGCGCGGCCTGTCAGGCCTCAGCCCGGAGCCGGCCGCGCTCAAGGGCTCGGCCCTCGTGATGATCGACCTCCAGCAGACTTACCGCGAAGGTGTGATGCGGCTCGACGGCGTCGAGCCGGCGTTGCGCGAGGCGGAGGCGCTGCTGGCGCGCGCGCGCGCGGCCGGCATCCCGGTCTTCCACGTCCGCCACGATGCCGGTCCAGGCACGCCCTACGACGTGACGGCGCCGATCGGCCAGATCAGTCCAGAGGTGGCACCGCAGGGCGAGGAGCCCGTGATCACCAAGGCCTATCCGAGTTCGTTCGTCGGCACCGATCTCCAGGCGCGCCTGGAGGAGGCGGGCGTGAAGGATCTCATCCTGGCGGGCTTCATGACACATATGTGCGTCAACTCCACGGCCCGCAGCGCCTTCAACCTCGGCTTTCGTCCGACCGTCGTGGCCGCCGCAACGGCGACCCGCGACCTGCCCGCGACGGACGGCAGCGTGGTCCCCGCGCCCCAGCTTCAGGCCGCGAGCCTCGCCGCGCTCGGCGACCTCTTCGCCGTCGTGGCGCGTCGACAGGCCGACATTCCCGATTAGGGCGCTGCCGGGACGGCTCAGGCCGACCTCTGACCCAATGCGGCGACTACTTCCACGAGGCTCGGCCGCCGGTCCGGGTCCGGCTGCGTGCAGGCCTCCACCAGAGCCTGCAGCCCGGGCGGGGGCGCCTCGCAACGCTCGAGCACCTCGCCGATCAGGATGCCGACCGCCCGCACCTCGATCCGCGCCAGCGCGGCGCCCGCGTCTCCGCCCGGCAGCGCCGAGGCGGCGCCGAAATCGCTGAGCACGGCCGCGCCGGTGCCGGCATCCCACAGGGTGTTGTGGGCGTAGACGTCGCCGTGAAGCAGGCCGCGTCCGTGCAGGTGGGCCACGGCGCCCGCCACCGCGCGGGTGATCCGCAGGGCCGCCTCCGGGCCGACGCGCAGATCCGCATCGTAGATGTCGCGGCTGCAACTCGCGAGGCTCGGCGGTCCGGCGAGCACCCGCCAGTGGGTTGGGAGAAGCCGGAGCAGCAGCCCCTGCGCGCCGTCGGGATGGCCGTCGAGGCGGCCCAGCGCTCCGGTCAGCGCCGGATGCGTGCCGGCGGCGAGGCAGGCCTCCATCTCGCGCTCGGGCAGGCCGTCGCTGGTCATGGCGCCCTTGAACAGCTTGAGCGCGACCGCCTCCCCGCGCCACCCGGCGCGGTGTACCCGTCCCGAGGCGCCCTCCCCGAGAAGGTCACCGACCTCCAGATCCGCCCACGGCACCCGGGGCGCCGGGGCGGGCTCCGTCGCCGGCTCGGCGGGATTACCCGCGTAGGCGATCCAGGCGAGCCGTGGCAGGCGGGTCAGCCAGGATGGCAACGTCTCGATGCGGTTGCAGGCGAGCCGGATCAGCTCCAGGTTCGATGCGCCCGCGAGCGTCTCCGGCAGCGCGCCGATGCGGTTGCCGGCCAGCATCAGCTTCTGAAGGCGTGGGCGCTCGCCGAGAGTTCCGGGCAGATGCTCGATCCGGTTGTCGGTGAGCGTGAGCCAGCGCAGGTCGCGCGGCAGGGCCTCGGCCGGAACCGCGCTGATGCCGCAGCCACGGAAGCCGAGCTGGCTCAGCGTCGGACAATCGCCCAGCACTGGCGGCAGGCGCGCAAACGGGTTGCCGGAGCCGAACAGAACCCGGAGGCGGCGCAGCCGCCCGAGATCCGCAGGAAGGTCGGTCAGGCTGCCACGGCCGAGATCCAGCACCTCCAGCGTGTCGGCCAGGGCGAAGACCTCGCGCGGGACCTCGGTAAGCCCGTCCGGCAGGCGCAGCTCCCGCGCGCCGCCGAGATCGCCGCGCCGCAGGGCCGCGAGAGTATCCGACCGGTCCAAGCGTCAGCCCCGCTTGAAAAAGGCGTCGGCGGCGCCCTGCGCCGCCTGCTTGGCGGATCGGGCTGCCTCGATCCGGGCGATTTCGGCCCGCAGGAGTGCGATGCGCTCGTCGAGGTCGGAGAGCGAGAGCGTGTCGAGGGATTGCCCGACCTCGTGGGTCACGGGCCTGCGCGGCCGGTCTTCGTCATCCCGCATGCTGTCCCTCCTTCAGGAACGGCCGTCCGGCGCCGTCCCACGGCAGGCCCAGATGGCCCGCCACCGTGGCGCCGATATCGGCGAAGCTGTCGCGCCGGCCGATGGCGCGGCCGGCGATGCCCGGCCCGAAGGCCAGGACCGGGACCTGCTCGCGGGTGTGGTCGGTCCCGGTCCAGGTCGGGTCGTTGCCGTGGTCGGCGGTGATCACCGCGAGATCGCCCGGGCGAAGCGCCGCCAGGATTTCAGGGACGCGCGCGTCGAACGCCTCCAGCTCGGCCGCGTAGCCGGGCACGTCGCGGCGGTGGCCGTGCTCCGTGTCGAAATCCACCAGGTTGACGAAGATCAGGCCGCCGTCCGGCAGGTCCTGCAGGGCCTCGAGGCCGGCCTTGAGGCAGGCGGCATTCGGACCGGGCTTGATCTCGCGGCCGGTGGCGCGGTGGGCGAAGATGTCGCCGATCTTGCCCACGCTCACCACCGCGCGGCCGGCCGCCTCCGCCTGATCGAGAAGCGTGCGGCCCGGCGGCTCCACGGCGAAATCCTTGCGGTTGCCGGTCCGGCGGAAGCCTGTCTCCGGCGAGCCCACGAACGGCCGCGCGATCACGCGGCAGACCCGGTAGGGATCGCATAGGCGCCGCGCCACGCGGCACAGGTCGTAGAGCTGCTCCAGCCCGAAGTCGTCCTCGTGGGCGGCGATCTGGAACACGCTGTCGGCCGAGGTGTAGCAGATCGGCCGCCCCGTCCGGAGGTGCTCGGCCCCGAGTTCGTCAATGATGGCGACGCCCGGTGCGTGCCGGTCTCCGAGGATTCCCGGCAGACCGCCCTCGGCAATCAGGGTCTGCACGAGGTCGGTCGGGAAGGCCGGCGCCGTGTCGGGGAAGTGGCCCCAGGGCTCGGGCAGGGGCAGGCCGGCGATCTCCCAGTGGCCGGAGGGCGTATCCTTGCCGGCGGCCGTCTCGACGGCGTGGCCGTAGGCGCCTCCCGGGGGGCCCTCAGGGGCGAGATACGGCGGGATCCGGCCGGACGCTCCGGCCGCGGCGAGCCCGAGCCCCAGCGCTGCGAGGTGGGGCAGCCGCAGCGGTCCGGCGCGGAGCCCCGCGCGGTCGCCGCGCCCGGCCGCGCAGGCCTCGGCGATGTGCCCGAGCGTGTCGGAGCCGGCATCGCCGTAGGCCTCGGCATCCGGCGCCCCGCCGATGCCGACGGAATCGAGGACGATGATGAGCGCGCGCGCCACGGTCAGGCCGGCTCCAGCTCGGCCGGGGCGTCGCTGTCGAGGGCGAAGGCGGCCTTGAACAGGGCGCGGGTATAGGCGGTCTGCGGGTTCGCGAAGATCGACTCCGCGGCGCCCTCCTCGACCACGCGGCCGTTCTGCATGACCACGACATAGTTGGCGAGCGCCCGAACCACCTTCAGGTCGTGGCTGATGAACAGGTAGGCGAGGCCGCGCTCGCGCTGCAGGTCGCGCAGCAGCGTCACGATCTGCGCCTGGACCGAGCGGTCGAGCGCCGAGGTCGGCTCGTCGAGCACGACGAAGCGGGGGTTGAGCACCATGGCCCGCGCGATGGCGATCCGCTGGCGCTGACCGCCGGAGAACTCGTGCGGGTAGCGGTCCATGGCGGCCGGATCGAGCCCGACATCGGTGAGCGCCTTCGAGACCACGGCGCGGCGCTCGGCCCGGGAGCGGACGGCACCCTGGACCACGAGACCCTCGGCGACGATGTCGGCCACCGACATGCGCGGCGAGAGCGAGCCGTAGGGATCCTGGAAGACCACCTGCATGTCCCGGCGCAGGGGGCGCATCTGCGCCACGCCGTAGCCGTCGATGGCCTTGCCCAGGAACACGATCGGACCTTCCGAGCCGGTCAGCCGCAGCAGGGCGAGGCCGAGCGTCGTCTTGCCGGACCCGGACTCCCCGACGACGCCCACGGTCTCGCCGGCGCGGACCCGGAGGGAGACGCCGTCCACCGCCTTGACGTGGCCGGCGACGCGTCGGAGCAAACCCGCCTTCAGCGGGAACCAGACCTTGAGCGGACCGGCCTCGACGAGCGGCGGGGCATCGGCCGGGACCGGGTTGGCGCGGCCCTTCGGCTCCGAGGCGATCAGGCGACGGGTGTAGTCGTGCTGCGGGTTCGCGAAGACCGACCGGGTCTCGCCCGCCTCCACGATCTTGCCCTTCAGCATCACGCAGACCCGGTCGGCGATTCGCTCGACGATGCCGAGATCGTGGGTGATGAACAGCATCGCCATCCCGAGGCGCTTCTGCAGGTCGGCGAGCAGGGCCAGGATCTGCGCCTGCACGGTGACGTCGAGCGCCGTGGTCGGCTCGTCGGCGACGAGGAGATCGGGCTCGCAGGCGAGCGCCATGGCGATCATCACCCGTTGGCGCTGGCCGCCGGAGAGCTCGTGCGGGTAAGCGCCCATGCGGCGCTCCGCGTCGCGCAGACCGACGAGGTCCAAGAGTTCAAGGATCCGCCGCCGGGCCGCCTTGCCGGTGAGCCCCCGATGGAGGCCCAGCACCTCGCCGATCTGCCGCTCGATCGTGTGGAGCGGGTTGAGCGACGTCATGGGTTCCTGGAACACCATGGTGATGTCGGCGCCGCGCACATCGCGCATCGCCCGCTCGGGCAGGCCCGCGAGGTCGCGGCCCTTGAACAGGATCCGCCCGCCCGGGCGGGCCGCGCCGTCGAGGAGCCGCAGGATCGCCAGCGCCGTCACCGACTTGCCCGATCCCGACTCGCCCACCAGCGCCACGGTCTCGCCCCGACAAATGGTGAAATCGACGCCGTCGACCGCCACCGTCTCGCCCTCCCGGGACCGGAAGGCGACGGACAGTCCCTCGACGGAGAGGAGCGGCTGGGTTTCGGACATGGGCCCCTTATAGCGCGCCGGAGCGCGGACCCTAGTCTATCGTGCGGTCACGCCGCGACCCGATCGGTCTCACCCCTCGGATCCGCGCGCCAAAGCACACGACACCGGATGACGCAGGCCCGCCTGAGCCTTCCAACCCTTGCCCTCATCCTGAGGTGCCGGAGCGTAAGCGCAGGCCTCGAAGGAGGCCTTCAAGAATCGCGCGGCCGGCTGGAAGCCTCCTTCGAGGCCGCTCCGCGGCACCTCAGGATGAGGCGAGCGAGTGGGATCACCTCATCACGCCGCCGGGAGCGCGGTCGTGTACGTTACCGGCGCACCCGAGCGTCGGGTGAGGAGGTCGTCATGAGCGCGCACGGCGAAGCGTTTGCCGCGGAGATCTGGGCGGCGCTCGACGGGCCGCCCGCGGCCCTCGCGTCTCTACGCTTCGACGGGGCCGGCGCCCTGCCCTCGGCCTTCGCGGTCACCGACCTGGCGGCCGGCTCGATCGCCGCCGCCGGGGTCGCCCTCGCGGAGGTCGCGGGGGCGACGGGTTCCGTGAGCGTCGACCGACGGCTCGCCTCCTTCTGGTTCGCGGCCTCGCTCCGTCCGGACGGGTGGCGCCTCCCGGCGCCGTGGGACCCCGTGGCGGGGGATTATCCGACCCGGGACGGCTGGATCCGGCTCCACACCAACGCCCCGCACCACCGGGCGGCGGCCGAGCGGGTGCTCGGCACCCAGACGGATCGCGCCGGGATTGCGCGGGCGGTGGCGGGCTGGGACAAGGCCGAGCTGGAGGCGGCGATCCTCACGGAGGGCGGCTGCGCGGCCGAGATGCGCGGACTCGCCGAATGGATGGCGCATCCGGCGGGGCATGCCGTGGCCCCGGAGCCGCTGGTGGCACTCCAGCCCGTTGCCGGCCGGTCGCCTTCGCGCTGGAGCCCCCGGGCCGGACGACCCCTCGCGAACCTGCGGGTGCTCGACCTGACGCGGGTCCTCGCCGGGCCGGTGGCGACCCGCTTCCTCGCGGGGTTCGGCGCGGACGTGCTGCGGATCGATCCGCCCGATTGGGACGAGGCCCCGCTCGAGCCGGAGATGACGTTGGGCAAGACCTGCGCCCGGCTCGACCTGCGCCGGGCGGCGGACCGGGCGGTCTTCGAGGAGCTGCTCGCCGGCGCGGACGTGCTGGTCCACGGCTATCGTCCCGGTGCGCTCGACGGGCTCGGCTACGGAGAGGCGGCGCGGGAGAGGCAGTCCCCCGGCCTCGTCGAGGTCTGTCTCGACGCCTACGGCTGGTCCGGTCCCTGGGCGGGGCGGCGCGGCTTCGACAGCCTCGTCCAGATGAGCTGCGGGATCGCCGCGGCGGGGCAGGACTGGACGCAGGCCGACCGGCCGGTGCCGCTCCCGGTGCAGGCGCTCGACCAGGCCACCGGCTACATGATGGCCGCGGCGGTGCTGCGGCTGCTCGCGCGCCGGCTCTCGGACGGCGTTGGCGGCCGGGCCCGGCTGTCCCTTGCCCGCACGGCGGCCTTTCTCGCGGGGGCCGTCCCGGCCGAGGCCGCCGGACCGCTCGCTCCCGAGACGAAAGCCGATCTGGCGCCCGAGGTGGAAGCGACCTTCTGGGGGGCCGCGCGGCGCCTGCGGCCGCCGGTCTCGGTGGCGCACGCGCCGATGCACTGGACGCGGGCCGCGCGCCGGCTCGGAACCGATGCCCCGGCCTGGGACGATGCGCCGGCTCCGTCATGAAACCGGGGATTGAGTGGCCCGACGGCTTTTCGCGCGGATTGATCCGCAACCGAAGGTCGCTACAAGCGCCGGGGTGGCTATCTCCCCCCTGCGCCTCGGCGCGCTGCTCGCGCTTCTCCTCCTGTTCACGGCGCGCCCCGCCGCGGCCGTTCCGTCCGAGGGCGCGACCGAGACCGTCGAGCAGGCGCTCTGCCGCCTCATCGACGATTCCGCGAAGGCCCGCAGCCTGCCGGTGCCGTTCCTGACCCGGCTGATCTGGCGCGAGAGCAGTTTTCGCGTGGGCGTCGTCAGCCCGGCCGGCGCGCAGGGCGTCGCGCAGTTCATGCCGGGGACCGCGCGGGAGCGCGGGCTCCTCGACCCCTTCGACCCCGAACAGGCGATTCCGCACGCCGCCCACCTTCTGGCCGACCTGAAGAGGCAGTTCGGCAATCTCGGTCTCGCCGCCGCGGCCTACAACGGCGGCGCGGCGCGGGTGAGCAAGTGGTTGTCCGGCGACGGCGGCCTGCCGGCCGAGACTCGCGCCTACGTGGCCGCCATCACGGGCGTGCCGGCGGAGGATTGGCGGACCGGACCCGGCAAGGCGATCGAGTATCCCGAGGGTGTCGCCCCGGCCAAACCGGAGAAGGACGCGAAGGAGGCGAAGGAGGCAAAGCCGGAGGCGCCGCAGACCTGCCTGCAGGTCACCGCCAGCCTGCGCATCCCGGCCCGCGGCGACCGCTTCGCCCTCGGCCTCAACGAGGGCCCGGCCGCGCCGTGGGGCATCCAGCTCGCCGGCAACTTCTCGAAGGCGCTCGCCCTCCAGAGCTTCAACCGTGCCCGCAGCAGCTATGCCGGCGTGATCGGCGAGGTCCGACCGATGATCATCGGGACGCGCCTGCGCAACCGCGGGACCCGGGCCTTCTACCGGATCCGCATCCCGGCGCAGAGCCGGCAGGCCGCCGACGACCTGTGCGGCCGCATCCGCAAGGTCGGCGGCGCCTGCATCGTGCTGCGCACCTGATTTTCCGCGATCCGCCCCAGGAGCGTCATCAATCCGCCCTGAGAGCGGTGCCGTATGGGCCCGTCGGGACAACCGGATGGGATATGACACGGCTCCTCACCGCGCTCGCCAGCCTCCTCTGCCTCGGACTCGCCGCCTTCGGGTTCACCGCCGCCTCGCCGCTCGCCCTGTTCGACGCGATCGGCCCGCGCGATCCGGGGGGCGCCTCGCAGCGAAGGACCAGCCCTTCGGCGAGGGGCCGCGGCGGCGCCTCGACGTCTACGTGCCCGTCGCGGCGGCCGAGAACGCGCCGGTGCTCGTCTTCTTCTACGGCGGCTCCTGGCAGAGCGGCTCCAAGGACGACTACGCCTTCGTGGGGCACGCCCTGGCCGCGCAAGGCTTCGTCACGGTGCTCCCGGATTACCGGCTCTTCCCGGAGGCGCCGTTCCCGGGCTTTCTGGAGGACGGGGCCGCGGCCGTGGCCTGGGTGCGGGAGAACATCGCCGGCTATGGTGGCGATCCGCGCCGGATCGTGCTCGCCGGCCACTCGGCCGGCGCCTACAACGCCGTGATGCTCGGCCTGGATCCCCGTTACCTCACGGCCGTCGGAGTCGATCCCAAGGTGATCAAAGCCGTGGCGGGCCTGTCCGGCCCCTACGATTTCCTGCCGCTCGACCAGGACACCACCACCAAGGTTTTCGGGCAGGCGCCCGATCTGCCCGCCACGCAGCCGGGGAGCTTCGTCGGCCCGCTGTCGCCGCCGGCCTTCCTGGCGACCGGCGAGGCCGACACGGTGGTGAAGCCGCGCCACACGGTCAGCCTCGCCGCCAGGCTGCGGGCTGAGCACGTGCCCGTGCAGGAGCGGATCTACGCGGGGCTCGACCACAAGGACACGCTGCTTGCCCTGTCGGTCACCTTCCGGTCGAAGGCGCCGGAACTCGCCGAGATGGCCGCCTTCCTGATGCGGCAATCGGCCGGCCGCTCGCAGTACACGATGCGGCGCTGAGCGGCGCATCAAGGTTATCGCGCGATTGATCGGGGCACACGTCAGTTTGCCATCGCCCCAGGGCTGCCTGCCGCTAGTATGAGGCAGGCCGCACGGCGCGGCCCTCGCGGTGGGACGACATGGCTTCTGCGGACGCGGCGATCGGGGTTCCGGCCGACGGGCGGCAGCGCGGCATCGCCGGCCGCGACGTGCCGGACGTCGTGCGGGTACTCCTCAACGGCGCCGTCTTCGTCCTGCTCTGGAACCACCTGTGGCTCGTGGATCTGGCGGACCGGTCGTCCCTCGCGGCGGCCGAGGACGGCAGCGCGCTGACGCAGCTGCTCTTCCTCGTGACGGGTGGCGTGATGGCCTGGGCCATCCACCGGATCGGGATCCGCCACCTGCGTTCCCTCGCGACTTGGCCGCTGATGGCGTGCGGCCTCTGGCTCGCGCTCACCGCGCTGCTGTCGATCGAGCCGAGCCTGTCGCTGCGGCGGCTGACCCTGCTGGCGATCGCCGCCGGGCTGTCGGCCGGCGTTCTGATCGTCGCGCGCTCGCCCCGGCAGCTCGCCCTGACCCTCGCGGGCGCGGCCCTGGTGATCCTGATCGCATCCTATCTCGCGGTGGCCCTGGTGCCGAACCTCGCGATCCACTCGGCCTTCGACGTCAATTCCGATCCGAGCCATCCCGGCCTCTGGCGCGGGATCTTTCCGCAGAAGAACGAGGCCGGTGCCGCCATGGTCATCCTGGTGATCGTCGGCCTGTACGTCGCCACCGCGGCCAGCCGCGTGCTCGGCTGGACCATCGTGCTCCTGGCCGCCGGCTTCCTGGTGGCGAGCGGCTCGAAGACCGCGATCGCCCTCCTGCCGGTGATCCTCGCCGTCACGGGCCTCTGTCAGGTCTTCACCGGCGGCTTCGCCCGGTCGCTTCTGCTTCTCGGCCCGGTGATCGGGTTCTCGCTGATCTCGATCGGTTCCGTCCTGGTGGCGCCGATCCGGGACGCCGTCGGGGTGCTCCTCACCGACGCGACCTTCACGGGGCGCAGCGAGATCTGGCAATTCGCCATCGACAACATCTTCGTCCGCCCCTGGCGCGGATGGGGGATCGGCGCGTTCTGGATGACCGAGCGCACCATGTACGGCGGCTCCGAGGAGCTGACCTGGGTGAACAGCGCCAACCACTCGCACAACGCCTATCTCGACACGGCGCTGATCGGCGGCTTCCCGTTCCTCGCCCTCACCGTCGTGGCCTTCGTGCTGGCGCCGGTCCGCGACCTCCAGCGCGCGGCGGGCGGCACCCGGCTCGACGCCGAGACGCTGCTGTTCCTGCGCCTGTGGTTCCTCGGCCTCGTCTCAGCCTCCTTCGAGACGGTCCTGTACAACGGCAACAACGCCACCTGCTGCATGTTCATGATGGCGGTGTTCGGCCTGCGCCTGCGGACACGCTACGCCATCGCGGCCAACTGAGCGAAGGCCGCGGGCCTCAGTCGGGCAGCGCGAAGACCAGCAGCGCGTCGCCGGTACCGAAGCCGGCGGCCTTCGTGAACGACGCGCCCCCGGCCGCCACCGCCAGGTACTGCTTGCCGTCCAGCGCGTAGGTCATCGCCGGCCCGCTGATGCCGGCGCCGCACTGGAAGCGCCAGAGTACCCGGCCGTCGCGCGTGTCGTGGGCGTCGAGGTGGCCGTCCTCCTCGCCGGAAAAGACGAGGCCGCCGGCGGTGGCGAGGGTGCCCGCCGACAGGCGGCTCGCGGACCGCACCGACCACGCGATCTTGCCGCCATCGGCGAGATCGACGGCCGTGAGCGTGCTGAAGGACGGCTCGCCCTTGGCCTCGCTGGTCTCGGTGTAGCGGATCTCCGGGCGCCCCGGGGCCGCCGGCACGGTCTTGACCGTGTAGGTTGTCGCACCGTGGCGCACCTGCACGTAGGCCAGCCGCCCGTCATAGGCGGTGGGCGGCCAGGAGACGGCGCCGAGGGGCCCGGGCGCCACCACGGTCCCCTGCGGGGTCGGAGGCGCGAACAGGTTCTTCTGGTCGACCAGCGGGGCGGAGCGCGCGATCAGTTTCCCCGTCGCGCGGTCGTGGACGTAGATCCAGCCGGTCTTGCTCGCGGAGGCGACCGCCTTGCTGCCGTTCGGCCCGTCGAGCAGGAAGGGCGGCGCGGCGACGTCGTAGCCCCACTCGTCGTGCGGCACCTGCTGGTAGTACCAGCGGAGCTTGCCGGTCTTCACGTCGAGGGCGACGAGGCACATCGTGTAGAGGTTGTCCCCGGGCCGGGAGAGGCCGAAATTCTGCGGCGCCGGGTTGCCGGTCCCGAGGAAGATCAGCCCGAGATCGGGATCGTAGGCCGGCGTCATCCAGAGCGAGCCGCCGCCCACCCGCCAGGCGTCGCGGTTGGCCGGCGCCGCCGCCTTCTCCGCGGCGATGTCGCGATGCAGCGGCGTGCCGTCGGCGATCGCTTCGACGAAGCCGCCCTCCCAGCCCTCCGAGGGGGTGACGTACCAGCGCCACCGCTCGTCACCGGTCCTGGCATCGTAGGCGGCGAGCCAGCCGCGCCGGCCGTAGCCGCCCTCGATGCCGACCACCGAGCCGCCGTCGAGGCCGCCCGTCTCGTCCTCGATATGGAGTCCGTAGCCGGCGCCGGTCACGCCGACGATCACGAGGCCGTCGGCGACCAGTGGCGGCATCTTGAAGCCGAGGCGGCTCGACCCCTGCACCGGCTTGCCGCCGAGCGTCGCCGCGAGGCCCGAGGCGGTCTCGGTCTCGCCCTCCTCCGGGCGCACCGCCTCCTTGTCCCAGACCATCCGGCCGGTCTTGGCGTCCAGCGCGATCAGGCGTCCGTCCATGGTCGCCTCGAAGACGAGGCCACCGGACACGGCGAGCCCGCGGTTTGAGGGCGGCCCGAAGATCTTCTCCGTGCGCGGCTTGTGCGTGTAGGTCCAGACGGGCTTGCCGGTCTTGGCATCGAGCGCCGCGACGTTGTTCTGCGTCGTGGAGACGTAAAGGGTGCCGTCCACCATCACGGGCTGGGCCTGGAAGTAGCCCGTGACGCCGGTCTGGAAGAGCCAGGCGGGTCGCAGCCGGGCGACATTGTCGCGGTCGATCTGGGTCAGATCGGAGAAGTTGCGGTTGCTCGGATCGTGGCCGAAGGCCGGCCATGGGGTTTCGGCGGCGGAGGCCGCGAAGGCAGCAGACCCAGCATAGCTGGCAAGCAGGGCAACGCCGATCCAACGCGACAATTTCTTCTCCCGATAAGACGCATGTCGCGCCGGAAACACATTCGATTCCGGGTATGGCCCCGCTAGCGCTTCGCCACCCCGTCGAGCTGGGCCGGCGTCGCCTGCGCGCCCATCGCCCGCGCCATATCGGCGGCGCTCTGGCCGGAGATGTCGCGGCGCTCCGGGTCGGCCCCGTGCCGGAGGAGGAGATCGACCATCTCGGTCCGGTCGAACATCGCCGCCGTCATCAGGGCGGTGCGGGTGCCGTCGCCGACCCCGTCCACCGCGGCACCGTGCTGAAGCAGCAGCCGCGCGATAGCCAGATCGTTCTTGAAGGCCGCGCCGGCGAGCGGCGTCTGGCCGCGGTCGTTGGCTAGCTCCGGGTCGCCGCCGGCCTCGAGGATGATCCGGGCCGCCGCCTCCTGGCCGCTATAGGCGGCGAGCATCAGCAGGCTGTCGCCCTTGTCGTTGCGCAGGTTCGCCGGCAGCCCCTGGCCGAACAGATCGGCCAATTCCTCGGCGTGGCCCATCCGAGCATACTGGAAGACCCGGGCGGCGAAGGCGAGGGTGTCGTCGTCGAGGGTGGGGCGTGCGTTCGTCTCGGATGCCATCGCGTGCTCGTTTCTCACCGAGGTCTGATCTGGGCCCCTGCGGCACTGGCGTCCAGCGTCGCCGGGAACAGTTTCGCCGGCACGCTCGTTCCAGCCGCCAACGCGGGCTGGGATGGCCCGGCCCTTCCGGAGCGCCACGATGCCCCGCCCGTTCGAACCCTTCGCCGATGCGCTGCGCACCGCGCGCGAGATCGTTCGGGATCGCGGAGGCACCCTCGCGGAGGCAGCCGTGCAGGCGGATCCCCGCGCCTACGACGAGGCCTGTAACGCCCTCGTGGTCCGGATCGCGCAGGCGATCGTCGATGCGGGCGATGCCGCGGCCACCCATCGCGCCGGCCGGGACAACGCGGCAGCATGAGGCTCCGGCGGCGGCCAGTCAGCCGCGCCGCCGCCCGCCGCCGCCCTTGTACTTCGGCTTCTGCCCGCCGAGCCCCTGGGTCGAGCGCGGCTTCGGCCTCTCCTGCCAGACCGGTGCGAGGCCGCCCACCGGCAGCTCCCGGTCCGTCCCTGGGCCCATGTTGTCGAGGTCGGGCTTGGCGATGCGGCTGCCCCCTGCCCCGCGCGGCGGCTTCCGGCCGAACTTGCCGGCCTCGCGCTCCACATCGCCCTGCCGGGCCATCGGATCGTCCGAGACCAGAAGCTCGGTGGCCTGAAGCCGCTTGAGCTCGTCGCGCAGCCGCGCCGCCTCCTCGAAGTCGAGATCGGCGGCGGCCGCGCGCATGCGCTTCTCGAGGTCCGCCATCACGGCCTTGAGGTTGTGGCCCACCGTGATGGCATCCTTGGCCAGACCGGTATCGACCTGGACGTGGTCGCGCTCGAACACGCTGCTGAGGATGTCGGCGATGCCGCGTTTCACGCTCTGCGGTGTGATGCCGTGCTCGGCGTTGTAGGCGAGCTGCTTGGCGCGGCGGCGCTCGGTCTCGGCCATCGCCCGCTCCATCGAGCCGGTGATGGTGTCCGCGTAGAGGATGCAGCGCGCATCGGCGTTGCGGGCGGCGCGGCCGATGGTCTGGATCAGCGAGGTCTCCGACCGGAGGAAGCCCTCCTTGTCGGCGTCGAGGATCGCCACCAGGGCGCATTCCGGGATGTCGAGGCCCTCGCGCAGCAGGTTGATGCCGATCAGCACGTCGAAGGCGCCGAGCCTGAGATCGCGGATGATCTCGATCCGCTCCAGCGTGTCGATGTCGGAGTGCATGTAGCGCACCCGCACGCTGTTCTCGTGCAGGTACTCGGTGAGGTCCTCCGCCATGCGCTTGGTCAGCGTGGTCACGAGCGTCCGGTAGCCGGCCTGCGCCACTTCGCGGACCTCGCCCAGCAGGTCGTCGACCTGACTGCGGGCCGGGCGCACCTCGATCACCGGGTCGACGAGGCCGGTCGGGCGGATCACCTGCTCGGCGAAGACGCCGCCGGTCTGCTCCATCTCCCACTTGCCGGGCGTGGCCGAGACGTGGACGGTCATCGGCCGCATGGCGTCCCACTCCTCGAAGCGGAGCGGGCGGTTGTCGAGGCAGGAGGGCAGCCGGAAGCCGTACTCGGCGAGCGTCGCCTTGCGGCGGAAGTCGCCCCGGTACATGCCGCCGATCTGCGGTACGGTGACGTGGCTCTCGTCCGTGAAGACCAGGGCGTTGTCGGGCAGATACTCGAACAGGGTCGGCGGCGGCTCGCCCGGCTTCCGGCCGGTGAGGTAGCGGGAATAGTTCTCGATGCCGTTGCAGGCGCCGGTGGCCTCGATCATCTCGATGTCGAAGGTGCAGCGCTGGTCGATGCGCTGCGCCTCGATCAGGCGGCCCATCTTGATCAGCTCCTCGATGCGGCCGTTCAGTTCGGTCTTGATGCCCTTGATCGCCTGCTGCAGCGTCGGGCGCGGCGTGACGTAGTGCGAGTTGGCGTAGACCTTCACGAACTTCAGCTCGGAGATGGTCTTGCCGGTGAGCGGGTCGAACTCGACGATGCTTTCCACCTCGTCGCCGAACAGACCGATCCGCCAGCCGCGGTCTTCCAAGTGGGCCGGCCACAACTCGATCGAATCGCCTCGGACCCGGAAGGTGCCGCGGGCGAAATCCGACTGGATGCGCTTGTACTGCAGGGCCACGAGGTCGGCGATGAGCTGGCGCTGCTCGATCCGCTCGCCGAGCGAGACCGTGAACGACATCGCCGTGTAGGTCTCGACCGAGCCGATACCGTAGATGCATGAGACCGAGGCGACGATGATGACGTCGTCGCGCTCCAGCAGGGCGCGGGTGGCGGCATGGCGCATCCGGTCAATCTGCTCGTTGATCGAGGATTCCTTCTCGATGAATGTGTCGGAGCGCGGGACGTAGGCCTCCGGCTGGTAATAATCGTAATAGGAAACGAAGTATTCGACGGCGTTGTCGGGAAAGAACGCCTTGAATTCGCCGTAGAGCTGCGCGGCCAGCGTCTTGTTGGGCGCCAGGATCAGGGCCGGGCGCTGCGTCTCCTCGATGATCTTGGCCATCGTGAAGGTCTTGCCCGAGCCGGTGACGCCGAGCAGCACCTGGTCGCGCTCGTGGGCCTGCACGCCGGAGACCAGTTCGGCGATGGCCTTCGGCTGATCGCCGGCCGGCGTGAACTCGGATTTCAGCGTGAACCGGACGCCGCCCTCGGATTTCTGCGGGCGCTCAGGCCGGTGCGGGACCCAGGTCTGGCCGTTCTTGAACAGCGGGTTGCCCTCGGTGAGCAGCCGTTCCAAGGCCGTCACGGTCGCCGAGGCGCCGCCGTCGCTGCCGGGATCCGGCAGGTCGGCGCCCTCCGGAGCGGGGCCGTCCTCGGGCGGTGTCAGGCCGAGCGCCTGGGCGAGGCGCGGATCGACATCCGCGGCGTCTCCCAGCGCGTAGCCGGCCTGCGGCGCCTCCGCGAAGCCGTCGCGGGCGATCTCCGCCCGGCGGGTGGCAGCCTTCCCTCCGGCCTTGCTGGAGCCCCCCGCGGGCGTGTCGCGCCTCGCCCTGCCCGGTCGCGCGGGCTTCCCGGGTGCTGCTTCCGGCGCTGCTTCGGCCGGCGGCGGCCGGTTGCGATTGAGAGCGGGATTCAGCAACTCGGCCAGATAGGTGTCGAGCGGTTTCAGCTCGGGCTTCGAGGCCTTGGCGGACGTGCTCAAGACGGAAGCGGTGCGCGGTTTCTTCGGCGTCGGCATGTGCCCAATATGGTTCCGGCACGCGCCCGGAGAAACCCCGTGCCCTACGGTGTTTGACGATCATTGATCGCTCTCTGCCCGATCCGGCGTATTTCGGGCGCCGGGCCGAGACCTGGCACGCAATTGCAACTTCTAGGTAGAATTCGCCGCGCGCCGGTCTCGACGGACGGGATCAAGCCTGAAACTATTCGGACCGATGATCCGAGCGGACGGGTTGCGACAATCATGTTCGGCCGATACTTTGTGATGCAAAGCATGCTGCGGCGCGGGGATTGAGCCACGTGCAGGACCTGGACAAGGCGCTGGCCGACATCGTCGCGATCCGCTCGCAGATCGCGCGCGATACGGCGTTCCGCGGTCTCGGCGCCGCGACCGTCGCCGGCACCGGCGGCTTGGCGCTCGCCTGTGCGGCCGGACAGGCCCTGTGGCTCGGCGATCCATCGGCCCGGAGCGGCCTTTTCTTCGGCCTCTGGGTTGCGGCGGCGCTGGTGGCCTTCCTGATGATCGGCATCGAGGCGATCCGGCGCAGCCGCCGCCTGCATTCCGGCCTCGCCGACGCGATGGTCTGGAACGCGATCGAGGTGTTCCTGCCGGCCGCCGGCGCAGGCGCCTGCCTCGCCTTGGTGATCGCGCGGTTCGCCCCCGGCGAGGTCTGGATGCTGCCGGGCCTGTGGCAGGTGCTGGTGGGCCTCGGCCTGTTCGCCTCGGCGCGCATACTGCCCCGGGCGGTGCAGGGCGTCGGCGCGTGGTACCTTCTCGCCGGTCTCGTCGTGCTGGCGGTCTCGGCGGAGACGCACGCCCTCTCGCCCTGGACGATGGGTCTGCCTTTCCTGGTCGGCCAGGTGTGGCTGGCGGCGATCGTCCATCACGGCGCCCGATCCTTCGATGACGAGCCTCGATGATGGCCTCCGATCGGGACGACGGACGCTTCTCCTACGAGGGGCTCGACAGGATCATCCACGAGCGGGCGCGGCTCAGCGTGCTGACCTCCCTGGTGGCGCACCCGAAGGGCCTCCCGTTTCCGGATCTCAAGCGCCTGTGCGGTCTCACCGACGGTAACCTGAGCCGCCACCTCGCGGTGCTCAGCGAGGCCGATCTGGTGAGCCTGGAGAAGGGCTTCTCCCACAATCGTCCCCAGACCGTGTGCCGTCTGACGGCGATCGGGCGCCAGCGCTTCATCGGCTATCTGGGCGTGTTGGAGCAGGTCGTCCGGGACGCCGCGTCCGCGGCCGAGCGCGGGCCCGATCCGGGCCGACGCGGCCTCGATCCGGCCACGAAACCGGCGTGAGACTGCCGGATCCTCCCAAGATTGTTAATGCCGAACCGATAGACTTCAGAAGACGCGGTCATGCCGGGAGACTTTACGATGCAAAGCGAAGCAGCGCCGAAGGCCCTGCACGCCGCGATCATCATGGACGGCAACGGGCGCTGGGCGACGCAGCGCGGCCTGCCGCGGCTGGCCGGCCATCATCGCGGCGTCGAGGCGATCCGCCGCACCGCCGAAGCCTGCCCGGACCACGGCATCGGCACGCTCACGCTCTACGCCTTCTCGGCGGACAACTGGCAGCGCCCGGCCGAAGAGGTCGGCGGCCTGATGCGGCTGCTTCGGTCCTACCTGCGCAACGAGACCCAGCGGCTCGCCCGCACCGGCACGCGGCTCAGCGTTGTTGGCCGCCGCGACCGGCTGCCTGAGGGTATCCCCGCGGCCATCGCGGCGGCCGAGGCCGCGACCGCCGCGGGCACGCGCCTGCACCTGCGCATCTGCGTGGACTACTCGGCCCGCGACGCCATCATCGCGGCGGCGCAGCGCCTCCAGGGCGCGGAGGAGCCGACGCGCGAGAGCTTCGGCACCCTCGTGGCGGGCCCGATGCACGGGTCTCCGGTGGATGTCGATCTGCTGATCCGCACTGGTGGCGAGCAGCGGCTCTCCGACTTCATGCTGTGGGAGGCGGCCTACGCGGAGCTGATGTTCACCGAGCGGATGTGGCCCGAGTTCGGTCCCGACGATCTCGCTGCAGCCGTGGCCGAGTTCGCCCGGCGCGAGCGCCGCTTCGGAGGCCTGAAGGTGCCCGCGGTCCCCGCCGCCGCGTGAGCGCGCTTGACGGGCGGAGCCCTGCGCGCAGAGGGTTTCCGGCATGACCGAGACCCTCGTCAACCGCCGCATCCTGCTCGTCATCGGCGGCGGCATCGCGGCCTACAAGGCCCTCGACCTGATCCGGCGCCTGCGCGAGCGCGGCGCCAGTGTCTGCCCGTTGCTGACCGAGGGCGCGCAGGAATTCGTGACCCCGCTGGCCGCGGCGGCGCTGGCCGGGGAACGGGCGCATACCGACCTGTTCGACCGCGCGTCCGAAGCCGAGATCGGCCACATCAGGCTGGCTCGCCAAGCGGATGCCGTGGTGGTGGCCCCGGCCACCGCGAACCTGATGGCCCGCATGGCCGGCGGCCACGCCGCCGACCTCGCGACGACGGTGCTGCTGGCGACCACCCTGCCGATCCTGATCGCGCCAGCCATGAACGTGCAGATGTGGGCGCACCCGGCGACCCGCCGCAACCGCGCGACCCTGGAGGGCGACGGCGTGCGGATCGTCGGCCCCAACGCGGGGAAGATGGCGGAGCCGGAGAGCGGCCCCGGCCGCATGGCCGAACCCAACGAGATCGCGGATGCCGTCGAGCGGCTCCTGGCGGAAGCCTCGGGCCCCCGGATCCTCGCGGGCCGGCGCGTGCTCGTCACCTCCGGTCCGACGCACGAGCCCATCGATCCGGTCCGCTACATCGCCAACCGGTCGTCGGGCCGCCAGGGTCACGCCATCGCGGCGGCGGCCGCCCAGGCCGGCGCCGCCGTGACCCTCGTCTCCGGGCCCGTCGCGATCCCCGATCCACCGGGCGTCGCCGTCGTGCGGGTCGAGAGCGCCCGGGAGATGCTGGCAGCGGTCGAGGCGGCGCTGCCGGCCGACATCGCCGTCTTCGCCGCCGCGGTGGCTGACTGGCGCCCGGAGCGCGAAGCCGGCGCGAAGAAGATCAAGAAGGACGGCACGGGGCCGGCGCCGCTGCCGCTGGTGGAGAATCCCGACATCCTCGCCACCATCGCCCGCATGTCCGCGGGGCGTCCGCCCCTCGTGATCGGCTTCGCCGCCGAGACGGACGCGGTCCTCGACCACGCCCGGGCGAAGATCGCCCGAAAGGGCTGCGACCTGATCGTCGCCAATGACGTCTCGGCCGCGGGCGGAGTCATGGGCGGCCTCGCGAACGCGGTCCACCTGATCGGCCGCGATGGCGCGGTGGAAACGTGGCCGCGCCTGGACAAGGACGAGGTCGCTCGGCGGCTGATCGCACATCTCGCGACGATGTCGGCCGGCTGAGGCGCGTCGGGACGGCCGCGGGCCGCCTCCCTGGCCTCTACCGGCGGGAGCCGATAGAAGGCCTGCCGACGGCCGGCGCGGACGGCGCCGGCTCCAGGGAGAAACCATGCCTCGCCTGTCCCTCATCGCCGGAGCCGCGTTGTTCGCCATGACCACAGCCGCCAATGCCGAGATCGTGACCCTGCCGTCCGGTCTGCGATACCAGGATGAAGTCGTCGGGACCGGTCCGGAGCCGAAGGCCGGTCAGCAGGTCACCGTCCAGTACACGGGCTGGCTCGACGAGGGCGGCAAGAAGGGCAAGAAATTCGACTCCTCGCGGGATCGCAACCAGCCCTTCAGCTTCCCGCTCGGGGCCGGCCAGGTCATCAAGGGCTGGGACGAGGGCGTCGCCACCATGAAGACCGGCGGCAAGCGCACGCTGATCATCCCGCCGCAGCTCGGCTACGGCGCCCGGGGCGCGGGCGGCGTGATCCCGCCGAACGCGACCCTGATCTTCGACGTCGAACTCCTCGGCGCGAAGTAACGGCCGGGCTGCGCGACGGAGAGAGTCTCGAGAGGATGCTGTTCGCGCAGCTGCCCGACGAGCTGTTCAAGCCGCTGGCTTCGGCGAGCCGCGGCTTCAACGCCGCCCTGCTCCTCCATCTGCACCGGCGCGTCCTGGGGGCGGAGCCGGTGCGCAAGGCCGAGCTGCTCGCCGAGATCGGCGACTTTGCGGCGGGCTGGAGCGACCCGGAAGTCGGCGGCGACGAGCCGATCTCAGCCGACCCGGCCGAGCGGCGGGCGACGCTCTACCGCCGCCTTCTCGAAACCGGCTGGCTGATCGAGCGCCGCGAGCGCTACGTGCCGGTGGTCGAGTTCGACCCCGAGGCACGCCTCCTCCTGGAGGAATTGTCCCGCCTCGAACGGGGCGAGACGCGATCCTACGGCGGCGCTGTTCTGGAGGTGCTTGGCGGCCTCGAGAGCGCCCTGTCGGATCCGGGCAGCCGTTCGGAGGCGCTCGCGAACGCGGCCCGGGCGGCGGCGGCCTTCCTGTCGCACGTGCGCGGGCTCGCGGCCGGCATGCGCAAGGTCGAGGAGCGGATCCTGCGCGAGCCGGACCGCGCCAAGACCTTCCGGCTGTTCTTCGAGGAGTTCGTCGAGCGTCACCTGATCAGCGATTACCGGACGCTGCACACCCGCTTCAACCCGTTCCGCTTCCGGGCCAGCGTCGTGCGCGAGGCCGGCCGGGCGCTGCGCGACGCCCTCACGGTCCGGGCGCTGGCCGAGGGCCTGATCCGGGAGGGCCGCAGCCCCGATCTCGACGCCGCGCAGCGGGCCGTGCGGGCGGATCTCGCGCAGATCCTCTCCGTCTTCGAGGGGCTCGACAACCATCTCGACGCGGTCGACGCCGTCGTCGCGCGCCTGGAGCGCCGGATCGGCGCCGCCCTCCACGTGATGGACCGGCCGGACCCGAGCGGCGTCGAGCGCGCCGCCGCGATGCTGCGCGCCATCGGCGGATCGGACATCGCCCCGGACGTGCCGGCGGATGTCTCGCAGCTGCGGCCGCCGATCGGTCACGCGCACCTGCAGGCGCCGCGCGCCCGCAAGGCCGCGATCGACGTCGAGCCGCTGCCGGATCTCGAGGACGATCCCGTGGTGGACGCCTTCGCGGCCGCCAAGGCGGCGTTCCGCCGCCGTACCACCGTGACGCCAGAGAGCATGACCGCCTTCGTGGAGGCCCGGCTCGGCAACGCCCTCACCCTGCGCGGCTCGCAGGTCGTGATCGCGGGCGTCGACGACTTCATCGTGTTCCAGCGCCTGCGCGAGATCGACGTGCTGTTCGACGCGCGGCTCGGCGCGCGCTACGCCGTGACCCGGCTACCCGAGCGGGTCGCCAACGGCTGGCTCGACTGCCCGGATTTCGTGGTGGAGCGGCGACGCGGTGCTTGAGGGATTCCGGGCTATCATCGACGGCGACGAGCCGCCGCCCCCGGGCGCCCGCGCGCCCGAGGCCGAGGAACTCAGCCGCGCGCTCCAGGTGCTGTTGAAGGGGCAGGTGATCTACGCGGACACGCAGGGCATCGGCCGGTCCTACGAACTGGCGCGGCACTACGCGCCGTTCTTCACCGACTACTTCGCCTGCCTCGGCTACGCCTTCACGGTCTCGCACCGCGACCAGATGGTCTCGCTCAGCCCGGCCGCGGACGCGCCGCGCCACGACATCGTCTCGGAGCGCCTGCGCAAGGATGAGACCCTGGTGCTGCTAACGCTGCGGCTCCTGTACGAGGAGGGCCTGCGCGACCACCGCGCCGGCACGGACGGCATCGTCGAGTGCACCACCGACGAGATCGTCGAGAAGATCCGGACCGTGGCGCGCAACGAGCCGCCCGAGGAGGGCCGGCTCGCCGATATCCTGCGCCTTTACGCCAAGCGCGGCGGGCTGCGGCTGGGCGAGCGCGACCGGGTCGAACGGGTCACGCCGCTCTCGCTCCTGCCGGGCCTGGCCGTGCTCGCTTCCGACGCGTGGCTGGAGCGCCTGCGGACCTGGTCGGAGGCCGCCGAGACCTGACGGTCCGCCGCGCTCAGGCGGTGCGGACCATCGCCAGGAAGGTTTCGACCTCCATCCCGAGCTGTCCCGCCTGCCCGGCCATTTCCGCGGCCGAGGCCAGGACCTGCGCGGCGGCCGCCCCCGTGTCCTCGGCGGCGCCGGCAACGTCGCTCGCGTGGACGGTGGCGGACTGCGTCCCGGACGCCGCCTCGGCGACGTTGCGGACGATCTCCTGCGTGGCCGCGCCCTGTCGCTCCACGGCCGCGGCGATCGAGGCGGCCATGGCGCTGATCTCGCGGATGCGGCCCGCGATGCCGCCGATGGCGTCCACGGCGTGACCCGTAGAGTCTTGGATCGCCGTGATCTGAAGCGCGATCTCGGCCGTGGCCCGCACGGTCTGATCGGCCAGCGCCTTGACCTCCGCGGCAACCACCGCGAAGCCGCGGCCCGCCGCGCCGGCGCGGGCGGCCTCGATGGTCGCGTTGAGGGCGAGCAGATTCGTCTGGCTGGCGACGGCCGCGATCATCTCGACGACGCGGCCGACGCGCTGGGCGGCGGCGCTGAGATCCTGGACCACGCGCGCCGTCTCGGCCGCCTCGCCGACCGCGCGATGCGCCAGATCGGTCGATGCGCCGGCCTGACGGCCGATCTCAGAGATCGACGACCCCAGCTCCTCCGCCGCCGTTGCCACTGTGGCAACGTGGTTCGAGGCCGCCGCGGCGGTCGCGGCCGCGCTGGTCGACCGGCCCGCCGTCCGCGTCGCCGTCGCGGTCAGACCCTCGGCCGTCGCCCTGAGGCGCCCGGCCGCCTCCGCGAGCGAGCCCGTGATCCCGCCGACGGTGGCCTCGAACCGCGCCGCGAGGTGCTGCGCCGCCTGCCGGCGCTGCGCCTCGGCATCGGCACGGGCCTGCGCGGCCTCCGCCTCCAGGGCTCGGGCGCGCAGCATGTTGCCTTTGAACACGTGCACGGCGGCCGCCATCGCGCCGATCTCGTCCCGACGACCCACTGACGGGAGCCGGCACTCCGCGTCGCCGTCGGCCACGCGGCGCATCGCCGCCGTCATCTGTGCGAGCGGCCGCGACACCCCGAGGGCCGCGTAGAGCATCGCGGCCGACGCGATCAGCAGCGTGGCCATCAGGATGATCTGCGTCCACCGTGCGGCGCTCGCTTGGCTCTCCCGGGCCGCGCGGCCGGCCTGGTCGACGCGCTGGACGTGGAAGTCCGCCAGCGCGTGCGCCGCCGCCAGGGCGGCGCCGTAGCGGGTGTTCATCGCCCCGCGGTAATAGGCCATCGCCTGCTCGCGCTGATCGAGCGAGAAGGCGCGCAGGCGGTCCCAATCGTAGCCCTGCAGCTTCAGCTTGGCCACGAGATCGTCGTAGAGGCTCTGCTCGTCGGGCCCGGTGACCAGCGCGCGATAGGCCTCCACCTGCCTACCGCGCTGCGCGATGAGGTCGTCGACCTCCTTCCGGCTCGCCGCCCGCTCCGACTCGGTGTCCGCCGTCGCGAAGCGGACCTGCAGCAGCCGTCCGCGAACAACCAGTGCTTCGACTCTCTGAGCAGCATTCATCGCTGGAAGAGCCGTATCGAGCAGCTCCCCGAGACGACCGTCGATGAGTTTCAACTTGTAGAAGGCGATGCCGCCCTGGACGGTCGCGGCCAACAGCAGCATGAAAACGAGAGCGCTCAGTTTCCGGCTCAGTTTCATGCGTGGCGACTCTTCCGAGCTTGTCCGTTGATCGCCATGATGCATGGCCTGAACTGACTGGCAAGGCGGTTTGTCGCGGCGGACGACTGCAAGGGCCTCCGGCGCGGGTCCCGCGCTTGCATACGCGGGCGAACCCGGCCAACAGGGCCGGTCATGTCCTCAGGAGCGGCCTAGCCCCACCCGCATCGTGTACGTCCTCACCGACATCGCCATCTCGAACTGGTACCTGATCCGCCGCGAGCAGATCCGCCTGCGCGGCGCCGCCGCGCTCGTCGGGCCTACCGGCGCTGGCAAGTCCACGATCTTCGACGCGGTCGGCACGGTGCTGGCCGGCAACAACGCCAGCCGCCTCGCGCTTAACGCCTCGGCGTCCGGGCGCAGCGCCCGCACCGTGCGCGACTACTGCCTCGGCTGGATCAGCGACCCGGCGGAGGGCGGCCGCCCGACCCGGGAATCCTGCGAGACCGTTCTGGCCCTCGTCTTCGAGAATCCCGCCTCGGGCCGCGTGATCACGGTCGGCCTCGCCCTGGCAGCCCGCGCGGTGGAGCCGAAGGAGACGGTGCTGTCGCGGTTCATCGCGGTCGGGCACCGGTTCGAGATCGCCGACTATGCCCGCACAGCGCCGGGGGGCAGCTTCACCGCGCCGTGGACCGAGATCGCCGCGGACCTGCGCGCCCGGGCGGCGAGCTTCACCGAGTACCGGACCTCCGGCGAGCGCTTCACGTCCGATGTCCTGGCCACCCTGCGCGAGGGAGCCCCCGCACCGGATCCGCGCCACTTCCTGCGCAGCTTCGCCAACGCGGTGGCGTTCAAGCCGATCTTCGACACCAGCGCCTTCGTGCGGGCCTTCGTCCTCGACCCGGAGCCGCTCGATGTCGAGCGCGTGCGGCTCTCCATCGCCAACTGGCGCCGCCTCCTGGAGACGATCGCCGAGCTGGAGAGCCGCCTCGCCCGCCTGCGCCGCCTGCGCGACCGCTACGACGCCTGGAGCGAGGCGGTGCTCGCCACGGCGACGCACGAGTTGCGCGCGGCCTGCGCGGAGCTTCGCCGCCGCAGCCTCGACCTCGTCGCCGTCCGGACGCGCCTGCGCGAGGGCGCCGACACCCTGCGCATCGCCCGGGAGCGCGTCGCCGCGAGCCGCGGCCACGTGCGGGAGATCGACGGCGAGATCGCCGAGAAGAAGGCCCTTGCCGCTTCCAGCGCAGCCGAGGGCCGGCTCGCCGCCTCGACGCTCGGCCTCTCGATGCTCGACCGCGACCGGAAGGAGCTGGTCGCCCGGACCGCGGATCTCGTCGGCCTCGTGGGCCAGATGGGCAAGCTCCAGCCGGTGGCGCCGATCCTGCGCCAGGCCAGCCCGCAGGCGGCCCGTCTCGCCGAGGCCTGCGCCCGCGCCGGCCTGCGGCGGGAGGCGCCGCCGGAGGAGAACCTGCGCGCCGACGGCCCGCTGGCCGAGCTGGTCGACGGGCTCGCGCGGCTGCCCGAATTCGACGAGGCGCTGGAGCGCGCCGCCGAGGACGCGGCGCTGAAGGCGCGCGCCCAGGAGAGCGAGGCCGAGCGCACCGCACCCCGCACCGGCGCGGGCCCGGCGGCGCGCCTGTCCTCCGACACGGTGGCGTTCCGCGGCGAGCTGGCACGCAAGGGCATCGAGGCGGTGCCGATCTGCGAGCTGGCCGAGATCGTCGATCCGGCCTGGGGCCCGGCCCTCGAAGGACTGCTCGGGCGCGCCCGCGAGGCCCTGGTCGTGGCGCCGGACCGGCTGAACGAGGCGCTCGGCGTCCTTCAATCCGGCCGCGACCGGTTCCACCGCTGCATCCTGGTCAAGACCACCGACACCGCCAAGCAGCGGGCACGCCGCTACGATGACGGGCCGCTCACCGTGATCGAGACCAGCGATCCGCACGCGGAGGCGTTCCTCGGCGTGCGGCTCGGGGGCTACGATCTCGCCCGCGACGATGCGGAGCTGGCGCGCCTCGCCCGGGCGGTCGCGCCGAGCGGGCGGACCACGGCCGGCATGGCCTACTCGGTCACGCGCAGCGTCGACTTGCTCATGACCCGCGGCCATCGCGGCCCGACCGCCGACGGGCGCAAGGCCCACGAGGCCGCGGTGGCCGAGGCGCGGCGGCTGCGCGGCGAGGCCGCGGTGCTGCGGGAAGCGGCCCGCACCGCCGCCGCGATTCGCGCCCGCATCGCCCGGGGCCTCGACGATGTCGAGGCGCTGCGGGCCGAACTCGACGGACTCGACGGGCGGCGCCGCACGCTGCAGACCGAGCGTGCCGACATCGAAAAGCGCGACACGGCCGGGATCGCCGCCGAGATCGCCGCGCTGACTGCGGAGCGCGCGGGCTACCTGCGCGAGCTGTCGGAGGAACTGGAGCCGAAGCTCGACCGCCTGCTCGCCGACGAGGCGGCCCTGCGCGCCCGGCTGGTCACCATGCGCGAGGCGGCCCGCGCGGCGCTGTCGGGCCGGCGCGCGGCCCTGCGCCAGCTCATGGGCGGCGATGCCGCCCGGGTGCGCCTCGCGCGCGCCGAGCCCTTCGACCCGACGGTGATCGTCGAGGCGCGGCGGGCCCTGGCGGGCCTCGACGCCAAGGCCGCCGGGTCACGGGCGACCGCCGAACGCGGCCTTGCCCGGGAATCCGCCGAGGCGGCCCGCTCGCACGGGCGCATCGCCGAGCGCGAGCTGGCGGAGGCCTGCGCGGCCTGGCGGGTGGAGAACCCGCTGAACGCGGGCGACGCGCCGGCGATCGACGGCTTCGCCTGGGTCCGGCGGGAATACGAGGCCGTCGAGGGGCACGAACTGCGGCGCTACCGGGCGCAGGCCGAGCGGGCCGAGGTCGAGATGCGCCGCCTCATGACCGAGGATCTGCTGACGCGCCTCGCCGACCGGTTCGAGCGGGTCCATGCCCGGTTGGAGGCGCTCAACGAGCGCCTCTCGGCCCGCAGCTTCACCGGCCAGATCTACGCGTTCGAGGCCGCGGTGGACCGCCGCTACGCCGCCGTCCACGCGCTGGCCACCGAGACCGCGCGTTCTCCGGAGGCCGCCCAGGCGCTGCTGGCCGGCGAGGCGGAGGGTCCGATGGCGGCGGCGCTGGAGGAGATCACCGCCCTGATCGCCGGAGACGAGGATGCGGGCCGCCTCGCGGATTACCGCAACTACTTCGTCTACGAGATCGGCATGCGCGACCGTGCGGGCAACCGCACCACCATGTCGGCGCGGGCGCTCCGCGGCTCGGGCGGCGAGGCGCAGGCGCCGTTCTACGTGGCGATCGCCGCCTCATTGGCGAGCGCCTACTATCCGGGCGATCGGCCGGGTGACGAGAACCCCGGCCTGGGCCTGTGCCTCCTCGACGAGGCGTTCTCGAAGCTCGACGTGCGCAACAGCCAGGCGCTGGTCGATCTCTACCGGGCCTGGGGGCTGCAGCTGCTGATCGCCGCCCCCGAGGACAAGCGCACGACGCTGACCGAGGTGATGGACACCATCGTGACGGTCTACAAGAGCCCGGATCTAACCTCCGTCCGGATCGAGGCCGAGCATCCGCTGGAAGCGGCGCGGCGCGCGCTGCACGCGATCAATCCCGATCAGGTCGGGATCGAGGGATTCCGGCAATCGGATGCGGCGGAGTGAGCCCGGCAGGCCAAGCGCCCGGTCACGTCCGGTCATGTCCAGTGTTGTCGCTTCAGGCTCGCCGCCGCGTTTCGGGCTGACCGGGCCGGGCCCGGACGCCGACGGGGCGGTGAAGCCGGCGGGCGAACGGGCATCTCGGGGCGCCTTCCGCGATGCCCTATGATCAGGTTTCGAAAACCGTATTCATTTGACCGGATGTCTACCAAAAGTCACTCCATGTTAATCCTCAATCTGCAACTTTTAGATGTAGTCTCCGGATCGAGGAGCGGCCTGCCCTGAGGGCCGCATCGCGACAGCCGATCCGCCAAGCGGAAGCCGCACTTGCCATGTTCGCTGCCCTGAATTCCCGTGAAGCGCATGCCAAGCTCGCGGCTCTCGACCGCGTCCAGGGCGTCATCGAGTTCGACCTCACCGGTCGGATCCTCTCGGCGAACAGCAACTTCCTCGATGTGGTCGGCTACACGCTGCCGGAGATCGTCGGCCAGCACCACAGCCTGTTCATGGATCCGGTCCAGCGCGAGACGGCGGACTACCGGGCCTTCTGGGAGCGCCTGCGGGCCGGCTCGTTCGAAACCGGGCAGTTCCAGCGGGTCGGCCGCGGCGGTCGTCCGATCTGGATTCAGGCCTCCTACAATCCGATGCTCGACATCCGCGGCCGGCCCTACAAGGTGGTGAAGTTCGCCACCGACATCACCCGGCAGCGGACCGAGGAGGCCGACCGGGCCGGGCAGATCGCGGCGATCCACAAGGTTCAGGCGGTGATCGCGTTCGATCTCGACGGCACCGTGATCGAGGTGAACGACAACTTCCTGGCCGCGATGGGCTACGGGCGGGAGGAGGTGGTGGGCCAGCACCACAGCCTGTTCGTCGAGCCCGGCTATCGCGAGAGCGAGGCCTACCGGGCGTTCTGGGCGGCCCTGCGGAACGGCACCTATCAGGCGGCCCAGTTCCGGCGCCTGGGCAAAGGCGGCCGCGAGATCTGGATCCAGGCCTCCTACAACCCGATCCTCGACGCCGCCGGTCGGCCCTACAAGGTGGTGAAGTTCGCCACCGACATCACCGACCAGGTCCGGCTGCTGTCGGATCTTCGTGTCATGATCGACCGGAATTTCGGCGAGATCGAGCACGCCGTGGCTCATTCCACCGAGGCTGCCGTGCTGGCTTCTTCGGGCGCGGACTCGACCTCCGGCAACGTGCAGACCGTGGCGGCGGCGGCCGAGGAGCTGGCGGCTTCCGTGGCTGAGATGTCCCAGAGCATCGTTCGCTCGCAAGGAGCCACCGACACCGCCTATGCCTGTGTCCAGGACGCGGACGGCCACACCAAGCGGCTGGCCGACACGGCCACAGCGATGACCGGCATCGTCGGCCTGATCCAGAACATCGCCGGGCAGATCAACCTGCTGGCGCTCAACGCTACGATCGAGGCGGCCCGGGCCGGCGAGGCCGGGCGCGGCTTCGCGGTCGTCGCTTCGGAGGTGAAGGCGCTGGCCGATCAGGCTGCCCGCGCTACGGGGCAGATCAACGGCGAGATCGCGAGCATCCAGCGGGTCTCGCAGGAAGTGGTCGGGGCGCTGGGCTCGATCGGCGCCTCGGTCTCGGTGATGCGCGAGACCGTGGTGGCCACTGCCGCCGCCATCGAGGAGCAGAGCGCGGTCACCCGCGACCTCGCCGAGAGCATGCAGAGCGCGGCGGGCGCGGTCACGGCGATCACCGGCAATATCGGGGCGATCGTCCAGTCGGTGGCCGACGTCTCGCGGGCGGTGGATACGACGCGCGAGGCCGCCAAGGTTCTGGCGCGCTGACCGGAGCGCGAGCGTCGCGTCGGGGCCATCGCAGATCGCATTAGACGATTTCGCTCGCCCTGGATCGATTGCCGGATCGATCCGCCTGTCATTCCCGGGCTCCGCAGGCGAGCCCGGAATCCAGAACCACAGACAGCGCAAGTCCTTGCGCGCCAGGCGTTTCTGTCCTCCGGGCTCCGCTTCGCGAGGCCGGAAAGACGAGGTTGGGGTTTGGCCGTCGCTGCAGAACCCCAACTCCTCTCAGCGTCGGGGCCACTCTGAAGCCCGTGGCGAGCGCCGCTCTTAAGGCAGCGCTTGAACCAGCTCTCGGAAGCGGTTGCCGCGGATCTCGAAATTCCGGAACTGATCGTAGGACGCGCAGGCCGGCGAGAGCAGGACCACCGGCTCGGGCGCACCCGAGGCGGCGGCGTTCTCGGCGGCCTTCGGGACCGCCACCTCCAGCGTCTCGCAGCGCGTGTAGGGAACCGCCCCCTCGAGGGTCGCCGCGAAGGCATCCGAGGCCGCGCCGATGAGGTAGGCGTGGGCGACCCGCTCGAAATATGGCACCAGCGGGAAGATGCCGCCGTCCTTGGCCTTGCCGCCCAGGATCCAGTGGATGTCGCGGAAGGCCGTGAGCGCCTTCTCGGTGGAATCCGCGTTCGTCGCCTTGGAATCGTTGACGAACAGCACGTGGCCGCGCCGCCCGACTTCCTCCATCCGGTGCGGCAGGCCCGGGAACGTGCTCAACCCGGCCTGTATCTGCTCGGCCGACAGGCCGAGGGCACGCGCCACCGCGACCGCGACGGCCGCGTTCTGCCAGTTATGTGCGCCTCGGAGAGAACCGATCCCGTTCACATCGGCGAGCGGCGTGCCGTCCGGTTCTTGGATGATCCCGTCGCGGACCGTCAGGGCATCCGTACAGAGTGCCTCGGCGTGCGGGACGTGGACGCGCACGAGGTCGCCCTGGTGCCGGTCGGCGATGGCGCGGCTCGGGCCGTCGTCGATGCCGACGACCGCGAGGCCGGCCCCGCGGATCAGCCGCTCCTTGATGGCGGCGTACTGCTCCATCGTGCCGTGGCGGTCGAGGTGGTCCGGCGTGATGTTCATCAGCACGCCGACGCTCGGGTCGAGGCCCGGCGTCAGGTCGATCTGGAACGACGACATCTCGACGACGTGGACGCGGTCGGCGGACGGCGGCTCCAGCGACAGGATCGCGGTGCCGATATTGCCGCCCATCTGCACGTCGCGGCCCGCCCGGGCGAGGACATGGGCGACGAGGGCGGTGGTGGTCGATTTGCCGTTGGTCCCGGTGATCGCCACGAACGGCGCCGCCGGCGCATGCGCCCGCCGCTCCCGGCAGAACAGCTCGATATCGCCGATGATCTCGACGCCCGCCTCCCGCGCGAGCCGGACGCTCCAGTGCGGTTCGGGGTGGGTCAGCGGCACGCCGGGGCTGAGCACGAGGGCCGCGAAGCCGGACCAGTCGGCCTCGCGCAGGTCCTGCGTCTCGATCCCGGCCTCGCGCGCGCGGGCGAGGCTGTCGTCGTTGTCGTCCCAGGCCCGCACGCCGGCCCCGCCCGCGTTCAACGCCAGCGCCGTGGCGAGACCGGAGCCGCCGAGCCCGAACAGGGCGACAATCTTGTCCTGGAAGACGGTAACGGGTGTCATGCGGAACTCTGGATGCGGCAGGGCAGGCCGCTGCTCCAATCCTCCGCCTCATCCTGAGGTGCCCGCGTGCGGGCCTCGAAGGAGCCCTCCAGCCGGCCGCGCGATCCCTGGAGGGCTCCTTCGAGGCCTTCGCTCCGCTTCGGCGCCTCAGGATGAGGGTCAGGACGGGGTCGGCCGCTCAATACGGACGTCTAGCACATTTTTCAGCGGAGCTTCAGCGTCGCCAACCCGGCAAGCGCCAGGATCACCGCGATGATCCAGAAGCGGATCACGACCTGCGGCTCCTTCCAGCCCTTCTGCTCGAAATGGTGGTGGATCGGCGCCATGCGGAAGACGCGCTTGCCGGTCAGCTTGAACGACGCGACCTGGATGATCACCGACATCATCTCCAGCACGAACAGGCCGCCGACGATGGCCAGCACGATCTCATGCTTGGTCGCCACCGCGATCACGCCGAGCAGACCGCCGAGCGCCAGGGAACCGGTATCGCCCATGAAGATCTGGGCCGGCGGCGCATTGAACCACAGGAAGCCGAGGCCGGCGCCGATCACCGCGCCGCAGACCACCGCGAGTTCGCCGGTGTCGCGGACGTAGTTCACCTGCAGGTAGCTCGCGGTGAACGAGTTGCCCACGAGATACGCGATGAACCCGAAGGTGCCGCAGGCGATCATCACCGGGACGATGGCGAGCCCATCCAGCCCGTCGGTCATGTTCACGGCGTTGCCCGCTCCGACGATCACGAAGGCGCCGAACAGGGCGTAGAACAAGCCGAGGTTCAGGAGCGCGTCCTTGAAGACCGGGAAGGCGAGCTGGTTCTGGAGCGCCGCGGGCGAGTAGACCGAGATGATCGTGCAGGCCGCGATGGCGATCATCGCCTCCAGTGACAGCCGGAACTTGCCGGAAAAGCCTTTGTGCGACTGCTTCGTCACCTTGAGGTAGTCGTCGTAGAAGCCGATCGCCCCGAAACCGAGGGTGACCGTCAGGGTCACCCAGACGTAGTGGTTGCGCGGGTTGGCCCAGAGCAGGATTGCCACCACGGCGCCCGCCAGGATCATCAGGCCGCCCATGGTCGGCGTGCCGCGCTTCGTCAGTAGGTGCGTCTGCGGCCCGTCCTCGCGGATCGGCTGGCCCTTGCCCTGGCGCAGGCGCAGCAGCGAGATGATCCAGGGTCCGAACCAGAACACGAACAGGCCCGCCGTGAACAGCGCGCCGCCCGTGCGGAAGGTGATGTAGCGGAACACGTTGAACGGCGTGAAGGTGCTGCTCAGTTCCGAGAGAAGATAAAGCATGCGGGCGCTCGGCCCCTTTGTTCAGGCACGGGTTTCAGGGGGCGGTGCCGACCGTTGACCAACGCTCGGGCCCGCCGGTCACGGGGCGGTCGCCAGGGCGCGCCGCGTCGGGTCGACCGCGTAGCGGGCTTTCAGCGCCTCGACAATCCGGCCCATGCGGCTGCCGTTCGAGCCCTTGATCATCACGGCGTCGCCCGACCGCAGGGTCCGGGCCAGGGGCTCGATCAGGTCTGCGGAGGTGTCGGCCACGGCGCCGCGGCGGCTCACCGGCAGGGCCTCGAACAGGTGGCGCGTCAGGGGCCCGGCCGTGAACACGAGGTCGATCCGGGCGGCCTCGATCGCCTCCGCGAGGCCGCGGTGCAGGTCGGGCGCGGCGGCGCCGAGTTCCAGCATGTCGCCCAGCACCGCGATCCGGCGCCCGCGTGGGCCGGTCTCGATGCCCGCCAGCGTCGCCAGCGCCGCGCGGACCGCGACGGGATTGGCGTTGTAGCTCTCGTCCACGAGGTAGGCGGTGCCGCCGCCGATCTCGAGGGCGGTGCGCTCGCCGCGGCCCGCCGGCGGCGCCAAGCTGCCGAGGGACAGGGCGGCGCGGGCTAGATCGGCCCCGAGGCTGTGGGCTACCGCCATCACGCCGAGGGAATTGAGCGCCGCGTGCCGTCCGGCCGTGCCGAGCTTGTAGGTCACGGGTTGCCCCATCACCACCGTGTCGACCACCGACAGGTCGGGACGCAGGACGATCTTCAGGGCGCGCACGTCGGCCTCCGGGTGCTCGCCGAAGGTCACCACCCGGCCCGCGCGGGAGGCCTGCGCATGGGCGGCGAGCCGGTCGAAGTGTGGGACGTCGCGGTTGATCACGGCCACGCCGCCGGGCTGCAGTCCCGAGAAGATCTCGCCCTTGGCGTCCGCGATGGCGGCCAGCGAGGCGAAATGCTCGATGTGGGCGGGCGCGATGATGGTGATCAGCGCGATGTCGGGCCGGACCTGGGCGGTCAACGGCACGATCTCGGCCCCGTGGTTCATGCCGATCTCGAACACGCCGTAGCGTGTCTCGCGCGGCATCCGCGCCAAGGTCAGGGGCACGCCCCAATGGTTGTTGTAGGAGGCCGCCGACGCGTGGGTCTCGCCCTGCTCGGACAGGACGTGGCGCAGCGCTTCCTTGGTCCCGGTCTTGCCGACCGAGCCGGTAACCGCCACGACCTTGGCGTCGGTGCGGGCGCGGGCCGCCGCGCCGAGGCGGACCATCCCCGTCAGGACCGGGTCGGGACCGTCCGCCGGCACCGCAAGGACCGGTCCGTGCGCCGCGAGATCCGCCGCGCGGGCCTCGTTCACCACCGCGGCGCCGGCGCCGCGGCCGAGGGCGTCGGCGACGAAGTCGTGACCGTCGCGGGCCTCGCCGCGGATGGCGAAGAACAGGTCGCCGGGCTGGATCGTGCGCGTGTCGATCGAGGCGCCGCCGATCGCGCGGTCCGCGCCGATCAGGCGTCCGCCGGTGGCGGCTTCGAGTTCCGCGCGGGTCCAGAGTGCGGTCATGGTCAGCCCCCTGTCGCCGTCAGGCCGCGGTCCCGGTGATCGCGGCGCGCAGGACCGCGTGGTCCGAGAACGGCAGCGTCCGATCCCCCACGATCTGGCCGGTTTCATGACCCTTGCCGGCCACCACCAGCACGTCGCCGGGCCGGAGCCGGCCAACGGCGCTGCGGATCGCTTCTTCCCGGTCTCCGATCTCCTCGGCCCCCGGCGCCGCCGCCAGGATCGCCTGCCGGATGGCGGCGGGCTCCTCGGTGCGGGGATTGTCGTCCGTGACGATGACGTGGTCGGCGAGCCGCTCGGCGATCGCGCCCATCAGCGGACGCTTGCCCCGGTCGCGGTCGCCGCCGCAGCCGAAGACCACGACCAGCCGCCCCGAGGCGAACGGCCGGAGCGCGGTCAGCACGCTCTCCAGCGCCTCGGGCTTGTGGGCGTAGTCGACGAGGCAGAGCCCGCCCCGCGCCTCGCCGATCCGCTCCATCCGGCCCGGCACGCCGGTCAAGTGGTCGAGGGCCGCGAAGACACCGTCGGGATCGGCGGCACCCGCTGGCGTAGCCAGCGCGAGGCCTGCGGCCACCAGCGCGTTCTCGACCTGGAACTCGCCGACGAGGGGCAGGCGCAGATCCCGGGCGCGGCCCTCGAACATGACGCGGACGCCCTGCGCGAAACCTTCGGTCCGGACGGATTCGACGTGCAGATCCCGGCCGCCGCGGCCCACCGTGCGCACGGGCCGTCCCGCGCCCTCGGCCGCGGCGATCACGCGGTCGGCATAGGCGCCGTCGGCGTTGACGATCGCCGGGCATCCGGCGGGCAGCAGATCCGTGAAAAGTCGAAGCTTGGCCGCGAGATACTCCTCGAGGCTCGCGTGATAATCGAGGTGATCCCGGCCGAGATTGGTGAAGCCCGCGGCGTCGAGGCGCACGCCGTCGAGCCGGCGCTGCTCGATCCCGTGCGAGGACGCCTCCATGGCGAGGTCGGTGATCCCCTCGGCGGCGAGGCGCGCCAGCGTCCGGTGCAGCGTCACCGGGTCGGGGGTCGTCAGCGAGCCGTACTGGGCACCGCGGTTGGTGACGATCCCGACGGTGCCCAGACTCGCCGCGTCGCGGCCGAGGCGCGCCAGGATCTGGCGCACGAAGTCGGCGACCGAACTCTTGCCGGCGGTCCCGGTCACCGCCACGACGGTCCCGGGCTGCGCCCCCGCGAGGCGGGCCGCCGCGAGCGCCAGGGATCGGCGCGCATCGGCGACCGGGATCCAGGCGACGGTCTCGGGCAGGTCGGCGGGCCGCGCCCCCTCCCCGGCCACCGCCGCGGCGCCGCGCTGCGCCGCCTGCGCGGCGAAGCGGCGCCCGTCGGCCTTCGTGCCCGGCACGGCGACGAACACGGTCCCGGTGGCGACCTGCCGGCTGTCGGCCGTGAGGTCCGAGACCCTGAGGTCTGATACCGGGCCGGCGGCCTCGGGGAACAGGTCGGCGAGACGGGCGCTCATGCCTCCAACCTCACGGGCCGCCGAGCTGGTTGATGTGGTAGGCGTTCAGCTTGACCATCTGGGGGAACGGCCTCGTCGGCGGCTCGAATTGCGGCGGCAGGCCGAGGATCGGCGCCACCCGCTCGATCACCTTGCCGGTGACCACGCCGGAGTTCCAGGCCGCCGTGGCGTAGCCGCCCGATTCCGGCAGGCCCTGCGGCTCGTCCATGATGGTGACGAACAGGTACTTCGGATCGTTCATCGGCGCCGCCGCCATGAAGGTCGTGAACAGGCGGTTGTGGATGTAGCGGCCGCCGATGACCTTCTCGGCCGTGCCGGTCTTGCCGCCCACGAAGTAGTACGGGATCGCCGCCTTCTTGGCCGAGCCCTCGGAGGCGTTCAGGCGCATGATGTAGCGCATCGCCTCGGAGGTCTGCGCCGACAGGACATGGGTGGACCGGGCCTTGTCGTCCGGGTTCGCTTTGAGGAATGTCGGGGTGATCAGGTCGCCGCCGTTGGCGATGGCCGCCACCGCCGCCGCCGCCTGGATCGGCGCCACCGCGATGCCGTGGCCGAACGCGATGGTGATGGTGTTGATCTCCGTCCAGCGGGACGGGACGATCGGCGCCGCGCTCTCCGGCAGCTCCGTGCGCAGCCGGTCGAGCAGGCCCATCTTCTTGAGGAAGGCCTTGTGCCCGGTGACGCCGACACCGAGCGCCATCTTGGCCGAGCCGATGTTGGACGAGTGGGTGAACACCTCCGGCATGGTGATGACGCGGTTGGTGCCGTGATACTCGTGGATCTTCTGGCGGCCCCAGTTCAGAACGCCGCCGCGGGTGTCGAAGGTCGAGTTGACGTTGTACTTGCCGGAATCGAGCGCCATCGCCAGCGTCATCGCCTTGAAGGTCGAGCCCATCTCGTAGACGCCGACATTCATCCGGTTGATCCGGTCCGGCGAGAGCGCGTCCTTCGGATCGTTCGGATCGAAGTCCGGCATCGAGACGAGCGCGATCACCTCGCCGGTCTTCACGTCGAGGATCATCGAGGCGCCGGCCTTGGCCTTGAAGTGGTCGATGCCCCAGGCCAGCTCGTCGCGCACGGCGAACTGCGCGCGCAGGTCGATCGACAGCTGCACCGGCTTGAGGTCGGCCTGCTTGTTGACCAGCCCGAAGCTGTTGAGCGCCTGCAGGCCGGTGGAGTCGATGTACTTCTCCATCCCGGCGATGCCGACGCCGTCGAGGTTGGTCGCGCCCAGGATGTGGGCGGCGGCGGTGCCATTCGGGTAGACCCGCTTGTGGTCGGGCAGGAAGCCGATGCCCGGGATGCCGAGCCGGTGGACCTCGGCCTGCTGCTTCGGGGTCAGTTCGCGCTTCACCCAGACGAAGCCCGCGCCGCTCCGGCCCTTGCGGGACGCCAGCTTGGCGCGCAGCTCCGTGGCGTTGAGTTCCGGCAGGACCGCGGTGAGCAGTTCCACCGCCTCGTCCTTGTCGTAGATGTTGCCGGGCTCGGCGAAGACCGAGACCGTGCGGATGTCGGTCGCCAGGATCTCGCCGTTGCGGTCGACGATGTCGGGCCGGAAGGCGGTCGAGGAGGCGGCCGCGACCCGGTGCTCCTGGCTCGGCGGATCCCCGAAGATCGCCATCATGAGGAGCTTGGCCGAGATCGTCCCGAACACGCCGACGAAGACCAGCCCGACCAGGGCGACGCGCATGTGCGAGCGCTCGATGGCCAGGCGGAACATGCTGCGCACGAACGCCTTGGCGCGGTCGGCCCGCGACACCGGTTCGAGGGCCACCTCCTCGATGGGGCGCGGCGCGGTCGCGGCATGCGCCCGCGCGGCGGCCTCCAGGATCGCGGCCTCGTGCTCCGACACGCCGGCCTCGGCCGGCTCCGCCGCGGCGGTCGCGTCTAGGGTCAGGTCGACATCTTCGGACACGGGCGACTACCTCGAAGCCGTCGTCGGGGTGCGGGTCGTGGTGACGGTGCGGGTGATCGCGCCGGTGGTGCGCGGCTCGATCGAACCCTTGTCCTTGGGCGTCGCCGTGGCGGCGAGCAGCCGGCCGATCTCGTCGCCGCGCTCGGGCCGGGCGGGCAGGTCCGAGAGGCGCGCCAAATGGCTTGTGCCGATCGGCTCCAGCGCGAGGTGCTTGTCGACGGCCGCCTGGAGGCGGTCGGGCCGGGTGAGGAGCTGCCACTCGGCGCGCAGCACCGCAATCGCCTGCCGCTCGGCGTGGAGCGCGGTCTTCAGCTTCGACACCTGGGCGCCCTGATAGAGCGTGTCGTACTTGATCGAGTAGGCGTAGATCGCCGAGGCCACGAGGCCGGCGACCGCCAGGAGGTTCAGGAGGCGGATCATCGGCGCTGGCCCCCGCGGGCGGCATCCGGCAGGCTCGCCAGGACGGTGAGCGCCGCCAGCGGTTCCGGCACGTCGGATTCGGTGCGTTCCGCCGCCCTCAGCTTGGCCGAGCGGGCACGCGGGTTGCGCGCGGTCTCGGCCTCGCCCGGCAGGACGGGACCCTTGGTGACGGGGCGGAAGCTGCGGACCGCCTCGGCCGCGGCGCCGGGCAGGTGGCGCGAGCCCTGCGCCGACCGGCCGCTCCGCGCGGCGAAGAACTGCTTGACGATCCGATCCTCCAGCGAGTGGAACGTCACGACCGCGAGCCGGCCGCCGGGCGCGAGCACGCGCTCGGCCGCGTGCAGGGCGCGCACCAGTTCGCCGAGCTCGTCGTTGACGGCGATGCGCAGGCCCTGGAAGGTCCGCGTCGCCGGGTGGATGTGGCTGCCGGGCTCCGCCCGCACGACGCCGGCGACCAAGTCGGCGAGCTGCGCGGTGGTCTCGATCCGTCCCCGGCGGCGGGCCTCGTGGATGGTCCGCGCCACCGCGCGCGAGCGGCGCTCCTCGCCGTAATGGTAGATGATGTCGGCGAGCACGGTCTCGTCGGCCTCGTTGACGAGGTCCGCGGCGCTCGGACCGTCCGCGCCCATGCGCATGTCGAGGGGGCCGTCGTTGCGGAACGAGAAGCCCCGCTCGGGCGCATCGAGCTGCATCGACGAGACGCCGATATCGAGCACCACCCGGTCCACCCGCGCGATGCCCGCGTCGGACAGCAGCCTGTCGAGGTCGCCGAAGCGGCCCGGCAGGAGCCGCAGACGGCCGCCGGCCTCCGCGACCAGGTCCTGACCGCCCGCAATTGCCGTGGGGTCGCGGTCGATGGCGACGACCTCCAGCGCCGGGTCTGCCGCCAGGAGCGCCCGGGTGTAGCCACCGGCCCCGAACGTGCCGTCGACCGCGATACCGCCCTCAGTCCCGAGCGTCTCGACGACCTCGTCGAGGAGCACCGGAACATGCGGCTGTGTCGATGCTTCGGCGGCGGTGCCGGGTCGGGTCGACCGCTCGGGCGACGGGCGGCGCCGGCTCATGCGCGCCTCGTCGGCGCGGTGCGCAGCGGGTCGGGATGGCGTCGCCCGCCGGTGATGCGGGCGCGGATGCGGCTGGTGCGTCTCATGGTGCCCTGTGCCGGGCCGCGCGGGCGCGGCGCGCGTGACGGGAACGGCACCGGATGCGGAGCGCGCAAGACGCCGCGCACGGACGGGACCTGCACGGTGGCAGGGAGCGCCCGGCGATCCGATACACGCCGTTGACGGGAGGATGCCGGGTATCATGGGCCTCGGAGGATCGTCAACGCACGGGCTTGGCGCTGCCGCGCGGACCGATCTGACCCCGGCAAGGTTAACCGAAGGTTTTCGCCGCGCTGGAATCTTCCGGCGCCGCGCGCTCCGGCGCGCCTGTCGGGGGGCGCTAAGGCTCTGACCGGAAAAGACTTATCATGGCGTGGATCAGCCGGCCTGTAAGCCGGGTTCTGTAGGGCCGGCACGCTCGCGCGCACCGACGTGGCGGCCATTCCTCTGGGACGGTCGTTGCCGACCGCCTCGAGCAACCAACCCGGGCGACTGGCCTGGAGAGCCGGCCTGCCCTTCTCGCGAAGGGCGCGCCGCCCCTATTCGGTCTTGCTCCCGGTGGGGTTTGCCATGCCGTCCGCGTTGCCGCGTCCGCGGTGCGCTCTTACCGCACCCTTTCACCCTGACCCCGGACGGGTCCGGGGCGGTCTGCTTTCTGTGGCACTGTCCCTGGGGTTACCCCCGCCGGACGTTATCCGGCACCGTCTCTCCATGGAGCCCGGACTTTCCTCCCCCGACGCTCGCGCGTCGGGAGCGGCCGCCCGGCCGGCTGATCCGGGCGCAGATGCGCCCGCGGCGTCGTCCGGGTCAAGAGCGCGGGCCGGTCACCAGGTGCCGGTGTTCTCCATGGAGGTCCAGGGCTCCTGTGGCTCCTTGGCGCCGCCCTTCTGGAGAATCTCGATGGAGATGCCGTCCGGCGACTTGACGAACGCCATGTAGCCGTCGCGGGGCGGCCGGTTGATGGTCACGCCCTTCTCCTGCAGCTTCGCGCAGAAGGCGTAGATGTCGTCGACCTGATAGGCGAGGTGGCCGAAGTTGCGCCCGCCGGTGTAGGTCTCCGGATCCCAGTTGTAGGTGAGTTCGATCAGCGGCGACCTCGTCGCCGCCGCGCGCTCGGCGTCGCCCGGCGCGGCCAGGAACACGAGGGTGAATCGGCCCTTGTCGTTCTCGACGCGGCGGACCTCCTTCAGGCCGAACGTGTCGACGTAGAAGGCGAGCGCCCGGTCGAGATCGGTCACGCGGACCATGGTGTGCAGAAATTCCATTTTGGCGGTATCCCGTTGTTTTCAGTGAGTTTTTTGCGGGTTCTGGCAAGAAACTGGCGCGCTCGCCCCTGCAAGGCGGGAGCCGGACACAGGCTATCGATCCTCGCGATAGCTAGCGCCGGGCGGTGTGGAAGGTAGGCCGGATTCGGAAGCGGGCGCGAATCATCCGCCGCTCTCTTGCCAGGTCGGATTGGACAGTCTGGTGGACGTCTCGCCGATCTCAAACGTCGGTCCCGTTGGCTAACCATCTGATGGACGACATGTTCGATTGACGGCCGCATGCGTGGGCTGATCAGGAGGAAGGCAAGTGGTCTCGTATATGTGCCGATATCTGCACCGCAGAGCTGGCCTTCTTTCGTGGCGGCAGGACCGGAACCACGCGCCCGGAGCTGGCCGAAAGCAGCTGATCCGCTTCAGCGATCCTTCGCCAAAAAGACAGACAGGCCACAACCCTATGCAGGGATGACATTTTCAGCGTCTGACGTGATCGCAAAAGCTGTTCATTTTGGATTCGTCTACTCAAATTCAAAATTCTGGGAGCGAACTCGAACAAACTCCTTATGCCATCGTCTGTCGGGGTTGCGCGCATCCTCTGATCGTCATGCACGGGTAAAATCGCTTGCCTGACTATACTGGCGCAACGTCAGTTCGCATGTCACGCTGCATGTTTCTCGGCTTGAGGTGGCCATCCACGAAGCTGCCGGCCTCCGCGAGAGCCGCGCGCCCCTCCGCAAGGTTCGGGAAGAACAGGTGCCAAGCGTGGATCATCGCGGGCCAGATGCGAAGCGTGACGCTCACGCCCGCGCTGCCGGCCGCGCCGGCCAGACGCACCGCATCGTCGAGGAGGGTCTCGTCCGAGCCGACTTGGATCAATGTCGGTGGCAGGCCCTTCAGATCGGCGTAGAGGGGCGAGGCCAGCGGGTTCTGGGGATCCGCGCCGTTCAGATAGGCCTCCGCAAGTTCGGCGAGATAGAGGCGCTGGATCATGGGATCCGCCGCCGCCTTCGTCCTGTAGCTGTTGCCGCGCAGGGCCAAGTCGATCCAGGGTGAGGAAAGCCAGAGACATCCGGGCAGCGGGTCGCCCGCCTCTCGCAGGCGCAACGCGGCAGCGACGGCGAGGCCGCCGCCCGCGCTCTCTCCGCACAAGGCGATCCGTTCGGGCGAGATCCCCTGCTTCAGCACGAACCGGTAGCCCGCCACCGCGTCGTCGAGGGCGGCGGGGAACGGGTGCTCAGGGGCGAGACGGTAGGCGAGTGCCAGGGTGCGGACGCGGGCTTCCTGCCCCACGCGCGCAACGACGTGGCGATGACTGGCCAGGGACCCAGCCATGTATCCGCCGCCGTGAAGGAAAACGAGGACGCGCTCGGGATCGCCACTTGGGCAGAGTGTCCACTCACCCGGCACGCCGCCCGCATCGACGGGGGTAACGCGGAGGCCGGGTGGGAGCGCATCGGGTCGGCCGAAGCTGTCGAGCCGGGCGCGCCGCGCCGCGAGATCCGCCGGCCTTGGCTGCGCCCGCAGGAAAGCCCGGATCGCATCGATCTCGCTGCCCATTGCGGTTCCGCCCTCTACAGCATGAAGCGATCGAAGAAGGCCGCGAGTTCGGTGCCGGCGTCGAGGGGCAGCACATGCGCGACGTGCTGGTCCGGCCGCACGACGACGATGCAACCGTCCGCCCGCCGGATGCCGCGAAGTGCGAAGATATCGCCGGCTTTCGGATCCGGGCAGAAGACCTTCTCACAGTCGACGAGGCCGTAACGCCCCTTCGACGGTCGCAGCAGCGGAGGCGTTGCTCCCAGAACCACCTGACGGTGATCCTGCTGCAGGATCGCCCGCACGTCGATGACGGAATCGATGTCGGCGCCCGCGGGCGTGAACCGCCGGATAGGCGCGTCGTCCGCTTCGGCCAGGTACGTGCACAGGGCGCGCAGTCGCGAGGACTGCGCGTCGGGCGGCGCCGGATCTGCGAACAGGAACAGGCGCCAGCGGCCATCCGCCTTGACGGTGTGACCGAGCTGGAGGGGCTTGGCGTCGGCGAGCCGGATCACCGGCGCCGAATGTAAGCGCATCCCGATCGTGAAGCCCTCGGCGAGGTTCTGGTGTGTCGGCTGGCCGGTGAGGAGGGACGGTGGGTAGCAGGTCTCGGTGCCGGCGGTGAAACGGCCATGCTTGACGAAGTATCTCTCGAACTCGGCCGGATCGACGCCGTCGCCGCCCGTCGCGCCGGATGGCCTGGGCGGGACGCTGAACATGCGGGCGAACGCGCGGTCGAAGTCGATGAGTTCCTGGGCGACGGCGCGGCGCTCCGTCGAGTAGGTCTGGAGGATCCGCGGTGTGCACTGCCCGCGGATCACGGCGGCGAGCTTCCAGCCGAGGTTGAAGGCGTCCTGCATCGAGACGTTCATGCCCTGACCGGCTTTCGGGCTGTGCGTGTGGCAGGCATCGCCAGCGATGAAGATCCGGGGCGAACGAACTTCACGGTCTGCGGGACCGACATCATCGAAGGCTTCGCAGAGCCTCTGCCCGATTTCGTAGACCGACCACCATGGGACTTCCTTCACCTCCAGCAGGTAGGGGTGCAGGATGCGTCGCGCCGCCGCGATCAGGTGATCGACCGTCACCGCGTCCCTTGCCAGGCGCCGGTTCACGTCGAGCTTGTCGAGCTCGATGTACATGCGCACGAGGTAGCCACCTTCGCGCGGGATGATCAGGAGGCTGCCCTCGTTGGCGGAATGGATGGCTGCCTTCAGGCGGATGTCCGGAAAGGTCGTCACGGCAAGTACATCCATGACGCCCCACGCCTGATTGGCGGAGTCTCCGTGCACCGTAAGGCCCAGAGCGCCACGCACGGCGCTGTGCGCCCCATCGCAGCCGACGACGTACTGCGCGCGTATGGTCTCGATGGCTGGGGTCTGCGAAGCGTCGATGCGTTCCAGCCTTACGGCGACCGGGTGGTCGGAGCCGCTCGGTGTCTCGATGCCGTCGCCCGCTTCGGCGTCCGTGAGCGCCAAATCCAGGAAGCTGCGTCCGTAGCTCGGCTCCAGGCGGGTCGGCGCGTTCTGCATCGTCGTGAGGAAGAAGTCGTGGACCCGCGCCTGGTTCATGATGACGTGCGGGAACTCGGACAATCCGTCCTCCGTATCCACGATGCGGCCGGTGCGGGTGATCACGTCCGGCTGACTGGGGTCAGGGTTCCAAAAGCAGGTTTCGTTGACCCAGTACGCCTCCTTGAGGACGCGCTCGCTGAAGCCGAAGGCCTCGAACATCTCCATTGTCCTGCAGGCGATCCCGTCGGCTTGGCCGACGAGCAGGCGACCGCGCTTCCGATCGATGATCCGGGTTGTGATGTCGGGAAAGGCCGCCAGTTGCGCAGCGAGCGTGAGACCGGTTGGTCCGCATCCGACGATCAGGACGTCGACCAGTTCCGGCATGACACCATCCGGGTGCGGAGCCTTTCCTGCCGCTGATGATTCGGCGATCGCCGGATCCCCGGACTTGTAGCCGTTGAGATGGAACTGCATCCGCGCAAATTCTCGGCCTGCTGACGGGGGCCTTGGACGGTCTTCAGCGTCGGATCCGTTTCGGCACCTTCATCTAAACACAGTTGTAGCGAGGGCGACAGTCTCACGGCCTTTCCAGATCAGTGTCCTGCAATGTAAGGGACGCACAATCTGTGATGTCCGACAGCGGCCGGCGCCTTGAGCGCAGCGCGCATGAAACGCGATCTCGCCCAAGGTCGCTTGCAGTGCTACGGCACGGGTTTCTAATTTTGGGACTAATACAGCCAACTGATCCCAGGCGCCTTCCGCATTTGCCTTACGCCTAGACGGACCCGCACGGCCGCCACAATTGCCGAACCCGCCTGCCCGGACTTGGCCGCTTCTGTTGAAAAACTCGCGTGTTGCGGCGGTCCTCGTGAGGTGTTTCATTCCTGTCGAGAGACGGAGATCGAAGCAGATGATGGGACCTCGGCAAGTCGAACAGGGTGCCCTGTTCTACGAGTTCTCGCTCGATACCCACGTCCCCGTCGACAATCTGCTGCGCGCTAGTGATCGCTTCGTTGACCTGTCGGACCAGCGCCCGCACGGTCTCGCGATCGATTGGCCCGGTCGCTCCCAGAAAGAGGACGCGGCGCCGCTCCGCGCCTTCCGGCCGATCCGTGGGCATGAACCCTTTAAACCAACGCTTCGCCATCCTGGCGCGACGGCGACGACTGCGATGCCCCGCCTTAGCGTTGAAAGTGGTGCCTTAACGAGGTCGACAGGGGCCTCAGCGATCATCTGTACGGGCAACCGAGCCGAAGCGCGAAGCCCGGCATGCGTCCGCCGCCCGGTCCTCCCACGGGCGGTCTGGCCGCTCGCGCCAGCACGCGCGGGCTGCCGGACCTCGCCTCCAGGGCTCTCCTCCAGGGTGGGCCGGGCCCCCGTTCCTTGGCGTCTCGAACCGTCTCGAGCCATCGGGCGACAGACCCTCATCGGTCTCGCCAAGCTTTGCTGATCTGATCCATCAGCGGCTTCGTCAGATAGGACAGCACCGTGCGGTCACCGGTCTTGAGAAAGGCGTCGACCGGCATGCCGGGCACGAGCCGGATCTCGCCCAGACGCACGCGCTCGCTGTCGGAGACCCGGATTCGCGCCTTGTAGAAGCTCAAGCCCGTCTTCGGATCCTGCGTCACGTCGGCCGCGACGCGATCCACGAGCCCGCTGATCTCAGGCGTCGTGCGCTGATTGAGCGCCGAGAAGCGCAGGGTCGCGAGCTGATCGATCTGCACGTGGTCGATATCTTTTGGCTCCACCCGGACCTCGACCGCGAGCTCGTCCGCCTCGGGGACGATCAGCATCGCGGGTTCGTTGGGTGTCACGAGTCCGCCCACCGTGTGCACGGTCATCTGGTGTACGACGCCATCCTGCGGCGCCCGAAGATCGGTTCGCCGGAGTTGGTCGAGGGCGGCTGTCCGCTTCTCCTCGTATTCCGACCACTTGCTCCGGATCTCAGTCAGATCCCTGCTCACCTCGTTCCGCATGTCCTCATCGACCTGCATGATCTGCAGCTCGACCTCGTTGATCTTGCCCTTGGTCTGCGCGAGCGAGGCGGCTAAACGGCCGCGATCTCCCTCCAGTCGCGCAGCTTCGCGTTCGAGGGAGGTAAGGCGCGGGAGCTGGACCAGGTTCTTCTGCCAGAGCTCGCGGATGCCTTTCAGCTCTTGGTCCACTGCGGAGACTTCCCGCGTCTTCGCGGTCATCTGATCGTTGATCCCGGCAATCTCCTGGCTAAGCTGAGCGATGCGTTCGCGCAGCTGAGCCTTGCGACCCTGTCGCGCCTTGCCGCGCGCCAGGAACAAGCGGGTCTCGCTGTCGATCAGGCGCGCGACCGCGTCGTCCGAGGAGGCGCGGGCCTGGAGATCGGAAGGGAAGTTGAGGGCGATGTCGCCGTCGCGCTCCGCCTCCTCGCGCGTCCGCTTGGCCGCGAGCGCGTCCATCGCGCGGAAGACGGTGTCGAGGATCGCCCGTGGCTGCGTCTCGTCGAGCCGCACGAGGATGTCGCCGGACCTGACGTGGTCGCCTTCGTGCACGCGAAGCTCGCCCACGATCCCGCCGATCGGATGCTGGACCTTCTTCACGTCGCTCTCGACCACGAGCCTTCCGGACGCGATGACCGCGCCGCCGATCTGCGTGAAGCTTGCCCACCCGCCGACGCCGCCGACGAGCGTCGTGACCAACAGGGCGGTGAAGCGGACCTGCCGTCGGATCGCCGCCCGGGACGCGTGACCGAGGGGCGGTGACGTATGCTCTGGTACGACGCGCATCGGAATGGCGGTGGGCATCCTGTCCCCCTTGGGTGTGAAGCGGTCATGACAGCCCGACGCGATGGGCGCGTGTGCGGCGGACCGGGACGGCGGGTTGGACCGGTCTCGACTGGAGGAGATGTTGTCGTACGTGCGTGCCGCGGGTCCGTGAGCCAGGTCACAGAGCGGAGTGGGGTCCGATCCCGGCGTCGCGCTACGGGAGGGTCGCGGCGAAGCGGTGCATGATGACTGCCCGGCCGCCGCGCACGACCTCGAAGGTCGCCACGTAGGTCCCCGCGCGAAAGCCCTCGGTCGGACGCCGCCTCCCGGCGAAGACCAGGGATTGCGCGCGTGGATTGGCGAGCGGCGGCAAGCGGTTCTCAGCGAGGATCTGTCCGTCCGGAGCCCGCACGACGAGACGCTGCACGTCGCCGGCCTCGAGGCTGATCGCCCGGACCCAAGCGACGAGGGTCTCAGCGCGTGCACCGATGGGACTGGCGGCGTCGGCCTCGACGGCAGCCATCGTCACGGGGCCGTCCGAGAAGCCGGCGTTGAGGACCGTTCCGGAACGGTAGCGAAGGCTCGCCCCGACCGACTCATCCCAGAGGCTCGCGTCGCGGCCGGCCTGGGCTGAATTCTCGATCGCGAAGGGATCGACGGGCCGACCGGCCTGGCGAACGGTGAAATGGAGATGCGGAAACTCCGTTGCGCCGGAGAGGCCGACATGACCGATGACCTGACCGGCCGTCACGGCCTCGCCGGGCCGTACCGTCACACTGCCCTGAGCCAGGTGGCAATACTGGGTCTCGTACGCGTCCGCATGCGCGATGACGAGCCCGTTTCCGCACTCGACGCCCGCAACCTTCGCCATCCCGGTGTCGCGGACCGAGACGTCGGGCGCGCCGTTGCGGACGCGGAGCACGGTGCCGGCGGCCGCCGCCCGCACGGCGCCGAGCGGACCCGCCGCGGCGGCCGATGAAGGTAGGCGGAGGTCCGTTCCGTCATGCTGATCGTAGGTTTGCGAACCGCCGGTGTAGTCGCGGGCTGAGGGACCGGGATCGCGATCGACGTAGTGCTGGACGAAGCAGGTTCGGCCCGGTTCGCAGGCGAGCGGAAGCTGCAATCGAAGTGGATCGGCACCTGCTCGCGTCGACCCAAGGATCGTCACGAGGAGGCAGGCGAAGGCGCGCGACGCTCGCATGATCGGTTCACTTTCCAGGAAGTTTGACGTGATGGTCTCTGGGGAGCCGAGGGGGATCGCCCTGCCCTACCCGGGCGAGACGCCGAGACGCTTGGCGACCTCGCCCGGCGAGGAGCGGCGGGCTTCGCGGCTGCCGGCGGACGCGGAAACGGCCCGCTTGAGGCTACCGCTGATCCAATTCGGCGGCAGCAGGTCACCATCCGCGGTGACGATCCAGGGCTGCCGGTCGGGATGGGCTAGGACGGCGGCCGCCGCAGCGATCGCTTCGCGCAGGCTGGCGAACTGCATCGGTTGCCGTGAGAGGAAGCGGGCCGCTCCGGCGTGCCAGACCTTGAGGGACGCGGGACGTTCGAGGGTTTCGACTTCCATCGCCCGGATTCCTTGTGCGGTGGCGGCGCGCGGCCCCCGAGGGGATCCGGCGGCCTCAGGTGCAGGTCACCTGCTCCTGTTCAGGCCCTGAATCTTCCACTCGCTCGGGCCGAGGACTGTGAGCGACATCACCGAGTCGGGCGCGAGGACAGGCGTCGGGAAACGCATCCGACGGTCACGGTCGGCCCGGTTCCACGCGCAGGCATCCCGCGCAGCAAAGACTGGATCTCCTGTGCGGAGCGACAGCCGCTCCGGCCATTTCGATCGGATCGCGCGAGGCGTCTGCCGTGGCCGCCGGCCGGGATCGGCGCCGCTGGTCGGCACAGCCCGGCAGAGCCGAAACATATCGACCGCCGGAAAGCCGCGGAGCCGACGTGATCCCGATCACAGTTCGCCGCGGCACTGGCGGTTCATATCGGTCCAACGACACGCGGCAGACGCGAGACCGCCACCGCGATGCAATCGCCGAAGCCTATTCAAGGAGACCGGTCATGTTCGAATTCTTGAAGAAGAGACTCCGGGCGCAGTCTTCCAAGCGGGTCACCGAAGTGGGCTGGACCATCGCCGATACCAAGGCGGCCATGATCTGGGACGACCCGGAGCCGTTCCGGCGAGACCTCGGCCGGGCCGCCTCGGCCAAGTCGGTCCAGGGTTGCCCCGCAGCGATCGATTTCGACGCCCGTCACATCGTGATCCGGTGCCCCGTCGACCTCCATCTGCGCATCAGCCTCGAGGAGGGCCGTGCGCCGGTCCTGGAGAACGTGGACGGCGCCCGCAGCACGATCCGCCCCAAGCACATCGGTCAGATGGTGAGCATCGTGAACCCGGCCGAATGGCGCGATCCGAAGCGGCCGATCCTTCAGATCATCACGCCCTACCTCTTCCTCTCGGACGAGGTCGCCTACATCAACCAACTGCCGCCGTTCCTCGACTATCAAGCCGACCCGCTTCCAGGGACGCTGATCAGCGGCCGCTTCCCAGTCCACATCTGGCCGCGTCCCCTGATGTGGGCCTTCGAGTGGCATGATACTTCGAAGAACCTGATCCTGCGCCGCGGCCAGCCCTGGTTCTACGTCCGCTTCGACACCCTTGATCCCTCGAAGCCGACGCGCCTCGTGGAGGCGGAAATCACGCCGCAGGTGCAGCGCTACATCGACGAGATCAGCGGCGTCACGAATTACGTGAACCGCACCTACGCGCTGTTCGAGCGGGCCAAGCGGCGGCGCCCCGAGCAGTTGCTCGTTCCGCGCACGGACCGGAAGGCGTCTCGTTCAGCCGCCAAGTGCCCGATGGCCGCCTGAGCGCGCCGGGACGAGCCTGGACAAGCTTGGCCAGTCGACACCGCAGACCGGCCCGCCCTGCGTCGAGCTCGTCCTGTGTAAGCCTGCTTACGATTTCCCGGCCCGGTTGATCGAAGTTTCTGGCATTCGGGCTGGGCCGATTGCTCACTCTCAAAGTCCGCGACCCAAGTCATGCCGGGCTTGTTCGGCCAGTCCATACAGCAGAAGGACGATGTGCGATGAAACCGGCTTCCGTCGAACTCGGCGCGGCACTGTCGAGCTGCCGCTCGGCCCTGGTCAGCCTCATCGTCACCAGCGGCCTCCTCAACATTCTGTACCTGACAGCCTCGTTCTTCATGTTGCTAATTTCCGACCGTGTTCTTCCAAGCCGGTCTGTGCCGTCCCTCGTCGGTCTCGTACTCCTGGCTCTCATGCTCTACGCCTTCCAGAGTGCCCTTGAGGCGCTCAGGGGCCGCATCCTGAGCCGGATCGGCGCCGTGCTCGATGAATGCCTGAGCCCGCGGATTTTCGACGCGCTGGTGCGTGGTCCGCTGGAGAGCGGGGTGCTCGCCAACGGCCAGATGCCGCTACGGGATCTCGATCAGGTGCGCGGCTTCCTCGGAGGCTCGGCACCGACGGCACTCTGCGACCTGCCCTGGATGCCGCTCTACTTCATCATTTGCTTCCTGTTTCATCCGATGATCGGCTTCGCCACCGTGTCGGGCGCGCTCCTCCTCGTCGTGATCACCCTGATCGCGGACCGCCTTACGCGCGGCCCGTCGAAAGTCGCGACCGAGCACGGTCAGCGCCGGAACAGCGTGACGGACGCCAGTTGCCGCAACGCCGACGTCCTGATCGCGATGGGCATGCAGGGCCACTTCGCGGCCCGGTGGCACGATGCCCACTCCCAATACCTCCTGGCGCAGCAGCGCATGAGCGACGTCGCGGGCGCCGCAAGTGCCGTCTCGAAGGCGGCCCGGATGGCGCTGCAGTCGGGTGTCTTGGCGCTCGGCGCCTATCTGGTGATCCGCGGCCAGAGTTCGCCCGGCATCATCATCGCCTCGTCGATCCTGCTCGGCCGCGCCCTGGCGCCGCTCGATGCGACGATCGCGAACTGGAAAGGTGTCGTCGCCGCGCAGCAGAGCTGGGGCCGCCTCGCCGATACGGTGACCAAGGCGTCGGCCACGCGGCCTGCCTCCACCCTGCCGGCGCCGATGCACGTGCTCAAGGTCGAGGGCGTGAGCGTGGCCCCTCCCGGCAGCACGCGCCTGACGGTGAAGGAGGCGGGGTTCACCTTGAAGGCCGGGCAAGCGCTCGCCGTCACCGGCCCGAGCGGGTCGGGCAAGTCGACCCTGATACGAGCGCTGGTCGGCATCCTGCCTCTGGCCCGAGGAACGGTCTGGCTCGATACCGTGCCGCTCTCCCAGTGGCAGGCCGCAGATTTCGGACGCCACGTCGGATACCTTCCCCAGGAGGTCTCGCTGTTCGCTGGCACGGTGGCGGAGAATATCGCGCGCTTCGCGCCAGGGGCGAACCGTACCGAGATCGAAGAGGCCGCGCGGCAGGCAGGGGTCCAGCAGCTGATCGAGAATCTGCCGGAGGGCTACGATACGGTGTTGGGTGATGGTGGCACGGGCCTGTCGGGCGGCCAGCGTCAGCGCATCGGCCTCGCTCGCGCGCTCTTCGGCTCTCCGTTCCTCCTCGTCCTCGATGAGCCGAATGCCAACCTCGACGGCGAGGGCGACGCTGCCTTGACCCGGGCAATTCTCAGCGTCCGGGCTCGCGGCGGCATCGTCATCATCGTGGCCCACCGGATGAGTGCACTGACGGCTGTCGACGTGATGCTGACGATCGAGAGCGGCCAGGTCACGGCTTTCGGGACCAAGGATGAAGTGCTCAGCAAGATCCGGCGTCCGTCGAGCGGCGAGGTGAAGACCGTTCGGACCGATGCCGGTTTTGGTCGCCCGGCGGCGCACCATCCGGAGATGCACCTCGTGAAGGAGAGCGCCTGACATGGTCGGGCGTTCGGCGAAGAGGCCGGGATCCGACTCGAACACCGTGGAAAGTCCACTGAGCGGGTGCTCCGATTATCCGACCGCCCGCATCTGATTGGCGAAGGCATGCGCCAGATGGCCGTCGCAGCGGCTGCCTGCTCCGGACCAGCGGTCGCAGCTACAACCCTACGCAACGCCGTGCTTCGACATGCCGGCCTGCCCCCACGCCGATCTCAAGCTTTGATCCGGACTTGGCTTGAACCGGAAGCCGTCAGCCCGCCGAGGCAGCAGAACGGATAGACGACCGAAACTGCGGGTCTGCAGAGCCTGCCGCGCCCGCTGCCGCGCCTTCACGCTCTGCGGAGGATGGGCGAGTCAGTCGGTCCCGGGTGTTGTTGCCCCTCAAGATAGGCCAACGTCCTGGATTGATCAGGCAACGAATACTTGCAGAAATCAACAGCCGAACGCACGATGAGTGTGAAGGTCGTTATAGTGCACTGGCCAAGTGGGAAGCTGTCGCAATACGCTGTCGTCATCCGGCGGCACCGAGATACGCACGTCGTCGCGTTTCAAAGTTCATACGAACACCTCGGCCATGCCGTTGTTCTGCGGGCTCTCGCGCGGGGTCGTCTTCGGCACCAATCCGAGTTCGCGGGCGAAGCGGCGGGCGTCGCGAGCCGAGGCCGTGCGCGGGGTGGTCGCGGTGCGCGACACCCGGCCTCGGTGGTCTCGAGGACGCCGACCATCACGAGGGGGCAGCCGAACATCGTCCGTTAGATCGAGTACCAGCGAATACACAAGACGCCCGTCGTGGTCGCCGGGTAGCCCACCACCCCGCAATTGCCGCAGTCGAGCGCGGACGCGACCCAGACCCGTTCGTCGTTCTCGGCCGCCATCTCCTGCCCGTCCGAGCATCCGCGCGTCTTGCGCACGGCCACCGCCACCTTGCCCTCGGAACGGAGCGTCGCGACTCCGCCCCCGTGTCGCTGCAGCAGCAGGCCGTGCAACTTCATGACCCATTAGCGTGCCTCACGTGCGGTGGCGCTTGCAGCTCGGAAGCCGGCTCCGCGACTTTGCCGGCACCGGCGACCGTGAGCGCGCCGCGCTCCATCAGCCGACTCCTCGTGAAGGCGCGGTTCGGGAGTGAAGGGGCCTTCGGCCGGACAGCGAGTCAGTGCTGGCTCCTGTGTTGATCTGACCGCGCGGCCATCCACCTCCGCGCATGTGAAGTTTAGGGGAGAACGGAGAAGCGCATGCTGCTCGATTCCTCGCCGTTACCGGTGAGATGATGTATCGGCTGAGTATATTTTAAGATTACCGGGCAACGCATTCATACTTCGCGCGCAATAGCGGCCCGAATGGAGTCCCGATACCCTGTCGAACGCCGGGCTTCTATCGCGGAGACCTTACTGCGTGCTGGGCGTGAAACGGGCGTCCGACAAACAACATGACGGAAAGAGCTTGTCCGAGCGGCACTGAGAGCGGTTCACCCGGATGGTGCTTCGGGCATGACGCCAGGGCCCGCTTTAGCGACAGGCGCGTCGGCCATGAACCATGTCCAATCAACGACCGAGCGATCCAGCGTGATCTTGGTCACGGAATCCGCGACGACAGCATCATAAAACAAGGACGACTTCGACGGGGTATCCCCAGATCAAGTCTCACAGATCGCAGAAAAATATCCGCGATCCATGGATAAGACGCAGGGCAGCGAGGCACAGCCTCACAGAAAATGGAGTACCTCACATGACCAAGATCTTCGGCACTTCTGGCGACGACATCATCTACGGTGGGAGCGGCAACGACACCATCTACGGTGGTGGCGGGAACGACACCATCTACGGTGGCGGTGGCAACGACACCGTCTACGGTGGCAAGGGCAACGACACCATCTACGGTGGGGCTGGCAACGACCACCTCTACGGTGGTGCGGGCAACGACACCGTCTACGGTGGCAAGGGCAACGACACCATCAGCGGCGGGTCGGGCAACGACCACCTCTCCGGCGGGGCGGGCAACGACACCGTCTACGGCGGCAAGGGCAACGACACCATCCACGGCGGGTCTGGCAACGACCACCTCTCCGGCGGCAAGGGTGACGACGCCATCTTCGGCGGAAAAGGCAACGACACCATCCACGGCGGGTCGGGTAACGACCACCTGTTCGGGGGCAGCGGACCTGCAGATCATGGCCATGGGCAGATGGCGGCTCACCACGACATGGGTGGACACGTCGATGCTCACGTTGCCGACATGGGCATGTTCCACTGACCCCGTGATCGACCAGACCTTACGGCCATAAGTCCAAGACAGCGCGCCCCGCCAATTTCCATTGGCGGGGCGCGCCTTCGTCTGGCGGTCGCGCGACAATCTGGCTGGGAAGAGTTGGTTCTTGGCAGTTCGCGAGGCGAAAAGTGAGCTTCCGGTCAGTTCGCGACGCTCGCTCCCATCTGATTCTCGGCTGTGTGATCTTCTTCACAGCTGGTCGCCACGCACGCGGCGATACTCGCCATCAGAGCACGAAGCGATGGGAGGACATCATGCGCCGGTCGACCGAATTACGCATCAAATGTCAGATTTGGTCTGACATAGATCTTCTTCTCGCACAGCGAGCGGCCCTCGATAGTCTCCGCAAGCGCGGAGAAACTCTCACGATAGCCGTCGCTAAACACGCGGCTGGCTGCGCGATCCGGTGAGGTGCTGCGGTCCGCGGGTCTCTCCGCGAGTTGCCGATCGGAAAGGCGGTCGTCGTCCGCGGAGGTTCAAGTGGTTCGGCATGGGATCATCTACCGCCTGCGGTGGCGTCGCGGTTGCGGCTTGCGTCCCGTCCGCGTCACGGTCACCCGAATCACGTTGGACATGACGGGCGGCTTGTGCGGCACGTGGTCCGCGTCGGCGAGAACCAACTGCAGACTGTGCGTGCCGAGTGGCAGCGTGACCAGCGCCTCCGTCTGTCCGAGGCCGAAATGGAGGTGCTCGAAGTCATTTGGGATGCGCTCGTCGAGCGCGTGGAGGGAGCTGTCGATCAGCAGATGGTGGTGACCCGTATTGGCCTTGTCGAAGCCCGCCGGCGCTACACCCATTCCGGTCAGGCCGAAGCGGATGAGCGTCTTGCGTCCGACGACGTCGCCGTTGCGCGGCTGAACGAAGTAGGCCCGCGCTCCCGGCGGTGATGGGCGCTGCTGGACGGCTCCTCCCCCCGGGGCGGCGGCGGGCTCGGCGCCCGGGGGAACGACCCGGACCTTGATGGCCTCTGACGCCACTGGGGGATTGTGCGGGATGTGGTCCTTGTCGGCGAGCAGCAGTTGGAGCGTGTGCTCGCCTGGCGTCAGCTCGATCTCAGCCTCAGTCTGTCCGGCGCCGAAATGCATGTGATTGAAGTCGTTTGGGATCGGTCGATCCGCGGCCGGCATCGGCGTGTCGATCAGGAGATGATGGTGTCCAGAGTTGGGGCGGTCCAAGCCTGCCGGTGCCACACCCATGTTCCGCAGGCCGAAATGGATCGTCGCCTTGGGCGGTAGCGTGCTGCCGTTCTTGACATCCACGAAATATACCGCCGCCCCCGGCGGTGACGGCGTCGGGCCACTTTTGCGCTCCTGCGCCGCTGCGGCGGATGCGGTCAGCAGCAGAACGAGAGCCGCACAAGGCAGGCCGCCCGTAATGAGTTTCGCCGCATCAATCACGATGCCTCCTGCGCAACGCACTGATCAGAGCTCGCATCTTAAGGGAGCGCGACGTCTCTTCGATTCGAGCGGGACGACCCCCGATCCATACTACCTCGCTGCTGGAATGGCAATTGAAACCTATTGATATCTTGATTGAGGCGACATAATCCCACGGATGAGTGGACCTTCGGGTTCAACGATCATTGCGCTTCGGCCAATTCTACATACACTGCAGTTCTCGCTCGTCCGCCGGTCGCGTGCAGGTCATCATTCATGCCAGGACGGATCTATGTTCGAAGGCCTCTAGAGCTGACGCTCCGGGCAGGGTTACGCGACCGCATCGGCGGATGCGGCGTGCTGATCTTTCTGGCATTCCTCGCACTGAGCGTAATGCTTCTCACGGTAGGGTCCGGACAGGCTCAGAACCCGATCGGGGCCGGACGGCGCTTCGCCCTCCTCATCGCAAACAGCCGCTATCCCGATGCGCAGGGATCGTTGCCGACGATCGTGAAGGACGGGCGCCTGATCGCGGAGGAGTTGCGTCGAAGCGATTTCGATGTCGATTTGCGCGAGAACCTGAGGCGGGAGGATGTCCAGGCGACCTTGGACGCGTTCTACTCCAAGTTGAACGCCGGCGCGGCCGCTTTCATCTACTTTGGCGGATACGGTATTCAGGTCGAGCGCCAGAGCTTTCTGATCCCCGTAAACGCGCAGATCTGGTCCGAGACAGAAGTTCGTCGTGATGGCATCAGCCTCGATGCGATCTTGAGCGAGTTGAACCGGCGCGGCGTGCGCGTGAAGATCGCGGTCGTCGACGCGGCTCGGCAGAATCCATTCGAACGCCGCTTCCGAGCCTCGTCTGCGGGGTTGGCGCCGGTCGACGCTCCGGAAGGGAGCTTGATCCTGTTCTCGGCCCCGCCCGGAAAGGTGGTCCGCGAGGAGGACAGTGACGTCAGCTTGTTCGTGAGTGAGCTCGGGAAGGAGCTGCGCGCTCCGAACCTCACCGCGGAAGAGGCGTTCACGCACACCCGGATCGGGGTGTCGCGCGCCTCGAAGGGGGATCGCGTCCCGTGGATCTCCTCGTCCTTGATCGAGGAGTTTCGTTTCGCCGTCGCGGCGACAAACGCCGCGCCGGCGCCCGTGCCGGACCGGACCAGCAGGGCCGAGCCTCCGCGGGCCGCGCGTCGTCCGCCGCCCGAACCAGTCTCGCCGCCGGCGGCGCCATCCCCGACACCGTCCCCGGCGGTCCTCCCGCAGACCGCAGCGGCCGTGCCGGTTCCGAGCCCACCGGCCGCTCCGGCCCCGCCGCGGTCCCAGTCGCCGATCCAGGAAGGCAATCAGACGGCGGGACAGACCTTGCGAGACTGTGACACCTGCCCCGAACTCGCCATCCTGCGGGCAGGCACCTTCGAGATGGGCGCCGGCGCGCAGCCGTTCGACCGGCCTGTCCACCGGGTGACGATCCCGCGCCCGTTCGCCATCGCGCGCCGGGAGACGACCATCAACGAGTGGCGCAGCTGCGTCGAGGCAGGGGCCTGCAAGTACCGGCCGAATACTGCGGACGACCAAGCCGGCACGCAACCGATCACGAACGTGAGCTGGTTCGACGCGCAGGAATATGTCGCCTGGCTCAGCGCGCTGACGCGGCGGACCTACCGCCTGCCGAGCGAGGCGGAATGGGAATACGCCGCGCACGGCGGGACCAGCACCGCCTTCGCCTGGGGGAGCCAGGTCGGCGAGAGCAAGGCCAATTGCCGCGATTGCAGCCGGACAGCCAGCCGGGAACTGGCGGGCGTTGCGAGCTTCGCGCCCAATGGGTTCGGCCTGTTCGACATGGCGGGCAACGCAGCCGAGTGGGTCGAGGATTGCTGGAACGATTCCTACCGCGGTGCCCCGCAAGACGGAACGGCCTGGCTCACCGGGACGTGCAGCCAACGGGTGCTTCGGGGCGGTTCCTTCGACAGTTCGGCCAGCTACGTGAAGCCCTCGGCACGCTTCCGGTACGATGCCGACGTCCGGTACTATGCCAACGGGTTCCGGGTGGTACGCGCTCTGCCGTGACCGGGAGCGACCGCTTCCCTCCCCCCTTCGGGCCCGGTCTGGCCCGGCCCGGCCCGGCCCGCCGTCGGGTCACGCGCAGGACGGCTCCTGCGCCATCCGGGTGAGCGCCTTGGCATCGAGGAGGACGACGCAGCCCCGGCGCAGATCGATGTAGCCGGCGCGGCGCCAGACCTGCAATTGGCGGTTCACGCTCTCGCGCGTGCCGCCCACGAACGCGCCGAGCTGCTCCTGCGAGATCTGGATCTCGTTGCCGAAATCCTCGGCCAGCACCGTCAGCCGGCGGGCGAGCCGGGCTCCCAGCGACAGCGTCGCCAGTTCGTTCATCTGACCGGCGATGTAGCGGATCCGGCTGCAGAGCAGGCCGATCAACCGGATGGCCACGTCGGGCTCGCGCCTGAGGTAGGCGAGAAGATCGGAACGTCGCAGGACGAAGACTTCGCTCGCCACGGCGGCCACCGCATCGGCCGTGCGCTCGCGGCCGTCAAGGAGCGCGATCTCACCGAACAGATCGCCGGCTCCGAGGCTGTTCAGCACGATGCGTCGCCCGGCCTCGGTCCCGGTCTCGATTCGAATTTCCCCGCGCCGGATGCCGTAGAGCGTGTCGCCGGGATCGCCGACTTGGAAGAGCACTTCGCCGGACCGCAGTATCCGCGTCGTCGCCATTTCAGCGAGACAGTCGATCGCCTCCGGGCCGAGGTCCGCGAACAGCGGGTTCACGCGCAGGAGCGGACCGAAACTGGAGCCTTTCGACATCACGGCACCCCGAGACCATGAGAGAATCGGATTCTCACGCGAACGCAGGTGATCGTGCAACGGCTTGTTTTCAGTTGCCCAATGTTCCCCGTTCGACCATGCTGTTTATAGAGCATTCAACGGCGATTCACGTCACCTATTGTGGGGACGAGCCGTCCCTGCCAGCCCGGTATTGTGGAGTCTGCCGATGCGGACGGAGGGCGCACTCTCGTCGGCGCCGAGCTTGACTTGGCGAGGCAGCCTATTCCGCAAATACGTCCTGACGCTCGTGAGTCTCGTCGCCCTGGTCCTCACAATCAATGCGGCCGTCGAGACGTGGTTTTTGTACCGGGAAACGGTCGAGCGGGTCGCCCACAGCCAAGCCACCTTCGCGGCCAGCGCGACCGCGACCGTCGAGGACACGCTGGCGGAGATCGAGCGGCAGGTGGGCTGGGTGACCCGGGCGAGCGCACAGAGCCTCGCCCAGCACCGCGAGGACTACGCGGCGCTCCTCGATCAGACGCCGATCGTCCTGACGCTCGCCTTCTTCGATGGCGAGGGCCGCGAGCGTGTCCGAGCCCGCCGGCCGGACAGCACCGATCCCCTGATATCGGCTGATCTCGGGCCGGTCCCGACGCACAAGGGATTTCAGAACCTGCAGGTCGTCGGGGATCAGATCTACGCGAACCTTCTCCTGCCGCATCCGGGCGCGGGGACGGGCGCCACTCTGGCCCGCGTCCGGCTGACCGCCCTTACGGAGAGCCTCCCGTCCTCGACCGCTGGCGTCGGACTCTACGCCGACCTCGTCACGCCGGACGGGGTCAGCATCGCCCGCTCCAACAAGAGCCCACACACGACGGGCGATCGCCTGACCCTGCCGACACCCGGTTCGGTGACCTACGCCTCCGATGCCGCGGGACAGCCGGTCGTGGCCACGCAATATCCCCTCGCTGCGCTGCCCGCCTCGCTCATCGTCGCGCAGCCCGTGAGCGAGGCGCTCGCGCCGGTTCGCGATCTGCTCATCCGTCTCGTCTGGCTTCTCGCGTTCGGCCTCGTCGTGGCGATCTGCGCCAGTCTCCTGCTGGCCCGCCGCATGCTGGTGCCGATCCGCGCGCTCCATGCCGGGGCCGAGCACTTCGCGGCCAACCGGTTCGAGCATCGCATCGCCGTGCGCACAGGCGACGAGTTCGAGGCCTTGGCCACGCGCTTCAACGACATGGCCGACGCACTCTCGACGTCGTATGCGCGGCTCGAGAGCGAGATTCAGAGGCAGACCCGGGATCTCGCCCGCTCCGTCAGCGAACTGCGGGCCCTCGAGGAAACCGGGCGCGCCATCGTCGCCTCACTGCAGATCGATGATGTCGTGCGGGCGATCGCCGCGCGGGCAGCAACCCTGGCGGGTTCGGACGCGAGCGCCGTCTACTTGGTCGAGGCGCCGGGCGAGACGTTCCGCCGTGTGGGCGACCATGGTCTTCCACCCAGCGCGGTCAGCGACATACTCCCGGCCAACGCCCTGGCGAGGGCCGGTGACGCCGCGGCTGAAGTGATCTCGGTCCGCGATCTGACCACGATCAGCGGGCTTCTCACGGGCGTCGCGGAGGGATTTCAGGCCGCCACGCTCATCAATCTCGCCGACAGCGACGGCCGCCTCGGTTTCCTCCTCCTGCTCGCCCGAGACGCCGCCGCGCCCCTGGGCAGTTCCGAGCATGTCCTGCACACCTTCGCGCATCAGGCTGCCCTCGCGATCCGCAACGCGCGTCTCTTCCAAGAAGTCGACGAGAAGGGCCGACAGCTCGCCGCCGCCGACCTCCACAAGACACAGTTCTTCGCCAACATGAGCCACGAGCTCCGCACGCCGCTGAATGCCGTGCTGGGCTATTCGGAGCTTCTGGCCGACGGGCTGTACGGTCCGCTCAGCGAGAAGGCCAGCGAGGCGCTGGAGCGGATTCAGATCAACGGCCGCCACCTGTTGAGCCTGATCAACGACGTTCTCGACTTCACGAAGATCGAGGCCGGCCTGCTCACGCTCGATGTCCAGGATTACGCACTGGGCGCGTTGATCGAATCCGTCACGGTGGCGGCTTCCTCGCTGGCCCAGGCCAAGGGCCTCGCCCTGACGGTCGACGTCCCGCCGGCACTGCCGATCGGACAGGGCGATGAGCGGCGGCTCACACAAGTGCTCATGAATCTCGTGGGCAACGCCATCAAGTTCACGCAGGCTGGCTCCGTGGAGGTGGCTGCCCGCGTCGTCGACGACACCTTCGTCATGACGGTGTCCGATACCGGTCCCGGGATTGCGCCCGCCGATCAGGCACGGATCTTCGACGAATTCCAGCAGGTCGACAGCTCGAGCACGCGCCAGCAGGGTGGCACCGGACTGGGCCTGTCGATCACCCGCCAGCTCGTTCTCCTCCATGGCGGCCGGATCGAAGTGCGGTCGGAGGCGGGTCAGGGTGCGGTGTTCCAAGTGACCCTTCCGATCCGTACACCGGTCGAGAGAAAGAAGGCTTCATGAAGCGAATACTGATCGTCGAGGATACGGAGGATAATCGTCGCATTCTGCGCGACCTCCTCTCGGCCGCGGGCTATGGCATCGTCGAGGCTCCGGATGGGCGGCGAGGGGTCGAAGTGGCGCAGGCCGAGCTGCCCGACCTCATCCTGATGGATATCCAGCTTCCGGTGATGGATGGATACGAGGCCGCGCGGTGCCTGAAGGCGGATCCCGCGACGCGTCACATCCCGGTCGTTGCCGTGACCTCCTATGCGCTCTCGGGCGACGAGGACCGGGCCCTCGCCGCGGGCTGCGACGGCTACGTCGCCAAGCCGTTCAGCCCGCGCAAGGTCCTGAGCCTCGTTCGCCAGATGCTCGTCGACGTCTGAGGCGGAGCGGAGGCCGTGCCGGCGCATATCCTGGTCGTCGACGACAGTCCTGAGAACCTGGAGATCCTGCGCGTCCGCCTGGAGGCTCAGGGCTACGAGGTCGGGCTCGCACCGGACGGCGAGGCCGCCCTGGCACGGGCGGCTGCCAAGCCGCCGGACTTGATCCTTCTCGACGTGATGATGCCGCGTCTCAGCGGATTGGAAGTTCTGCGCCGCCTCAAGACGGATGAGGTGCTGCGCTACGTCCCCGTCGTGCTGCTCACCGCGCGGGTGGAGACGCGTGACGTCGTCGAGGGGCTCGATGCCGGGGCGGATGAGTATCTGACGAAACCCTACGAGCATGCCGCTCTGATGGCGCGGGTGCGCTCGATGCTGCGGCTCAAGGCGCTGACCGACACCGTGCGGGCGCAGGCGCGCGAGCTCGCGGATCAGAAGGCGGCACTTGCCCAGTCAAACCGTGATCTCGAATGCCAGGTCGCCGTCAAGGCCGCCGAGCTCCAGCGGATCGGCCGATTGCGGCGGTTCCTCTCGCCCCAGATCGCCGATCTCGTCGCCGCCGACCGCGACGACCACTCGCTGTTGGAGCCGCACAGGCGCGAGATCACGGTGGTTTTCTGCGACCTGCGCGGCTTCACGGCCTTCACGGATACGGCCGCGCCGGAAGAGGTGGTTGCCGTTCTTCGCGAGTATCACGAGACCGTCGGCCAAGCCGTATTTCACTATGAAGGGACTTTGGAGCACTTCGCCGGCGACGGCATCATGACCTACTTCAACGATCCGTATCCGTGCCCGGACCATACCGAGCGCGCCGTGCGCATGGCTTTCGACCTCCGCGAACGCGTCGGTAGCCTGTCGCGGCGATGGGAAGCGCGCGGCCATTCGATCGGGTTCGGGCTGGGACTCGCACGAGGCTACGCGACCCTCGGACAGATCGGTTTCGAGGGGCGGTTCGAGTACGGGGCCCTCGGAAGCGTCACCAATCTGGCATCCCGGCTCTGCGACGTGGCCCAGGCGGGACAGATCGTAGTGAGCCGGTCGGTCTTCAGCGCTGTCCAGACGGTCGTTCAAGCGCGCCCGCTCGGCAATCTGCCACTCAAGGGCTTCCTGCGCGAGGTTGCAGCCTTCGAGCTTGTGGCCATGTCGGAGGATCGGACGGGCACCTGACCCGGGCCCGGCAGCGCGGTCAGTCGTTCGTCTGACAACCAAGGACCCGGTGAGCTTCCAGCAGGAAGTCCGGGGCCGTGTGCCCCGATGCCTCGGGCACTCGCGGACGATGCTCGTCGGAGTCGAGCACCGGCTTGGCCTCACCGTCCGATGATGATGGTCTTCACCTCACCGGAGACGGGATCGAGGAGAGTGATGGTCTGCTGGCTCATATGCCGTTCCTCCGTCGCTCGCAGAAGGTCTTGTGCGTGCTGCCCGGTGGCAAGCTCAGATGCGTGGCCAGCACCGTGCCGACCATCGGGCATTCGGTGATCAGCGCGACCGGCTGAACGATCACGTCGAGCGCCGTCTCGCGGGTACAGTCGGGCCCCTCGACACGTGGAGGACAGGCCAGTGCACCGGCCATGTAGCCCGGCGTCTCAGCGAGCGCCGGCTGGTCGAGCACGCAGATCCAGGCCCAGCCCACCATCAGGATCAGGAGGATGCCGGCGATCTGCCGGGCACCGAGAGATAGGTTTCGGACGACGTAAAACATCTGCTTGGCTCTCCATGTTTTGCACATGAGCGCAGATGTCGAGCAGGCGTTCTGTGATCGTCCTCACCGAAGACGGTAACGATCGTTGCGAGCCGGCGAGGCGGGGCCAGACCCGGCATGCCCGGACCTGCCGAAGTCCGGGAGCGCGCCCGGCGACCAGCGTCCGATCACCTCACCGGGGCTGGCCGTCCATTGACCTCGCCCCCGCATGCGCGCCACCCCTTCGCCTTCCATGCGCGGATCCATTGGGTACTTGAATCGACCCCGTACCGGCTGTCGCTCCCTAGGGGGATTAATTGCCGGCCAGTCGACGATCCGCCGCTGCTTCCGGCGCGGGTCAGGTCGATCGATCCATCCCGCAGCTACAGCCGCGTGGCGCGGAAGGTGGGCGGGTCTGGCACCTGAGTCGTGAAGCGATCGGGTGCCGCTGATCCGCTCGACCCGCGTTGAAGCAGTTCGGCGTCCCGAGCCATGAGGCCGAGCGGCGTCCATTTCAATTCGGGACCAGCGCGGAGGCTTCAATGCGGACATTCACGGTCGCCTGGGACGCGACGAGGCTCGCCCGGGTCAGGGAGCGCGTGCGAGCGCACCGCATGCCGCACCTGCCGGCGGAGGCCGGCTGGCGCTACGGCTGCGATCCGGCCTTCCTCGCCGACCTGTGCGCCCACTGGCTCGACGGCTTCGACGAGGCGAAAGCGGCGGCCGAACTCAACCGCTTTCCGCAGAGGCTGATCCGCATCGAGGATCTCGACCTCCACGTCGTTCACGTCGTCGGCGAGGCGGAAGGCAGGCGGCCGCTGCTGCTGATCCACGGCTGGCCGGGCTCGATCTACGAGTTCTGGTCGGTGATCGAGCCGCTGGCCTTCCCCTCGCGCCACGGCGGGCGATCGGAGGACGCGTTCGATCTGGTGATTCCGGCGCTGCCGGGCTTCGGCTTCTCGGGCAAGCCCGCCGCGCCGATCGGGCCGCGCACGACCGCGCGCCTGTTCGACAATCTGATGCGCGAAGGCTTGGGCTATCCGCGCTACCGGGTGCAGGGCGGCGACTGGGGCTCCGGGGTGGCGGCCTGGCTGGGCCTCGATCATGCGGCCTCGCTGGAGGCGATCCACCTCAACTACCTGCTGGTTCAGCCGGATGCCGAGCCGGAGAGCGCGGCCGAACGGGCTTGGCAAAGGGAAGCCCAGGCCTGTCAGCAGGCCCTCGGGGCCTACGCGCAGCTTCAGGGCACGAGGCCGCTCTCGCTGGGCTACGCCATGGCGGAGGAGCCGGTGGCGCAGCTGGCTTGGCTGGTCGAGCGATTCCACGACTGGGCGGATCTGCGGGAGCGGCCTTTCGCGGAGGTGTTCTCGAAGGACCGGCTCCTGACCAACGCCTTGCTCTACATCCTGACCGACGCCTTCGCGACGTCGACGTGGATCTATGCAGGCGCGCAGCAGGAAGGCGCGCGCCGGATGCCGCCGGGGCGGCGCGTCACGGTGCCGACGGCCTTCGCGGCCTATCCCGATCCGCGCATGCCCGCGCCGCCGCGGGAATGGCTGGAGCGCGGCTACGCGGTCTCGCGCTGGCAGACGATGCCCCGCGGCGGCCACTTCGCCGCCATGGAGGCCCAGGATCTGTTCGTCCGGGACCTTCGGGAATGGGGTCGCGGCTGACGGAGTCATCCCGCCGCATCCCGGACCTCGCCACCTCCTGGCGGGTTGCCCGTGGGATCCCCTCATCGTCGTATTGGAGTGCGCGCTATGATGTTTGCTGTTGGCGTTCGCGTCGGGCTGGCCGCATCGTTGATGTCCGGTGTCGCCGTGTTGGCGGGCCCCGCCGCGGCTCAGGACCCGAAGCCTGCGTCCGGGACACTCACCAAGGTGGCGGGCTTTGCCCATCAGGTCACGGGCGTCACCGTGAGCCGCGACGGGCGCATGTTCGTCAACTTCCCCCGCTGGAGCGAGGACGCCCCCGTCTCCGTAGCCGAGCTGAAGGACGGCAAGCCCGTCCCGTATCCGGACGAGGGATGGAACAGCTGGCGCAACGCCAAGGCGGACGCGGTCGACCCGAAGACCCATTTCGTCTGCGTGCAGAGCGTCGTGGCCGACGGTCAGGACCGTCTCTGGGTGGTCGACGCCGCCGCGCCCGCCATGGCGCACGTGGTCAAGGACGGCCCGAAGCTCGTCGGCATCGACCTGAAGACCAATCAGGTCGTGAAGACGATCCCGTTCGACACCAGCACCGTGCTGCAGGCCTCGTACATCAACGACGTGCGGATCTCGCCTGACGGCAAGACCGCCTACCTGACCGATTCCGGCGCCGAGGGCGCGCTGATCGTGGTGGATCTCGACGGCGGATCCGCCAAGCGCGTCCTGTCCGGCCATGCCTCGACCATGCCGGACAAGAGCGTCACCGTGCAGTACGACGGTGAGCCGCTGCGCCGCCCGGACGGCCGCGGCGTCGAATTCTCGGCCGATGGCATCGCCCTCTCGCCCGACGGAAAGACGCTGTACTGGCAGGCCATCAAGGGCAAGACGCTCTACAGCCTGCCGACGGACGCGCTGACGGGTTGGGCCACCGCCGCGTTCGTGCCCGAGATGCTGAGCGACAGGACACTGGAGTCGAAGATCGCTACGGTCGGCGAGAACGGCCCCGCCGATGGCCTGCTGATCGCACGCAAGGACGGCCGGATGTACGTGACCTCGCCGCAGGACAATGCCGTGAAGGTCCGTGACCTGTCCCGCAAGGGGAGTGGCCTCACCACGCTGGTGCAGGACCCGCAACTGCGGTGGCCGGATACGTTCAGCGAGGGGCCGGACGGCACGATCTACGTGACGACGTCGCACATCCAGGACTCGGCCGATTACAAGCCCGGCGCGCCGATCAGCCTTCCCACGGAGCTCTGGGCCATCAAGTCGGGCTCGAGCGAGGTCACGGGCTCCACGGAACCCGGCACGGTACGGTGAGGACGGGCGACAATCCGGCGGCCATTTGCCGACCATAGCCCACGCGCTTGCCGCGGTTGATCGGCGCCCGGCATCCGCGACGGGCCTCTCGCATTCGTGTGCGGGTTCGACGCCGCTCGCACGGTGAGCGAGGCATTCTCCGGCTTGCGCCCGTATCAAAGATTAGATTAGTTCCAATCTGTGATGGCGTATGACGAGCTCACACGTGAATGGCGCGCCCTGACGCCGGGACAGCAGGCGATGCTGCGTCGGCTGGATCGGGAGGGATCGCTCCTGTCCCTCGCGCCCTGGGAGATGCGGACGGTGCGATCGCTGCTGGAGCGGGGCCTCGTCCGGCCCCGGCGGCCAGGGCGTGCGGATGTCGGCCTGTGGTTCCTGAGCGCCAGGGGCCTCCGGATCCTGCAGACCGCGACGGGCACGGAGACATCCGTCGCGCGAACCGCCCCCCTGCGTCATGGGCGACCCGCGCATCCGGCACCGCGCTGCGAATAGGAAGGCGAAGGCCTCCGTCTGCGCCTCCGGTGGTGGACGTTCAGCCCTTCTTGCCCTGCTTGAAGCTCTGAATGGCGGATTGGCACCCGGGCGACAGCTTCGCCATGTTCTTCTCGAAGCACGCCTGCGTCTCGGGGCCGTCCTCTGGCGGCAGGTCGCCGCAGAAGGTCGTGAAGTCACCCGAACATTGCTGCTGGAGGGTGGCCTTGTCGTCGGCGCTCATGGGTGCCGCCAGCACAGGGCCGGTGACGGTCGCCAGAAGTGCGAGGGAGATCAGAACGCGGGTCGGCATGAGGTGCTCCAAGACAAGGGGTTCGGCCCGAGACCAAAGCCGGATGAGACGAAAACGGTTGCATGCGCTTTCTGCTCGCAGGGTCGTAATCGCCTGTCATGGATCGGTCGTGCGGGGATCGGCGTCTCTGTCGCGCACAGCCCACGCTTGTTCCGGAACGAATAAGCCAAGCTTCGAGTTGAGCGCCGCAGCCCGGAGGCCCTTTTGCGCGCACCGTTTTTCCTTGTGGTCGGGCTGATGCTCGTGGCCGGACCGTCGCTTGGTCTGGCCCAGACACCCGGCGCAGATGTACCTGCCACCACCCTTGAGGCCGATGAACCCAGGCCGGGGCCGCCGCCGCCCCTGCCCGAACTCTCGGACCCCAACGGCCGCGCCGGTGAGGCGCTGAACGAGCCCGGCGAGCGCTCTGGCATCCCCAGGGCGCTGCGCGGATCGGGATCCAGGGCGGGCGGCCCGGCCAACGATCTCAATCCCGGGGGGCGCGCCGAGGATCCGACGCCGCCCAAGGGCGACCTCGGCCGGGTTATCGCCGGGCAGGAACTGTTCCACGGCAATTACTGCGGCAAGGGTCAGCGCGGTGAGGGCCTGCCGCCGACCGACGCGCTGGACGCCGCGTGCATGCGGCACGACGCGTGTTACGACGCGGCGGGCTACGAGTCCTGTGCCTGCAACGCGACCCTGCGGCGGGAGGCATCGGCGGTGGCTGACGGGCCGGACGCCGCCCTGGAAGTCAGGCGCAGGGCGCTCAGCGTCGTCGAGGCAGCCGCCGCGATGGCGTGCCACACGCCTTGAGCGGATCACGTCCGGCCGGAGCCCGCGCGTCTGTCACGACGGCGCATTGCCGGAGTCGATCTGCGCGCCGGCACCAGCTATCGTGGTGGACGACGTGAGGCCGGCACACAGGGTCGACCATGCCTGATGGCGCTTTCGACGTGGTGATCTACCACAATCCGGCCTGCGGCACCTCGCGGAACACCCTTGCGATGATCCGCAACGCCGGCATCGAACCGCACGTGATCGAGTACCTGAAGACTCCGCCAGCCCGGGCGCTGCTCAAGCAGCTTCTGGACCGCGCCGGTCTGGCCTTGCGCGCGGCACTGCGCGAGACGGGTACACCCTTCACGGAGCTGGGCCTCGGCGATCCGACCCTGACCGACGACCAGCTTCTCGACGCGATCGACGCGCATCCGATCCTGCTGAACCGCCCCCTCGTGGTGAGCCCACGGGGCGTGCGGCTGTGCCGGCCGTCCGAGGCCGTCCTGGACCTGCTGCCGCCCCAGCAGGGCGCGTTCGTCAAGGAGGATGGCGAGCCGGTGATCGACGCGGAGGGCCGGCGCGTCGCCACGGCGTAGCCCGCCCGCAGGGCTGTCGCGCCGATGCGCCGGCTCGGCAGAGGGCCGACCCGCCGTGAGAGCCGCCGAACCCATGGTCCTTCCATCCCGTCGCTGGCCTGTGATCGCCGCGCTCGGCGTGGTGCAGATCCTGGCCTGGGGCTCGACCTATTACCTCCCGGCCGTCCTGGCCGAGCCGATCGCCCGCGAGACCGGCTGGCCGCTCGCCTGGATCGTGGGCGGCCTGTCCTTCGGGTTGCTGGTCGCCGCCGTCGCGTCGCCGCGGGTCGGGGCCGTGATCCAGCGGCGCGGCGGCCGGCCCGTCCTGGCGTTCGCGGCCCTGTTGCTGGCCGTGGGGCTCGTGGTTCTGGCGCTCGCCCCGGTTCTACCGGTGTTCCTGGCCGGCTGGGTCATCCTCGGCGTCGGCATGAGCTGCGGCCTCTATGACCCCGCCTACGCGACCCTGGGCCGGCTCTACGGGGCCGATGCCCGGTCCGCGATCACGCAGCTGACCCTGGTGGGCGGCTTCGCCAGCACGGTGTGCTGGCCGCTCTCCGCCTTTCTCGTCGCGCATGTCGGGTGGCGGGGGACATGCCTCGCCTATGCCGGCCTCCACCTCGCCGTGTCGCTCCCGCTCGTTCTTCGCCTCATCCCGTCGGCGCGGCCCGTGGCGACCTCGGGCGACGGCCGGGCGCGCGCCGCGGAGCCCCTGGCGCCCTGGCAGCGCCGGGCCCTTCTGCTGATGATGGGCGTGCTGGTGCTCGGCGGCGCCACCATGGCGCTGGTGTCGGTCCACCTGCTGACACTGCTCCAGGCCCGCGGGATCCCCCTCGCGGCCGGGGTGGCCTATGGCGGCCTGATCGGCCCGACCCAGGTGGGCGCACGTCTCGTCGAGATCGCCGGCAGGGGACGGTATCACCCTCTCTGGACCCTGACGGCCGCCTTCGTCCTCGTCGGGCTCGGCCTGCTGCTCCTGGCGGCCCACGTGCCCGATGTCGCCCTCGGCCTGATCCTCTACGGGGCCGGCAACGGCATCTACTCGATCGCCCGGGGCACCGTGCCCCTCGCCCTGTTCGGCCCGGACCAGTATGCCGGGCTGATCGGCCGGCTGGCCCGGCCCGGGCTCGTGGCGCAGGCCCTGGCGCCTCCGATCGGTGCGGTCCTGCTCACCCGCCTGGGCGCGGACGCCCTGTGGGCCATGCTGGCCGCACTCGCCCTGGTGAACCTCGGCCTGATCGGCGGCCTGTGGTGGCAGAAGGGGCGCCGCCCGGCCGGCTGAGAGGCGTTAGGGCGGCGCCAAGCGCGTTGCACCGCGTCGCCCGAAGGACCAGAACGGGCCCGACCCGCACCCGGAGAGAGGCCCGCATGCGCACCGAGACGCCGCCGCTGATCCGCCTGGAGGAATACCGGCCGAGCGATTACCTGATCGACCGCGTCGAACTCGACATCCGCCTCGACCCGCATGCCACCCGCATCGACGCGACGCTGGCGCTGCGCCCGAACCCGGCGGGAGTCGCCGGAGCGCCGCTCAACCTCGACGGCGACGATCTGCGGCTGGTCTCGATCGCCCTCGATGGTGCACCGCTGGCCGAGAGCGCCTACACCGTGTCGCCCGCCGGGCTGAGTCTCAGCGCGCCGCCCGGAGGGCCATTCACCCTGCGCCTCGTCACCGAGGTCGATCCCACGGCCAATACCAAGCTGATGGGCCTCTACCGCTCCAGCGGGGTCTACTGCACCCAGTGCGAGGCCGACGGCTTCCGCCGCATCACCTATTTCCTCGACCGGCCCGACGTCATGGCCGTCTACACCACCCGCATCGAGGCGGACCGGGCGGAAGCGCCGGTGCTGCTCGGCAACGGCAATCCGGTCCAGGCCGGGGATGCCGGGTCCGGCCGGCACTTCGCGGTCTGGCACGATCCGCACCCGAAGCCCGCCTACCTCTTCGCCCTGGTCGGCGGCCGGCTCGGCAAGGTCGAGACGGCGTTCACCACGGCCGAGGGACGCCCGGTCACCTGCGCGGTCTACGTGGAGCCCGGCAAGGAGGACCGCGCGGGATACGCCCTCGACGCCGTGATCCGCTCCATGGCCTGGGACGAGACCGCCTTCGGGCGCGCCTACGATCTCGACGTGTTCAACGTCGTGGCGGTGTCCGACTTCAACATGGGCGCCATGGAGAACAAGGGCCTCAACATCTTCAACGACAAGTACGTCCTGGCCAGCCCCGAGACCGCCACCGACGGCGATTACGCCGCCATCGAGGCGATCATCGCCCACGAGTACTTCCACAACTGGTCGGGCAACCGCGTCACCTGCCGGGACTGGTTCCAGCTCTGCCTGAAGGAGGGTCTCACGGTCTTCCGCGACCAGGAATTCTCCTCGGACATGCGCTCCCGGCCGGTGCACCGGATCGCCGAGGTGCGCTCCCTGCGAGCGCGCCAGTTCCCGGAGGATGCCGGGCCGCTGCGCCACCCGGTGCGGCCGCGGGCCTACGCGGAGATCAACAACTTCTACACGGCGACCGTCTACGACAAGGGCGCCGAGATCGTCCGGATGCTGCGCACGCTGATCGGCGCCGAGGCCTTCCGCGCCGGCATGGACCGCTACTTCGCCGACAATGACGGCCGGGCCGCCACGGTGGAGGACTTCCTCTCCGCCTTCTCGGCCGTCACCGGCCGCGATCTCGAGGCCTTCGCCCGCTGGTACGAGCGCCCCGGCACGCCCCGCCTCGCCGTCGCCGGCGCCTACGATCCGCAGGCGTCCCGCTACACGCTCCGGCTGGCCCAGAGCCTCCCCGAGGAAGCCGGGCGGCAGGGGCCGCCCCTGGTGATCCCGGTGGCGCTCGGGCTCGTCGGCGCGGCGGGCCCGCTCACCGGAGCCACCTGCCCGGATCTGCAGGACGGCGTCTACGTGCTGGACCGGCCCGAGGCGGAACTCGTCTTTCGGTCGGTCACCGAGGAGCCCGTCCCTTCGGTCCTCCGGGACTTCTCGGCCCCGGTGCGGCTCGACCTCGCGCTGACCGACGCGCAGCGCGTGCGCCTGCTCGCCCATGACAGCGACCCGTTCAACCGCTGGCAGGCGGCGCAGGACGTGGCCCTGCGGCTGATCCTCGATCCCGATGCCGAGCGGGCCGAGGCCTTCGCGCAGGCCCTCGGCCGGTTCCTCGACGCCGAGGCCCTGGCCGACCCGGCCTTCGCGGCCCTGGTCCTGGCCCTGCCGAGCGAGGGCGAGGCCGCCGACGCCGTGCCGAGCGGCGTCGATCCCGACGCGATCCACGAGGCCCGGCTCGCGCTGCGGGCGCATCTGGGCCGGGTCCTCCGGTCGCGGCTCGAACGGCTCGACGCGGCGCTCGCACCCGTTGCCGGCGCATCCTACAGCCCCGATGCGGCCTCGGCGGGCCGCCGCTCTCTGCGCAACGCAGCCCTCGACCTTATCGCCGCGGGCGATCCCGAGGCCGGGGCTGAGCGGGCCGGCGAGCGCCTGCGCGGCGCCACCAACATGACCGATCGCCTGGCCGCCCTCGGCACCCTCGCGCTGATCCCGGGCGAGGCGCGGGAGACGGCGCTGGCGGATTTCGCCGCGCGCTACGCCGACGAGCCCCTGGTCCTCGACAAGTGGTTTGCCATCCAGGCTCAGATCCCCGAGCCCGGCACCCTGGAGCGAATCACCCGGCTCCAGGCCCATCCGGCCTTCACGATGACCAACCCGAATCGGGTCCGAGCCCTCGTCGGGAGCTTCGCCTTCGGCAACCCGACGCAGTTCGCGCGCCGCGACGGCACGGGATTTCGGCGCGTGGCCGAGACGGTTGCGGCCCTCGATTCGACGAACCCACAGGTTGCCGCACGCCTGCTCACCGCCTTCGGATCCTGGCGCCGCCTGGAAAAATCGCGGGGCGCCAAGGCCGCTGAAATCCTTAATTGGATCAAGGCGATCCCGGGGCTCTCACGGGACACGGCCGACATCCTCGCCCGCACCCTCGGAGACGGCTAAGCACATGAACTTGCACTAGAAATTGATTCTCCGGCCGGCATGCAACACCGGTGGCGCGTCAATCCCGTATGGTAAAAAATCCGTGGACAAACCGCCCTGCGGGGTGGTTGTATTCAATCAGATTCGGGGGGCCGCAGCGCCTCGACCGGATCGAAGTTCCCACGGGTGAGGTTCGGCCATGCCGGAGGCGGGTTCCGCTTCCTTCTCCGCGCGTGCGGACTCGACTCTCGCCATCTCCTGGCCGATGCGGGCCCGCGATCCGCGGCTCGGCCAGGCCGAGCGCTGGCTGCGCTACGCCGTGCCGGGGACCCTGGCGGTGTTCCTGGCCTGTATGGTCGGCCTCGCCGCTCTCCATATCCAGGGGCAGCGAGCCGAGATCCTCGCCGGAGCCCGCGCCGAGGTCGAGGGCTTCGCCCGCCTGGCCGCCCGTGCGGTCACGCCGGCCGGGACCATCGCGTCGGACCTGCGCGCCCTGATGCCGGAAAGCGAGCGGCATCCGGGCCGGCGCCTCATCCTGGTCCGGCCGGACACCCGCATCGTCGCCGCCCACCCGCCGCTGCCGGCCGACCTGACCACGCTGGCCCAGGTCCTCGGCGACAGCGAGCCGCTGTCCGGCCTCGGCGAGCGCGCCGGCGCCATGGCCCTCGAACTGCCGGGCGGCGAGACCGTTCTGGCCGCCATGCACAGCCTGCCCGACGGAGCCGGCCAAGTGGCGGTGCTGCAACCGGTGGAACCGCTGCTGCGCGGCTGGAGCGCCCGCACCCGCGACCAGATCGTCCTGATCGCCGCCGCGGCCATCGTCATCGTCGGCGTCGGCCTCGCCTACGGGCTCCAGACCCGGCAGGCCGCCCGCGCCGATCGGGCCCGCGAGCAGATCCGCGGCCGCCTGGAGACGGCCCTGCGCCGCGGCGCCTGCGGCCTGTGGGACTGGGACATCGCCCGTGGCCGGATCTACTGGTCCGACTCGATGTACAGCCTGCTCGGCTACCAGCGGCAGCACGAGTACCTCGCCTTCGGTGACGTCAACGGCCTCGTTCATCCCGACGACGGGGATCTCTACAGCCTCGCGCGGGGGCTCGCGGCGAACCAGACCTTCATCGATCACGCCTTCCGGATGCGCGGGGCCGATGGCGCCTATGTCTGGCTCCGGGCCCGGGCCGAGGTCGTGGCGGATTCCGCTGAGGGCGGCCGGCACCTCGTCGGCATCGCCTCCGACATCAGCGAGCAGCGGGCCCTCGAAGAGACCAACGCGGCGGCCGACATGCGCCTGCGCGACGCCGTTGAGGCGATCTCGGAGGCCTTCGTCCTGTGGGATACCGGCAACCGGCTGGTGCTGTGCAATTCGAAGTTCCGCCACCTGCACGCCCTCAGCCCGGAGGATGCGCAAGCCGGCCGGAGCTACGCCGACGTGATGGGCCGCGGGGTGCTGCCGCAGGTCCGGCGCGAATCGCCCGAGGCCGGAATGGCGTTGGCCGGCATGACGGCGCGGACCTTCGAGGCCGAACTCGCGGACGGCCGCTGGCTCCAGATCAGCGAACGGCGCACCAAGGACGGCGGTTACGTGTCGGTGGGGACCGATATCACCAGCCTGAAGCGCAACCAGGAGCAGCTCCAGGCTTCGGAGCGCGAGCTGATCGAGACCGTCAAGGACCTCAAGCGCTCCCGCCGCACCCTCGAATTGCAGACGCAGCAGCTCGCCGACCTCGCCGAGCGCTACCTCGACCAGAAGGCTGCGGCCGAGACCGCGAACCAGGCCAAGGCCGAGTTCCTCGCCAACATGAGCCACGAGCTGCGCACGCCGCTCAACGCCATCATCGGTTTCGCCGACGTGATGGAGAACGCCGTCCTCGGCCCGATCGGCACGCCCCGCTACACCGAATACTGCCGCGACATCCGCGAGAGCGGCTCGCATCTCCTCTCCATGATCGACGACATCCTCGACATGGCCCGGCTCGAGGCGCGCCGCGTGCGCCTGAGCCCGCGAGCGATCGACGCCGAGTCCGCCATCTCCGACGCGCTTGCGCCGGTCGTGGAAGAGGCCAACCAGAAGGCGATCACCGTCAGCGTGGACGTCGCGGCCGGGCTCGACCTGCTGGCCGACCCGGGCGCCATGCATCAGATCCTCGTCAACCTCGTCGAGAACGCCGTGAAGTTCACGCCGGCCGGGGGACGCGTCGCGGTGCGGGCGCGCCGCGCCGGGGCGAGCACCCACCTGTTCGTCGAGGATAACGGTATCGGGATCCCGCGCGGCGACGTGGCCCGGCTCGGCCGACCCTTTACCCAGGTCGAGACCCAGATGACGCGCAGCCACAAGGGCTCGGGCCTGGGCCTCGCCATCACGCGCTCGATGGTCGAGCTGCATGGTGGAACCCTGCGCATCCGTTCGGAGCAATCGGTCGGCACCATCGTGCTCGTGCGCCTGCCGGCAGCGGACCGGACCGGATCCGAGACCGCCGCCGGGCCTGTTCCGGCCGCGCCGGGGGCCGCCGGCGCCCGGCGCGCTTGGTCCCGGCGTGACGCGGACCCCCCGGTACAGCGAGCGCAGCGCAGGCGCCGCTCAGGATTCTGGCGTGGCGCAGGTTTGCCTCGCAAGACCGACGGCTCCTCCCGGGAAACCTGCCTAGGAAGGCGGTTCGAGACCGCCGAGACGGGCTGCGCGTCCCTGTTCCGCGTGCCAGCGCGCCTCCGCGACGGCCCGGGCCAGGGACCGGATACGCCATCGCCGGTAGAGCGTGACGACCGGATTGCCGCCGAGTCCCGCCTGATGCCGGTGCAGACGCCGCAGCAGGTCCGGCAACTGCGCCGCGGCCGCGTCGCCGGTGGCGATCGCGATAGCCCGCATCTCGGCCCGCAGGCCCGCTTTCCAGTCTTCCATGGCGCTCGCGCCTCCGCGGCATGACTGCACGCCCCGACAACCGCCGTCCCGATCCGGGGTTTGCACCGGAGACGATCCGCTCCGCGGGTCGGATTGGGAGATTACGACCGATGCGCTCCAGGACAACCGTTCGCTTGACCTGCGCGGCCCTCCTCGGGCTCGCCGCCGCCCCGGCCCTCGCGCAGAGCACCGGCTACGTCACCGGATTTCCCGGCAAGGACCCCGCCGGCGACGAGGAGATCGGCTGGGGGCCAGCCTACCGTCCGGAGACGAGCTTCTCTCAGCCGGGAACGCCGCCCACCCCGGGCGAGATCGCCGGCCGGGCCTATCGCGCCCGCACCGGCCGCGGGGTCTACGATCAGGTCGAGGGTCGCGGCCCGTACCGCGGCCGCTGAGGCGCGCGGTCTGCGCCGAGCTGGATGCCGGTTGGGCGCCAGAGAGCGCGTCACAACAGAGGCTTGAAGCCGTGTTCGCCTGCAACACGCACGAAACGGGACACACCGCCGGAAAGCCTCGGACCGGCTCTCCAATTCACTCCCTCATCCTGAGGCGCCGGAGCGCCGCGGAGGCCTCCTTCGACGCCCGCTTCGCGGTCACCTCAGGATGAGGGCGCTGGGTGGGATCGCCCGATGCCTCTGCCACAGGGTCCTGTCGCGGACCATGCGCAACGCGAGCCGGCCCAGTACTAGCGCCGCAGCACCTGCTTGGCGGCCGCGCGCGCCTGCCTCTCGAAGCGGGCGAGCCCGAGACGGCGCTCCAGGGTGAGCGCATGCCGACCGGGCGGCACGGCGACGATCTCGGCGATCCGCGTCCGGTCCCGATAGAGGCTCTCCAGCGCAGATCCTTCCAGCGTCGCCGAATCGAGCCGGCCGGCGAAGCCGGTCTCGTGGCAGGCCCGCACGATCTCCGCCTCCAGGAGCAGGCCGGGAGCGTGGCTGCGCAGATCCTCGTCGTAGGCGATCTTCAGGAGGCTCGCGGTGCCCCCGGCGACGAGGGCGAGGCTGACGGCGATCGGCCGCCCGTCGAGGGTCAGGGCATCCGCCCGGACGCCCACCGGGCCTACGGGCTCCGCGAACAGGTGATGGGCGAGCACCACGGTCTCCGGCCGGCAGGCCAGGGCTGTCCCGGCCGCGCCCTTCCAGCCGGCGCGCTCCAGATCGAGGAACGCGGCGACGAGGCGGGCGAGATCCGCGCCGCCGGTGGCGCTCACATGGGCGACCGAGCCGGCCTCGGCCAGACGGCGGGCGCGGCGGCGCAGGTCCTTGAACCGCGACCGGTTCGGATGCCCCGCCAGGAAGGCGTCGTGATCGGCGCGGCGGTCCATCACGGGGCGATCGAACGCCGCCACCGTGCCGATCGCCCAACCGCCCGCGCGCATCGTCGCGAGCATCTCGGCGACGGCGCCGTCCTCCGTCGGCAGGAGCGGCCAGCGCCACGGCCGGCCCCCCGAGGCCGCCGCGAGCCCGTCGACGAGGGCGGCGCAGTCGGCGGCGCGGTCCGGCCCGTCGGCGATCAGGGGCGCCGAGGCCGTCATGAACGGGGACAGGACGGGCCGCGCGACCCGACCGCCGAGGCCGGTGAGGTCGTGGGACAGCCTGTAGGGCAGCAGCGCCGTGAGACGGTCGCCGCGCCGGACCGTGACGTACCGGATGGAATCCGGAAGGAGGCCGGAGGCGCGGTGCGCCGCCATCACGTGCCGGGAGAAATGGGGATGCGGCGCAGCGCCGGCGGCGATCAGCGCGTCCCAAGTGTCGGCCGCGGGCGCGTCGCCGACGCGGACGAGTGGCCGGATCTCGTCCCGGCTCCCCAGCGGCATCGCGCTCATCGGGCTGTTCCTGCGGACCAGACGGGCGTCGGCAGCCCGTGGATTCGCCCGGCCACGCGGGCCAGGAGGGCGGCCCGGCCGACCGTCGCGAGTGCGACCGCGACCGCGGCGCCGAGGGTGCCGAAAGCCGGAACCAGCGCCACGCACAGCCCCGCGGCGGCGACGAGGGATCCCGCGGTGATCCCGGCACAGAGCCGCTCACCCCCCAGCATGGTCAGGAGATCCTCGCCGGGGCCGAAGAGGCTCGCCCCGACGCTGCCGGCCACCAGGATGCACAAGATCGGCACGCTTGCCCCGAGGCCGGAGCCGAACATCGCCAGGAGCAGCGGGCTCGCGGCCAGGATGGCGCCCCCGACAGCCACGGTCGCGGCGGCGGTGACCCGGCCCTGGCGCCGGACCAGTTCGGCGAGGAGGAAGCGGTTGGCCTGCGCCTGGGCCGCGCTGTAGCGCTGGAGCGTCGCGGCGCTGACGGCGAAGTGCACGAACACGACGAATTGCTGGATCCGCGTCGCCGCGAAGTAGATCCCGACCTCGGCCGGGCTCACGAGGGCCCCGAGCACGATCACGTCCACGAAGGTGAAGCCGGCATTGGCGAGATCGATCGCGGCGATCGGCAGGCTGGTGCCGAGCCAGGTCCGCCAGCGGTAGCGGTGCGGACCCCGCGGCAGCTCCCGGCGTAGGCGGGCGGCCAGCAGGGCGGCCTGCAGCGCCGTCGCCGCCGCCGCCGCCGCCAGCATGCAGGCCATCGCGACCTCGGCGCGCGGCGGCGCCCCGAGCAGCACGGCGCCGAGCGTGCAGGCCATCATCAGGGTCTGGCGAAGGAGGTAGGGCGGCGCGATGGCGAGCCCGACCCAGTTCTGGCTGCGGGCCACGCCTTCGAGATAGTCCTGCAGCGCGAAGAGCGGCATCACGCAGATCGCGACCGCGATCGGGGCCCGGTAGGCCGGCGCGAAGAGCTCGGGTTCCAGGGCGAGCAGCGCCGCGCCCAGGCCTGCGACGGCCAGCGCCGCCCCGCCGGTCATCAACGCGCCGGCCCGGATGTAGCCGCGGGCGAGGTCGAAATCGCCCTGCGCTTGGTTGCCCGGCACGAACCGGCAGGCGCCCTGAGACAGGCCGAGTGTCAGAGTATGGCCGAGCATCGCGGTCCAGACCCAGACGGAGGCGAAGATCCCGTAGGCGTCCCAGCCCATCAGCCGCGCGGCCAGCACCTGCGAGCCGTAGGCGAACCCCGCGGAGCCGACGCGGATCGCGAAGACCGTGAGCGCGGCCCGCTGCGGCCCGCCGCGCAGGGCGTTGAGGCGCCTGAGCGCGAGAGCCGGGAGGGCCGTGGCTGACACTACGCGCTCCGCGCCGGACCTGCGGGCGGCGGAGCGCCGACCTCTGGTTGTCGGATCTAACCCGGTGCGCGTTGCGACCCGGTTAAGGGCGGTGCGGCGGGATCGGCCGTCGGTTCCCGCGGCGTCTCCGTGCGCGTCAGCGAGGTGGCGATCGTCAGGGCCACGTGCTCGGCCATGCAGCGCAGGCCGAGATCGTTGAGCCGGAACTGTCGCCCGAGCATGTGCCCCTCGCCCCGGTCGCTGCGGCTCGACAGGTAGTGGAGCGCCTCGTACCGACGCACCAGCGGCACCTGCTGCCGGGTGGCGACGACCCGGACCGCATCGACGATGCGGTTGTAATCCGCATCCGCCGCCATGCTGGCGGTGTAGATCGGGTCGACCAGAACCACGTCGATCCCGTGCGAGCGGATCCAGGCGACCGCCTCGCTGAGGGCGCTCTCGAAGGCCTCGGCGTCGACGCGGGCGATGGCGTCGTGAGTTCCGACCTGCCACACGACCAGATCGGGCTCCGCCTCGGCCACCATGGTGCGCAGGCGCTCCGCGGAGCCCGAGGCGATCTCGCCCGGCAAGCCGCGGTGGTCGATCACCACGTCGACCTTCGGAAGCGCGCGTTCCAGCGCGGCCTCCAGCTTGGCGGGGTAGGAGGCCGAGGCGCCCGGGGCCGCACTGCCGCCGATCGCCAGCAGCTTGATCGGCCGGTTCTCGGCGAGCGCGGCCTTGACGGCGCCGAGCTTGGCCACCGTGTAGAGCTGCGCGCCCGGGACCCGGCATTCCTGCGACAGGCCCGGCTCGGCCGCCGCGGGATCGGCGGCCTGCTCCGCGGCCGCGGGGAGGACGAGGCCGACGGCGATCGAGGCCGCGAGCACCCGCCGCAGGGCCGCGGCGGCGCGCAGCGGCGCAGGCCGGCGCCCGGAGATCACGTGCGGGGTCTCGAGGACCTGCTGCGGGTGCGCCATTCGACGAACCATGCGGTAAACCCGAGCCCGACGAGGCCCGAGCCGGCGACCAGCATATCAATCAGCAAGCCGCCGCCGGTCTGGAAACGCACGAGCTGCCCGATCAGACTCAGAATCGAGCCCATCGAGAAAACAGCCAGGGAATTCCGGCCCAGCTGACTCAGGTAACCGACGATGCGGCCAATTCTGGGGGCCAGCAATGCGTAAACAGGTGCAAACGCTAACAATACCCCCAGAAAATGCAGAAGGCGCGCCGGTGTCAGATAGGTCTTCTCGAAGGTGAACAGCAGGCGCGGCTCCGGGACGACCATCGGGTCCGGCCGGATCTCCGTCACGGCGAGCACGATCCCCAGGACGACGATGGCGATGCCGGCCGGAAACAGCCTGCGCGACCAGCGGCGCAGGGCGTCGGAGCGCAGATTCCAGCCCTGGAGCACGAAGCCCAGCACCAGCAGCACCTGCCAGCAGAGCGGGTCGAAGAACCAGTCCCCCTCCCCCGGCCAGGACGGCACGTTCCACTCGAACACGAGGCTCGCGAGGTAGATGCTCCCCGACAGGCCCAGGGCCGCGAGCAGGCTGAAGCGCCCGACCAGCACGAAGAGCGGCGCGACGCCGATCAGCAGCACGTAGAGCGGCAGGATGTTGAAGTAGCCGAGCTGGTAGGTCAGCAGCGCCATGCCGCACACGGACTGGATCGGGTCCGCGAAGAAGCCGCCGGCATTGTGCCATTCGAGGATCAGGGGGTTGTCGAGCAGCAGCGCCGCGCCCGCGATGAGCGCCAGCGCCAGCAGCATCACGGTGAGCTGGGCCCGGTAGACCTCGACCGTGCGGGCCAGGAGCCGCACCACGCTGCGGCCGGGCGGCTCTGGGCGCCCGTCGCGTCCGCGCGTGGCGATGCCGATCGACCACCCCGCCAGGAACACGAACAGCTCGGCCGCGTCCGAGATGCCGTACTGCGAGAAGGTGTAGCGCTCGAAGGTGTTGCCCGGGATATGGTTGATGAAGATCGTGATCAGGGCGAAGCCGCGCCAGAAGTCGATCGCGTTGGGGTCCCGCATCGTCGCGGCGGCTCCGAGTTTCGACGCTTCAGAGGGTCGGCGGCAGGGTCGCGGCTCCTGATACGGTGCCGCGTCGGCTCTGCAAAGGCGAACAAAGGTGGGAATCGCGCGGCCGGTCGAACCGGATGGTCACACCCGCGTTAGGCCCCGTCACCGGAGTTCCAGACAGATGACCCGTCCGCTCCCCACCCTCGGCCTCGCCCTCCTCCTGCCGATCTTGGCAGCCGGCGCCGCCCTCGCGCAGTCTCAGACCGGCACCGGCGGCGGCCCCGCCTCCACGGCGACCGCGCCGAACACCTCCTCGGTCGGCCGCGTCATGCCGCCGAGCCGCGGCGCGGGCGACGCCACGCCGGACGACCGGCGCGACCGCACCCCGCGGGAGGCGGAGAACGACAAGATCATGCGCGGGATCTGCGTCGGCTGCAGCCCGAAGTAGCGTTATACGGCCGCCCGCTCCGGCCGCGGCCGGGAGCGTCGGGCTACTTGCCCCGGCGCAGGCGCAGGTCGTCCTCGCTCTCGCGGGAGAGCCGCAGCAGGTTCTGGCCGTAGGCGGTCTTGGCGAACATCTCGCCTCGGGCCACCAGCTGGTCGCGGCTGATGAAGCCCTGGAGGTAGGCGATCTCCTCGAGGCAGGCCACCTGCAGGCCCTGCCGATGCTGGAGGGTGCGGACGAACTCGCTCGCCTCCAGCAGGCTGTCGTGGGTCCCGGTGTCGAGCCACGCGTAGCCGCGGGACATGCGCTCGACGTGAAGCTGCCCGCGCTGCAGGTAGGCCTCGTTGACGCTGGTGATCTCCAGCTCGCCCCGGGCCGAGGGCTTCACGTCGGCGGCGATGTCGAGCACCTGATTGTCGTAGAAGTACAGTCCGGTCACCGCCCAGGTCGATTCCGGGTTCTGCGGCTTCTCGACGATCTTGGTCGGCCGGCCGGACTTGTCGAGGTTGACCACGCCGTAGGCCTGCGGGTTGTCGACGTGGTAGGCGAACACCGTGGCGCCCTGCCGGCGCGCCGCGGCGCGTTCCAGCAACTCGCCCATGCCGGCGCCGAAGAACAGGTTGTCGCCGAGGATCAGCGCCACGTCGTCGTCGCCCACGAAGGGGCGCCCGATGATGAAGGCCTGGGCGAGGCCCTCCGGCCGCGGCTGCAGCGCGTAGGAGAACCGCAGGCCGAACTGCTCCCCGGTGCCGAACAGGCGCTTGTAGTTGTCGAGGTGCTCCGGCGAGGAGATGATCAGGATCTCGCGGATGCCGGCCAGCATCAGCACCGAGACCGGGTAATAGATCATCGGCTTGTCGTAGACCGGCAGGAGCTGCTTGTTGATCGACAGCGTGGCCGGATGCAGACGCGTGCCGGAGCCGCCGGCCAGGACGATGCCCTTCATCGTGTGGGAACTCCCTCTGCGACCGGCCCGACGAGCCGGTCCAGGATATCGTCGAGCGCCGCCTGCCAGGGCCGCGGCGCGATGCCGTAGGCGGCCTTCAGGCTGTCGGTGGACAGGCGCGAATTGGCCGGCCGCTTGGCCGGCGTCGGATAGGCGGACGTCGGGATGCCCTTGACCGGGACGGAGCGGCCGCCGCGGCGGGCGGACCCCGCCACGATCGCTTCGGCGAAGCCGCGCCACGTGGTGTCGCCCGCGTTGACGCAGTGGAACGTCCCGGTGGGGGCGGCGGCGTCCGCGGCCACGCGCTGCGCGATCACCGCCAGGGCGGCGGCGAGGTCGGCCGCGGAGGTCGGACAGCCGTGCTGGTCGTCGACGACGGTCAGCGCGTCGCGTTCGCCGGCGAGGCGCAGCATCGTCTTGACGAAGTTGCCCCGGTGCGGGCTCACCACCCAGGCCGTCCGGACGATGGCGTGGCGCGGGTTGCCGGTGCGGACCGCCAGCTCGCCCGCGGCCTTGCTGGCCCCGTAGACGCTCTGCGGGTCAATCGACTCGTCGGGCGCGTAGGCGCCGGACGGCTTTGTGCCGGCGAAGACGTAGTCGGTCGAGACGTGCACCAGCGGGATCGCCTTCGTCGCGGTGGCGGCCGCCAGGATCGCGGGCGCCAGGGCGTTGAGGCGCCATGCCGCGACAACATCGGATTCGGCCTTGTCGACCGCCGTGTAGGCGGCGGTGTTGATCACCGCCCGGTAGTCGCGCGCGGCGAGCGCCGCTCCGACCGCATCCGCGTCGGTGATGTCGAGATCGCCGCGCCCCGGTGCATGGACGGTGACGCCCGTTGGCCAGGCCAGCGCCTGCAGCTCGGTGCCGACCTGGCCGGCACCGCCGAGGACGAGGATGTCCATCAGCCGTTGAGCCCCAGCCGCTCGCCCTTGTACCGGCCCTCGCGGATCGGGCGCCACCAGCCCTCGTTCTCGAGGTACCACGCCACGGTCTCCTCAAGCGCCTGCTCGAAGGTCTTCTGCGGGCGCCAGCCGAGCTCGGCCTCGGCCTTGGTGCAATCGATGGCGTAGCGCCGGTCATGGCCCGGACGGTCGGCCACGAAGCTGATCAGCTGCTCGTGCGGCGCATTCTGCGGGCGCAGCCGGTCGAACGCCGCGCAGAGACCCTTCACCACTGCGAGGTTGTTGCGCACCGCGCGACCGCCGAGCAGGTAGGTCTGGCCCACGCGCCCGCGCTCCAGCACGGCGACCAGACCCTTGGCGTGGTCCTCCACGTGGATCCAGTCGCGCTCGTTCTGGCCGTCGCCGTAGACCGGCAGCTTCTTCCCCTCCAGGGCGTTCAGGATCATCAGCGGGATCAGCTTCTCGGGGAAGTGGCGCGGCCCGTAATTGTTGGAGCAGTTCGTCACCAGCACCGGCAGGCCGTAGGTCTCGTGCCACGCGCGGGCGAGGTGGTCGGAGGCCGCCTTCGAGGCCGAGTAGGGCGAGCGCGGATCGTAGCGGCTGTCCTCGGTGAAGAAGCCGCCCGGCGGCAGCGAGCCGTAGACCTCGTCGGTGGAGACGTGGAGGAACCGGAAGCCTGTCTTGTCCGCCTCCGGCAGGGATTCGAAATGGCCGCGGGCACCGTCCAGCATGGTCTGCGTGCCGATGACGTTGGTGCGCACGAAGGCGCCCGGATCGGTGATCGAGCGGTCGACGTGGCTCTCGGCGGCGAGATGCATCACCGCCTGCGGCCGGAACTCGGCGTAGGCCTTCTGCACGGCGTCGCGGTCGCAGATATCGGCCTCGACGAGGCGATGGCGCGGGTTGTCCTGCAGCGAGGCCAGGGACACCGGGTTGGCCGCGTAGGTCAGCGCGTCGAGGGTGCAGACGTCGTGGCCGAGGTCGTGGACGAGGTGCAGCACCAGCGCCGAGCCGATGAAGCCGCAGCCTCCGGTCACCAGGATGCGCATGGCGATGTACCTCTTCGGACGGTCTGAAATGGGATGGCCGGGCAGCGTAAGACTGGCCGGCGTGACAAAAATTGCGGCCGGACCGCCGGATCAGAAGACCTGACCGAGGTCAGCGAGGCGCGGCGCGCGCCGATCCTTGTCGGACAGGATCGCGGCCTCGCCGGAGACCGGCCACGGGATCCCGATGTCGGGATCGTTCCAGAACAGCGCGCGGTCGTGCTCGGGGCTGTAATAGGCGTCGACCTTGTAGGCGACCATGACGTCGGGCGTGAGGGTGCAGAAGCCGTGGGCGAAGCCGTGCGGGATGTAGAGCTGCTCGCCCGTCTCGGCGTCGAGGGTCGCGGTCACGTACCGGCCGTAGGTCGGCGAGCCGCTGCGGATATCGACCGCGACGTCCAGGATCGCACCCTGCAGGACGCGGATCAGCTTGGCCTGGGCCTGCGGTGCGATCTGGAAATGCAGCCCGCGGACGGTGCCCTGCGGGGCCGAGAAGGACTGATTGTCCTGGATGAACGTGGCCCTGATGCCGGCCCGCTCCACGGCGTCGACGCGGAACGTCTCGGAGAACCATCCCCGCGCGTCGCCGAAGCGCTTCGGCACGATGCGCTTCACGTCCGGGATCTCAGTCTCGATGACGTCCATGCCAGCGCCCTTCCCGCAGATCCCGTCGCGAGCCCCCGCGGACGCGTCCGCGTCGGTCATGCCGGGCCGTGCGCCCGCCCCGCCGAACCCGACCTCGTGGATCGACCCGCGACTTCCGGTCATTCGCCGGCCGTGTCAAGGCGGGCTCCTCTACGGGTGTTCGCGGGGCGTCGATGACGGACGGAGCAAGGCGGTGCGCCGAGGCTCTCCTGCGCGCGCAGCTCGCCGATCCGGCCTGTACCTGGAGTCTCGGCGGGTACGGCGCTGCCGCCACCTTCGCGCGGGATCCCGAGGAGCCGGTTCACCGGCTGGACGGCGACGCCTTCGGGCTCGTCACGGCCCGCGGCGCGATCGTGCTGGCGGTGCCGCCGGGCCTGAGGCCCTTCGCCTACGAGACGGGCTTCGCCGACGGCTGGAGCCAGGCCGTGGCGCTGTGCCTGCCCGCCTCGGCCTGCGCCATGGGCGGGCGGGGCGTGCTGACGGAGCTGGGTCCGGACGATGCGGCGGCGCGACCGCAGGATCGCGGGGCGCTACTGTTCGATCTGGGCCTCGGCCTCGAAGCGGCGGATGCCTGCCTGCGCGTCTCGGACCGGGCTCTGATCGACCGCCTGCGGGCCGGGCTCGGCCGGCCGGTCCTTGGCCCCGACCATCCGGCCGGACCTGTGCGCGCCGCGGAGGCGGCGCATCGGATCTTCGTCACGCGCCTCGGTCGGATCGAGGTCTTCGCGCCGGGCGCGTCCCAAACCGGAAGCGCCCACGGGCCGCGCAGCCACATCCTGCCGGACCTGCTGACCCTCCGGCGGACGCACGCGGCGACCGCGCCGATCCCGCGCGGCTGGGTGCCGTGCGGGGCTTTGCATCCCGCACATCCGGTCCGGGACCGATCCGGCCGTGCCGTTCCGTTCGATGCGGCCCGTCACGCGGCCTTCGGACATATCCTCGACGCGTGGGGCGACCCGGCGCTCGTCGCCCTGCGACGCGCGGTGCTCGCCGGCGTCGATCCCGATCCGGCGACGGTCGACGGCCGTTACGCGCGCCTGGCCATGCGGGCGGCGCGCGCCCAGGTCTCGGCCCGCGATCCGTGAAGCCGCCGCTCGCGCATGGGGGAACTGCGCCCGCATCGGTCGGGGGCCGCCACACGCTTTGGGCGCGTTGGCCCTCATGAGCCCGGCGGTCCCGGTGCGAGCAGCGAGTCCAGGTCCGGATGGGCGCCGGCCGGCATCCAGGCACCGCCCAGCGGGTAAATCTGCGTGTCCGCGTGCAGGGTCCCGGCCCGGGCCATGGCGACGAGTTCGGTGATCGGGAACGGCCCCTCGAGCGCGTCGCGATAGACGTAGACCTGTGCGGCGGGTGCCTGCGGAGGCTCGGGCGTCGCGGGACTGGCCAGGCCCAGCAGCGTCTCCGTGACGAACATGACGGGATCGACGGATCGTTTGTCCAAGGCCCGCAAGGTGGGCGGGTCGGCCGGATCGCGGTTCGCATCCTCGGATGGAACGTCGTCGAGGCTGCCCGGGATCGAGCGGGTCCAGTCCTCGATCCGGGCGAGAAGGATGTCGTGCAGCGCGTCCGCATCAACCGGGAGCCGGCCTGCCTCCGGAACCGCGCGGCGCCAGCGCAGGGCCAAGTCCTGCGCCACCGCGTGACCGATCCCGCCGACCCGCGCCTCGGCGTCGTAATGGATCGTCTCCCGCCGGGGCGCGTAGGCGCGCTTGCCCGTCCAGGCGAAGAGAGCGGCCAGGGCGAGCGTCTGGACTGGTGACAGCTCCGCCTCCGCTGCGGCGAGCCGCGCCGCGATGGCGGCCTTCTGAGACGCATCGAACCCCTTGCGCCGGAGCGTGCGCTCCGAGCCGACGCTGCGCCAGTCGCCCGGCTCGAACTCGAAGCGCCAGAGACCCGTCTCGGGCGCGCGCACCAGCAGGTTCAGGCAGATTCCGCGCAGGAACAGCGACAGGGTCTCGCGCAGCGCCTCGACTTCCGCCGCGGTGGGCGCGACCGGATCGGGAAAGCGGAGATAGTCCTTGTGGTTGTGCAGCGGGATCGCGTCCAGGCGGTCGAGCTCCTGCGCATAGGCGTTGCGCCACTCGCGCCGGAGCGGGCCGAGCACGTCGAGGGGCACGCCCGACAGCTCGCAATAGCAGACGATGCGCCCCGGCTGGTCCGAGTCGAGGATGCTGATCGCGCCGGCCCCGAGCACCGGCGGCAAGCTCGCGCGGAGGATCGCGCCGAACTCGGCCTGGAAGGCCTGCGCGCCCTCGATGGCCAGGATCGTCTTGAACTGGTCCCCGCTCGGGCTGAAGGCGTCGAACCGTCCCTGGATCCAGGGCATGCAGCGCAGCAGCATCAGCGTGAGGATCTCGCGCTGCCGGTCGGTCGGCAACGCGCGCAGGGCGTCGAGGGCGGAGGGGATGCGGGCGCGGTGGGGCGCGAGCCGGCGGCGGGCCAGGGTGCGCACCGCGTCGAGCAACGCCTCGCGGCTCTCATCCGCCCGCAGCAGCGCGAAGATGGCGCGGGAGCCGCCATAGGCCTGGAACGCCTCCCGCGCCCAGGCGAGCCGGTCCGCCGGCGGGACAGCCAGATCCGGCAGGTCGCCCGACGGCAGGACCAGGAAGGTGCCGCCCGAGGGCCGCTCGATCGCGTGGCGGATCTCGGCGAGGTCGAGCCGCAGGGCGCGCATCAACCGGACGACGTCGTCGTGGCCCTGGTTCAGACGGCCGAGCAGGCCGTCGTGGCGGGCGGAGCCGGTCTCCGGATCCCGACCGATGCGGGAGCCGAGCCGCGCCGAAGCCCGGCGCAGCAGCGCGGCGGCCTCGCGGGCGGCCAGCGACCGGATGCGGAGCACGCAGGCGCCGCGCAGGTCGTCCCGGGCCTGTTCCAGATAGCGCTCGGCGTCGCGCCGGTGCGAGACGATCAGGGCCGGCCGGACCTGCTCGAGCCGGCTGAGCGAGGCCGAGAAGTGCTCGGCGAGCATCGCGTCGGCGAGCCGCGCGTAGGTGTCCGCGGCGGCCGCCAGACGGGCCAGCGCCCCGTTGTCGCCCTCGATCAGATCCTTCACCCCCTCGATCAGGGCGCGGGCATAGTCCAGGCCGCCGCGCTCCTGATCGTCCAGAACCCGGTAGAGCGCGGCGGCCAGCGTGCCGTCATCCGCGAGCCAGGCCGCCTCGAGCCTCGCCCGGACCTCCCGGATTTCCGCGCCGCGGGGGCCGTAGGGGGTGCCGGAGCCGGTGCGGCCGAGGATGTCGTCGCGCAGCCGCTCCGCTTCCCGGCGCAGGCTCGGAGCCCAGTCGCGGAAATTTTCCAGCTCCGTGCGGATCGCATCGACCGCGTCGTCGGCCGCCAGCGCCACCGCCTCCTGGATGGAGGAGCCGTCGGCCCGCTGCAGGAGCGCGTCGACCAGCTCGAACTCCGCGATCCCCGGCGGCGGCGGACGGAGCACCTTGGGAAACACCTCGTAGGCCGCGAAGCGCAGGGCGAGGCGGTCGGCGGCGAAGCGGTCGCGCTCCTCGATGGTGGGCACCCGGCGCTCGGCCCGGCCCCGGGCGAGGCCGAAGAAGGCGCCGATCATGTCGAGACCCGCCTGGGCGGCCGCGGCCTCGAATTCCAGGCTGCCCCGTGTGGCGAGCACCGCCTGGCCGAGCGCCGAGTAGGTCAGCGCGAAGAGGGCGGTGCGGCCGGCCTGCAGCGGGCTCGGCGGCGCCCATTTGCGCATCTTGTGCTGGGTCTGGTTGACCCCGATGGAGCGCTTGCGGCCCGCGAACGCGGAGTTGCCGAAATCCTCGAACAGGACGTCGGCCATCATGTCGTAGAGGTCGCTCACCGCATGCGTGTGCTGGTCGGCGAGGTTCCGGCTGTCGAACAGGTACACGTCGGTGAAGGGCCGCTCGACGTCCGGCGCCACGGCCTCGTGATCGCCCCAGCGCTCGACGTAGGGCGGCCGGGGATGGCCGCGCATGACGTATTCGAGTTCCGAGAGGGTCGCGACGCCGTTGGCGTAGACCCGGTCCCTGTTGGCTCCGACAAAGCCCGAGGGCAGGACCAGGAAGAGGTCGACGGCGTCGGGGCGCCGGGGCGTCTCCAGGGACGAGATCGCGTAGCCGGCGTCGATGACCGTCCCCGACCCGGTGCCGCCCGCGACCGACGCCACCACGACGACGCGCAGCTCCGTGGCCGTGTCGAGGCCGAGCGCGCGCAGCTGCGCCGCGTTCGACATGTTGGCGAGAACGGCGGCGGCCTTGGCGGCGATGCGGCCCGTGAAGCTGCGCGCCACGTCGAAGAACAGCAGGCGCGCGATCGCGCGGATCTGGCCGGCGCCCTTGGAGGCGTCGATGCGCGCGAGATCCCGGTCGGGCAGCCATTCGTCGATGTGGGGGTAGCTCCGCCGCTCGGCCTGGTACCGGGCGAGGCTGACGGCCTTCTGCAGCGTCTCGCCCTCGCGGAACGCCACCTTGGCCGAGAGCGGGTCCGCGGCGGCGGCGCGCTGCGTCTCGCGCGCCTCGAGGGTGTCGGTGTCGAGATACAGGAAGGCGGCGGCGGGGAACTGGTCGAGGGCCTGGATCCGGGTTCCGTTCCAGTCGGCCTGCAGGATTCGGCGGCGCAGGCGCAGCAGAACCTCCATACCCGTGCCGCCGAGCGCCACGAAGACGGTCGGGCGAACCTTGAGCTGGGGCTCGGTGGCGGTCGCGCGCGGGTCGTCCATCGGCTCAGCGCCTGCGCTCGGGCGCGCGCAGGAACAGCGCCAGGGCGATCGCGAACAGGATCACGCAGAGCGACAGGCCGGCGGTCAGTCCCGCCCAGGCCTGCCAGAGCCGCCCGACCGCGGCGCCCACCAGGATGAGGGCGGTGAGCATCAGGGCGGCGAACAGCATCCAGCTCGCGCCGTCCGCCGCGTCGAGGGTCGCCCTCCGATTGATCAGATGGATCCGGACGCCCTGGCGGACGAACAGGAAGATCACCGCGCAGGCCAGCAGGGCGCCGCCGCCGAGGAGCATCTCGGGCGTGGTCGCGGCGCGCTCCAGCTTGGCGAAGGGGGTCCCAGCCGCGGCCAACGTGTCCGTCCGCGGCATGTCCGTCCTCGGTGTTTCGCCCCGCGGCGGCGGAATCGTGAAATCCTGCCTGCCCGGCACCTGAACCCGGGTCGCGTCGAGGGGAACGCGGTGGCTGTGGAGAGGGGCGATCATGCGCCGGTCCCGGGCTCGTCGATGCGGGTCACCCGGGGCGCCCCCCACGGGCGCGCCCGCACGCGCCAGCGGCTGCCGTCGGGCGCGCGCAGCACCGCGGGCCGGAAAGGCCGCAGACTGACGCGCTTCGCGAAGCCGCCGATCGTCACCGTACAGGTGCGCGCGCGCCTGAACGCGGCGGCGCCGAGGCCGAGGGCGGCGGTCAGCGCGAGGGTGCCGCCCGAGGCCGCGGCGAGCGGCCAGGGCGGGAACGCGGTCTCGATCCGGACGGGCAGCCTGACGGTCGCCTCGGACACCCCGCGATAGTCGCCGAACAGGCCGGGCAGACCGACCTGCGCCGCATCCGCGGCGCCCGGCCCCACGGGTTGTTCCGCGACGAGGAGGCGGCTCGCGAAGATCGGCCGCACGCGCTCCAGGAAGTCGGGATCGAGGGTGAGGTGCAGGTCGGAGAGCCGGAGCGTCAGGGTGCCGTCCACGTCGCGGCGGTTCGTCAGCAGCCCGGCGAACCCGGGCGGACGCGGGATCGGCGGCAGGGAGAGGGTCACGCCCAGCGGCGCGCTCCGGGCCTGCGGCGCCAGATCGGCCAGGGAAGCCGGCTCGACCGCCGCCCGCGCGATGTCCGTCCCCGTCTGTCCCTCGCTCCAGTCGAGGGCGAGCGCGGCCGTCGCGACCCGCTGCGGATAAAGACCGTTGGTCAGGTGCGCTGTGAAGCGCAGGACCGTCCCGCCCGCGGCGTCGGCGCCCCGCACCACCAGGACGCCGTCCTCCAGGCCCGCTTCGAGGCCGCCGCTGTCGAGGCGGTCGAAGCTCAGGGCCAGGGCTCCGCCCGGGACGGGCTTGAGCGTCACGGCCGGATGGCTGAACAGCGTCCGCAGCCCCGGGGCACCCAGGGCCGCCTCCAGCGCCCGTTCGCCGCCGGGCCCGTAGCCGATGCCGTACACGACGAAGCCGGCCTCGGAGAAGGTCCGGCCCGTGAGCGGCATCCGCACCGGATAGGCGACGATCCGGGGGATGGCCCGCGACGCGCGCAGGCTGGCGTAGAAGGCTGCCGTGTTGCGCTCCACCGCGGCGCTGTTGCCCGGCGCATTCTTGTTGTTCGTGACCATCCAGATCACGCCGTCGCGGCCCTGCAGGCCGATCCGGATCCCGCCGAGGAGCGCGCCGTTGAAGTCGGCATCCGCATAGGCCCGGCCGCCCGCCTTGCGCGGCAGGTCGATCGCCGCCACCGCGGCCCGGGCGCGATCGGCACTGTAGCGACCCTGATACAGGATGCGTGGCGAGGTGCGGCCCGGGACCTGACCGTCCTGATCGAAGGCCGCGATCACCACCGTGTCCGCCTGCGCGCCTGCCGCCGCGATCAGCGCCTCGACGAAGGGGCGGAACTGCGAGTCCCCGGCGGTCAGGAACGGTTCCATCCACCCGGAATCCTGGATCAGGAACAGGTGGCGTGCCGGCGTCTCCCCGCGGGCACTCCAACCCGGGAGGACGAGGAGCGCCAGAAAGGCCGCCCGCCAGCGCGTCACGCCGGTCGCAGCCGCAGGGCGTGGCAGCGGCTCCCCGAGCGGCTCCAGAGATACAGGGCGCCGTCGTGCAGGAGCGCGCCCGCGTCGTCGAGGGCGGAGACCTCCAAGCTGACCGGCAGGCGGCGCAGGCCGGCCCCGTGCGCGTGGTGGAGCACTTGGCCGGTTGCCGGAGTACTCAGCGTCGCGCCCCGCAGGAATTCGCCGCGCGGACCCGGCAGCGTGACGGCCAGCAGGATCGTGTCGCGCGGCATCGCCAGCAGCGGAACGAGGAGGCTTCCCGCGTGGACGCCGAGGTTGAGCGCCTCGGTTTGCGTCTGCCACGGCACCGCGAAGCACGCATGCCCCGAGTAGGTGACGGTGCCAGCGGCGAGGTGCGGGCCGTCCAGGAGCCGCGGGACGGCGTCCGGGGACAGCGCGGCGGCGTGGTAGCGGCCGTCCGCCATGCCGAGCTGATGGTGCCTGTCGGCCCGATCGCGCCACGGCGCCTGCGCGAGGATGGGGCCAAAGCCCTTCGGCCAGGGGATGAAATCGACCGCGCCGTCGCCGGCCCGGCACGCGACGGAGCCGTCCGGGCCGGTCCAGGCCGCGTCGCCGAGGCGGTTCAACCAGGGGCCGGAGAGCGTGCCGCCGGGGGCCGGCCGGCCGGTATCGAACAGGTCGAGCGCCGCCGAACCCGCCGGGCTCCGGCACAGGATGAGCCGTCCGTCCCGCGCGGCCCAAGCGAGCAGGTCGGCCCCGCGCCAGCAGGGTGCCGACAGGAAGCGCAGACCTCGTCCGCGCCCCACGGCATGATCGAGGCGCGGGCCAAGCTGCGGCAGGGGTACGGAGATCAGCGCGTCGGGGATCGTGTAGGCCAGACCCCCAGGACCGGTGGCGAGGGCCGACCCCGCCGGGTTCGCCGGAAGGCGTCCGAGCGTGTCGAACGCGGTGCCGGTCCAGGCTTCCAGCGCGCCGAGATTGTCCTGGAACAGGTAGAGCCCGGTGGGCCGCCCGGCGCGGAGCAGCGTCGGCCTCCCGCTCGGGAGCGGCACCTCGACGACGCTATCGCGGTCGACATCGAGCTGAGCGGGATCCGGCGTGGGCGCCAGGGCGCCGAGACCTTCGCCAGTTGCCGGTGCGTGCGTGAACGCCGCCGGGAAGGGACGGGCGTGGCCATCCCGGCGGATGCCGAGAAGACCGATCCGGGCGTCCTCGGCTCCGATCCTGTGACCCGCAACCTCGACCCCGACAGGCTGGGCCTGCGCGAAGTGCCACCTCTGCTGGCCGCGGAGGTTGGTCAGGCGCGGGTCCGGATCGACCGGCCAGATCCCGTCAGATCCGGGACGGATGGGGTTGCCCGATCCGACGGTGTTCGATCTGACCTCGAAAGACTCGGTGAAGTTCAACGGCGCAGGCCCGAGGCAGAAATGCCTGAGGCAGCGTGGATGATTTCACGAAAGTTGGGAAGGCCGGCGACAGGTTGTCGACTCCCATCTTTCGGACATCCTGTCAGGGTATGCCGATCATCTTGTGGGTCTGCAGCGACAGGCGCCAGCGCGCATCGCGCCGGCAATAGGCGATCGCCGCCTGCGTACTGGCGCCCTGGTCCGGCCCGTCCATGGGCTGGAGGAAGCGGTGGCGGAAGTCGAGGCCAACGAACGCGCTCGGGTCCGCATCCGCCTGCGGATAGACCAGCTTCAACTCGTCGCCGGTGATCTGCGCCAGCGCATTGCGCCCCTTCGGGCTCACGCAGATCCAGTCGATGCCGGGGGGCGCCGGCAACGTGCCGTTGGTCTCGATGGCGATCTCGAAGCCTTGCGCGTGCACGGCCGCGATCAGCGGCGTGTCGAGTTGCAGGAGCGGCTCGCCGCCCGTGAACACCACGTAGCGGTTGTTCGGCCCCCCCGCCCAGGCCGCCGCGATGGCGTCGGCGAGGGCCGCCGCGTCGGCGAAGCGTCCGCCGCCCTCCCCGTCCATGCCCACGAAGTCCGTGTCGCAGAACCGGCAGGCGGCCGCGGCGCGATCCGCCTCGCGCCCGGACCAGAGGTTGCACCCGGCGAAGCGGCAGAACACGGCCGCGCGTCCAGCCTGGGCACCCTCGCCCTGCAGGGTATGGAAGATCTCCTTGACCGCGTAAGCCACTGTCGTCCCAGTCACCGTCGTCGCGACGCCCGGCCTGCACATAAGCTGTGGGCCGTCTGTGCACCACCGGCAACCGTGCCGCGCAGACCCGCCCTGGGGTCTCGCCTTGCTCTTGCCACGGTAGACTCGTTCATGCCGTGATACTGCTCGGCGACCGAACCCGGCCGCCCGGGTTGTGCCTCATGCCGGCCATTGGGCCGGACGACCGGCGCCTCGCGGTGCCGGCCCTGGCGATCCTCTGACGAGTCGGGCTCGAATGTCCTCTTCTCTCTACCGGCGCCTCACCGTCGGGCTTGCGGCGCTGACGGGTCTGTTCGGAACCACCCTGGTCGGTCTGGTCGCGGCGCAGGCCGTCACGGTGCCGATCCTCGTGGCCGACGTGGATTCTGGGAAGGTGATCTACTCGCAGGCGCCCACGGACCCGTGGTTCCCGGCCTCGATCACCAAGCTCATGACGACCTACGTCGCCCTCGACTTGGTGCGGCAGGGCAAGGTCTCGCTGGATTCGATGATCACCATCTCGGCCGCCGCCGCCGCGGAGCCGCCCTCGAAGATGGGTTTCAAGCCGGGGACGCAGCTGACCCTCGACAACGCCCTCAAGATCATCATGGTGAAGTCGGCGAACGACATCGCCTACGCGATCGGCGAGAATCTCGGCGGCTCGATCGACACCTTCGCCGCCCTGATGAACGAGACCGCGGTGCGGATCGGCATGCGCGACAGCCATTGGTACAACCCCAACGGCCTGCCCGATCCGCGTCAATGGACCTCCGCCCGGGACATGGCGGTGCTCGCCCGGGCGCTGATCCGCGACTTCCCGGATTCGCACGACCTGTTCTCGATCTCGGCCATCCAGTTCGGCCGCGCCGTCATGCCGAACCACAACGGCCTGCTCGGGCGCTATCCCGGCACCGACGGGATGAAGACCGGCTTCATCTGCTCCGGCGGCTTCAACGTGGTGGCGACCGCGACCCGCAACGGCCGCCGCATCGTCACCATCGTCATGGGCCAGCCGAGCCCGCGCGAGCGCGACGTGAAGGCCGCCGACCTGTTCGACTACGCCTTCGCCCAGGGCGCCGGCTGGACGAACCCGACCCTCGACGCCTTGCCGGCCTCCGCCCTGCCCCAGCCCCCGGACATGCGGCCCTTCGTGTGCGGCGGCAAGAAGCCTCCGGCGATCGAGGACGGGCCCGGCGCCCTGAGCGCGCCCGGTTCGGCGGCGCAGCTGGTCGGCGGCGCGGCGGCGAACTCGCCCGCGCTGGCGCTCGCCGCCTTCTCGAACCCGGCCCTGCGCGCCCGCAGCCTGCCGCCGCGGGCCCCGCTCCAGCCGATCGCCGTCTGGGTCGGCCGCAACCCGGCCGAGGGCCAGCAGATCCTCGACGCCCAGGAGGCCGAGCAGAAGGCTGCGGCCGCCAACACCCGGGCCGCGAAGCTCGAAGCCGCCAAGGCCAAGCGCTTGGCGGCGGTCGAGGCGGCCAAGCAGGCTCGCGAGGCGCGCGCGCAGGCCGCCAGGGACGCGGCCGCCACCGAGGCCGCCACCAAGACCGCCGCGAAGCCGGCCCCGAAGGTTGCCGCCAAACCCAGCCATCCGCTGCCCCGGACGGCGAGCGCCTACACGGCCGTCGAGAGCCCGTCGATGCCGGAAGCCAAGCCCGGCAAGGGCCTGACGAAGCCGGCCCCGAAGGCCGCGGCCCATAAGCCGGCCCCGGCCGGCACGGCGGCGAAGTCGGCGGCCAAGAAGCCCGCGGCCAAGAAGGCGGCGGCCGGCGAGTAGGTCCGCCGTTCGGGCGTCCCGGCCCGTTGCCGCGGACGCCCGCGGACCCCACCTCGGCGATCATGTCACAGACCACCGCGCCCGCCCCGGATCCCCGCCGCCCGGAGCCGATCCCGCTCACGGTGCTCACCGGCTTCCTCGGCGCCGGCAAGACCACGCTGCTGAACCGGCTGCTGCGGGACCCGGCGCTCTCCGACACGGTGGTGATCGTCAACGAGTTCGGCGCGATCGGCCTCGACCACCTGCTCATCGAGACCGTCGACGAGGACATGATCCTGCTCGGCGCCGGCTGCCTGTGCTGCACGGTGCGGGGTGACCTCATCGCCACCCTCGAGGACCTGCTGCGCAAGCGCGACAACGGCCGGATCCGGCCGTTCCGCCGCGTGGTGATCGAGACCACGGGCCTCGCTGACCCGGCGCCGATCCTGCACGCCCTGATCTACCATCCCTACCTCGTGCTGCGGTTCCGCCTCCAGGCGGTGGTGACGGTGGTGGACGCCGTCACGGGCGCCGACACCCTCGACGCGCACCCGGAGGCCCTGCGCCAGGCCGCGGTCGCCGACCGGATCGTGCTGACCAAGACCGATCTGGCGGGCGACACATCGGGACTACGCGCGCGGCTCACCGCCCTCAATCCGGCGGCCCCGATCGTCCTCCCGGATGCCACCGCAGAGACCCTGCTCGGCGGCCTCTTCGGCCTCGACGGCAAGGGCGCCGATGTCCGCGCATGGCTCGGCGACGCGGCCCTGGCGCACGACCACCGCCATGGCGCCGACGTGAACCGGCACGACGCGTCGATCGAGGCGGTCTGCCTGACGAGCGAGACCCCCGTGCCCCGCCCGTCGTTCGAGATGTTCATGGACCTGCTGCGGTCCGGCCACGGGCCGAAGCTGCTGCGGCTCAAGGGCATCGTGGCGCTCGCCGACGATCCAGGGCGCCCGATCGTCGTTCACGGCGTTCAGCACGTGTTCCACGCGCCGCTCACCCTGCCCGCCTGGCCCGATCCCGACCACACGTCCCGGCTCGTGCTGATCCTGCGGGATCACGACCCGGCCTTCGTGCGCAAACTGTGGGACGCCTTCCTGGGGCGCCCGCGCGTCGATGCGCCGGACGCGGCCGCGCTCACCGACAATCCCCTCGCGATCCCGGGCTTCTGAGTAGGAGACCGGGCGGCATCATCCTTGAAACTCTCTTTCCGAACCGCGCCCCGGGCGCGCCGGATCGTCCTGAAACGGGACGGATCGTCGAGAGGCAAGACACGCGATGGTGCGACGCTTCACCGTGATACAGGGCGGCCTGTCCGGGATGCCGGCCGCGGCACCCGGTCCCGTCGCCGCGCCATCGAGATCGGAAGCGGCCAGCGTGTCCAAGATGTGGCGCGCCAACTTGCGCGCGCCCAGCGCTGTGGACGAAGAAGCGGTGCCGGCCTGGCGGGCCATGCTGGTCCGGAATGCCGTGGGTGATTCACTCCGCGATCCCGATCACCTGATGCCGCTGGCCCACCACCAACCCGCCGGACGCCGGGTCGCCATCGCTCTCGCCTGGGGCGGGCGCGCCGATCCCCGGCAGCCCGCCGAAGCCACAACCACGGCACTGGTCGAGGATACGACCGCTCTGGCCGTCGACCGCGCGCTGAAGGCACGGCTCGCCGGGCTGCGGCGGCCCATCCGCCTCGTGGGAGCCGTCGAGCCCCTGCGGGCCGCGGCGCCTTTCCGACCCCGCGTAGCGGTCGATCGCTCCGCGCGGCCGCGCTCGATCCCAACCGGGGCCTTCGTGGGAACCCGGCCGCACGGATGGAAGGCGCCCGCCGCCGAGATGCTCACGGTGACCGAGCCGGAGGCCGTGCGCGACGCCTTCGAGACCTTCCTGACACTCGAGGCCCGGACTGCTCACCGGCCGATCATTGCCGACCCGTCCGAGGCATCCCTGGTCCGCGCAGTCAGCCGCCTGTTCGGCCGCAGAAGTGCGCTTCGCGTCGCGTTCCTGCGCCGGGCCGGCGAAATCGTCTCTGGAACGCTCCGTCTCGGCGTCGGCAGGGCCTCCGTGCCCTGGCTGCGCGCTCGGGCCTGAGCGGTCAATCCGCCGCGCGCACGGCGTCTGTCGCCGATCCGTCCAAGCTCTAGCTGGCGCTCATGGCGCGCGACACCCTCCACGGCCTCCGCCCCGCTCAGCGTCGGACCACGGCGGACAAGACACCCCGGTCACCCGGGACGGGTGAGTCGGCGCATGTCGGGGCCGTGCTCGCGCGGCTGGCCGAGGCGGACCCGGACCCGAAGGCCGGGTTCGACCGGACGGATCCTTACCGGCTCCTCGTGACCGTGCTGCTCTCGGCGCAGTCGACTGGGCCGACGGTTTCCCGCATCGCCGATGCCCTGTTCGGTGCCGTGGAGGATCCGGCCGGGATGCTGGACTTGGGCGAGGCGCGGATCACCGAGATCATCCGGCCGGTCGGGCTCGGGCCGTCGAAGGCCCGTAACATCGTCAAACTGTCGGCGGCGCTGCTCTCCGAGTTCGGCGGCGCTGTCCCGCGCAGCGCCGCGGAGATGCGCCGCCTTCCGGGAATCGGCCGCAAGAGCGCCGAGGTCACGGCGAACTTCGCCTTCCACGAGCCCGTCATCGCCGTCGATACCCACGTGTTCCGGGTCTCGAACCGGATCCCGCTGGCACCGGGCGCCACCGTCGACAGCGTCGCCGATGGTCTCGCGCGGCTTGTGCCCGACCGCTTCAAGGACGGCGCGCATGTCTGGCTGTTCCGGCATGGCCGCGACACCTGTATCGCTCGGAAGCCAGCCTGCTCGCGCTGCCTCGTCTCCGACCTCTGCTCGTGGCCCGGAAAAGTGACCTAGGCGGCGCGCTATTCGTCCTCGCCGAAGCGGTTGGCGAGCAGTGCCTCGATCGCGTCGAGGCATTCTCCGGCATCCTCGCCAACGGCGGTGACGGCGATGCGGGTGCCCATGGCGGCGCCGAGCGTCAGCAGCCCCATGATCGAGCGCCCTCCCACCGTCTCGCCCGCGCGCGTCACCGCCACCGCGGCGTGGTAGCGTTCTACCGTCTGGACGAACTTCGCGGAGGCCCGTGCGTGCAGACCGCGCCGGTTGATGATCGGCAGCATGCGGAGCAGCCCGCCCTCCGGCACCGGAGGATCGTCGTCCGTCTCGAAAAGGTCGTCCATTGGGCGGCGTGTTTTCGTGGTTGGCGCAGAGCGGGTTGCGGTCCCACTTCACGCAGAGGGATCAGACTTAGCAGAGATGCACCGGCTTGCCAGGATTTCTTCCTCTGCTGTTCTTTCTCGGCTGGCGATAAAGATCCCCATCGACCAGCTCAGTCACTGACTGCGATCTCACTCAGGATCGCGGTCGTCGGTAAGATCATCGCCCTTGCCGCCGAGCGGAACCTCGTGGTCGCCACACGTGATACGGGACGCTTCGAGGCGGTCGAACTGCCAACCATCAATCCCTGGACCAGGTGATTCTGAGGTGTCGTCGCAGCTTCGTCGGAACCCTCGTGCGCCTACCACTCGTACTCTGCCCCGACCCCCAGGCTGGTCCGCCCGTCACTGCCGGCCTCGCCCTTGAGCTTGATCCGCCGGGTGACGTCAAAATCCACCCCGACCGCCGTGTCGGCGGGTTTGGCGCCGGCCTTCACGCCGACGCTGACGCGATCCGAGATGTAGCGCGAGGCGCCGAGCGCCGGGCCGCCGCTTGCCCCGGTCGACACGTCGAGGCTGTCGAGCCCGAGGCCCTTGCGCGCCTGCTCGAAGACGTCGGGCCCCGCTGCGCCGCCCGAGAGCTGTGCGACGGCCTGGGCGAGCTGCAAGGCCTGGAACGGCGAGAGACCGCCCGCGGCCTTCTTGAACAGCAGGCGCGACAGGATCTCGTCTTGGGGCAGCACCGGGTCGGAGGTCAGGGCAAATTGCGGCGCGTCCGCCGGGCCCATCACGGCGACGCGGGCTGTGACGTCCCCGGCCTTGGTCTCGGCGGCGAAGTCGAGTTCCGGCGTGGTCAGGCTCCCCGCGAAGATCAGCTTGCCCCGGCTGAAATCGAGGCGCTGGCCCACGAGCTCGAGACGTCCCCGTCGCATGGCGAAGGCGCCGACGGCGTTCGGAGACGCGGAACTGCCGGTAACCCGGAGCGCCCCTCCCAGTTCGGCATCGATACCGCGCCCGCGCACAAAGATCCGGCTCGGCGCATTCACGGCGACGTCGAGGGTGGCGTCGAACGGGACGGCCGGCTTTCCGGGCCGCCGCCCGGTCCGAGCCGACTTCGGACCGGCCCGCTGCGCCAACCGCACCCGCACCTCAGGCGGCGTGTTGACGTGGCGCACCCCCGGCAGGGGACGGACCGTGGCCGGCAGACGGTCCGGCACAGCGACGTCGATCGACACCACGTCGACCCGGCCGGTGATCCTCGGCGTCCGCACCAGCGGGCCCGCCAGGGTGAGGTCGGCGCTCGACACGGCGGTCATCAGCGGGCTCGAAACCAGCTCTGCCCGGTCGGCGGTGACATGGAAGCTGCCGGGGAAACCGGGCTCCAGGGCCACGCGCCCCGTGACCGCGACGCGTCCGCCGTTGCGGGTCGCCGCATTCAGGCGCTCAATCACGATCGTGTCGCCCCGGCCGGTCACCCGGCCCTCGATTCCGGTCAGGCGGATGCCGTTGAGCGGATCGGTGAAGCTGCCGCCGCTCAGCACGGCGGCGCCTTGCGCCCGCGGTGCCGCAAGGGTGCCGGTCACGCCGCCGTCGATGGCGACGCGTCCTGCGACGCTCTGCCCGCCCACGCTCAGCATCGAGTTGGCGAGCGACGCGTCGAGAGTGCCCCGGGCGCGGAGATCGAGCGGCCCGCCGGTCTCAACCGGCAGCGTGCCTGCGACGGCGAGGGCGATCCCCTGCCCGGCCGAAACGCGGCCGTCCAGGCTGGCCTGCCCGTCGGACAGCGTGCCCTTGGCGCTGGCATCCACGGGCGGCAGGCCTGCCTGCCGAGTTTGTGGCGCCACGAGTTTCGAGACGGTCAACGCGTAGCGGCCCTCTGGTCGCCCGGCCGGCCCGCGCAGATCCGCCTCACCGTCGAGGGATCCGGACAGTGCGAGATCGGGCATGGCGATCCGAGCCAGAGATAGGGGCAGCGCACGGATCCGGATCTGGAGGTCGAGGTCGCGGCCTGCGCGCCCGGCCATCGTGATCCGGCCGGCGCCCGCCGAAATCGCAAGCCCGTCGATCATCGCGCCGCCGTCACGGAGGATGACGGTGGCAGGTCCGTCGATGGCAAAGCGGTCGCCGCCCCGGGCGGCCGACAGACGCTGGATCTCGATGCGCGTCTCCTCAGCCGGGACGACCCGGACCGCGCCATCGAGGTTGAAGCCGCGGGCTTTGGCGGTCAGAGTCACGTCGCTACCGCTCGGGCCGCCGGCGGCGGCGAGCCGGATCGTGTCGATCTGCTGGTCGGCGGCGAGCAGCCGGTCGGCATCTAAACGCCCATCCAGAATCGGATGGGCCCGGAGGTCTCGGCCCTTCAGGTCCGCGTCGAGCCGGGTGAGCGCGTAGGCACCGTAGCGCAGGCCGGAGCCGGTGGCCCGGATCGCAGCATTCTGGCGCCCACCGTCCCGGGCGAGCAGCACGGTGGCGTCGAGGCGTCCGGCCACGGGTTGCGGTGACAGGGGTGCAACATCTTCAAGGTTGCCGGCGCGCACCGCGAGAGCGCCAGCGGAAAGCCATGTCGCCGCGGACACGGTGGCGTTGCCCGCCACCGCCACGGAGCCGAGATTGAGGTCGAGTCGGTCGAGCACCCAGTCGGCGCCCGTGCGCGCGACGTGGGCGCCGCCGGTCAGCGCCTTGCCGGCCACGTCGCCAGAGACTCGCAAGCTGCCGTCCGGCGCGAAGAGGGCGTCCGTCAGGGTCGCCTCGACGCGCAGGTCACGGATCGGCTTGCCGTCTGCCGTGGCAGCCGGCGCCGTCAGCGTCGCAGCGAGATCGGGGCGCTCCAGGGAGCCGGTGAGCCGGGCGTCGATCCCGGCACGTCCGGAGAGGCGGCTATCCAGATCCGCGAGGCTCTTGAGGTCCAGGCGGCCCGCGACGTCGGCCGCGGCCGAGGTCGCCTCGCCCTGGAGGGTCGCGGTGACGCCCGCGCCCTCAAGGCGCAGATGGTCGAAGCCGTAGCCGTCATAGGATTGCGAGACCCGTCCCTGAAGGGTGGGCGTGCGCCCGAGGGTGCGGTCAGCGGCAGCGATCCCGGTGACGAGGCCGGCGATCGAGACAGTGAGGTCGGCCGCCAGCGCCTTGCGGGCTGGATCGCCGCTGAGGCGCGCCCTGGCCTCAAGTCTTCCCGCGAGGCCGCTGCCCGCGACGCCTGAGAACACCGCGAGGTCCGGCAGGGCCGCGTCGACCGTGCCGGTCAGCGTGTTCTGGCCGACACGGCCGGCGTAGCTTGCCCGCGCGGTCTCGGACTCGAGCCGCAGGGTGGCGACGTCGATGACCCCGTCCGGCCCGGACGCCGCCCGAAGAGTGAACTGCGCCCGGTTCCCGAGGGCTCGGCGCAGGGCCGGATCGGCCAAGCGCAGGCCCTCGACCTTGCCGTCCGCCTGGATCGCGAAGCGCTGCGTTGCCGCGTCGCCCTGGGGTTGCACGCCGAGGCGCGCCTCGATGCGCTCCAGCGCCGAGTCGTGGCCGCGCAGTCCGGCCGCGTCGAGGCTGCCATGAATCTCCGGCGCCGTCAGCGGCCCCTTGAGGCTGCCGTCTAGGACGAGACTGCCGATCTCGGCTTCGCCAGCCCGCGTGATCGCGCCCTCGGTGGGCAGGGCTCGGGCCTGGAGGGTCAGGTCGGCGACCCGATCCTTGGTCAGGCTTCCGCCGGCCGTGAGCCGCGCCGTGCGGGATGTCAGCTCTAGCCTGTCGATCCGGAAGGCGCCGCTATCCGCGAAGGCGAGGCCGCCGTCGAGCTTGGTCGTGCCTGCAAAGATCGACGCGGCCGGTCCCGGCGCGAGGCCCTCGATACGCGCCGCGAGGTCGAGGGCGAGCCGCCGCTCCGCGCCGATGCGGGAAATCTTCGCGCCGCCTCTGGCGCCGATGTCGGACCCGGCGGTGAAGTCGAGCTTGGCGTTCCACGCGTCGAGGGGGCCCGCGCCGTCGAGATCGAAATTGATCGGCGGCGTTCCAGGGAGATTAGCCGCCTTCGAGAGAAGCCCGCCTTCGGGCTCGATCAAGCTGGCCTTCAACTCCAGACGATCGCCCGTCGGCACGTAAACGAGCGAGAGCAGGAAACGTCCCGCGGCGTCCAGGCGCTGTGCCCGCGCCTGGAGATCGAGCCCTTCGCTCGCCGCGCCGAGCTTGGCACGCCCCTCGGCCGAGAGGCGGGCGGGCTGCCCGGCCACCGGCTCCCCGAGAACCAGCTCGGCCAGCTTGAAGCCTTTTACCTCGACCTTCACGGGCAGGTCCGGCAGCAGCTTCCCGTCAGGCTTGGCCTCCGACGGCGTCGGACTCGGGATTGGCCGGCGCAGCACCTCGATGCGGCCGATCTCCAGGCTGTCCACCTCCAGCCGCCCCGACAGCAGCGCGAGCCGGCGCCAGATGATCCGGGCCCGATCGAGCTTCAGCCAGACACCCTCCCGGTCGCTCACGGCAACGTCGCGGATCGTGGCATCGGATGACAGCGCCCCGTCGATGGCGCCGATTGCCACCCGGGACGAGGGCGTGGACAGCGCCCGCGACAGGAGCCCGCCCAGCACGGACTTGTCGCCCTCGTCGGCGCGGGTCGGCAGGGTCACGGACGAACCCAAGACCGCGAGGCCGGTCACGAGCAGCGCGACGAGCCACGCGCATCTCCGGCGGCTCAAGCGCTGCGATCCGGTCGGCCGGCGTGAAACATCCATTCAGAACGCCTGCCCCAGGCTGAGGTAGAGGACGGCCGGACGGACGTGGCCGCCCTTGTAGGGGTCGAGCGGGAAGGCGAGATCCGCGCGGATCGGGCCGATTCCGGTGTAGTAACGCAGGCCGATGCCCACCGATTTCCGGATCTTCTCGTCGAAATCGGGCACCGCGGAGGCGAAGGCGGTGCCCGCGTCGAAGAACGGCACCACGCCGATCGTGTCGGTGACCTTGATCCGGGCCTCCAAGGACGCCTCCAGCAGGCTGCGGCCGCCGATCGGCAGATTGAACGGGCCGATGGGTCCGAGCGTCCGGTACGGATAGCCGCGCACCGAGCCGCCGCCGCCGGCGAAAAACCGGAAATTGTCCGGGATGTCGCCCAGCGGCGCGCCGGAGACCGAGCCGAAGCCGACCCGGCCGGCCAGGATGTACCGGGCTTCCTCGTCCAGCGCGTAGTAGGTGGAGCCCTGCGCCTTGGCGACAACGATCCCGGGCGACGAGATCGCGCCCGGATAGACGGCGAGCGAGGCGATCGCCCGCACGCCGCGCGTCGGATCGAGGAGGCTGTCGGTGGAGTCGTAGGTCACCGAGGCCGGCACGCCGATCAGCCGGTAGTTCACCGTGCCGAGCGCATCCTTCGAGCGGCCGATCTGTGCGTCGAGGCCGATCTGGGCCGAGAACGTGTCGGAGAACCGGTGTCGGATCGCCGCCGATACGCCGCCGCCATCCACGAGGTAGCTCTGCTGCACCTCCCGGGTGACGAAGGCGTTGGCCAGAAGGTCGTTCCGGCTGCCCCACAGGGCCGGCTGGACGTAGGTCGCCGAGAGGCGCCCCCCGAGACCGTTGGTGCCGATACCTGCGATCTTGCGCTGTGTGGCGAACGGATCGTTGCCAAGGCCGAGATAATAGAGATCGGCGTCGATCCGGAAGGTCTCGCCGCCCCCAAACACGTTCCGGTTGGCGTAGTAGGCTCGCACTCCCGGGCCGTCGACTGTGGAGTAGCGCGCCGAGATGCCCACGAGGTTGCGCTCGCGCTCGGTGACTTCGACGAACAGCGGCAGGTTGCCTTCGGCGTCGAGCGCCGTGCCTTCCCGGACCCGCACGCCGCCGATGCCCTCGATCCGCGCCACCGACCGCCGGATCGCCGCCACCGCCTGCGGCGAATACGGATCGCCGGGCTCGGCGTAGATGAAAGAGCGGATCGTGGCCGGGTCGATCCCCGGCGCGCCGCTCACCGCCACCGGGCCTAGACCGGCGACCGGCCCGGGCTCGATGGTAAAGGTCACATCCATCACGTGCGCGGCGTCGTCGACCACCGGGTCCCGGGCGACCGCCTTGGCGAAGGGATGGCCCTGGGCGCGGAAGTGGTCGATGATCTGCGCCTCGCGGGCCAGGACCGTCGCGGAACGGGCCGCGGTGTCGTCGTCCAGGCGCGTCACGCGCGGCGGCAGGACCGAATTCGGGAAGGGACGTCCAGCAGGGTCGCGGACAGTGATCCGCCGCAGCCGATAGCGCGGCCCGAGATCTACGGCGATCCGTATCGGGACGAGGCCGCGATTGCGCCAGCCCTCCGCGGCCCTGACGGCTTCTGCCGCCCGGCCTGTCGCGGGCGTGCCGTCGATCCGCACGCCGACGGTGCCCTGATAAAACCCGTAGCCTGACAGCACGTCGGCGAGTTTGGCCAGATCGGTCTCGGCCCGGCGCAGGAGCCCTTCACCGTCTGGCGGCGGTTCCTGCCGTAGGCGATAGAGGCTTGACGCATCCTGCAGGGCGCGGAGCACGTCTTCGTCGTCGGTCCCGGTGATCCGCAACGTGTAGGGCAGCGCGTTCGGGCTGGGGGCCGGCGGCTCCGGCTCGCCGCTGAAGAGACCGAACAGATCGAACGCACGGGCCGGACTCGGAAAGCCGGCCAGGATCGGGAGCGCGGCTGCCGCGGCGAGCACCAACCGCGGGACCGCGCGACGCACGCCCACGACCGGGCTCGGGTACGTTGAGGACGGAACCCGCAAGCCGCGGTCTTCAGTCCCGCTCGGCGGCGAAAGCGCCGCTCGTTCCGTATACCATCGCTGCTCCCCCCGCTGCCGCGCGATACGGCGTACCCCAACCTATCTTAAGGCCGGGTGCCTTCCAGGCCAACATCGAGGTGGCTCTGGCCTGGAATTGTTCGTGGAAGGCAGGCGAATGAGCTCGGGCTTGCCCCCTCCCCTGCCAGGAGCGGATATCGAATTGGTTGAGCTTGACAGCGTTGGCGCACGAAAAAGCCCGCCGCGCTTATGGGCGCGGCGGGCTTCGTTCGAGCTTGTTTTGGTTGCGGGGACAGGATTTGAACCTGTGACCTTCAGGTTATGAGCCTGACGAGCTACCGGGCTGCTCTGACGAGCTACCGGGCTGCTCCCCTCAACCTCGCCTACTCGCACTTCTTCCTCGACCGCTCGCGGATCCTGGCCGGCATCGGGCGCGACTACAACGTCGGCAACATCGCCTTCGCGGGCGTGGTCGATTCCAGCGCCGACGTCGTCTCCGTCGGGTTCCGCTACGTCTTCGGCGCACCCCAAGCCCCAGCACCCGCACCCATCATCCGGAAATACTGATCCTGCGAATCCGGCAGCAGGAAGCTCTAGCGGCGATCACGTTCTATCCATGACGTGGTCGCGCGCCGATCGCGCGGTGTTTATCGCCGACGGTTCCGCATTCCCGCTCGCGAGGGAGATCCACGACATCGCGAGCGGCACTCCGACGTCGACACAGGCGGCAAGGTGAGATGGCCCGACCGGCCATCCATCCGGCGGAGATTATCCCCTCGACACGTTCGACCCGGCGGTCGCCTTCCTGCAGATCCTCGAGCCGGGACACGTTCATCGTCGTGGCCTCCGGCGCGCGAGCCGCAGCCCCGCCTCATGCCGTTCGGACGCAGGCGTCGCTTTGCTTCAACGAAGCCTCATGGATCGCGCACCTGGATTTTTCCGGGTTGACGTCGATAGTTTGACATATCTTCGTCAGAACGACCGAGCGCCTCCGATTTTCGGACAAATTGAGTCAAATTTTTGCGTATTCTACATATTAAAATAGCGTTCCTATTTTAGCTTCACTCTGCTTCGCCACCGTTTATGGTGTCACCCGGGGGAAATATCCTGTGGTTGTGCCGTGCAAGTGCGCCGGCCCGTTCCAACAGGTGTATGCTCTCGATTCCTGAGATCAAATCCGCAAAGTCGATAAAGCCCAAGACGCATTACTATTCGACCGTTTGACAAGCATCGAATCCTGATATAATGCATCCCATAGCTCATTCGAATAAGTAATTTCGAGAAATATGCCTACATTTGAGGAAGTTGGGCATCTCCCGAGCATAATCACGGTTCGATGACGCCCGCGCAAACCCGCGAATGGAACAGAGTTACTGTGGCAAATGAGATCCACGATGCGGTCGTGCTGGGAGCTGGGATCAGCGGGCTTGTTTCGGCTTCGATACTGCACGATCAGGGCTGTCAAAAAATTCTCGTCATCGACCAATTCGATAAGCTCGGCGGCAACCATATCGATCGCGAGCTCAACGGCTACACTTTCGACATTGGCAGCTTGATCTTTCAAGACGACTCACCGCTTCTACGGCATTTCCCCGAACTTCTGGAACATTACGTTCCGATTGAACCGGAATGGGGTAAGCTGACACCTCAGGGCAAGATCGCGCAATATCCGCTTTCGATAAAGAAGGACATACTCGAGTCAGGAGTAGGCGGATGTCTGCGCATCGCATTTTCCGTTTTATACGCGAGGTTGTTTCACCGTGAAATAAAAAATGCGCGCGACTTTGCTCGATATTGGATCGGCGACTACTTTTTGAACCGATCAGGCCTCGAAAGTTATATGAAGCGCTTCTTCGGGATCCCGGCGCAAGCCGTAGATTTGGAATTCGCGGAGAAGAGGATGCTTTGGATCAAGGATCATGCTCGACTGGGCAAGTTGTTCCGCTATCTGAGGCCGCATCCGCAATCGGCACCGACCAACCGACAATTGGCGCGTCCGCAGGCAGGCTTCGACGCCTTGTATTCGGTGGCAGCATCAACGCTCCGTGAACGCGGCACGGTTTTCGAGCTTGGTCAGAGGGTAGACCGGATCTGCAAGATCAATAATGGCTTCCTCCTGAAACTCGGCGATCGCGAGGTGATCGCGCGGCGGATAATCTCGACAATACCGATCAATCTGGCACTCGCCGCCTGCGGAATGGAACCGGACCCCGGCCTGTCTTCGGTATCACTGATAAGCCTATACTTCAGCTTCTGCGGAGAACGTGGCTTTGATTGCTCCATACTCTATAATTTTTCGAATGACGGATCTTGGAAGAGGCTGACCGTCTATTCAGATTTCTACGGCAGGGTCAACGGCCGGGAGTATTTTGGTGTCGAAGTGATCGCATCGCACGCCGGCAACAGCATTTCCCTGGCCGAGCAAAACTTCCGCGATCACGTCTCACACAACAAACTTTTCGCCGGCAATCTGCAGTTCGAGGGCGGGCAGTTTGTGCATTGTGCCTACCCGGTCTACACGGACAACGCGCAAGAGAAGGCCGAGGCGGCCGGCCGGCGACTGCGCAGCTTCGGCGTCGAGTCGTTCGGCCGGCAGGGCGGCTTCGACTATCAGCCGACGGCACGCGTTTCTACGCTGACTGCCGAGGCCAATCTGGAGCGGACGACGGCTCCACGAGCGTCGTGAAAATTTTGGCTCGCTCCATTCGCGGTCCCGCTCGATTTTGAACATGCCGATCGAGGACATCTACGTTGCCTCATCGCACGATGGGATGGGCGCCGTCGGTACGACCATGACCCACAGATCGTCGCTTGGTATGGGCCTCCGCCCCTTCCCATCCGATGACATGACGTCTCACGCGCGCGTCTGTTCGACCGTGGCATGCCGGATCACCGCGCCGAGCGCCCAGCGTCCCTGCGATGTCCGCCTCCTGCCGCAGGGGCCGCTGTCCTCGTCCTCGAGTGCTGATCCCGCCACAGCGTAGATTGCGGCCCTTGTACTGAGAGCAATTGGCGGCTAGCACCCGCCCGGGTATCCACGGGCGACCGGCAGGTTTAACTTTATTTCGGCATTTCTCGGCAATTTCAGTGGACTTTGCCCCGAGGCAGATCTTTGCGAAACCGTTGCCTGATATGCATAACTTGACGTTAAGCGATAGCATTTCGCTGACGAACCGACGTGCGGCAGTCTGAGCGAACGTGTTGAGCGTCCAATGATGGTGAAAGTTTCCAACAGCACCTGGCCGGTTCAATCGTGGACGGCGGCCGGCCGTCATACGCCAGGACTCGATGGAGAGACGCCTTTCCGGCTTTGCCCCGAACGCGGCGCTTATACAAGATGAGCGTTTATTTCATGGAATTTGTTGTGTGCTGATAGTCCGCAACACTCTTCTTCGGCGCCATCCTACTCAACCGAACGATACGCGCTGTTGGCAACGGCGCCGGGTACGCCGTTGTCTGAGCTTACATTCCTCAACGCGGTCCATCGCAACGCGAATGTTTCGTCGGACAAGCAACGAAGTCAGATTCCGGATGGACGCAATTTAGCATGAGCACGCTCGGATCATTCGGAATTAACGGACGATTTCTGACGCAGCCGATGACCGGCGTCCAGAGATACGCCATGAATGTGAGCCGTGCCATGAGTGCGGTCCTCGTCGCTCGAGGAGAAACGGTCCCCCTCCTCTCGCCGCGGGACGCTCAGGATCCTGATCTCGACGGGTTGCCGCTCCTCAGGATCGGCGGTCAGGGTGGTCAACGCTGGGAACAATTCGCCCTGCCGCGCGCATGGCCCGATGCTCTGCTCAACTTCTGCAATACGGCACCGGTTCTGAAAAAAGATCAAGTCGTGTGCATCCACGACGCGAATGTCTTCGTGGCCCCGGAAAGCTACGGTTTCGCGTTCCGCACGTTCTACAAGACCCTTCAGCCGGTGCTCGCCAAGCGCGCGGCTCGGATCGTGACAGTGTCCAGATTTTCGGCGACACAGATCGCTCAGCATCTGGGATTGAAAGTATCGGACATCGTCGTGCTTCCCAACGGGCACGAACATGTCCGGCAGTGGGATCCCGGGCAGGCGACTCGCGCAAGATCGGCGCTGCGCCGCGATCCGGACGGCGTAGCGCGCCCGTTCGTCTTGGCGCTCGGTTCCCGAGCCCGCCACAAGAACTTACGACTGCTGCTCCAGCTTGCTCCTGAACTCGCCGCTCTCGGGATCGATCTCGTCGTCGCCGGTGGTCACGCCGGAATCTACGCCCAGGAGGATTTGCAGCACAGCGATAACGTACAGAGCATCGGCTTCGTCACCGACCACGACCTCGCCTTCCTCATGGAGCACGCTCTGTGCCTCGCCTTCCCGTCGCTCACCGAAGGTTTCGGCCTACCGGCCCTTGAAGCGATGGCCCTCGGTTGCCCGGTCGTCTCGACCGATCGCGCCAGCTTGCCGGAGATTTGCGGAGACGCCGCGTTGTTCGCGCCGCCGGATCAACCCCACCGCTGGATGGCACATATTCGCGAACTGGCAACGAATTGCAGTCTGCGCGCCGAACTCATCGATCGCGGGCGTGCTCAAGCGTCTCTCTTCACCTGGAATGACACTGCGCAAGGATATTTCGACTGCATGCGCAGCCCGAAGCGTCGACCCAGCGCGCCCACCCCGACCGCCAAGCCCCTGCCCAACGTCGCGGTGGTCATCGCGACCCTGGGCCGGCCCGGCATCGTCACGCAGACGCTTCAACGGATCCTTGATCGCCAAACGCACAAGCCCGCCGCGGTGATCGTTTCCTGTACCGCTGTTGCCGATGCGGGCGAGGCGGCCGCCAATCCTGACGTCACCATCGTGACCGGGCGTCCAGGTCTCGCCGCCCAGCGCAATGCTGCACTGGCCGCGCTGCCGGATTCCATCGACGTGGTCGCATTCTTCGACGACGACTTCGTGCCCGCAGCCGATTGGTTGTCGATCGCGACGCGGCAGTTTCGAGATGAGCCCGATCTCGTCGGCTTCACAGGCCAGGTCATCGCCGATGGGATCAAGGGCCCGGGGCTTCAGTTCGACGAAGTCGACCGCCTGCTCAACGCCTTGCAGGCGGTCGAGCCGACGGCCCTGATCGACGGTTACAGTCCCTATGGCTGCAACATGGCGTTTCGCCGCTCGGCGATCGGCACGCTGCGCTTTGACGAACGCCTGGTCCTGTACGGTTGGCTTGAGGATCGCGACTTCGGAGCCGCGCTCGCGGCCAAGGGAGGTAGGCTCGTGCAATGCATGGAAGCCCGCGGCGTCCATCTCGGTGTGAAAAGCGGCCGGGTTTCCGGTGATCGGCTCGGCTACTCGCAGGTCGTCAACCCTTTGTATATGCTGCGAAAGGGCACGATGACGTTCTCTCAGGTCACTGGCCAAATATTCCGCAACGTTGTCAGCAATTTAGCCCGATGGCCTGTCCCGGAATCATTCATCGATCGGCGCGGACGTCTGCGCGGCAATGTGAAGGGCGCCATGGACGCTTTACGGGGCCGCGTCGAGCCGGAGCGGGCGCTGCAGATCAGACACAAGGCTTGAGGTGAGCGTGAACACTCATAATCGGATCCCGCCTGATCGCCTTCAGCCCATCCGTCCCCTCCCGGGTGTTCCCTCCGCCGAACTGCCAGATGGCCCTCTGGCTGTCCTCTCCGCTGCTCTGAAAGCGGCGATACGCCAGAAATACGTGGTGCTCTCCTGGGTCGTGATCTGTGTCGGCTTGGCGGCGTTCTACGCGATAACGGCCAAACCCACCTACACGGCGACCGCGACCCTTCTGCTCGATCCTCGCCGGCCAGTCGGTTCGGCCAACTCCGACTCGTCAAGCGCGAACAGCCTCGACACCAGCAGAGCCGAGAGTGAGCTTCAAGTCCTGCGATCGGAGCGGCTGTTGGCGAATGTCTTCAACAGTCTTGATCTCGCGAACAATCCGGCATTTGCCTTCGAAGCGCCCGACAAGCGCGGACCCTCGGGCTTCAGCCTCAGAGGAATGCTCGGCCTGTCCAATGCGCCGCCCAGCCCTGACACGGTGCTTCAGATCAAGTTCGAGAATTTCGTACAACAATTCAGCGTTCGACGCGTCGGCCAGTCCTACGTCGTCGAGGTCTCCTACACGTCGGGAGATCCGACCCTGGCACGGCGTATCGCCAATGCGGCCGCATCCGCCTACCTATGGCAATCGATTGCGGCGAAGGCCGACGCCGCGAAGAACGGCGCCGAGTTTCTGCAGGGCCGAGTGAATGCGCTGAACTCTCAGGCGCGCTCGGCGGCCACGGCCGTGTCCAACGGCAGCCTGCCTGACGCGCCGACACCCGATGCCGATGCCCGGATCATCGGCGCGGCACTCCAGCCGCTCAAACCGTCGGCCCCACGCAAGCCGCTCATTCTCGGTCTCGGCGCGACCGTGGGAATCGTCGGAGGCTTGCTCGTCGTCGCCATTCGCCAGGCGCTCGATCGCCGGATACGCACGCCCCAGGACCTCGCTCAGCGCGTCGGCCTGTCCTGCCTCGCGACGCTCCCCTCCGTTCCTCGCCCGAACGCACGGGGGCGACGCGACGCGTTCGATCTTCGTCGGACAAGTGCCCAATGGCTCAACGACACGAAGACCGTGCTTGGGATTCGCAATCTCAGGACGTCGATCATGATGGAGTTGTCGACGCGTGGCCTCGACGAGGCGGGCATCGTGGCGTTCGTGAGCTGTGGCACGCGATCAGCCTCACCGCTGATCGGGCTGAGCCTGGTCAAAATCATTCGCGAGAGCGGCGAACTGGCAGTCCTGATAGACGCCGACATCTACGGAACCAAGCCCGAGTATCTCGGGCTGGATTCGGAGGTCGAAGATTATGACACTTTAGCCGGGCTTCTCCTCGAGCCCGAAAAAGTGTCGTCGGCGAAGCTATTGGAATTCCAGGGCGCTTCGATACTTCCGGCACGGATGCCGTCCCGCGAGATCGGCACCGGCATCTATCTCGGCTCGCCGGCATTTCAGAAGGTCGTCAACCGGTGGCGAGCGACGAGCCATGTTGTCCTCGATCTACCATCGCTGTCTGACTCTGCAGACACTCTGGCGGCCGCGCGGCAAGCGGATGCGGTCGTTATCATCGTCGAGGCGACACGCACCACCGCCGATGAAGTCTTGGAGGCCGTCAAGACCTTGAGGAATGCGGGCGCTGCCGTCACCGGCGCGGTTCTTCACAACGTGTAGACCCTTGCGTGTAGACCCTTGCGGCGATTGGACGCCACGCCCTCATGAGGATCCGCCTTGTCGGGAAATTGACAGAAGTCCATGCCGACGCGATGCGCCAGGGTTCAAACTGAGCCGCATCTGTCGTGGAAGCAGCGGCGGGCTTCGCAGACGCGGTGCCCCTCTTTTCCCGATCCGCCCGATCGTCATCAATGATCGTCGCGGCTGACGGGTGGTGCGCGTCGCTGTACGTCATCGGCGCGTGCCGACCGCCGGAATCGCCTCAACGCAGAATCGCTGACGCCGCGAACCCGACATCGCGGCACCGCTTTTCCAGAACGTCATCCAAGCCGGGGCAGCCGAGTCCGCCCGAAGGCTCAAGCCGCGCGAGCGACATCCTGGGATCCAGGATGGTCTCTCGCGCCCCACGCGATCGGCCGGAGACGGGCCGCCTCAGGCCACCACCTCCACGTTTCGCTGCGTGATCCAGCGCGTCGCGTCGGCCCGCGGGGCGACCACGTCGGTGTCGGTCCGCAGCTGCGGGCTGAAGGCGGGATCCTCCGCCAGCACGTCGTGCCATCGGCGCAGGAAGCGCGCGGTCTGCGAGCCGGGGGCGAAGCTGGTCTGCCGCGACGCGCTCTCGTGGTGCGCCAGCTCGGCGAACGGCGTGTACACGATGCGGTAGCCAAGCTGGCGCATCTTCAGGCACAGGTCGACATCGTTGAAGTCCAGGGCGAAGCTCTCGTCGAAGCCGTTCACGGCCTCCAGCACCGCCTTGCGGGTAGCGAAGAGTGCGCCGGTCACCGCCGAGCAGTCGCGCTGCGTCAGTGCCCAGTCGCCGTAGGTCGGCTCGGCCGCATCGCGGTTGTACCAGGGATGGGCAAAGACATCGAAGATCCCGCCGGTCATGCCGGCATGCTGGATCTTGCCCGTCGGGAACAGCAGCCGGCCGCCGACACCGCCCACGCCGCGGTCGAGCGCGAAGGTGAGCAGCGCCTCGATCCAGCCGGGGCGGCGCACCACGAGGTCGTCGTTCATCAGGATGACGAGGTCGGTCTCGGCGGAGCGCCAGAGGGTGTTCATCTTGGCCGCGTAGTTGAACCGCTCACCCGGCGCCCGGGACGTCAGCAGGCGGGTCACGGTGAAGCGGTCGGAGCGGCCGCGGTAGATTGCATCGTCGGCCACGTCGTCGCCGATCAGCACGCGGATCCTGTCGGCCGGGTAGGTGCTGCGGCCGAGGCTGTCGAGGAGGTTTATCACGTGCGGCTTCGCGCCGTCGACGGCGCGGCCCTCATCATCCTTCGGGCGGCTCTGGTTGGTCGGAATTACAAGCGTGACGGGCGGGCGCGGGTCGAGGCTGCGGCGGATCTCGAGCGTGTCGGGCGTCAGGCCCGGACCCGTGCGCAGGGGGACGCCCGTGGTTTCGAACCAGCGGTCGAGGACGGGGGCGCGGGCCGCCCGCTTGGCCTTCGGGCGCTCCAGGGGCGAGGCGATCAGGGTCTGCGGGATCCGGTCGATGCCGATGCCCGCGGAAAGCGCGCCGAGGAGGAACCGGAACCAGACCGCATTGCCGTGACGCATCCCGAAATCCGGGCTCAGGCCCGTGAGGGCGGAGACCCGGACGAGGAGCGGGAAGCCTATGTAGTCGTCGGCCATCAGCAGGCCGAGGTTGAAGGCCGGCTTGCAATGGACGCTCCGGACTTGGCCGGCGGCGTCCACCACGGCGTCGTCGCCGTAGAAGATGCCGATATCGGGCCGCTCGGCCATGGCGCGCGTCAGCTGCGCCACGAGGTCGGGACGCAGCTCCGAGGCCGCCGGGGCCACGAACAGAGCCCGGCAGGCCGGCAGCTGGCCGGCCGCGACCTGTCCGAGCCGGCGCTCATCCACGGGGCGGAACTGCAGGTCGAGGGGCAGCGGCAGGATCGCGTCCGGCCACGCGAGCGTCCCCCAGGAGGCCGACGGGACCGGAACCGGCTTCTTCTTCAACACGGGGGCGTCTCCGGGGCGTCAGGATCGTTCGGCGGCGAGGAGACGCGTCAGGCTCGCCTCCATGGCCGATGCCACCGCGCCGATGGACAGGCGCTCGCGGATGCGCGCCCGGGCCGCGGCACCGATCCGGGCCGCATCGCCGCCCGTCACCGCCCGGGCCGCGTCCTTCAGGGCACGAGCCAGGTCGTCCTCGTCCACCTGCCCCCATTCTGCGCCGCGGAGGTACGGGCCGTAGGTCCGGTCGAGGGCGGTGACCTCGGCCTTCACGGGGAAGCCGCAGGTCGCGTCGAGGAAATCGCGGCAGCCGCCGTAATCGGTGGCGACCACGACCTTACCCATCTCCATCGCCTCGGCGATCGTCAGGCCGAAGCCTTCCGACGAGTGCGACGAGGCGTAGACCGCGCAGAGGTCGAAGAGGGCGCCGAGCTCGTTCTGCGAGAGCGGCTGGTCGATCACCACCACGTCGCCCGACGTGCCCACGAGGTCGAGGAGTTTCTTGCCCTCCTCGGGCAAGTCGAAGACGTGCTTGGTCTTGAGCACAAGCTGCCAGCCGGACTGCCCCAGGCCGGCGGTTCGGAACGCCCGGATCAGCGCGTGCGGGTTCTTGCGGGCGAGGTAGCTCGAACCGTCGAAGGCGTAGAGGATCACCCGCCTGGACGGGTCGATCGCGAAGGCCTTGCGCAGGTTGGCCTTCGCGGCGGCGCTCACGGGTTCGCCCACCTCGTTCTCGACCACGTAGGGCACGACGTCGACCGGGATGTCGGTGATCTGCCGGAAGATCGCCGCACAGAACTCGGTGGGCGCCCAGATCGCGTCGAGGCCGTCGACGGTGGGGAGCCAGCCGCCGGGCACGTGGGACGTCTCCCAGACGAACAGCCCGATCTTCAACCGGGCCTGCGCGGCGATGGCCTGCTGATGCTCGCTCATCAGCGAGTGCCAGCTGTCGCCGTTGAAATGCACCAGGGCGACGTCCGCCGGGCCCGAGAAGGTCCGGGCCTGCCAGGACGGCGCCACCCGGGCGTGGACGTGGAACGGCCGCTCCATCGGGTGGATGTTCAGCGCGACGGGTGCCCGGTGGAGGGCGCGGGCGTAGCTGCGGGCGGCGACACCGAGGCCGTTGGCGTAGTTCATCGGCGAGACGTAGGCGACGCGCAGCGGCCGCTCCGGCGCCTGCGGAGCGCGCAGGTCCGCCCAGATCCTGTCGCCCGGATACGTGTAGGTGACGTCGAGGCGGGACATGTCGAAGCCGCGCTCGGCGATCGCCTCGCGCACCGCCTCCCCGCCGATCGCGGCATGCTCGCCGAGCAGGGAGCGCTTCACGAACGGGAAGCCCTGGCTGAGCATGTTCTCCCAGTCGAACAGGGTGCGGTTGTTGCGCGGGTCGTTGACCAGCGACATGTGCTTGTTCTGCGCCGAGAACAGGCTGCGCATCCCGAGGCCGGCCGCCCGCATCCGTCCCGAGAATGTCAGTTCGTACTCGGTGATCACCGCATTCTTGTCCGGCCAGTTCGCCACCGACTGGAGGAACCCGCTGAAGGCGTAGGACGACAGGCACCGCCGCTTCAGGGCCAGGAAGAAGCTCTGCAGATGGTGACTGTAGTAGAAGTTGTCGGCGAGCCCGATCACCGCCTCGGGAAACGCGTCGATCTTGGCGAGCAGGCCGGAAAAGTCGTCGCGGTCGAGGGGACCGACGAGGCTGTCGTTGGCGAGGTAGAGCGTCTCGGAATCGAGGAGGTCGGTGTCCTCCAGGAGGACATGCGCCCAGGCGGCGAAGTCGAAGCCGCTGTTCTCGCGCAGGTAGACGGACGCGCAGAGATCCAGGATCGCCTGCGGCACCGCGTTCTTGTGCTGGTCGGCCGCAATGATGAGGACGATGTCGGCCCCGTTCTCCGCAAGCGCCCTCAGGTAGGGCTCGACATGGCCGCGGATCCGGCCCTCGGGGCAGTGGGTGATGAACAGGGCCGTGCGGCCGTGCCGGCGGGCCGTCCGCTTCAGGCAGGAGAGGCGGGCGTCGGAGGCTTCCGGCACCGCGGCACCGGGGACGCGGCGGGTCAGGCGGCCCGCCTCCAGGCCGGCGGTGACGTAGTCGACCAGCGGGTTGAGGCCCAGCGCGGCGACCTTGGGGTAGCGGGCGAGATACCAGGGCGCGTCGAAGCGCGGCGACGGGCTGGTGGCGCGCCCGCCATCCGCCAGGAAGTGCGCCAGCGGGTTCGGCGCGACCGCCGCGTCGTCGGCGAGATACGTCTTGGTGTACCAGCGGGTGTCGAACCACGGCCCCGGATCGAGGCCCTCTTCGGCGCCGTGCTCCAGGTAGTGAACGAGCGGGTTGAGGCTGTCGGCCCGGACCGCGGCGGATTGCGCGGCGTACCAGTCGGGGTCGAACAGCGGATGGGGTGCGTAGCGGCGGTAGCCGCCGGCCATCACGTAGTGCTCCAGCGGCTCGAGCCCGCTGGTCTCGGCCTCCGGGCAGCGGCTCCGGTAGAACGCGGCGTCGAACAGGCCCGACCGGCGGATGAGGTCGACGTGGCGCGACAGGCCGGCGAACTCCTCCGGGTTGCGCAGATAGCCCTGCTTCCGGCCGGTCTCGTAGAAGTGACTGAGGGCGTTGACGCCGGCCGCGCGGGCATCCGGGTAGCGGGACAGGTACCAGGCCGTGTCGAAGAGTGCCGACGGGTCGGTGTCGGCCTGGGCCAGGAAATGGAAGAACGCCCGGTCCCGGTGCTCAGCGCCGCCGAGATAGCGCGCCGCGTACCAGTCCGGATCGAACAGCGGGTTCGGGCGGACCCCCGCGGCGGCACCGCGGTCGACATAGTGGAGCAGCGGGTTGATGCCCTCGGCGCGCAGCCCGGGCACGGAATCGAGGTAGAGGTCGCCGTGGAACAGCGGATGCGGCCAGCGCCCCTCGCGACCGCCATGGACCGCGTAGTGGAGGGCCGGATCGAGGCCCTCCCCGACCACGTCGGGATAGCGCCGCGCGTACCAGGCCGGATCGAACAGGCCCGATTCCTTGACCGCCCGGATGAGATCGGCCTGCCGCGGCTCCGTGCGACGGCGGCGCTTGAGCCGCCGGGTCAGCGGGCGCGCGAGGGATTGCGCCGCCCCGGCGAGACCGGCTTTGTCCGACGATCCGGCGACGAACACATCTCGAAGGCGCATGGCTTGGTCCGGATACGCGGGAAGCCCGCAAAGCTGCCCACGCCGCGATCCGCGAGAGACATCAGGGGGTTCGGCCGGCCGACGGGTCGCGGGTGGAACCGTCCCGGCTTGGGCGCCTTCCTAATGGTCCGGGTCGCCGACGCCAAGAGCCGGGCCGCACCGGCGGAGGAATGAGGCGGCGCAGCGATGCTCGGCGGCGCCCGGTTGATCCGCCGTCGCGAAATCTGCGGACCGCCTGTCCGACGGCCGTCCCGTTCGTCTACGAGGCGCGGTGGCGGGCGCCCGGACGACGGGCGGCCCGGTCCATCCCCGGGGAGCTGCCGGAGTGCAGATCGGGCGCGACGCCCCGGTCCCGCCGGTACCACGGGCGCGGACCACGACACAGTTTCACCTGCCGCAAGCTATGGAGACGACCCTCATGAGTGAACGCATCATCCTCCGCGCCGGCGAGGCGCTCGTGGCGGGCGGGCCGCCCAACACGGCCTCCGAGCCCGAGGTCATCATCGGCGAGCTCGACGGGCCGGTCGGGACGGCGCTGGCGACGCTCACGGGCGACCAGGTGGTCGGCCACAGCCGCGTCTTCGCCCTGCTCAACACCGACATCATGGTCCGCCCGGTCACGCTGTGCGTGTCGAAGGTCAGCGTGACCGAGAGCAAGTACACGTCGATCCTGATGGGTACGGTGCAGTTCGCCATCGCCAACGGCGTGCTCGACGCCGTGCGGGCGGGCTACATCCCGAAGGAGAAGGCCAACGACCTCGGCATCATCTGCTCGGTCTGGCTGAGCCCCGGCGTGATCCAGGCCGAGACGGTCGACCACAAGGCGCTCTTCGAGATCCAGCGGAAGGGCATGACCGAGGCGATCCGCAAGGCCATGACCAACGAGCCCTCGATCGACTGGCTCCTGGAGAACCAGGACAAGATCGTACACAAGTACTACACGATGGGTCTCGAAGGTAAGATCTGATCCGGATTGCCCGAACCGACCCCTGATCCTGTCGTAAGACGCGACGCGCGCTTGCGGCCCCGGTGCGCACCTCCGCGCCCATTCGGGAGCGGGGCGGGATTGGGGGTCGGACGGCTTTCAGTCGAAGCCCGTGAACGACGTGATGGCTCCGTCATCACGAGCGAAGCGAAGTGACCCAGGGAAGCGCGATATCAGCCTTCGTCGCACCGTCTGGATTGCTTCGCTCCGCTCGCAAGAACGTTGATCCGTTTTTGGGGATCCGAGCGGGGCGGCACACGGACCGTTCAGGACCGCAGATCGGCGTGCGGCGATCCCGACCTTGCCAGCCACGTGTCATAAGCCCCACACTCGGGGGATGACCGACGGGGTCTCCAACCCCGGGCAGGAGATGGACAGCGGCATGACGCAGGGGATCAACCCGGCCACGACCCTCGATGACGGCATCGTGGCGACCGCGGAGAGCTGCCTCGCCGCCGTCGGCGCGGCGCGCGAGGCGATCCACGGGGTGATCTTCGGGCAGGAGAAGGTCGTCGATCTCGCCCTCGTGACGATCCTGTCGGGCGGCCACGGCCTGCTGGTCGGCCTGCCGGGCCTCGCCAAGACCAAGCTCGTGGAGACGCTGGGCACGGTGCTGGGCCTCGACGCGCGCCGCGTGCAGTTCACCCCGGACCTGATGCCCTCCGACATCCTCGGCACCGAGATCCTGGAGGAGGATGCCGAGCGCCGCCGGGCGTTCCGGTTCGTGCAGGGGCCGGTCTTCACCCAGCTCCTGATGGCCGACGAGATCAACCGCGCGAGCCCGCGCACGCAGTCGGCCCTGCTCCAGGCCATGCAGGAGGGCCACGTCTCGGTGGCCGGCGCCCGCCACGACCTGCCGCGCCCGTTCCACGTGCTGGCGACCCAGAACCCGATCGAGCAGGAGGGCACCTATCCCCTGCCCGAGGCCCAGCTCGACCGCTTCCTCCTGGAAATCGACGTCGGCTATCCCGACCGCGCCGCCGAGCGCCGGATCCTGATCGAGACCACAGGGGTCGAGGAGGCGCGGCCGCGCGCGGTGATGACCACCGAGCAGCTGCTCACCGCCCAGCGCCTCGTGCGCCGGCTGCCGGTGGGCGAGGCCGTGGTCGAGGCGATCCTCGACCTCGTGCGCGCCGCCCGGCCCGACGGCGGCGACGCGATCGTGAAGGACAAGCTCCTCTGGGGCCCCGGCCCCCGCGCCAGCCAGGCGCTGACGCTCGCCGCCCGCGCCCGGGCGCTGATCGAGGGCCGGGTCGCGCCCTCCGTGGCCGACGTGAAGGCGCTGGCCGAGCCGGTACTCAAGCACCGCATGGCGCTGAGCTATACCGCCCGCGCCGACGGCGAGACCATCGAGGGCCTGATCGCCAAGCTCGCAGAGAAGATCTGACTTTGGTTGGAACCCACGCCCTCGACTCGGGCAGGCGCACCCCCGGCCGGCGCGAGAGCGAGGGCGCGACCGCCCTCTCCGACAAGATGCCCCGCCTCGTCCTGGAGGCGCGGCGCGTGTCGAGCCTGCTGGCCCACGGCCTCCACGGCCGGCGTCGGGCCGGGCCGGGCGAGAGTTTCTGGCAGTTCCGCCCCTTCGTCACCGGCGAGGCCGCGGCGCGCGTGGACTGGCGCCGCTCGGCCCGGGACGACCGGCTCTACGTGCGCGAGCGTGAATGGGAGGCGGCCCACAACATCTGGCTCTGGATCGACCGCTCGGCCTCCATGGGCTTCTCATCCGATCTGGCCTCGGCGCCCAAGATCGAGCGCGCGCTGATCCTCGGGCTCGCCCTGGCCGATGCCTTCGTGGAGGGCGGCGAGCGGGTCGGCCTGCTCGGCCTCACCCGCGCGACGGCCTCCCGCGGCATCGTCGAGCGGCTCGCGCAGGCCCTCGTCGCCGACAAGGCGGGCCTCGCGCAGGATCTGCCGCCGCGGGCGAGCCCGGCCCGGTTCGACGAGGTGGTGCTGATCGGCGATTTCCTCGCCGAGCCGGACCGGATCGCCGCCTCCGTGCAGAGCCTCGCCGGCCGCGGCAGCCGCGGCCACCTGCTGATGATCGTCGATCCGATCGAGGAGACCTTCCCGTTCACCGGGCAGGCCGTGCTGCACGATCTCGAAGGCAACCTCAGTCTCGACATCGGCGACGCCGATGCCTGGGGCGCCCGCTACCGCGCCCGGATCGCCGAGCACCGCGGCGCGCTGGCGTCCATCGCCCGCGGCCAGGGCTGGACGCTCACGATCCACCGCACGGACCGGCCGGCGAGCGAGGCGGCCCTGCGGCTCGCCACGCTGATCGCCGCCCGCGGCACGGAGTGAGGCCGCCATGCTGGGTCTGACCTTCGCCGCGCCGCTGGCGCTCGCCGCCCTGATCGGCCTGCCGGCCCTGTGGCTCCTGCTGCGGGTGACCCCGCCGCGCCCGCGGCGGATCAACTTCCCGCCGCTCAAACTCGTGGCCGACCTGATCCCGCAGCGGCAGACACCCGCGCGCACGCCGCCCTGGCTGCTGATCCTGCGGCTGCTGATCGCCGCCGCCCTGATCCTGGCCGTGGCGGGTCCCGTGTGGAACGCCGGGGGCGTCGGGGCCGGCGGCGGGCGCAGCGCTCTCCTCGTGCTGCTCGACAACGGCTTCCCGGCCGCCCACGACTGGCGCGACCGGGTGCGGGTCGCCACCGACGCCGTCGAGGGTGCGGCCCGCGACGGCCGGCCGGTAGCGGTGATCGGTCTTGCCGACGCCCCCGCGGCCTTCGAGGCGAAGACGCCCGCCGCCGCCCTGGAGCGCCTGCGCGCCATCGCGCCGCGCCCGATCCTGCCGGCGCGCGACGCCCATCTCGGGTCGATCGAGACCTTCCTCGACAAGAACCGGGGTGCCGGCCTCGTCTGGATCAGCGACGGGGTCGCCGGCGCCAACGACGATCGCTTCGCGAAGGGCCTCGCCGACCTCGTCGGCGACAAGGGCGCCGCGCTCACGGTGCTGCGCGCCGAGAGCCCGCCCGCGCTGGCCCTCACCGCCACCGAGAATGCCGGCAAGCTCGTCACCCATGCCCTGCGGGCGGCTCCGAACGGGCGCAACGTCGGCGTCATCCGGGCGCTCGACCAGAAGGGCCTGCCGCTGGCCGAGCGCGACTTCGCCTTCGCGGCAGACGCCACGGAGGCGGACGAGACCTTCGAGATGCCCGTGGAATTGCGCAACAGCATCAGCCGCCTGGAGATCGCGGGCGAGCGCTCGGCCGGCGCCGTGGTGCTGCAGGACGAGCGCGGCAAGCGGCGCCGGGTCGGCCTCGTCTTCGGCGGCACCCTCGATCAGGCCCAGCCGCTGCTGGCGCCGACCTACTACCTGTCGCGGGCGCTCCAGCCCTTCGCGGACGTGCAGGAGGCAAGGGGCGCCAAGGGCACGGCGGAGTCGATCAACCAGCTCCTCGACAATCAGGTCTCGGTCCTCGTGCTCGCCGATGTCGGCGCGCTGGACGAGAAGACCACCGCCCGGATCGAGGCCTTCGTGAAGGAGGGCGGGATGCTGCTGCGCTTCGCCGGGCCCCGTCTCGCCGCCGGAAATGATCCGCTGGTGCCGGTCCGCCTGCGGCGGGGCGGCCGGACGCTCGGCGGCACGCTCTCCTGGGACAGCCCGAAGACGCTGGCGCCGTTCCCGCCCGAGAGCCCGTTCGCGGGGCTGAAGCCCCCGGCCGATATCGGCGTCCGCCGCCAGATCCTGGCCGAACCGGACGGCGACCTGCCGAACCGGACCTGGGCGTCGCTGCAGGACGGCACCCCAATCGTCACCGCGCAGAAGCGCGGCCAGGGCACGATCGTGCTGTTCCACGTCACTGCCGACACGACGTGGTCGAACCTGCCGCTCTCCGGGTTGTTCATCGACATGCTCCGGCGCGTCGTGGCGCTGGCCGGCGCCTCGGCCCCGGTGCAGGGCGAGACGCCGCGAGCCGCCGCCCCGGTGCTCGCCCCGCGGGTGACCCTGGACGGGTTCGGGGCGCTCGGCTCGCCCCCGGCCTCGGCCACCGCGGTGGCGGCCGACTACGCCGACCGGGCCAACTCGGACCATCCGCCGGGCTTCTACGGCCCGCCGGACGGAGGCATCAGCGTGAATGCCCTGAAATCGGACGACCGGTTGAAGCCCCTCGACGCCGCGGCGCTCGACGGCGCCCGGTTCGGCTCGCTCGCCGGCGCCGAGACCGTGGACCTGCGCCCGAGCCTGTTCACCCTGGCGCTGCTTCTGCTCGCCCTCGACACCCTGGCGGGCCTGTGGCTCGGCGGCTTCCTGCGCCGCGGCGGGCTCGTGGGCCGCCTGCGCGGGCGCCCGGCGGCCCTGGCACTCGCGGGCTTGATCCTGTTCGCCAGCCTGCCTGCGTCACCGCTTCGCGCCGAGGAGCCTCCAGCCAACCGGCCGAACGGCATCGAATCGGCGCTGGTCACGCGCCTCGCCTACGTGATCACGGGCGATGCCGCCATCGACGAGGCAAGCCGCACCGGCCTGACCGGCCTGACTCAGATGCTGTCGTCGCGCACCGCCCTGGAGCCCGGCGAGCCCGCCGGCATCGATCCGGCCAAGGACGAATTGGCCTTCTACCCGCTGATCTACTGGCCGATCGCACCCGCGCGGCCGCAGCCCTCCGAGACCGCGATCCGCAAGATCGACGCGTTCATGCGCAACGGCGGCACCGTCCTGTTCGATACCCGTGACGCCCTCACCGCTCGACCCGGCGGGCCGCCTTCGCCGGAGGCCGCCTACCTGCGCACGATGCTGGCGACCCTGGAGGTGCCGGAGCTGGAGCCGGTGCCCCTGGACCACGTGCTGACCAAGGCGTTCTACCTCGTGGACAGCTTCCCCGGCCGCTACGCCACCGGCCAGACCTGGGTCGAGGCGCTGCCGCCGGCCGCCGAGGGCGCCGAGCGCCGACCGGCCCGGGCCGGCGACGGCGTCAGCCCGATCATCATCACCGGCAACGACCTCGCCGCCGCCTGGGCGGTGGGCCGCCGTGGCGAGCCGCTCTACCCGGTGGTGGGCGGCGACCAGCGCCAGCGCGAGATGGCATTCCGCGGCGGCGTCAACATCGTGATGTACACGCTGACCGGCAACTACAAGGCGGATCAGGTGCACGTGCCCGCGCTGCTGGAGCGGCTGGGGCAGTGATTTTTTTGAACGCCACGACACGCGCCGCCGCTCCCCCTCCCCCCTCTGCGGGGGAGGGTACCCTGCGGAGCAGGGGGGGAGAGGGGTGCGACGGTGCCGGACTGAGCGAAGGCCTTCTTGACGGTCGCGTCATGTCCGGAAGCCAGGCTCCCCTCTCCCGACCCGGCCTGACGGCCGGCCCACCCTCCCCCGCAGAGGGGGAGGGAGACGCCGCATCACGGATCCGGAGCGCTCCGCCCCATGCTGAGCCTCAGCTTCACCCCCCTCCTCCCCTGGCCGGCCATCGCCGTCCTCGGCGTGATCGTCGCGGTCCTGGCGGTGTTCGCCGTGCTGGCCCGGGGCCGGACCGCACTCCTGCGCGTCCTCGTCCTTGCGCTCGTTCTGGCGGCGCTGACCAACCCGGCCCTCGTGCGCGAGGATCGCGAGCCCGTGAAGGATGTGGCGGCCATCGTGGTCGACCGGTCCGGCTCCCAGCAGCTCGGCGACCGGCCTCAGATGACCGACGCGGTCCGCGCCGAGTTGCAGCGTCGCTTCGGGGCGCTGACCAACATCGAGCCGCGCTTCATCGACGTTCCCGACGCCAAGGACGGCGACGACGGCACCAAGCTTTTCACCGCGCTGGGCCAGGCGCTGGCCGACGTGCCGCCGGAGCGCCTCGCCGGCATCGTGATGCTCACCGATGGCGTGGTCCACGACATCCCGGCCTCGCTCGCCCAGCTCGGCATCAAGGCGCCGCTGCACGTCCTCGTCACCGGCCATCCGGACGAGCGCGACCGGCAGATCAAGCTGCTGGAGGCACCCCGCTTCGGCATCGTCGGCAAGGACCTGACGATCCGCGCCGAGGTGATGGAGCGCGGCGGCACCGGCCACGCGGTCGTCACGATCCGCCGCGACGGCGAGGAGATCGGCCGGCGGGACGTGGCCACCGACAAGCCGTTCTCGCTGACCACCCGGATCGAGCACGGCGGCCCGAACGTCGTCGAGATCGAGGTCGAGCCGCTGCCGGGCGAGCTCACCACGGTCAACAATCGCGCGGTCCTGCCGATCGAGGGCATCCGCGAGAAGCTGCGGGTCCTGCTGGTCTCGGGCGAGCCGCACCAGGGCGAGCGGACGTGGCGCAACCTGCTGAAGTCCGACGCCAACGTCGACCTCGTCCACTTCACCATCCTGCGCCCGCCGGAGAAGCAGGACGGCACGCCGATCTCCGAACTCTCCCTGATCGCGTTCCCGACGCGCGAGCTGTTCGTCCAGAAGATTAAGGACTTCGACCTGATCATCTTCGACCGCTACGCCAACCAGAGCGTGCTGCCGCAGGCCTATTTCGACAACATCGTCCGCTACGTCCGCGAGGGCGGCGCCCTGCTGATCGCGGCCGGCCCCGAATTCGCCGGCCCGGCGAGCCTCGCCCGCACCCGGCTCGCCGGCATCCTGCCGGGCGATCCCGACGGACGGGTGGTTGAGAAGCCCTACAAGGCGACGCCGACCCAGACCGGGCAGCGCCACCCGGTCACGCGCGCCCTGCCGGGATCGGACGCGAACCCGCCCGCCTGGGGCGACTGGCTGCGGATCGTCGAGGCGCGCACCCGCGCCGGGATCCAGCCGATCCTGTCGGGCGCCGAGGGGCTGCCGCTGTTGGCGCTCTCGCGCGAGGACAAGGGCCGCGTCGCCCTGCTCCTGTCGGACCACGCCTGGCTCTGGGCGCGGGGCTACCAGGAGGGCGGCCCCTATCTCGACCTGCTGCGCCGCCTCGGCCACTGGCTGATGAAGGAGCCGGCCCTGGAGGAAGAGGCCCTGCGCGCCCAGACCACCGGCCGCGGCCGGGAGGTCCGGGTCGAGCGCCAGACCATGGCGGATCAGGCCGATCCCGTCACCGTCACCGGTCCCACCGGCAAGGTGACGACGCTGACGCTGAAGCCCAGTGAGCCCGGCCTGTTCACCGCCACCTTCGACGCCGAGACGCTGGGGCTTCACACCCTGCGCTCGGGAAACCTCGTGGCCTTCGTCAGCGTCGGCCCGGCCAATCCCCGCGAACTCGCCGACGTGTTCAGCGATACCGGGCACCTGAAGGCGGTGGCCGAGGCCTCGGGCGGCTCGGTCCGGCGGGTCGCCGAGACCGGCGGCGCCGTTCAGGTACCGCGCCTCGCCACGGTGCGCAGCGGGCGCCTCGCGGGCGGCGACTGGATCGGCTTCCGGCCGAGCGACAGCGCCAACATCCGCGGCGTCGAGGTCTACCCGCTGGCGCTGGGCCTCGCGGCACTCGCCGCCCTCGCCGCCGCCGTGCTGGCCATGTGGCTGGTGGAGGGCCGCCGGGGCCGGGCTGCGTGAGGGGTTTTTTCGAACGGTGTCCCCCTCCCCTCTCGGCGGGGGAGGGAAGACCTGCGCCTCGGCACGCCGTGCGCCTGCGCGCTCGACGGCTTGGGCTTCCCCGGCCTATGAGCCTCGATGCCCATCCGCGCCCGGCGCGGCCCAAACCAACGGAGACAGCCTGCCCGTGACAGCGCAGACCGTGACCGGACGCCTCCTCGCCGCGACGCTCCTCGTCGCCTGCCTCCAGCTCGCCCCGGCCCGCGCGCAGGAACCGTCCGCGATGCCGTCGACGCCGCCGACGCTGCCAGCCGCCAACGGCCAGTGGACGCACGCGATCACGCTGATGGGCCAGCCGAAATATGGTCCCGACTTCAAGCACTTCGACTACGCCGATCCGGCCGCGCCCAAGGGCGGTGTCGTGCGCCTGGGTGCGCAAGGCGGGTTCGACAACTTCAACATCGTCGTGGCCGGCCTGAAGGGTGATCTCGAAGGCGGCGTCCAGCAGATCTACGACTCGCTGATGACCGAGTCTTCGGACGAGCCGTTCACCTCCTACGGCCTGCTCGCAGAGGCGGTGCGGATCGCCCCCGACCTCGGCTCGGTCTCGTACCGGCTGCGCGAGAACGCTCGCTGGCATGACGGCAAGCCGATCACCCCAGAGGACGTGGTCTGGTCCTTCGACGTGCTGAAGGCCAACAGTCCGTTCTACGCCGCCTACTATCACACCGTCGCCAAGGCCGAGGCGACCGGGCCGCGCGAGGTGACCTTCACCTTCACGGAGACCGGCAACCGCGAGTTGCCGCAGGTGATCGGGCAGCTCCGCATCCTGCCGAAGCATTGGTGGACCGCCAAGGACGCCAACGGCAAGCAGCGCAGCGTCACCGAGACGACCCTGGAGCCGCCGCTGGGCTCCGGTCCCTATCGGCTGGCGAAGTTCGAGCCCGGCCGCACCGCGACCTACACCCGGGTGCCGGATTACTGGGGCAAGGACCTGCCGGTGAATGCCGGCCGCTACAACTTCGACACCGAGCGCTACGAGTATTTCCGCGACGGCACCGTCCTGGTCGAGGCGCTGAAGGGCGACCTCTACGACTTCCGCGTCGAGAACATCGCCCGCAACTGGGCCACGGCTTACGACGATTTCCCGGCCGTGAAGGAGGGGCGCCTCATCAAAGAGGCCTTCCCCGACCGCGGCATGGGCATCATGCAGGCCTTCGCGTTCAACACCCGCAAGGACAAGTTCAAGGATCCGCGGGTGCGCCGGGCCTTCAACCTCGCGATGAACTACGAGGAGATGAACAAGGCCCTGTTCTACGGCCTCTACAACCGGATCAACTCCTACTTCTTCGGCTCGGAGCTGGCCTCCTCGGGGCTGCCGGAGGGCGACGAGAAGGCGGTCCTCGAGAGCGTCAAGGACAAGGTCCCGCCCTCCGTGTTCACCACGCCCTACGCGAACCCTGTCAACGACAACCCCGAGGCCGTGCGCAAGAACCTGCGCGAGGCGGTCGGCCTGCTGCGCGAGGCCGGCTACGAGCTGCGCGGCGGCAAGATGGTCAACAAGGCGACGGCTGAGCCGCTCACCGTCGAGTTCCTGGAGTTCCAGAACACCTTCGAGCGCGTGATCCTGCCATTCTCCGCGCAGCTCAAGCTCATCGGCATCGACGCCACCCTGCGGGTGATCGACCAGGCGCAGTACCAGAACCGCATCCGCAACTTCGATTTCGACGTCACGACGACGTCGTGGGGCGAGTCCCTCTCGCCAGGCAACGAGCAGCGCGAGTACTGGGGGTCGGCGGCGGCCGACAAGCCCGGCTCGCGCAACCTCATCGGCATCAAGGATCCCGGCATCGACGCGCTGGTCGAGAAGGTGATCTTCGCTAAGGACCGCCCCGGCGTGATCGCCGCGACGCGGGCGCTCGACCGGGTGCTGCTGGCCCACGACTACGTCGTCCCGCAATGGTCCTCGAACCAGCAGCGGACCCTGCGCTGGAACCGGTTCGGCCACCCCTCCATCCTGCCGCTCTACGCCAGTTCCGGCTTCCCGACGACGTGGTGGTACGACGAGAAGCTCGCCGCCAAGACCGGGGCGCCCCGTTGACGGGCCGTCTCTGGACGCCGACCCGACGGGGGGTTGTCCTCGGCGCCGCCGCCCTGGCGACGGTCCGGTTGGGATGGGCGGATGAGGGGGAGCGTCACGGGCTGTCGAGTTTCGGCGAGCTGAAATATCCGCCCAGCTTCGAGCGCTTCGACTACGTGAACCCGATGGCGCCCCGCGGCGGGCGCTTCTCGGCGCAGCTTTCCGGCACGATCGGCAATCAGGCGTTCAACACCTTCAACACGCTCAACATCTACGTGCTGCGCGGCGAGGGGGCCGCCGGCCTGAACCTGACCTTCGACAGCCTGATGGTCCGCGCCCTCGACGAGCCGGACGCGCTCTACGGGCTGGTGGCGCGGTCGGTCACGGTGAGTCCGGACGGTCTCACCTACACCTTCGCCCTGCGTCCGCAGGCGCGGTTCCACGACGGCTCGCGGCTCACCGCGCGGGACGCGGCCTTCAGCCTCAAGCTCCTGCGCGAGAAGGGACACCCGGAGATCGCCGAGGTGATCCGTGCCATGACCGACGCCCGCGCCGAGGGCGACGAGCGGCTGGTCGTCACCTTCGAAGCCGGCCGCGCCCGGGACCTGCCGCTGTTCGTGGCGCAACTGCCAATCTTCTCGGCGGCCTATTACGGCGGCCGCGACTTCGAGGCCTCGACCCTGGAGGCGCCGCTGGGCTCCGGTCCCTACCGGGTCGGCACGGTCGATCCCGGCCGCTCCATCGGCCTGGAGCGCGTGCCGGATTACTGGGCGGCCGAACTGCCGGTGAACGTCGGCCAGAACAACTTCGACACGATCCGCTACGAGTACTTCCGCGACCGGACCGTGGCGTTCGAGGCGTTTAAGAGCGGCGCCTTCACGTTCAGAGAAGAGTTCACCGCCCGGGTCTGGGCCACCGGCTACGACTTCCCGGCCCTGGCCGAGGGGCGCGTCGTCCGCGAGATGGTGCCGGACGCACGTCCGAGCGGCACGCAGGGCTGGTGGATCAACACCCGCCGGGAGGCCTTCCGCGATCCCCGGGTGCGCGAGGCGATCGGCTTGTGCTTCGACTTCGAGTGGTCGAACCGGAACCTGATGTACGGCGCCTACACGCGCACGGCCTCGTTCTTCGAGAACTCGGACCTCAAGGCCACGGGGAAGCCCTCCGCCGAGGAACTCGCCCTGCTTGAGCCGCTGAAGGATCTGCCCCCGGAGGTGTTCGGCGAGGCGTGGTCGCCGCCGGTCTCGGACGGGTCCGGCCAGGATCGGGCCCTGCTCAAGCGCGCCGACGCGCTGCTGCGCGAGGCAGGCTGCACCCGCCAGGGCGGCAACCTCGTGCTGCCGGGCGGGCAGCCGCTGAGCCTGGAGTTCCTCGACGAGGATCCGGTGTTCCAGGCGGTGACCCAGCCCTTCATCCGCAACCTGGGCCTGCTCGGGATCAAGGCGAGCCTGCGCACGGTCGATCCGTCCCAGTACCAATCCCGGCTCAAGGAGTTCGACTTCGACGTCACGCCGCGCCGCTACAGCAGCGGACTGACGCCGGGCGCGGAGCTGCGCGAGACCTACGGCGCGCGGGCGGCCGCCACCGCGGGGTCCAACAACCTGTCGGGGATTGCGAGCCCGGCCATCGACGCCCTGCTCACCGCCATCGCCGACGCGAAGTCGCGCGCCGATCTCACCACCGCCTGCCGGGCCCTCGACCGGGTGCTGCGGGCCGGACGCTACTGGGTGCCGATGTGGTACGCCTCGACCCATCGTCTCGCCCTCTGGGACGTCTACGGCCGCCCGGCGAACCCGCCGAAATACGACCTCGCCGCGCCGGCCACGTGGTGGTTCGACGCCGACAAGGCCAAGCGGATCGGGCGGGACTGACGCGATGCTCGCCTACATCCTGCGCCGCATCGGCCTGATGATCCCGACCCTGTTCGGGATCATGCTGATCACCTTCACCATCGTGCAGTTCGCCCCCGGCGGCCCGGTGGAGCGCGTGCTGTCGCAGCTTCAGGGCCAGCGCGACGGAGCCATGTCCCGCGTCACTGGCGGTTCCGGCGATCTCGGCGGGGCTAGCCGGCCATCGGGCGGAGGCGGCGAGGCGAGTTCGCGCTATCGCGGCGCGCAAGGGCTGAGCCCGGAATTCATCGCCAAGCTGGAGAAGCAGTTCGGCTTCGACAAGCCGGCGCCGGAACGCTTCGCCAAGATGCTCTGGGACTACGTCCGGTTCGATTTCGGCCGCAGCTACTTCCGCGACGTCACCGTGATCCAGCTCATCAGGGAACGCCTGCCGGTCTCGATCTCGCTCGGCCTGTGGATGACGCTCCTGTCCTACGCGATCTCGATCCCGCTCGGCATCCGCAAGGCCGTGAAGGACGGCGAGCGCTTCGACCGCTGGACCTCCTTCGTGGTGATCATCGGCTACGCGATCCCGGGCTTCATGTTCGGGCTGATGCTGATCATCCTGTTCGCGGGCGGCTCGTTCTACCAGTGGTTCCCGCTCCGGGGCCTGACCAGCGAAGGCTGGGACGGGTTTTCGACCTGGCACAAGGTCACCGACTACGCGTGGCACATGGTGCTGCCGTTGACCGCCCTGGTGATCGGCGCCTTCGCGACCTCGACCCTGCTGACCAAGAACTCGTTCCTCGACGAGATCCGTAAGCAGTATGTGCTGACCGCGCGGATGAAGGGCCTGTCCCAGCGGCGGGTGCTCTACGGCCACGTCTTCCGCAACGCCATGCTGATCGTGATCGCGGGCTTCCCCGGGGCCTTCATCTCGGCCTTCTTCACCGGCTCTCTGCTAATCGAGACGATCTTCTCCCTCGACGGGCTCGGCGAGTTGTCGTTCCGGGCGATCGTCGGACGGGACTACCCGGTGGTGTTCGCGACCCTCTACATCTTCTCCCTGCTCGGGCTCGCGGTGAACCTGCTGTCGGATCTGATCTACGTCTGGATCGACCCGCGGATCGATTTCTCGGCGCGGGCGACCTGAGGCGCGATCTCAGGACAAGGGTAAGCCCGGATCCGGCAGTGCGACGGTCGAGGTCGCCTCGAGGATCTGATCCGGCCCGCCCTTCGGCGGCCAGAGTCCGGAGGCGTAGGCGTTCCCGCGCAGCGTCGCGCGCTCCTCCAGGCTGGAGAAGGCCCAGATGTGCGTGATCCGGGGCGGGCCGTCGAGGGCGTAGAGGTTGGTCACGAGGTGCGACGTGTAGGGACTGGCCGGCCCGATCGCCGCCTCCCAGGCAGCCAGTGTCGGAGGCAAGCCGCCGGGCTTCAGGCGATAGGTGCGAAACTCGTAGACACCGCCGCGGGCTCCGGTGCGCAGCGGCGGCAGAAACGGGAACAGCGCGTAACTGTCCATCGTCAGGGCCGTGAGGAGATCGCCCGCGTTGAACGGCGCGGCGCTCATCAGGGCGCGCCGCCGCTCCGACGTCATGCCCTCGGGAGTCTCGAAGCCGCGCAGGAGGAGCACCCGCCCGAGGGTGCCGATCTCGGTCCGCCAGCAGCCGAGCAGGGTCCCGGTCTCGGCCTCGGCGGCCCAGGCCCGCGCCCGCTCGCAGACCTGACCGACGGCGAGGAGCGGAGAGGACAGTGTCGTGAACTCGTAGAGCATGGCCCATCCGGTATGCGGTTGAACGAAGCGGCCGTCACCGTCTTCACGAGCGGCGCGAAGTGACCCAGGGCAGCGCGCCATCGGCAGGCCTGGCATCCCTGAATGGCTTCGCTCCACGCGCACGGAATATAGGGCCGTGGCCCTCGACCGGCGGCGGCATGACGCCTCCGCCGATCGCGCCATCTCCTCGAAGCTAGATCACTCCGGCTCCCGGGCCAGGATCACGCAGGCGCCTGCCCCGCGACAGCCGGACCCAGCACCCGCGTCACCGTCAGGCGCAGCGCCTGGGCGCTCCGGTAGCCCACCGCCTCCGCCACCGCCCGGGGCGAGCGTCCCTCCGCCGCCAGCGCCAGGGCGCGGATCACCCGGGCCCGAGCCCGCCAGTCCCCGAAGCTCAAGCCCGTCTCCGTGCGGAAGCCCCGGGTCAACGTGCGCCGGCTCGCTCCGGCGCGGTCGGCCCAGGCATCGAGATCGGCCTCCGAGGCCGGATCCTCGATCAGCCCGAAACAGACCCGGCGCAGGCGCGGGTCGCGGGGCAGCGGCAGGGCGAGGGGCGTCGCGGGAGCGCGGCCGATCTCGTCGAGCACGAGGGCGGCGAGGTGGCCGCCGCGGCCATCCTGGTCGTACAACACCGGCTCCTCCGCCAGCGCGATCAGAGCCGCGGCGAGGAGGGACGAGACTGCGATCACCCGGCAACTCTCCGGGAAGTCCGCGACGGCGATCGGGTCGAGATAGGCCGAGCACATCGCCACCGCGCCGTGGGTCGCCACCGCGTGGGGCAGACGCGGCGGGATCCAGAGGGCGTGACCCTCGGGCACGACCCAGGTCCCGTCCTCGGCCGACGCCATCATCAGGCCGGCCGTGGCATAGAGGAGTTGCGCCCGCGGGTGGAAATGGCGGTCCAGCACCATCCCGGCCGCGTAGGATTTGGGCATCACCGCGACCGCGCGCGGCACGTCCTGATAGTCGGCGGCGTTCGTGGATCGCGCAGGGCGCGGCGCCTCGGCCGGCGAGAATGGCCCGTTCGCATACATACTCGGCCCGACACCTCCATCGGGTCAGGCTATCAGGAAGCGATCCCGGAGGATATGCCGCGATGGAACCGGACACGCTGTCCCGCCGCACCCTGCGCTTCGTGAACGTCGCGCACGCCCTCGATCACTTCGTCCTGCTGATCTACCCGACCGCGGTCATCGCCATCGCGAGCCAGACCGGCCTCGGCTACGGCGAGCTGATCGGGCTGGCCACCGGCGCCTTCGTGGCCTTCGGCCTGTGCTCCCTGCCGATGGGGTCGCTGGCCGACCGGTTCGGGCGCCGCAACATGCTGGCGATCTTCTTCTTCGGCTACGGCCTGTCGTGCCTCGGCGTGGCGAGCGCCTCGACGCCCCTCGCCTTCGCCGTGTGGCTCTGCGTGCTCGGCCTCGCCTCGGCGATCTACCACCCGGTCGGCTCGGCCATGCTGGTGACCCACGCCCGCCGGCTCGGGCGCGACCTCGGCATCAACGGCGTCTGGGGCAATTTCGGCGCGGCCTCGGCCTCCGGCATCACGGCGCTGCTCGCCGCGACCGTGAGCTGGCGCGCGGCCTTCGTGGTGCCGGGCCTCGTCTGCCTCGCCTGTGGGGCCGCCTTCGTGGCGATGGTGCCGGGGGACGGCGAGGCCGCGGGCCGGAAGGCCGGCGGCGCGGCGGTGATCCCGGTGACCCGGCCCTGGGCCCTCATGGCGATGTTCGCCCTGTCGATCTTCGCCGGCGGCCTGACCTTCAACCTCACGACGATCAGCCTGCCCAAGGTGATCGACGAGGGTGTCGGCCACGCGCTGCCCCTGGCGATCACCGGCTCGCTGGCCACCGGGGTGTTCCTGTTCGGCGCGCTGATGCAGCTCGCCATGGGCCGGCTGATCGACCGCTACAGCCTGCCGTCCCTGTTCGTGGCCCTCTCGGTTCTGCAGCCGCTTGGACTCGGGATCGCGGCGCTCTCGACCGGCGTGCCGCTCCTCCTCGGCCTGATGCTGGCCATGACGGCGATCTACGGGCAGGTGGTCATCAACGACGCGATGATCGCCCGCTACGTGCCCCCTGCCTACCGGGCCCGGGCCTACAGCGTGCGCTACTTCGTGGGCTTCACGGCGAGCGGCTTCGTGGTGCCGGCGATCGCGCTGCTGCACGACCGCGGCGGCTTCGGACTGGTGCTGGGCGTCGCCTCCGCCTGCGGCGCGGTGATCTGGCTGTCGGCGTTCGGCTTCCTGAAGCTGACGCAGGGTGGCGCGCGGCCGGGCCTCGCGGCGGCGGAGTAGAAGGGCCGTTTGCGAGCCGGGGCCGACGCTGCTACGCGGCGGCCATCCGACCCGCGCGCTTCCCGTAGCTCCACCGTAATCCTGCCGTGACCCTGCCGTGACTCCCTTGTCCCTCGTCATCCGGCCCGAGCGGCCGGAGGATACCCTCGCCATCGAGCGGCTACAGGCCCGCGCCTTCGGACCCGGCCGGTTCGCCCGCACGGCCTATCGCCTGCGCGAGGGCGCGGCCGAGCGGCTCGACCTCGGAGTCACCGCCTCCGTGGGAAGCTTCCTCGTCGGCTCGGTGCGGATGGGGCCGGTGCGGACCGGAGCGACGCCGTTCGTGATGCTCGGTCCGCTGGCAGTGGATCCGAGCTTCGAGGGCCGCGGCATCGGCGGTGCCCTGACCCGCGCGGCGATCGAGGCGGCCCGTCAGGCGGGCGAAGGGCTGGTCATCCTGGTGGGCGACGCGCCCTATTACGGCCGTTTCGGCTTCGTCCCCGTGGCAGCCGGGCGCCTGAGCCTCCCCGGACCAGTCGATCCGGCGCGCCTCCTGTGGCTGGAACTTGCGGCGGGCTTCCAGGATCGCGTCGCCGGTCTCGTCGAAGCCGTGCGATCCGGGCCACCATAAAACATCGCCCCGCCCGATCGGCCGATCGAGCGGGGCGGACAACGGCGTGTTAGCGGCGGGTGCCGGAACCGCTGGTGCCGGACGTCCCGGACGTCCCGGTGGCCGAGCCGCCTGTCCGCGACGTCGAGCCGGTCGATTCCGAGGTACCGGACTTCATCTCGTGGCCGGGGGCGTAGCCGGACGCGCCGGGGCTGCCCGCCTTGCTCCCATGCTCCTGCATTTCATGACCCGGCGTGCGGGACGAGGCGCCCTGCTCGGCCGCGAAGGCGGTACCGCCGAGGGCGAGCGTAGCGAGGACGATGATCGGCAAGCGCTGCATGGCGTGTCTCCAGTGGGTTGGGGCCTCTCAATGCCGTCCCCGCCAAGACCGTTCCGAAATACCCGGCCCGACGCAGGTGCGCCGCGCGTCGCGCCTCACGCCCGCCGCAGCGCCAGACCAGCGATCAGCCCGGCCGCGAGAAGCGCCAGCGCGACCGGCGTCGCCGAGGTCGCGGGCCAGGCCGAGGCGGCGGCCGTGAACACCGCCCCGAAGGTCATCTGGGTGAAACCGTACAGGCTGGAGGCGGAGCCCGCCGCGTGCGGATCGACGTTCATGAGGCCGGCCACCGCGTTGGGGCTGAGCAGGCCGACGCCCACCGCGTAGGCGAAGAGCGGCACGATCAGGCTGACGACGCCGAGCATCCCGGTCCGGTCCACGGCCAGCAGCGCCAGCGCCGCCGCGATGCAGAGGAGGTTGCCGCTCCGGGCGGCCTTCCGGATCGGCACCCGCGCGGCGAGCCGGCTCGCCAGAACGGCGCCGCCGACCATGCCGAAGACCACGATGAGGCAATCGAACCCGACTTCCTGCGAGGAGCGTCCGAGCCGGTCGACGAGGAGGAACGGCGCCACCGCCAGGAAGGCGTAGAGGCTGGTGCCGCCGCAGGCCCCCGCCACGAGGTAGGCGCGGAACACCGGGATCCGCACCAGCCGGAGATAGCCGGCGAGCACCGCGACGAAGCCCGGCAGCGCCACCTTGTGGCGGTTGGTCTCCGGCAGGGTGAACACAACCAGCGATCCCAGCACGGCGACGAGGGCGGCCAGCACCACGAACACGGCGCGCCACCCGAAGGCTTCGTTCACCACGCCGCCGATCGCGGGGGCCAGCGCCGGCGTGAGCGTCATGGCGGTGGTCAGAATCGCGAGCTTGCGGGCGGCATCCTCGCGGGTCGAGACGTCGCGCACCATCGCCCGGCCGATCACCAGCGAGCCGCAGGCGCCGAGCGACTGCAGGACGCGGGCGACGAGCAAGACGCCGATGTTCGGCGCGGGGATCGCGAGCAGCAGGCCGGCAAGGTAGAGGCCGAGGCCCCCGATCAGGATCGGCCGCCGCCCGTAGCGATCCGAGAGCGGGCCATAGAGGAGCTGACCGCCCGCGAGCCCGATCAGGTAGACCGTGATGGTGAGCTGCGCGCCGGCCGCGTTGGTTCCCAGATCCGCGGCCGCGGCAGCGAGCGCCGGCACGAAGATGTGCAGGGCGACCGTGCCCGTCATGGTCACGGCAACCAGCAGCGGCAGGGGCGCCCGGCGCTCCTCCGCTTCGGAGCTTCGCTCTGGCAAGGCCGTTCCTTCGCGGTTCATCGACCCGATCGGATCGCCGGGCCGCGGCCGCTCTTAGGCAAAGGCCAGGCCCGGAGCCATGCCCGAGGAACGTGCCAGACGCGAGGCAGGACGCTCCGCTACTGCTTCGGAAGCGGTTGCGGCGTCGGCAGCGGCGCGTTCAGATCCTTGGTCGGGCCGCCGACCTCGAGGTCCTTCGCCCGGTCCACCGCCTCCGGATTGGCCTGTGCGGGCGGCTCCTTGGCGGCCGGGGCCGACGGCGCGGTCGGCTCGGCGGGGATGAGGCTCGACGGCGTGCCCTGCTGGTCGCCGTCATGGGCGTTGGCCGGCGGCGACGGTGCGTTCCGGTCGCTCGATTCGCCGGTGGTGCGCGGGCTGCCGGGAGATTTCTCCTCCACGGGCTTGGCGGTGCTGGTATCGGCTGGCTTCGCCGGGCTGTCCTTGCCCTCGGAGGGCTTCGAGGCCGCCGGCTTGTCGGCGGACGGCTTCTCGGGCGAAGCCGCGGGCTTGTCCTCCGGCTTCGCCGCCGCGGGCGCGGCCGCAGGCGCCGCATCGCTCTTCTCGACGGCGGGCAGCGGCTTGGGATCGTCCGCATTCTTGCGCAGATAGGCGATGACGTTGGCGCGCTCCTGCGGCGAGGCGATGCCGGCGAACGCCATCTTGGTGCCCTTCACGTACCCTTTCGGGTTGGTGAGGAACTCGTCGAGGTCGGCATACGTCCAGGCGCCGCCCTTCTCCTTCATGGCCGCCGAGTACTCGAAGCCCGCATGGCCGCCCTTCGGACGCTCCACGACGCCGTAGAGATCCGGCCCGACCTTGTTGGGGCCGCCCTTCTCGAAGGCGTGGCAGGCATGGCAGGCCTTGGTGCCGGCCTCGCCCTTCTCGGCGTTGGCGCTGGCGAGGCGGACCGCGATCGGCTCGACCTTGGCCTCCGGCGCCGCCGCGGCAGCCTCCGGCTCCGGCTCGGGCAGGTCGTAGCCGGCTTTGCCCGCGGGCTTCGGATGATAGATCAGCTCGGCTACGAAACCCGATCCGGCCGCGAACAGCAGGGCACCGAGGACGGCACCCAGGACCTTGTTCACCTCGAACGAGTTCATGCTCTTCTCGCGACTTGGCCGGGCCAGTCGCGCGCCTGAGACGGGCCAGCAGACTCGGACACCGGACATTGGAGGATTTCGAGGTTGCCTTAGCCGTTCCGGACCGTCCCTGACAATGCCGCACGCGCCGTCCGCGTCGCTCAGGCGCAGGATTGTTCCACCGAATTGTCCAGCTTGTCACCGATCAGCATCTTCGCTCCCCCCACATCTGCCGGTCCGGATCGGGGACGACAACCGGGGACAGGCCTGTTAAGCACCCGCCCGCCTCCTGGCGCGGACGCCAGGTTCGAGCGCCCAGGCCTGAACTCACATGTCCGACCCCCTGGTCCTGATCCCGGCCCGCCTCGCCGCGACGCGCCTGCCGAACAAGCCGCTGGCCGACATCGCCGGCGAGGCCATGATCGTCCATGTCTGGCGCCGGGCCGTGGAGGCCGGCATCGGCCCCGTGGTGGTGGCCACCGACACCGCAGAGATCGCCCGGACCGTCGAGGCGGCGGGCGGGCTCGCCGTGATGACACGCACCGACCATCCCTCCGGCTCCGACCGGCTCGCCGAGGCGCTGGAGATCGTCGATCCGGAAGGCCGGCACGACGTGGTCGTCAACGTGCAGGGCGACCTGCCGACGATCGATCCGGCGATCATCGGCGCGTCCGTCCTGCCGCTCGCCGACCGCACGGTGGACATCGTCACCCTCTGCGCGCCGATCACCGACCCGCACGAGGCCGACAACCCCAACGTGGTCAAGCTCGTGGGCCACACGGTCGGCCCCGGACGGCTGCGCGCGCTCTATTTCACCCGCGGGCGCGCCCCCTGGGGCGAGGGCCCGCTCTGGCACCATATCGGCCTCTACGCCTACAGGCGCACCGCGCTGAGCCGATTCGTCGCCCTGCCGCCGGGGGAGCTGGAGGTCCGCGAGAAGCTGGAGCAGCTCCGCGCGCTGGAGGCCGGCATGCGCATCGACGCGGCCATCGTCGACGACCTGCCGCTGGGCGTCGACACGCCCGCCGACCTGGAGCGCGCCCGAGCCCTGCTCCGGGGCCGCCGGCTGAACTGAACCCGCCAACCGATCCTGACCGAGATGACAGACCGCACCATCGCCTACCAGGGTGAGCCCGGGGCCAACTCGCACATCATCTGCGCGGAGGCCTACCCGGACTGGAGGCCGCTGCCCTGCAACACCTTCGAGGACGCCTTCGCAGCCGTCACGGAGGGCCGGGCCCAGCGGGCGATGATCCCGATCGAGAATTCGATCGCGGGCCGGGTCGCCGACATCCACCACCTGATCCCGCTCTCGCCGCTGCACATCGTGGCCGAGCACTTCCTGCCGATCCACTTCCAGCTGATGGTGCTGCCGGGGACGAAGGTCGAGGCGCTGAAGAGCGTCCACAGTCACGTCCACGCGCTCGGCCAGTGCCGTCGGATCATCCGCCGCCTGGGCCTGAAGGCCGTGGTGGCCGGCGACACCGCCGGCGCGGCCCGCGAGATCGCCGAGATCGGCGACCCGACCCGGGCGGCGCTCGCCCCCGCGCTCGCCGCCGAGGTCTACGGCCTCGACATCGTGGAGCGCGACGTCGAGGACGAGGTGCACAACACCACCCGCTTCGTGGTGTTTTCCCCCGAGGCCGAGCCGGTCGCGCCGGGGACGCAGGCCTGCGTGACGAGCTTCGTGTTCCGCGTGCGCAACATCCCCGCCGCCCTCTACAAGGCACTCGGCGGCTTCGCGACCAACGGCGTCAACATGTCGAAGCTTGAGAGCTACATGATGGACGGCGAGTTCACCGCCACGCAGTTCTACGCCGAGGTGGACGGCCACCCTGAGGATCCGGGCCTCGCCCGGGCGCTCGACGAGCTCGGCTTCTTCTCCCGGGAGCTGCGGGTGATCGGCACCTACCCGGCCCACCCGTTCCGGGAGGCCGCGCGGCCGGCCGCGGAGTAGACGCGTCCTCACTCCCGCCGCAGCAGCCGGTCCACCGCCAGATCCGACCAGAAACCCGGCCGGAAGTCGCGCTTGAGCGCCTCCGGGTCGTAGATCGTCTCGACCCAGGTGAGGAAATCGATCCCGTTCGCCTCGCCCTCCACGCGGTACCGGGCGAAGAACGCGTCGAGGATGCCGGTCTTGGCGAAGCGCAGGTGGCCGTACCGCGCCGAGAGCTGCCGCGCGGCTTCGGCGACGGGGCGGCCCTCGTGCAGGATCAGGTAGAGCGCCGAGGCGAGGCCGGCCCGGTCGGCGCCCGATTTGCAATGCATCACCGCCGGATACGCGACGCTCGCGAAGAACGCCCTGGCGCCCAGGATGGTCTCCCGGTCCGGCGCCTCCCGGGAGCGCAGCACGAACTCGCGCAGGATCAGCCCGTGGCGCTCGCAGGCCTCCCGCTGCAGCGGCCAGGAGCCGTGCTCGCGCCCGCCCCGCAGGGAGATGATCGTCCGCACGCCCTCGGCGCGGAACCGGGCGAGCTGGTGCGGGCCGGGCTGGGCCGAGCGCCAGAGGCCGCCCGAGCCGACCCGATGGCGGTTCAGGTAGGCGAGGCGGAACACCCCGTGGTCCATCAGCAGCATGTTGGCCCAGGCCTTGAGCCGGTCGCCGGGGCCGGCGATCGGCCGCTCGAAGCGGGCGATCCGCGCCATGCGCCGCGCGTAGCGCGTCTCGGGCTTGAGGAAGCGGTTGAACAAGGCCGTGCTGCCGTGGGACGAGCGTGGGCTCTATCAGCCGCCCGAGAGCCCGGCAAATCGCTGCGCCGCGCTGTGCCGAGGCATCCGCGCGGCAATCGGCGCCGTTCTTGCCTTCACTCCGCCCGGATCGGGATCGAACCTGGGCGGGCCGCGCGGGTTATCCGCCGGTCGGACGATGGGAGACCCGAAGCCCATGAGCACGCGCACCACGAGCATCCGCCGGGCCCGCGAGGCCGATATCGGCGGCTTGTCCAGGGTGTTCGATGCGTCGTGGCGCGAGGCCTATCGCGGGATCATCCCGGGCGTGGCCCTGGAGCGCCTGATCGCCAGCCGCGACCGGGCGTGGTGGCGCGGCGCCCTGCGCCGCGGGCGGCCCGTGGCGGTGGTGGAGACGGGGGATCTGCTGGTCGGCTACGCCTCCTACGGCCGGACCCGCAGCCGCACCCTCGGCACCGAGGGCGAGATCGACGAACTCTACCTCCTTCCGGAATACCAGGGCGTGGGCCTCGGCCGCCGCCTGTTCCGGGCCGTGCGCAACGACCTCTCGGATCACGGCCTGACCCAGCTCGGCGTCTGGAGCCTGGAGGACAACGACCGCGCCGGAGCCTTCTACGAAGGTCTCGGCGGCCGTCCCGGACCGCGGACCCTCGACCGCATGGCCGGCCTCGCCCTGCCCAAGGTGGGCTACCTCTTCGGCTGACGTTTTCCAGCGCTCGTTGCCGGCGCGCGACGTCGCCAGATTTGCTTTGCCGGGCGGCGCCTCTAAGAGGGCCTGGAAGCGGAGCTGACCGCGTTCCGGGACCAATACGCCATGAAGATCGACGCCATCCCGCTCGGCAAGAAGCCGCCGCACGACGTCAACGTGATCGTGGAGGTGCCGCTCGGCGGCGAACCGATCAAGTACGAGATGGACAAGGAGTCCGGCGCGCTCGTCGTCGACCGGTTCCTCTACACGCCGATGTTCTATCCGGGCAATTACGGCTTCATCCCCCACACCCTGTCGGGCGACGGCGATCCCTGCGACGTGCTGGTGGCCAACACTCGCGCTGTGGTGCCGGGCGCCATCATCAGCGCGCGCCCCGTGGGCGTGATGGTGATGCAGGACGAGGGCGGCGAGGACGAGAAGGTCATCGCGGTGCCCTCCCGCCACCTGACCAAGCGCTACGACCGGGTCGAGAACTACACTGACCTGCCCGAGATCACGATCCAGCAGATCCAGCACTTCTTCGAGCACTACAAGGATCTGGAGCCCGGCAAGTGGGTCAAGTTCGTCCGCTGGGGTGACAAGGAGGAGGCCCACCGGCTGATCGAAGAGGCGATCGAGCGCGGCAAGGCCAAGAAGTAACGGGTGCGGCCGCCCCGACAGGGGCGGCCTCCTCCTTCAGGCGTCGATGCGGCGCAGCCCGGCCCTGTAGCGCCGGGCGTTCTCGACGTAGCGCTGGGCGGCCTGCCGCAGGCCCTCGATATCGGCCTCCTCGAGGATGCGCACGGCCTTGGCGGGCGCCCCCACGATCAGGCTGTGGTCCGGGAAGGTCTTGCCCTCCGTCACCAGCGCGTTGGCGCCGACGAGGCAGCCCCGGCCGATCACCGCGCCGTTGAGCACCGTGGCGCCCATCCCGATCAGGCTGCCGTCGCCGATCGTGCAGCCGTGGACGATCGCCCCGTGGCCGACGGTGACGTCCGCCCCGATGGTGAGCGGGAAGCCGGGATCGACGTGCATGATCACGCCCTCCTGTACGTTGGTCCGGTCACCGATGCGGATCGGCTCGTTGTCGCCGCGCAGCGCAGAGCCGAACCAGATGCCCACATCGAGGCCGAGGTGGATCCGGCCGATCACCTGCGCGTCGGGCGCAATCCAGACGCGGTCGGGATCGGCGAGCTGCGGGACGTGTTCGTCGAGGGCGTAGAGCGGCATCGCTGGCTTCCGTAGGCTTGAGCGCGCGGACATCCGGTCGATCCGGAACCCCGCGGTGCGGGATCGGATCGTGTCGCCGGAATGGCACAGGCGTCGGCAGCCTGCCAATGCTATAGGGATTCGCGTGTCGACCTGAAGGCGGCACGGCCCGTTGCGGCTCCGGAAACCGGGATGAGGCGGATGAGACGGTTCTCGGTACCGGTCGGCCCCCTGACGTTTCTGGGCGTCCTCGGCCTTCTGCTCGCACCGGCGGCGGCGGCCGACCTGGGCAGCGCGCAGCCCCCCCGCGGCGGATTTCGCGCGACCTGCGAGGATCTCGGCACCTTCTGTTTCGCCGAGACCTGCGGGGGTGACCAGATCGACGCCGCCCAGAACTGCCGGACTCGATGCCCGAGCGCCGCGATCCTCAGCGTCGTGCCGGCAGCCTGTCGCCGACCGGGGCCGGTCGTCCTGCGCAGCCGAGGTTGAGGCTCCCGGCCGTTCCGTATTGGTGAAAAATAGGTTTCGCCTGCGGCAACGAAACGCGGCAGGCGGCATTGAACTCTCTGGACGATGACACACCAGCGACGGGGGCGCGGACGAATGCTCGCGAATGGGCGCGAGGTGCGCGCAGCAACGACATTGACGAGTGACCTCCACCCGCCGCGGGCCGGTCCGGGTTCGGATCCCGTCCTGTACGGCGTGGCGGCAGGCCTGGAGAGCCTCTTTCCGCCCGTGTCCCTTCACGTCCGCGCCCTCCGCGACGCGGATGATGCGGACGATTCCCCGGATCGTCGCGAAGCCGCCGGCTCGGACTGAGACTGGAGTCCGACGTCTCGCGACGCAGGTCCCGGCGTCAGACGGCGAGGCGAACGATCAGGAGCAGCGTCGCTGCTGCCGGAACGGCGGCCGCGAGCCACAGGGCTCCGGGATGGAAGCCCTCCGGCCCGGAAAAGCGGAGGGCCCGCGCGGCTCCGGGGCGCACCGTCTGCCTGTGTCCGCTTCCGATCCCGACTGGCATCCGCCGCCTCCTCGCCACGGGACGAGTGAGGCCTGCGGCCCGTCAAGGCTGTCTGAATCGCAGGCTGCCTTCGCGCGGCGTGGTGAACCGGTCCTTAAAGGGCGCGGTCGAACTTGAGTTCGCCGTTCGGGCTCTTCAGGACGAGCTGCGAGCCCACCATGTCCCACACGGCCGAGGTGCGCAGGGCGATGAAGAAGGCCTGCTCGGTCGCGGCCAGCCCCTTGTCGCAGCTCTTCTTGGTGAGGGCGAGCGGGCCCACCGCGATGTGCTGCTCCTTGAGCGGGAACGCAGTCGCCGCAAAGGTGTTGCAGCCGCCGTAGCCGCGGGCCCGGTACTGCTTATCGATGATGAAGCTGGGGCGGTCGCCGCCGGCGAACGGCTTGCCGTTGAGGCTGACGGCCGTCCAGGTCGAATCCAGCGGGAAGATCTTCTCGCTGGCCTTGGCACCCGGCACGTACTGGGGCTTCTTCTCGTCCTCGCCGCCGGGACGGCGGTTGCCGCGGCCGAAGCCCGTCGGGGCTCCGCCCATCTGCGCCTGCGCCTGCGTTGCCGCGGAAAGGTCTGCGGCCAGCACAGCACAGGCCACAGTCGCGATCAGCACCCCTCTCATCGTTCCGTCCTCATCTCGCGCTCAGTGCTCACGTCGTCCCGGGTCGGGAAATGCAGCGCCCGCGGCGCGTGCCGGCCCTGCGCGGAGGCCGCCCCGAATCCATGCGCCTCAGCGGATGGAACAGGATTTCAGCACAATTATGGTCACGCCTCGCCCTGACGGGCGCGGAAACGATCCGGGACCCGAGCCGTTGTTGATGATCACAGCTCGGGAGGGTGATGTTGGCCGGGTCTGACGAAGGAGCGCAGAGCGGGGCGAGCGCAAGGGCGATGAGCCCGGCACAGTCGCGGGCGGCCCGCGGTCTGCTCGGGTGGTCCGAGGCGGAACTTGCCGCCAAGGTCGGATGCGACGAGAAGCTTGTGCGCGATTTCGAGGGTGGCTATGGCGACCCGCCGAGCGGCCAGATCGAGGCGATCCGGAGCGCGCTGAGCGTGGCCGGAGCCGTGTTCACCGACGCGCCGACGCCGGGCGTCCACCTGAGGGAACGGCGCGGCGCCGACGAGGGGACCCGCCTCGACGCGCTGACCACGGAGAACGACCGGTAACGGCCATGAACGGCTGACCGCGCCGCTCATGGCGCGTTCAGCCGTCCGCGCCGATAGCTCGGGGATCGACCCGCCGTCGTTCCAGGAGCGATCCGTGCCCGATCTTTTCAACCGCAGGTCCTGTTGCGGGACGCGCCCCGCGGCTGCCCCGGGCCCGGCAGCACGCTGATGCGCGCCGACGCCTTCCTGGCAGCCGCCGACACGCTGCCGCTCGCGAGCCTCGACGAACTCGCGGGCCCCGGCGGCCTCGTGGTCGTAGCGCCCCACCCCGACGACGAGAGCCTGGGCTGCGGCGGCCTGATCGCCGCCGCGTGCGCGGCCGGGCGGCCCGTGCGTCTCGTGGTCGTCAGCGACGGCTGCGGGTCGCACACCCAGTCCCGGCTCTATCCGCCGGACACGCTGCGCACCTTGCGCGAGGCGGAGACCTTGCGGGCGGTGGCGGTTCTCGGCCTCGCGGCGGAGGACGTCACCTTCCTGCGGCTGCCCGACGCGCATGTGCCGAGCGACGGCCCGGCCGCCGAAGCGGCGGCCGCGGCGGTGGCGCGTGCGGCTTCCGCCTGCGGCGCCGGCGCGGTGTTCGTGACGTGGCGGCATGACCCTCATTGCGATCACAGGGCCGCCGCCCTCATCGTCGCGCTGGCGCGTCCGCGTCTGCCCGGGGTGCGGATCTACGAGTATCCGGTCTGGGGCTGGACGTTGCCGCCCGAGACCGAGGTCGGGCCGGCCCCGACCGGCCTGCGCCTCGACGTGTCCGCCCACCGGGAGGCCAAAGCTCACGCGGTCGCCGCGCACGAGTCCCAGACCACCGACCTGATCTCGGACGATCCCCAGGGTTTCCGGCTGGAGCCCGCGATGATCGACCGGCTCTGCGGTCCCTACGAGCGCTTCGTGGCGGTGCCGGCATGAGCCGACGCACCGAGACCCTGCCGGACGATTATTTCGCCGGCATCTACGCGAGCGACCCCGATCCCTGGCGGTTCACGAGCTCGCCCTACGAGCGCGACAAGTACGCGGCGACTTTGGCCGCCCTGCCGCAGGCGCGGTATCGGTCCGCCTTCGAGCCGGCCTGCTCCATCGGCGTCTTCACCCGCGCCCTATCCGAGCGGTGCGAGCGCCTGCTCGCCACCGATCTGGTCCCGGCAGCCGTGCAGGCCGCGCAGGCCCGCTGCGCCGACCGGCCCCACGTCGAGATCCGCCAGGGCGCGGTGCCGGCCGATTGGCCGCCGGGCCGGTTCGATCTGATCGTGCTGTCCGAGTTCCTGTACTTCCTGGCACCCCGTGACCTGACCGAGTTGGTCCGCCTGGTCGGCGAGGCCGTCGAGCCCGACGGCGACATGGTGCTGGTGCACTGGCTCGGGGAGACCGACTATCCGCAATCGGGCGACGGCGCCGCCGAGGGTTTCATCGGGTTGGCCGCGCCGTTTGCCCGGGTCGTGCACCAATCGCGGACGCCTGAGTACCGGATCGACGTCCTGCGCGCCGGGACGGCGTCGTGAGCACGGCGGTCATCACCCTCAACAAGGGCCGGCGGTCGCATCTGATTCGTCTGCTCGAAGGGCTGGGTCGCGGCGCGCTGCCGGATGGCTGCATCGTCGTGGAGATGGGCGGAGACGACGCGCCCCTGCCCGCCCTGCCCTTCCCGGTGGAGCGGGTGCCGTTTCCGCATGACGGCCTGCCGCTGGCGGCGGCGCGCAACGCCGGCCGCCGGGCAGCCGGGGCCGACACGCTGATCTTCCTCGACGTGGACTGCATCCCCGCGGCGGGCCTCGTCGCCGGCCTCTCGCGGGCGGTGGCCGAGCAGGACGGCCTGATCTGCTGCGAGATCGGCTACCTGCCCTCCGGAGCGGTCACGGACGGCTGGCGCGAGGCCGATCTGGACCGACTGGGACACCCGCACCCTGTGAGAAGCTTCCCGCAGCCGGGAGCGGTGATTCCGGCACCGCAGCCGGGCCTGTTCTGGTCGCTCGCCTTCGCGGTGCGCGTAGCGACCTACGACCGGCTCGGCGGGTTCGACGAAGGCTTCTCGGGCTACGGGGCGGAGGACACCGACCTCGCCTTCCGGGCGGACAAGGCCGGCGTGCCGATCCTGTTCCTCGGCGGTCCGAAGGCCTACCACCAGCACCATCCGGGTTTCGACCCGCCGCTCCAGCACTTCCGCGACATCGTCACCAACGCGTCGCGCTTCCACGACCGGCACGGGATCTGGCCGATGGACGGCTGGCTCGACGGCTTCGCCCGGCTCGGGCTGATCGCTGCCGACCGGCGGGAGGGGATCGTGGTTCAGCGCGATCCGACGCCGGCGGAGATGGCCGCCGCGCGGCTGCCGGACGCGCGGCCGTTCTGAGGTTGCAGCCCCTCTGGCCGGCGCCGTCTTTGCGAGCGGAGCGAAGCAAGCCAGGGCAGCGCCCGATATCCGTACGTGGCGGTTTCCTGGCTTGCTTCGCTGCGCTTGCAAAGACGAGAAGCTCGAAGGCGAAGGGCTGAGCCCGGCTCTGCCCTTCGCCTGATAGGCCTCAGCCCTTCATGGCATCCGCCTTCTCGATCAGCGCCTCGGCCATGCGGATGGAGGCGATGTCGATCAGGCGGCCGTCGAGCGAGACGGCCCCGCGGCCGGCCTTGGCGGCCTCTTCCATGGCCTCCAGGATGCGGCGCGCCTTGGTCACCTCGGCCTCGGACGGGGTGAACACTTGGTTGGCCAGATCGATCTGGCTCGGGTGGATCGCCCACTTGCCCTCGAAGCCGAGGGCCGCGCAGCGCCGGGCCGCCGAGGTGTAGCCGTCCGGATCCGAGAAATCACCGAACGGGCCGTCGATCGGGCGCAGGCCGTAGGCGCGGCAGGCGATCAGCATGCGGTTCTGAGCGAAGAGCCACGGGTCCTGCCAGTGAGTCTGGCGGTTGCCGCCCTCGTCCTTGTCGGTGAGCACCGAGAAGTCCGGGTTCACGCCGCCGATCACCGTGGAGCGGGCGCGGGTCGAGGCGGCGTAGTCGGCCACGCCGAACGACATCGCCTCCAGGCGCTTCGAGGACTGGGCGATCGCCTCGACGTTGGCCATGCCGAGCGCGGTCTCGATCAGCACCTCGAAGCCGAGCTTCTTCTCGCGCTTCTTGGCCTGCTCGATCTGGGTGACCAGCACGTCGATCGCGTAGACGTCCTGCGGCACGCCGACCTTGGGGATTAGCACCATGTCGAGCCGCGGGCAGGCTTCGACGATGTCGACCACGTCGCGGTACATGTAGTGGGTGTCGAGACCGTTGATGCGGATCATCATGGTCTTGTTGCCCCAATCCAGGTCGTTGAGCGCCTGGATGATGTTGGTGCGGGCCTTCTCCTTGTCGTCGGGGGCGACGGCGTCTTCCAGATCGAGGAAGATCACGTCGGCGGCCGAGGAGGCCGATTTCTCCATGAAGGTCGGGTTCGAGCCCGGCACGGCCAGCTCGGAACGGTGCAGGCGGGCCTTGGCCTGCGGGATCAGGGTGAAGCTCATCGTGGGTTCTCTCTCCTGGTGACGGTTCTGGTGCCGTTGCGGGATGCGATCCCGTTCATCGGCGGCAAATGGCGCGCGTAGGACGGCCTGACAGGGCGCGGAGGCGCGTTTCACTCTGCACCATAGGCTCCCGCGCTCCCCCTCCCCCGCAGAGGGGGGAGGGAGGGCGCGTGAAACTACTGGACCGCCTCACCCCGTCGCCCCGAAGCCGACCGCGATGCAGTTGATCGACAACAGCAAGGCCGACTTCACCGCCTCGCGCCGGTCCTCGTCGGTCTCGGCGCGGTAGCGGGCGAGCAGTTCCACCTGCTCGCGGCCGACCTGGTTGATGGTCGGCAGCCGACCCTTGAGCCGGTCGCGGAACAGCGGAAAGCGCTCGGCCAGGTCCGTGCCGCCGCTCACCCGCAGCACCATCTCGCGGGTCAGCGCGTACTCGGCCTCGATCATCCCGAAGATCCGGTCGCGGATGGCGGCATCCGGGACGAGGCCCGCATAGGCGCGGGCGATGTCGAGATCGACCATCATCAGCGTCTTCTCGACCTCGTCGAGGACGAGGCGCAGCACGCGGGATTCCTGGAACAGGCGCTTGAGGGTCGCCTCGCCCTCGCGGCCGCGCACGTCGAGGAAGCTCGCGAGCCCCGAGCCGACGCCGTACCAGCCGGTGATCACGTGCCGGTTCTGCGACCACGCGAACACCCAGGGGATGGCCCGCAGGTCCGACAGCGAGCGGGCGCCGAACCTGCGGGCCGGACGCGAACCGATATTGAGGAGTGCGATCTCGTCGAGCGGGCTCGCGGCCTGGAAGTAGTCGACGAGACCGTCGGTCTGGAGGAGTTGGACGTAGGCCGCCCGCGAGGCGCCGGCGAGCGCCTCCAGGGCGTCGTCGTGGCCCGGCCCCGCCCGCTCGCCGTCCCCTGCGAGCGCGTGCTCGAACACCGAGGCCGCCAGCAGCTCCATCTGGTAGGCGGCGGTTCCGCGGTTGGCGTACTTGAACGAGACGACCTCGCCCTGCTCGGTGGTGCGGAACCGGCCGCGGATCGAGCCCGGCGGCTGGGCCATGATGCCCTTCTGGGTCGGGACGCCGCCGCGGCTCACCGAGCCGCCGCGGCCGTGGAAGAAGGCGATCCCGACGCCGAGTTCCTCACCCAGCCGCGTCAGCTTGCTCTGGGCCTTGAACAGCTCCCAGTTGGCCGCGACGAAGCCGCCATCCTTGTTGGAGTCGGAGTAGCCGATCATCACCTCCTGCACCCCGCCCTGCCAGCGGGTCGAGCGGCGCACCACCGGCGTGCCGAGGAGCGCCCGCATGATCGCCGGGGCGGCGCGCAGGTCGTCGATGGTCTCGAACAGGGGCACGATCGGGAGCGGGCAGATCTCGGTGCCGGCGGAATCGAGGAACACACCCGCCTCCTTGGCGAGCAGGTAGGCGCCGAGCACGTCCTCCACCGAGCGGGTCATCGACAGCACGAAGGCGCCGAAGGCCTCGCGGTCGAGGGCGTCGCGCATCTCGGCGACGAGGGCGAAGGTGGCGAGCGTCTCCCGGGCGGCGTCGGGCAAATCCTCGAAGGAGCGCTCGGGATCGCGCGGCCGGGCGAGTTCCGCGTCGAGCCACTGGCGCCACGCCGCCGAGCCGAGCGCCGGCGGTTCGCCGTCGCCGTTGCGCTGGCGCCAGAGGGCGTGGAGCGTGTCGGTGGTGCGGGTGGTGTTCTCGCGCAGGTCGAGCCGCACGGTGGTGAAGCGGAAAATCTCCACCATCCGCCGCACCGGGCGGACGAGGTCGCGGGCGAGCGCGCCGCACTTGGCCTCCGTCAGGCCGCGCTCGAGAATGCGCAGGTCCTCGATCAGGCCGTCCGCGCTGGCGTAGTCGGGGCCGGAGGGATGCTCGCCCTCGTTGCGGGCGATCGTCGCCTCGAGCTTGCGCAGCACGCAGGAGAGATACTGACGGTACGGCTCGCCCGGGTTGCGCCGGGTGATCGCCCGGGACTGTCCGCTTTCCGAGAGCTGCCGGTTGAGTTCGAGGCGGAAGCCCTGAGGCAGCGGCAGGGAACGCTCGGTGAGCGACAGGGTCCGTCCCAGCTCGCGCACGCCGTCCCGGTAGCGGGTCAGCGAGGCCAGCGCGTTGCGGTGCAGGGTCTGCCGGGTGACGGCGGCGGTGACGTAGGGGTTGCCGTCCCGGTCGCCGCCGATCCACGAGCCGAACTGGAAGAACGGCGGCACCCGGAAGTCCGTGCCCGGATAGGCCTCGGCGAGGGATTCCTCCAGGGTCTCCATCGTCTCGGGCAGCATCTCGAACAGGGTCTCGTCGAAGAAGTGCAGGCCCCAGGCCACCTCCCGCTCGACGGTCGCCTTCTCCAGGTGCAGCTCGCCGGTCATCCAGACCAGCTCGATCTGGTCGCGCAGCTCGTTCATGAGCCCGTTGCGCTCACGGTCGGTCCAGCGCGGCATCTCCAGCTCGCGGAGCACGAGGTAGATGCGGCGGAACTTCTCCAGCACCGTGACCCGCTTGCCCTCGGTGGGGTGGGCGGTCAGCGTCGGGCGGATGCGCAGGTCGCTGAGCAGCGCCTGGATCTTCTCCGGCGGCACCCCCTGCTTGCGCGCGTCGGAAAAAACCTTGGCGAAAGAACCGCCGAGGGCGGCACGGCCCTCCGTCCGCTCCACGTGGCGGCGGCGGCGCATCGCGGCGTTCTGCTCGGCGATGGAGATCAGCTGGAACCAGATGCCCTGCACCTGCAGCGCGCGCGCCAGCATCTGCGGCGAGAAGCGCGAGATGTCGGCCGTGCCGTGCAGGACCGCTTCGAGGTCGGGGTCGTGCCGGCGCGCGACGTCGAGCAGCGCCTGGAACAGGATGTCCAGCGCCTGCTCCGACGACGTGCCGACGATCACCGGCGGCGCGAAGGCCGTGGCATCGACGAGACCTGGGGTTGCGTGAAGGGTACGGGTCATGGGGCCACCTCGTGGCGCAAAGCTGCGCTCCCCTCCCCTTGCGGGGAGGGTTTGGGGTGGGGTGGTTCAGAAGGCGCCGGATCGCTCGATCCTGCACCACCCCCACCCTCGGTCCCTCCCCACAAGGGGGAGGGAAGGATCTAAGCCGCCCGGGCGAGCACGTCGGCCACGGTCTGCCCGAACGATCCGGGATCGGGCGCCACCGTCAGCCCGTAGGAGCGCATGATCTCGGCCTTCTCGGCGGCGCTGTCGCCCGCCGCCGAGATGATCGCCCCGGCATGGCCCATCCGGCGGCCCTTCGGCGCCGTGAGCCCGGCCACGAAGCCGATCACCGGCTTCGACATGTTCTCGCGGATCCAGGCCGAGGCCTCCGCCTCCTGCGGGCCGCCGATCTCGCCGATCATCAGCACCGCGTCGGTGTCCGGATCGGTCTCGAACAGGGCGAGGTGGTCGAGGAACGACGAGCCGTTGATCGGGTCGCCGCCAATGCCCACCGAGGTCGAGATCCCCAGTCCCAGCTCCTTGAGCTGCGAGGCGGCCTCGTAGCCGAGCGTACCGGAGCGGGAGATCACTCCGACATTGCCCGGGAGGTAGATGTGGCCGGGCATGATGCCGAGCATCGCCTTGCCGGGCGAGATGATGCCGGCGCAGTTCGGGCCGACCACCATGGTCCGCTTCTCTTTCGGGTAGCGGTAGAGGTAGCGCTTCACCCGCATCATGTCCTGGGCCGGGATGCCGTCGGTGATCGAGCAGACCAGCCGCAGCCCGGCATCGGCCGCCTCCATGATGGCGTCCGCCGCGAAGGGGGCGCCACGAAGGTGATCGACGTGGTGGCGCCGGTCGCCGCCACGGCCTCCTTGACGGTGTTGAACACGGGCAGGCCGAGGTGGGTGCGCCCGCCCTTGCCCGGGGTGACGCCGCCGACGACGTTCGTGCCGTAGTCCAGCATCTCCTTGGCGTGGAAGGTGCCCTTGTCGCCCGTGATGCCCTGGACGATGATCGGGGTAGTCTCGTCGATGAGGATGCTCATGGCGCGGTCTCCCCTCAGTGCTTGGTCTTGGCGGCCGCGCAGGCGTCGACCGCCTTCTTGGCCGCCTCCGCCAGGGTGTCGGCGGTGATCAGGTCGAGGCCGCTCTCGGCCAGGATCTTCTTGCCGGCCTCCACGTTCGTGCCGGCGAGGCGCACCACCAGCGGCACGTCGATCTTCACCTCGCGGGCCGCCTGGATGACGCCCTCCGCGACCCAGTCGCAGCGGTTGATGCCCGCGAAGATGTTGACCAGGATCGCCTTGACGTTGCGGTCGGAGAGCACGAGCCGGAAGGCCGTCGCCACGCGCTCGGGCGAGGCGCCGCCGCCGACGTCGAGGAAGTTCGCCGGCTCGCCGCCCGCGTGCTTGATCATGTCCATGGTCGCCATGGCGAGGCCGGCGCCGTTGACGATGCAGCCGATCTCGCCCTCGAGGCCGATATAGCTGAGGTTGTGCTCGGCGGCCTGGGCCTCGCGGGGGTCGCCCTGCGAGGGGTCGTGCATGTCGGCGATGCCCGGCCGGCGGAACATGGCGTTGTCGTCGAAGGACATCTTGGCGTCGAGCGCCAGCACCCGGTCGTCCTTGGTCACGACGAGCGGGTTGATCTCCAGCATGGTGCCGTCGCAGTCGCGGAACGCCCGGTAGGCGTTCATGATCGTCTTCACCGCGGCCGAGACCTGCTTGATGTTGAGCCCGAGCTGGAAGGCGATCTCCCGCGCCTGGAACTGCTGCAGGCCGACCGCCGGCTCGACCACCACCTGTATGAGCGAGTCGGGCTCCTTGGCGGCGATCTCCTCGATGTCCATGCCGCCGCGCTGGCTGGCGATGACCCGCACGCGCTCGGCCTTCCGGTCCAGCACGTAGCCGAGATACAGCTCGCGCTCGAAGGGGTCGGCGGTCTCGACATAGACCCGCTGCACGGGCTTGCCCTCGGGGCCGGTCTGGTGCGTGACGAGGCGCTTGCCCAGCAGGTCCTTGGCGGCGTCGCGGACCTCATTGTAGGTCCGGCACAGCTTGATGCCGCCGGCCTTGCCGCGGGCGCCCGCGTGGATCTGGGCCTTCACGGCCCAGAACGAGCCGCCGAGTTCCGTGGCGGCGTAGACCGCCTGGTCGGGGCTGAAGGCGATAGCCCCTTTCGGGACGGCCACGCCGAAGCTCGCAAGCAGCTCCTTGGCCTGATACTCGTGGACGTCCATTCGGCGCCTCCTCCGCGGTTCGTTGCCGCCGTTGACGCCCTCTACTTTAGTTGAGTCGGAAGATTACGCCCGTCAAATTTTTTAGGGCGCTGATTGACCGAGACTTTTTCGCGGTCGCAACACGGATCGTATTCGATGTTGCGCCGCAGCATACAGAAAACAATTGAGGCCGGGGCGTGATGCACCCGGCCTCAATTGTTGATCCGATACGATATTTGTTCGAGCGCTTCGTTTGAGTCGCCCGCACCGTCATCACGCGCGCAGCGAAGTGGCCCAGGGCAGCGCGACCTCTAGAATCGTAGTGCCGACCGGATTGCTTCGCTCCGCTCGCAAAGACGGCAGCGTCGACGTGATCGAACGGACACGCTGTTCAGCTTGGCGCTGACCCAACAGGCAGGCGCCCGTCTTCCCCTGAGCGGGAGAAAGGACGTCGCCGGTTCAGTTCACCTTGCCCTTCACGACCTCATAGACCTTCTCGGTCAGCGGTCCGGCATCCGCGAGCAGGCCCTCCAGCTCTTTCAGCCGCTCCTCGGCGAACTCCCGGTCTTCCAGACCCTTGGCGTTCACGTAGACGTTGAGCGCCGCGCTGCGGAGCCCGGCATAGGCCGAGAGCACCGCCACGCCGGCATCCGACACGACGTTGAGATTGCCCTTGTCGGCGGTGATCGCCGCGAGGTCGATCACGTTTCGGCAGGCCCGGCAGCAGGCGAGCGGCACGTCGCAGGCGGTCTTGAGGGCGGCCTGGATCTTCTCGGCGCGGGCCGCCTTCTCGTCGTCCGTCGCCTTGGGCAGGCCGTAGGCCCCCATGACGGCGTCGAAGGCCTGGACGTCCTCGCCGATCATGCCGGTGAGGACGACCCGCAGGCCTTCGGATTTGGCCAGCACGTCCTTCAGCTCGGCCTCGACCTCGACGTACTTCTTCTTGCCGATGGTCAGGTTGCAGACCATCGACACCAGGGCCGCGCCCATGGCGCCGGAGATCGCCGCCGCGCCGCCGCCGCCAGGGGTCGGGGCGGCGCTCGCCAGCTCCGTCAGGAAGGTCTGGATGGACGCGTTCTCGGGCGGTTGCGTGTCGGACATGGGCGCCTCTCCGGTCAGGCCATTTTCTTCGCGAGGGCGTAGATCTCCTCGGCGTCGAGCACCTGCTCGGTGCTCTCGAAGAGCTGGCCCACGCAGGCGCGGTGCAGCTTGAGCTTCAGGCCGCCGATGCCGAGCGCGCCGAAGGCCTGCTTGCCGTTGCGGTCCTTGCCCTTGTCCATCACCTCGATGCCGCCGATGCCCGTCGGGGGCTGGGCGTTGTAGTCGGCGACGAACTCGATGGACGATTCCTGAGCCCAGGCGGCCTCCGGCAGCAGCTCGACGCCGATGGCGCCGGCCGTGAACACGAGGTTCGTGCCCTTCACCAGGGCGACGCGCGACGCCTCGTCGGGGGTCGCGGCGGCCTTCACGTTGACCTTGAAGCGCTTGTTGATCTGGTCCGCGGCGGCCTGGGTCTTGTCCAGCGCACGGCCCGCGATCGTGACCTCGGCCCCCTCGCCGGCGAGCAGCGCCGCCGAGCGCATGCCCACCGGGCCGGTCCCGGCGAGCACGACCGCCTTCTTGCCCTGGAGCGAGCCGGCGGCCTTGGCCACCAGCGCGACGCCCGCGGCGGCCGTGGTGTTGGAGCCGTTGGAATCGAGCATGACCGAGACGCGGAACGGGCCGAAGAAGCGCTTCTTGACCGCGGTGAACAGCTCTTCGCCCGCCGCCATGCTGCCGCCGCCGACGAAGATCGCCGTCGACTTCTTCTCGGAGCCGCCGCGGGTGTAGATCGTGCCGTCGACCAGCGCGCCGACATTGTCGGGATTCACGCCGCCGTAGCCGGTGATGTGGTCGGCGCCGCCGTCGTAGCCGACCACCGTGTCGAACACGTTCGGCACGGCATCGGTGTCGAACAGGAACAGCAGCTTCTTGGTCATTTTTTAACCTCGGCCCGGGCTGGGCATCATCACGTCAGGGACATCCACCGAGTCATTCCGGGTCCGCGGAGCGGAGCCCGGAATCCAGACGCTCGGGTGGTTCTCGTTCTGCACCGTCAGCGGCTCTGGGTTCCGGGCTCGCCTGCGGCGCCCCGGAACGACGGTGTGCGTTCTACGGCTCAGCTCTCGACCACGTTCTGCGGCTTGCCCGCCACGAAGGCCTCGACATTGTCGACGAGCTGATCGGCCAGGATCTGCATCGCCTCCTTGCTGGCCCAGGCCACGTGGGGCGTGACGATCAGGTTCGGCAGGTCGGCGTCGCACAGGATGTTGCCGTCCTTGGGCGGCTCCTGCGCCACCACGTCGAAGCCGGCGCCCGCGATGGTGCCGTCCTTCAGCGCCTCGAGCAAAGCCGCCTCGTCCACGAGCCCGCCCCGGGCCGTGTTGATGAGGATGGCGCTCTTCTTCATCTTCTTGAGCTCGGCGGCGCCGATCATCCCCTTGGTGTCGGGGGTCAGCGGCACGTGCAGCGTGATCACGTCGGACTGGGCGAGGATCGTCTCGAAATCGACGAGCCCGTCCTGCGGGAACACGTCGTAGGCCAGCACCTTCATGCCGAGCGCCTCGGCGCGCTTGGCAATCGACTTGCCCAGCGCCCCGTAGCCGACGATGCCGAGCGTCGAGCCGGCGATGTCGTAGATCGGGTAGTCGAAGTAGCAGAACTGCTTGGACTTCGCCCAGTCGCCGCGCCGCACCGAGTTGGCGTAGGGCACGATCGCCCGGCGCAGGGCGAACATCAGCCCGACCACGTGCTCCGGAACCGTGTTGAACGCGTAGTTGCGGATGTTGACGACCGTGACCCCCTGGGCCTTGGCCTGGGCCTTGTCGACCACGTCGGTGCCGGTGGCGGCGACCGCGATCAGCTTGAGATCGGGGAGCTGCTTCAGCGTCTCGGCCCGCATCGGGACCTTGTTGATCAGCGCGATCTCCGCGCCCTGGAGGCGGGAGACGATCTCTTCCGGCGTCCAGGTCGACTCGTGCTCGACGTATTCGTGCGGGAAGTTGAACGGTCGGACCCTGGCATCGAGGGATTCACGATCCAGGAACACGATCTTCTTGGTCATAGGACCCCTCTCGGACGACGGGCTGTTTCCTCGATAGCCTTGGTCTTACTTGCGCGCCGGGGCGGGCCCGGCAACCCGGACCCGCCCCGATCGCGTGCGCGGCTCACGCCTTATGCAGCGGATTCTCGCGCAGGTAGCTGGAGGCGGCGGCGACGCCCGAGCCCGGCGTGACCTTGATGCCGCAATCGAGCATGGCCATCTCGGCGCCCGCGATGGCGCCCAGCAGCGACAGCTCGTTCAGGTCGCCGAGGTGGCCGATGCGGAACACCTTGCCGGCGACTTTCGACAGGCCTGCGCCCAGCGAGAGGTTGTAGCGCTCGAAGGCGTGGATGATCACCTTGGCGGCGTCGGCACCCTCCGGCACCACGATCGCCGTGACCGTGTCGGAGTTCCACTTCGGCTCCTTGGCGCAGGGCTTGAGGCCCCAGGCCGCCACGGCCTGGCGGGTCGCCTCGGCGAGCACGTGGTGGCGGTGATAGACGTTCTCCAGCCCCTCCTCCTTGACGATCTCCAGGGCCTCGCGGAGGCCGTAGAGCAGCGGCAGGACGGGGGTGTAGGGGAAGTAGCCGGTGGCGTTGGCGGCCAGCTGGTCCTTCCAGGCGAAGTAGGCGTGGCCGAGCCGGTCGTTCCGGCCGGTGCCGCCTTCGGCGATCTTGAGCGCCTTGGGGCTGATGCAGATCAGGCCGAGGCCGGCCGGCAGCATGAAGCCCTTCTGCGAACCCGCGATGGCGCAGTCGACGCCCCACTCGTCCATCTTGAACGGCAGCGAGCCGATCGACGAGATGCCGTCCACGAACAGCAGCGCCGGGTGGCCGGCCGCGTCGATCGCCTTGCGCACCGCGCCGATGTCGCTGGTGACGCCCGTGGCGGTCTCGTTGTGGACGACCATCACGGCCTTGATGGCGTGGTCCTTGTCGGCCCGCAGGGCCTCCTCGATCTTCTGCGGATCGGCGCCCGCGCCCCACTCCTCGTCCTGGACGATCACGTCGAGGCCGAGGCGCTGGGCCATGTCGACCCAGAGGTGGCTGAACTGGCCGTAGCGGGCGGTGAGCACCTTGTCGCCGCGGCACAGGGTGTTGGACAGGGCCGATTCCCAGATGCCGGTGCCCGAGGACGGGAACAGGATGACGGTCCCGTTGGTCGAGCCGAACACCATCTTGGAGTCCTGCAGGAGCGGCTTCACCAGCTCGGGGAAGCTCGGCGAGCGGTGATCCTCCGACGGCACGTGCATCGCGCGCAGGACGCGCTCCGGGATGTTGGTGGGGCCCGGGATGAAGAGGTGGTTGCGACCGGGGCGCCGGGTTGCGGCCATGATGTTTCCTCCGAATAGTCCGTTGCGCGCGGGCTCGCACCCGCGCCGGTTGTCCAAGCATCCTCGGGAGTCGGTCCGGCGGCGGTCGCGGCGCGTTCCCCCGCGCCTTCGAACGTCTGCCCATGCCGTGAAATGGGGGGCGCTGCGGAGCGGCAGGCGGCCTCACGCCGCTCGCGTCGCGGCACGCCCCCGCGCGCCGGTCGCCTCCGAATTGCCGTCCCGTAACAACGGCCCCCAGGGCCGTCCTCGCCGCCTTCCTGTCTAAGCCCGGCTCAGCTCCCTGATGCCAGTTCCTGGTATTATGTGGCGGTAACGCTCGAAAGGAAAACCGGAAAAACTTCCGGAACTTGGCAAAAAAATTTTTTGTGCGCCGCAGCGAAGCGGACCTCCGGTTGAGAAGCTTTGCCGCACTGCACGTGGCTGCCGGCATGAGGGCCGTCGCGCGGCGCAGCATCAATACGCGTCATCAAACTGAGATGGGATCGCGCTCTGGATCCCGGCACCAGTCAGCCGCCGGGAGGGTGCCGTGGCCGAGGTTGAGGAGATGCCGGTCCGCGTGCGGACGCTGTTCCTGTCCGACCTGCATCTCGGCACGCGCGGCTGTCAGGCCGGCCTGCTGCTGTCGTTCCTGAAGGATTACGACGCCGACACGATCTACCTCGTGGGCGACATCGTCGACGGCTGGCAGCTGCGCTCCGGCTGGTACTGGCCGCAGGAGCACAACGACGTCGTCCAGAAGATGCTGCGCAAGGTCCGCAAGGGCGCGCGCATCGTCTACCTGCCGGGCAACCACGACGAGTTCCTGCGCGACTACGTCGGCACGAACTTCGGCGGCATCGAGCTCGCCGAGACCGCGATCCACGAGGCGGCGGACGGCAAGCGCTATCTCGTGATTCACGGCGACCAGTTCGACATGGTGGTCCGCCACTCGCCCTGGCTCGCCCATCTCGGCGACGGGGCCTACACGCTGGCGCTGAGCCTAAACACGCTCATCAACAAGGTGCGCCGCCGCCTGGGCCTGTCCTACTGGTCGCTCTCCGCCTGGGCGAAGCTGCGGGTGAAGAACGCCGTCAGCTTCATCGGCCGGTTCGAGACGATCCTGGCCGAGGAGGCCCGCCGCCAGGGGGCCGACGGGGTCATCTGCGGCCACATCCACCACGCGGCCGACCGGCCGATCGGCGAGCTGCGCTACCTCAACACGGGCGACTGGGTGGAGTCCTGCACCGGGCTGGTGGAGCACTACGACGGCCGCATCGAGGTGCTGCACTATCCGAGTCTCCTGCGCGCCCGCGCCGCCGAGACCGTGCCGCAGGCGCTGCCGGACCGGCGCGCGGTGGCGTGAGGACCGCTTCCGTGAAGCTTCTCATCGCCAGCGACGCGTGGCACCCGCAGGTCAACGGCGTGGTGCGCTCCCTGGAGCAGATGGTCCGCCGGGCCCCGGAGCACGGCTTCGAGACGGCGCTGCTCACGGTGGCGGATTTCCGGTCGCTGCCCCTGCCCGGCTATCCCGAGATCCGCCTGGCCTATGCCGGACGGGAGCGCGTGGCGGCGCGCTGGAAGGCCGAGCGGCCGAGCCACGTCCACATCGCCACCGAGGGGCCGGTGGGTCTCGCCGCCCGGCGGCATTGCCTCGCCCACGACCTGCCTTTCACGACCAGCTATCACACCCGCTTCCCCGAATACCTCGCCGCGCGGGCGCCGGTGCCGGAGGCGTGGTCCTACGCCTACCTGCGCCGCTTCCACGGGGCCGCGCGGGGCACGATGGTCAGCACCGCCACGCTCCAGGGCGAGCTGGCGGCGAGGGGCTTCGGCCAGCTGATGCGCTGGACGCGCGGCGTCGACACCGAGCGGTTCCGCCCCGCCGAGCCCGGCGCGCCGGCACCGGCCGACCTCGCCGGGCTGCCGCGGCCGCTGTTCCTGTATGTCGGGCGCTTGGCGGTGGAGAAGAACGTCGCCGCCTTCCTGGGCCTCGACCTGCCGGGCACGAAGGTCGTGGTCGGCGACGGGCCGGATCGCGCGCGCCTGCAGGCGCTGGCCCCCGGGGCGCGCTTCCTCGGCACCCGCACCGGGGCCGCCCTCGCGGCGGTCTACGCTGCCTGCGACGTCTTCGTCTTCCCGAGCCTCACCGACACGTTCGGGATCGTGCTCCTGGAGGCGCTGGCCAGCGGCCTGCCGGTGGCGGCCTTCCCGGTGCCCGGCCCCGACGACGTGGTCGGGGGCAAGCCGGTGGGATCCCTCGATCGCGACCTGCGGGCCGCCGCCCTCGCCGCCCTCGACCTGTCGCGGGCCGCGTGCCGCGCCGAGGCCCTGCGCTGCGGCTGGGACGTGAGCGCCCGCCAGTTCTTCGGCAACATCATCGAGGCGCATGGCGGCGAACGGGGCAGCCGCGACGCTGCCTGACCGGTGACGGCGCCCGCGCGGGATGGCAGGAGGGCGCCATGCCGCCCGCTCCCAAGCCGTCCGCTCCCAGGCCGCTCAATCCCAGGCCGCCGAGTTTCAAGCCGAGTGCTCGGAAGCCGCCCGCCACCGACACTCCGTTCGATCCGGCCCAGGCGGCCAGATATCCCGCCGTCATCGGCTGCGACGAGGTCGGGCGCGGCGCACTCTGCGGCCCGGTGATCGTGGCCGCGGTCTGGTTCGACCCCGCGGCGCTCCCGCCGACCCTGCTCGGCGCCCTCGACGACAGCAAGCGCCTGCTCGAGCCGGTCCGTGCCCGGCTGGCGCCGCTGATCCGCACCCATGCGCACGTAGCGGTGGCGGCGGGCTCGCGGGCGCTGATCGATCGGATCAACATCCGCGCCGCGACGCTGGACGCCATGGCGCGCGCGGTGGGCCGCCTCGGGATCGCGGCGCCGGTCCTGGTTGACGGTCGGGATGCCCTGCCCGGGCTTCCCGGCGGGGCGGTGGTCGGCGGGGACCGGCTCGTGCCGCAGATCGCCGCCGCCTCGATCGTCGCCAAGGTCTTCCGCGACGCCCTGATGCGGCGCCTCGCCGAGCGCCACCCCGGTTACGGCTGGGAGCGGAATGTCGGCTACGGCACGCAGCTCCACCGGGCCGGCCTGACGAAGCTCGGCCGCAGCCCGCATCACCGGCTGAGCTTCACCCGGGGCTTCGAACGCTGAGCGGCCTCGCTTCGGCAGGCCACGGCACCACAGCAGCGGGAGGTGACGTCGGCTGTCCCGTTCTCGACCGCATCCCGAGGCGATGCGTTGGATGGACCACGCCCCTTCTCCGGCCCGTCAGAGCAGCGTCAGTTGCTCCCCCGGCCTGCGGAAGGCGTCCCGGTTCAGCGTCATCCGCCCGAACGCGAAGCCGAGCCGGGTGCCGGCAAGCCGCACGCGCTGCCCGATCATCGACGCGTAGGCACCCTCGCCGCGGAAGCGGTGACCGAAGCGGGGATCGTTCTCGCGGCCGCCCCGGGACTGCCGCAGCAACCCGAAGGCGCGTTCCTTGCGCTCGGGATAATGCTCGGAGAACCAATCGGCGACGAGGTCGGCCACCTCCCCCGGGAGCCGCAGGAGCGCGTAGCCGATCCGGCTCGCGCCGCTCTCCCGGGCGCGGTCCAGGATCGCCTCGATCTCATGGTCGGTCAGGCCTGGAATGATCGGCGAGACGTTGATCATCACGGGCACGCCCGCCTCGGCCAGCCGGCGCATCGCGGCGAGCCGCTTCTCCGGCCGGGGCGCCCGGGGATCGAGGCGCCGCGCGAGGTCCGGATCCAGGGTCGGCAGCGAGACCGCCACGAGGACGAGATCGCGCGCGGCCATCTCGGCCAGGATGTCGAGATCGCGCAGGACGAGGTCCGATTTCGTGGTGATGCCGACGGGGTGCCGCGCCTCGCGGAGCACGTCGAGGATCCCGTGGGTGATGCGGTGCTCGCGCTCGGCCGGCTGGTAGGGGTCGGTGGCGGTGCCGAGGGCGATCGTCTCCGGTTGGTAGCCCGGCGCCGCGAGCTCGCGGGCGAGGAGCCGGGGCGCGTCCGGTTTGCTGAAGATCCGCGATTCGAAGTCGAGCCCCGGCGACAGGCCGAGCCACGCGTGGGTCGGCCGCGCGTAGCAGTAGATGCAGCCGTGCTCGCAGCCGCGATACGGGTTGATCGACCGGTCGAACGGGATGTCGGGCGACGTGTTGCGGGCGATGATCCGGGCGGATCGTTCCGGCGTCACCTGCGTGCGCAGGGGCGTCGGATCATCCGGCGCCCACTCGGCATCGTGGAACGCCTCTCGCCGGGCTGCCTCGAACCGGCCGGTGGGATTGGCGGTCGAACCGCGACCGCGCCGAGCCTGTTCCGGCGGCGTGCTCGCACCGAGCCGTCGCGTCGCGCTCGTGCCGACCGCGTCCCCTTTCGGCGTCATGACCCGTCGCCCCCGTGTTTCACGTGGAACATAGAGCGAACATGGCGGCGGGTAACGCCTCTTTTTAAGGCAATCCCGGCATCGCCGCGTCTCTCGGACGCGGCCGGTCCTTCGAAAGACGGTTCAATGGTTTACGGCTGCGCAAAATCGTCTATGCGCCCGCTCATGCTCTCCGCGGTGACCTATCTGGCCGACCCGGCTGATCCGGACGCGATCGACCGCTTGGCCGACACGCTCAGCGTGCTCGTCTCCGGCGTGGCCGGCGGCTTGGTCGGCGACGCCGTGATCGTGACGGGTCGCGAGAGCGAGGCCGTCGCGGCCGTCGCGGAAGCGACCGGGGCGACGTTGGTCGTCCACCGGAGCGGCAACCCCTACGCGGATGGCGCGGGCGCGGCCCGGCGGGACTGGGTCCTGTGCCTGGAGGCCGGCGACGTCCCGGCCGAAGGGTGGATCCGCACCCTGGACCGCTTCGTCGGGACCGCCCGGCCGGAGACCGGGCTCGGGCGCCTGCACCGTCCGGCGGCCGGCTGGAGCGGGCGTCTGGTCAACCGGATCGAGAGGCTGATGGGGGCCCGGCAGGCCCGGGCCGGGGACGTGGTGCGGCGGGAGGTGCTGCGCGGCGGATCGGCCTTCGGCTCCCGGATCAAGGTGAAGGCGCTGCTGGCGCGGATCGACCGGGCCTGACCGGCAGAAACTTGTGCCCTTCCACGTTGTTGTCGGTCCCGCCTCCTCTACAACTCCGGGGGCGCGGGAGAAGATTTGCCGTCTCTCCACTGTCGCGAGGACGTTGAAATCGCTCCCCTCGGGAAGGATCGCACAATGGATTCGTCGGGCCTGATGGGGCGCAAATCGGTCGACGACATCCTCGAGAGCGGCGAGGGCGAGCAGCAGCTCTCGAAATCGCTGGGTGCCCTCTCGATCACCGCCATGGGCATCGGCGCGATCATCGGTGCCGGCATCTTCGTCCTCACCGGCACGGCGGCGGCGCAATATGCCGGGCCGGGGATCATGCTGTCCTTCGTGCTCGGCGGCATCGCCTGCGCGTTCGTGGGCCTCTGCTACTCCGAGATGGCGGCGCTGATCCCGGTGGCGGGGTCGAGCTACACCTACACCTACGCGACGCTGGGCGAGTTCTTCGCGTGGCTGATCGGCTGGGATCTGATCCTCGAATACGCCATGGGAGCCGCTACGGTGGCGGTGGGCTGGTCGGGCTACGTGACCAGCATCCTGAAGGATGTCGGGATCGTGATCCCGGCCCAGTTCGCCCACGCGCCGGGCACCCCCATCGACGGCGGCGGCACCGCCCTGTTCAACCTGCCGGCGGTGGTGATCGTGGCGCTGATCACGATCCTGCTGATGCGCGGCACCAAGGAATCGGCCCGCTTCAACAACATCATGGTGGCGGTGAAGCTCACCGTGGTGGTGGCGTTCATCGCGCTGGGCTGGGGCCATGTCGACACGGCGAACTGGAAGCCGCTGATCCCCGACAACGACGGTACCTTCGGGCATTTCGGCTACAGCGGCATCCTGCGCGGCGCGGGTGTGGTATTCTTCGCCTTCATCGGCTTCGATGCGGTCTCCACCGCCGCCCAGGAGGCGCGCCGGCCGCAGAAGGACATGCCGATCGGCATCCTGGGCTCGCTGGCGGTCTGCACGATCCTCTACGTGCTGGTGGCGGCGGTGCTGACCGGCCTCGTCCCCTACAAGGAGCTCAACGTCCCCGACCCGATCGCCAAGGGCGTCGACGTCATCGGCATCGGCTGGTTCTCCCTGCTGATCAAGCTCGGGGCGCTGACCGGCCTGACCACCGTGATCCTGGTCCTGCTCTACGGCCAGAGCCGGATCTTCTTCACCATGGCGCAGGACGGCCTGCTGCCGAAGATGTTCTCCCACGTGCACCCGACCTACCAGACACCCTACCGCAGCCAGGCGCTGATCGGGGCCGCGGTCGCCCTGGTGGCGGCGCTGGTGCCGATCAACATCCTGGGCGAGATGGTCAGCATCGGGACGCTGGCGGCCTTCATCCTGGTCTGCGGATCGGTGATCTACCTGCGGCGCACCGACCGCCACATGAAGCGCCCGTTCAAGGCGCCCGCCGTGCCGGTGGTGCCGATCCTCGGCATCCTGTTCTGCCTGCTGCTGATGATCGGCCTGCCGCTCGATACGTGGCTGCGGCTGGTGATCTGGATGGCGATCGGATTGCTCGTGTATTTCTTCTACGGGCGGAAGCACTCGGTCCTGCGCCGGAAAGAGGGGACTGCGGCGTAGGGCCATTCGGGAGCCGGTAGCGCGCGGGCTCCCGCCCCCCTCTGCGGGGGAGGGAGAGCGTCGCGCCCCTTCAAACCGAAATGCTCGCCCCCCGTCGCAGGTGCTCGTCGAGTCGCGGCATGATCTCCACGAAGTTGCAGGGCCGGTGCCGGTAGTCGAGCTGCTGGGCCAGGATCCCGTCCCAGGCGTCCCGGCAGGCGCCGGGCGAACCCGGCAGCACGAACACGTAGGTCGCCCGCGCCACCCCGGCGGTCGCCCGGGACTGCAGGGTCGAGGTGCCGATCTTGTCATACGAGATGCGGTGGAACACCGCCGAGAACCCGTCCATGCGCTTCTCGAACAGCGGCTCCAGTGCCTCCGGCGTGACGTCGCGGCCGGTGAAGCCGGTGCCGCCGGTGGTGATCACCACGTCGATGCCCGGGTCGCGCAGCCACGCCTCCACCTGGCCGCGGATCGCCGGGATCTCGTCCGGCACGATGGCGCGGCCCGCCAGCCGGTGTCCGGCCTCCGTGAGCCGCTGGCTCAGGGTATCGCCCGACCGGTCGTCCTCCGCCAAGCGGGTATCCGACACGGTGAGCACCGCGATGTGGAGGGGGATGAAGGCGCGGGCGGCGGACGGTTCGGCCATGGCGTGAAGTCTCCGGAACACATCGACGATATGGGCCGGCCGCATCCGGATGTCGCCCCTTGCAGCGGGCCGTAATCTCGGCTGTGGTCCCGCATCCTCGTCGGAGACCCTCGCCCATGCACATGTACGGCAACTGGCGCTCAGCCGCGGCCTTCCGGGTGCGGATCGCCCTCAAGCTGAAGGGCATCCCGTACGAGGAGACCTTCATCGACCTCGACGCGGGCGACCAGCACAAGCCGGAGTTCCGCAGGATCAACCCGCAGGGCGCGGTCCCGGCCCTGTTCGACGGCGACGGGCCGCCGCTCACGCAGTCGCTGGCGATCCTCGATTACCTGGAGGAGACGAACGGCGGCGTGCGCCTCCTGCCCGAGGAGCCGCGGGCGCGGGCCCGGGCGCGCTCCCTGGCTCAGGTGGTCGCCTGCGACACGCACCCCCTCTACGTGCCGCGGGTGCGCACCTTCCTGATGGAGCATTACGGCCTGCCCCGGGAGCGGATGCTCGACTTCCTCCGCAACGCCTTCGAGACCGGCCTCAGGACCCTGGAGGCGCGCCTCGGTGCCGAGCCGGGGACCGGCCGGTTCTGCCAGGGCGACGCGGTGAGCCACGCGGATCTATGCCTCGTCAGCCTCTGGGTCGGCACCGGCATCTTCGGGATCGACACGGCGGCCTATCCCACGGTCGCACGGATCGCCGAGGCCTGTCTCGCCCTGCCGGAGGTCGCCGAGGCACACCCGTTGCGTCAGCCCGGAGCCCCGTCCGCGTGACGTCGGGGCGCGTGCGCTCTGGTCACGTGTGTTCCTGACAGGCAGATGTGGCAATCGGACACCGGGCGCGTGTAAGCAGTCCGGCGTTTGAACCCGGTTCGGGAAAGAAAGAGTGTCGATGGTACCCGTCGAGAACGAGTCCGGCCTGCATCGCGTCGTCGTGGTCGGCGGCGGCGCCGCCGGGCTGCAGCTGGTGACGAAGCTCGGCGAGAAGCTCGGACGCGGCAAGCGTGCGCACGTCACGCTGGTCGACCGCGCCCGCACGCACATCTGGAAGCCGCTGCTCCACGAGGTCGCGGCGGGCAGCCTCGATGTCGGCCATCACGCGGTCGATTACCTGCACCACGCCCACATCCACGGCTTCCGCTACCGGATCGGGCGCATGACCGGGCTCGACCGGGAGGCGCGCACGATCCAGCTCGCCGCGAGCCACGACTCGGAGGGGCGCGAGGTCACGCCGGAGCGCTCGGTGCCCTACGACACCCTGGTGATGGCGGTGGGCTCCACCACCAACGATTTCGGCACGCCGGGCGTGGCCGAGCACGCCATCGCCCTCGACACGCAGGACCAGGCGGTGCGCTTCCACCAGCGCCTCGTGAACGCGTCCCTGCGGGCGCACACCCAGGAGGGGCCGGTCCGGCCCGGCCAGCTCCACGTGACGGTGATCGGCGCCGGCGCCACCGGGACCGAACTCGCCGCCGAGCTGCACCGGACCCTTCGCCACGTGGTCTCGACCGGCCTCGACAAGATCGACCCGGGCAAGGACATCCGCATCACCCTGGTGGAGGCGGCCGATCGGATCCTGCCGGCGGTGCCGCAGCGCCTCTCGGCCGAGGTGATGCAGCTCCTCAACAAGATCGGCGTCGACGTCCGCGTGCGGGCGCGGGTGACCGAGGTGCGGGCCGACGGCGTGCAGCTCGCCGACGGGACCTTCATCCCGTCGGAGCTGGTGGTCTGGGCGGCCGGCGTGAAGGCGCCGCCGTTCCTCCAGGGCATCGGCGGCTTGGAGACCACGCGGACCAACCAGCTGGTCGTCACCCCGACGCTGCAGACCACCCGCGACCCCGACATCTTCGCGGTGGGCGACTGCGCCTACCTGGTCGAGGCCGGCTCCGACACGCCGGTGCCGCCCCGGGCCCAGGCGGCGCACCAGCAGGCGAGCCACCTGATCGGCCAGATCCAGGCCAAGATCGACGGCAAGCCGCTGAAACCCTTCAAGTACAAGGATTTCGGCTCGCTGGTCTCGCTCGGCGAGTACTCGACGGTGGGCAGCCTGATGGGCTTCGTCCGCGGCAAGAACATGCTGATCGCCGGCCTGTTCGCCCGGATGATGTACCGCTCGCTCTACAAGATGCATGAGCGGGCCCTCCACGGCACCGCCAAGACGGCGCTCGACACCCTGGCGCGCGCACTCACCCGCAGGACCGAGCCGCGGGTGAAGCTGCACTAGATCCGTCCTGTCACGCGCCCGTCGCGCCGGACCGGCGTCCACTTCGGCGGTGAGCGCCCTAGCTGTTGCCGGGCGCCCGGACCGTCGGGCGCGTCCGCAAGGGAGGAAAGAGCACGATGATCCTGGTGAGCGTGATGTACCCGGCCGGCCCGAGCTTCGACATGGGCTACTACCTCGGACACCACATGCCGCTGGTGCGCGAGCGCTGGTCGTCCCTCGGCCTGCACGAGGCCAAGGTGGTCAAGGGCGCCGGGACGCCCGACGGCGGCGCCGCCCCGTTCCAGGTGATGGCCCTGCTGACGTTCGAATCGGTCGACGCCTTCAAGAAGGCCGCGGCCGCCCATGGCGAGGAGATCTTCGCCGACATCCCGAACTTCACCCAGGCCCAGGCCCAGGTGCAGATCAACGACTTCGCGGAGAACCCGTGATCGACATCGTCAAGGCGGTGCAGGAGGCCGATCCCGGCCTCGGCACCTACGTCATCGTGCTGCGGGGCGATTCGCGCGCTCTCGACGGGCCGGAGCGGCTCACGCCGGACGCGCAGGCGTGGCTCGCCGCCAACGCCCCCGGCGGCCGCCTCGCCCGCGTCACGATCCAGCTCGCGCCCTATCCGGGGGCGGCGCCGGCCGAACGCGAGGTGACCGTGGTGGCCTTCGCGGACGCCCGGGAACTCGCCGCCTTCGCCACGGCCTGGACGGGCGATCCGCTGCCGGAGGAGGGCGAGGAGCCGGCCTGACTCGGCTTCTCCGATCCACACCCTCATCCTGAGGTGCGGCGGAGCCGCCTCGCTTCGGCAAGCCAGGATGAGGGTGCGCGCGGTCGCCGGAAAAATCCGCGCGGTCCGTGCGGCGCCCCCCGGCGGGCGCCTCAAGCCGCCCGCAAGTGCCGGATCGCCCGCAGGGCCGTCGCCCGCTGCACCTCCAGGCGCCGGATGAGCGGCATCAGGTCGGCGCCCGCATGGGCGGCGGCCTCGACCTCGCGGCACAGGCTCGATAGGCCGACGAAGCCCAGGAGCCCGGCCGCCGCCACGAGGGCGTGGGCGTCGTGGGCGATCTGGAGCCGATCGGTCTCGGTCGGCCGGAACCGCTCCGACAGCTCGTTGGCCAGCAGGTCCAGGAGGGCGGCCACGCGGTCGGTGCCGAAGCTCGCCTTCATCTCGGTGAGCACGGACGCATCGAGGACGGCGGAGTCGACTTCGGGGACATGGCACGGCTCGTCGGCCCGGACAGGCTTTCGTGCCCCGGGTGCCGTCCAGCGGCTGATCGTGGCGAACAGATCGGCGCGGCGGAACGGCTTGCCGACGTAATCGTCCATCCCGGCCTCGCGCAGCTCCTCGATCTGGGCCGGCAGGACGTTGGCCGTCATGGCGACGATCGGGATGTCGCAGGCCGGGGATGCCAGGGCGCGGATCCGGCGGGTGGCCGTGAGCCCGTCGACGCGCGGCATCTGCACGTCCATCAGCACGAGGTCGTAGGCGCGTCCGGAGGCGACGGAGGTTCCGACCGCCGTGATTGCCTCGGCCCCGTCGCCGGCCACGTCGACCGCGTAGCCCTGCGATTCCAGCACAGCGCAGGCGAGTTCCTGATTGAGCGGCACGTCTTCCACGAGCAGCAACCGGAGTTGCGGCGCGGCCGCCGACTCCGGCGCGGCGGCCGCGGTCACCGGCGCCCGCGGCTTCGCGTCCGCCTGCTCCACCTGCGCACCGTGCGTGGCGGCGGTTTCGGCGCTCCGCGGGAGGACGAGGCGGAACCAGAAGGTCGATCCTGCCCCCTCGCGGCTCTCCACGCCGATCTCGCCGCCCATGAGGGTCACGAGGTGCCGGGAGATGGCCAGCCCGAGGCCGGTCCCGCCGAAGCGCCGGCTGATGGAGCCGTCCACCTGGCTGAAGCGCTTGAACAGGCGGTCCTGCTGCGCCGGCGCGATGCCGATGCCGGTATCGGTCACGGCGAAGCGCACGATGTCGCCAGGGCTGCCGTCGGGAGCGACGCCCGCGCCCTCCCGCTCCACGGCGACCGTGACGGAGCCCTCGGAGGTGAACTTCACGGCGTTGTTCAGCAGGTTGAGCAGCACCTGCCGGAGGCGGCTGGCATCGCCGACCACGAAGGCCGGGAGCGCGGGATCGATCCGTGCCCCGATGGCCAGCCCGCTCCGCAGCGCGCTGCCGCGCACGATCGACACCGTGGCGTCCACCGTCGAGACCAGCGGGAAGGAGACGGGATCGAGGACGAGTTCCCCGGCCTCGATCTTCGAGAAGTCGAGTATGTCGTTGACCACGGTGAGCAGGGCCGCACCGGAACTCTGGATCAGCTCCAGGCGCCGACGATCCTCGTTCTGGATGGCGCTTTCCTCCAGGAGGAGGTCGGCATAGCCCAGGATGCCGTTGAGCGGCGTGCGGATCTCGTGGCTCATCGCGGCCAGGAACTCGCTCTTGGCCTCGCTCGCCCGCTCCGCCTCGGCGCGGGCCGCCTCCGCGTCGAAGGTGGCCGCGCGCAACGCGGCCTCGGCGGCCTTCCGCTCGGTGATGTCGAGGTGGAGGCCGACCATGCTCTGCGGCTGGCCCTCGGCTCCGAACAGCGTGCGCCCGCGGGCGTAGAGCCAGCGTTCCCCGACCCGGAACTCCGCCGTGTAGGTGGTGGAGGTCTCGACCGCGCGCCGGATCTCGTTCCAGACGTCGGCGACGTCGTCGGGGTTCAGGAGCGCCGTCCACTCGGCGGCGGTGAGCGTGTGCGGCCCGTCCGAGTCCGGCAGGCCGTGCATGCGCGTGCTCTCGGGGCTCAGGGACGCGAGCCCGGTGCGCATGTCCCAGGACCATGTCCCGGCCTCGGCGGCGTCCAGCGCGAGGCCCAGCAGCCCGCGCGCCTCCTCGACGGCGAGCCGCGCGGTCACGATGTCGTCCACGTCGAGGGCGGTGCCGAGCCACTCCGCCACGGCGCCGTCCGCAGGATCCAGGCGGATCGGGATCAGCGAGAGCTTGTGCCACCGGTAGACGCCGTCCTGGCGCCGGATCCGCCACTGGCCGCTGTAGCCGGTGCCGGTCTCGCAGGCGCGAGTCCAGGCCGCCTCCATGGCGGCGGCATCCTCCGGATGGTTGCGGGCGAGGCGCTCGGCCCGCTCCGGCCCGATCGGCCCGTAATAGGCGTGGAACTGCGCGTTGGCGTAGGTTGCCTGCCCGTCGCCGACCCGCATGGTCCAGACCAGGAGCGGCAGCGTCTCGGCCAGGCCCCGGTAGCGCAGCGCGCTCCGCCGCACCTCGTCCTCGGCGCGCCGCCGCTCGGTGACGTCGATGAGCACGCCGACGAGACCGGCCGCCGCGCCCTCCCCCGGCACAGGCCCCGGACGACGACGTCGCGGACCGTGCCGTCGGGCCGCAGGAGCCGCGCCTCGAAGTCGAAGCTGGCGCGGCGGGCGACGGCATCGGCGACGATGCCCTCGAGCCGGGCCCGGTCGTCGGGATGGTAGATCTCGGCGAATTCGGCGAGCCGGGGCGGCGACGTCCTCGGATCCCGCCCGGCGATGGCGTAGAGGCTCGCGGACCAGACCGGCCATCCGTCCGAGAGATCGACGCGCCAGTTGCCGATATGGGCGAGCTGCTCGGCCATGGTCAGCTGGTGGTTGGCGGCCTCCTGGGCCTTCGCACGGGCATTGATCTCGCGGTGCTGCTCGCGGATCAGCGCCTCGCGGATCGTCGCCTGCTCGATCTCGCGATCCCGGCGCACATTGGCCTCGGTCAGCCGCAGATGGGCGACGACGATCTCCGCCAGATCGCGCAGGGCCGCCTGGTCGGCCTCCGTGAAGGTTTCGCGCGGTTCGGGGTCGGCGAGGCAGAAGGTGCCGATCCGCAAGCCCTTCTTGAGGCTCAGCGGAACGCCCGCGTAAAAGCGGATCCCATCCGCGCGCGTGACCAGGGCCGCGTCGCGGAACCGCGGATCCAGCCGGGCATCGGGAACGACGAGCAGGGCGTCGCCGCGGATCGTGTGCTGACAGAAGCTCTCCGCGCGCGGCATCTCGCTGGGGACGTCGACGCAGGGGGTCTTCAGCCACTGATGCGTGTCGTCGATCAGGGCCACGAAGGCGCTGCGCACGCCGAACAGGCGGCAGGCGGTGCGGCAGACGGCGTCGAAATGCGGCTCCGGCGCCGTGCCCAGGATCTCGAGGGCGTGCAGGGCCGCGAGCCGATCCTGCTCGTTGTCCGGCTGTGTCGTCACGTCCAGTCTCCGGATGCGGTTACGCCGTTCGGTGACCGCCCCCGCGGCGGGGGAGCGATGGCGCGGCTGGGCCCGGGTTTCAAGCGTCACCGGCCTGCCGCGGCGCGGCACGCAGCCGCGCCGCCTCCAGCGCCCAGACCATGCCGAGCATCATGTAGACGTGACGCCACTTCTCGATGTCGATCTGGAAGGCCTGCAGGAAGAACATCAGCAGAGCCGGCCACACGATCTGTGCGTGCGCCCGGACCGGCGAGGGCCGCGCCAGCAGCCGGAAGCCGACGACGCCTGTGGTCAGCACGAGGCCGATGAACACCGCGCCTCCGAGCCAGCCGCCGTTGGCGAAGGAGCCGATGTAGGAGTTGTGCGGCTCCAGCCCGAAGACGAGCCGCCAGTGCATCGGGCCCATCCCGAACGGGCGCTCCAGCAGCATCGCGATGCCGCGCAGCTGGTTGCCGAAGCGGCCGGTCTCGCCCTGATCGTAGTCCTGCGCCAGGGACGCGCGGATCTCGAACATCTTGTGCACGTGGTCGACCGAGAGTAGGGCGATCACCGCGACCGTGCCGAGCACGAGGGTCCCGACGGTCAGGAGCACGATGCGGCGGCGCAGGCGCAGCGAGGTGCTGCCCGCGTAGACCGAGCCCACCATCAACAGCACGGCGACCCCGCTGCCGGCCCAGGAGCCCCGCGAGAACGACAGGAAGATGCCGGCCACGATGACCAGCAGGCCGACGAGCGACGCCAGGGGCCGCCGGGCCGTGCCGGTGAGCAGGCCGTGCATCAGGTAGAGGGCGCCCAGCGTCAGGAACGAGCCGAACACGTTCGGGTCCTGGAAGGTGCCGGAGGCGCGGTCGTACTTGTAGAACAGGTCCTCGATCCCGAGCCACTGCAGGTAGCCGACGATGCCGAGCGCGGCCGAGAACACGCAGCTCGCCGTGTAGGCCTTGAGCGCCAGCTCCATCCGGGCATGCGTGTCGTCCGCGAAGAACATCGCGAAGAAGATGCAGGTGACCGAGAGGTAGATGAGCTGGATGGTCCAGGTGACCGGGAAATCCTCGTTCAGATACGGGAGCAGCGCCAGGACGATCGCCGTCAGGTAGAGGAGCAGGAGCGCGAGCAGCGGCACCATCCCCCGGTGCAGGCGCACGCCGAGGCAGAGCCACAGCAGGATCGTGGGCAGCGCCACCGCATCGTAGGGCGATGTCTCCGAGAAGGCGAAGCAGGCGAAGAAGATGAAGGCCGCGAACAGCGCCTTGGCCAAGCCCTGGACGGCGGCCAGAAGGGGAATGCCCGCCTGCGCCCCGGACGGGACCGGCGCGCCGGGGGCTGCGGTGTAGGCCATGATACGCGGGCTCCGCGGGCCGGATACGCGGGCCCACGGACGCTAGACTGACAGTCAATGGTTGAGATTCGACTTCGGGGTAGGAGCCGAAGTGTTTGGGGCTACGAGGCGTGAGCGCGGCGGATCCGCGTCCCCCTCCCCCGCAGAGGGGGGAGGGATCCCGCGCCCGCCTCTCCTTCAACCCATCACGCCCGGCAGCCCTCGAACCCGTCCCGGATCGCCGCCTCGTCGAGGTTGCGCCCGATGAACACCACCCGGGAGACCCGCTCCTCGTCCGGCTTCCAGTCGCCCTGGACGTCGCCGTCGAGGATCATGTGCACGCCCTGGAAGACGAAGCGCTTCGGCTCGTTCGGGAAGGCCACGATCCCCTTGCAGCGCAGGATGTCGGGCCCCTGGACCTGCGTCAGGTTCGAGATCCACGGCATGAACTTCTCGGGATCGACCTCCCCTTCGATCTTCGCCGAGATCGAGCGGATGTCCGAATCGTGATGGTGGTGGTGCCCCTCCTCCAGGAAGTCGGGCTCCACGTCGAGAATGCGGTCGAGGTCGAAGGCGTTGCGCTCCAGCACGGCGTCGAGGGGCACGGCGCAGTTCTGCGTGCGATGGAGCTTGGCCAGGGGATTGATGGTGCGGATCTCGGCCTCGACCCGGTCGAGGTCGGCCGGCGCCACGAGGTCGCTCTTGTTGAGCAGGATCACGTCCGCGAAGGCGATCTGGTTCCTCGCCTCGGGGGCGTCCTTCAGGCGGTCGGAGAGCCACTTGGCGTCGGCCACCGTCACCACGGCGTCGAGCCGGGCGGCCTCGCCGACGTCCTGGTCGACGAAGAAGGTCTGCGCCACCGGGGCGGGGTCGGCGAGACCGGTGGTCTCGACGATGATCGCGTCGAACTTGCCCCGGCGCTTCACCAGCCCGTCCATGATCCGGATCAGGTCACCCCGCACGGTGCAGCAGACGCAGCCGTTATTCATCTCGAACACTTCCTCGTCAGCGCCCACGACGAGGTCGTTGTCGATGCCGATCTCGCCGAACTCGTTGACGATCACGGCGTAGCGCTTGCCGTGGTTCTCGGTGAGGATGCGGTTGAGGAGGGTGGTCTTGCCGGCGCCGAGATAGCCGGTCAGTACGGTCACGGGGATCTTGCTGGCGGGGGATCCGGACAGGGCGGAGGCAGCGCTCGTATCGGTCATGCTCGGTTCTTCGATGGCGGCGGACAGGGTCGGGCGGGCCCGGGCCCGCCACCGTTGTCATATTGTAACAGTTTCCGTCAAAGGAAGGCGCAGCCACACGGTTTCGCGACCGGAGGCGCCCGTCGATTGCGAGTCGGAGAAGCTTTGCTCTAGGCAGACGGCGCCGCACGAATGTTGCGCGCGGCTTGCCATAGAAAAGCACCTGCGGTCGGATTGATGTGGGCGGCGTTCCGGCGCGAAACCATTCCTCCTCGACTGGCCCGGTTCCTGAAGAACATCCCATGGACGCCCGCAATCCGCTGGAACAGGACGAGGCCGTCACCGCACCGTCGCGCAGGCGGCGGTGGCCGGGGCTCGTGGTCGTCCTCGTGCTCGTCGGGGCCGTGGCCGGCCTCGCCTTCGCCTTTCCGGAGCGCGCCCGCGAGACTGCGTCGAGTCTGGTCGGTGCACTGACCGGCCTGTTCGCGCCGGGCAATCCCGATCCCGGCCTCGACGTGCAGAAGGCCGGCCCGGTGGAGCGGATCTTCCGCCCCACCAAGGAACAGCGCGCCGCCTTCGAGATCCTGCCGGTCGCCACGCAGGTGTTCCGCCCGGAAGGCTCCGCCGAGGGGCGGATCGCCCTCAACGACGACGACAACGTGCCGGTGGTCTCGCCCTATGCGGGCCGGGTGACCAAGGTCCTGGTGCGGGCGGGCGACGACGTGAAGGCCGGCGACGTGCTGCTGACGCTCGAGGCCACCGACATGGTCCAGGCGCAGAACGACTATCAGGCGGCCCTGAACAACCTCCAGAAGCAGCAGGCGCTCCTGAAGCTCGACCAGACCATCGCCCAGCGCCAGCAGGAGCTGTTCCAGGCCCACGCGACGGCGCTGAAGGATTACCAGTCGGCGCAGAACGACGTCATCGCGGCCCAGAGCGACCTGAAGACCGCCGAGGCCGCCCTCGACGCGGTGAAGAACCGGCTGCGGCTGCTGGGCAAGACCGACGCCGAGATCGCCGCCTACGAGAAGAAGGGCACGATGAGCCCGGAGACCCAGATCCGGGCGCCGATTCCCGGCACGATCGTGCAGCGGAAGGTAGGCATCGGCCAGTACCTCTCCGCGTCGAGCGACCCGGTCTTCGTGATCGGCGACCTGTCCACGGTGTGGCTCGTCGCCAACGTCCGCGAGAGCGAGATCCCGAAGATTCGCATCGGCCAGGAGGTCGAGGCCAAGGTGGCGGGCTTCGGCGCGCGGGTGTTCAAGGCCCGGGTGAACTACATGGCCTCCAGCCTCGACCCGGCGACCCGGCGGCTCGCGGTTCGCAGCGAGGTCGACAACCCAGACCGGGTCCTGCGCCCGGAGATGTTCGCCACCTACACGATCGTCACCGGCAAGGGCGAGCCGTCGCCCAGCGTGCCGGTCGCCGCCATCGTGTACGAGGGCGACCGCACCCACGTCTGGGTCGCCCGGCCGGACGGAGCCATCGAGGCGCGCGACGTCAAGCTCGGACTGATCAATGGCGACAACGCCCAGGTCGTCCAGGGCTTGCGCGCCGGCGACCAGGTCGTGACTCGCGGCGCCCTGTTCATCGACCGGGCAGCCACCGGCGACAAGGCGTCCTGAGCGAGGATCCGGTCCGATGAACGCCCTGATCGCCTTCTCGCTCCGCCAGCGGGTGCTGGTGGTGCTGATGTTCGTGCTGATGCTGGGCATCGGGTACGGCGCCTACACGCAGCTCAACATCGAGGCCTATCCCGATCCGGTCCCGCCGCTCGTCGACGTGATCACCCAGAACCCGGGCCAGTCGGCCGACGAGATCGAGCGCTACATCACGATCCCCCTCGAGGTGGCGCTCGCCGGCATCCCCAACGCCCAGGTGGTGCGGACGATCTCGCTGTTCGGCCTCTCCGACGTGAAGATCCAGTTCAACTACGAATACACGTACGAGGAGGCGCTGCAGCGGGTGCTCAACCGGCTGTCGCAGGCCCCCTCGCTGCCGAACGGAGCCACGCCGCAGATCTCGCCAACGAGCCCGGTGGGCGAGATCATGCGCTACAAGCTGGTCGGCCCGGCGGGCTACTCGCCCACCGACATGAAGACCCTGCAGGACTGGGTGCTGCAGCGCCGGTTCAAGGCGATTCCCGGCGTGGTCGACGTCACCGCCTTCGGCGGCAAGGCCAAGGAATACGAGGTCGCGGTCGACCTGAACCGCCTCCAGGCGCAGGGCCTGACCCTCGTCCAGCTGACCACGGCGCTCAACAACGCCTCGATCAACGTCGGCGGGCAGACGCTCAACGTCGGGCAGCAATCGGCGGTGGTGCGCGGCATCGGCCTGATCCGCGACATGGACGACATCCGGGACACGATGATCAGCCTCGTCAACGGCACGCCCGTGCTGGTGCGCGACGTGGCCGAGGTGCGGGTCTCGAACGCACCGCGACTCGGGATCGTCGGCCACGACGACCAACCCGACATCGTCGAGGGCATCGTGCTCATGAGCCGCGGCGGCAAGAGCCTGCCGACGCTGGAGCGGGTCGAGGCCGAGATCGACAAGATCAACAGCTCCTCGATCCTGCCGCCCGACGTGAAGATCGAGCGGATCTACGACCGGTCCGGACTGATCCACACGACGACCCACACGGTGATGCACAACCTCATCTTCGGCGTGGTGCTGGTCTTCGTGGTGCAGTGGCTGTTCCTCGGCTCGCTGACGAGCGCGATCATCGTGGCGGCGACGATCCCCTTCGCGCTGGGCTTCGCGATCCTGATCCTCGTGGTGCGCGGCGACTCGGCCAACCTCCTGTCGCTCGGCGCCATCGATTTCGGCCTGATCGTCGACGCCACCGTGATCATGGTCGAGAACGTGTTCCGGCACCTCGCCGAGCCCGACCACGTGAAGGGCGACGCGCCGCCCGCCGGGCTGACCGGGCGGCTCGGCACCATCGCGGTCGCGGGCCGGGAGGTGAACCGGGCGATCTTCTTCTCGGCGACGATCATCATCGTGGGCTTCCTGCCGCTGTTCACGATGACCGGCGTCGAGGGCCACATCTTCGGGCCGATGGCCAAGACCTACGCGTACGCGCTGCTGGGCGGTCTGCTCGCGACCTTCACGGTCTCGCCCGCGCTCTCGGCGCTGATCCTGCCCAGGAAGCTGGAGGAGCGCGACACGCTGATCGTGCGGCTCCTGCGCTTCGGGCACGAGCGCATCCTGGCCTTCGGCCTGCGCAACCGCGTGCTGTCGCTCGCCGTGACGCTGGCGATCCTGCTCGTCTCGGGCCTCGTGGCGCGCAATCTCGGCCTGGAATTCCTGCCGCGCCTCGAGGAGGGCAACCTCTACGTGCGCGGGACGATGCCGTCCTCGATCTCGCTGGAGGCCGGCAACGCCTACGTCCAGCGCATGCGCAAGATCTTCCAGGAGGTTCCGGAGGTCACCACGGTCCTGTCCCACCAGGGCCGGCCGAACGACGGCACCGACGCCACCGGCTTCTTCAACGTCGAGATCCTGGCCCCGCTCAAGCCGATCGACCAATGGCGGAAAGGACTCGACAAGGAGACCCTGATCGCCAATCTGAGCAAGCAGCTGGCGGCGGAGTTCCCCGGAATCGAGTTTAACTTCTCGCAGTATATCGAGGACAACGTCCAAGAGGCGGCCTCAGGCGTGAAGGGCGAGAACTCGGTCAAGATCTACGGCAACGACCTCGCGCAGCTCACCAAGACCGCGAACGCCGTGAAGGCGGCGCTCGCCACCGTCCAGGGGGTCACCGACCTGTCGGTGTTCGAGTCCCTCGGCCAGCCGACGGTCCGCATCGACGTGGACCGGCACAAGGCCGCCCGCTACGGCCTGTCGATCGGCGACGTGAACACCACCATCCAGGCGGCGATCGGCGGCCAGACCGCCGGCGACCTCTACGAGTACGGCTCCGACCGCCACTTCCCCATGCGGGTGCGCCTCGCCAAGGAGTATCGCTCGTCGCTCGCCGGCATCCGCAACATCGCGGTGGGCGCCCAGAATCCCAACGGCGGCGTGGTCCAGGTACCGCTCTCCGAAATCGCCGACGTGGACCTCGTGTCGGGGGCCTCGTTCATCTACCGCGAGGACCAGGAACGCTACATCCCGGTGAAGTTCTCGGTGCGCGGTCGCGACCTCGGCAGCGCGGTGCTCGAGGCGCAGCGCAAGGTCGCCGAGGCCGTCGACCTGCCCCCGGGCTACCGGCTGGAATGGGTCGGGCAGTTCACCAACCTGAAGGAAGCGGCCGCCCGCCTCAGCCTCGTGGTGCCGATCACGCTGCTGCTGATCGCACTGCTCCTTTACATCAACTTCTCGTCGGTGGCCGACATGCTGCTGACGCTGTCGGTGATCCCGATGGCGATGATCGGCGGCATCTTCGCCCTGTTCCTGACCGGCACGCCGTTCTCGATCTCGGCGGCGATCGGCTTCATCGCGCTGTTCGGCATCTCCACCATGGAGGGCGTGATCCTGCTCGCCTACTACAACCAGCTCCTCGACGAGGGCTGGAGGCGGCAGGAGGCGGTCTGGCACGCCGCCGTGGTGCGGATGCGCCCGGTGATGATGACCTGCGTGGCCGCCTGCGTGGGCCTGCTGCCGGCCGCCGTCTCCACCGGGATCGGCTCGCAGGTTCAGAAGCCCCTCGCCCTCGTGGTGGTGGGCGGCATCATCCTGGCGCCGAACCTGATCCTCGTGGTCGTGCCGGTGCTGATCTCCCTGTTCTCCCGCCGCCGGCCGAACCCGGACGCGCGGGGGCGGACCGAGCACCGGGCCGCCGCGTGATCCGGTCCGGGCGCCCTCGGGCAATGGTGCGGCGCGTTGCAGGGGCGCCACAAGGCTGGTCCCGCGGGCGGGACTTAGGGACGGCCGGATTGACTTGGACGCGCGCCGGGTCGCTCTACCAAGTCGAGCGGTTCGGGGGCAGGATGGTGAGCTGGGCGCCGGAGAGGTGCGGACGGGCGGCCCTTGTGCTGGCAGCCTCCCTGTCCCTGTCGGCCTGCGCGGTCGGCCCGAACTACGTGCCGGCGGAGGATCCCCCAGTCAGCCGCTACACCAAGGAGCCGCTGAAGAACCCCTCGGCCGCCGACAAGATCCGGACCCGGGCGGGCGGCTCGGCCGACCAGAGCTTCGTCTCCGGCGCCGACATTCCCGGGCAATGGTGGGGCCTGTTCCGCTCGAGGGCGCTGAACCGCCTCGTCGATCAGGCGCTCGCCAACAACCCGACCCTGGAGGCGGCGCAGGCCTCCCTGCGGGTCGCCCAGCAGAACGTGCTCGCCCAGAAGGGCACGCTCTACCCGAGCCTCACCGCGACCCCGCAGATCCAGGGAGCGCTGGCGCCGGGCCTCGACCTGCAATCGCCCCTCAACAACCAGAACCAGTATCTCTACAGCCTGTCCACGCCGCAGGCGGTGGTCTCGTACAATCCGGACGTGTTCGGCGGGAACCGCCGCCAGATCGAGTCGCTCGAGGCCACCACCGAGAACCAGCGCTTCCAGCTGGAGGCCGCCTATCTCAGCCTGACAGGCAACGTGGTGGCGGCCGCGATCCAGGAGGCCTCGCTGCGGGCGCAGATCGACGCGACCCGCAAGGTGATCCAGGCGCAGACCGAGATCCTGCAGCTCTACAACAAGCAGCTCTCGCTGGGTCAGATCGCGGGGGCAGACGTGGTGCAGCAGCAGGCAGCGCTGGCCCTGTCGCAGCAGCTGCTGCCGCCGCTGGAGAAGCAGCTGGCGCAGCAGCGCAACCTGCTCACCGCGCTGGCCGGGCGCCTTCCCTCCGACGAAGTCTCGGAGACCTTCGACCTGTCGGCCCTGCACCTGCCGACCCGGCTCCCGGTCAGCCTGCCCTCGCGGCTGGTTCAGCAGCGCCCCGACGTGAAGGCCGCCGAGGCCCTGGTCCAGCAGGCGAGCGCCAATGTCGGCGTGGCGGTGGCCAACCGCCTGCCGCAGTTCAGCCTGACCGCCACCGGCGGCTCGAGCGCCACGCGGATCGCACAGGTGACCAGTCCCGGTGCGGCGTTCTTCACGATCATCGGTCAGGCGACGGCGCCGATCTTCGATGCCGGCACCCTGTTCCGGCGCCAGCGGGCCTCCGAGGAATCGCTGACGGAGGCGCAGGCGCAGTACAAGGCGACGGTGATCACGGCCTTCCAGAACGTCGCCGACGCCCTGCGGGCGCTCCAGGCCGACGCCAAGGCGGTGGCCGCCGCCGACGCCGCGGTGAGCGCCACGAACCAGAGCCTCGGGCTGATCCGCAAGCAGTACACGGCGGGCGCCGTCACCTCCTCGCAGGTGCTGATCGCCCAGCAGGGATACCTCTCGGCGCTGGTGACTTCGGCGGGTGCGCGCGCCACTCAGTACGCCGACACCGCCGCCCTGTTCGTGGCCCTCGGCGGCGGCTGGTGGAACCGGGCCGACGTGGCACCGCCTCCGCCCGAGAAGGACCCGCTGAAGTTTCTGTAAGACCGTTCCCGGCCGATCGCTTGGGGGCCGCCGTCCTTCCGAGCGCAGCGAAGCGACGGCGGGGCGGGACGCACGGCCGAAGCGTTCGACCGGACACCCTATGACGCCCCTAGGACCGCCTCAGGTGTACATCGCGATGGCGTCCTGGAGCATCTGGTCGGTGGTGCTCATGACCTTCGTGTTGGCCGTATAGGCCTGCTGGGTCTCGATCATCTTGGAGAACTGATCGGCGATCCCGGCATTCGACTGCTCGACCGAGCCGGCGGCGATGGTGGCGCCGTTCAGGCCGTAGCTCGGCGTGCCCGACTTGTCGGTGGCCACGTAGGTGCCGCCGTCGAGGGAGGCGAGATTGTCCTGCAGGCCGAATTGCGCGAGCGTGAGCGTGCCCAGCGGTACCGAACTGCCGTTTGCGGCCGTTCCGGTGAGCGTACCGGCGGGCGAGACCGTGAGGCTCGACAGGGTGTTGGCGCCGGTCGGGACCTGCACCGGGCCGCTCGCCGAAGGGCCGGCGAACAGGTAGTAGCCCGCGCCGTTGGTGAGGTAGCCGTTCGCGTCCGGCGTGAAGTCGCCGCGGCGCGTATAGCCGGTCTGACCGGTGAAGCTCGGGCTCTGGTCCGTGCCGGTGTTCTCCCGGACGATGAAGTAGCCGTTGCCCGAGATCGCGAGGTTGGTCGACACGCCGGTCGACTGCACCGTGCCCTGGATGTTGAGGCTGTTGCGCGTGCTGGACGAGACGCCACCGGCCGGCTGCATGCCGCCCTCGGTCTGGGCCAGCATGTCGGCGAAGCTCGTCTCGGTGGACTTGAAGCCCGCCGTCTGGGTGTTGGCGATGTTCCCCGAGATGTTGTTCAGGGCGAGGGACTGCGCCGAGGCGCCGGAAATCGAGTTCGAGAGCGCAGCGAAAAGGCCCATCGGGGTCTCCGTTCGCGAGACCGGCAGGGCAGCCGACCCGACGGAGAATCATAAGCGCCCGATATGGTTAATCGTCCGTGTGCGGCGGTCTGTTGCCGCCCCTGCCGCCGATGCGGCCGCGCTGAGCCGGCCGGCACACCGCCGTCCTTGCGGGCGGACCGAATCGATGACGGCGCGGACTTCACGCGCCGATCGCGCTCAGCACGATCTCCCGCCGGTGCGGCCGATCACGATGCTCGATCAGGTAGATCCCCTGCCACGTGCCGAGCGCGAGGCGGCCGTCGACCAGCGGGATGGTGAGGGCCGAATCGGTGACCAGCGTGCGGATATGGGCCGGCATGTCGTCCGGCCCCTCGGCGCCGTGGACGTAGCCGGCGTGCCGCGGCGCGAACCCGTCGAGCGCCGCCATCAGGTCCGTCTGGACGTCGGGATCGGCATTCTCCTGGATGGTCAACGAGGCCGAGGTGTGCCGGCAGAACACCGTCACGAGACCGTCCTGGACGCCGCTGCCGCGCACGAAATCCGACACCGCGGCGGTGAAATCCGTGAAGCCCTGCCCCGGGGTCGCGATGGCGAGGCGCCCGCTCGCGTGGCGCTCCACCGGGCCCGCGGCCAACGCCTCCACCGGCCCGATCTTGCCCTCTCGGTTGATCCCCTGCCTCATGCGGACTTCTCCATCAGGGTCGCGCCGGGCGCGATCTCGCGCTCGCCGCGGGCGAGGATGCGCTCCAGCACGTCGATCCGGTCGGCCTCAGCGGGGGGCTTGTCCCAGCGGATGCGGCTGACCCGGGGGAAGCGCATCGCCACCCCGGACTTGTGACGGGTCGAGCGCTGCACGCCCTCGAAGGCGATCTCCAGCACGAGGCCGGCGTCGCGCCCGTGGGCGACCTCGCGCACCGGGCCGAAGCGCTTGGTGGTGTTGTTGCGGACGTAGCGGTCGAGCTTGGCGAGTTCCGCGTCGGTGAAGCCGTGATAGGCCTTGCCCACCGGCACAAGCTCGTCCCCGCCCTCGGGCGCCGCGCGCCAGACTCCGAACGTGTAGTCCGAGTAGAAGGACGAGCGCTTCCCATGCCCCCGCTGGGCGTACATCATCACGGCATCGACGATGTGGGGCTCGCGCTTCCACTTCCACCATGGCCCCTTGGGTCGCCCTGGCAGGTAGGGGCTGTTCAGGCGCTTGAGCATCACACCCTCAATGGCATCGGCGTCCTCGCCGGCCCCCACGGAGGCGGGGTCGGCCCGCGCGGCGGCCAGCGCCTCCCAATCCGCGAACGGCACGCGCGGCGAGATATCGATCCGGGCATGGTCGAGGCGCGTGACGAGGGCCTCGAGCTTCGCCCGCCGGGCCGCGAAGGGCTCAGGCCTCAGGTCCTCACCGTCGAGGGTGAGGAGGTCGTAGGCCCGGACATGGGCAGGGAACTCCTCGAGGAGCTTTGCCGTGACGGCCTTCCGGTTCAGCCGCTGCTGCAGCACGTTGAAGCTCTGCACCCGCCGCTCGCGCAGGATCAGCAGTTCGCCGTCGAGCGCGCCCGCGAAGGTGATGGCCTCGGCGAGATCCGGGAACGCCCCGGTGATGTCCTCACCGGTGCGGGAATAAACCTTTCCGACCTGCTCGCCGGCCCGGTCGAGTCCGCCGACGAGCTGGACGCGGATGCCGTCCCACTTCCACTCGGCCGAGAACGCCTCGGCCTCAAGCTTCTCGAGGTCGGCCTCCTCCTCGATCGGGTGTGACAGCATCGGGGGCCGGAACGGGGCCGGGTTCAGGGTCTCCGGGCGCTCACCCCGTCCCTCGACCCAGGCGAACAGGGTCTCGAATGGCGGTGTCAGCCCGTGCCAGACCTCCTCGACAGCGTCCGCATCGTGGCCGCCCAGCGCGCCCACCGCGGTCTTGGCGAGCCGCGCTGAGACGCCGACGCGGAGGTTGCCGGTGACGAGCTTCAGGAGCGCCCAGCGGCCGGTCTCGTCGAGGGCATCGAGCCATTCGGCGAGGTGGCGGGGCAGCTCGCGTTTGGGGATGGTCGCCAGTGTCTCGACGACCTCCGCCAGGGTCGGGACGTGCGGCGGCGGGTTGTTGTGGCCCGGGCCCGGTTCCCGCGGCGCCTCCGGCCGCCCCGGCCAGATCAGCGCCGTCGTCTCCGCGAGATCCCCGACATAGTTGTGCGACAGCCGGAACAGCACCGGATCGATCCGCTCCTCCACCAGGCCGCGGATGAGGGCCGGCTTGGCTTCGCGAAAGCTCAAGGTGCCCGTCATGGCGCCGAGCGCGAAGCCTCGTTCCGGATCGGGTGTGCGGGAAAAGTAATCCTGCAGCATCCGCAGCTTGGCATTGCGTCGCGGCTCGTAGGCGAGGCGGTCCAGCAGGTGGGCGAACTCGTTCACGCCGCTGCCTCCGCGTCAGCCCCTGGGCTGCCTTCAGCGGCAACTTCGGCTTCCCCGTCGTCGCCGTATCCCAGCAGGTGGAGCGGCCGGGCCCTGATGCCCTGCGTGCCGCACCAGTGGACCAGCGCGTCCTCCTGCCCGTGCGTGACCCAGACCTCGCCGGCACCGGTGTCGCGGATGGTGCGGCACAGGTCCGGCCAGTCGGAATGGTCGGAGATCACCAGCGGCAGCTCGACGCCCTTCTGCCGGGCGCGGGCCCGCACCCGCATCCAGCCCGAGGCGAAGCAGGTGACCGGATCCGGAAACTTCCGGGACCACAGATCCTGGATCGACGAGGGCGGGCAGATCACGATCGCCCCGTGCAGATCCTTGCGCTCGGCGGCCACCACCTTCGGCGTGTCGCCCAGCGGGATCCCCTCCTCCTTGTAGAGGGCGGTGAGCTTCTCCATGGCCCCGTGCAGATGGATCGGCCGGTCCCAGCCTTCCTCCCGCAGGAGCGCCATCACCCGCTGCGCCTTGCCGAGCGCGTAGGCGCCGACGATGTGCGCCCGCTCGGGGAACAGCTTCACCGATTCGAGGAGCTTGCGGACCTCGCCCCGTGTGTCGGGGTGGGTGAAGACCGGCAGACCGAAGGTCGCCTCGGTGATGAAGACATCGCAGGGCACCACTTCGAAGGGCAGGCAGGTCGGGTCCGGCGCGCGCTTGTAGTCGCCCGAGACCACCACGCGGGCTCCCTCGCGCTCGATGGCGATCTGTGCGGAGCCGAGGACGTGCCCGGCTGGGGCGAAGCGCACGGTCACGTCGCCCACGGACAAAGCCTCGCCGAGCCGGGCCTCCTGCCGCTGGCGGCAGAACTCCGCGCCGTAGCGCACCGCCATGATCCGCAGGGTCTCGGGCGTCGCCAGCACCTGGCCGTGCCCGGACCGGGCGTGGTCGGCATGGCCGTGGGTGATCAGCGCACGCTCCACCGGCCAGGTCGGATCGACGTGGAAGCGACCGAGGGGGCAGTAGAGCCCCTCGCGGGTCAGGGTGAGGAGTTCGCTGGCGCGTGTCGGCATCGGGTCCGTGCTGCCGGTGGAGTCCGCCGGTGGCCCCGGTATATAGGCGCCCCCGACCCGGCAGACGCATGGCCTCGCACCTCAGTTCCGGCGACCTCCTCGCCGACCGCCGCTATCGCTACGCGGAAGCCTGCCTGGCGGATGGCGACTTCACCGGGGCCGCCGACCTCGCCGAGCAGGCCCTGGAGATCGCGCCGCGCTACGCGCCGGCTTGGCTGCTCCTGGGGCGGGCCCGGGAGGCGTTGGCGGCGGAGGGCGCCCCGGACCTGCGGGACGCCGCCGCCCGTGCCTATGCCCACGCCCTCGCCATCGACCCCGGCGACACACTGGGTGTGCGGGCGCACCTGACGCGCCTGAAGCCGGCCGGCGGCCTGCCGGTCCTCTCCGCCGCCCATATCCGGGCCCTGTTCGACGGCTACGCCCCGCGCTTCGAGCGGCACCTCGTGGAAGGCTTGGGGTATGTCGGTCCGCAATGCATCCGCGACGCCCTGCCGGCGGATCCGGAGCGGTTCGCGATCGTACTCGATCTCGGCTGCGGTACCGGCCTGATGGGCGCGGCGATCCGCGACCGGGCCGAGCATCTCGTCGGCATCGATGTCTCGCCGGGGATGCTGACCCGGGCACGCGACAGGCTCTGGCGGGATCGCCCGCTCTACGACCGCCTCGTCGAGGACGAGGTGATCGCCTTCCTGGCCGGCGAGCCGCAGGGATCCGCGGATCTCTGTCTCGCCGCCGACGTGCTGATCTACGTGGCGGATCTCGGCGCCTTCCTGGCGGGGATCGGCCGGATCTTGCGACCCGGAGGGCTGGGGGCGGTCACCGTGCAATCCCACGACGGGGCCGGGACCGTCCTGGGTCCGGACGGGCGCTACGCCCATGCCGACCGGCATCTCGCCGACACGGCCGCCGCGGCCGGCCTCGACCTCGTCGCGCTGCGCCCGGCGAGCATCCGCCGGGAGGCCGGCCGGCCGGTGCCCGGCCGCGTCGTTGTGTTGCGCCGCACCGCGGCATGAAACCGCTTGGCTGTTCGTCCATTGTCAGTCGGTCGCGACAGGCGCGACCGCTGCATCGGGGGATCAGCATGGCGGATTACGGCAGTCGGACCGGTATTGGCACGCCTGAGCGAAAGCCCGAGCCTCCGGCGGACAAGTCCTTCCCGGCCGATCCGCGAACCCGGATCCCCTTCGCCATCGCCCTCGCTGCACTGGCCGGCTGCGCCGATTCCATCGGCTTCCTGGAATTCTCGCAGCTGTTCATGTCCTTCATGTCGGGCAACACGACGCGCTTCGGCGTGGCGGTGTCGAACGGCGATTGGGAGAACGTCACCCGAGTCGCCAGCACCATCAGCATCTTCTGCTTCGGCGCCTTCCTGGGAACGCTGATCGCCGCCTGGGTCGGCCGTTGGCGGCTCGCCGTCCTCCTGACCATCCAGGCACTCCTGCTGGCCGGCGGCCTTCTGATGCCGTGGGGCACCTTCGCCTATCCGCTGCATGCCTATCCGATCGTTCTCGCCTTGGGCCTCCAGAACGCGACGCTTCAGGACGAGGGCGGCCGCTCCCTGGCGCTGACCTACGTCACAGGCGCGGTCGTCCGTTTCGGGACGGGCTGCGCCAACCTGCTGCTCGGTACCGTCGCCCCGTCCTTCTGGATCCAGGCCCCGCTCTGGGCGGGCCTCAGCACTGGCGCGGTGATCGGCGGTCTCCTCGATATCCGCTACGGCGAGTCGGCCTTCCTGTTCCCGGCCGCGCTCGCCGCCATCCTGGCGCTGATCGCCATCGCCCTCACGCTCGCCAAGCCGGGCAGCACGTTGGTGGCGGGCTCGTCGCCGGCCCCCGATGCCAGCCCGAAGGCCGAGGTGATCGACGCCATCCATTGAGGCGGCCATTGGGCCGCCACCGAGGCGGCCTGCCCGTCAGCTGTCAGAGTCCCTGACGCTGCCGCGTCCCTGCTTGATCGTGGCGCGATTCTTCTTGGCCCCGATGCGCCGCTCCTGCGAACCCCGCGTCGGCTTCGTCGGGCGGCGGATCGGCGGGGGCGGCTTGGCGGCCTCCGCGACCAGATCGATCAGGCGCTGCAGGATCTCGGCCCGGTTGCGCTCCTGGGTGCGGTGGCGCTGCCCTGTCAGGACGAGGACCCCATCCTTGGTCATCCGTCGCCCGGCCAAGCGGACGAGGTTCGCCTTGACCCGATCGTCCACGGCCGGCGACGCGAAAACCGGCCAGCGGAGTTGCACCGCGGTCTCGACCTTGTTGACGTTCTGGCCGCCCGCGCCCGAGGCCCGCAGGAAAGACAGCTCGATCTCATCGTCCGCGATGGCGATGCGCGGTGTCACCCGCAGGGGCATGGCGCTCTCCCGGATAGGGTCACGGTCGCCCGCTCATCTGGCGCGCGGCCCTGGATCCGGCAGGTGCCGATCGGCGCGCGCATCACCATATCCCGTCTCCACCCCCGTCCCACCGTCAGAGCGACCCGCCGCGTCACCACGGATGCAGCCAAGCGACCCGGTGTAGCGCACCCATTCCGAACGCGGTGCCGGCTGGATCGCTGCGCTCCGCTCGCAGAAACGGTGTCAGGCGGCCTCGGCCGGCGTACGCGCCCGCAGTGCGAGGGCGTGCAAGCCCCGCTTGAACGCGTCGTCGAGCAGCGCGTTCACCAAGCGGTGCCGCTCCACCCGGCTCTTGCCCTCGAATGCCGCCGCGACGATGTCGAGCCGGTAATGGGTCTCGCCCCCCGGCCGTGCTCCGGCATGGCCGGCATGCAGATGCGACTCGTCGATCACGTCGAGGCGCGCCGGTGCGAGCTGTTCCCGCAGCCGCGCCTCCATCCAGTCCCGCAGGGTGCCGCCCGCTCCGTCAGCCATCGCGCCTCGCGTCGTGTTCGTGCGTGTCCGTCAAGCCCGATCTCGCGCATGCGTCATCAGGCCCGGTGCCCTTGTGTCTCAGGTCCGCCCCCTCATAATCGGCCCGTCATGGATCTCAACTCGCGCCTGTTCGACAGCATCCGGATCAAACCGTCCTGCGACGAGCCGAAGGCCGCGGCCGAGGCCGTCTGCGAGAGTCCGGGCTGCACGCAGCCGGGCCTGTACCGGGCGCCGAAGGGCCGGAAGGCGGAAGGCCAGTACTGGCGCTTCTGCATCGATCATGTCCGCGCCTACAACGCCAGCTACAACTATTTCGACGGCATGAACGATGCCGCCGTGCAGGCCTATCAGAAGGACGCGATCATCGGTCACCGCCCGACCTGGGCGATGGGGGTGAACAAGGCGGGCGAGAAACCCGCCAGCGAGCCTGCGCGCGACTGGGCCTATGTCGATCCTCTCGGCATCCTGCGCGGCGAGGGCGTCGGCGAGGCGCGCCGCCGCGCCCGCCAGCCCGAGCCGCCGAAGCCCCGCCACTCGGCCACGGTCCGCCGGGCCCTCGACGTGATGGGACTTGAGGAGGGCGCGGATTCGGCCGCCATCAAGGCGCAGTACAAGGTGCTGGTGAAGCGCTTCCACCCGGATGCCAACGGCGGCGACCGCTCCTTCGAGGAGCGGTTGCGCGACATCATCCGGGCCCACGATGTCCTGCGCGCGGCCGGGCTCTGCTGACCCGTACTCCCCCAAGGCGGACGCCGGCTCGGCGCGAGACGCGGCCCGAGCAGAGTGCGTCATAAGAGGACCATGACGCCGTTCGCGAGCGCGAACGGCTTCAACGGCACGAAGGATGCAGGCCGGGTTGCATCCAGGATAGGGCAAACCGCGCGGCGCAGCCCTATATGGGGGCGATGCCGGTCGGTGGCGCCCGAACGCGCCGCCGTCTAAGGAGGACTCCGCCCCGCCGCGGAGGCCCGGCTCGACGTTCTTCCGCGCGGATGCTTCACTGTTTGGGAGTGAAGCGCCCGCGCCTCACGAGGTTCCGAATGCTCTCTGACGCTACGCAAGCCGCGCTGCCCGACCGCACCGTCTCCGTCCGCGATGTCTTCGGCATCGATCTCGACCTCAAGGTGCCGGCCTTCGCCGAGCCCGAGGAGCACGTGCCGGATGTCGACCCGGACTACATCTTCGATCGGGAGACGACGCTCGCGATCCTGGCCGGCTTCGCCCGCAACCGCCGCGTGATGGTCACCGGCTACCACGGCACCGGCAAGTCGACCCATATCGAGCAGGTCGCCGCCCGGCTGAACTGGCCGTGCATCCGGATCAACCTCGACAGCCACGTCTCGCGCATCGACCTCGTCGGCAAGGACGCCATCGTCCTCCAGGACGGCAAGCAGGTCACCGCCTTCCAGGACGGCATCCTGCCCTGGGCGCTGCAGAACAACGTCGCGCTGGTATTCGACGAGTACGATGCCGGCCGCCCGGACGTGATGTTCGTGATCCAGCGCGTGCTGGAGCTGTCGGGCCGGCTGACGCTCCTCGACCAGAAGCGCGTGATCCGCCCGCACCCGGCCTTCCGGCTGTTCGCCACCGCCAATACGGTCGGCCTCGGCGACACGTCGGGCCTCTATCACGGCACCCAGCAGATCAACCAGGGCCAGATGGACCGGTGGTCGATCGTCACCACGCTGAACTACCTGCCGCACGACCGCGAGGTCGACATCGTGCTCTCGAAGGCCACCCACTATCGGGGCGACCAGGGCCGCGACATCGTCAACCGCATGGTGCGCGTGGCGGATCTCACCCGCAACGCCTTCATGAACGGCGACCTCTCCACCGTCATGAGCCCGCGCACGGTGATCACCTGGGCCGAGAACGCCGACATCTTCAAGGATATCGGCTTCGCCTTCCGGGTGACGTTCCTCAACAAGTGCGACGAGCTGGAGCGGACGCTGGTGGCCGAATTCTATCAGCGCGCCTTCGGCAAGGAGCTGCCCGAGAGCGCGGTGAACGTCGCGCTGAGCTGACCCGCATGGAGGAGGTCGTGGCGCGCGGGATCGGGGTGACTGCATCGGGCTCTGCCCGCGCCGCCCCGTTCGCGCGCGCCACGCCGTCGCTTCCTTCGGCCGGGACGAGATCCTGACCCGCCCCTTCGCGTCCGACGACGACCGGTAGCCGCGCATGTCCATCTCCAACCGCAAGCCCGGCGAGCGCCGTGAACCCGTGGCCGAGCCCCTGAAGCGCTCGGTGGCCGGGTGCCTGCGCGCCATCGCCCGACGCGCCGAGGTCGAGGTCACCTACGCCACCGACCGGCCGGCGCTCACCGGCGACAAGGCCCGGCTGCCCGAGCCCCCGCGCAAGCTCTCGGCGCAGGACGTCGCGGTGCTGCGGGGCAACGCCGACGCCATGGCGCTGCGGCTCGGCTGCCACGACGTGGCCGTCCACCGCCGCCTCGCCCCCGAGAACGCCGCCGCGCGGGCGGTTTACGACGCGGTCGAGCAGGCCCGGGTCGAGGCGATCGGCTCGCGGCGGATGGCGGGCGTCGCCAGCAACATCTCGGCGATGCTGGAGGACCGCTATCACCGCGGCGGCAAGTACGAGACCATCACAGACCGGGCCGACGCCCCTATGGAGGACGCCGTCGCCCTGATGGTGCGCGAGCGCCTGACCGGCCAGAAGCCGCCCGAGGCCGCCTCCAAGATCGTCGAGCTGTGGCGCGAGCATATCGAGGCCAAGGCCGGACCGAATCTCGACGGGTTGCTCGGCTCCATCGAGGATCAGCGCAAGTTCGCCCGCTCGGTGCGCGACCTCCTCACGTCCCTCGACATGTCGGACGAGACGCCGTTCGACGCCGAGGACGACGAGAACGACGACGAGAACGAGGCCCAGGACGACGAGCAGAATCCGAGCGAGGGCGACTCGGAGGAGAAGAGCCAGGGCGAGCGCGCCGAGATCGAGACCTCCGAGGAGGCCTCCGACGAGATCGAGGAAGGCGCCCAGGAATCCGCTGACGCGCCGTCCGGAGAATTGCCCGAGGAGGCCGAGGACGCCGATTCCGAGGAGGCCTCGGAGGCGTCGCGCCCGCCGCAGCGGCAGGGCAACGAGGCCCGCGGGCCCGAGTACCGGGTGTTCAATCCCCGGTTCGACGAGGTCATCCACGCCGAGGAGTTGTGCGACGCCGACGAGCTGTCGCGCCTGCGCTCCTACCTCGACAAGCAGCTCTCGCACCTGCAGGGCGTGGTCGGGCGCCTCGCCAACCGCCTGCAGCGGCGGCTGCTCGCCCAGCAGAACCGGGCCTGGGATTTCGACTTGGAGGAGGGTCAGCTCGACCCGGCGCGCCTCGTGCGCGTCGTCATCGACCCGTACCAGCCCCTCTCCTTCAAGCAGGAGAAGGACACGAATTTCCGCGATACGGTGGTCACGCTGCTCCTCGACAATTCCGGCTCGATGCGCGGCCGGCCGATCACCGTGGCGGCGACCTGCGCCGACATCCTGGCGCGGACGCTGGAGCGCTGCGGCGTGAAAGTGGAGATCCTGGGCTTCACCACCCGGGCCTGGAAGGGCGGTCAGAGCCGCGAGGCGTGGCTCGCCGCCGGCAAGCCACCGAATCCCGGCCGCCTGAACGACCTGCGCCACATCGTCTACAAGGCCGCGGACGCCCCTTGGCGGCGGGCGCGCAAGAACCTCGGGCTGATGATGCGCGAGGGGCTGCTGAAGGAGAACATCGACGGCGAGGCGCTCGACTGGGCGCACAAGCGCCTGCTCGGGCGGCCGGAGCAGCGCAAGATCCTGATGGTGATCTCGGACGGCGCGCCGGTGGACGATTCGACCCTCTCGGTGAATGCCGGCAACTACCTGGAGCGCCACCTGCGCTGGATGATCGAGGAGATCGAGACGCGCTCGCCGGTGGAACTCCTGGCCATCGGCATCGGCCACGACGTGACCCGGTACTATCGCCGCGCCGTGACGATCATCGACGCCGAGGAACTCGGTGGCGCGATGACCGAGAAGCTGGCCGAGTTGTTCGAGGAGGACGGTGCGCCCGCGCCGACGAGCCGGATGCTGCGCGCGGCCGGCGGGCGACGGTGATCGCCGGCCGGCCGGAGCGGCCGCTGCCGCTCCGCCTTTTGCCTCATCCGATTCAGAACCTCATCTTGAGGTGCCGGAGCGCAGCGGAGGCCTCGAAAGAGCCCTCCAGATAGCACCGCGATTCCTGGAGCCCTCCCTGGAGGCCCGCTGACGCGGGCACCTCAGGATGAGGGTGTGGTCGGAATTGCACGGATCGATGGCCCGCCACGCGCAAGCGGAAGCCGCCGTAGCCCAGGGGCTGCGGCGGCTCGAACCGTCCGACGAAAGGGGGCGCGAAGCCCGCGGGCTCAGGCCGCGGCGGGCTGGGTCTCGGCGAGCTTCTTGTGGATCTCGCGCTTCAGCAGGCGCGCGGTCTGCGAGAGGTCACCCTCGCCGGCCTTGATCAGGAAGGCGTCGAGGCCGCCGCGGTGCTCAACCGAGCGCAGGGCGTGGGCGGTGACCCGCAGGCGGACGCGCTTGCCCAGCGCGTCGGACTGCAGGGTGACGTTGCACAGGTTCGGCAGGAACCGGCACTTGGTCTTGCGGTTCGAGTGGCTCACGAGGTGGCCGACCTGAACGGCCTTGCCGGTGAGTTCGCAGCGGCGCGCCATGATGACTTAAGATCCCGTCTCGTTCCGCTCGATGAAGACCCGATCGCGGCCGGCGCGATCGTCGTCGCAGCGGGCGGCGCCCATTGCGTGTTCCAGGTCCGGCGGAGTCCTGTTGAAGGCGCGAGCCTATAGGCGACGCAGGTGCGTTGCGTCAAGGTCCGCGGCGGCAAGCTGAGCGCGGCGGAGCCCCAACGGTCTGTTAACCACGATGCCGGGATATAGCCGTACTCCGCCCGCAGGAAGGCACCGCACCGCCTGAGACGGGCGTGGCCGAGCGGGCATCGGGGCCCGACCTCCTGGGATGCGATCCGGATCATGAGCGCCACGCCTGTCCGTCGGACGATCAAGCCCGTGACCCTGCGTCCCCTCGGACGGGTCGTCGGCGCCGTCCTCGCCGTCGCGGCCCTGGCCGGCCCGGCGGAGGCGCGGGCGCGGGCAAAGCGGCCGGGGGCGGCGGCGCCCGCCACGGTGGCGGTCGATTACAGCATCAATCTCGCGGGCCTGCCGATCGGCACCGCGCGGCTCGCCGGCTCCTTCGACCGCGACCGCTACCTCATGGACGTGTCGGCGACGCTCACCGGCCTCGTCGGCGCCATCACGGGCGGCCGGGGCTCGGCCCGGGCCTCCGGAACCTTCGCGGCAGCGCCCCAGCCCGGCGCCTTCTCGATCGCCACGCACACGGCGAGTTCCGGGATCGCCGTGCGCATGGCTCTGGCCCACGGAAACGTGGTCCAGTCCGAGATCGCGCCGCCGCTCGTCGACATGCAGGACCGCGTGCCGGTCACAGCCGCCAACAAGCGCGGCATCCTCGATCCGGTGAGCGCCCTGCTGATGCCGACGCAGGGACGCGGCGAGCCCCTGGACCCGGACAACTGCAACCGGACCCTGCCGGTCTTCGACGGCGCCACCCGGTTCAACGTGCTGCTGAGCTACGCCGAGACGCGGCCCGTGCAGAAGCCGGGCTATGCCGGACAGGTCCTCGTCTGCAACGCCCGCTACCAAGCAGTGGCGGGCCACCGTCCGGACCGGCCGGGGGTGAAGTTCATGGAGGAGAACCGGGAGATGTCGGTCTGGCTCGCGCCGGTCGCGGGGACACGGGCGCTGATTCCGCTGCGCATCTCGGTCCTCACCACGGTCGGCACGAACATCATCGAGGCGATGCGCTGGACCCAGAGCGGCGCCGCCGAGACCATCGGGACGGCCGGAGCCGCCCCCGCGGCCAGCGGCGACGTCGCGCAGGCGAGCCTGCCCGGGCAATAGCGCCGCCGTTGCGCCGCCTTTGACCGGCGGCCGATTTCCCGGCACGCCTGCGGGGCGCGGCCGCCGCGCCAGGGAGGCCTGACAATGCCCAAGGGCTACATCATCGTCCGGATGACGGTCACCGACCCGGAGACCTACAAGGACTACGCCGCCATGGCCTCCGAGGCCATGCGCAAGTACGGCTGCAAGCCGCTGGTCCGCGGCGGCCGCTGCGAGGCGCTGGAGGGCGAGGGCCGGCCGCGCAACGTCGTGCTGGAGTTCGAGTCCTACGAGGCCGCCCGCACCTACTACTTCTCACCCGAGTATCAGGCCGCCGTCGAGAAGCGCAGGCCCGCGGGAATCGGCGAGGTGGTGCTGGTCGAAGGCGTGGATTGAGCCGCCTCCGACCGCGAGGACGGCCGTCGGGGATGAAATCTTCACCGGCCGGGCGATAATTCGTGGATGCGCGTGCCCGTCCTCCGAATCGTCCCGGTCCTGATCGCCCTCGCCGGCCCGGCGGCCGCGGACCGGCTGAGCGCCGGCACCGCTGAAGCCGGATGCGGCGGCGATGCGTCCTCGTCGGCTGAAGTGATCGAGCATCGCCCGCCCCGCCGCGGTCCGCTGACCGCGAATGCCGACACGCTCTGCGCCGACCTCGCACCCCAGCCGGGCACGCCGACGACGCAGATAGACATCTACCCGATGATCACGCCGCAGGTTGGGCCTGGAGGCTTTGGCCCCGGAAGCGTTGGACCTGGCGGCGTTGGACCTGGCGGCGGCGGCATCCCATATGGGGGACGACCCATCCGGCCCTATCGTCCCTGACGCGACCGGCCGACAGAACCCCTCCCCGCCCGCGCCCTGACGGCGCCGCGACGGCCTTCTCATCCGAAGGAACCGCCGACCATCGACGCGCTGCTCCGCCCCTCGCAAAGCCGCTCGCTGCCCCGCGACGTTCGCGCCCGCGGCGTCACGGCGGTCCTCGGGCCGACCAACACCGGCAAGACGCATCTCGCCATCGAGCGGATGCTCGCGCACCCGACCGGGATGATCGGGCTGCCCCTGCGGCTGCTCGCCCGGGAGGTCTACCTGCGCGTCGTCGCCAAAGTCGGCCCCGAGAAGGTCGCGCTCGTCACCGGCGAGGAGAAGATCAAGCCGGACCGGCCGCGCTACTGGATCTGCACCATCGAGGCGATGCCCCGCGACCTCGACGTGGCGTACGTCGCCATCGACGAGATCCAGCTCGCCGCCGACATGGATCGCGGCCACGTCTTCACCGACCGCCTGCTCTACGTGCGCGGCCGAGAGGAGACCCTGCTGATCGGCTCCTCGACCATGCTGCCGCTGGTCCAGAGCCTGATCCCCAACGTCCACACCACGACGCGGCCGCGGCTGTCGCAGCTCACCTTCGCGGGGGAGAAGCGGCTGTCGCGCCTGCCCCGGCGCACGGCCATCGTGGCGTTCTCGGCCGAGGAGGTCTACGCCATCGCCGAGCTGATCCGCCGCCAGCGCGGCGGCGCCGCGGTGGTGCTGGGCGCGCTCTCGCCCCGGACCCGCAACGCCCAGGTCGAGATGTACCAGGCCGGGGACGTCGACTACCTCGTCGCCACCGACGCGGTCGGGATGGGCCTCAACCTCGACGTCGACCACGTCGCGTTCGCGGCCAATTGGAAGTACGACGGCACCCGCTTCCGCAAGCTCACCCCCGCCGAGATGGGCCAGATCGCCGGCCGTGCAGGACGGCACCTGTCGGACGGGACGTTCGGCTCCACCGGGCGCTGCCCGCCCTTCGAGGCCGAATTGGTGGAGCGGCTGGAGAGCCACGATTTCGACCCGCTCCGCATCCTGCAGTGGCGCAACCCGGACCTGAGCTTCGGCAGCCTGGAGGCCCTGCAGGCGAGCCTCGACGAGCACCCGCGCGAAACGGGTCTGACCCGCGCCCCCATGGGCGAGGACCAGCAGGCCCTCGAGATTCTGATGAAGGAGGACGACGTCCGCGACCTCGCCCGCAGCCCGGCCGGCGTGCGCCGGCTCTGGGACGTCTGCGGCGTGCCGGATTATCGCAAGGTCCACCCGCAGGTGCACGCCGATCTGGTGGCGCAGCTCTATCGATTCCTGATGAAGGGCATGGCGGGCCGCATCCCCGACACGTGGTTCGCCGAGCAGGTGGCGATGATCGACCGCACCGACGGCGACATCGACACCCTGTCGCGCCGGATCGCCCAGGGACGCACCTGGACGTTCGTCGCCAACAGACCCGACTGGCTGCGCGACCCGGAACATTGGCAGGGCGAGACACGTCGGGTAGAGGACAGGCTGTCCGACGCCCTGCACGAACGCCTCGCGAGCCGCTTCGTCGACCGGCGCACCAGCGTCCTGATGCGGCGCCTGAGAGAGAACACGATGCTCGAAGCCCAGATCACCGCCGACGGTGACGTCACCGTCGAGGGTCAGCATGTCGGCCACCTTCACGGATTCCTGTTCGTTCCCGATGCCAGCGCCGAGGGCCACGAAGCCAAGACCCTGAGGAGCGCCGCCGAGAAGGCGCTCGCGGGCGAGATCGAGGCACGGGCCGACCGATTCGCCGGCACGGCCGATTCGACCCTCGTGCTCGCGCACGACGGCACGATCCGCTGGACCGGGGCGCCCGTCGCCAAGCTGACCCCCGGCGAGAAGCTGTTCGCCCCGCAGATCCGCCTGCTGGCCGACGAGAGCCTGGCCGGTGCGCACCGCGAGAAGGTCGAGGCGCGCCTCGACGCGTGGCTGAAGGCCACCATCGTGCGGCTCCTCGGCCCGCTGATGGAGATCGAGACGGCGGCCGACCTCACCGGGCTCGCCAAGGGCATCGGCTATCAGGTTGTCGAGGCTCTGGGCGTGCTGGAGCGCTCGAAGGTGGCGCAGGAGATGCGCAGCCTCGATCAGGATGGCCGCGGCGCGTTGCGCCGGCACGGCGTTCGCTTCGGTGCCTACCACATCTTCCTGCCGGCCCTGCTGAAGCCGGCGCCGCGCACCCTCGCGGCCCAGCTCTGGGCCCTGCGCAACGGCGGACTCGACCAGCGCGGCCTCGACGAGATCGCGCATCTCGCCGGCTCCGGACGCACGTCCATCAAGGTCGACCGCGAGATCGCCAAGGGCCTCTACCGGGCGGCCGGCTTCCGGGTGAGCGGCGAGCGGGCCGTGCGGGTCGACATCCTGGAGCGGCTCGCCGACCTGATCCGCCCGGCGATCGCCTACCGTCCCGGCACGACCCCGGGTGCCCCGCCGGATGGCACGGCCGACGGCGACGGTTTCGTGGCCACGGTGGGCATGACCTCGCTCGTCGGCTGCTCGGGCGAGGACTTCGCCTCGATCCTGAAGTCCCTCGGCTACAACGCGGAGTCGCGTCCCGGTCCGGCGATCACGGTGCCACTCGTTCCGGCGGCCGCCACGACGCCGGCTGCGGCACCGGCCGCCGCCGAGGTTTCTCCGGAGGCCGAGGCGGCCTCCGAGGAGGCTGTCGCCGCGCAGGCGGACGCGGCCGAGCCCGTCGGGGAAGGGCCCGCGGCGGAGGAATCCGCGACGGCCGAGGCTGCGGAGGGCGGCGCGGTCGGAACCGAAGCTGCCGCCGCCGCGGACGAGCCGGTGGCGGTCGTTGCCGAGCCGGCGCCCGCCGAGATCCCGCCTTCGGAGCCCGCGGCCGAGGCGGCCTCCGACGAGCCGGCGGCGGAAGCGTCCCGCGGCACCGACGCCCCGGCCGAGGAACCCGTCGCCGAATCGGACCAGCCCGCCGAGGCCTCTGCGGAGGCCGCAGAGCCCGCCACGGCCGGGACCGAGGCCGCCCCCGAGACGTCAGAGGCGGAGCCGGCCGCGCCCCCCGCGGAAGCGGGCGCAGAGGCTGCGAATGCGGAGGGCGAGCAGGCCGCCGAGGCCCCTCAGATCGAGGTTTGGCGTCTGCAGCGCCATCAGCGCCCGGCCCACCAGCGTCCTCAGAATCGTCCGCGCGGGGCCGGTCGCGGCCGCGACGGCGGCCAGCAGGGGCAGCACCCCGGGCAGGGACGCCCGGAAGGCGGCCGGCCGGAGCATCGCCGGGCTGACGGTGGCGAGGGCGGACCACGCCCCGGGCGGGATCGTGGCCCTCGCCGCGACCGCTTCGAAGGTGGCCGGCCGGAGCGCCGGGACGATCAGCGCGGCGCGGAGCAACGCCATGCCGGGCCGCGTCCCGACCAGCGCCCCCCGCGCCGGGAACGGGCGCCGGATCCGGATTCACCCTTCGCCAAGCTGGCTGCGCTCAAGGCACAGCTCGAAGCCGGCGACGGCGGGAAGCGCTGACCGCCGCCGCGCATGCGGGAGGATCGGCAGCGTCTCGACAAATGGCTCTGGTTCGCGCGCTTCGCGCGGACCCGTTCCCTCGCGGCGCGGCTGGCTTCGGACGGTTTCGTCCGGGTCAACGGCAGTCGGACCGAGAACCCGGCGAAGGGCATCGGCATCGGCGACGTCGTGACGGTCGCGGCGCCGCACGCGACGCTGGCGGTACGGGTGCTGGGCCTGGGGGTGCGGCGCGGGCCCGCTCCGGAGGCGCGCCTGCTGTACGACGATCTGTCGGGGGGCTCCCCGCCGCAGGACCCGTCGCTGTGAGGAGATCGGCGATGGCCGACGGCGGCGAGGCGAAGCTGCGGGACGTGGTCGAACTGGCAGGAACCAGCCGGCCATCAGGTCGGCCACCGCGTCATCCTCGGACTGCGGAGGTGGCCCCGAATTCCAGAACCACGCCGGGCATCCAGTGCGGCGCCGTCGGCGGATCTGAATACCGGGCTCGCCCGTCGTGCCTCACGTAGAGAGGGCCGCCGTCGCTGACCGCGTTCGTGTCTGGAAAGCCGCCGTCTCGGGAGTTGAAATCTTCGCCCCGCTGCGGCGCCCGCGCGCTTGTCAGCCCGTGAGGCACGGTCTAGAGCCGTGGCCTCCGAAGCCCGGCTCCGCGCCGAGCGTCACCGGCGTCCCGCTTACCGAGCGCCACCCGGGCGAGCGGACCGCTCCAGGGCTCCGCCCGGGCCAAGTCGTGTTTTAGGACGAAGACATCCGATGACCTACGTCGTCACCGACAATTGCATCAAGTGCAAGTACACGGACTGCGTCGAGGTCTGTCCGGTCGATTGTTTCTATGAAGGCGAGAACATGCTCGTCATCCACCCGGACGAGTGCATCGATTGTGGCGTCTGCGAGCCGGAATGCCCGGCCGAGGCGATCAAGCCGGACACCGAATCGAACCTCGACACGTGGCTGAAGTTGAACGCCGACTACGCAAAGTCCTGGCCCAACATCACGCAGAAAAAGGAAGCTCCCGCGGACGCCAAGGAGTGGGACGGCAAGAGCGGAAAGCTCGAGGCGCACTTCTCGCCGAACCCCGGCTCGGGCGACTGATCAGAGCGGACGGTCCTCACGATTTCGGCATCCCCCGCTCCGGGCCGGGCAAGTCCGGGGACATCGTCCAGGACGGACACGGAATTTCGGAACGAAGAAGGCCTGCACAGCGCGAAGCCCTGATCCGCTCGAGGGGCATTTCTGTCCCGGCGCGCCAGTGTAAAACTCTTGGTCGCAGCGCTGAGCTCGCGCATGCGTCTTCAGGGATGCTTTGATCTGCGCGCCGGATTGTGGTAGACAATCCGCCTGCCGTCGCTCGCGCCTGACGTGCTTCCTCCAGCTGAAACACCTTCGATCTTCGTGGGTTAGGAGTGGTACGCGATCGACCGCCGAGGCACACTTCGGCGGACGATCCAGGCTTGTGCACGGCCGCGCCGGGGATGTCCTGGATTTCGCCTCGGGCGCGATCATGGGAAGCGGCGAGGCAAACCGGGTGTCCCGCCCGGAACAACACGGTTTCGCGCGGCGTCGAACGGCTGCGCGCCAGTGGAGGCCCTTCTCGCATGACCACAGCCAAGAAGACGACGACCGCAGGCCGGCAAGGTTTCAAGACCGGCGAGGCTGTCGTGTATCCGGCCCACGGCGTCGGTCGCATCACCGCGATCGAGGAGCAAGAGATCGCGGGCTACAAGCTTGAGCTGTTCGTTGTGTCGTTCGAGAAGGACAAGATGGTCCTGCGCGTCCCGACCGCGAAGGCCAACAGCGTGGGCATGCGCAAGCTGGCCGAGCCGGAGCTGGTCAAGAAGGCCCTGGATCTGCTGACCGGCCGCGCCCGGATCAAGCGGACCATGTGGTCGCGCCGCGCCCAGGAATACGAGGCCAAGATCAACTCGGGCGACCTGCTGGCCGTCACCGAGGTTGTGCGCGATCTCTACCGCTCCGAGGCCCAGCCCGAGCAGTCCTATTCCGAGCGGCAGCTCTACGAGGCGGCCCTGGACCGGATCGTCCGCGAGATCTCGTCTGTGAACCGCATCACCGAGACCGAGGCGCTGAAGCTGATCGAGCAGAGCCTCGCGAAGTCGCCCCGCCGGGCCAAGAGCGAGGCGGAGCCCGAAGCCGAGGGTGAGACCGACGGCGACGACATCCAGGAAGAGGCCGCCTGAGCCCTGCTCACGACGGCACGACCCTCGAACCCGGCCCTGGCGGCCGGGTTTTTTCTTGCTTCGTGCGGACTTGCCCACATGACCAAGGCGAATTTGGTCCGAACGGCACTGGACGATCCATCGCCCGAGCCCATGTCATCCCGATGGAACACGTGATCGTGGTCGATCCGCTGTCGCATTCTGGGGCAGTGACGCGGAACTTTCGTGTTTCGCCTTCCGTTGTCGGTTGCCTGGCGTCGCCCCTGGGAGGCGCCTGCGCGCCGGACTAGCAGGTCCGGCGCCGCAACAGCACTCGACAACAAGAGGCAGGCGGGATGGCTGAGATCGCGGGAATTCGACGGCAGTTCATTCGGACTGCGATGGAGGCGCCCTTCCTGGCGCGGGAGGAAGAGCGCGGCCTCGCCGTTCGCTGGAAGGATGACCGCGACGAGCGCGCCCTTCACCGCCTGATCTCGGCCCATATGCGCCTCGTCATTGCTCTGGCGGGGCGTTTTCGTCACTACGGTCTGCCGATGGCCGATCTCGTCCAGGAAGGTCATGTCGGCCTGATGGAAGCCGCCGCCCGGTTCGAGCCGGAGCGGGATGTCCGCTTCTCGACCTACGCGACGTGGTGGATCCGGGCCTCGATCCAGGACTACATCCTGCGCAACTGGTCGATCGTCCGCGGGGGCACCTCCTCCGCGCAGAAGGCCCTGTTCTTCAACCTTCGCCGGCTGCGTGCCCGCCTCATGCAATCCACCGAGGAGCATGTCGGCGACGAGATCCACCGCCGCATCGCCAGCGCCATCGGCGTCTCGCGGGACGATGTCGCCCTGATGGACGCGCGCCTGTCCGGCCCGGACATGTCGCTCAACGCCCCCGTGGGCGAGGACAGCGACGCCTCCTCGGAGCGGATGGATTTCCTGGTCGACGGCGCCGATCTGCCGGACGAGACCGTGAGCGCCACGGTGGACGGCGAGCGCCGCCTCGGCTGGCTCCAGCAGGCCCTGACAGTTCTGTCCGAGCGCGAGTTGCGCATCCTGCGCGAGCGCCGGCTCGCCGAGGATCAGGCCACCCTGGAAGCCCTCGGGCAGCGCCTCGGCATCTCGAAGGAGCGCGTCCGCCAGATCGAGAACCGGGCCCTGGAGAAGCTGCGCCGCGCCCTCGCCGACCGCTTCCCCGCCGCCACCGGCAGCCCCCATATCGGCTGAACCGAGGCGGAGAGACATCGGAACGAAGCCCGGCCCCGGCCGGGCTTTCGCGTTTCAGGGCGTCTCGGTTCCCGCCGTCATCGCGCGCAGCGAAACGACCCCAAGCCGCGGAACAGGCCCGAACGTGGCGCCGGCTCGGATCGCGTCGTTCCGCTCACGTAGACCGTCAAGTCCCCTGCACGGCCGCGCTGCGGCGCTCTTGCCGACGGCGCCTCCGTCCGGGCTCGGGCGTCGCATCGAGCCAGATCACGAGCGCCAGGGCGACGAGAGCCGGCACCCCAAGGGCGAGAAACGAGCCCGTCCAGCCGAACAGCCCGTAGGACAGGCCACCGTACCAGCCCGACAGGGCACCACCCACTCCCTGCACCGCGTTGACGCTGCCGAGCGCCGTCTGCGTGCGCCCGGATCCCCAGGTCAGGTCCGCGACGACCACCGGCACCGCGACCCCGACGATCCCGGAGGCCACGCCATCCAAGACCTCGGCGGCGATGAGCCAGACCGGATCGTCGATCAGGCCGGACAGGAGCGCCCGCACCGGCAAGACCGCGAAGGCGACCATCAGGAGCTGTCGCCGCCCGCGCTTGTCCGCGAGGGACCCGGCGAACAGCGCCACCGGCACCATCACCAGCTGCGCCACCATCACGTAGCGCGCCGTCCAAGTGGTGGCGTCGGCGGCGGTGGCCACGAGCTTCTGGCCGAGCAGCGAGAGCATGCCGCCATTGCCGAGATTGAACAGCGTCAGCGCCACCGTGAGCACGAGGAGCCGGCGATTGCCCAGGACCTGTCGCAGGCCGCTGCGCGCCGGCTCGTCCTCCTCGTCCTCCTTCCAGCCGACCGCGCGACGTCGGTTCCAGGCCCTGGCCGGTGTCGTCAGTGTTGCGACGATCGCCGCGACCGCCATTCCGCCCAGCACCCAGAAGGCGATCGCAGGCCCGAACGTGGCGGTGCCCAGGCTGATGCCGCCGGCAGCGGCGAGGATGCCGACGTGGTTGAAGGCTTGGTTGCGGCCCTGCTGCTTGGGAAACTGGTCCTTCCCGACGATCCCCAGGGTCAGGGCTGCCACCGCCGGCAGCAGCAGCGTGCCGCCGGCCGCAGCGAGGAGTTGCGCGGCCAGCACGGCCGGCAGGCTTCTGGCCGGAAGCAGCAGCAGCGTGCCGGCCAGGATCGCGCCGCAGGCGAGCCCGATCAGCAGGCGGGGCCGGGGGTACCGGTCGACCAGGGCGCCGAAGGGGCCGCTGAGGAACAGCGTGCCGAATCCGACCAGGGTGATGACGAACCCGATCCGGGCCGGACTCCACCCGGCAGATTGCGCCAGCCATGTTCCGAGAAACGGTCCCAGGCCGCCCTGGATGTCTCCGATGAACAGATTGATCAGGGCGAGGTGAGCGGTGGGAGCCATGCGATCCTGGAGCCGTAGCGGGCCCCGCACCTGGACTCGGGACCCGCCACGGTCAAGCCCGGAACGGCAGTGCCGCACCCCGGATCCGACAGCTCCTGTGCGCTCGGGATCGGGTTCCCGCCCGACCAGAGCCCGCTCCCGACGGACCGCTGCTTCGGCGAGACCTCGCTGTGGGCTCGAAGGTGCCGCATCACCACGAGGCCGGTGGTCGGAGAGGGGCGATTTCGGCGCCTGGACTGTCCGCCACCGTCGAGGCCGGGCTCGCCGTGGCAGCGCGCCGCGGAGACTGGCACGCTGTCCGGCCAAGCCGAGTTACCGCGGAGCTGGATCGTGCTGCGCGCTCCCCGTCTCGACGGGCGCCCCGCGAATGCTCTGCGCGCGCTCGCGGCGGCTCCTCGCGGTAACGGCCGCTGACGCGCCGCCGGGCGCGACGTCAGGAGGCCAGCGGACCCTGCGCGCCCTGCTGCTCCACCATCCGCTGGCGGTAGAGGCTGACGAAGTCGATCGGATCGATGTACAGGGGCGGGAAGCCGCCGTTGCGCACCGCCTCGGCCACGATCTGGCGCGCGAACGGGAAGAGCAGGCGCGGGCACTCGATCATCACGGCCGGATGAATCTGGTCGGCCGGGATGTTCACCAGGCGGAACACGCCCGCATAGGTCACCTCGAAGGCGAACAGCACATCGTTCTGGACCTTGGCGTCGCCCTCGAGCTTGAGTTCGACCTCGAAATCCGTCTCCGAGAGCTGCGACGCGTTGACGTTCACCTGGATGTTGATCTGCGGTCCCTGCCCCTCCTTGGGCTGCAGGGAACGCGGCGCGTTCGGGTTCTCGAAGGACAGATCCTTCGTGTACTGCGCCAGGGCGTTGATCATCGGAGCATCGCCCTGCGGCATGCCGCCGCCGTTGCCGTTCGCTGCCGGAGAGTCGGCCATGCGGATCATCCTTCTCGATCAGCCGGCGAGGCCGGCGCGGGTTTTCTCAGCGGGAGCCGCCGGAACGCGCCGCGGAACTACCCAAACCGCAGGGCCGCTAACACGCGCATCGTGCCTGGACAAGCGAGCTGGCGTGGCGCTGGCGACGGCGGCACCCGCGACCCATATCCGATGCGGGAACGCGTTTTGCTCGGGGACAACCGGCTCGCCCCCGGCGCGTTGGTCGGATATGAGTCGCCAGGACCCATGCGCGCTTAGCCGGCGCCGCACCGCGCAGGACTTGAGCAAGGGGCACAGGGTCCCACCGCGGCCACCATCGGATCGGTGATGCAGGACAGTTTCGACGTTACGACGATCATCTTTCTCGCGCTCGCGGTCTTCGTGATCTGGCGTCTGCGCTCCGTGCTCGGCCAGAAGACCGGCGCGGAACGCTCGCCGTTCAAGCCCGTCGATCGCAGCCGCACCGAGCCCCAGACGCGGACGGACGGGGACAATGTCGTGCGCCTGCCCGGCGCTGACCGGGTGCAGCCCGCCTCGGCCCCCGCCGCCGCGCCGCGCGACTGGCGCGGCATCGCCGAGCCCGGCTCGGAGGTGTCCCGCGGGCTGGAGGCCTGCGTGCAGGCGGAGCCGAGCTTCGATCCGCGAGCTTTCCTGGAGGGTGCCAAGTCCGCCTACGAGGCCATCATGATCGCCTTTGCCAAGGGCGACAGGAAGACCTTGCGCGGACTCCTGTCCAAGGAGGTCGGCGAGGCGTTCGAGCGGGCCATCGCCGAGCGCGAGCGCAACCGGCAGACCCTGGAGACCACCTTCGTCTCCATCGACAAGGCCGAGATCGTCGCCGTCGAGGTGCGCAACCGCGTCGCACAGATCACCGTGCGCTTCCTGTCGAACCTGATCACCGCCACCCGCAATGCCGAGGGCAAGGTCGTGGATGGCAGTGCCGAGACCGTGGTCGAGGTGCCCGACGTCTGGACCTTCGCCCGCAGCCTGGGCTCCCGCGATCCGAACTGGCAGCTCGTGGCCACCGAGGCCGGCGCCTGACTTCGTGACAGCCTTGCCGTGCCGATCCCGCGTGCTTGGTCCGGAATCGTCCCGGCCGTCCTCCTCGCCCTGCTGACTCAGGCATCGACCGCCGCCCCTCAGCGGGTCGGCGGCGCGGTCCTGACGCCCGTCGCCCCCGAGACGCTGCCGGGCTTTCCCGGTCCGGAGCCTGCTGCGGCGCTGGACGCCTTTCGCCGCGTCTGCGCCGCGCCACCGCCCGCCCTGCCGCAGCCGGCGGGCGTCGCGGGCGATCCCGCCGCCCTGGCCGAGGCCTGTGCGGCGGCCGCGGGCGACCGGGGGGATGCCGCCGCCTTCTTCCGGGAGCATTTCGACGCCTTCCGCGTCGAGCGGCCCGGTTCCGAGCGCCCCGGCTTCCTGACCGGCTACTTCGAGCCGGAACTGACGGGCTCCCTCGAGCCGGGGCCGAATTTCACCGCACCGGTCCTGGCCCGCCCCGACGACCTCGTCTCTCTCGGCCCCGGCGAGACCCGGCCGGGTCTGGACCCCAACCTGCGGGCCGCCCGCGCCACTGCGGACGGCTTCGCGCCCTATCCCGATCGGGCCGCGATCGAGGACGGGGCGCTGGGATCGAGGGCACGGCCGATCCTGTGGCTGCGCGATGCCGTCGACCTGCTGGTCCTGCAGGTGCAGGGCTCCGGACGCGTCCGCTTGCCGGACGGGCGCGCCGTGCGGGTCCTGTACGACGGACGGAACGGACGGCCCTACACGGCGGTGGCCAAGCTGATCGTGCAGGAGGGGCATCTGCCGCTGGAGGGCCTGACCCTGGCCCGCTGGACGGGTTGGCTGCGCGAGCACCCGGACATTGCCCGGCGGCTGATCCGTGCCAATGCCTCCTACATCTTCTTCCGCCTCGCCGAGGTGGCGGATCCCACCCTCGGCCCGCCCGGGGCCGCCAACGCGCCGCTCAGCCCCGGCCGCAGCTTGGCCGTCGATTCGACCCTGTGGCGCTACGGGCTGCCGTTCTGGCTCGCGGGACCGCTTCCGGGCGCGGCGCCGGGCGAGACCGGACGGATGGTCGTCGCCGCCGATACGGGTTCGGCCATCGTCGGACCGGCCCGCGGCGACCTCTTCGTCGGGACCGGCGATGAGGCCGGCGTCGCAGCCGGGAACCTGCGCGACGCCATCGGTTTCGTGGTGCTGCTGCCGAAACGCCTCGCCCTCCGCGGGGACGCGCCGTGAGAGCGCCGCGCCGCGGGCGGCGCCTCACCGCCGGCGAGGCGCGGCTCTGGGACGCGATCGCCAAGCTGGTCACACCGCTGCCGGGCCGCGCACCGCCAGTTCCCGAGACCGCCCCCGCCCCGGCGAGCCCAACCGCCACCATGCCGGCGCTGACGGCCCCGATCCTGAAGCCGAGCGCGCCGCCGGTCGCCAAAAGGCCGCGCGCGAAAACCCCGCCGAAGCCGGCGCCCGAGCCGCCGCGGCCGGCGACGGCCGCACCCTACCAGGCGCCGCCCCAGCGCCACGCCCCGAGCCCGGGACTGGAGCGGACCGCAAAGGTCGGTCTGCGCCGCGGGCGATTGGCGATCGAGGCGCGGATCGACCTTCACGGGATGGTGCAGGCGGAAGCCCACGCCGCGCTCACGGGTTTCCTGCTGCGGGCGCGGGCCGCCGGCCATGCCTACGTGCTGGTGGTCACGGGCAAGGGGGGGCCGGGCTATTCGGAGGCCTTCGCCGAGCGCGGGGTTCTCCGCCGCAGCGTCCCGCACTGGCTGCGCGGTCCGGACTTGCGCGGGATCGTCGTCGGCTTCGAGGAGGCCGCCCGCCATCATGGCGGCGGCGGCGCGCTCTACGTCCGGCTGCGGCGGCGCTAGCGGGCGGGGACGCGGACCCGGCGCAGGAACCGGCCGCGCGACATCGGCGCCGTTGCCATGGCGGCCGTACCCGCCGATATCCGGGACCGGCGCGCGAGGCGCCGCACAGGCAAGCCGCGAGAGAGATGCCCGAGCTTCCCGAGGTCGAGACGGTCAGGCGGGGTTTGGCCCCCGCCATGGTCGGCGCCCGTTTCAGCCGCATCACCCTGCGGCGGCCCAACCTGCGCTTCCCGTTTCCGGATCGGTTCGCCGCGCGGCTGGAGGGACGGGCGGTCACGAGCCTCGCCCGCCGGGCGAAATACCTCACCGCCGACCTCGATTCGGGCGAGACGCTGATCATGCATCTCGGCATGAGCGGCCGGTTCGACGTGGCGCTTCCCGACGGCCGCAATCTGTCCCCCGGGGACTTCTACCTGGAGGGCGCATCGGGCACACCCAAGCACGACCATGTGGTGATGGCGATGAGCACCGGCGCCACCGTCACCTACAACGACGCGCGCCGCTTCGGCTTCATGGACCTCGTGCCGAGCCGCGATCTCGCCGCCTGCCGCCACTTCGCCAGGATGGGGATCGAGCCCCTCGACGGGCTCACCGGAGCGGTGATCGCGCGGCTCTTCCGCTACAAGATCGCGCCGCTGAAGGCCGCGCTGCTGGATCAGCGTCTCATCGCCGGCCTCGGCAATATCTACGTCTGCGAGGCCCTGCACCGGGCGCGCCTTCACCCGGAGGCCCCGGCGGGCAGTCTCGCGAAGCCTGACGGTCGCCCGACACCGAAGGCCAACGCCCTGGCGAAGGCGATCGTGCAGGTTCTCGAGGAGGCGGTGGCGGCCGGCGGCTCCACCCTCCGCGACTACGTCCACACGGATGGCAGCGCCGGCGCCTTCCAGCACGCCTTCCGGGTCTACGACCGCTTCGGGCTGCCCTGCAGCCGGCCGGGCTGCGGGGGATCGGTCGCCCGGATCGTCCAGGCCAACCGCTCGACGTTCTACTGCGCGACCTGCCAACCCCAGGCCTGAGCGCGACGAACCGACGTCACTGCAGCGCGAGACGGCATTTTCGCCACAAACCCGACTAGGGTCTCAGACCTCGACGTGCGCACCCGGTCGCGGGCAGCCGATCCCGGCCCGCGACGCGTGACGGGTCGCACGGGCCCAGACAGGATCCCGATGTTCTTCCGCCGCTCCAAGTTGCCCGCGCCCGAGCGCATCACGCAGGATCCGACGGACGAGCCGGCGCTGCCGCAGCGGCTCTCGCCGCGCTCGCCCGGCGAGGCGATCAAGCCCACCGTCGCGCCTCCGCCTCCGGAGAAGCCCGAGCGCGAGCGGAGCGGGTTCGTGGGACTCGTCAGCGGGGCGCTGACCTTCGCGGTGGTCATCGCCATCGCGGCGATGATCAGCATCACCCTGTTCCAGCGGCAGGTGCGCGAGCCGGGCCCGCTCACGGCCGACAAGGTCGTGGTGATCCCGACCCACAGCGGCACCGGCGAGATCGCCGAGACCCTGAAGCGCGAGGGCGTGATCGACCATACCGGACTGTTCGAGTTCGCCGCCCGCTTCGGCGGCCGGCCGGCACTGCGGGCCGGCGAGTACGTGTTCAAGGCCCATGCCAGCATCGCCGACACCCTCGACACCATCGCCACCGGCCGGCAGGTGCAGCACGCCATCACCTTCCCGGAGGGCCTGACCTCCGAGCAGATCGTGGGCCGCCTCAACGACAACGACGTGCTCACCGGCGAGATCAACGAGATCCCGCCCGAGGGTTCGCTCCTGCCCGACACCTACAAGTTCGAGCGCGGCGCCACCCGCCAGCAGATCGTCAACCTGATGAAGGCCAAGCAGCGCGAGGTGCTGAACCAGATCTGGCTGCGGCGCAGCGCCGACGTGCCGGTGCGGACCCCGGCCGAGATGGTCACCCTGGCCTCCATCGTCGAGAAGGAGACCGGCCGCGCCGACGAGCGCCCGCGGGTGGCCGGCGTGTTCATCAACCGCCTCAACAAGCGGATGAAGCTGCAATCCGACCCGACGATCGTCTACGGTCTCGTGGGCGGCCGCGGCACCCTCGGACGGGGCATCCTGCGCTCCGAGATCGATCGGCCGACGCCCTACAACACCTACGTGATCGAGGGCCTGCCCCCGGGCCCGATCGCCAATCCCGGCAAGGCCGCCCTGGAGGCGGTGGCCAACCCGTCGCGGACCAAGGATCTCTACTTCGTGGCCGACGGAAGCGGCGGACACGCCTTCGCCGACTCGCTCGAAGGGCACCAGCGCAACGTCGCCCGCTGGCGCGCGGTGGAGAAGAGCCGTCAGGCGCCGCCGGACGCCGTCGACAAGGTCGAGCCGGGCCCGGATCCGGCGACGCCCGGGCGCGCCTCGGCCTACGCGCCGGGCGGTATCCCCGCCTCGAACGGCGTCAACACCAACGCGGCCTTCGCCCTCGACACCGGCACGCCGGGCTCGCGCGCCTTCGACGCCTCCGAGGGCACGCGCCTCGATCCGCTGAAGAACCGCAGCTACGACCTGGGTTCGCCCAAGACCGTTCCGGCGCTCAGCGAACCGACTGCGGCGCCGCGCGGACGACGCTGACCTTCGCCCGGGGGTCCGCGGCCGCGCCGGTCCGAGCCTCCTGTATGGAACGCTGTATCCGCGCAGCGTTCCGTGAGACGAGGAGAGACCCGTGCCCAAGATGATCTTCGTGAACCTGCCCGTCGAAGACGTCGAGCGCTCGGCCGGCTTCTACGCGGCGCTCGGTGCGACACGGGACGCCCGTTTCTCCCAGCCTGGCACGGCCGCCGCGATGGTGTTCTCCGACGCGATCGTGGTCATGCTGCTCAGCCACGCGCATTTCGCCGGGTTCTCCCCCCGTCCGATCGCCGACGCGCGGTCCGCCACCGAGGTGCTGGTCTGCCTGTCGGAGGAGAGCCGCGCGGCCGTCGATGCCAGCGTGGACCGGGCCGTCGCCGCCGGGGGGCGCGCCGACCTCCGGCCGAAGCAGGAGATGGGCGAGGTCATGTACGGCCGGACTCTCGAGGATCTCGACGGCCACGTGATCGAGCTGATGTGGATGGACGTCGCGGCCATGACGGCGGCCATGACGAAAGACCAACCGACGGCGTGATCCGGGGCGCCGCGCCCCCGTGCCGGCGCCGCGACGCGCGTCATCCGCGGCCCGACCGGTCGACCGGCCTCTTCCCCCCGCTGAGATCCGTGCTACAGGCCCCGATCTTCTGAGGGACGGGGGTCGCCATGGCCCAGATCGCGAGCATGACGGGCTTCGCCCGGACGGCGGGGACCGCCGGGCCGGTGCACTGGGCCTGGGAGGTCCGCAGCGTCAACGGGCGCGGGCTCGACGTGCGCACCCGCGTGCCGTCGGGCTATGACGGACTCGGCGAGACCGCCCGCACCGCGCTCCAGAAGACGCTGACGCGCGGCCAGTGCCAGCTGACCCTGACGCTCACCAAGCCGGACAGCACCGCCCGGGTACGGATCAACGAGACCCTGCTGGCGAGCCTCGCGCAGGCGGTCGCCCGGGTCCCTGTTCCTGAGGGCGTGGCGCCCGCCACCCTGGATGGCCTCCTCAACGTCCGCGGCGTGATCGAGGTCGAGGACGAGGCTGCGGACACCGACACCCTCGCCCACGATCTCGCGGCGGGCGTGGTCCGGCTGGTCGCGGATCTCGTCGAGGCCCGCCGCGCCGAGGGGCGCCAGCTCGAGCAGGTCGTCACCGGACAGGTCGACCGGATCGCGGCCCTGACCGAGGCCGCGGAGGAGAACCCGGCGCGCCAGCCCGAGGCGGTGCGGGCGCGACTGATGGCGGCGGTCGAGGCGCTCGGCGGCAGCGGCCTCGATCCCGACCGCCTGCATCAGGAGGCCATGCTGCTCGCCGGCAAGGCGGATGTCCGCGAGGAGCTGGATCGGCTCCGCGCCCACGTTGCCAGCGCCCGCGAACTCCTGGCGGCGGGCGGCGCGATCGGTCGCCGGCTCGATTTCCTGGCCCAGGAATTCGGCCGCGAGGCCAACACGCTCTGCGCCAAGGCCAACGACATCAGCCTGTCGCGGATCGGGCTCGACCTGAAGGCCGTGGTCGAGCAGTTCCGCGAGCAGGTCCAGAACATCGAATGACGGGACCAACCATGAGGGTACGGATGCGAAACGCCGGGGAGCCACGCGCATGACCGAGCCGGCCGGGAGCGTCTCCGACCCCATCGCGCGGCGCGGGTTGATCCTGATCCTGTCCTCGCCCTCCGGGGCGGGCAAGACCACCCTGACGCGGGCGATCGCGCAGGATCCCGCCTGGGCGCTCGACCTGTCGATCTCCGTGACCACCCGGGCCCGGCGGCCCTCCGAGATCGACGGGCGGCACTACCACTTCATCGAGCGCGAGGCCTTCGATGACCTGCGCAGCCGCGACGACCTGCTCGAATGGGCCGAGGTCCACGGCAATTTCTACGGGACACCCCGCCGGCCGGTGGAGAAGGTGCTCGGGGCCGGCCGGGACATGATCTTCGACATCGACTACCAGGGGACCAGGCAGGTGCGCTCCAAGCTCGCCCAGGATGTCGTGACCGTCTTCATCCTGCCCCCCAGCATGGCCGAGCTGCGCCAGCGCCTGGAGCGCCGGGCAGAGGACTCGGCCGAGACGATCGAGAAGCGCCTCTCCAACGCGCGGACGGAGATCCAGCGCTGGGTCGAGTACGATTACGTCCTCGTCAACGACGACCTGCAGAACGCCTTCCGCTCACTCCAGGGCATCCTGGCGGCCGAGCGGCTGAAGCGGGCGCGCCGGACCGGCCTCGCCGGGTTCGTCGAAGGGCTGCTAGCCGAGACGCCGTAGAGCCCAGTCCTGCCTCAGCTTTTACAAGGTGTGGGGTGGGGCAGGCAGCATCGTACGGAGCCGTGTCTGCGCTGCCCCTTTTCCGGACGCCTGGAAGGCAGCGGAGGGTGATCCGGAACCCGGCAAAAGGACACCGCGCAGCGTCCATCTGGAACCTATCGGGCCGCTATCGCGGCGCTTCGTGTGCTGGGTCACGGAGCAGGCTCCGCTTCGCTCCATCTTTCCGGGAACGGTGCGCGTCATACGGGTGCAGCCGCCGACCACCGCGAAAGGGCTGACCGGCCCCCCAATCTACCGCCGGATCAGCACAACCCCACCCACCAGCAGCACGATCCCGATAAGCCGTGGCAGGTCGATCGGCCGCTGCGCGAGGCCCAGAAGCCCGACCTGATCGAAGACGACCGACGCGAGCATCTGACCTGTCACCAGCAGGGCGAAGAAGGTCGCGGCGCCGAGCTTCGGGACGAGCAGGATGGCGAGCCCGATGAAGAGTGCGCCGAACAGGCCGCCGCTCCAGGTCCACCACGGAACCCGCGCCGCCAGGCTCGTTGCCGGCACGGGGTCGCGCAGGGCCACGGCCAGGAGCGCCATGCAGGTCAGGCCGACGAAATAGCTCGAGAACCCGGCCCAGGAGGCGGAGTCCAGCTCTGCCCGCAGATTGGCGTTCAGGATCTGCTGCAGGACGAGCCCGGCGCCCGCCAGGATGGCGAGGAGCGCGGAGACCGCGAAGGCGAGCATGGTCGGCCCTTTCCGAGGGATGATCGAGTGCTCATTGACACAGGCATTGTGCCATGCCGCCAAATGACACAATGGCCCGAGTCCATGCGAGATCGGCATGATCAATCCGGCGCATCTGGACCTGTTTCGCGCGGTGATACGGCACGGCGGCATGACCCGGGCGGCCGCAGCTCTGAAGATCGGCCAGCCCCAAATCAGCCGCGCCGTCGCGCAGTTGGAGGCGGAACTCGGCTTCCCGCTCTTCGTCCGCGGCCACGGCAGCGCGGTACCGACGCTGGAGGGCGAGGCTTTCGCCCACGAGGTCGCGCAGACCTTCGCGGGGCTCGACCACCTGCAGCAGGCCGCGCGCCGCATCCGGGATCGCGGGACGGGCTCGCTGCGCGTGGCCTGCCAGCCGTCCCTAGCGTCCCGGCTCTTGCCGAGGGCGATCCGCGGCCTCGATGCCGAGTGCCCGGGCCTGCGCATCGCGGTCCATGTGCCGAGCCCGGACACGATCTGGTCCTGGACGGCGTCCGGTCAGTGCGACCTCGGCCTCGCGCGGCCGCGATCCGGCTATACCGGGGTGACGGCCGAGCCGTACCTCACGACGATGGCCGTCTGCGCGCTGCCGCGGCGGCACACCCTCGCCGACAGGCGCGTCGTGACCGCAGCGGATCTGGCCGGCGTGCCGCTGATCTCAGCCGGATCGAGCGCAGTCCAGGCGGCGACGGAGGCCGCCGGAGTGGTTCCGCACTTTGCCCTGATGGCCGAATACACGGCCGCACGCTGCGGCTTGGTCGCCGAGGGTCTCGGCGGCGCCATCGTCGATCCCGTCCCCGCCCGGGAGTTGACCGGCCTGCCGATCGTCCTGCGGCCGTTCCGGCCCGGGATCCCGATCGAGACCCTGCTGCTGCGCCCCGCCGGACGGCCGCCCAGCCGCCTCGCAGAACGCTTGATCGCCCATCTGATGCTGGCGCGGGACGGGCTGCGGTGAGCGGCCCTGTCAGGCGGTCGGCGCCGGGCAGAGCCATCCGCGCATGGCCGCGAACGTAGTCACGGCCGCTCCGGTGAGGGAGGCCTCCGCCTCGGGATCATCCGCGAAGCGTTCGAGGCGCGAGCGGAAGGCGGTCCACATCGCGCCGGCCGCGGCACCGTGGGCCCGGTAATAGGCGAGCCCGTCGTTCGAGAATCCGTGCAGCCCGGCTATGTGCCGGCCGATCAGCTGGCCGCCCAGCGTCGAGCCTTCCAGCACGTAGAGCGCGCCGGTCGCCGCGGCGGGATCGGCCAGGACATGAGGCGCCGGCCGCGGGAGCGCCGCGACCGCGCCCGGCGCCAGACCGAGATGGTCGAGGTCGGCGGCCAGACGGGTGAGGCGGCGGCGCGGCGCGAGGAACGCCTCGTCGGCGAGCCCTAGCCCGATGGTCGCTTCCCACACGGCGTGGAAGCCGTAGAGCCGCGCCAGCAGGTCGCGGTAGCCGGACAGCGTCGCCACCCGCGCTCGCCAGTCGAGGTCGTCCTCAAGGGCTTGGTGGGCCGGCGCGGTCGCCGCGCGCAGGCGGGCATGCAGGTTGGCGCGCTCCATCGCGGTGGACGGGCTCACGCGGTGATCGTGAAGCAGGCGCCGGGATTGTTGGCGACGTCGAGCTTGGCGTTGATCTGGTCCAACATTGCCCGGATGAGCTTCATGCCGAGACCCGATCCCTTGCCGCGGGCCTTGGCGTCGGCCCAGTCGTCGGGCAGGCCACCGCCGTCGTCGCAGACGCGGAGCTGCACCTCGCCGGGGCCGGAGGCCGAGACGCTGACCTCGACCCGGCCGCCGCCGGCCGGGTTCGCCGCGTACTTGAAGGCGTTGGTGACAAGTTCCGTGGCGATCAGCGAGAGGGCCACCGCCTTGCGGTAGGGCACCATCAGCCCCGGCTCGGCGGTGAGGTCGACGGCATGGCCGTCGCCCGCCAAGCCGGCGAGGTCGTTGCACAGGCTCTCGATGGTCTGGCCGAGATCGACCTCGTCGACCCGCTCGGCCTGGTACAAGCTGTCATGCACGCGCGCGACGCTCATCACCCGCGCGGAGGTGTCGGCGAAGGCCTGCCGCGCGTCGCCGTCTGCGATCTGGCGGCGCTGCATCTGCAGGAAAGCCGAAACGATCTGGAGGGAATTCTTGACCCGGTGGTCGATTTCCCGGGTCAGCAGGTCCTTCTGTTCGAGGAGCCGCTCCTTCTCGGCGAGCAGGCTGGTCAGTTCGTCGATCTTGCGGCGCTGCCGCAGCACGACGCCCTCCACGGCCTCCGCCAGGGAGCCGGCAAGCTGGATCTGCCAATCGGCCCACGGGCTGGCGAAGCCGGTGCGCTCCTCGATCCAGCGCTCGAAGGACCGCCGCGGGAGGACCGCCACTGGGCCACTGCCCGCCAGCACCGGCTTGCGCGGATCGCCGCCCCAGGTGACCGTGCTGGGGACTTCGGGACGGAACCAGAGCAGCAGGTTCTCGCGCGACTCGTCCACGAAAGCGGCGAGCAGGCCGCTGGCGATCTCCCGGTGGAGAGCAGCTTTCGGATACTCGGCGGAGAAGGTGTTGCTGCTGTAGCCGCCCTCGCTCGCCGGCACGCGATCCCGCAGCCAAGCCGCGATCGCCGTCACCGCCTTGGCCGGCGGCGTCCGGCCGATCAGCGTGACCCGCCCGCCCGAGACGATGCCGGCCCCGGTGGCGCTGAACAGGTCGAGGAGCGTGGTCGCTCCGGTGGTCAAGGCGGCCACGAAGTCGTCGGAGCGGGTCAGCCCGCGGACCAGCCGACCCTCGACGTCGAGATGGGCCTGCCGCTCGTCCCAGAGACGGCGCGACTCGATCTCCTGCACCCGCATGGCGAAGGCGTCGGTCAGGACCGTCGCGGCGGAGCGGGTCTCCGGCGTGACATAGTGCGGGCGGCGATGATGTCCGATCATCAGGCCCCAGAGCCGGCCCTCGACCATGATCGAGATCGACATCGAGCCGTTCACGCCGAGGTTGCGCTGATACTCCAGGTGGATCGGCGAGAGCGTCCGGTGCTGCGCGAAGGTCAGGTCGATGGGGGCGTTGCCGCCCCCCGGGGCGGCCACCAAGCCGACCGGCACGCTGTCGCGGTCGATCACGAAGCGGCTCTTGGCCTTCGTATAGAGGGCGCGGGCCTGGGCGGGGATGTCGGAGGCGGGAAAGCGCAGACCGAGGAGACTGCGCGACCAGTCGGGCGCCTTATCCTCGGCCACCGCCTCGCCGTTCCAGTCGGTGTCGAAGCGGTAGACCAAGACCGCCTCGAACCCGGTGAGCGCCCGGATCTCCAGGGCCGCGATCCGGGCGGCGTCCGCCAAGCTCCCGGCCTCGCGCAGGCGCCCGACGGCGAGTTCGGTATCAACCTGACTCGCGGTCGCGAAATCGTCGTCGGAATCCGGTTCAAGTTCCAGCTCGACGATCAGGCGCCCAGCATGGGCGTGGGCGACGGCGTGGTAGGTCGCGCCGGAGCCCAGAAACGTGATCCGGCGCCGGAGCGAGCGGCCGTCTTCCAGGGTCCCGCCTCCGAGCCGGACCCGGATCGCCGCGACGAAATCGGCCGGCAGCACGTCGGCCAGGGGCCGCCCAGCCAGCGGCGGCTCGACCGGATCGACGATCTCGGAGACGTTGGCCGAATAAGCCTGCACGTGAAGGGTCGCGGCATCGGCGGCCAGCATCACGGCGTTGGGCTGGATCGAGCCCGGAATGTGGATCGGCTCGCGCTCGCAGAGGCTGGCATCCACCGGCTCGGCGCGGACACGCCGCCCGATCGCCGCCATCACGGCCTCGCGCGACAGGCCAGCCCCGAGGCTCTCAAGCGGGTCGATCGTCAGCCACGTGACCGGCTGTGTGCCCGCGACCTGACCATGGCGCATGCGGACCCGGGCACGCAGAGGCTGCGGAAGCCGGCCGAAGACGTAATCGAAGCTTTCGTCCAGGCCCCCCCGGCGAGCACCCGCCAGGAAACGGCCGCGGAAGCCCGGCACGTTCGTGCCCGGCATCACGTCGCGGAAGTAATCGCGCCCGAGCACCGCCTCGCGCGACAGACCCGAGATCGAACTGGCACCTTCGCTGAAAACCACGACGCTGCCGGCCGGATCCAGGCCGATCACGCCCTGATCCAAGCGGTCGAGTTCGTCGAGGGCGAGCGCATCAAGGTCGATGCCGCTATCTGGGGTCTGGCTCGGCGGCATCAGAAATAGAACCAGCTCATTCAGACGGGTATGGCGGTCGGATCGACCAAGCGCAATGATTGTGGTCGCGACAAGATCAACGCGTTCAAATCTTTCGCTGGACGTCCGACAGGGCGCTCATAAGCCCCTCTTCCATTGTCGGATGATAAGTCGGCCACGCTTCCAGGCTCGGAACCGACAAGCCCTGGGCAACAACATAAATCAACAAATGCGCAAGATGCTCCACGGCCGGTCCGAGCATTTCGCCGCCCAGCAACCGGCCGCCGCGATCGGCCCAGATGCGGATGCCGCCCTGGTTCAGCCCCTCGACCCGGGCTCGCCCCTGGTCTGAGAAGTCCATCGTTCCGACCACGCGGTCCGCGGCATCCGGGTCGTAGGGCGCGCCGATCACGGCGGCCTGCGGATGGGTGAAGACCATGGCGAAGCTCGGCCAAGGATCGGGACTTGCGACCGGTCGCCCTGCCGCGAGGGCCGCCGCGTTGGCCCCAGCGATCTCCCCCTGCCGGCTCGCTTCGTGCAGCACCGGCCGCCACGCGTCCGCGTCACCGGCGATCAGGTTCTGCCCGCCCGCGCAGACCAGACTGCACCGATCGAAATCCGGCACGCCGCCCTTTCCGGGGCGCAGGCCGGCCGCCTCGAGTCCGAGGCCCGCGAGATTGGGGGACCGGCCGGCCGCAGCGAGGACGCGCGATGCGCGCGTCACCTGTGCGCGCCCTGCGCGATCCGTCCAATCGAGGCGCACACCGTCACCGTCCGGGGCCGCAGCCTGAACCTTAGCACCGAGCTGGAGGTCGAACTCGGCGCCGAAGATCTCGGCCGCCTGGCGCGCAAGGGCGGGCTCGGACAGACCGGCAACGGTCTCGCCCGAATCGATCACCGTAACGGCGACGCCGAGCCGCGCCATGGCCTGCGCGATCTCGATACCGACCGCTCCGGCGCCGAGGACCGCGAGCGAGTCCGGCAGATCGGGGATCTCGAACAGGGTGTCGGTGGTCAGGAGACGATCGTCGAGCGCGCGCAGCGGCTCCGGCACGACCGGGCTCGACCCCGTGGCGATGACGGCGGCCCGGAAGCGGACGCGCGTGTGATCGTCAATGATGAGCGTCCGCGTGTCCTGGAAGCGGGCGCTTCCGGCGATCCGACTCTCGTCAGGGAGTTCGTCCAGGCCCTCGAACACGCTCCCGACGAACCGGTCGCGCTCGGCGCGCAGGCGCTTCAGGACGGCCGGGCCATCCACCACGACGTCCGACACCCGGATTCCGAACAGCGCGGTGTTGCGCGCCGCGTGGGCCGCCGAGCCGGCGGCGATCAGCAGCTTGGACGGCATGCAGCCCACCCGCGCGCAGGTAGTACCGCCGGGGCCGCGCTCGATCAGCACGGCCCGCGCGCCGGCCGCGGCGGCCGCACGGTATGCCGCGATACCGGCCGTGCCGGCGCCGATCACCGCCACATCGTAGTCGAGTTCGCGCATTGCCGCCCCGGATCGCCCGCGGGGCCAAAGTCCTACGGCTCAGGTTCGTTCCACCTGCGCGCACGCGCCTCAGGCGTGATCACGCATCAAGTTCGGACTCGTCGGGCGGCGCAAAGGTCTTGGCGGACCATAGCCCCACGCGTCCCCCTCGCTTCTCTGCGGGGGAGAGAGCGATGCGCTCGAATCCGCCAAGCCTCGGGCCTCACGCCCCGCGGTTCGGAGCGGTCCCGCCGAGATGGAACACACGGTGGGGCACCAATTCGCCGCGTTCCACGTCGCCGACGGCCACCAGGATGCCCGCGCAGGTCGCGAAAGCCTTGCCCTCCACAGGCGCGTCGCGGCCCCGCAGGATGACCGGCTGCCCGCGCATCAGGCGCAGGCCCAGATCGCGGGAAACGGCGACTTCCGGGATCGCGTCAAGGGCCGTCTCCACCGGGCGCAGGTAGGTCATCGCGGCCTCGGGGCTGCCTTCCGTGAGGGCGCTGACCGGACAGGCCTCGGCCTCCGAGAAGGGACCGACACGGGTCCGACGCAGGGCCGCGACATGGCCGTAGCAGCCGAGCATACGGCCGAGGTCGCGGGCGAGCGCGCGGACGTAGGTGCCCTTGCCGCACTCGGCCTCGATCACGGTGCGCTCGCCGTCATGCTCCATCACCGCGAGTCGGTCGATCTGCACCGGCCGCGCGACCAGCTCCACGGTCTCGCCCTCGCGGGCGAGGTCGTAGGCGCGTTCGCCCTGGATCTTGATGGCGGAGTAGCGCGGCGGCACCTGCTCGATCGCCCCGACGAAGGCCGGCAGCGCCGCCTCGACCGCCGCGCGGTCCGGGCGGGCATCGCTGGTGGCGACGGCGCGCCCCTCGGCATCGTCGGTATCGGTCTCGACGCCCCACTGAACGGTGAAGCGGTAGGCCTTGCGGCCGTCCATGACGAAGGGGACGGTCTTGGTCGCCTCACCGAGCGCGATCGGCAGGATGCCGGACGCGAGGGGATCGAGGGTGCCGGCATGCCCGGCCTTCTTGGCGTTGAAGGCGCGCTTCACCACGGCGACAGCGTGGGTCGAGGTCATGCCGACATGCTTGTCGAGGATCACCCAGCCCGAGACGTCGCGGCGCTTGGGCCGGTCCGGGCGCGGGCCGCGCTGCGGGCGGCGGCCCTCCGGGCCCCGACGCTCGGCGCTCGGAACCGCGGGAGGACGCTCGCCGTGCGAATGATCGTCGATGGAAACCGTCATATCCTCGTGTCCCGCGGGGCTGAGCCCCGTCCCCTTGCATTCGGTGTTCGGGATCAATGCCCCGATCCGGTCTCCGGTTCGTCCGCGTCCCGGCCGTGATCGAGATCCCGCTGCACGCGCTCGTCGCGCAGCAGACGGTCGATCCGCGCCGCCTCGTCGAAGGTCTCATCGCGCCGGAATCGCAGCTCCGGCGCGAATTTCAGGTTCACCCGCCGCGCCACCTCCTGGCGCAGCACCTTCCGGTGGCGCTCCAGGGCGGCGATCACCGGCGCCTCGTCGAGGCCGCCGAGGGGCATCACGTAGGCGGTGGCGAGCTTCAGGTCCGGCGACATCCGCACCTCCGGAACGGTCACGACATGCGTGCCGAGCACAGGATCCTGAATGTCGCCGCGCTGCAGCACCTCGGCCAGGGCGTGACGGATGAGTTCGGCCACGCGCTGCTGACGCTGCGAGGGGCCGGTGGATGTCGGTTTCTGGGCCATTGCGTCTCGGGCCGAACCGCGTGGGCGGCCGGCTCACGTCCTGAAAAAAGAAAGGACGGCCGCGGCGGATGCCGCGACCGCCCTGTCCGGACGGATCCGGACCGTCAGAGCGTGCGGCGGATCTCCTCGACCCGGTAGCACTCGATCGTGTCGCCCGCGCGCATGTTCTCGAAGTTCTCGAAGGCCATGCCGCACTCCTGTCCGGAGGTGACTTCCTTCGCGTCGTCCTTGAAGCGCTTGAGCGTCTTCAGCTTGCCCTCGTGGATCACCACGCTGTCGCGGATCAGGCGGACATGGGCGCCGCGCTCCACGATGCCGTCGGTGACCCGGCAGCCGGCGACCTTTCCGACCTTCGAGACCTCGAAGACTTCCTGGATGGTTGCCTCGCCGAGGCGCTCCTCCCGCAGGGTCGGCGGCAGCATGCCCGACAGCGTGGCTTTGATGTCGTCCACGAGGTCGTAGATGATGTTGTAGTACCGGATCTCGATGCCGGCCCGCTCGGCGGCCTCGCGGGCCTCCTTGTGGGCGCGCACGTTGAAGCCGATGACCACCGCCTTCGAGGCCTGCGCCAGGGTGATGTCCGATTCGGTGATGCCGCCGACGCCCGACAGGAGGATGCGGGCCGCGACCTCGTCGTTGCCGAGCTTCTCCAAGGCGCCCGAGATCGCCTCGACCGAGCCCTGCACGTCGCCCTTGATGACGACCGGCAGCTCCTTGCGGCCGGCGCCCTCCTTAAGGTCGCGCATCATGTCGACCAGCGAGCGGTTGGCGCCGCCGGTGCGGGCGTTCTGACGCTCGCGCTTCTGGCGGGCGCGGTATTCGGTGACCTCGCGGGCGCGGGCCTCGTTGGGCACCACGATGACGCGGTCGCCGGCATCCGGCGTGCCGTTGAAGCCCAGCACCTCCACGGGGACCGAAGGACCCGCGTACTGCACGTTCTCGCCGAGATCGTCGATCAGGGCGCGCACGCGGCCCCACTCCGCGCCCGCCACGACGATGTCGCCGGTGAACAGGGTGCCGCGCTGGACAAGGACCGTGGCCACGGGACCGCGGCCGCGGTCGAGCTGGGCCTCGATCACCGTGCCCTCACCGTCGCGCTTCTCGTTGGCGCGCAGGTTCATGATCTCGGCCTGGATCTGGATGCCGTCCAGCAGCTCCGCGAGGCCGGCGCCGGTCTTGGCCGAGACTTCGAACTCCAGGGTCTCGCCGCCCATCGACTCGACCTGAATGTCGTGCTGCAGCAGTTCCGTACGGACCCGCTCGGGCTTGGCATCCGGCTTGTCGATCTTGTTGACCGCGATGATCATCGGGACACCAGCCGCCTTGGCATGCTGGATGGCCTCGATGGTCTGGGGCATGACGCCGTCATCGGCCGCCACCACGATCACCACGATGTCGGTGACCTTGGCGCCGCGGGCACGCATCGACGTGAACGCCGCGTGGCCGGGCGTGTCGATGAAGGTGATCATGTCGCCGGACGGGGCCGCGACCTGATAGGCGCCGATGTGCTGGGTGATGCCGCCGGCCTCGCCCTCGACCACGTTCGCCTTGCGGATCGCGTCGAGCAGCGACGTCTTGCCGTGGTCGACGTGGCCCATGATGGTGACCACGGGCGGACGGGGATCGAGATCCTCCTCCAGATCCGGCTCGTCGGAGGAGAGACCCTCCTCGACATCGGATTCGGCGACGCGGCGGACCGTGTGGCCGAGTTCCTCGGCGATGAGCTGGGCGGTGTCCGAGTCGATCACGTCGGTGATCTTGTGGATCTGGCCCTGCTTCATCAGCAGACGGATCACGTCCACGGCCCGCTCCGACATGCGGTTGGCGAGTTCCTGGATGGTGATCGTCTCGGGAATCGTCACCTCGCGGGACAGCTTCTCCTTCTGCTCCACCTGGCCGCGGCCGCTCATCCGCTGCTGGCGGCGGCGGAACGACGCCACGGAGCGCGTGCGCTCCTCCTCGCCGGAGGTCGCGTTGGCGATGGTCAGACGGCCGCGGTTGCGGTCGCCGCCGGGCGACTTCGGCGTCTTGGGCGGCGTGATGATCTTGAGCGGCATGCCGGGACGGCGGATCACCCGCTTCGTCTCCGACTCGTCGTCGTTGGTCTGGGCGCCGCGGCCCGCGGGACGCGCCGTCGCGGCCGCCCCGGCGGGACGGGCGGCGGTGGCCGGCGTCGCGCTCTTCTCCGGCTCCGGCGGCGCGGCCGGGCGGGCCATGAAGTTGAGGTCGCGGGGCTTGCGCGTGTCCGCGGTGATGGTCTTGCGCGGCTCGCCCGTCGAAGGACGCGGCGTCAGCGGCGGGCGCGGCGCGGCAGCGGCCGGCGCGGCCGCAGGGCGGGCAGCGGCGGCAGCCGGGCGAGCAGCTTCGGCCGGCCGCGCGGGCGCAGCGGCCGCCGGGCGGGTGGGCGCCGGCGCGGCGGCCGGACGGGACGGAGCGGCGGGGGCGGGCTGGGCGGCCGGCGCCGGAGCAGCCTGCGCCTCGGGGGCCGGAGCTTCGGCCGTCTTCGCGGCCTCGGGCGGCGGCGGCTGCAGCGGCGGCCGCGGCGGCCTTGCGCTCCTCCTCCTCGCGGGCGGCGCGCCTCGGCGGCCTCGCGCTCGCGCGCGCCTGCTCTCGGCCTCCCGACGGCGCGCCTCGGCGTCGGCCTCGGCCTTGCGGCGGGCCTCGGCCTCCCGGCGCTGCGCGTCGGCGAGGGCGGCGGCGCGGGCAGCGCTCTCCTGCTCGCTCAGCGTCCGCAGGACCACGCCCGAGGCGGCCCGCTGGGCCGGGCGTGGCGCCGCCGCGGCGGGCGAGCGCCGCCGCGGCGGGCGCGGCCGGAGCCGGGCGCGGTGCGGGTGCCGGCTCACGGGCGGGGGCGGCCGGCGCGGCGCCGATGACACGGCGCTTCACCGTCTCGACCACGACCTGCTTGGAGCGGCCATGGGAGAAGCTCTGACGCACGGTTCCCGCCTCGATCGGCCGCTTAAGGGAGAGCGGCTTCGGGGAAGTCCTGTTCAGAGTCTTGTCGCCCGGGTTGTTCGTATCGCTCATTCAGCCTGAACCCTGAGGGTTTCCATCGTCCCGTGAACCGACGCCCGGTGGCGCCGGCCAAAACTATCCTGCGTCGTCAACGTGAGGCTTCGTCGATCCCGCCGATTCGGGCTGGATCGGGCTCCCCGGTCGCCGCGGCGGCGCCCTCGAAGGAGCGTAGCCGACGCCAACGCGACAGGCAGCCGGCAGCTCCGGCTCCTGCGACGAGCGCAGCGTGTATCACATGATCCCGACCTAAGGCCATGTCCAATTCGTCTTCGGACAGGTCGTCGACGATCGGTATCCTTGACATGGCCTCACCGTGACGCCGGTGCAAGGCCGACGCGATCTTCCGCCGCCCGTCCGGGCTGGCCTCCGCGGCGTGAATCACCGCGAGGGCGCCGGGCTGGCCGCCAATGGCCGCCTCCACCTTCGAGAAGCCCGCCACGATGCAGCCGGCCTTGTTGGCCAGCGCGATCGCCTGACGGAGATCCGCCCGCAGGGCCGCGGCGATCCGGTCCGGGAGGTCGGGAGCGGCCGGGGCCGGCTCCTTGAACGCCCGGGAGAACAGGTTCTTCCGCACGGCGGCGGCAACCGCGTCCCGCCGGGCGCTGACCCAGGCGCCGCGGCCCGGCAGCTTGGCGCGCAGGTCGGGCACGACGCTGCCGTCCGGCCCACGCACGAACCGGATCATGCCGTCCGGCGCCTGGGCGACGCGCGTGACGATGCAGGTCCGCTCGGGCGCGCGGCGGCTGGGGCCGGCATCGAGCCCCCCGGCAACCAGCCCGTCCTCGGACAGGGTCGTGTCGACCGCGACCATCGCGCCTCCGCCGCCGGCTGCCGCCTCAGGCCTCGGCCTGCGCCGGGGCGGCTTCCTCGCCCTCGGCCGCCTCGGCGCCCTCCTCGGCCTCCGGCTCCGGCAGCGCCTCGATCCAGCCGGCCTTGAGGCGCGCGGCCATGATCAGGGCCTCGGCCTCGGCACGGGACAGGTCGAACCCGTCAAGATAGCCGGCATGGCGCACGGCCTCGGGGCCGCGGCCCTCCGTGTAGCCGACGAGGTCGTCGGTGGCGCAGCCCGCCAGATCCTCGACGGACTTCACGTCGTTCTCGCCGAGCGCCACCATCATGGGCGTGGTGACGCCCTCGATCTCGCGCAGCTCGTCGGCGACGCCGAGCTCGGTGCGGCGGGCGTCGTGCGCCTGCTCGATCCGGGCGAGGTGATCCTGGGCGCGGGCCTGGATCTCGGCTCCGGTCTCCTCGTCGAGCCCCTGGATCCCGGACAGCTCCTGCAGGTCGACGTAGGCGATCTCCTCGACGTTGCGGAAGCCTTCCGCCGCGAGCAGCTGGCCGACGGTCTCGTCGACGTCGAGCGCCTCCATGAAGACCTGGGTCCGCTCGGCGAACTCCTTCTGGCGGCGCTCCGATTCCTCGGCTTCGGTGAGGATGTCGATGTCCCAGCCGGTGAGCTGGGAGGCGAGGCGCACGTTCTGGCCGCGGCGGCCGATCGCCAGCGACAGCTGGTCGTCCGGTACCACCACCTCGATTCGGTCGGCCTCCTCGTCGAGCACCACCTTCACCACCTCGGCCGGCTGGAGGGCGTTGACGATGAAGGTCGCCTCGTCCTCGGACCACGGGATGATGTCGATCTTCTCGCCCTGCAATTCGCCGACCACGGCCTGAACGCGCGAGCCGCGCATGCCCACGCAGGCGCCGACCGGGTCGATGCTGCCGTCGCGGGAGATCACCGCGATCTTGGCGCGGGAGCCCGGGTCGCGGGCGACCGCCTTCACCTCGACGATGCCGTCGTAGATCTCGGGCACTTCCTGGCCGAACAGCTTGGCCATGAACTGCGGGTGCGAGCGCGACAGGAAAATCTGCGGCCCGCGCACTTCCGAGCGCACGTCGAACAGGTAGGAACGGATGCGGTCGCCCGGCCGGAAGGTCTCGCGCGGGATCATCTCGTCCCGGCGCACGATGCCCTCGCCGCGGCCGAGATCGACGATGACGTTGCCGTACTCGACGCGCTTCACGATGCCGTTGAGGATCTCGCCGATGCGGTCCTTGTACTCGTCGAACTGGCGGGCACGCTCGGCGTCGCGCACCTTCTGGACGATGACCTGCTTGGCCGATTGCGCGGCGACGCGGCCGAAATCGAAGGGGGGCAGGGTGTCGGAGATCACGTCGCCGACCAGCGCGCCCGGGTTGTAGCGGCGAGCCTGATCCAGGGTAATCTCGCGGGCGTCGTTCTCCACCTGATCGACGACCAGAAGGTGGCGCGACAGGCGCAGCGCCCCGGTCTTCGGGTCGATCTCGGCGTGAACGTCGGTCTCGGCGCCGTAGCGGGAGCGGGCCGCCTTGGCGATCGCCTCCTCCATCGCGTCGATCACGATGGAGCGATCGATCACCTTCTCGCGGGCGACCGCATCGGCGATCTGGAGGAGTTCGAGCCTGTTGGCGCTGACGACGGCCATCGGTTTCGGTCCTTCTCTTCCATCAAATCTACAGGGCGGCCACCGGGCGGCCGACGCTGGGGTCTCAGTGCAGGGAATCGCGGTCCTTGAGCCGCGACGCCTTGGTCACGACCGGCTTCCTGGGGCCGGTCCGGGCCTGCTTCTGGGGCTTGGCGGCGGGGCTGGCCTTCTTCGGTCCCTGCGGCCGGAACGGGCTGCGCGCCGGCGGCGCCGCGCTCTCCTCGGCGGGATCCTCGTCCTCAGCCGCGGCGGCCTCGTCCCCAGCGGGCGGGCCGCCGCGGCGGAGCGACTCGCGGATCAGGTCGTCGGTGAGGACGAGATGGGCCTCGGCGACATCCTTGAGCGGCAGATCGATGCGGCTCGGAAGCCCTTCCTTCACGTCGGGCAAGTCGATCGGGACGGTCAGCCGGCCGAGATCCGGCGCGCCGAGGATTCCGCGGAAACGCTTGCGCCCGTCGAGCGGTGGGCTCAGCTCGACCTTCGCCTCGTAGCCGACCCAGCGGGCGAAGTCGGAGACCCGCACCAGCGGCCGGTCGATCCCCGGCCGAGGACACTTCGAGGTTGTAGGCGCCGCCAACCGGATCATCGACATCGAGGATCGGCGAGATCGCGCGGCTCACCGCCTCGCAATCGTCGATCGTGAACGTGCCGTCCGGCCGCTCCGCCATGATCTGCACGGTGCAGCCGTTGATGTTGGACATCTTCACCCGGACCAGCCGGAAGCCGAGCCCCTGGAGGGGCCCCTCGATCGCCTGCGCGATGCGCGCGGCGGTACCGGCCTCGCGGACGAGGCGCTTCTCGGACAGATCCGCTTCGATCTCGGACGACATGGGTGTTCAGCGCGCAACCTTCGCGGCGTCCTGCGTGGCCCGTCCGCAGCGTGCGGCCTCGGGTGGCGAGTGGCTGTGCGGCGAAAAAAAAGAGCGGACCCGGTGGGGCCCACTCCCGAACCGCAGCCTCTCGACTGCCATCAGAACTGTTGATCCACGAGATAACGGCCCGGCGCAGAAAGTTCAAGGCCGAACCGACGGCCGGGACATGCGATCGGTCCCGACCGATGGTAAGCCGGCCGGATGCTGACCGGTCTTCTCGCCCTGACGACCGCCGCGCTCTTCACGGGCGCGGCCCTTTACATCAACCTCGTCGAGCAGCCGGCGCGGATGATCCTGGACGATCGCGCTGTGCTGACGGCGTGGAAGCCGGCCTACAAGCGCGGCTTCGCCATCCAGGCGCCACTCGCGGTCGTCGGCTTCCTGCTGGGCGTCGCGGCGTGGTGGACGAGCGACCGGCCCGCTTTCCTGGGCGGCGGGTTACTCATGCTGGCGAACTGGCCCTGGACCGTCGTGGCGATCCTGCCAACCAACCGGATCCTGATGGCGACGGCGCCGGAGGTGGCGGACAGCACCTCCCGCGCCTTGCTCGAGCGGTGGACCCTCCTCCACGCCGTGCGGTCGGCCCTCGGCGCCCTCGCGACGGCCTGCTTCGTCTGGGCGCTCAGCTGACGGGACCCAGTTGACGGGGCTCAGTCCATGCCGCTGCGCGGCACCCGTCCCTCCAGCGGATAGGCCGGATCGTTGTAGCCCGGCGTCGTCGGGTGGCCGGCGGCGACGAACCCGTCGACCAGTGCCTCGTCCTCCGCGGTGAAGGCGTAGTCGAGGGCGCCGAGATATTCCTGCCACTGCGCCTCCGTCCGCGGCCCGGCGATGACACCGGTGACGAGGCGGTTGTTGAGCACCCAGGCAGTGGCGAACTGCCCGGCCGTGATGCCGCGCGCCTCGGCATGCTCCTTCAGGGTCCGGGCGATGCGCAGGGATTCGGGGCGCCACTCGGTCTGCATCATCCGCGTGTCCTGGCGGCCGGCGCGGGATTCGGCCGGCGGCGGCGCATCGGGATCGTACTTGCCGGTGAGCACGCCGCGGGCGAGCGGCGAGTACGGCACGACGCCGAGCCCGAAATGCGCGCAGGCCGGCAGGTGCTCCGTCTCGGGCATGCGGTTGAACGCGTTGTAGTAGGGCTGGCTGACCACCGGCCGGTCGATCCCGGCCTCGTCGCAGAGCCGGCAGATCTCGGCGACCCGCCACGAGCGATGATTCGAGACGCCGAAATGGCGGATCTTGCCCGTCCGCACGAGGTCGGCCAGCGCCCGGACCGTCTCGGCCAGCGGCGTATCGTGATCCTCCTTGTGGAGGTAGTAGATGTCGATGAAGTCCGTGCCGAGCCGGCGCAGGCTGTCCTCGGCGGCCTTCATCACGTGCACGCGCGAAAGGCCGCGGTCGTTGACGCCCTGTCCGGTCGGATTGGCGACCTTGGTGGCCAGGATCCAGGCGTCGCGCTCACCCTTGATCGCCCGGCCGGTGATCTCCTCCGAGCGGCCCTCCGTGTAGACGTTGGCCGTGTCGATGAAGTTGATCCCGGCGTCCCGGGCATTGCCGACGATGCGGCCGGCGGTGGCCTCGTCTGTGGGGCCGCCGAACATCATCGTGCCGAGGCAGATCGGCGAGACCTTGAGGCCGGAACGGCCGAGAGTGCGGTACTGCATGGGATCCATCCGGTGTCCGTCGTCACGCTATCTCGCCGCGGAGGCGGCGCGGTCAACCACACAGGTCAACGCCGTCGTGTAACCGCCGCGCCGCCGCGGCGAACCGACCCGTGACGGCACCGATGGCCGGAGCCGGCCGTTCTCGCCGCGGGCGCGACCGGACCGGGCCGCCGCCCTCACCCACCGACAGAGCCCCGTTCGAGACCCATGTTCGACCGCTTGGCCGCTCCCCTCGCCGTCCCCCTCCCCTGGCTCGACCGCGCCGGACGCCTCTCCTGGCTGAAGCTCGCGGTGTTCGCGGCCTGCGTCGCGCCGGCGCTCTACCTCGCCGCCGCCTACCGGCTCGACGCGCTCGGCGCGAAGCCGATCACCGCCCTGATCCATGCCACCGGCGAGTGGGCGGTCCGCTTCCTGCTGCTGTCGCTGGCGATCTCGCCGCTCCGGCGCCTCGCCGACTGGCCGAAGGTCGTCGTGGTGCGACGCATGCTCGGCGTCACCGTGATGGCCTACGCGGTCGCCCACCTCACGCTCTACGCGGTCGATCAGAACCTGATCCTCACCAAAGTCGTCTCGGAGATCGCGCTCCGGCTCTACCTGACGATCGGCTTCGTGGCGCTGATCGGCCTCATCGCCCTGGGGCTGACCTCCACGGACGCGGCGATCCGAAACCTCGGCCCGAACTGGAACCGCCTGCACCGGCTCGTCTACACGATCGCCGTCCTGGGGCTGGCCCACTACTTCCTGCAGTCGAAGATCGACGTCAGCGACCCGGTCTTCTGGACCGGGCTGTTCCTGCTGCTGATGGGGTGGCGGGTGATGCGGCGGTTCTCGCTCCCGGAGCGGCCCTGGTCGCTCCTGCTTCTCGCGATCCTGGCGGCCCTTGCCACGGCGGGGCTGGAGGCGGCGTGGTACGGGCTCGCCAGCGGCGTCCCGGCCAGTCTCGTGCTCGCCGCCAACCTGGATGTCTCCGGTCCGATCCGGCCGGCCTGGTGGGTGCTGGCGGTCGGATTGTCGCTGCCGCTCGTGGCGCTGGCGCGCGGCCCGAAACAGCGTTCGGCCGGGCAGGCGCCGGGCCGGCGGGCGGCTTCCGCGCCCCGCCGGGAGCCCGTTCAGGAGGCCTTGTCGCCGCGGGCCTGATGCCGCAGAACCCGCTCCCGCCCGCCGCCGAAGGCGGCTCCGGGCCCATCGGAGCTCTCATCACGCCATGCGCGGCACGCTTCTCCTGATCGCGGGCTTGCTCGCGCCGACCCTCGCCCTCGCGGCCCCGCCCGCGAAGCCGGCCGCCAAGGCGGCCCCTGCCGCGCCGTCCCCGGCCGCGCCAGCGGTTGCGGCCTGCACACCGCCCGAGCCGCCGCCGCCCTCCGCCCGGCCGAGCAAGCCGCCGCTGCCGGAGAAGCCCGCCTGCCTCGACGCCAAGGACGGATGCCCGGGCTGGGAGGCCTACAGCTACAACGACGCGATCAAGGCCTACAATCTCCAGGCGCAAGCCTTCCGGCCGATCGCCGAGGCCTACATGCAGAAGCTCAATGCCTACGTGAAGGCGAGCGGCGAGTACGCGCAGTGCGAGGTCAACGCGATGCAGAAATAGCCGGCTGAACGGCAGCCGACATCGCTTCACGGGAGCGGTTCAGGCGGACCGGCGCAACGTCCGGGGACGATGGCCGCGATCCCCGCGCGCCCGACTCCGCCGAGGCCCCCGTGCCCGCCTGTCGCCTTCTCGCCCGAACCGGACTCCTTGCCCTTCTCCTCGCCGCCGGCCCGGCGCTGGCTGCCGACTTCGACGGGCCTTATCCGCCATCCCACGACGACGGCGGCCCGATGCAGGAGGATGAACCCGAGCGCCGGCCGCCGCCACCGCCGCCGCGCCCAGGGCCGGAGTTTCGCGGTCCCCGCTTCACCGCGGCGCCCCCTGAGGCGTGCCGGGAATTCGTGCGGCGCCGGTTCGATGCGGACGGAGCGCCGGTGCTGCGCCGGGTTCGGGTCTGCGACGAGCCGGCCTTCGACCGCGGCCCGCCCCCGCCGCCACCTCCCCCCGAGGACATCCCGCCCCGTCGGTGGGAAGGACCCCGGTGGTGACGCCGCACCGGCTCAGATCCGGGCCGGGGCCTTCTTGAGCGCTGCCGCGAAGGCCTTGAGCTGGCGGTTCAGGTCCGCCAGCTCGTTCAGCGCGATGGTCTTGTGGCCGTCGCGGACCGCGCGCTCGATGTCCTCGACCTGCGCGGCAGCGAGGCGGCGGATGGCGGTGGCAACTTGTTGTCGGGTCATCGATTCGAGCGTCTCGTGCGAGCGTCCTGACGGGCCTCAACGGACGGCCGGGCAACGGCCGTCGACACGTTTCGGTGATAGGGCGGTAGGCTTAACCGTTGGTGTCCGCCCCCCGCCCGCGCACAGGAGACTTGGTCCCGGACTTGGCCCTAGCGACGCTCCCGCATCTCGGCGCGTCGCATCGGCATCGCGTCGATCGTGGCGAACAGCGTTTGCGGCGCGATCGGCGACTCGGCGGTGAGCTTGGCGCCCCCGTCCTTCCCGATCAGGACAGCCCGGAAGCTGTCGGCTGGAAGGCCGAGGCGGGCGCGCAGGGCCCGCGCCTCCGCGCCGGAGCCGACCGCTTCCAGCACCACGAGGTCGCGCTCGGCGATGCTGGCACGGGCCGAACCCAGCGCCGTCCGCTGCGCCTTGAGGTGTGCGTCGCCGGCGTCGGGGGCGGACAGGACGAGCACCCGCGCGCGGTCGCGGTAGCTGTCGAGCGGGCCGGCCGATGCGGCTCCCGCGGCCAGGACCGCCAATCCGAGACCCAGTGCCGTTCCCCGCATGGCGCCGCTTCCTGCTTCAGAACCGGGACAACGCGTGATCCGGCCCGGAGATCACCGCGGCGCCTTGGCCGTCGCGACCCGGCGCCCCAGATCGGGGGCGATTGCCTGATCCGGGAGTTTGCCATGACCGCCATGAACCGTCGCATCGTCCTGGCCTCGCGCCCGCAGGGCGAGCCGCGCCCCGACAACTTCCGCCTGGAGGAGGTGCCGGTTCCGCAGCCCGGCCCGGGGCAGGTCCTCCTGCGCACCCGCTGGCTGTCGCTCGACCCCTACATGCGCGGCCGGATGAGCGACGCGAAATCCTACGCGGCCCCGGTGGAGATCGGCGCGCCGATCACCGCTGAGACCGTGGGCGAGGTCGTCGCCTCCAACCACCCGGACCACGCCGTCGGCGACCTGCTCACGGCCTTCGCGGGCTGGCAGGACTATTTCGTCACGGATGGCAAGGGCTCCCGCAAGGTCGATCCCGCGGCCGCTCCGCCTTCCACGGCGCTGGGCGTGCTCGGGATGCCGGGCATGACCGCCTATACCGGCCTCCTCAACATCGGCCGGCCCAAGGCCGGCGAGACCGTCGTGGTCGCGGCCGCCGCGGGACCGGTCGGCTCGCTCGTCGGGCAGATCGCCAAGCTGAAGGGCGCCCGGGCTGTCGGGATCGCGGGCGGCCCGGACAAGTGCCGCTATCTCACCGAGGAACTGGGCTTCGACGCCGCCGTGGACCATCGCGGCGCCGACCTGCCGGGCGCGCTCGCCGCCGCCTGCCCGAAGGGCATCGACGTCTATTTCGAGAACGTCGGCGGCGCGGTCTTCGCCGCGGTGATGCCGCTGCTCAACCCGTTCGCGCGGATCCCGGTCTGCGGCCTGGTCTCGGCCTACAACGCCACCGAGGTCCCGCCCGGGCCGGACCGCCTGCCCGGCCTGATGCGCTCCGTGCTGACCAACCGGCTGCACATCCAGGGATTCATCGTCTGGGATTTCGCCGACCAGGCGGCGACGTTCCGCGATGAGGTCGGCGGCTGGATCCAGGAGGGGCGGGTCCGCTACCGCGAGGACGTGGTCGAGGGTTTGGAGAAGGCGCCGGAGGCCTTCATCGGCCTGTTGAAAGGGCGCAATTTCGGCAAGCTGGTCGTGCGCGTGTCGTGACGGCGGCTTGCTGCCACTCTGGAACAGATGTAGAACAAACGGATCCGGCGGCGCTGCGGAAAGCGGGCACAAGCCCGCACCGCAGGTTGCCGCTCCGGAGGCCCAGGCGCATGGTTCGCGCGCCGCCGGGCAGATGCCCAGTGAGATCCGTACGGTGAGGAGAGAGCGATGGCGGGCAGCGTCAACAAGGTGATTCTGGTGGGCAATCTCGGGCGGGACCCGGAGATGCGCCGCCTCGGCTCGGGCGACCCGGTCTGCAACCTGCGGCTCGCGACCTCCGAGTCGTGGAAGGACAAGGCGACCGGCGAGCGCAAGGAGAAGACCGAGTGGCACTCGGTCGTGATCTACAACGACAACCTCGCCCGCGTCGCCGAGCAGTACCTGCGCAAGGGCTCGAAGGTCTATATCGAGGGCCAGCTCCAGACCCGGAAGTGGACCGACAATTCGGGCGTCGAGAAGTACACCACCGAGGTGGTGCTCCAGCGCTTCCGCGGCGAGATGACGATCCTCGACGGTCGCGGCGGCGGTGGCGGGGACTTCGCCGGTGAGGACGAGGGCGGCGGCCAGATCAGCCGCGGGGGTGACCGGGGTGGTGACCGCGGCGGCGATTTCGGCGGCGGCCGCGCCCAGGGCGGTGAGCGCCGTCCGGCGCCCGCCTCCTCGGGCGGGGGTGGGGGCCGCGGCGGCTACGATCTGGACGACGACATCCCGTTCTAGGACCTTTCACGGTCACGCAGACACCAGGCTTGAACATCGGACCCGCCGCGCCCCGCGCGGCGGGTTTCTCGTTGGAACCGAAGCTCCTCGATCGCTGCCGGACATCGCCGGCCGGTGCCGCCGAGAGGCTGTCCTCCCGCCTCTCGCAGATCTGCGCAGAGAGGGCGCTACGCGCGCGTCCGGCAATCGTGCTAGTCTGATTCGGCCGGGCTGTTATCGTGCTGATGACAGCAGAGACGCGTAACGACGACAATAACAAGTGCGCGCTCGATGACGACATTGCGGATCAGGCCGGACCTGCACCATCGATCCGCTCTCGCCGGCGCCGCTGGCAACGCTCTCGAATGGTACGACTTCACGATCTACGGCTTCGGCGCGCACATCATCGGGCGCCTGTTCTTCCCGGCTGCCGATCCCGTGGTGTCGCTGCTCGCGACCTACGGCGTGTTCGCGTCCGCGTTCCTGGTGCGGCCCCTGGGCAGCCTGTTCTTCGGCCACGTGGCGGACCGGTACGGGCGGACCTCCGCCCTCACCCTCTCCGTGGGCCTGATGGCGCTATCGACAGTCTGCATCGGTCTGCTGCCGACCTACGCGGCCCTCGGGATCGCCGCGCCGATCCTGCTCGTCGTCTGCCGGCTGGTCCAGGGCCTGTCGGTCGGCGGCGAGTTCACCACCTCGATCACATTCCTCGGCGAACGCTGTCCCGCCGAGCGGCGCGGCTTCTACTGCGCCCTTCCGGCCTGCACCATCGGGATCGGACAGATGCTCGGCTCGTTCGTGTTCTTCCTGATGGAGGCGTGGCTGCCCCGGGAGGCTGTGCTGGACTGGGGCTGGCGCATCCCGTTCCTGTTCGGGATCCTCCTCGGGGCGTGCACTCTGTGGCTTCGGCGCGCCATCCTCGTCGTCGACCGGCCGCTGCCCGCGGAGCGCGCGTTCCCGATCGTCGAGGCTATCCGGAGCGAGGGGCGCGCGATGCTGTGCGGCTTCCTGATCAGCGTGCTCGCGGGCGTCGGCATCTACCTGGGTGTCATCTACCTGCGCGGCTTCCTGGTCCGCACCGATGGGCTCACGCCGGCCACCGCGTCGGGGCTCGGGACGATCGGCACGGCGATCCTGATCGTCTTGGGTCCGGTCTTCGGCGCCCTGTCGGACCGCGTGGGCCGGCGCCCCGTCATGATGGCCGGAGCTGCGGCCTTCATCGTCCTGGCGTGGCCGATCTTCCGACTGCTGACCCAGGCCGAACTGACCTTCGTGCTGGCCGGCGAGGTTCTCTACATGCTGGTGCTGTCCGTCTACATCGGCCCCCTGGGAGCGATGCTGACGGAGCTATTCAGCCAGCGCGTGCGGGGGTCCGGCTCGGCGGTAAGCTACAATCTCGCGCTCGGCGTCTTCGGCGGCACCACGCCGGCGATCCTCGTCTATCTCGTTACCGAGACCCATTCGGCCAATGCCGCGCCCCTGTGGCTCGCCCTCGCGGCGGCCCTGGGTCTCGCGGGCGTACTGCTGGCGCCGGAACGGGCCGGCGCGCCGCTGCGACCGTGAAGGTCCTCGCCGCAGGCTCGGTCAGAGCATCGGCATGCCGCCCGTGACCGGGACCAGGGCACCCGACATGTAACTGCCCTCCCGTGAGGCGAGCAGCACGTAAGCCGGGGCCAGTTCCGCGGGCTGGCCGGCGCGGCCCAGCGGCGTCTGAGCGCCGAGTTGCTCCATCTGCTCCGGACTTTTCACGATCGGCTGGATCGGCGTCCAGACCGGTCCGGGTGCGACGCAATTGACCCGGATCCCCTTCGGAGCCAGCAGATTGGACAGGCCGATGGTCAGGCTCGCGATGGCGCCCTTGGTGGCGGCGTAGATCAGCATGTTCGGGCCGGCGACCTTGGCCTGCACGCTGGTGCTGTTCACGATGGCGCCGCCCGGCTTCATGTGCGGAACGGCGGCCTGGGCGAGGTAGTACATCGCGAACACGTTGGCGCGGAACGACCCCTCGATGTCGCCGGCCCTCAAGTCGTCGAGGCCCTCGTTCACCACCTGGGCGGCGGCGTTGTTCACCAGGATGTCGAGACGCCCGAAGGTCTCCACGGTGCGCGCCACGAGATGCCGGCACTGAGTCTCGTCGCGGATGTCGCCCGGAAGCAGAAGGCAACGGCGACCGGCCTTCTCGACCCAGGCCTTCGTCTCCTCGGCGTCCTCCTGCTCGGCCTCGAGATAGGAGATCGTCACGTCGGCGCCCTCTCGGGCGTAGGCGATCGCCACCGCCCGGCCGATCCCGGAATCGCCGCCGGTGATCAAGGCCGCTTGTCCGGTCAGGAGTCCCTTGCCGACATAGCTTTCCTCGCCGTGGTCGGGGCGCGGCGTCATCTTCGTGGTGAGGCCCGGCCGCGGCTGCTGCTGGTCACCGGGGAACGGGGGCCGGGGTCCGGCTTCGCGCGGGTCCTGGGTCATGAAAGCGGCTCCGCGTCGTGGGTGATCACGAGGAATTAGGGCCGCCGCCGTCGCCGCCGCCTGCGCCCGGCCGTCACAGGCCGGCCCAGGCGGCGGCCCCTGTCAGAATGCGCGGTTGCGCCCGGCATGCGGGCCACCGTAGCGGCGACGCAGGTAGGAAACGACCTTGGGAAGGAGGAAGGCAATCAGGATCTTGCGCATGGGGCCAGCTCGCGTCACGGGATCGTGAGCGGGCAATGCTCGGACCGGGCGGCAGTTCCGCCCGCTCTCACAACTCCAGCGTGAGGGTCACCGGCGCATGGTCGGAGGGTCGCTCCCAGGAGCGGGCCTCGCGCAGCACCTCGACCTTGCGGACGGTTCCGGCGAGGTCCGGCGACACCCAGGCATGGTCCAGGCGCCGCCCCTTGTTGGCGGCCGACCAGTCGCGAGACCGGTAGCTCCACCACGTGTAGATCTTCTCCGGCTCCGGGGTGAGGTCGCGGGCCGCGTCGATCCAGCCGGCCTCCCCGCGCAGGATCTCCAGCGCCTCGGTCTCCACGGGCGTGTGGCTCACCACGTCGAGGAGCTGCTTGTGCGACCAGACATCGTGCTCCAGCGGCGCGACGTTGAGGTCGCCCACCAGGATGGCCGGCCCGGAGACACGCTTGCCGCCCCAGGCGCGCAGCTCGGCGAGGAAGTCGAGCTTGTGGGCGAATTTCGGGTTGAGGTCGCGGTCGGGCACGTCGCCGCCGGCGGGGACGTAGAAATCGTGCAGCACGATCCCGGCGGCGGCGCCCGCCTCAGGGCCGAGCACGGCCGAGATGTGGCGGGCATCCTGGCGCTCGCAGAAGCCCATCACGGCGCGGGTATGCAGGGGGAAGCGCGAGAGGATCGCGACGCCGTTGTAGCCCTTCTGCCCGGCGAACATCACGTGCTCGTAGCCGGAGCCGCGCAGGGCCTTCAGCGGGAAGGCGTCGTCGGGGCACTTGGTCTCCTGCAGGCAGAGCACGTCCGGCCTGTGCTCGGCCAGGAAGCGCAGCACCGAGTCGATGCGCAGGCGCACCGAGTTGATGTTCCAAGTGGTGACGGTGAAGTGCACGGGCCACGCTGGGGTTCGGAGGGCGTTGCGCTCCGATAGCCGATTTCGCGGCACGCGACAGTCCGCTCACCGCCTGTGAGGCAAAAGGCCGTGCGTGACCGGCCGGCAGGCGCTATGCCCGGACCCTGCCCTGTCCCGGGCCCCTCGCCGAGGCCCTGTCATGGCAAATGCCCGCTCGCTTCTGTTCGCCGTCTACTGGGCGGCCTGGACGACCCTGTTCCTGGCGCCGCTGGCGATCTTCCTCCTGTCCGGATCCCCTCAGGGGCCGATCCGCCGGGCGACGCGCCTCTGGGCGCGCGGGATTCTCGGCGGGCTGCGGCGCATCGTCGGGCTGCATTACGTCGAGGAGGGCCGCCAGCACCTGCCGGCCGAGCCCTGCCTGATCGTCGCCAACCACCAGTCGACCTGGGAGACGCTGGCCTTCCTCGTCCTGGTGCCGGACGTGGCGATCGTCGCCAAGCGGGAGCTTCTGGCCATACCGGTGGTCGGCTGGTTCCTGCGGCGCTCGCCGATGATCGTCATCGATCGAGCCAACGGCACCCAGGCGCTGCGCACCATGATCGACGGTGGCCGGGCGGCAGTCGCGGCCGGGCGCTCGGTGCTGATCTTCCCCGAGGGCACCCGCGGCGGGATCGGCGCTCCCCTGCGCTTCAAGCGCGGCGTCGAGCTGCTCTACAGCCGGCTCGGCCTGCCGGTGGTGCCGGTGGCGCTCAATTCCGGCCTGTTCTGGCCCGGAGGTGCAGCGACCCGATCCGGCACGGTCGTGGTGAGCTACCTCGCCGCCATCGCGCCGGGCCTGCCGCCCGCGGAGTTCCTGCGCGGTACCGAGGGGGCGATCGACCGGGAGCTGGACCGGTGGCGGCAGGTCGGTGCGGTTCAGTTCAGCGCGACCGACGCGTAGAGCCCCTCACTGCTGCGACTGCTGGATCTGCTGCTGCATCGCCTTGTCCTCGGCGCGCCCGTAATTGATGAAGAACGCGCTGCCGTCGACGCCCTTGCCCTTCTGCAGGTTCGACAGCTGCACCGTGGTGATGTAGCCCTGCGGATCGGTGATCCGCCACTGCGACAGGGTCTTCACCTCGGGATCGAAGACGAGCTGGATCTTCGAGGTGCCGCCCAGCGTCGTCCGGTCCTCCAGGCTGATGCGCACGCCGCCGGGGTCGTTGGAGACGTCGGTGACGGTGAGGTCACGGGCGAGGTCGATCTTCTCGCGCAGCAGGAATTTCAGCGGCGTCTGGGCGATGAAGTAGAGATCCTGGGTGTTGAGCTTGCGGTCACGCACCGCCACCGAGGTGCCGTCGGCGACGACTTCCAGGGGCGAGGGCTGATCGTAGTCGAAGCGCAGGCGGCCGGGCTTGGCGAGCGTCAGCTTGCCGCCGATCCGCCGCCCGTCGGCGCCGATCTGCATGAAGCTGCCGGTCAGGGTGTTGATCCCGTTGAAATAGGCGTTGGCCTGGGCGAGCAGGGTGGCGGCATCCGCCGGCTCGGAGGGGGCGATCGCGACGGGCGCGCCCACCGCCGCCACCTTGGGCTCGGCGGCCTTGTGTTCGGCCTTGTCGGCTCCCTTGCCGCCCTTGAGGCTGCCGGTCTTCGGCGCGTCCTTCGCGGCCTCTCGGCTGGCGTCCTTGCCGGCCTCCTTGCTCGCCTCCTTGGCCTTCGGAGCCGGCTTCTTGGCCGGTGCAGGCGCGGGACGAGCGGCCTCCGGCTGCGGCGCGGGCTCCTCCTTGTGGCCGAAGAGGCTGTCGATGAAGGCGCCGACCTGCGCCTCGGCCGGGTTGCTGGCGGTCGCGAGCCACAGCCCGGCGGCGATCAAGGAGCCGGCTGTGCGGGTGCGGCGGCCGATCATCGGCAGAGTCTCCTGGGAGCCCGCAGGCGGGTTCCGGCGGCAAACGAAGGGCGGGACACGGGGCTTAGAACCCCGCCCTGTGGCGAAGATACGACGCCCGGGCCGCTCCGTGCGGAGCGGCCCGGAGCGGGGGCTCTTACTCGTCGTCGTACATCCCGTTCGCCATGCCGCTCGACATGTGCGGCGCACCGGCGACCAGGATCTCGCGCTTGCCGGCGTGATTGGCCGGGCCGACGATCCCCTCGATCTCCATCCGCTCCATGATCGAGGCGGCGCGGTTGTAGCCGATCTGCAGCCGGCGCTGGATGTAGCTGGTCGAGGCCTTCTGGTCGCGCAGCACCACCTCGATCGCCTGCTTGTAGAGGTCGTCGGACTCGCCGCCGGCCGCCGCCGCGAAGGCGCCGATGTCGAAGACGGGGGCCTCCTCCTCGGGCTCGTCGGACCGCTCGGCCTTGTCGGCCGCGGCGGCCTTGCCTCGTCCGGACCGTCCGCCCTCCTTGGGCTGCTCTTCAGGCGAGTCGTCGGCGGTGACGGCGTCGAGGTAGCTGGGCCGGCCCTGGCGCTTGAGGTGCGCCACGACGGTCTCGACCTCGCTGTCCGAGCAGAACGGCCCGTGCACCCGCGTCGTGCGCCCGCCCCCGGCCATGAACAGCATGTCGCCCTGGCCCAGAAGCTGCTCCGCGCCCATCTCGCCGAGAATGGTGCGCGAGTCGATCTTGCTGGTCACCTGGAAGCTGATCCGGGTCGGGAAGTTGGCCTTGATCGTGCCGGTGATCACGTCCACCGACGGGCGCTGGGTCGCCATGATCAGGTGGATGCCCGCCGCCCGCGCCATCTGCGCCAGACGCTGGATCGCCCCCTCGATGTCCTTGCCGGCCACCATCATCAGGTCGGCCATCTCGTCCACCACGATCACGATATACGGCAGCGGCGCGAGGTCCATCGCCTCGTCCTCGTACACCGCCTCGCCGGTATGGCGGTCGAAGCCGGTCTGGATCGTGCGCGTGATGGTCTCGCCCTTCTCGCGGGCCTCCTTCATGCGGGCGTTGTAGCCGTCGATATTCCGGACGGCGATCTTGGCCATCTTCTTGTAGCGCTCCTCCATCTCGCGCACGGCCCACTTGAGGGCGATGACCGCCTTCTTGGGATCGATGACGACGGGGGAGAGCAGGTGCGGGATGCCGTCGTAGACCGACAGCTCCAGCATCTTGGGGTCGACCATGATCAGGCGGCACTCCTCGGGCTTGAGCCGGTAGAGCAGGCTGAGGATCATGGTGTTGATCGCCACCGACTTGCCCGAGCCGGTGGTGCCGGCGACCAAGAGGTGCGGCATGCGCGCGAGGTCGGCGATGATCGGCTCGCCGCCGATGTTCTTGCCGAGGCACAGCGCAAGCTTGTGCTTGCTCTCGGCGAAGTCGGCCGACGCGAGCAATTCGCGCAGGTAGACCGTCTCGCGGGTGTCGTTCGGCAATTCGATGCCGATCACGTTCCGGCCGGGGACGACCGCGACGCGGGCCGAGACCGCCGACATGGAGCGGGCGATGTCGTCCGACAGCCCGATGACGCGGCTGGACTTGGTGCCCGGCGCGGGCTCGAGCTCGTAGAGGGTGACGACCGGCCCGGGCCGCACCGCCAGGATGTCGCCGCGCACGCCGAAATCCTGGACCGTCTGCTGCAGGTTGAGGGCGTTCTGCTCCAGCACGTCGGCGTCGACCTCCTCGCTGCCGCCGGGGGCCGGCAGGGCGAGCAGTTCGAGGGACGGCAGCTCGTAATCGGCGTTCTCGATCGGCGCGATCTCAAGGTGGCGGCCGGCCGGGATCAGATGCGCCCGGGGCGCGACCATCGGCACTGCGACCGCGGCAGGCGTCTCCGCGACGGCTTCCACCGCCTCGACACCCGCCTCCACATCCGCCGCAACACCGTCAGCCGAGATGGGCCCGGCCTCGATCTCGGCCGGGACCGGCTCGGGCTGCGGCGCAAGCTTGCCGCGGAGCAGGACCGGGCGCGGCGTCATCGGGATCACCACGCGCTCGGCCTCGGCGCGCTCGGCGACCGGAACCGGGAGGGCCTCGGGCTGGACCGGAGCTGCCGGTGGCACGACCCCCGGCTGACCGGCCGCGCGGATCGCCGCCCGGGCCGCCATAGCGCTGAGGGCCGGGGCGCGGCGCGGGGCTTCAGCCGCAGCCGCAGCCGGGGGCTCGGCCGCAGCGCTGCCGGGTCCGAAGACCAGCGACAGGCCGGACGCCGCCGGAGACGCGACGGGCGGCAGGAAGGCGCTCCGGATCGACGCGGCCGCGTCAGTCCGCAGACCGGCCTCCGTGCCGTTATCCTGCCCGTCGGCCGGGCGCGGCGGCTGGTCGAACCGCACCAGCCGGTCGAGCACGTAGACCGGCCGCGGCGGCAGCGAACGCAGGTGCGCGATGTCGCCGGTCATCGAGACGAAGCGCTCGTCGGAGGCGGCCTGCACGGCCGCCGGGATCGGAGCGGCCTCGGCGGGCTGCGCCTCCAGGGTGGACCAGGCCTCCACGGACGACCAGTCGCCACCGTCGAACCAGGGCTGGACCTCGGACCAGTCCGGGAGGTCGGACCAGTCGCGGGCCGGGACCTCGGCGGCGGCCTCGACAGACGCGGAGACGTCCGACACGGCCGCGACCGGGGTGATCGCCGCCGTGGACGCGGCCAGCTCGACGGCGGGCCGGACCGGCCGGCGGTCCGGCGTACGGAAGAAGCGGACGCCGGGCGGCGCGACGAAGGGCTGGCGCCACAGGGGCACAGGCTCCACGTCCGGCGCGGCGACTTCGGCCAGGGCCGGCGCGAAGGTGCGCTCTGCGTCCGCGGTGGCGATCCGCTCGCGCTCGACCCGCTCCCGCTCGGCCTCCTCGCGGGCAGCCCGCTCGGTCTCGAGGGCCAGGGCGGCGGCCTGCGCCTCGGCGCGGGCGCGCTCCAGGGCGACGCGCTCGGCCTCCAGGGCGCGCTGGCGGCGTTCCTGCAGCACCGAATCGGGGGTGCGGGTGTAACGAACCGAAGGTGCGGCCGGAGCCGGCGCGGCGACAGGCGTCTCGACCGGCCCTGCTTCGGGCGCATAGTCGGGGGCGATGGCGGCGGGGCGGCGCGGCTGGCGCACCAGCACGCCCGGCGAAGAGGCGCTGCGGTCGATCCGGCTCTCGAAGGCCGGCGCATCGAAGGCATCGAGGGCGTCGAGACTCGCCCGGTCGTCGAAGACCTGGGCCGGCCAGTGGGCCTCCGGCGCCACGGCGCGCGGGGCGCGCTCGAAGGCCTCGCGGCCGACCATCGCGCCGGGCGGCGTGAGCCAACTCGGCTCGGCCCGGCGTCCGGCGGTCCCGTAGGCCGGCCGTGCGGGCAGCCCGGCCGGGGAGCCGGACAGGCGGCGGGTGAGGCTCGCGCGGAGCGCCATCAGCCTGTGCGCCAGGGCTCCCAGAGAGAGCCCCGAACGGTCGCCGCCGCGGACCGGGCGGGCGGGATCACGATGGGAGTACGGAGGCCGTCCCGATGCGCGCATGGGTTCTCAGACGATACTCGAAACAGGGATCCGCCGACGCGCGGCGGCTGTTCCTGAGTTAGGCCAGACGTCGTTAATGGAGGCTTGCCGCGACCCGTGCTGTGGAAACCATGCGGGGTCGGAGCCGTGGCAGTGGCCGGAGCGAGGCCGACCCGGGGAGCGCCCGTTCCTCCCCTACGGTTCCCGATCGCTTCGCTCTGCGCTGTGCGGGCGTGATCGCCGATTCCTGGCCACATCCCATATGGTATCGGCAGCCACCCCTCATCCGGACAGGTGCCCGTGTCTCCAGCCACCTCCGAATCGCCGGCGCGCTTCCGCTCCCTCTACCGTCACGGCTTCGCCCGGGTCGCCGCCTGCACCGGCCGCAGCCACCCGGCCGAGCCGGGGCGCAACGCCGACGCGATCCTCGACCTCGCCCGGACCTGCCACGACACGGGGGCCGCGCTGGCGGTCTTCACCGAGCTCGGCCTGTCGGCTTACGCGATCGAGGACCTGCTGCTCCAGCAGACGCTCCTCGACGCCGTCGAGGAAGCTGCCGCCCGGGTGATCGCCGAATCGGCCAATCTCCGCCCGCTGCTACTCGTCGGCGCGCCGCTGCGCTGGCGCCACCGCGTCTACAATTGCGCGCTGGCCATCCAGGGCGGCCGCCTGCTCGGGGCGATCCCGAAGACCTTCCTGCCGAACTACCGGGAATTCTACGAGAAGCGCCACTTCGCCTCCGGCGCGGGGATCGTGGGCGAGACCATAAGGGTCGCGGGCCGCGAGGCGCCGTTCGGCACCGACCTGCTGTTCCCGGCCGAGGATCTGCCGGGCCTCGTGGTCGGCGTGGAGATCTGCGAGGATCTGTGGGTGCCCGAGCCCCCCGGCATGCGGGCGGCACTCGCGGGCGCCACCGTGCTGGCGAACCTCTCGGGCAGCCCGATCACCGTCGGCCGGGCCGAATCGCGGGCGCTCCTATCCCGAGCGTCCTCGATGCGGGGCGCCTGCGCGTATGTCTACGCCGCCGCCGGCCAGGGCGAATCGACCACCGACCTCTCCTGGGACGGCCAGACCAGCATCGACGAGCTCGGCGTGCGGCTGGCCGAGGGCGAGCGCTTCCCCGAGGGCCCAGTGGCGACGCTCGCCGATATCGACCTCGACCTGATCGCCCAGGAACGGCTCCAAGCCGGCAGCTTCGACGACGACGCGCGGCGCCACGCCCTCCCCTATCGCCGGATCCCGTTCCGGCTCAGCGCCCCGGAGGCCGATCTCGGACTGATCCGGCGGATCGAGCGCTTCCCGTTCGTGCCGGCCGACCCGTCGCGCCTCGCCCAGGATTGCTACGAGGCCTACAACATCCAGGTGGCCGGCCTCGCCCAGCGCCTCCAGGCGACGGGCACCCGAAAGGCCATCATCGGCGTCTCGGGCGGCCTCGATTCGACCCACGCGCTGATCGTGATCGCGAAGGCGTTCGACCGGCTGGGCTACCCGCGCTCGGACATCCTGGCCTACACGCTCCCGGGCTTCGCCACCTCGAACGCCACCAAGACCAACGCCCACGCGCTCATGAAGTCGCTCGGCTGCACGGCCGCCGAGATCGACATCCGCCCCGCCGCCAAGCAGATGCTCGCCGACATGGGCCACCCGTTCGCCAGGGGCGAGGCGGTCTACGACGTGACCTTCGAGAACGTGCAGGCGGGCCTGCGCACCGACTACCTGTTCCGGCTGGCCAACCACGCGGGCGGGATCGTGGTCGGAACCGGCGACCTGTCGGAGCTGGCGCTCGGCTGGTGCACCTACGGCGTCGGCGACCAGATGAGCCACTACGCGGTCAATGCCGGTGTGCCCAAGACCCTGATCCAGCACCTGATCCGCTGGGTGATCGGCAACGGCGAGGTCGGGCCGGACGAGGCGCGCACCCTGCAGGCTGTCCTCGACACCGAGATCTCCCCCGAGCTGGTGCCGGTGGATCAGGACGACAGCCCACAGAGCACGGAGGGCACGATCGGCCCCTACGCGCTGCAGGACTTCAACCTGTTCTACACGCTGCGCTACGGGTTCCGGCCCTCCAAGATCGCCTTCCTGGCACTCCACGCCTGGGGCGACCGGGAGCGCGGCAGCTGGGCACCGGACTTTCCCGAGACCAAGCGGGTCGCCTACGACCTGCCCGAGATCCGCCGCTGGCTCGGCGTGTTCCTGACCCGCTACTTCGGCTTCAGCCAGTTCAAGCGCTCCGCGCTCCCGAACGGACCGAAGGTCTCGGCCGGCGGCTCCCTCTCGCCGCGGGGCGACTGGCGCGCGCCCTCCGACGGGTCGGCGCGCATCTGGATCGAGGAGCTGAATCGAAACGTCCCCGAAACTTGACCGTCACAAACTCGACCGATTGTGCCATTATGAGCACGGTCAAGCCGATTCTTCGCAATGCGAGATCTCGTATTGGGAATATTCGGCTTCTGAGGGCGGCCAGGCGGAGGACTTCGGATGCGAAGCTACAACCTGTTCCAGCTCAAGGGCGAGGAAGGCCTCTGCTGCGCCGTACCGGAGGCCAGCACGGTCCCGCCCTTCATCGGCGCCGGGCGCTGGACCTTCGGCGGCAAGCTCTGCGACGGCAGCCGGCAGCCCCTCGATTTCGACGACCGCGCCGCCGACACGGCGGTGCGGTTCAACGGGTTCTACCTGTTCCAGACGGTGGACCGGCGGTTCATCGCCTGAGTCGGCGGCCTCTCCGCGGGTTGCCGTTTCGCGAGCGCGAGAGAGCCGTTCCGCCTCGCCCCCTCTTCCCTTTGCGAGGGCGGGAGGGACGGGATCCGGCGGATGCCGCACCGGCGTCCGGGTGGGAACGTGTCTCCGAGGTTATCTCTACCGCTATCCACCAGTGAGATAAGGCCGATGTCCGCTATCGCGACGAAGATTCCTTAAGAGCTGGCGTGCAGGAATTGCGGAGTTTTCAGGGTTCCGGAGCCGCCCGCATGTCGGAGCATCGCAGAGAGGCGCGCCAGAGGGTCTTCCTCAAGGGCCGCATCGTGTTCAACAACGGCGCATCGAGCTTCGACTGTCTGGTGCGCGACATGTCCGCCACCGGCGCGCGGCTGATGATGAGCGATGCCACCACCTTGCCGGATGCCTTCGACCTCTACATTCCGCAGAAGGACCGGACCTATCGCGCGACCCTGCGCTGGCGGCGGGAGGACGGCATCGGCGTCGTCTTCGAGCAGAAGCTCCGGACCGCCGCCGCGCCTCCCGATCCGGCGGCAACCGATGCGTCCGTGAGCGCGCTGCTGAAGCGCATCGGCGAGTTGGAGACCGAGAACGCTGCCCTGCGGCGGCTGCTCGCCACCATGGCGCAGAAGGACGAAGCCGCCAGCGCGGCCTGAGCGCCTCGAAAAACTGCCGGGTCGCGCTGCAACCGGTCGCGCTTCCAGTCCTCGCCTTGGAGCGCTTACCTGCGCCGGACAGGTCTGAGCGCCCGCGACGCTCGAGCGTCAGCCCTGCCCTTCGAGTGCCGCGCGGATCCGCGCGGCGAACTCGGCCAGAACGGTGTTGTCGGCCATGCCCCCCTCGTGGCGCTTCAGAGGCACGCCCTCGCGCCGCGGGATGATGTGGACGTGCAGGTGGAACACGGTCTGCCCGCCGGCCGGCTCGTTGAACTGAAACAGGGTCAGTCCGTCCGCCTGGAACGCCGCCTTCACGGCCCGCGCCACTTTCTGGACGCTCGCCGTCAAGGCCGCGAGTGAATCTGGCGCGGCATCGAGGAGCCCCCGGGCCGGCGCCTTGGGGATCACCAGGGTATGGCCTTCGCCCTGGGGCATCACGTCCATGAAGGCGAGCGTGTGCGCGTCCTCGTAGACCCGGTGACATGGGATCTCGCCCCGCAGGATCTTGGCGAAGATGTTGTCGGGGTCGTAGCGGGCGTCGGCCATGCGTCCTCCCAGGATGTCTGAGCCGGCGCAGGTTGCACGGGGCGACCGTCCGCGTCCACACGGGAACCGGGAGCCATCCGGAACGCTTGCACCGCCGCGGTTGGAACCCCGTCCGGTTCCCGGCCGCGCATCCACGCGCTCAGGCGCGTTCAAGGGGGGTCCGGATGGCGCACGAGAGCACGGGGGCGATCTACGCGGCGGCGGGCGCCAATCTCGCCATCGCGGCGGCGAAGTTTGTCGGCGGTGCGCTGACGGGCTCCACCGCGATGCTGGCCGAGGGCGTGCACTCGGTGGTCGACACCGCCAACCAAGTGCTGCTGCTCGTCGGCATGAAGCGGGCCGAGAAGCCGGCCGACGCACGACACCCATTCGGCTACGGGCGCGAGATCTACTTCTACGCCTTCGTGGTGGCGCTGATGATCTTCCTCGGCGGCGGCCTCTTCGCGATCTACGAGGGGATCGAGCGTGTCCGCCACCCCGAGCCGGACGTGGACGCCGAGCTCCTCGGTTACCGGGTGCCGGGAATCTGGGTGAACGTCGCGATCCTCGGCTTCGCCATCGCGGCCGAGGGCACGTCCTTCTTCGTGGCGATGCGCCAGTTCTGGGCCGAGAAGGGCAAGCACTCGGCCGTGCGGGCGATCCGGCGCAGCAAGGATCCGACCCTGTTCACCGTGCTCGCCGAGGATACCGCGGCGCTGATCGGCCTGCTGATCGCGCTGGCGGGCGTCGCGCTGTCCCACCTCCTGGAGATGCCGAGCCTCGACGGCTGGGCCTCGGTGGGAATCGGCCTGGTGCTGGTCGGGATGGCCGGCTTCCTGATGATCGAGACCCACGGGCTGCTGATCGGCGAGGCGGCCGATCCCGAGATCGTCGCGGCGATCTCGGAACTGGCCCGCGCCGAGCCGGGGGTTCTCCACGTCAACGAGGTGCTTACCCAGCACCTTGGCCCCTCCGATATCCTGGTCAACCTCAGCATCGACATGACCGATGATCTGAGTGCCGGCGAGGTCGAGAGCCTCGTGACCCGCCTCGACCGGGCACTGAAGCAGCGCAGCCCGGACGTGACCCGGGTGTTCATCGAGATCCAGCAGCAGGGTGAGCACAAGGTGCGGGCGGCGGCGTGAGGAGCGACGTTGGCCCGCAACCGGCCCTGTCGCGGACGCCAGAACGCTGCGGGAGATGATCCGAGATCGGGCACGCCGAGCGCCGCCACGGCAGCAGTGTCCGGTTGATCTGGACGCTTCGCGGTGTCGTACGCCGGCTCTCGGATCAGCTGCCGCTTCGCTTCATCTGCCCGGAACAGGGAGCGGCGGCAAAGACCCGCCCAAGCCCGGCAGCGCGCACGCACAAGCGATCGTTCTGCGCGCGAGAGGCGCGCTGGCGGTCCCCGTTTCAGCCAGCGCCCGGTCCGACACCACTCTCTGACCCGCTCCGGCCCACCTGCGCGAGGCTGAGTGCCCAGACGCGCTCCTGAACCGCCTCGTCGCGACTCTCGGCCGAGGACGTCTTCGGCCGGGCACGGGAGTAGTAGCGGCCGGTGACGCCGTCGAGTTCGGGGGCGGTCGCCACGTGGAGCGAGGTCTCCGCGCCCTTCTCCGGACTCGTGAGGAAGGGCCGCATCAGCGACCAAGCCGCGCCGAACAGGCCGCCGGTGTTCTTGGCGAAGCCGGTATTGATCACGCCCGGGTGCAGGGCGTTGACGGTGATGCCGCTGCCGCGCAGCCGCCGGGCCAGCGCGTAGGTGAACAGCACGTTGCCGAGTTTGGCCTGCGCGTAGGCCCGCATCGCGCCGTAGCGCCGCGTGCCCTCGATGTCGTCGAAGTCGATGTGCCCGCGGTAATGGGCCGCCGAGGCGACGTTGACGATGCGCGGCTTGGCCCCGGCCGCGGCCGAGGCCTTCAGGGTGTCGAGGAGTTCGAGGGTGAGCAGGACGTAGCCGAGGTGGTCCAGCGCCCAGGTGCGCTCGATCCCGTCCACCGTCACCGTGCGACGGTCGAAGATCGCGCCGGCATTGTTCACCAGCACGTCGAGCCGCGGATAGGCGTCCCGGAGCGCGCCGGCGAGGCGCCGGATCTCATCCTGCGCGGACAGGTCGGCGACGTGCGCATCCACGACGGCGCCGGGAACAGCGGCGCGCAGCGTCGCCGCGCAGGCCTGCGTCTTCCCGGGATCGCGCCCGACGATGGCGACCCGCGCGCCGCGGCGCGCGAGCCCCAGCGCGATCTCGTAGCCGATGCCGTTGGTCGCCCCGGTGACGAGGCAGACCTTGTCCCGCACGGCGTCGGCCTCAGAACACCGCCTGTCCGACCGCGAAGGCGATCACGACGATCACGATGGCGATGAGCAGGAACAGGCCGAACAGGATCCGCGCCAGCGAGCCGGCTCCCGAGGCGATGCCGGTGAAACCGAGGCCGCCCGCGATCAGCGAGATCACGAAACAGATGAGGGCCCACTTGAGAAGGGTCATGGCATCACTCCGGAGGGGCCCCGCGGCAGGGCCGACAATCGCTGCCTCAACCGCCGCCAAGCGAGACCGTTCCGCAGGGTTCGGGTGCGGGCCGCTTTTATTCTCAGGACCGGCCAGCCCCCCTCGTCAGCCGGTCTTGGCGACAGGCTGCGCCGGCACGTCGGCGCGCTCCAGCATGATCTCCGCCAGCGTGTGATAGAGCCCGCCCCGGCAGACGGCCTTCGAGGCGGCGTCGGCCAGCAGCGCCGCCACCATCAGGGGGATCACCATCGCGTGGTTCTGGGTCATCTCGGTGACGATGACGAAGCTCGTGATCGGCGCCTGGAGCACCCCGGTGAGGTAGGCCACCATGCCGATGAGCACGAGGGCGCCCACCGGCATGTCCGGCAGGAAGGTATGGATCGTGCCGCCGATCCCCGCTCCCACCGCGAGCGAGGGCGCGAACAGCCCTCCGGGAATGCCGCTGATCGAGCTGAGCACGGTGGCGGCGAACTTCAGCGGCGCGTAGGTCCAACTTGCCGCGGCGTCGCCGTGGAGGATCGTCCGGGCCTCTTCGTAGCCGGTGCCGTAGGCGGTACCCCCGGAGGCGAGGCCGCAGAGGGCGACGCAGAGGCCGCACACCGCCGCGAAGACCACCGGCCGGGCCTTGATCAGGCGGCCGGCCGGACCGGGCAGGCCTCGGGCGAACAGGATCACGAGGCGGCTGAACACGCCGCCCGCGAGGCCGCCCACGACGGCGATCAGCGGTACGATCCAGCTCGCCGCCAGCGGCAGGTCGGCCTGCGTCGTGCCGAAGTAGGTGTAGTTGCCGAGCAGCCAGAGCGAGGTCAGGCCCGCCGCCACGATCCCCGCCACGATGAGGCCGGACGAGCGCGCCTCGTAGGCCCGGCCCAGTTCCTCGATGCCGAACACGATGCCGGCCAGCGGCGTGTTGAAGGCCGCGGCGACGCCGGCCGCGCCGCCGGCGAGCAGCAGGTTCGGCAAGCGGTCCGGGGTCAGGCGTCCGAAGGCGGCCATGATCGCCGCACCGACCTGCACGGTCGGGCCCTCGCGGCCCGCCGAGGCGCCGCAGAGGAGCCCCAGGAACAGGACCAGCACCTTGCCGACGGCGACCCGGGCGGAGATCAGGGAGAAGCGGAAGCGCGTATCCCGGGCATGCCGTGCGGCGATCACCTGCGGGATGCCGGAGCCCTGCGAGTTCGGGAACACCGTGCGGGCCAGCAGCGCCGCGAGGGCGAAGCCCGCCGGAGTCAGCACCAGGGCGATCAGCGGCGAGGGCGCGGTGAGCCGCCGGAATCCGTCCTGGGCGAGATCGGCGCCCTTGGCCATGAGTACGGCCGCGAGGCCCACGCCGATGCCGCCGACTAGGAACAGGAGCCGGCTGCGCCAGAGCGGAAAGGCGCCGAGTGAGGCCGAGCGCAGGCGCAGGATCGAGCGGCGATAGCCGGAGCGCTTCGGACGCGGGGCGTCGATCGTCTCCGGCGCGTCATCCCGCATCTGAACCATGATAGAGCACTGTACCCCGGCCACCGAAGCAACCGCTATACCGCAACCATCGGCGGATGGCCCCTGGGACGCCGCGCGGCGGGGCCCTGACAAGGCCCCGCGCCGGAGATAACACGGCGGCGGGCGTCAGAGCCGCGGACGACGGGGCGGGCAATCGCTGTCCGCGTCGGCGTTGGAGTGCACGGCTCGTACGTCTATCCGGGGGGCCCCGTGCGTCGGACCGGCGACGCACACGAACCCTTCGCGGAGCAGTGAGCCCTATGTCGGATGAGGCGTGGTCAACAATCCTGGGACTCACCGCCGTCCTCGTCCTCGTCCTCGCCAACGGCTTCTTCGTAGCCGCGGAGTTCGCGCTGGTCTCGGTGCGTCGCAGCCGCGTGGCCGAATTGGTCGCCAACGGACGGATGAACGCGACGGCGCTCCGGCGGGCAACCGATCACCTCGACGCGTATCTCGCGGCCACCCAGCTCGGCATCACGCTGGCATCGCTGGCGCTGGGGTGGATCGGCGAGCCCGCCCTGGCGCACGTGATCGAACCGGCCGTGGCGTGGCTGCCGTCCCCCCTCGAGACGGCCGCCGCGCACAGCATCGCGGTCGTGATCGCCTTCGTGGTCATGACGGCCCTGCACATCGTCCTGGGTGAGTTAGCCCCCAAGAGCCTCGCCCTCCAGCGCAGCGAGCGCACCGCCCTGGCCGTCGTGCGGCCCCTCGGCCTGTTCCTGTTCGTGTTCCGGCCGGCCATCCTGCTTCTGAACGGGCTCGGCAACGGCGTCCTCCGCCTGCTCGGGCTGCAGCCGGGCCATGGCGAGGGGGCCCTGCACTCGACGGCGGAGCTGAAGCTGCTCGTCCAGGCCAGCCAGGAGGCCGGCCTGATCCGGGAGGCGCAACAGGAGGCGGTCGAGCGCATCTTCGCGATCGGCGAAGGTCGGGCACGGGACATCATGACCCCGCGCCACGATGTCGAATGGATCGACCTCACGGAAGACGCGGACGCCGTCCGCGCCGCCATCCGCCGGTGCGACCATGTCCGGATGATCGTGAGCCGGGGCATGATCGACGAAGTGGTCGGCGTCGTCGCCAAACAGGATCTGCTCAATCAGATCCTCGACGGCGAGCCCGTTGACGTGGCGGCCGCCATGCAGCCGCCCACCGTCGTGCCCGAAGGGCTCTCGATCCTCGACCTCCTGGAGATCTTCCGGCGTCAGTCCGTGCGCCTGGCGGTCGTCGTCGATGAGTACGGGACCCTGGAGGGCATCGTCACGCCGATGGACCTGCTCGAAGCCATCGCCGGGGAGATCCCGGAGGATGGCGAGGTGCCGTCCGTGATCGAGTTCCCGGACGGCTCCCTGTCGCTCGACGGCATGATGCCGGCGGCCGAAGGGCTCGACCGTCTGGGTGTCGCGCAGGGTAAGGAGAGCGACGAATTCTCGACCCTCGCGGGATTCGTCGTCTTCCAGCTAGGGCGGATTCCCGTGGCGGGCGACGGCTTCGAGGCCGGCGGCTGGCACTTCGAAGTGAGCGAAATGGCCGGCCACCGCGTTGCCCGTGTGCTGGCCAGCCGCGTCGGAGATCCCCGGTCGGCCCTGGACCAATACGGTCGCGACAGGACGCGCGCATGAGATTCGCCGAACCCCGCCTGTTCGCCCTCGGATTGTCGCTGCTCGCCATTGCCGCGGCCAGCGTCCTCGAATGCGTGATCGGCCTCGATATTTCCGAGACCGCGGTGTTCATCGCCTCGGCCGCAGCCTTTCTTGTCGTCTGGCTCGTCACTAGGGTCATCGACCGGTTCGCGAACCGCGACGTCAGGACCGACGTCTGAGCCGACTTGCGTTGGCAGGCCGTCGCCTCATCAGCGTAAGCCTCCGGTGTGGCACAGAATTCCGCCCCGATTCGATTGCGGCCTTCGTGGAATCCTCTCAGGGGCGGGCGCGATCCGTCCGCAATCCGAGACCGAAACCCGACGCTCCGCCGCCGTGAAGCCGGCGCCTCGACGCTGGCGAGCAACAGAGGCCGCACGCAAGCGGACCCGTTTTAATCCAACGCTTCCCACAAGTTAACTGGAGTATTTAAAATTTTGACTCGACACAAATGATCACCTTATACAGCCACGGAGCCGCCTTTGGCGATCTACGAACGGATGTAATTCTAATCTGTGTAAGGATTGCCCGTCATGATCGAATCAGAAACCGTCGAGAGACTGGAAATTTCCACCCTTCACCGGATTAATACGGAAACGGTGTATCACGTCCGACGGCTCGACACGCAAGGTAAGACCATCCACACCCATTCCATCGTCGCTCTGGATCATGGCGAAGCCCTTGAGCTGGCCTATACTGTGAGCGGACCCGGCCGTGCACAATTGTGGTGCGGCACCGAACTCCTGCACGAGATCGAACCGTTCACGTTCAAGCGGCACCCGGATCCCGATTGACCGGACGGGCTGGCGCTCGACAGGCTTCCACGCCGCGGCAGACCCTCGGAGGACCGGGTCTGACCTGTCGGATCGACTAGACGGAGGCGCGTTCCCGGCAGGGCTCAGGCGGCCGCGAGGCGTTCAGGCACGCACCCGTCCAAGAGCGCGCTTCGGGACCGCCTTCCCAATTCCAGCAGCATGAGATCCGCCAGCAGGGTGAGATCGTTCAAGGCTAGGCCAAGGACGACCTCGCGCAGTTCCATGGCTTTGATGACGGCATCTTCCAGGGCGCCGTCAGGCAGGCGGCGTTCGACGTCATCACTATCGTAAAGCATAGGGTAGCCCTCCATCACTACCTAGAATAGCATCACCTTGGGTTAGCGGATGGTTAAGACCTAACCTATGCGAAGAATTTCAATTCTGACCGGCGAGCGGAATGGTCGTCGGCGCGGCGCCGCGCCCCGGCGAGACCCCGGCGCTCGCCGCATGACCGAGCCGCCCCAAGGCCGTCGGCTTGACGGAAGAGCCGGCCGGCGCGTCACGAGAAGCCCCTGGCTTCGGGGGCGGGCCGAGCATCGCGCCACAGCCAGAGCGCGGACAGGATCAGCAGCAGCGTGGCGACCGCCCCGGTCCAGTCCAGCGCGTTCCAGCCGGCCCAGCGGCCGGACCCGATCGCGCGCACCGATAGCGGGCCGGCGATCTGACCGGCGGCGAAGGCGGCGGTCATCCGGGCGATCAGCGGCGTCGGATCGTCCGGCCGCACCTCGCGCGAAAGTTGCAAGCCCGCCATGGTGGCGACCATGAATGTCCCGCCCACGAGGACCGCCGACGCGGCGATGCCCGCGAGGCTCGGGGCGAACAGCGGCAACGCGGTGCCGAGCGCCATGACGCCCTGTGCCAGGGCCCAGATGCGCTGGCGTGACCCGTGCGGCAACCAGCGCCCCACGGCGGCGACCGACAGGGCGGCGGCCAAGCCGAACAGCGGCCATGTCAGGCCGAAGACCCGGGGATCGGGGGCCAGATCACGCGCCATGGCCGGCAGGAACGTGGCCGGAACGATGTAGCCGAACCCGAAGATGCCGTAGCAGAGCACCAGGGCGCGTTGCCGGTTCGAGCGGACCGGCGCGGCGGCGGCCGACACGCGTTCCGTGATCCCGGGCGCCGTCGTGGCCTGCCCGCGCGACAGGATCCAGACGAGCAGCGCGCCGACGCCCGCCGCCAGCCCCAGCTCAAGCCACAGCGTATCTGCCGCCTGAAGCCCCCCGAGCCAGGTCAACAGGCCGGCCAGCGCGATGCCGAGGCCGACGCCCGTATAGATCCACGTGCCGGCCGGGCCGGCTTGCCGCCGGGCCAGTTCAGTCAGGCACCAGCCGCTCGCGCAGACCAGAGCCCAGGCGCTGAACACGCCGGCGGCGGCGCGCAGCCCGGCGCCGACGACGCGGACGGAGCCGGCCTCGACCGTCGCCATCGCCAGGGTCGTCGCCGCCACGCCGAGCAGACTCACCATCAGGCCGCGGCGCGGGTTTCCGCCGAACCACGAGGCGGTCAGGGCGCCGACGAGGTAGCCGACGTAGTTGGCCGCCGCCCACTCCGCGCCGGCCGCCGGGTTCAAGGTGCCGTCCCGTACCATCAGCGGCAGGAGGGGCGTGAAGGCGAAGCGGCCGATCCCCATGGCGATGGCGAGGGCGACGAGGCCGCTCCCGACGATCGGCCGGATCGTGCGCCGGGGCGTGGCGGAGGCGGGCTGCAGAGTGCTCATCCCGTGCATTGAACATCCGCCGATCGTTGTTGGAAAATGAATTCTCGTGACGTATGGTTCTTGTCATGAGAACGATGGATCTCGACGACCTTCACATCTTCCGCTGCGTGGTGCGTGAAGGCGGCGTGACCCGCGCGGCGGCGCAACTGCACCGAGTGCCCTCCAACGTCACCACCCGGATCAAGCAGTTCGAGGAGCGGCTCGGGGTCGCGCTGTTCCGGCGCCAGGGGCGCAGCCTGACGCTGACGGAAGCCGGCCGCACGCTCCTCGGCCACGCCGAGAAGCTGCTGCAGATGGCCGACGCCGCCGAGCAGGACCTGCGCAGCGGGGTCGTCCGCGGCGCGTTGCGGCTCGGCTCCCTGGAGAGCGCGGCCGGCGCACGGCTGCCGCCCCTCCTCTCGGCCTTCCACGCGCAGTATCCGAACGTCACCCTCGAATTGCGGACCGGCACGACCCGCGCGCTGCTGCATCAGCTGGACCGGTTCGAGGTCGAGGCGGCCTTCGTCTCGGAGCCGTTCGAGCGCCGGAGCCTCTCGTCACGGCCCGCCTTCGACGAGGAACTGGTTCTGATCACCGGACGCGACACGGCGACAATCCGCCAAGCGGCCGAGTTGGGCGGCCGGACGCTGGTCGCGTTCCCGCACGGCTGCTCCTATCGCCAGCGCCTGATCGAGTGGCTGGCCGAGGGCAGCGTATCGCCGGAGCGGGTTCTCGAGATGAGTTCGTACCACGCCATCGTGGCCTGCGTGGCGGCCGGGACCGGGGCAGCCATCGTGCCGGTTGCAGTGCTCGACCACGCGGTGCTGAGCACGGCGGTGAAACGCCACCCTTTGCCGCCGCGCCTGCGCCTCAACCGTACCCATCTCGTCTGGTCCGGCGAAGCCAGCGGCCCGCTGCAGGCCTTCATAACACTGCTTCCCGCCCCGGCCGCCGACGATCGGGCGGCGTGAAGCGAGCGGGCGCCCGGGGCAGCCCTTGATCACGCGGCCGTGAGCAACAGCGCGGTTGCCGATCGCGGTGAACGGGTCCATAGGCCCGGCACGATGAAGACGATCTTCTCAACAGCTGAAGTTCAGTCGAAGGAGCGCTTCCGGAAATGGCGCGAGATCTGCGAAGATCGGCTCGTTCCGATGGCGCAGAACTGTCTGTCCGACGAGCCCTTCGATGCAACGATTGAGGGCGCGAGCGTCGGAAACCTCGCGTTCACGAAATTTTCCCTGCGCAATCTCAGAGCCGCAACGACACCACAAACGCTCCGACACGAGAACAACAAAACGGATTTCTTGTTCATGAGCATCGTGCTCCACGGCACGGTCAGAGCGAGTCAGTACGGTCAATCAACGACGGACAACGCGGGGGATTTCTCAGTCCGCGATACGAACACCCCCTGGACGATCGAGCACAACGGATACAGCGAAGTTCTGGCCATCCAGATCCCGCGGCAGCGGCTGGAGGGCATGTTGGGCTCGACCCGCCGGTTCGCCGGCCTGACCGTGGGCGGCAGCCTGCCGACCACGACGCTCACTTGGTCGTTCCTGCGGAACCTGCTGAGCGTCGGCGATCGGCTGGTGCCGGAGGCGGCGGAGCGCATGGCATCGACGGGAATCGACCTCGTCGCCGCGAGCCTCGCCGAGCGGATGGCGATGGAACCGCCGAAGGCTCTGCACGGGACGCTGATCGTCCAACGGGCCAGGGCTTATGTCGCGGCGCATTTCGGCGACCCCGCCCTCGGTCCGGCGGAAGTCGCGGCCGCGGTGGGCGTATCGCTGCGTCACCTCCAGGCGCTGTTTCGCGAGGACGGGCACAACATCGCCGCCTGGATCTGGCAGCTGCGGCTCGAGAAGGCCGCGCAGCGCCTGTCCGATCCGGCCTGCCTCCATCTCCAGCTCGGCGAAGTGGCGTACCGATGCGGCTTCGCCGATCAAGCGCACTTCTCCCGCCGCTTCCGCGACCGCTACGCCATGAGCCCCCGCGCCTACCGCCACACCGCCGCCCTCTCCCGGGCTGCCGGACTGCAGCCCTGACGCGACCAAGCGTCGGACAGGCCGGTGCCGGGCGGCGGGCCACAGACCGGGTTGGACCTATGGCGCGATCCTCACCCCTCCGCCGCGCAGAGCCTCTCCACCGCCTGCACGTACGACTTGGCGTCGAACTTTTTCAGCGAGTTCTCGCTCTGATAGCGCACCGTGCCGAAGACCGGGCGGTTCTGCCAGGGGCGGTCGTGCAGCCCGTACACCCAGGCGACGTTGGTGAAGGAATTCGGATCGCGCCCGTCGAGGAAGTAGCGGTTGTTGAGCCGGAGCGTGCGGGCGAAGCCCTCCTTGGGCGAGGGGGACCATTCGAGGATCTTCTTGCCCCAGTACATCCGCAGCTGGTTGTGCATGTAGCCGGTCTCGCGCATCTCGCGCATCGCCGCGTTCCAGTAGCGGTCGTGGGTCTCGCCGGCCGCCAGTTGCGCCTCCGAATAGGCGTGGGGACGCTTGTCCTTGGCGTGCTCGGCCAAGGTCTTGCGCGCCCAGTCCGGGACGGCCGTCTCGTAATCGTCGTAGCCCTCCGTGTAGAAGACGTGGTTCATGGCGAGTTCGCGCCGGACGATCAGCTCCTCCAGATAGGCGCTCCGGTCGTCGTCATCGCCGGCCTTGGCCGCCCGCACCGCGAGGGCAATCTCCACCGGCGAGATCTGCCCGAAATGCAGGTAGGGGCTCATGTGCGAGGCGGCGGCGGCCTCCGGCCTGTTCCGCCCGGCGCCGTAGCCGGAGAAGCCGTCCTTCAGGAACGCCTTCAGCCGCTTGCGGGCCTGCGTCTCGCCGCCGACGAAACGCTTCACCGGCCCTACCGCCCGGTCGAGCGTCATCCCGGCCAGGACCGCATCCGGATCGGAGACGTCGACCGCGCTCTTCAGCCCGAGACCGGAGGCGGCGCATTTCGGCTTGCGCGGCTTGAGCTCCGCGACGAACGGGTCCCAGAGCCGGTTCAGCTTCGGCCGCAGGGTCCGCGCGGCGAACTCGTGCTTCTTCGAGGCCATCTCCACCGGCACGACCACGTCGCCCTCGACCTGGACGATCCGGGTCTTCACCGCGCCGGCGATCTCCCGGTACCAGGCCTTCTGGATGGCGAGGTAGCCGCGGTCGAGCACGAGGAGCGCCGCGTCCTTGGCGAGGTCGATGGCGATCCGCGCGGGCGAGGCCTTGCGCATGACGAAGCCGACCCCACGCTTCTCCAGGCCGGCCTTCGCATCCGCGAGCCCCTGGAGCAGGAAGGCGTAATGCCGGGCATTGGCCTCGGGGAAGCCGTTGGCGCCGTCGAGCAGGCCGAAGCAGGCGACCACCGGCAGGTTCAGGCGGTTCGCTTCCTCGATGGCGAATTCGAGGGCCGGGTTGAACGTGGACCGGTTGGCCTGCTGGAGCAGATACAGGACATAGGCCCCGTCGCCGCAGGGCTCGACGTCGTTGAGAACCCGGATCCGCTCACCCTGGATCGCCATGCTCACCCTGATCCTTGCTTTGCGCGACGCGCCGGAAACTTGGCCGGAGAGCTAGAGCGGGCAGCGAATTCGTCTCTCCGCGCCGCCACCCCGCGACGACGCAGTCGAACCGCCGATACGCGGCCGGGATCAACCCAGCAAAGTCGCGTTTCATCAGGGACTTACGCGCAGATCGACAGATTCCCGTCACAGAAATTCAGATTTCAACCCCCGATCGCAGGCTGCGACATTTTCAACACATGCGCGTCTCGACTCGTGCGCGGACGCACAAAAGGACAGGCCTGCTGTCCTGATGCCCTTGTAATTTTTTCCCGAAAGCGCAGATTGTGCAGCGCGGGATGGCGATGGCGTCGTCCTCCCGCTGCCCTTCTTGGGCGTTTCCTCCCTAGACTTCGGGCCGCTCCTTCGGGAGTGGCCTTTTTTCTGTCCGGATGCCGCCGCTTGGCCTCTGTCACCGGAGCCTCGCCTCCCGGGCTGGATCCGCTCGGCCTTCGGCGCCATGCTGGCCGCGAGCGCTGGAACAGGCGCGGGAGGACACGCCATGAGGATCGCCACCGCGCTGTCGGCGCTCGCCTGCCTGCTCGCCCTCGCGGGCCCCGCGCCGGCGGCGGATCCGCCACGGTTCCGGGTCGATGCCGCCTGGCCGAAGCCATTGCCCAACGACTGGATCATGGGCCAGGCCGCGGGCGTCGCCGTGGACGCCCAGGACCATGTCTGGGTGATCCAGCGGCCCCGCACGCTTACCGACGACGAGAAGGCCGCGAGCCTCGATCCGCCCCGGACCAAGTGCTGCAAGCCGGCCCCGCCGGTCCTTGAGTTCGACCCGGACGGCACCCTGCTGCGGAGCTGGGGCGGCCCCGGCGAAGGCTACGACTGGCCGACCAACGAGCACGGCATCCAGATCGACGGCAAAGGTTTCGTCTGGATCGCCGGCAACGGCGATCAGGACGGGCAGCTCCTGAAGTTCACGCCGGACGGCAAGTTCGTCCTTCAGATCGGCAAGTCCGGCCCGCAGACGGACAGCCGCGACACCAGCCGCTTGGGCAAGCCGGCCAACGTCGATTTCGACATGGCCGCCAACGAAGTCTATGTCGCGGACGGCTACTACAATCACCGCATCGTCGTGTTCGACCGCGACACCGGGGCGTTCAAGCGGATGTGGGGCGCCTACGGGACGCCCCCCACCGACGACAAGCTCGGCCCCTACGATCCGGCGGCGGCGCCGGCCCGGCAATTCGCCAACCCGGTCCACTGCGTGCGCATCGCCAAGGACGGGCTGGTCTACGTCTGCGACCGCACCAACGACCGTATCCAGGTCTTCCACAAGGACGGGAGCTACGTGACCGAATTCTTCGTGGAGAAGAACACCCGGGCCAACGGCTCGGTCTGGGAGCTGGCCCTGTGGCCCGACGAGAACCAGACCTATCTGCTCAACGCGGACGGGGCGAACAACGAGATCCGTACCCTCTCGCGCGCCACCGGCGCGGTGGTCGGAGCGTTCGGCCGGAACGGGCGCATGGCGGGCCAGTTCCACTGGGTGCATAACCTCGCCGTCGACTCGAAGGGCAACGTGTTCACCACCGAGGTCGATACCGGCAAGCGGGCGCAGAAGTTCGTGCCGGTGGGCGACGTCGGGCTACCCAACCGATTGCCGTGACGGGCCGGGCGGAGCCGCTCAGGCGGGCTTCCGGATAGACCTGAAACCCGACGGGCCTCTGAACCCGCCGGGACCCCGCTCAGGATCGGCATCGTCCACGCGCTGGCCGTGCGCCGTTGCAAGTACGCCGGCATTCGTCGCACTGCCGTTCAGTCGTTCGATCGGATTGGGACGGGAGGCGCGCCGGAAGATCTTCCCGGCAGTCGAGATCTTGATCGCGATGACAGCGGAGCAGGCGCGGAAGGCCGCATTGGACCATCCAGGGAGCTTCCGGGGCGTGTGACCGGATCGCGGAATACGGAGATCGCAAGCCGTCCTTAACAAACTCACGTCAGGATTGCATCGACTGGATAGATACAGCCGATGATCCGAACGCGTCCTCCGAGCCCGAAGCCGACCGGCACGCCGACGGGATCCGCCGACAGTCTCACGTCCGTCCGCCAGCTTGTGGAGTTGAAGAAGCAGGTTCCCACGCTCTACGGCCTGCTGGTCGTCAATGCCTGCGCGCTCGCCGCGACCCATGCGGCCCTGGCGCCTTGGTTCCTGACCCTCGGAATACCCGGCGCGCTCATTGTCCTCTGCCTCGTGCGGGCGGCACGGTGGTGGAGCTTGCGCCCGGAGACGTTCAGCGAGGCGCAGGCCGGCCGTATGCTGGTGAGGACGACCATCCTGACCGGCCTGTTCTCGGCGGCCTTCGTCGGCTGGGCGACGACCCTCACCCTATACGGCGGCCCCTACGAGCAGGGTCACGTGGCGATCTTCGTGGCCATCACGGTGATCGCCTGCATCTTCTGCCTGACGCATCTGCCGATCGCGGCCCTGCTGGTGACCGGCATCGTCATGAGCGTCTTCCTGTTCTGCTGCGTCACCAGCCAGAACCGCGTGTTCCTGGCGATTGCCGTCAACACCGCCTTCGTGACCGCCGTGATGGTGCGCACCCTCAACAACAACTACCGCGCATTCGTTCAGTTGATCGCCTCGCAGGCCGAGGCGAGCCGCCTGTCGGAGGAGAACGCTCGCCTCGCCCACACGGACAGCCTCACCGGGCTACCCAACCGGCGCTACTTCTTCCAGAAGCTCGACGCGCTGATCCAGACCTCGGCGCAGGACGATGCCCGGTTCGCCCTGGCGATCTTCGACCTCGACCGCTTCAAGCCGATCAACGACACCTACGGGCACATCATCGGGGATCGCGTGCTGGCCGCGACCGGTCGACGCCTCGCCGCGTTCGCGAGCGACGACGTGATCGTCACACGGCTGGGCGGTGACGAATTCGGCGTGCTCGTCCGGTCTCCCGGGCCGCCCGAGGAGATCATCGCCTTCTGCGACGCCATCTGCGCGGCCATGCAGAAGCCGATCCGATTCGGCAACATCCAGGTCGTCACGGGGTGCTCCGGCGGTCTCGCGAAGTATCCGCGAGCCGGGCGCGAGGCCGATGCGCTGTTCGACCGGGCCGACTACGCGCTCTACCACTCGAAGGAACATCGTCGCGGCAAGACGACCCTGTTCTCACAGGAGCACGAGGACGCCATCCGGGCGGAGCGGGCCGTCGAGGCCGCCCTCCGCGCGGCCGACCTCGCCGCCGAGATGGAGATGCATTACCAGCCGATCCTCGATACGCGATCGGGCGAGATCGTTCTGGTGGAGGGTCTCGCGCGCTGGACCAGCCCGACGCTCGGCCGCGTCCCACCGGACCGGTTCGTGGCCGCTGCGGAGCGGTGCGGCATCATCCATAGGGTGACGCTCCTGCTCCTGGGCAAGGCGCTCGTCGACAGCGCGCGGCTGCCGCCCGGCATCGGCCTGTCCTTCAACCTCTCGGCCCACGATCTGGCCTCGCCCGAGACCGTGGTCGCGATCCTCGCCGCGGTGCGCAAGAGCGGCATCGATCCCAAGCGGCTGACGCTCGAACTCACCGAGACCGCGCTGATGCGGGACTTCGATCAGGCCAAGGCGGCGATCACCACCCTGCGCGCCCTTGGGATCCAGATCGCGCTCGACGATTTCGGCACGGGCTATTCGAGCCTGGGGTACGTCCACAGCCTGCCTCTGGACAAGATCAAGATCGACCGCAGCTTCATGGCCGACATCGAGACCGATATCGGCCGCAGCCTCGTCTCGACGATCTTGAACCTGTGCCAGAATCTCGGCCTCGACGGGATCGCCGAGGGCATCGAGACCGAGGAGCAGCTGGAGGCGGCGCGACGGCTGGGCTGCCGATACGTCCAGGGCTACCTTCTGAGCAGGCCGATGCCGATCGCCGACCTGCTCCCGAAGCTGCAGGTCGGGCGCGTTCCGGAGCGCCTGAGCGCCTGATACCTCGTCCGGCCGAACGGAACGGCGTGATGCCTGTGCGCCACCCTCAGCGCGTGGCGGTGGCTCCCGCCCGGCTCGCTGCCAGGGCCGCGGCCTTGCCGCCGGCGGTGTAGAGGTCGAGCCGCGCGTAGATCCCGAAGGCCGAGCCGTCGTCGAGGAAGCCGCCGCCGGGACCGAGGGTCTCGGTCAGGATGGCGTTCGCCTCGTCGAGCGTGAGCGCCGGAAACGCGGCGGTCAGCAGGTTGCCGGCCTCCGGCGCGAGCGCGCCGACATCCGGCCGGCCATCGACGGTCTTCGCGTGCACCACCGGCAGGCCGTACGTCTGGGTCGACGCGTAGAAGGCCGCGTTGGCGGCCGGGTCCTTGAACCGGCCCGTATCCTTGGCCGCACAGGACGCCACCGTGTCGCCGCAGCCGGCCGCGAGCGCCTCGCCCATCGCCGCGCGGGCGGCCCGCAGGAGGGCCCGGTAATCCGTCACGCCCACGCTCTTGTCGGCCTCGGCCGCGGCCTTGTCGAGCACCGCCGGGTTCGTGCGGATCTGGCCGACATAGGCCGGGTCGTTGGCCAGCAGATGCGCCAGGGCGTGCAGCGAGGTCGCCCGCCCGCCCAGCACGTCCATGGCGTAGTGCGCCCCGACGATGATCCGGTCGTTGCCGTACTCGGCGGCCCGGGCGACCATCTGCTGGTAGCGCTCGGGGACGAGGAGCGCGAGCAGCATCGACTCGGTGTAGCCGTAGGTGGTGTGCCCGCTCGGATAGGACGGGCTGTTCATGAGATCCTGCTTGGGCCCGCGCAGCCAGTCGAGGCTGTGCGAGGCGTCGCCGAAGAAGTCGGCACCGCGATAGGCCTGGAGGTGCGGCAGGGTCTGGAACGGCCGCGCGTCGCCGAAGGCGTCCGAGCCCGGGCTGCCCGCCAGCCGTCCGTAGGCTCGGCCGAACACATCGGTCACGGCCCCGTCGCCGAGGATGGCAGCGGCCTCAGGCGAGACCGGGTGCTTGCCGTTGGTGGTGGCGTTGGCGAAGAAGTACTTGCCGGAATTCGAATCCGACTTGGTGACGTTGTTGGTGTAGCCGATCAGGTCGGCGATCGCCGGCGCGACGCTGGTGAAGGTCTTGTAGTCGCTGTAGCTCGCCTTGGCCTGGTAGGCGGCGGCGAGCGCGGTCCCGAGGCCGTCCGCGAGCCCGCTGGCGTTGCCGTCGGTGATGAAGCAGTCCCGCAGCGCCAGCTGCTGCTGCTCGGGGAACGGCAGCAGGTTCGGCTGCTTCTGGGCGCCGGACTGGATGTCGCCGGTCACCCGCAGGTTGGCGTCGAGGGCCGCCCGCCCCTCGGGCGTACCCGGAAGGCGCGCCACCGGCGCCAGCCCGCGCAGGGCGGTGAGGTTGGCCGGCGATTGCGCGAGCGCCGGAAGGGGCAGCGCGGCCCCGAGCAGCGCCAGCCCGATTCTCAACATCCCGTCCATGCGGCCCTCCCCTCCCCGTCGCGCCAGGACCCAGGCCTGATGCGCGCGTGCAGCGAAGCGCTACCACTTCGGCGAAGCGCGCTCTATCCCCGCGCCCGGGCGCGGATCATGAAGTTGTCGTAGGTGTATTCCGCGACCTGGAACCAGAGGTATTCCTCGTTGCGGAAGGTGCGCATCGCCTCGTAGACGCGGCGGAAATCGGCGTTCTTGGCGGCGATCTCGCCGTAGACGTCGTTGGCGTTCTTGAGGGCGGCCTCCATCACCTCCTGGGGGAAGGGGCGAAGCTGCGCGCCGCCGGCGACCAGCCGGCGCAGGGCCTGGGGGTTGCGGGCGTCATACTTGGCCTGCACCTCCGCGCCGACCTGGGCGGCCGCGGCGCGCAGGATGGCCTGATAGGACTTCGGCAGGGCCTTCCACTTCTCGGCGTTGAACCAGAAATGCAGCATGGCACCGCCCTCCCAGAAGCCGGGATAATGGTAGACCGGCGCGACCTTCTGCAGCCCGAGCCGCTCGTCGTCGTAGGGGCCGATCCACTCGGCGGCGTCGATCTTCTTGGTCTCCAGCGCCTGATAGATCTCCGGGCCCGGCACGGTCTGCGGCTGGACGCCGAACTTGGCGAGCACCTGCCCGCCCATGCCGCCGATCCGGAACTTGAGGCCCTGCAGATCGGCGAGAGTCTTGATCTCGCGCCGGAACCAGCCGCCCATCTGCGCGCCCGTGTTGCCGCCCGGCAGGCAGACGAGGCCCGCCTTCGCGAAGACCTCGGCGAACAGCTCCGCGGCGCCCCCCGCCTGCCACCACGCCGCGGCGCCCCGCGCGTTGAGGCCGAACGGGATCGCGGTGGCGAGCGCGAAGGTCGGATCCTTGGCCATGCCGAGGGTGGCCGGGCCGTGGCCCATCTCGACCGTGCCGGCCGCCACCGCGGTGAGCAGATCCTCCGCCGGCACCGGCTCGCCGGGGCCCTGGACCTGGATCTGGAACCGCCCGTCGGTGGCCTCGGCCACCAGCCGGCTGAGGGCCTCGGGCGCGCCGAACAGGATGTCGAGGGTCTTGGCGTAGGCCGATGACAGGCGCCAGCGCAGCTCGGGGGCGTTCTCCGCACGCGCCGGGGCGGCGAGAGGCCCGGCGACGGCCGCGGCCGCGCCGAGGCCCGCGGTGAGCAGGGTCCGGCGTCGCGGCCCGGTCGTGGAGGGAGGCGTGATAGGGGTGTCGTCCAACGGCATCTCGTCCGAGCGTGTCCGGTCTGTCCGGCGCGGGATCGGGGCCGCAGGTAGCATGTCCGCGCCGGTTCTCGAAAGCCGCGGGCGGCGGAGCGGTTCCGTGCCGCCTCGAAACCGGCCCCGGCCCGTGCTAGGCGCCCGGCATGCACCCTGAACCCGCCGTCACCCTGCACACCGTCTGCGGCCTGGAGGAGCTGGCGGGCCACGGAGCGAGCGGCGTGAGTCACGTGCTGTCGCTGCTCGATCCCGGCACGCCGGAGCCGGAGGCGTTCGCCGCCTACGGCACCCACGCCCGCACCACGCTCCGCTTCCACGACTGTCTCGGACCAGGCGACGGCCTCGTGCCGCCCGAGCCGGAGCACGTGGCGGCGATCCTCGCCTTCGGCCGCGACCTCGACGGCGCTGGCCATCTCCTGGTCCATTGCCATTACGGCCTGTCGCGCTCGACGGCGGCGCTGCTGATGCTGTTCGCGCAGGCCGAGCCGGAGATGCCGGCCGACGGCCTCGTCGCGCGCCTCCACGCCCTGCGCGAACCGGCCTGGCCGAACGCCCGGATGATCGGCTTCGCGGACGCGATGCTCGGACGGCAGGGGCGGCTCAGCGAGGCGGTGCGGCAGCTCCACGCGCTGCAGCTGCGGGTCCGGCCGCACCTCGCCGATCTGCTGCGCGGGCTAGGGCGTGGGGCGGAGGTGGACGCCGCGGAGGCCTGACGGCGCCGCCGCCTGCGACACGGCACCAAGTCGATCCGTGATCCCGAGGGACCGGAACGCGGAGCCGACCCGACGTGCGTTTACGAAGTGCGGCACCGGCCGCACGGCCCCGGCGCGACCTCGCTGTCGCGGGTGCCCCGGGACGCAGTCCGTCGTGGTCCATGCGGCTCGGACAGCAGCGGGCGGTTCGCCCGGGCACGGACCCAGCGCGGGGCTGACCGCCCTCACTTCCCGGCGGGCGTGAAGCTCCCGTCCTTCCACACATACAGCACGTAGCCCTGTGCGGTGACGTCGCCCTTGGTGTCGAAGCCCACCGTGCCGAGCACGAGGTCGAACCGCTCGGTGTGGAGGGCCTGGGCGATCGGCCGGGGCTCGACCGAATGGGCGAAGTTGCCGGCGGCGACCAGCGCCTGCATGGCCGCGTAGCCGTAGATCGTCGAGCCGGTGGGATCGACGCCCTCGGCCTTGAAGGCCTTCACCACGGCCGCGGCGGCCGGCTGCCGGCTCGGGTCGAGGTAGAAGGTCATCAGCACGCCGTTGCTCGCCGGTCCGGCGATCTTGGCGAAGTCCGAGGTGGCGATGGCCGAGGTTCCGAACCATTGCGGCCGGAAACCCCGATCGGCGGCGATCCTGACGAGCCGGCCCATCTCGGTGGCGTCGCCGCCGTAATAGACCACCTCGATCCCCGCGCCCTTCAGGCGGTCGACCAGGGCGGTGTCGTCGGCATCGCTCGGGGAGAACGATAGCGACAGCGCCTCGTTCACGCCGATGCGGTTGAGGTTGTCCTTCGTGGCGGCGGCGAGCGCGCGGGCGGCCGGCGTCTGGTCCTGGAGCAGCGCGATCTTGCGGTCGCGGAACCGCTCGGCAAGGACCGCGGCCGACAGCCGGGCCTGATCGTCGTCGCGCCCGCAGACGCGGAAGACGGTCGGCAGTCCCCGGTCGGTGAGCCGCGCCGCCACCGACGCCGCCGTGATCATCACGACGCCGTTCTGGGCGTAGATGTCGGAGGCGGCAATCGAGGCGTTCGAGCAGACGTGGCCCACGACGAGGCGCACGTCGGATCGCACGAAGTGGTTGGCCACGGCCGTCGCGGTGTTGGAGTCGCAGGCATCGTCCTGGACGTCCAGCGTGACGGGCTGCCCGTCGAGCCCCCCCATGGCGTTGGCGTCCCGGGCGGCCGCCTCGACCCCGCGGAGCACCTGCTCGCCCACGGCGACGTAGGGCCCGGAGCGCGGCACCGCCACGCCGATCGTCACGTCGGCCGCTGCCGGGACAGCCCACAGGAGCGCGACGCACAGGCTCAGGGGGACCAGCGCGGGCCGGAACGGCCCGGCTGCGGGGACGACGCGTCCGATCTTCATCGGGCTCTTCTAGGCATCCTAACGCGCTGCGGCCACGGGGTGCGGCTCCGTAGCCGCAGGTCCGCACCGCACATAACGCCCATACGCGAGGATGCGGCGAAACGCGATTTTTTTCCGGCGCCGATCCGCGCGCCGTCCCGCCGTTATTTCGCGTAGGCGTAGGCGGTGGCCGCAGAGGCGACCGGGCCGGTGATGCCGCTGAAGGCGGCGAGCACCTTCGACACCTCGGTGAACGGCGCGTTCGACACGTAGACGAGGTCGCGGTTGCGCATCCGGAACGCCTGGCTGACGAACAGGCTGTTGGGGTCGCGCATGTCGATCCGGTAGACCACCGGCACCAGCGGCGTGCCCAGGAGCTTCGAGCCCGGGTTCAGCCGGCGCACCACGCTGGCCGGCTCGAACCGGAAGATGAACGTGCCCGCCGGGTCGGCGGCGAAGTCCGACAGCCCGCGCGCCTTGGCCAGCGCCTGCGCCAGGGTGATCCCGTCGGCCTGGAACGGCAGCTCGGTGCTGTTGCCCAGCGCGCCCACCGCGATGAAGGTCTGCGGGTCGCGCACCAGGGTCAGCACGTCGTTGGGCCGCAGGTAGATGTTCTCACGCGGGTTCGACACCACCGTGGTCAGCGGCACCGTGGCGGTGACCGGCCCGCGCGAGAGCCGCACGAAGGTCTCGTTGACCGGCGCGCGGTTGCCGCCCGCGGAGGCGATGACGTCGAGGATGCGGTCGCCGTGGCCCGACAGCGGCAGGCGGGCGCCGGCCGCGCCCTCGCCGGTGACGGTGACCGCCTGGCTGATCGGGCGGGTGACCGAGACCAGCACCTGCGGCTGGATGGCCTTGCCGGCGAGCTCGTTCTCGATGAGCGCCTGCACGTCCTGGGTGCGGCGGCCGGCGACCTTGATGCGGCCGGCATAGGGCACCGAGATGGCGCCGTCGCGCCCGACCGGCTGCTCGGGGATGAGCGCGGACTTCGAGCCGGCGGAGAAGCGGTCGGCGACCAGCGGTCCGGAGAACAGGCCGCCGGAGCCGGCTTCCCAGACGGAGACGGAGACCATGTCGCCGATGCCGATCACCGGCTCGGAGGACGGGCGGTGGTCGCCGAAGGAGGCGAGCAGGCTGTCCAGCGGCCGGCCGCGCAGGGCCTCGACGACGCTGGGGGTGACGTCGATGATCTCGTAGCGCGCCAGGAGCCCGCCATCCGCCGTCGCCACCTCGGCGCCGGCCTGGATCATGCTCGCCGTCGGTCCCGCCGCGGGCAGGTAATTGCATCCGCCGATCGATCCCGCCGCCAGAGCGGTCATCAAGGCAGTGCACGCCGACTTACGCAGCATTACTGAGACTTCTCCACGCCGACGCCGCGCCATCGCTGGCCCGACCCGGGACATCCACCTTGACCGCCAAACGCTGCGATCACTTTAACGGCCGCTTCGAAGCCGCGGCCCCGTCGCGGACAGCCACGCTATCGGCCGGTAATGCGTCACCAGCGTGGCACCGCCACGCTTATGCCGCCCAAGCTTAACCATATCATGTCCCGGCGGCGATGTCCGCAGGGTGGGCGGCCAGGGCGCCGCGCAGCGTCCGGCCGAGCGCGTCCGCTGCGATGTCGACCCGGCGCGGGGCCGTCGGAGGCCGGCCGAAGCGGAACAGCGCGTAGTCGGTGGTCCGGTCCCCGAAGCCCGGCTTGCAGGCCGGCAGCGAGGGCGCGTGGTCGCCGAACACGCAGAGGGTGATGGCCTCGCCGCGCTCCCGGGCCAGGGCGTCGAGCCCGGCCACGAGGTTCTCGACCATCCGGCCCGTATTGGCGACGTGATGGAGATACTGCGCCTGCGGGTCATCGAGGCCGGGCAGCCGTCCCGGCTTCCACGGGCCGTGGTTCTCCATCGTGACGCAGAACAGGAACAGCGGCCTGCGCCGGGCCCCAACCTCCGTCAGAAGGCGCTCGCCGAGGGCGACGTCGCCGACATAGGGGCCGACCCGCGGCACGCCCCCGAAAGCCTCACCCATGACGAGGTCGCTGAAGCCGAAGGCCTCCATCACCTGTGCCCGACGGAAGAAGTCCCGGTGGAACGGGTGGAGGAACAAGGTCTCGTAGCCGCGCCCGCGGGCGAGCCGGGCCAGGCTCGTCGGCTCGTCGCCGCTGCGCGACGTGTAGGGGTCGTACCGGCCGAAGCCGAGGGTGTCGGGGGGGCGGCCGGTGAGGACCGCGTGCTCGCTGCGCATCGTGTAGGCGCCGTGGGCCGGGACCCGCAAGCGTCCGTACTGCGCGGATCTGGTCCGGAACACCTCCATCGCCGGCAGCGGCGCTCCGCCCAGGCGCTCCGGATCGATGAACGATTCGAGCTGGATCACCACCACCACGTCGTCGCCCCTGCCCGGTGGCAGGGCTGGCGGCTCGGGCACCGGCTCGCTCCGCGCCAGCGCCCGGGCGGTGTAGCCCAGCAGACTCGCCGGCAGGCCGGCCCGGGCCACGTCGGCCTCCAGGTCGGGGGCCGGGAACCAGCGGGCGACCAGCCGGGCGAGCGGGGGACGCGGTGCTGCCCAGACGACCAGCCCGAGCCCGAGGGGCAGGCCTAGCAGGGCCGCGACCCGCGCGAGCGGGGCCGCCGGGAGGACGCTCGGCTCGGTGCGGTACCAGAGGATCGTCGCGCCGAGCGTCAGGAGCGTTGGGACCGAGATCCGCGGGTCCCAGAGCGGCGGGATGTAGTAGAGCTGCGGATGCCGCGGAACCTGCGGCAGCAGGGCGAAGTCGCTGAACAGCAGGGGCTCGCCGATCACCGAGCGCTTGGCGCGGCTGACGACGATCAGCGCCGCGACCGTGATCACGCAGGTCAGGCCGGCGAGCCAGGGCCGCCAGGAGAATTCGAACCAGAACAGCAGGATCAGCAGGTAGCCGAGGAGCCGCAGGGCGAGATCCCGCGGCGCGAGGCTCGCCCGGGTGATCGAGTCGCCCGCGAACACCTCAAGGGCAAGGCAGACGCTGAGCGCGAGGACGGTGGCGGTGAGGAACGTCGTCACGACTCGAGCACTCGACGTTGGGGGCGGCCCTGCTCGCCGCCGGGATACAGCCCGGCGGGAAACAGCGCGCGGGAGCAAGGGCTTGTCGGCCGTTCCTGATCCGGAATGGTCGGGCGCGGCCCGCTTGCTTTCTGCTGACGGCCGACTCTAGCAGCCCGCCCCATCCCTTTGGTGTCACATCAGGGTCGCGCACGCCGCGATTTTGCGGCGCGGCATCGGCTCTACCGGGGGCCGCCGGCGTCGCGGCCGACCCCGCGGCGGCTGCGCAGGGCCCGCACGAGGGGGGTCAGGAGCCCGTAGCGCGCGCGCATCACGAGGTGGGCGACCGGATTGATCGAGAGCGCGCTGCGCGGGGCCGCCTCCCGGGCCGCAGTGAGGCGGTCGAGGAGCTGCTCCGGGCTGCACGGCTTCATCGCCACCGGATCGAGGTAGCGCGCGTAGAGGATCATGGCGCCCGCCACCAGCTCGTCGAGGCTCAGCCGGCGGCCGCGATCGGCCCCCGGCGCGAGGTCCTCCGACAGGCCCCAGCCCGCGTAGAACGGACGGCCGTGCGTCGCCACGGTGAGCCCGCGGATCAGCGCCTCGAAGCCTGCGAGCGACGTCATGGTCTCGACGTGGTGCACCCGGTCCAGCAGGTCGACGATGCTGAGGCCGGCCACGATCCGGTCGGCGAGTCGCAGCGCCTCGTCCTCCGGAATGACGCCCGGACGGAATCCCGCCTCCACGTCGGGATGCGGCTTGTAGAGCAGGAAGGCGTCCGGGTTGCGCCGTCGCGCGGCCTCCAGCAGGGCCCGGTTCGAGCGGACCAGGGGGGAGCCGTAGCGCACCGAGGCGTCGTCCTCCACCTGTCCCGGCACCAGCACGATCCTGCGTCCCGCGGGCCAGTCCAGCGCCGTGGCGTCGAGGCCGACATTGTACTTGCTGAGACGGCGCGCCACGACCTCCTCGCGCAGGCGCCGCGCCCGGGCGACGAGGTCCGGGGTGAAATCCGCCTCGGCCAGCAGCCGCTGCAGGCGACTCTCCCGCCGCGGGTCGTAGTAGATGCCGAGATCGTCCACCACGATGGAGGCGCCGGGCTGGAGGCTCGCGCCGAGGCCCACGGAGCGCAGGAACCCGTCCTCCACCCGGGCGAGTGGCAGCCCGGCCGTCGCGCAGGCCTCTTCCAGCTGCCCCGGCGCCCGGGTCGCCCAGGCGAGGACGCGGCCGCGATGGCGCTGCCCCGCGGCGACCGCCGCCTCCGTGGTCATGGTGTGGACCGGCCGCCCGGCCGGGCCGGCCCCGAGCACGTCGAGGGCGGGCCGCTTCCAGCGCGACATCCCGACATAGACCACGCGCCGGTCGTTCTCGGCGAAGCGCGCGGCGAGCCACGCCACATGCTCGGCGCAGGCGGCGCGATCGACCGGCGCCCGCGTCCAGGGATCGAGGTAGTGGATGCCGCCCTCCCCGCCGACGGGCGCGCCGTCGAGGCTGATCCGCAGGGATGCGAAACCGGTGTCCGGATTGTCGTAGGGACTGAGGAGCGGCCCCGGCGCGACCGTGAGGCGGCGGCATCCGGCGAGGGTCAGCAGGCGCCCTGGCAGACGACTTCGTGCCCAGATCACCGCGATCGCCCCGGGCCGCGCCGACCCGAAGGCAAGGCCCGTCGCGGCCTCGATCTCCGCCCGCAGGCGGCGGATCGTGCGGCCGGTCGCGAACAGCGACGGGGTCGAGTCAGCGGACATGGTCTGCGGGTCCAGCTCCGGTCGGGCGGTGTTTGTGCGGCGGATGGCGCCGGGTCGGGCCCGCCTGTAGCGCATTTTTGCGCGCGTGGGATGGCTGGGCAACGCGGGGACAAGTCCACGCCTGCCGCCCTCGCCACGGACTGGAAAGGATTTGGACATATCGTCGCCGCGATTGCCGGCTCAATCCGTGGCGAAGCCGCACAGCGCGTGACCGTTGCACACGGGACACGCCGGCGCGGAAAAGCCTTGGCGACGCCTCGGCTCGATTGCGGGGCCGCCGGGCAGCATGGCACCTCATGGTGTCGTGGGCCCGGTTCGGCCGGCCACAGGTTAAGGACAGAAGCGCCGCGGAATGCAACAGCCCGCCCTCGACGTCCTCCGCGACCGCCCGGCGACCTTCCTGTTCCTGCAGGGCATCGCCACGCCATTCTTCTCCGATCTCGGGAAGGCGCTGCGCGCGCGGGGCCATCAGGTCCGGCGCATCAACCTGTGTCCCGGCGACTGGCTGTTCTGGAACGGCGAGGCGGACAATTACCGCGGCCGCCGCGAGGCCTGGGGCGCGTATCTCGAATCCTACCTCACCCGCGAGGGCGTCACCGACATCGTGCTGTTCGGCGATTGCCGGCCGTTCCACAAGGCCGCGCGCATGATCGCAGAGTACCGCGGCCTGCGGGTGCACGTGTTCGAGGAGGGCTATATCCGCCCGAACTGGATCACCTGCGAACTGGGCGGCGTGAACGGCTTCTCGGCCCTGCCGCGCACGGCCGACGCGGTGCGCGCCCTGGCCCGCCGCCTGCCGCAGCCCGGCCGGGCGATGCCCTCCACGGGCGACATGGCCCGCCGCAGCGTCTGGGATGTCGGCTACAACCTCGCCAACGTCCTGTTCCCCTACCTCTTCCCGCATTTCCGCAGCCACCGGCCGACCCACATCGCGGCCGAGTATGCCGGCTGGATCAAGAAGTTCGCCCGGCGCGCCCATACCCGCCGCGAGGCGGCGCGCTGCGACGAGATCTACCGGGCGGTCGGGTGCGACTACTTCCTGCTGCCGCTCCAGCTCGACAGCGACTACCAGATCCGGGTCCACTCGCCGTTCCTCGGTGTCGAGGGCTTCATGGACCGGGTGATCAAGTCCTTCGCGGACGCCTCCTCGGCGCCGACCCGCCTGCTGGTGAAGCTGCACCCGCTCGACAGCGGCCTGATCAACTGGCGCAAGTTCGCGCGCGCCTCGGCCCGGCGCCACGGCGTCAGCGACCGGCTCGACTTCATCGACGGCGGCGACCTGCCGGCCCTGATCAAGGGCGCCCGCGGCGTTGTCATCGTCAACTCGACGGTGGGGATGCTGTCGCTGGAGATGGGCCGCCCGACCCACGCGGTCGGCACCGCGATCTACAACATGGCGGGCCTGACCCATCAGGGCGACCTCGACGGCTTCTGGAAGAACCCGACGCCGCCCGACATGGACCTGATGGCGGATTTCCGCCGGGTCGTGCTGCACCGGACCCAGGTGAACGGCGGCTTCTTCTCCAAGGAGGCCATCGACCGCGCCGTGGCGGGCTCGGTGCCGCGCATGGAATCGGCCCTGCCCGATTCGATGCTGGCGGCGGCGCGGGCGATCCGCGAGGTGGCAGACAGGGACGGCGAACTGGCCCCCGTCTACTGACGCCACGCCCGCCGGGCCGTTCGGAAGCGTTTGAAACGGCTTTCGCCGTCGGCGACCGCTCCCGACCTTGATCTTTCCACGCCCGGCGGCGTAGCACCCGCCGCATGCCCCGCATTCTGATCACCGGCGCGTCGAGTGGCATCGGCGCCGCGTTGGCGCGCCACTACGCGCAGACCGGCACGAGCCTCATCCTCGTCGGCCGCAACCCCGACCGTCTGGAGACTGTCGCCCGCGACTGCCGCGCCAAGGGCGCCGCCGTCGAGACCGCCCGCCTCGACACGCGGGACCGGGACGCCACGGTGGCGCTGGTCCGGGCGTCGGATGCGGCCGCGCCCCTCGACCTCGTGATCGCCAACGCGGCGGTCAACGGCGGTAACCAGGACGGGCAGGTCGAGGCCGAGGACGTGGCCTTCGAGACCGCCGACATCAACTACACCGGCTCGCTCAACGTGATGCTGCCGGTCCTGACGCTGATGCTCCAGCGCGGGCACGGCCAGATCGTCCTGCTGTCGTCGCTCGCCGCCTATGCGCCCCTCCAGGATGCACCGGCCTATAGCGGCGCCAAGGCGGCGCTCGTCGCCCACGGCCTCGCCCTGCGCCAGAAGGTCGGGCCCCGGGGCGTGAAGGTCAACGTCGTGACGCCAGGCTACGTGAAGACGCCGATGGGCGGCGAGCTCAAGGGCTGGCGCCCTCTGGAGATCAGCGCCGAGGAAGCGGCCGTGCGCATCGCCAAGGGCATCGCGGCCAACCGCGACGTGATCGCGTTCCCCTACATCCTCACGGCGCTGGCCCGCACCGTGCTGCTGCTGCCGGAAAGCGTCCGCAAGGCCGGCCTCTACGCGTTCCGGTTCCAGAGGCGGAAGCGGCGCTGATGCCCCGCGCCCGGATCGCGCTGTTCGTCCTGGAGGCCCTGCCGAACGCCCGCGTGGTGCGCCGGTTCGTGGCCGACCACCGGGCCGACATCGCCCTGGTCGGGCTCTCGAACGCCGAGCGGCCGTCGAGCGGGGGCCTGACCGGGCAGGTCCGGCGGCACCTCGCGCGCTCCGGACCCGGGATCCTCCCCTATCTCGCGGTGAATTTCGGCCTGCCGGACCTGCTGCGCCCGCTCGCGCCGCTCACGCAGGCGGCGTCCGGCAGCACGGACGCGCCGGAGGCGACGCCCCTCAAGACCCTGTGCCGCCGCCTCGCCATCCCGACCCTGACGGTGGACGACGTCAACGGCCCCGAGGTCGCGCAGCGCCTGCGGGAGGCGGCGCCGGACCTGATCCTGACCTACCATTTCGACCAGATCCTCAAGGCCGAGACCATCGGTCTCGCTCGGCTCGGCGGCATCAACGGGCATCCCGGCCTGCTGCCGCGCCACCGCGGCCCGGTGCCGACGATCCACGCCCTGGCGGAGGGGCCGGGCAGCTTCGGCATGACCCTGCACCGGCTGGCTGCCACCATCGACACGGGCGCGATCCTCGCCCAGGAGGCGGTGCCGCTGCCGGCCGCCACCACCGCGACCCGGGCCTCCGTGGCCCTGCACGCCCACGGGCGCGGGATGCTCGACCACCTGCTCGACGCGGTCGCGGCGGCCGGTGCCCTGCCGGAGGGCCGGTCGGAGGCGGTGCTGCCCTACTGCCCCTTCCCCGACCGGGCCATGCTGGCGGCCCTGCGGCGCAGGGGCCTGCGGCTGACCGACGGTCGGGATCTCCGAGAGGCGGTGAGCCTTTCCGGCAAGGCGGCTTAACCGGCGGTTAAGGCTGTTTGGTAAGCTTGCGGTCAGGCTCCTCGATCGCCGACCGAATCCCCATGCCGGATACCAGCGCCCTCCATTCGGCCTCCGACGTGCTGGCCGCCGGCCGGCAGGTGCAGAGCGGGCGGATCCGCACGATCTCCGAGAACCTCGCCAACGCCGAGTCGGTCGCCACGACACCCGGCGGTTCACCCTATGCCCGCAAGATCGCGGTGTTCGCGCCCGTGGTGCCCGACGATCCCCGCGACCCGGTCGGCCGGATCGTGCGCGACACGAGCGACTTCCGCAGACGCTACGAACCCGCGAACGTCGCGGCCGACCTCAGGGGCTACGTCAGGCTGCCGAACGTGAACGCCACGACGGAATCGGCGGACCTGCAGCGGGTGGTCCGGAACTACGAGCTGAGCCTGAACGCCTCGAACGCGCTCAGCACCCTCACGCAGGCGACGATCAACCTGATCAGCTGAGCCGGGCGTGGCGCCGGCCGTAGCCGGCGTAGATGGCGAGACCGATCGCCAACCAGACGCCCAGGCGGATCCAGGTATCGGCCGGCAACGAGGCCATCAGCATCCCGCAGGAGAAAATCCCGAGACCGGCCGTGAGCGGCGCCGCCGGCACCCGGAACGGCCGCGTGCGGTCCGGATCCGTCCGCCGGAGAATCAGCACCGTGGCGCAGACGAGGCTGAAGGCGAGCAGCGTGCCGATGCTGACGATCTCGCCGAGGATGTCGATAGGCACGAGCCCGGCCACCACCGCGGTGAACACGCCGATCACCAGTTGGCTCGCCACCGGAGCGCGCGTCACCGGATGGACCCGGCAGAAGACGCGCGGAAGGAGCCCGTCACGCGCCATGGCGAAGAAGATGCGCCCCTGGCCGTAGAGGGCGGTCAGCGCCGAGGTCGTCAGGCCGATGAGGGCGCCGGCCTTGATCACCGTCGCGAAGCCCGGCAGCCCGATCGCGTCGACCGCCTTGGCGACAGGATCGGCGACGTCGAGGTCGCGGTAGGGGATGAGGCCGGTGAGCACCGCCGCCATCGCCACGTACAGCACCGTGGTGATCAGCAGCGAGCCGATGAGCCCCACCGGCGCGTCGCGCTGCGGCGCCCGGCACTCGCCCGCGGCCGTCGCGACGGTCTCGAAGCCTACGAAGGCGAAGAACACCACCGCGGCCCCGCGGACCACGCCGCTCCATCCGTAGGCACCGAAGGATCCGGCATTGTCCGGCACGAAAGGATGCCAGAGTTCCGGCCGGAGATGCGCCGCGCCGACACCCAGGAAGGCCACGATGATGGCCACCTTGCAGGCGACGAGCAGCCCGTTGATGAGCGCGGCTTCCTGGGTGGCGCGCGTCAGCAGGAGAGTCAGGGCCAGGACGATGCCCACCGCCGGCAGGTTCACGAGGCCGCCGTCGCCAGGCGCGCCGGCCAGCGCCGCCGGCAGCCGCAGGCCGAACTCCGCAACCAGTGACTGCGCGTAGCCGGACCAGCCGACCGCCACCGTCGCGGCCGCCATGGCGAATTCGAGGACGAGGTCCCAGCCGATGATCCAGGCTGGGAACCGGCCCAGGCTCGCGCGGGTGTAGGTGTAGGTGGAGCCCGCCTCCGGGATCATCGCCGCCAGCTCGGCGTAGCACAGGCCGACGAGGCCGCAGGCGATCCCGCCGATCACGAAGGAGAGGCTGAGGGCGGGGCCGGCATATTGGGCCGCCGCCGTCCCGGTGAGCACGAAGATGCCGGCGCCGATCGTGGCGCCGAGCCCGATGGCCACGAGGCCGGGGGCCGTGAGGCTGCGGGCGAGGTCCCGGCCGGGCCGCGCGGCCTCACCGGTCCCAGTGGTCACCGCCGACTCCGCCATCGTTCCCATCCCTCGCGCCTCAGGATCCCAGCACTGCGTCAGGGCACGTTCCATGCCCGGACGCGCGGACGGATCATCGCCGCAACCCGCTCTCGGATCCGCCACCCGGACCCGCGTCGCGGACGATCTCCGCCGATCGCGCGGAGGCCGATCCGTCGGAGGCGCCGCCATCGATCATCCGCGTGTCAGTCCTGAAGGCCCTGGCGACGAGGCCGGCGAATCGGATGAAGGCCCGGCCCTGCGGGGTGATGACGTAGCCGTCCTCCGCGGGCGCGATGTTGCCGGACGCGTGCTGCTCGGCGAGCCGCCGCTCGATCTGCCGGAACGTGCCGAGATAGACGGTCTCGAACACCGCCCGCGCCCGCGCGGCGTTGTAGCTGTCGTCGGGATGCGCCGCCATCTGGCCGAGCAGGAAGGTGCTGATGGAGCGATCGACCGTCACGGGCAGGATCACGAACGCGCTCAGGTTGAGCGACAGCGACAGGACGCAGGCCCCGAGGGCATCGCGGCGGCGCAGGCCCCAGGCGCGGCCGAGGCCTGCCAGCGCCGTGAGCGCCGCGAGGGTGATCAGGAAGGCGACCACCATGAGGATCAGGCCGCGGTAGAACAGGATCGTCACGCCGGACCAGAGTTCCGTCTGGAACAGCAGCACGAAGCAGCCGAGACCGAGGGCGAGCGCCCCCGCGTGCAGCAGCGTCTGCGCGCCGAGCCAGCGCAGGGCGGAACCCGCGCGCGAGGGGGCAGGCTCAGTCATGGATATCCTCCACGCGCAGGATCCGGACGAGCGGACCCGCATAACTCGGACGCGCCCGCCGGAGCCATGAATCCGGGTCGGCCCAAACCTCGTCCCGCGCCGTCACGACGAGCGCGCCGACACCGGAGGCGGCAGCCAAGCGGCGCACCTCGGCGGCGGTCAGGCCGGCGCCGAAGATCGGCCCGAGCGCCGCGACGCGCGCGGCGACCAGCTCCGGATCCGCGCCGAACAGCTGCGCCTTCCGGTCGGCCACCGCCACCGGCTGGTGCCCGTAGAGGCCGAACGCGAAGACCCGCGGCGGGCGCGGCGAGGCCTGCAGCACCATGTCCGCGGGCAGGTGCGTGCCGGCCCAGGCATAGGCCGCGCGCAGGTCCCGGTCGATGTCGGGGCGGCCGTTGAGGAAGGCGAAATCCGCCCGTCCGGCGGCGGGATAGGCCCGCATCTCGACGAAGCCGTAGAGCGTCGTCGCATATCCGAGGAGCAGCAACGCCGCGAACGCTCTCGGCATCGTCAGCCGCGGTCCGGCAGCGCTGCGGGCCAGGGCGGCCGCGGTCCAGACCACCGCCGAGACCTGAGCGAGGAGCACCACGCGCCAGCCGAGGTCGTTGTAGAGGATGGCCGAGCGCAGAAACCCGCCGAGCAGCAGGGATGCGGCGGCGCATATGGTCAGGAGCCGTCCCGCCTCGCGCGCATGCGCCGCGCCGCGTGGGGTGATCTGCCAGAACAGGAGCGTTCCGGCCGCGAGCGCGCCCAGCGCGAAGGCGTAATTGGCCGGCAGGAGGATCAGGCGGAGGATGCTCTGGACAGGCTCGTCGGCGATTCCCTCGATGGGACCGAAGGGCCTGATACCGAACAGGATCGGGGCGGCCGATCCGGCCCGGCTGCCCATGAGGCTGAGCAGGTAAGGCGTGGCCAGGACGGCGCTGAGCAGGCCGGCGGCACACAGCCGGGCCGCCGCGCGCCAGCGGCGCTCGAAGCCGAGCAGCGCCAGCCAGATCGCGGCCGCAGCCGCGGTGCCGAGGCAGACCCAGACCGACAGACCCGCGCAGGCCGCGAAGGCGGTCCCCGCCACGGCGACCGCGGCAGCCTCCGCGCGCCGTCCGGGCTGCGCCCGGTCGGCGACCTCGGCCAGGACCAGGAGGCCCAGCCAACCGGCCAGCGCGGCGGCGACGTGATGCGGGACCCAGACCAGGGAGGTCGGCCAGTTGACGACCTGCTCGTTCAGCCATTCCGGGATCGGGAGCCAGGAACCGGACTGGGCCCTGTCGGCGACGACCAGCAGGATGTCGAGGCCGCCGGCCGGCAGGACGATCCAGAGGGACCGGCGCACGAGCCGGGGCGCCGCGTCGCGGACGAGGCCCGTCGCCGCGAGCAGCCGGTCCAGCAGGCCGAAAAGGGCGAGGCCCGTCCAGAACGTCATCCCCGCGAAGGCGGTCCGTCCGTCGACGAACCGCCCGCCGGCCCAGTCGACCAGGGCGGTGAGCGTGTAGAAGAAGTAGTAATAGCCGGCCCGCTCCGGGCGGGCGACGAACGGGTCCACCGGCGGCAGCCCGCCGTCGGCGATCGCACGGGTCAGGGCGGCGTGCTTGACGAGGTCGATGACGGTGATCGGCTGGTAGAGGGCCGAGCCCGTGTCGATTTCGATCAGCGCGTAGGCGACGATCACGAGCCAGAGGCCGCCGAGCGCGACGGCCGGGCGGTCGATCGGGCCGCGCAGGTCGCCGAGTGCCGGGCGCAGGGCCGCGAGCCCGAGCGCGCCATTCGCCAGGAGGGCCAGCGGGACGCCGCCGGCCTGGACGATCAGGCTGTCGAGGGCCGGCAGCAGGCCGATGCCGAGGAGGGCCGCGCTCAAGGCCCGCGGCCCGGGCTCCAGCGCCCGGAAGCCGAGGATTCCGGTCAGGTTGCCCAGGGCGTAGCCCGGCAGGAGGACGAGGGGAACGCCGAGCAGCGTCGCGAGGACGACACCGCACGCATCCGAGAGGGTGCCGTTCATCGCCGGGCCGGGTTTCGCGCGCGGTGTCGGCCTATCACGGGGGCGTTAACCGATTTCCCGGGGCCGCCGCGGACGAGACGTTGGGGCAGTGCCGCCATGCGGCTCGTTCTTGTGCTGGGTCCCGGATCGCCTTCCACCGCGTTCCAGGCGTCCGGGAAAAGGCGCCGGTTCATCCTGCACCGGCCTCTTCCCGGACAGGTGGAGCGGAAGCGGAACCTGATCCGGGACCCCGCACAGGACGTGCCGCGAAGCCGCTCAACCGCCCCCACCCCGGGGCTGGCATATCCCCCGGTTTCGTGTATGGATCGCGCGGCCTCGACCCGGGTTTCCGGGCGGGGCTTGAGCCGCTTGGCGCTGTGACCGTGCTGGACGACATCCCGGCACCGGCCGAACGCCGAGCCCGCGCGCGCCCGTTTCGGGGCGCCGCATCCGACCAGCACAACCCGAAAGGCACGCGATGTCGATCACGGCAGAGCGCAAGACCGCGCTCATCAAGGAACACCGCAAGGACGCCAAGGACACCGGCTCCCCGGAAGTCCAAGTGGCGATCCTCACCGAGCGGATCACCAACCTGACCGGTCACTTCAAGACTCACGCCAAGGACAACCATTCCCGGCGCGGCCTCCTGAAGCTGGTCTCGCAGCGCCGCTCGCTGCTCGACTACGTCAAGCGCAAGGACGAGGCCCGCTACCGCGCCCTCATCGAGCGTCTCGGCATCCGCCGGTAAGGCGGGTTCGCGCGGTTCCGGGCCCGGCCCGGGGCCGCGTTTCACCATCACGGGCTGCCGGAATGGGTCCGGCCTCCCGACAAGCGGGCCGCTTCGAGGCGTCGGCATCGGGGCAGGATCGCGAGACACTTTCCGCAGCGAAGTGTCTCGCCGTCTTGCCCCCGGCGGCGCCGGGCTTGGGCCCGCCGCAGGCAAGGAAGAGATCAAGAATGTTCGACGTTCAACGCGAAGAGCTGATGTGGGGCGACCGCAAGCTCGTCCTTGAGACCGGCAAGGTCGCCCGTCAGGCCGACGGCGCCGTGGTCGCCACCTACGGTGAGACCTCGGTGCTCGCCACCGTGGTCGCCACGAAGGAGCCGAAGCCCGGCATCGACTTCATGCCGCTCACCGTGAACTACCAGGAGCGCGCCTACGCGGCCGGCCGCATCCCGGGCGGCTACTTCAAGCGCGAGGGCCGTCCCTCCGAGAAGGAGACCCTGGTCTCCCGCCTCATCGACCGCCCGATCCGCCCGCTCTTCGTCGAGGGCTGGCGCAACGACACCCAGGTCGTCGTCACCGTGCTGACCCACGACCTCGAGAACGATCCCGACATCGTCGCGATGGTCGCGGCCTCCGCGGCGCTGACCCTGTCGGGCGTGCCATTCATGGGCCCGATCGGCGGTGCCCGCGTCGGCTACATCAACGGCGGCTACCGGCTGAACCCGCTGGTCACCGAGACCAAGGAAGAGTCCAGCCTCGACCTCGTCGTCGCCGGCACGCAGGACGCGGTGCTGATGGTCGAGTCGGAGGCCAAGGAGCTCTCCGAGGACGTGATGCTCGGCGCCGTGATGTTCGGCCACAAGCACTTCCAGCCGGTGATCGAGGCGATCATCCGCCTGGCCGAGAAGGCCGCCAAGGAGCCGCGCGACTTCAAGGCCCCCGAGAACGCCGACGTCGAGAAGGCCGTCCTGGAGGTCTGCGAGGCGGAGCTCCGCGCCGCCTACACCAAGACCGTCAAGCAGGAGCGCTACGCCGCCGTCGACGCCGTGAAGGCGAAGGTGATGGCCGCCCTCTGCCCCGAGGGCGCGGAAAAATTCCCGGCCGAGAAGGTCAAGGCCGCCTTCAAGGAGGCCCAGTCGAAGGTGGTCCGCTGGAACATCCTCGACAGCGGCGCCCGCATCGACGGCCGCGACGTGAAGACGGTCCGCTCGATCCTCTCCGAGGTCGGCGTGCTGCCCCGCGCCCACGGCTCGGCCCTGTTCACCCGCGGCGAGACCCAGGCGCTGGTCGTGGCGACGCTCGGCACCGGCGAGGACGAGCAGTTCATCGACGCGCTGGAAGGCACCTACAAGGAGCGCTTCCTCCTCCACTACAACTTCCCTCCCTATAGCGTCGGCGAGACCGGCCGGATGGGCTCGCCGGGCCGCCGCGAGATCGGCCACGGCAAGCTCGCGTGGCGGGCGATCCGCCCGGTCCTGCCGCCGGCCCACGAGTTCCCCTACACGATCCGCGTCGTGTCGGAGATCACGGAGTCCAACGGCTCGTCCTCGATGGCCTCGGTCTGCGGCGGCTCCCTGTCGCTGATGGATGCCGGCGTGCCGCTGCGCCGTCCGGTGGCTGGCATCGCCATGGGCCTCATCCTCGAGGGTGAGCGCTTCGCGGTTCTGTCCGACATCCTGGGCGACGAGGATCACCTCGGCGACATGGACTTCAAGGTGGCCGGCACGGACGAGGGCGTGACCTCGCTCCAGATGGACATCAAGATCGCCGGCATCACCGAGGAGATCATGAAGATCGCCCTCGCCCAGGCGAAGGACGGCCGCGCCCACATCCTCGCCGAGATGGCGAAGGCCCTGACGGCCGCCCGCCCCGAACTCGGTGAGTACGCGCCGCGCATCGAGACGATGCAGATCCCGACGGACAAGATCCGCGACGTGATCGGCACCGGCGGCAAGGTGATCCGCGAGATCGTCGAGAAGACCGGCGCCAAGATCAACATCGAGGATACGGGCGTCGTGAAGATCGCCTCCTCGGACGGGAAGGCCATCAAGGCGGCCTACAACTGGATCCGCTCGATCGTGGCGGAGCCGGAGCCCGGCGTGATCTACGACGGCACGATCGTGAAGTGCATGGAGTTCGGCGCCTTCGTGAACTTCTTCGGCGCCAAGGACGGCCTCGTCCACATCTCGGAACTGGCCGCGAACCGGGTCGCCAAGGTGACGGACGTCGTCAAGGAAGGCGACAAGGTCAAGGTCAAGTTCCTCGGCCAGGACGACCGCGGCAAGATCCGCCTGTCCATGAAGGTCGTCGACCAGCAGACCGGCGAGGACATCACCGACAAGATCAAGGCGCAGCGCGACGCCGAGCGGGCGGAGCGCGGTGACGAGCCGCGTGAGCCCCGCGGCGAGGGCGGCCGCCACCGCGGCGAGCGCCGCCGCGAGGCGGGCGAGTAAGCAGGGAAACGCCCGCGCCGGCTGGGGCCGGCGCGGCTTTCCAGACGGGCGCGGTCCTCCGGGGCCGCGCCCTTTTTGTTTCGTCTCTGGATGGGCTCAGCGCTGGCCGCCGACCGGGAACGGGGCGCCCGATGCCGCGTTCCCCCGCGACTTCCCAACCGGAGACCCTCATGGCCAACGACATGATGCACGATATCTTCAGCGGGCAGCCGAACCTGTCGACGACGGAGCGCGCCTTCTCGGTGGCGCTGGGCCTCGGCATCGCCGCCGCGGCCGCGCAGCCCCGTCCCAACAAGCTCCTAAGCCTGCTGGCGCTCGTGGTCGGCGTCGGCCTCGCGGTGCGCGGCGCCACCGGCCATTGCGCCGTGAAGGCCGCCTCCGAGCATTTCTGAGCCTCAGGGCCGATCGTGGCCCAGAAAAAAAGGGGCGCCCCGCGGGGCGCCCCTCGTCGTTTCCGGACCTGCCGGAGGAAATCAGTAGGTGGTGGTGCGGCGGCCGGCGATCATGCCGTAGATGAACAGCACGACCACCGCGCCCACGATGGCGCCGATGAAGCCCGCGCCCTGGTTCGGCCCGTACCAGCCGATGGCCTGGCCCAGGAAGGTCGCCACGAAGGCGCCGACGATGCCGAGGATCGTGGTCAGGATGAAGCCGGCGGGCTCGTTCGGGCCCGGCATGATGAACTTGGCGATGACGCCGGCGAGGAACCCGATGATGATGGTCCAGAGGATACCCATGACAAACCCCAAGGCGTGACTGTCGATGGCGGCAGAACGCTTTACGACCCGCGACGGTTGCCCGCACCCTGGCACGCGACGACGATTTTCCTCGGGGTCCCCGGGTGGTTGCGCGCGCGCCCCTTTACCGCCAAGCCGGTGCGGCGGCAGATACGCCGGTTCTTGAGACGGTGGAGACGGGTATGGACATCAAGCGGATCGAGCCGGGCAAGCGGATGTCGCAGGCCGTCACCTTCGGCGACATGGTCTACCTCGCCGGGCAGGTCGCCTCCGACACGGTCGGCACCGGCGTGACGATCCAGACCCAGCAGATCCTCTCCGAGATCGACCGGCTTCTCGCCGCCTCCGGCAGCGACAAGGAGCGGATCCTCTCGGCCACCGTGTACCTCGCCGACATCGCGACCTTCGCGGAGATGAACGCCGCCTGGGATGCCTGGGTCTCGCCGGAGAACCCGCCGGCGCGCGCCACCGTCGAGGCCAAGCTCGCCGCGCCCGAATACCTGGTCGAGATCGTGGTCGTGGCGGCGAGGAGCCGGTGAACGGCCCGCGCCGCACCGTCCTGACAGCCGCGGCGATTGCCCTCGCGGGGGCTTGCCTGGCGGCCCTCCCCCTCGTGCGGCCGGCCCCGGCCGCCGAGGAGCGGATCCTCAACATCTACAACTGGTCGGACTACATCGATCCGAAGGTGCTCGAAGCCTTCACCCGCGAGACCGGGATCAAGGTCGTCTACGACACCTACGACAACAACGAGATCCTGGAGACCAAGCTGCTCGCGGGCCGGTCCGGCTACGATCTCGTCGTCCCGTCGGGTCCCTACCTGCAGCGGCTGATCCGGGCCGGCGCCTTCCTGCCCCTCGACAAGTCCAAGCTGAAGAACCTCGGAAACCTCTGGTCGGAGGTCACCAGCCGGCTGGCCGCCTACGATCCGGGGAACACCTACGCGGTCGATTACATGTGGGGCACCACCGGCATCGGCTACAACGTCGCCGCCGTCCGCGAGCGGCTGGGCGCCGGCGCGGCCCTGAACTCCTGGACCCTCGTCCTCAATCCCGCCTCGGCGAACAGGCTGAAGGAGTGCGGGATCATGATGCTCGACAGCCCCGAGGATCTGATCCCCAGCATGCTTCCCGCCTTCGGCGCCAAGGCGGATTCGAAGCGCTGGGACGACCTGACCCTGGTGACCGACGCCCTCTACAAGGTGCGCGGCAGCGTGCGGAAGTTCCACTCGTCGGAATACATCCAGGCTTTGGCCAACGGCGATATCTGCGTGGCGGTCGGCTATTCCGGCGACGTGATGCAGGCCAAGCGCCGGGCCGAGGAGGCCAAGAACGGCATCGACATCGCCTACGTGGTGCCGAAGGAAGGCGCGCTGATGTGGTTCGACACCTTCGCGATCCCGAAGGATGCCGCCCACCCGGCCGAGGCGCTCGCCTTCATCGACTACATGATGCGGCCCGAGGTGGCGGCGGCCAACACCAACTTCGTGGCCTATGCCAGCGGCAACCTCGCGGCCAAGAAGTTCGTGAAGCCCGAGATCCTGAGCAATCCCGGCATCTACCCGGACGAGGCGACGATGCAGCGCCTGTCCATCAACACGGCCTGGGACGACCGCACCCAGCGCTTCGTGACCCGCCTCTGGACGCGGGTGCGGACCGGGCGCTGAACGGGGATCCGGCGCCGCGCGCCGGATCCCGCAGCCGCAAGGACTAGTGCTTCAGGTCGTCCGGCACCTTGCCGCCGTTCTCGGCGAGCTTCTGCATCACCTGCTTGTGCAGCCAGATGTTCATGCTGGCCGAATCGTCCTTGTCGCCGGTGTAGTGCAGCTCGTCGGCGAGCTGCTTGCGCGAGGCGAGGCCGGAATCGAGGCCGAGCAGCTTCATCAGGTCCACGATCGAGTGGCGCCAGTCGAGCGTCTGCGGGTTCTTCTCGGCAAGGCTGGTGAGAACCGCCGCGACATCCACCGGCTCGCCGCCGCCGGAGCTGCCGGGCGCCGAGGGCGTCGAGGGGGTGCTCGACGTGGCCGGACCGCCCGAGCCGGCCGTGGGCGCGGGTGCGGCGTCCGCGGTTCCGCCGCCGAACGGATGGAGGATCTTGCCGACGATGCTGCCGAGGAGGCTCATGGCTCCGCTCCAATTCTCGTGACCCAGCTTACGTACTGGGCGGCCTGACAACAGGTTATGCGGCTTGGCGTTCCGTTTGCCCGCGGCGGGGATGTCCGGAATGCGCGCGCGTCGACCATCGACTGCTCTCGCGACGCGCAGGTCTATTCGAGGCCGGGAACGCGTTGCTGATCACGCCGGGCCGGGTTCCAGCGGATGATGCGGAAGTCTCGCGAGACTTGCCCCGCTCCCGCTCACGAAGACAGGCGCGTCTCGGCGCGTCCTGCTAGGCTCGAGGCGTCCTCCCGGGGCCTGATTCGATCCTGCGGCCGCGCGGGACGCGACGGTCGTGTCGGGCTGGACGGGTGACTCGGGGGCCTGCCACCGGCAGTTCGGGCGCCGTCACGCTCCCACGGAACCGTCGAGGATCGAGCCTTGAGATCTGGTGTCAGTCTCTCCGAACGGACCTTCACCCTCATCCTGTGGCTGGTGGCCTTCGCGTTCGCGGGCTTCCTGATCGGGCTCGGATCACTGGTCGTCGGCGATCTGCCGGAGGTCGAGCACCGCTACGCCCTCGAGCAGTTCCTCGACCCCGAGAAGGCGCAGGCCACCGATGCGGCCTTGAAGCAGGTCCGCCGCGCGCGCGGCGACAACCAGCAGCAGTCGGACCAGGCGCAACTTGCCCTTGAGGCGGCCCGCTCAGCCTCCGCGGCCGCCCGCGAGACCTTCGCCAACTGGCTCAAGACACGGGATACGACCCAGCGCGTCGATCAGGATCCCGATCTCATCGCCCGCACGCAGCGGCTCGACGCCCTGAAGGCCGCCGAGCGGACCGTCGAGGAGCAGCTGGAAGGCTTGGCCCAGACGGATCTCGGTTTCGCGCAGAAGGAGGCGGCGCTGACGACCGAGGCGAGCGAGCAGCGGGCCGAAGCCCAGCAGAAGCTCCTGGCCGCCGAGGGAACACAGGAGCTGCGGGTCTTCGGCTACCGGCTGGCCTTGACCCTTCCGCTGCTGGTCCTGGCCGGCTGGCTGCTGCTGAAGCGGCGGAACACGCGCAACTGGCCGTTCGTCTGGGGCTTCGCGCTGGCGGCGGCGTTCGCCTTCTTCGTCGAGCTAGTGCCGTATCTGCCGAGCTACGGCGGTTACGTCCATTACGGCGTCGGCGTGGTGGCCACGCTCGTGGCCGGGCGCGCGGCGATCAACGCCCTCCACGGGTACCGGGAACGTCAGCGACTGGCCGAAGCCCGGCCCGACGAGGAGCGGCGCACCGAGATCGCGACGGATCAAGCCCTCCTCCGCCTTGCCAAGAAGGTCTGCCCGGGCTGCGAGCGCCCCGTCGACATGGCGAGCCCGGACGCGAATTTCTGCCCGCATTGCGGGATCGGCCTGTTCGAGCGATGCCCCGCCTGCGATCACCGCAAGAGCACGTTCGAGCGCTTCTGCTCCGCCTGCGGCAGCCGGGCTCTCGGGCCGGCCCCGACAAGGGCCTGACAGGCACCGGCCCCGCTGATCCACGCAGGGGACACGGCACGAGACCGGAACGGTCGGATATGGGGCCTCCAGCCTGATCCTCTCATCCTTCGAGGCCCGCTGCGCCGCGCCCTCAGGAGGCGGGAGGTCTCTGCGATCACCCAATCAGCGTGCCGTCATGGACCGTGCCGGCCGCCACAGCTAGGCGCGGGCGCCATGAAGCGCCACGCCGAGCAGGCACAATCCAAGCACGATGCAGATCCCGCACCAGCGTTCCAGCTCGGCCGCACGCGCCGGGAAGCGCAGTGAGAGGCCCGCGAAACCGATGCCGCAGATTAAACATCCCACACTCATCACGGCGATCAGTCGGCTGCCCTGTTGGTCGACTCAAGATCCGCACGCATAATCAGCTTTCAATGAACAGGGAAGCGGTAAAATACAATTTCTGTGGGAAAAGCCGCGTCGTATGACCGAAAACTGCGGAGAATCATCGCAGGTGATAAACGTTAATATCAGTTGATGACGTGGTTTCGGCGATACAGATCAGGATCATCGTACGATCCGTACGAAGTCCGGGATCGAAAACAGATTACAAGACCAATTCCATGAGTAATATGCCTCGCCGAGTGCGCGTGCCGATCTTGCCAAGGTAGAAACCGAACTCGATGCCTCGCGACCCGCGGGCCTAACCTTAGGCCAAGAGGGCGACGATGAGGGCGGTCCGTTCCTCCGCCGTCGGCCCCAGGGCTTCGCTGCGGCCGGCGCGGCCGTACCAGTAGCGCGCGTTGCCGGCATCGCCCTCGATCCGGTGAAGATGGGCGTGGACCCAGGCGGCTTCGGGACCGGTCGCGTCCTGGACGAGGGCGTGCGCCCGCTCCCAGCCTTCCGAGCCCGGCTCCCCCGGTTCGCGGGCGAGCCACCAGAGCGCCGCGAGCGGCGCCGGCCACCCCGCGGGGGCGCGTCGCCCGTCAGGGTCGCGGCGAATTCCGCCGGCAAGCTCTCGGTCATCGGACGCTCCTCACGGTTTCGCTTCAGCGACCGGCAGCGCGTTCCGGTTGCCAGCGGCCGCGGCGCTGGCGGACGAGGGCGTGCGCCCGCTCCCAGCCTTCCGAGCCCGGCTCCCCCGGTTCGCGGGCGAGCCACCAGAGCGCCGCGAGCGGCGCCGGCCACCCCGCGGGGGGCGCGTCGCCCGTCAGGGTCGCGGCGAATTCCGCCGGCAAGCTCTCGGTCATCGGACGCTCCTCACGGTTTCGCTTCAGCGACCGGCAGCGCGTTCCGGTTGCCAGCGGCCGCGGCGCTGGCGGGCCGACCAGGCGTAGCGGGCGTCGCCGTCGAGGCGGTCGAGATGGTCCGACAGGCGGTTTCGTTCAAGCCAGGCGAGCGCCGCCTCGAGCTCGGGAAGCGTCATCGTCGCGCGGCCCTTGCCCAGGACGCGCTTCAGGACGGCGTTGTAGCGATGCGCTAGGTTGCCGCCGCGCGGCACGCGCAGGGAGGCTTCGTCCTCGACCGCCTGTGCCGCCACCGTCGCGGCGAGCCTCTGCCGCAGGGTCCGCTCGGTGATCGAAGGGGGTTCCGGCGCCGGTGCGGCCGGTGCCGGTTCGGCGAGGCGCGGACGCAGCAGGGCATAGCGAAGGCCGATCGCGTTGCTCTCCAGGGGCGTGATCCCGGCGGGTTCGTCGTCGCGCCAGCGGGTCCGCTCGGGCACGACGGCGCTCGCCGGCCGCTCGCGCGGCGGACGCACGCTGCTGCCCTGCTCGGTCTCGAGTTCGAGACGAAAGCGGGCGAAGAGCGGGTCATCGGGGTGGAAGATCAGCGCCTGCTGCGCGTCGTAGGACCCCGCGTGGGGATCGACCCGGGTGGCCCGCGCCAGCATCTGCTCCAGCCAGGGGCGCGAGCGGATATGGGTGAGCGCGGCGACCACCGCGACCTCCGGGGCGTCGAGCCCCTCGTACGCCATGGCCACGGTGACGAGGATGGCCGGTTCGGGCGTGAGGCGGAACGCGGCGAGGGCCGCGTGGGCGTCGCCCTGGCCGGAGGTGGCGAGGCGCACGTCCCGCTCCCCCTGTCCCGGCGGCATCCAGCTCCGCAGGGTCGCGAGATACGCGCGGGCGCTCGCTTGGTCCGGCGCCACGACGAGGAGCTTGCCGAGACCCCGCACCGTCTCGCCGGCCGGAAGGCCCCGCTCGGCACGGCGCCGGGCGCGCAGGCGCTTCGTGGCGTGGAAGGCTTCGCTCAGGAGATCGCGGGCGAAGCCCGTGCGCAGGGCCGTGAACAGGGCCGGCCGGGTCGTGACCCGCACCGAGCCGGCGCCGAGTCTGTGCGGCCCGACCCGGGGGCTGTCGCCGGCGATCCGCCCGCCTTCCAGCCAGCTCGCCTCGCCATCGATGGCTCCGAACGTGACCGGCAGCACCGCCCGCTCGGCGAGCGCCTGCGCCCGGGAGTAGCCGATCACCGCGAGGCCCGGGGCGTCGAGATCGAGTTCCGGTCCGCGCCCCAGCGCGGCCGGCTGGTAGGGCAGTCCGAGGATGCGCCGCCCGTCCGCCCGTTCCAGCGTGCCGGAGAGGTAAAGGCGGAACGCGGCCGCCTCCATCAGGGGCAGCATTGCCCGGGACCAAGCCCCCGCTTCGCTCTCCTCCGGCGACGCCTCCTCGGATCCCGGCCGCCCGGGTACCGGGAGGTGGTGGACCTCGTCGACGACCAAGAGCGTGCGGTGCGCCCGCGCCTCCGCGAGGTGAAGCGCCGGGGCGGCGGCGACTGCCTGATAGGTGGTGACGTAACCGGCCAAGCCTCGGGCAGGATCGCGTTCGTTGTCGGCCGCGCGCACGCTGAGGGCATGCCCGAAGGTGGCGCGCCAGAGCGGATCGGCGAAGGCCTCCTCGGCCTGCAGCCTCAGGGAGTCCCGCGGCACCACCCAGACCACCCGCGCGACCAGCCCGGCCGCGATGAGCCGGTGCGCGGCGATCACCGGCAGAAGCGACTTGCCGCCGCCGGGCGTCACCGCGGCCAGGATCTTCCGTATATGGACCGCCTCCCCGCGGGCCATGGCATCGACCAGCGCCATCAGCGTGCGCTGGTGCGACCGCAGGGACGGGGCGGGGCGGGTCAATGGCCGGCGACGCAGGGGAACATGTGCGCACCGTGACCGATCGGGATTCTTTTGGGAATCCCCGGAGTCGCGGAACGTTCGCGTTTTCGTCCCGAGGCGCGCGTCAGTCTGGCCCGGTCTGGCCGAGGCGTCGCGTCTCCGGCCTGCCGTCGCTCTCCGGCCGTGGCTGGCCGGCGGTGAGCGTCTTGGCTGCCTGCACGAAGCCCAGAGCCGCCGGCAGGAACCGTCGATCCGTAACGCCCGCGAGTCCCGCGGCGAGCCCACGGTGCATCCGTGCGGGGTGTCGCGGTTCTTCCGCTCCAGCGGGAACAGCGCGCGAGCCGGGACACGGCGCGGGCGGCGCCGCGCGTCTCCGCTTCACGCGGCATCATGGATCCGGTCACGACAAGCGTTGACACCCGGCCCACCCCTCACCATAAGGGCGCCGCGGGTGACAAACCCGCCTTGGGGGAATGTCCCGAGCGGCAAAGGGGGCGGACTGTAAATCCGCTGCGTAAGCTTCGTAGGTTCGAGTCCTACTTCCCCCACCAAGTCCTTCCCGGTCCCGTCAACTCTGTTTGGCCAGCGCGGCCTCGATGCGCGCGGCTGCGGCGGCGGAGAAACCCTTCCCTTCGAGACCCTGTCCGGCGGCCGCCTGGCCGGTGAGGCTGCGGCGCTTGCCGCCCGACAGATGCGCCCGACGGAGCGCGTGTGCGTCCCGGTGGCTGGCATGGGTGATCGCGATGGCCAGCGCGTCGGCGGCATCGGCGACGCGGAACTCGGCCTTCGGCAGCAGGAAGCGCACCATCGCCTGGATCTGGACCTTCTCGGCGTGGCCGGAGCCCGCGACGGTCTTCTTGATCAGGTTCGCCGCGTACTCGAACACCGGCAGCCCGGCGAGCGCCGGGACCACCAGCGCCATGGCCCGGGCATGGCCGAGCTTGAGCGTCGCCTGGGCGTCCTTGTTGACGAAGGTCTCCTCCACGGCGACCTCGTCGGGCCGCACGGCTTCGACGATGCGGCTGATGCCCTCGAACAGCTCGCGCAGCCTCAGGGCCAGCGGAAGGTCGCCGTCCGACGTGACGACACCGCAATCGCCGTAGGTGAGCTTCACCCCCTGCGCGGTGATGAGGCCCCAACCGGTGCGGCGGAGCCCGGGATCGATGCCGAGGATGCGGACGGCGCTGGACATGGTGCTCCACGGCTCGACGAACGGCCCGAAGCTGCCGTACGTATCGTGAACGCTTGGTTTCACCAAGGCGCGCGAATTCCGAGGATGACCATGAGCGCGGACGCCCCGATCAGCCGCTTCCCGGTACCGAAGCTCTCGGACATGCCGGAGGATCTCCGGGCCCGGATCGCCCTGGTGCAGGAGAAGGCGGGCTTCGTGCCGAACATCTTCCTGGCGCTGGCCCACCGCCCGGACGAGTTTCGAGCCTTCATGGCCTATCACGATGCGCTGATGGACCGGCCCGGCGGCCTGACCAAGGCCGACCGCGAGATGATCGTGGTGGCCACCAGCGCGGCCAACCAGTGCCTCTACTGCGTGGTCGCCCATGGGGCGATCCTGCGGGTCCGGGCCAAGAATCCGCTGATCGCCGATCAGGTCGCGGTCAATTACGCCAAGGCCGACATCACCCCGCGCCAGCGCGCCATGCTGGCCTTCGCGGTGAAGGTCGCGACGGCCTCCCAGGCGGTCGGCGCGGCGGACCACGCTGCGCTCGCCGAGCACGGCTTCAGCCCGGACGACATCTGGGACATCGCGGCGATCACCGCCCTCTTCGCCCTCTCCAACCGGCTTGCCAGCGTGGCGGATCTGCGGCCGAACGCCGAGTTCTACGCGATGGGCCGCTGAGCCCGCGTCAGCCGCGTCGGCCCAGCAGGATCAGCGCCGTCCCGGCGAGGCAGACGGCGCTGCCCGCGAGGTCCCAGCGATCGGGCCGCTGTCCCTCGGCGAGCCACAGCCACATCACCGAAGCGGCGACGTAGACCCCGCCATAGGCCGCGAAGGCGCGTCCCGCCGCCGGACTGTCCACCAGCGTCAGCAGGCCGGCGAACGCCGCCAGGGAGGCCAGGCCGGGCAGGACCCACCAGACGGAGCGGCCGAGCCGCAGCCAAGACCAGAACGCGAAGCATCCGGCGATCTCCGCGAAGGCGGCGCCGGCATAGGCCAGGATGGTCATCGGCCCAGCTTGGCACGGGGGACTGCGCGGCGCGAATCGAACGACGTCCGCGCGAGCCGTCGTGTGCATTAAGGGCGCGGCAAGACTCATTCGATCGATTGAACGCATGACTGCGTCCCCCACGACCGACGACCTGATGCTGATTCCGGGCGACGCGCGCCTGCGCGAACTCGTCCGGGCCTGGACGGAGGGGCTCGCGCGTGAGCGGCGGATGTCGCCCAACACCGTAGAAGCCTACGGGCGCGACCTGCGCCAGTTCCTCCGCCATCTGGCGTCGCGTCAGGGCACGCCCACGATTCCGATGCTCGTCGCCCTGAAGGTTCGCGACATCCGCGCCTTCATGGCCGCGCGCCGGGCCGACGAGGTGTCCGGCCGCTCGCTGATGCGCATGCTCGCCGGATTGCGCTCCTTCGCGCGCTACCTGGAACGGGAGGGCCACGGCACCGTCTCGGCGCTGGGCGGCGTACGCTCGCCCAAGGTCCCGCGGCGCCTGCCCCGCCCCCTGCCCGTGCAGGCCGCCGTTGCACTCACCGATACGGGCATTCGGGCCGGCGAGGAGCGCGAGCCCTGGGTGCTCGCCCGGGACGCCGCGGTGCTGGCGCTCCTCTACGGGGCGGGCCTGCGCATCTCGGAGGCCCTCGGCCTTGCCCGTCGCGACGCGCCCCTGCCCGGCAGCGATCAGGTCATGGTGCTCGGAAAGGGTGGCAAGCAGCGCATGGTGCCGATCCTGCCGGTGGTGGCGCGGGCGGTCGCCGATTACGTCGCCGCCTGTCCGCTGCCGCTGCCGCCGGACGGCCCGCTCTTCGTCGGAGCCCGGGGCGGGCCCCTCTCGCCGCGGATCATCCAGTACACCGTCGCCCGGGCTCGCGGCGCCCTCGGCCTGCCCGACAGCGCCACGCCACACGCCCTGCGCCACTCGTTCGCGACGCATCTGCTCGCCCGCCAGGGAGAATTGCGAGCCATCCAGGAACTCCTGGGGCACGCCTCGTTGTCGACCACGCAGCTTTACACCCACGTCGACGCCGCCCGGCTGATGAGTGCCTACGCGTCCGCCCACCCGCGGTTTAGCCGCTAATTCATCCGGTTTGAGCAGCAGTTATTGATTCCGAGTGTAGGGGATTTAGGGCTGATAACCTCAAGTCTGAGTGAACAGCCGATTTTTTTAAGATCTTCGTCACGATCTAAGTCCAGTGTCAGCGTCAGGGAACGGATCGGCTCGGACGGACGCCATGGGGCTCGAAGACAGGAGGAGGTCGGCGCGTGTCGTGATCGCGGATTGCGATGCGGGTCGTCGCGACTCTCTGCGAACGGTGGTGCAGCGCTTCGATCCGCAGGCCGTGATCGACGAGGCAACCTCCGGCCAAGCCCTGTGCGACATCCTGCTCCAGCACCGCCCCACCCTCGCCTTCGTCGGACTGCAGCTCGAAGATCTCAGCGGACCCGAGGCCGTGGCGGTCGCCCGCCGGGCCGGGGCCGAGCCGCCCTGCCTGGTCTTGGTGGCGACCCGCGTCATGCCGCACTGGCAGGAGATCGCCACCAGTCTCGGGGCCTACGAGGTCCTGAAGACGCCCCTCGACCCGAGCCATATCGAGCAGCTCCTGCACGCCGATGTCCGGCGCCGGGCGCCGACACGGGCGCTCCTCGCCTGCTCGACCCCGGCCGGCCGCTCGGCGATCAGCCGCGTGGTGGCCCGGAGCGGCTTCGCGATCGAACTCGACGAGACCGATGATGGGCGCCACGCCCTGAAGCAGCTGAAGCTCGCGTCCTACGACTTCGCCTTCATCGACGTGAAGCTCAACGGAATCGATGGGCTTGAACTTGCCTGCCAGATCCAGCCCCTCGGGCTCGCCACGCGGATCACCCTGCTGACCACGGCCGAGCTGGAGTCGGTCGCCCAGGCGGGCCGCTACTTCGGCGTCGACGCGGTGCTGCGAATGCCGTTCTACGCCCGCGACATCGACCTCGCCCTGCACAACGCGTTGGGTCTCCGCCGGCCGTATCTGCTGAATGCGCTGACCGCGCCGCCCGCGCCGAGCGCCTTGCTGCGGATCGCCGACCTGCCGAACGCCCGGCGCAAGATCGCCTGATCCCGCGCCACCCACGGCTTCAGCCTGCCGTGACCGCGATGCGGGCCTCGCGAGGGACGCTCCAGGGGTCCCGGAGCGATCTGGAGGCCCCATCGAGGCCTCCAGATCGCTCCGGCACCAGCACGAGAGGGCGTGTCTGAGATCCACGCCCGGTACACCGGACTGAGTGGACGCCCGGCGTCCGCCCTTCGGTCAGACGTGGATGGCGCGCTTGTTCACGGCCAGCGCGGCTTCCTTGACGGCTTCCGTGAGCGTCGGGTGCGCGTGACAGGTCCGGGCGATGTCCTCCGACGAGGCGCCGAACTCCATCGCGACCGCCACCTCGGCGATCAGGTTGCCGGCATCCGCGCCCACGATGTGCACGCCGAGCACCCGGTCGGTCTGGGCGTCCGCCAGCACCTTCACGAAGCCGTCCGTGGTGCCGTTCGCCTTGGCCCGGCCGTTGGCCGTGAAGGGGAACTTGCCGGCGTTGTAGGCGATGCCGTCCTTCGTCAGCTCCTCCTCGGTCTTGCCCACCGAGGCGACCTCCGGGAACGTGTAGACCACGTTGGGGATCACGCCGTAATTCACGTGGCCGGACTGGCCGGCCAGCATCTCGGCCACCGCCACACCCTCGTCCTCGGCCTTGTGGGCGAGCATCGGGCCGGCGATCACGTCGCCGATGGCGTAGATGCCGGTGACGTTGGTGGCGTAGTGCGAATCCGTCTGGATGCGCCCCTTGTCGTCCCGCTGAACGCCGACCGTGTCGAGGCCGAGCCCTTCCGTGAAGGGCACCCGGCCGATGCAGACGAGGACCACGTCCGCCTGCAGCGATTCCGCCGCACCGCCCCCGGCCGGCTCGACGGTGACGCTCGCACCCTTCTTGCCGACCTCGACGCCCGTCACCTTGGTGGACAGCTTGAAGGCGATGCCCTGCTTGGTCAGGATCCGCTGGAACTGCTTGCCGACCTCGCCATCCATGCCGGGCAGCACGCGATCCAGGTACTCGACCACCGTGACCTCGGAGCCGAGCCGACGCCAGACCGAGCCCAGTTCGAGACCGATCACCCCGGCGCCGATGACGAGGAGCTTCTTCGGCACCCGATCGAGGTCGAGGGCGCCGGTCGAGGAGACCACGATCTTCTCATCGATGGTGACGCCGGGCAGGCGTGCCACGTCGGAGCCGGTGGCGATGACGATGCTCTTGGTCTCCAGCATCTGGTTGCCGCCATCCTCGGCGATGACCTCGACGCGGCCCGCCCCGGCGATCCGGCCGGTGCCGTGGAAGGTGTCGACCTTGTTCTTCTTCAGCAGGAACTCGACGCCCTTGGTGTTGCCGGCGACGCCCTCGGCCTTGAACGCCATCATCTTCTTCAGGTCGAGCTTCGGCGTGCCGACATCGATGCCGAGATCAGCGAAGTGCTTGTTGGCCTCCTCGAATGCCTCGGAGGCGTGGAGCAGCGCCTTCGACGGGATGCAGCCGACGTTGAGGCATGTGCCCCCGTGCGTCGCGCGCTTCTCGACGACCGCGGTCCGCAGGCCGAGCTGCGCCGCGCGGATCGCGCAGACGTAGCCGCCGGGGCCGGTGCCGATGACGACGAGATCGTAGGACATGCAGGTTCGCTTCCGCTCGGTCGTGCCGCGTCGCTGACGGGCATAGAATGTCAGGTCGGGTCGAGGCTCAGCGGCCGCCGCCGACGTCGAGGATGGCGCCCGTGGTGTAGGAAGCCTCCTCCGAGAGGAGCCACACGATCGGCGCGGCGACCTCCTCGGCGGTGCCCGCCCGGCCGATCGGGACGCCAGGTCCAAGGCGCTCCACGCGGTCAGGCTCACCGCCGCTGGCGTGAATCTCAGTGGCGATGATGCCGGGCGCCACCGCGTTGACGCGGATGCCTTCGGCGGCCACCTCGCGGGCGAGGCCGATCGTCAGTGAATCGATCGCGCCCTTCGAGGCGGCGTAGTCCACGAACTGGCCGGGACCGCCCAGCCGCGCCGCCACCGAGGACAGGTTCACGATCGCGCCCCCGGTCCCGCCGCGCTTCGTGGACATCCGCCGCACCGCCTCGCGGGCGCAGAGGAAGCTGCCGACCACGTTGGTGGTCATCATCCGCTGCAGGCGGGTGAGGCTCATGTCGGCGACGTCGGACTTCACGTCGACCACGCCGGCATTGTTGACCAGCGCCGTGAGCCGACCGAGCCCGTCGGCGGCCTGGAACAGGGCAATCACGTCGGCCTCGCTGCCGACATCGCCCTTCACGGCCAGCGCCTTGCCGCCCCTGGCGGTGATCGTGTCGACTATGCCTTGCGCCGCGGCGGCGTCCGACACGTAGCTCAGGCAGACCGCATAGCCGCGCTCGGCCAGGAGCAGCGCCACGGCCCGGCCGATGCCGCGGCTGCCGCCGGTGACGATGGCGACCCTGTTCTCAGCGCCCGACATGACAGCCTCAGAGGTCCAGCACGAGGCGAGCCGGATCCTCCAGCGCCTCCTTGACCCGCACGAGGAAGGTCACGGCCTCCTTACCGTCGACGATGCGATGGTCGTACGACAGGGCGAGGTACATCATCGGCCGCGCCTCGATCTTGCCGGCGCGGACCACCGGGCGCTCCTCGATGCGGTGCATGCCGAGGATGCCCGATTGCGGCGCGTTGAGGATCGGCGTCGACATCAGCGAGCCGTAGATGCCGCCGTTGGTGATCGTGAAGGTGCCGCCCTGCATCTCCTCGATGGAGAGCTTGCCGTCGCGTGCCTTCTTGCCGAAGCCGGCGATCTTCTTCTCGATGCCGGCGATCGACAGGTCGTCGGCGTCGCGCACCACCGGGACGACGAGGCCCTTATCGGTGCCGACCGCGATGCCGATATGGTAGTAGTTCTTGTAGACGAGGTCCTGCCCGTCGATCTCGGCGTTCACCGCCGGCACGTCCTTGAGGGCGCCGATCACCGCCTTAGTGAAGAAGCCCATGAAGCCGAGCTTCGTGCCGTGCTTCTTCTCGAAGATGTCCTTGTACTGGCTGCGCATCGCCATCACGGCCGACATGTCGACGTCGTTGAACGTCGTCAGCATCGCAGCCGTGTCCTGCGCGTCTTTGAGGCGGCGCGCGATGGTCTGGCGGAGCTTCGTCATGCGCACGCGCTCCTCGCGCGCGGCATCGTCCGGCGCCGAGGGGGCACGCGGCAGGGTCGGACGGGCCTCCTTGGCGGGTGCCGCAGACGGGGCCGGGCCCTTGGCGATGGCGCCGAGCATGTCGCCCTTGGTGACGCGGCCGTCCTTGCCCGATCCGTTCACGCCCGACGGATCGACGCCGGATTCGCGGGCTAGCTTGGCCACCGCCGGGCCGTTGTCGCCCGCCGGGCGCTGCTGCGCTGCTGGGGCGGCCGCGTCGCCGTGGTTTCCGTAGCCGGCCGAGGATTCCTGGGCCGGCGCCTCGGCCTTGTCGGAGGAAGCGGCCTTCGGGGCCTCGCTGCGGGTCTCGGTCTTGGACTCGGCCGCCTTCGGAGCTGCCTTCTTGGCCGGCGCTGCGCCCGCCCCGGCCTCGACGATCGAGCCGAGGAGCGCGCCGGGCTCCACGGTCTCGCCGTCCTTGACGAGAATCTCGCCGAGCTCACCCGCCGCCGGAGCGTTGACCTCCAGGGTCACCTTGTCGGTCTCGAGTTCGACGATCGGCTCGTCGGCCGCGACCGTGTCGCCCGGCTTCTTGAACCAGCGGCCGATGGTGGCCTCGCTCACGGATTCGCCGAGCGTCGGGACGAGGATGTCGGTTGCCATAGGTCTTGCACTTCCGGATCGGTTCGGCCGTGCCGGACGGCCAGGAGTGAGAGGCGGCGGCCGGAGCAGGCCGCCGCCAAGTCCCAAGAAATCAGACCGCCAGGGCCTCGTTGAGGAAGGCCTGGAGCTGCGCCTGGTGCTTCGACATCTGGCCGACCGCCGTGGAGGCGGAGGCCGGACGGCCGACGTAGCGGGCGCGCTTCACCGCGGAGCCGGCCTGGCCGAGCACCCATTCGAGGTAGGGCTCGACGAAGGACCAGGAGCCCATGTTCTTGGGTTCCTCCTGGCACCAGATCACGTCGGCGTTGCGGAAGCGCGCCATCTCGTTGGCCAGCGCCTTCAGCGGGAACGGGTAGAGCTGCTCGACGCGCATCAGGTAGATGTCGTTGAGGCCGCGCTTCTCCCGCTCCTCCAGCAGGTCGTAGTAGACCTTGCCGGAGCACAGCACGACGCGGCGGATCTTGTCGTCGCGCACCAGCTTGTTCTGCGCGCCCTCCTCCTCGGCGTCGTCCCAGAGCACGCGATGGAAGGTCGAGCCCTCGGCGAGCGCGTCGAGGTTCGAGACGGCGCGCTTGTGGCGCAGCAGCGACTTCGGCGTCATCAGCACCAGCGGCTTGCGGAAGTCCCGCTTCAGCTGGCGGCGCAGGATGTGGAAGTAGTTCGCCGGCGTCGTGACGTTGGCGACCTGCATGTTGTCCTCGGCGCAGGCCTGGAGGTAGCGCTCCAGGCGGGCGGAGGAGTGTTCGGGCCCCTGCCCCTCGTAGCCGTGCGGCAGCAGCAGCACGAGGCCGGACATGCGCAGCCACTTGCGCTCGCCGGACGCGATGAACTGGTCGATCACCACCTGGGCGCCGTTGGCGAAGTCGCCGAACTGCGCCTCCCACAGGACCAGGGCGTTCGGCTCGGCCAGCGAGTAGCCGTACTCGAAGCCGAGCACCGCCTCCTCGGAGAGCATCGAGTTGATGATCTCGATGGACGCCTGCCCCTCGCGGATGGAGTTGAGCGGCGTGTAGCGCTGCTCGTTCTCCTGATCGATCACCAGGGCGTGGCGCTGCGAGAAGGTGCCGCGCTCGACGTCCTGGCCCGAGAGCCGGACCCGGTTGCCGTCGAGGAGGGTCGCCCCGAAGGCCAGCGCCTCGGCGGTCGCCCAGTCGATGCCCGCCCCGGTTTCCACCGCCTTGGCGCGGTTGTCCATGAAGCGCTGGATCGTCCGGTGCAGGTGGAAGCCCGGGGGCACCTGCGTGATCCTGCGGCCGATCTCCTGGAGGGTCTCCGCCGAGACGGCGGTACGGCCGCGGCGCGGATCGTCCACGTCCTCGTGCACGGCCTTCACGCCGGACCAGCGCCCGTCGAGCCAGTCGGCCTTGTTCGCCTTGTAATTGTTGGCGACGTCGAGCTCGCTGTCGAGCATCCCGCGGAACTCGGCCTTTCGGGCGTCGAGCGCCTCCTGGGTCACGGAGCCGTTCTCGACGAGCTTGCGGCCGTAAGTCTCCAGCACCGACGGGTGCTTGCGGATCCGCTGGTACATCTTCGGCTGGGTGAAGGCCGGCTCGTCGCCCTCGTTGTGGCCGAAGCGGCGGTAGCACAGCATGTCGATCACGACCGGCTTGCCGAACTTCTGCCGGTACTCGACCGCGACCTTCGCGGCGAAGGTGACGGCCTCGGGATCGTCGCCGTTGCAGTGGAAGATCGGCGCCTCGACCATCTTGGCGACGTCGGACGGGTAGGGCGAGGAGCGCGAGAAGCGCGGATCGGTGGTGAAGCCGATCTGGTTGTTGATGATGAAGTGGATGGAGCCGCCGGTGCGGTGACCCTTCAGGCCCGACAGGCCGAAGCACTCCGCCACCACGCCCTGGCCCGCGAAGGCGGCGTCGCCGTGGATCAGGAGCGGCAGCACCGTGCGGCGCTCGATGTTGGGCTTGGCCCACTGGTCCTGCTTGGCGCGGACCTTCCCGAGCACCACCGGATCGACGATCTCGAGGTGCGACGGGTTGGCGGTGAGCGACAGGTGGACGTTGTTGCCGTCGAAGGCGCGATCCGAGGACGCGCCCAGATGGTACTTCACGTCGCCCGAGCCCTCGACCTCGGCCGGGGAGGCCGAGCCGCCCTTGAACTCGTGGAACACCGCCCGGAAGGGCTTGGCCATCACGTTGGTGAGCACGTTGAGCCGGCCGCGATGGGCCATGCCGAGCACGATCTCGCGGACGCCGAGCGCGCCGCCGCGCTTGATGATCTGCTCCAGCGCCGGGATCATCGACTCGCCGCCGTCGAGACCGAAGCGCTTGGTGCCGGTGTACTTGAGGTCCAGGAATTTCTCGAAGCCCTCGGCCTCGATCAGCTTGTTGAGGATCGCCCGGCGGCCCTCGGGGGTGAAGGAAATCTCCTTGTCCTTGCCCTCGATGCGCTCTTGGATCCACGCCTTCTCGGCGGGGTCGGAGATGTGCATGAACTCGACGCCGAGCGTCTGGCAGTAGGTCCGCTCTAGGATGTCGACGATCTCGCGGATCGTGCCGAACTGGAGGCCGAGCACGTTGTCGAGGAAGATCGGGCGGTCCCAGTCGCTTTCCTGGAAGCCGTAATGCTGCGGGTGCAACTCCTCGTGGTCGCCACGCGGGGCGAGGCCCAGCGGGTCGAGCTTGGCGTGCAGGTGGCCGCGCATGCGGTAGGAGCGGATCAGCATGATCGCCCGCACCGAATCCTTCGTCGCCTGTTCCACCGAGACGCCGGTGGTGGCCGTGACGCTGTCCTGCGGCTTTCCGGGCTTGGCCTCCTTGGCCTCGCGCGCGACGATCTTGTCGCCGATCGCCTTCTCCAGCGCGCCCCAGTTGCCATCGAGCGCCGAGACCAATTCGCCGTTCAGCGGCACCGGCCAGTTCGGCCGCTCCCAGGAGGCGCCGGCGGCGTTCTTCTCGACCAGGGTCTCGTCCTCGCCGAGACCCTTGAAGAAGGTCTGCCATTCCGGATCCACGGAGGACGGGTTGCGGGCGTAGGCCGCCTGCAAGTCCTCGATGTAGGCGGCGTTGGCGCCGTAGAGGAACGAGGTTTCGAGGAGCGCTTCGTTCACGTCCTGGCGTGCCATGGTGCGTCCATCCTGTCGCGCGGGCAGGAGCCCTGCCCTTCGGGATCTCCGTCAGCGCGGCGGAGCGCCCTCAAACCGAAACGGGGCGGGTGACCGCCCCGCTGAAATCGTCTGCACGCCCGATATGGGGGTTGCGGCCCTGCGATGGCCGCAACGCAGGCGCGCGGGGCCTCAGCCCTTCAAAACCTCGACGAGCGTGGAGCCCAGCCGGGCCGGCGACGGCGACACGCGGATGCCCGCGGCCTCCATGGCGGCGATCTTGTCCTCGGCGCCGCCCTTGCCGCCCGAGATGATCGCGCCGGCATGGCCCATGCGGCGGCCCGGAGGCGCCGTGCGGCCGGCGATGAACCCGACCATCGGCTTCTTGCGCCCGCGCTTGGCCTCGTCCTTCAGGAACTGCGCCGCCTCTTCCTCGGCCGATCCGCCGATCTCGCCGATCATCACGATCGACTCGGTCTTCGGGTCGGCGAGGAACAGCTCCAGCACGTCGATGAATTCGGTACCCTTCACCGGATCGCCGCCGATGCCGACCGCGGTCGTCTGGCCGAGGCCGGCATTGGAGGTCTGGAACACCGCCTCGTAGGTCAGCGTGCCCGAGCGGGACACGATGCCGACGGAGCCGGGCCGGAAGATGTTGGCCGGCATGATGCCGATCTTCGACTCGCCGGCCGTGACGATGCCCGGGCAATTCGGCCCGACGAGGCGCGACTTCGAGCCGGTGAGCGCCCGCTTCACCCGAACCATGTCGAGCACCGGGATGCCCTCCGTGATGCAGACGATCAGCGGCACCTCGGCACTGATCGCCTCGCAGATCGCATCCGCCGCGCCCGGCGGCGGCACGTAGACCACCGAGGCCTCGGCGCCCGTGGCCTCGCGGGCCTCGGCCACCGTGTCGAACACCGGCAGGCCGAGATGGCTTGAGCCGCCCTTACCGGGCGACGTGCCGCCGACCATCTTGGTGCCGTACGCGATGGCCTGCTCGGAGTGGAAGGTCCCGTTCTTGCCGGTGAAGCCCTGGCAGATGACCTTGGTATTGGCGTCGATCATCACCGACATGATCAGGCTCCCTTCACGGCGGCGACGATCTTCTGGGCGGCGTCGTCGAGGTCGTCTGCCGGGATGACGTTGAGGCCCGAGTTGCGGATGATGGCCTTGCCCTGCTCGACGTTGGTGCCCTCGAGGCGCACCACCAGCGGCACCTGCAGGCCCACCGCCTTCACGGCGGCGATCACGCCGTTGGCGATCACGTCGCACTTCATGATCCCGCCGAAGATGTTGACGAGGATCCCCTTCACGTTCGGGTCGGCGGTGATGATCTTGAACGCCGCCGTGACCTTCTCCTCGGAGGCGCCGCCGCCGACATCGAGGAAGTTCGCCGGCTCCTCGCCGTAGAGCTTGATGATGTCGAGCGTCGCCATGGCGAGGCCGGCGCCGTTGACCATGCAGCCGATCGTGCCGTCGAGCGCGATGTAGGCGAGGTCGTACTTGGACGCCTCGATCTCCTTGGCGTCCTCCTCGGTCTCGTCGCGGAGCGCCATGATGTCCGCGTGCCGGTAGAGGGCGTTCGAATCGAAGGCCATCTTGGCGTCGAGGCACTTGAGGTGCCCGTCGGCGGTCAGCACCAGCGGGTTGATCTCCAGCAGGCTCATGTCCTTGGCCACGAAGGCCGCATAGAGCTTCTCGGTCAGCGCGGCCGCTTCCTTGGCCTGGGCGCCCGACAGGCCCAGCGCCTTGGCGACGGCGCGGCCGTGATGGGGCATCACGCCCGTGGCCGGGTCGACCGCGATCGTGTGGATCTTCTCGGGCGTGTCGTGGGCGACCGCCTCGATGTCCATGCCGCCCTCGGTGGAGACCACGAAGGCGACGCGGCCGGTGGCGCGGTCGACCAGCATCGAGAGGTAGAACTCTTCGGCGATCTGGGCGCCTTCCTCGATGTAGAGGCGGTTGACTTGCTTGCCGGCCGGGCCGGTCTGGATCGTCACCAGCGTCTGGCCGAGCATCTCACCGGCATATTGCTTCACCTCGTCGATCGACTTGGTGACGCGCACGCCGCCCTTGGCACCCTCGGGTGCGCCCTTGAAGGTGCCCTTCCCGCGGCCGCCCGCGTGGATCTGGCTCTTCACGACCCAGACCGGGCCGCCGAGCTCCTTGGCGGCGGCCTCGGCCTCCGACGGGTTGAAGATGGCCACGCCGCGGGAGACGGGCAGACCGAACTCCTTCAGCACGGCCTTGGCCTGATATTCATGGATATTCATCGGAGCCTCGTAGGGAGGAGCGAATAGGTGGCAGCGGGCGGCGCGTAGAGAAATCGAGCGATTGGGATTCGAATCTCCGAACGCTACGCGCTGCCCGGTCTCCGCTTACCGGTCAGGCGAGGTTGCTGTCGACGCCCTTGCAGGCCTCGATCAGGCCCGTCACCGAGGCGACCGACTTCTCGAACATCGCCTTCTCGGCGGCGTCGAAGGTCACTTCCAGCACGCGCTCCACGCCGTTGGCGCCGATCACGATCGGCACGCCGATGAACATGCCCTTCACCCCGTACTGGCCGTCGAGGTAGGCGGCGCAGGGCAGGACCCGCTTCTTGTCGCGCAGGTAGCTCTCCGCCATGGCGATGGCGGAGGCCGCGGGCGCGTAGAAGGCCGAGCCGGTCTTAAGCAGGTTGACGATCTCGCCACCGCCCTTGCGGGTGCGGTCGACCATAGCGTCGAGCTTCTCCTGGGTGGTCCAGCCGAGCTTGACGAGGTCGGTCAGCGGCACGCCCGCGACCGTGGAGTAGCGGGTCAGCGGGACCATGTCGTCGCCGTGGCCGCCGAGCACGAAGGCCGTGACGTCCTCCACCGAGACCTTGAACTCCTCCGCGAGGAAGTGGCGGAAGCGGGCCGAGTCGAGAACGCCGGCCATGCCGACGATCTTGTTGGTGGGCAGGCCGGAGAACTTCTGAAGCGCCCACACCATCGCGTCGAGCGGGTTGGTGATGCAGATCACGAAGGCGTCCGGCGCGTAGGTCTTGATGCCCTCGCCCACCGCCTGCATGACCTTGAGGTTGATCCCGATCAGGTCGTCGCGGCTCATGCCGGGCTTGCGCGGCACGCCGGCGGTGACGATCACCACGTCGGCGCCCTTGATGGCGGCGTAGTCGCTGGCACCCGCATAGGTCGCGTCGAAGCCCTCGACCGGGGCGGCCTCGGCGATGTCCAGTGCCTTGCCCTGCGGCACGCCGTCGACGATGTCGAACAGCACCACGTCCCCGAGATCCTTGAGGCCTGCCAGAAGAGCCAGGGTGCCACCGATCTGGCCGGCACCGATGAGGGCGATCTTGTTGCGCGCCATGTCGGATTCGTCTCCGCTGCGTGTCGAGGTCGATGCTGCGTCGGGCGATGCCGGGGCTGCTCGTCAGCCTGTTGCGGACCCGGATTCGCCGCTCTGAAATCTGCGCGGCTGTGTGGCCGAAAAGCACCGCCGCTTCAACCCGATGCCGGGCGTCGAGGCCCCTCGTCCTTTAGACCGGAGCGGCCGGACAACCGCCGGCCCGCATATGGAAACGTCAACGTGACGAAGGTTTTAGGTGCACTGCACCCAGCCGGTGGCGTGCCGCAAAGCTTGGATGACAGATATGAAAAGCTGTCATTTTGTGGTCTCCCGCGCCGACCTGTCGATCGACTGGCCGGAAACGCAGAAGGCCCGGACGCAAGGTCCGGGCCTTCGCAGAAACAGCGGCTTGGCGACGAGTCAGAGCACGCCGGAGCGCAAAACCCTTTGGATCGCGTGGATCACGGCGCCGAACCGGGCTTCGATCAGGTCGCGCGGCACCTCAGCATCGTGCTGAATCGCCAGCGGATGCGTGAACCGGTAGCTCGCGTCGAAGATGTAGGCGATCGCCCGCTCGCGGTCCCGCGCCGAGAAGATCCCCGAGGTGATCCCCTCCTCGACCACGCGCTCGACGAGGCTGCGCAGGCGCACCCGGTGCCGGCGGGCGATCGGACGGGCCGCCACGGTGGCGTCGAGATGCACCGCGAACAGGTTCGGTTCGTCGAACAGCGCGTCGCGCTGGACCGTCGCCAGGGCCGTCAGCAGCCGCTCGATCTTGTCGTCGGCCGGATCCGGGGCGTCGGCGATCCCGGCGAGCCGGGCCTCGACTTCGCGGAGCCATCGGCCCGCCACCGCGTCGAGGAGCGCGTCTTTCGACGGGAAGTAACGGTAGACATTGGCGTGCGTCATGCCGGCTTCGGCAGCAACGGCCACGACCGTCACACGCTTGGGCCCGAGGCGTGAGAGATGCTCGGTGGCAATGCCGAGCAACCTGACATCCGCCGCCACAGGGGTGCGGGGCCGCTGCGTGCCGGCATCGCCGGCGTCGCGGATCGGGCCGGTCTCGGCGTCGTCGGTTCCAGGAAGCTTGGCCTTGGCGGCGAGCGACTCTTCCTTGGACCCGGCAGACTCTGGCTTGAGAAACGGAAGAGGAAGGCGGGAAGTGGACAGGTGGTAGGGCGAGACGGACCCCCATCATACCGGCTGAAGCGTCCCGGCGCTTCGCGTTGACGTTGCGGCTTCCCCCCGGGAGCCCGGTTACCTGAGCGGATTAGGACCGCTTAAACATCCCTATGTGTCAGTTTGCCTTGAGAAGGCAACAAATTTTTCTCGTTATCACCTGCGTCAGAAGCGGTTCTTCCACGACCTTAGAGCGACGAAGACGGTTTCGGGGTCACTTTCTGGCGGCATACCGACGGATTTGGCCAGGGCGGGTAGCGCGCTGCGCAGGAACGGGTTGGTCGCCCGCTCCGCCCCCATGGTCGACGGAATGAGGAAACGACCTTCCGCCTTCGCCCGTTCGGCCTCCGCGAAACGCGCCTTGAGATCCGGGTTCTCCGGATCCGCCGCGAGGGCGAAGCGCGCGTTGGAGAGTACGTAGTCGTGGCCGCTGAACACCTGGGCCGCGTCGGGCAGCTCGTCGAAGCGCCGCAGCGACCGGTAGAGGGTTTCCGGCGGGCTCTCCATCACGCGGCCGCAGCCCAGCGTGAACAGCGTGTCGCCGGCACAGACGATCCCGGCCTGCGCGAACCAGTAGGTGACGTGGTCGGCGCAGTGGCCCGGCGTCTCCCAGACCTGCGCTTCCAGATCGCCCACCCGCACCGTGTCGCCCTCGCGCACCGTGACGTCAACCTGCGGGACCGCGTCGCCGGCCCTGGCGGGTGCGACGACCCGCGCGCTGGTGGCCTGTTTGACCGCCGGGATGCCTTCGACGTGGTCGCCGTGCCGGTGGGTGACGAGGATGTCGGTGAGCCGCCAACCGGTCTCGTCCAGCGCTGTCAGGACCGGCCCGGCCTCCGGCACGTCGATCGCCGCGCAGGCACCGGTGGCGGGATCGCGGATCAGGACGCCGATATTGTCGCTGCGACAGAGGAAGGTGTGGATCTCGGTCTCGGCCGCCATCGGATGAAGATCCTCCGTCCCGCGCGAAAGCTGCCGCGGTGAACGGGCGGCGGTGTGACCGGGTTCCTTCGCCGCTTGCCCCGGGCCGTCCGGCTCACCATTGAGTACGGTGAACGTTCCGGCCCCGGTGTCCTGTCCTTTCATGCGTCTCGACGTCAATGGCTTGCGGGCCTTCTACGCCAGCCCCCTGGGCCGCACGACGCATCGCGTGGTCGGCCGCGCGTTGCACGAGTTCCTGGGCTCGGTGTCGGGCCTGCGCGTGCTCGGGATCGGCTACGCCACCCCGTATCTGGGCCCGATCCACTGCATCGCCGAGCGGACGCTGGCCTTCATGCCGGCGACCCAGGGGGTGGTGAACTGGCCGAGCTCCGGCCGCTCCTGCGCGGCGCTGGCCGATCCGACGATGATGCCCCTGCCCGAGGCCGCAATCGACCGGGTCATCCTGGTCCACGCCCTCGAATCCGTGGAGAGCCCGACCGAACTGCTTCAGGAGGTGTGGCGGACGCTGACGCCGGGCGGCCGGATGATCCTGGTGGTGCCGAATCGGCGGGGCGTCTGGGCGCGCCGCGAGGCCACGCCCTTCGGCCACGGCCAGCCCTACAGCCGCTCGCAGCTCGGGCGGCTGATGCGCGACACCCTGTTCTCCCCCGTGAGCTGGTCGGAGACGCTCTACATGCCGCCCGTGCGCTCGCGCCTGATGCTGCGCACCGGCCCGGCCTGGGAATGGGTGGGCACCAGCCTGTCCCTGCCCTTCGCGGGTCTGCACGTGGTCGACGCGACGAAGCAGCTCTACCGGCCGGTCGCGGTCCAGCAGGTGCGGCGGGCGCGCCGCCTCGCGCCCGCGCGCGTTCTGGTACCGGCGCCCTCCCCGGGCTGAGTGTGACGTCCGCGCCATGTCTCGGAAGGCTTCGGTCGTCTAGACGGTCCATAACCGGGACCGATTCCGATGAGCATCGATTTCACCGCCCAGCAGTTCCTGCTCGCCCTCTCGGGCCTGATCTCGATCGTGAACCCGATCGGCGGCGCCTTCATCTTCGCGCAGGTGACAAGCGCCTATAGCCACGCCGACCGCGTGCTGCTGTCCCGCCGGATCGGCGTCTACGCCGCGCTGGTGATGCTCGGCGCCCTGTGGGCCGGCACGCCGATCCTCAACTTCTTCGGCGTGAGCCTCGGGGCGCTGCGTATCGCCGGTGGCCTCGTGGTGATGTCCTCGGCCTGGACCCAGCTCAACCGGCCGGAGGCGCGGGAGGCGCGCAAGCAGGCTGAGGCCTCGGGGTCGACGAGCCGGGCTGCGGCTCCGACCGAGCCGCAGGGCGACCCGGCGCCGGGCCCCCTCGCCGAGATCGCTTTTTTCCCCCTGACCCTGCCATTCACCACCGGGCCGGGCACGATCGCGGTCGCCATCACCCTCGGCGCGAACCGGCCCGCGGCCTACGCGGAGCGGCTCGGCTTCTACCTCGGCGTCACCCTGGCCGCCCTGGTGGTGGCCGCCGCCGTCGCCCTCCTCTACGCATCGGCCGACCGGGTGGTGGCGCTCATCGGGCCGGCCAGGGCCCGCGTCACAGGCCGCCTGTTCGCCTTCCTGCTGCTCTGCGTCGGCACGCAGATCCTGATCAATGGGCTCATCGACGTGTTCGCGCCGCTGGGTGCGGCGCGATGAGGTCGGGTCCGGCGCGGGCGGCGCCGATCAGATGATGGGCATCTCGCCGAGGCCGCCGAACAGGGCGGCGTGGCCCACGTAGTAGAGGAACAGGAAGGCCGCCAGCGCCGCCCCGTACCAGGCCGGCGCCATCAGCGCCTGCCGGGCCCGCACGGTTGCCGTTGCATCGTCGGCCGCGATGGCCAGGAGGACCACGATGATGCCGGAATGGCCGATGGCGTCGACCTTGCCGAACTCGAAGATCGCCGAGACGAAGATCGCCGCCAGGATGATCGCGGCGCTGCGCCGGACGAGGGGCGTCCAGATCAACGCGAAGGCCAGGGTGAACTCGATGACGCCGGCGGCCTGCATGAACAGCGCGGGCGTCGCGCCCATGGTCATCTGCGGCTTGGCGGCCAGCAGCGGATCGGTCCACTGCGGGTAGGCCCACTTCTCGATGGAGGCCCACATCAGGGTCACGGCGGCGGCGTAGCGCACGAGGTCGAGCGGGCGCAGGCCGAACGGATCCAGCCCGAGGCCCTGGATGATCAGGTAGGCGGCGATGCCGAGGAAGATCGGGTAGTCGGCGAGATGGAACAGGCCGTACTGCGCGGTGGCAAAGCTGAACAGGAAGACGATGCCGAGGCCGGTGAGCGGCATGGTCCGGCGCCAGATCAGGCAGCCTGCCATCGCCAGTTGCAGCCACGGGATCCAGGCCAGGTCGGTCTTGAGTTCCGGCGTGAGGATGATGCCGCCCAGGCTCCAGAGGGACACCAGGAAGAAGCCCAGCGTGCAGCGGACCAGAAGCTCGGTGTCGGTCCGGATCCGGGCGGTCACGCGATCGAGCGCCCTGAGCAGCGCGCCGCCCAGCGGGGTCCCCTCGGCCAGGCAGCCCGCCATCAGGCAGACCAGGGCGAGACCGGTCAGCCACTCGAAGTCCGGGCACAGCACCTGCTCGAGGCCCTGCGGCTGCCCGGCCACATCGTAGGCGCAGAACCACTTCACGTGGGCCTCGGCCACGCCCGGAACGGCGAGGATCGAGAGGCCCGATAACCCGAGGGCGCAGCCGCCCGACAACAGCTTCTTCTTGGCTTTTGGCATCGGGACCTCGTCGCGGTGGGGCGACTTCGTGGTTACCGAGCTATTTAGGTATCTTCGTTCGTGATTAGCCAAGGATTTATTAACGAATATGATTGAAAGGTTAACGCTGTGAATTCTGCGTAGGAAACGCCGGTCCGGACCGTGGCTGCAGGGCGCGGCCGGACTGGCTCCGGGGCGGCCCGCCTTCGAGCGACGTGCCGGCACGTCTGGGACGCGTCGGGCGGACGGCCCATGCCAATCCTCGCACCCGCACGGTGTCCGCTCCCGGCGCATGATCGGCCAACCTCGGCGATCGAAACTTGCTGCGCCGGTCCGGCAATAACTGATCGTGCTCAGCTGATAATCCGCATTATATAAAGCTATTAATTCCCGAATACGGTGTCTTTCAGCGCCTGATTAAGCCATATGCGCAGCCGAATTTGAAGTATTGACAGCGCAAACGGTTCATTCAGACTTCGATTTTAAAGAAGGATAGAGATTTCAACGCGCCTTGGCGGCCTTGCATCCTGCGATCGTCTGCGCAGAGTCTTGTTGCGCTCAGCTGAAGAGGGCCGGCGTCGTCTTCGCAGCAGCGCACGTGACCGAAGTCCGGCAACGAAGGCAGGCGGTATGGAGGACCGACATTCCGAGATCTGAGACACGGGCCATCGCGTGGGCACGGAGCCTCGTCCGGGCTCGGATGTGCGCTCGCGCTCGGCTGAAATCCGTCTCGGCGCGGCGGCGCGGCGCGCGTCCGTTTCGATCGTCACGCCCTTCACCGCGCATGCGAGCCGGACCCGGGAAGGCCCGCGGCTGATCGGATCGTCTGCCGGGGAGATGTCAGCCCCTTCGGCGCCGCGAAACGGTCAATCCGTCCGCCGCCTGGCGCGCCGCGCGGGTCCTGACGCCCTCCAGTCCCGGTCCAGCCCGGCGCGGCCCCGGGTGAACCGCCCTCTCATCCAACACCACGGAGACAAACGATGACCGATACGACACAGACCAAGGTTCCGGCCTGGTACAGCCCGGACGAGATCCAGGACATCCAGCGGGACCTCCTGGGTTCGGCCGCGAAGGTCCTCGTTCTCTGCCTGGGCGGCAAAGGCGGAGTCGGCAAGACCACCATCGCCCTGCAGATCGCTGACCTCGGTGCCGAGGCCGGCCCCGTCCTGGCGATCGACACCGATCCGGCCAACCGGCACTTCCACACCGCCCTGATGCAGGAGATCACGCCCGGCAGCGGCAACTTCGTTCCGCGCCGGGCCGGCATCTCCTGCGACCGGCAGCGCCTGCGCGCGGAGGACAGCACCGGCCGGGTCGATCCGACCCTCTGCCAGGACATGATCGAGCGGGTGATCGAGGCCGACGAGCGCTTCATCGTGGTCGACTTCCCGGCCGGCGACACGGAGACGACGCGCCGCTGCACCGAGATCATCGTGGAGAGCTGCCGGGAGGCGAATGTCCGCCTCGCCGTGGTCGTGGCGGCCGGCGCTGTCGATCCCACCGCCCTGGAAGTCCTGAAGGAGCTTCGGCCGATGCTGATCGAGTGCGATCGGGCGATCCTGGCGAAGAATACCGCGCAGGCCACCAATTTCGACTACCTCGATTCGGCGGACCTCGTGAGATCGCTGCGCAGGCAGCCGAACTTCCGGGTGATCGAGGTCGAGCGGATCGGCGAGCGCCTGATCGAGGCGCTGCGGGTCCAGCACACGACCTGGCAGGCGCTGGCGAGCGCCGCGCCCATGCGCCTTCGAGTCGAGGGCCGGCGCCTGCGTCGCAACTTCCACGCGGCCTGGCGGGATGCGCTCCGGCCGTGACCAACCTCGAGCGGTTCTACCGGTCGGTCCACGGCCGCGATCTCCAGCCCTGGGAGCGCCAACTCGCGGTGCGGATCGCGGCCGCCCTGAACACCACGACGGACGACGACTTCGTCGTCCACCTGCTCCTCGTCTACATGTCCACCAACGCCATCACCAACATGTACAACGAGCTGGTGGCGGCGCGGAACAGTCTCGCCGCGGACAACCGGGAGTTGGTCCAGACGCTCACGAGCGATCTGCGCCGGAACAGGCTGCTGACCTACGTGCTGCTCGGCATGGCAGGTCTCGGCCTCCTCGGCAGCGCCTGGACTCTCGGCACGGTCCTGAGCCTCCCGCACGAGTCCGCGGCCTACGAGCATCGGGTTCCGGCTGGCCCGCCGCGTGGCTTCGGCGTGCGCTGAGCCGACGCGGGCCAGACCGGGTCCGCGCCCGGACGCCGGGCCGGCACGGCGCCGCCGTCAGGGCGCCGGCGGCAGCGCCGCGAACGATGCGGTCATGAGATCGCCACCCGCGCCGGTCGAGAGGGTCGCCAGGAAGGCGAGGAGGTCCGCCCGTTCGGTGGCCGAGAGATGCAGGGGCTTGATCGAGCGAGAGCGGCTCGGGCGCTCGACGCCGCCGCGGTCGTAGAGGTCGAGCACGGCCTCAAGGGTCGGCACTGACCCGTCGTGCATGTACGGGGCGCGCTGCCCGACCTCCCGGAGGGTCGGCGTCTTGAAGGCGTAGGTCAGGGCCACGGAACTGGGCTTGAGCCGGCCGCGGCCGATATCGGTGCCAACTCCAACGCCGATGTCGTGGAACGAGTTGTCGGTGAACGACCAGCCGGAATGGCAGCCGGCGCAGCCGGCGCGACCGTTGAACAGGTCGAAGCCCCGCTTGGCTCCCGGGCTGATCGCGTCCTCCCGGCCGGCGATCCACCGGTCGAAGGCCGTGGGGCCCGCCACGATCAGCCGCTCGAAAGTGGCGAGCGCCGCGTCCAGCCGCTCGCCGGTGACGGCGGGGTCGTCGAAGGCGGCCGCGAAGGCGGCCGTGTAGGTCGGGTCGGCAGAGAGCCGCGCCAGGGCCTGCGGGATCGGCAGGTTCATGTTGCCCGGCGCCATGATCGGCATTGCGGCGACCGCCTCGAGCGAGCGGAACTTGCCGTCCCACCCCAGTGGCCCGTCCTGCCAAGCGATGTTGAGGAGCGTCGGCGTGCGGAGGTCCATGTCCCCCTGCTGCCGCGTCGCCGCCCGGGCCCGCCCGTCACCCCAGGCGAGGCCCGGAACGTGGCAGGTGGCGCAGGAGCGGGTCCGGTCACCCGAGAGGATCGGATCGAAGAACAGGCGACGGCCGAGTTCGGCCTTGGCGGGCGTGTACGGATTCCCGGGAGGGAATGGGATCGCGGCCGGTGGGCGATAGGCGTCGCGCCAGCCGGGACGGCGCGGATCGGCATCGCCGCCGCCACCGCCGACCCCCACGCCGACGAACCCGAGTAGCACCGCCATCGCGGCGCCGACCTTCCACGCCATCACGACCTCACGGGTCACGGATAGACCCCTATTCGTTGATGACCCGTGAATGTCCGCATGAATACGCCGGCTTCGACGCGTTGTTTTTGAATGCAAAATTGTACAGCGGCCAAGCTTCGGCGCAGAAAACCGTGGTGCTCGGCTATTCGAGCCGGACGGAAACGCTGGCACTCGCACCGGTTGCATCAAGGACGGAAATCCGCGCGAAGCCGGCACCTTCCGGGCTCCATTCGGTGCGCCGCCGCGTCGTCTGTGCGACCGGTTGACCGTCGACCAGCCACGTCAGCGGCGGCACCCCGCCCAGCGCCTTCAGGGCAAGGCTCGCGCCGCCGGCCGCCGCGGTGCCGCCCGGCGTGACGAGGCCGAGGTCGATCCGGGCACCGTCGGGCGGATACGCGATCCGGAGCGCCGGGCCGGATGCGTCCGTGGTCTCGCGCCCCAGGCGGCGGAGCGGCGGCGGCAGGCCCCCCGGTCCCGCTGCCAGGACGTCGCGCGGTTGCGGAACGGGTTCCGGCTCGATCCCGAGGCGCGCGAAGGCGTCGAACAGGATCGGCGCCGCCACCGTCCGGCCGACGAGGCCCGGAACGGCGGCACCGTCAGGCCGCCCCACCCAGGCCACGACCGTCACGTGCCGGTCGAACCCCGCCGCCCAGGCGTCGCGGTAGCCGTAGGAGGTGCCGGTCTTGTAGGCGATGCGGTTCGAGAGGGCGTTCTCGGGGGGCGGAGTGCCGCGCAGGATGTCGGCGACGTACCACGCCGCCACCGGCTCGGCGATCCGGTGCACGGACGGAACCGCGTCGGTTCCGACGCGGCGCAGGAGCTCCGGGACCGTGCCGCCGCGGGCGAGCCCGGCATAGAGGCGGGCGAGGTCGGTGAGGGTGATGCCGAGGCCGCCCAGCGCCACCGGCAGACCGGGCGCCGCCTCCCGCGGGAGCTGGATCCCGGTGCCGGCGGCGCGGAGCCGGGCGATGAAGCGCGCGGGTCCGACCGCCTCCATCAGTTCGACCGCGGGCACGTTGAGCGAGAGCTGCAGGGCCCGCCGGGCGGTGACCGTGCCCTGGAAGGTCAGGTCGAAGTTCTCCGGGGCGTAGCTCGCGGCGAAGCGTGCCGGGCGGTCCTCCAGCAGGGTCTCGGGATGCGCCAGACCATCCTCGAAGGCGAGGGCGTAGACGAAGGGCTTGAGCGCGGAGCCGGGGGAGCGCACGGCGCGCGTCATGTCGATGGCTCCGCGCCGGGTCGAATCCAAGTAGCCGGCGCTGCCCACCTGGGCGAGGACCCGCCCGTCACGGTTGTCGAGCACGAGGATCGCGGCCGAGAGGTCCGGGCCGGCCGCCGCCGCGCGCTCGGCCGCCAGGACTTCCAGCCGCTCCTGAAGGCGCGCGTCGATCGCGAGGCGGATCTCCGGGGCGGCCGGCTCGGCGGCGACCGCTTCCTCGGCGGCATGCGCCGCGAGCATCGGGAACGGGTGCCGCGCCGTGGGCACGGGTTCGGCCCGGGCCGCCGCGACCTCGGCCGCGGACAGAAGACCCTGCGCGCCGGCGATCTCCAGCACGCGGTCGCGTGCCGCGCGGGCGCGATCCGGAAATCGATCCGGCCGGCGGGCCTCCGGCGATTGCGGCAGGGCGACGAGAAGCGCCGCCTGCGCCGCCGTCAGCCGCACCGGCTCGCGCCCGAAATAGGCGAGGCTCGCGGCCCGGACGCCCTCCAGCGGGCCACCGTAGGGAGCGAGCGCGAGGTACAGGTCGAGCAGCCCGGCCTTCCCGAGCCTGCGCTCCAGCGTGACCGCTCGCGCCATCTGGCGCAGCTTGGCCGCAAGGGTGCGCCCGTGCCGCGGCTCGACCAGGCGCGCCACCTGCATCGACAGGGTCGATCCGCCCGAGACGATCCGGCCGCGGATCAGCCACTGGCCGGCGGCGCGCAGCAGCGCCAGCGGATCGATGCCGGGATGGTGCGCGAAGCGACGATCCTCGTAGGCCAGCAGCATGGCCCGGTAGCGCAGATCGACCGTCCCGGCGGTCACCGGCAGGCGCCAGCGCCCGTCCGCGGTCGCGAAGGGACGCAGAAGCGCGCCGGACCGGTCGAGAACCACGGTCGAGCGCGCCGACGCCGCCGCGAGGTCGAGGCCCGGCAGCGCCGCTTCATACCGCCAGGCCAAGTCCCAAGCCAAGCCGGTGACGGCCGCCAGGAGCACAAAGCCCAATCCGACGACCCCGAGCCGCGCACGCGCGGGGCGGCGCGTGCGATGCGTCGCCCCTTCGGATTCGAGCCCGTCCTGCCGCACGCAGCCTCCAGATCGGGACATCCCGGTCCCGGGCTCAGGATTTCCCGTTCCTGCGCGGCCGACAAGCCCGAACCGGGCGCCTCAGCAGACCGGCAATGGCAGAGCTGCGCCTTGTCTGCTTAGATCATTGAGGTATCGAAGCTTTTTCGCGTAGAGCCGGTGCCCGCTTCCGCGCAACCTGCTCAGGCGATGCCGACGTCGCGCAGGTCGTTGAAGTCCTGTCTCTCGGGCCGGTTCATGCGCATCGGGAACGGAACCACATTCGATGGCAGCGGGACCGAGGCGGTCTCCGACGTCGCCGGAGCCCTGCGGTTCTTGTCAGGCTTCGACCAGCGCTCGATCCGCTTGAAATAGGTCCGCCTCGCCAGCCACTTCGGAATTCGCCTGCCCTTCGTCATGACCAACCCCTCTCGTCGCGAACCCCCGATGACATCCAGTCCGCGGACCCGGTCGCGCCGCCGGATCGAATCAGGACTGCATTCGTAATTCGAGCGGATCCCTGAAGGGCGCGCATCCCCCGTTTGGGTGATGCGAGGTCGTCCGAGAGCACCGGAGACCACCGGCATCCACCGCGGATGCCGAGGGCCCGATTCACGGGGTCGCGGTCTACGCTGCGGCGGATTCTTTCGCCCGCTCGAGGGCCAGTTTGGTGACGGCCACTTGATCGATCTTGCCGGTTCCAAGCATCGGAATCGCCTCCAGCACCACCACCTCGGCGGGGATCGCGACGTCCGAGGCGCCGCGGCCCTTGGCGAAGCTCTGGTAGGCCGCCCGTGTGGCGTCCTTCGCTTGCGTGAACAGGATCAGCCGCTCGCCCTTGCGCGGGTCGGGCACCGCCGCCACCGCGCTCGGGCGATCGGGCCAGAGCTCGGCGGCCAGCGTCTCGATGCCGGCGAGCGACACCATCTCGCCGGCGATCTTGGCGAAGCGCTTCGCCCGGCCCTTGATCGTGACGAAGCCCATCGTGTCGATCGCCACGATGTCGCCGGTGTCGTGCCAGCCCTCGGGCGGCGGCTCGAGGACGCCCGGCTTCTCGGCGCGCAGGTAGCCCAGCATGATGTTCGGGCCGCGCAGGGACAGGCGGCCGCCCTCCTCGATCCCCGGCACGGGGTCCAGCCGTGTCTCGATGCCCGGCAGGATCCGGCCCACCGTGCCGAAGCGGTTGAACATCGGGGTGTTGAGAGCGACCACCGGCCCGCATTCGGTCACGCCGTACCCCTCCAGGATGCGCAGGCCGAACTTCTCCGCCCAGGTCTTGCGCGTCGTCTCCTTCACGGCCTCCGCGCCGGCCACCACGTAGCGGAGCGAGCGGAGGTCGTAGGAATGGGCGGCCCGGGCATAGCCCGTCAGGAATGTGTCGGTCCCGAACAGCACCGTGCTGTTCGAGCCGTAGATCAGCTCCGGCACGATCCGGTAGTGCAGCGGTGACGGGTAGAGGTAGACCGGCACGCCCGAGACCAGGGGCAGAACCAGCCCGGCCGTGAGGCCGAAGGCGTGGAAGACCGGCAGGACATTGAACACCTTGTCCATAGGCCCGAAGTCGATCCGGGCCGCCACCTGGGCGACGTTGGCGAGCATGCAGCGGTTGGCGAGCACGACGCCCTTCGGCGTGCCCTCGCTGCCCGACGTGAACAGCACCGCCCCCGGATCCTCGCCCGAACGCGCCACCAGGGGGCGGCGCGGGGCCAGCAGGCCGCGAATCTTGTCGGCCGTCGTGATGCTCCCCCGCACGTCCTCCAGGTAGATCAGTTCGACCGAGCCACGGATCGCCTCGACGAGCGGTCCGAGCCGTCCCTTCTCGATGAACGCGCGGGAGGTCAGGATCCTGCTTACCTCGGCCGCCCGGCAGGCCGAGAGGACGTTGGCGGGACCGGCGGAGAAATTGATCATCGCCGGCACCCGTCCCGCGGAGGCGAGGGCGAACAGCGTGACCGCGGCGCCGTTGGCGTTCGGCAGCATGACGCCGATCCGGCCGCCCACGGGGGCGAGCGGCATCAGTTTGCGGCCGAGGATGTTGGCACCCATCACGAGCCGGCTGTAGCTGAGGCGCCCCCCGACCGGGTCCTCCAGGGCGTTCCGGCTCCAGCCGTGAAGATCCCCCGCCTCGATCAGCGCCGCCATCAGTCCGCGGTCGATGTCGGCGGTGCGGAACACGAGGTCCGACATGATACCGTAGAGGGCCGCACCCGCCGCCTGCCGTCGCGTCTTGCCCTTGAGTGCGGGATCCACGGTCAGGCGCACCGGCGGCATCACCGTCACGGTCACTTTGGGCCACCATTTGCGGCTGACCTGCCGCCGGGACAGGCGCGAGAACGCGGTGCGTTCCAGCCCGTCGATCTTCACCGGCACGACCATCGCGCCCGACTTGTCGGCGATCAGCCCGGCGCCGTCGTAGACCTTCATCAGGCTCCCGGTCACGGTGAGCCGTCCCTCTGGGAAGATGATCAGGGTTTCGCCGTTCTTGACCGCGTTGATCAGCGTCCGGGTGGCGAGCGGCCGCGTCGGGTCCAGCGGCATCGCCTTGGTGACGCTCAGGAACGGCCGCACCCACCAGCGCTGGGCGATGCCGCTGTCGATGGCGAAGACCGGCTCCTGGTCGAGGAGGGACAAGGCGAGCGGCGCGTCGAGGAACGAGACGTGGTTGAGAGCCACGATGGCGTTCGGTCCGGCCGCGGCGAGGTTGTCGAAGCCGCGCACCTCCAGCCGGTAGAAGGCCCGGAACAGGATCGACAGGGCGTCCCGGAACGGGCTGGTCGGCAGGGTCGCGAAGACGACCGCGCCGACGATCAGGTTCAGCACAGCCACCACGGCGAGCAGGCTCGCGATCGTCAGGCCCGCCCCCTGAAGCGCCGCCAGCGCCAGGGTTCCGGCCACCATGAAGGCCGCCGTCATGACGTTGACGGCGCCGATGATGCGCGCGCGCATCGCCTTCTCGGCCCAGGCCTGCACCGCCGCGAAGGACGGCACGATGTAGAGGCCGCCGGAAATCGCCAGCCCCAGGAAGTCGATCCCGGTGCGCAGGCCGTGGCCGGTCTGCAGGAATTCGAGCGGGCCGATCAGCTCCGCCGGCGGTGCCGGCAGGTGGCCGACCGTCCAGGCGAGGTCGAGGCCGAACAGGCCCATCAGCACCGCACCCACCGGCGTCGGCAGGAGCACGATCCGGCCGCTGGCGAGCCACGAGGCGAGGCCGGACCCCACCGCGATGCCGATCGAGAACAGCGCCAGGAGCAGCGTGATGACCGTCTCGGTGCCGTTGAAGGCGCCGCGCACCAGCACCGGCAGGAGCGACAGCACCACCACGCCGACCAGCCAGAACCAGCTCACGGTGAGCGAGCCGCGCCAGAGACGGGTGTCGGCCCAGAGGTCGCGCAGCAGCGCGTAGGTCGAGCGGGCGACGTTCGGGTCGACCCGCAGGTCCGGCGCGCCCTCCCCGGTCGCCGGGATCATCCGGGCCGAGAGCCAGCACAGGATGGCGAAGCCCATCACCAGGGCGCCGAACAGAAGTCCCGAGCCGCCCAGCGACGAGGCCGCGCCCGCCGCGATCGTGCCCAGCAGGATCGCCAGGAAGGTCGCGGCCTCGACCAGGGCATTGCCGGCGGGCAGCTCCTCACGACGGAGATGGTCCGGCAGGATCCCGTACTTGATCGGGCCGAAGAGGGCCGCGATCGTGCCGAACAGGCCGAGCGCCACGAACAGCACCGGGATCGAGTGCAGCAGGAAGCCGAGCACGGCGGTGCCGGCCGCGAAGATCTCGGCGAACTTGAGCCGCCGGGCCATCAGGGCCTTGTCGTAGCGGTCGGCCCACTGGCCGCCGAGACCCGACAGGATGAAGAACGGCCCGATGAACACGGCGCTCGCGAGCGTCACCAGGACGCCCGCATGGGCGTCGGCCTGACCGCCGATCCCGAACAGGATCAGGAAGGCCAGCGCGTTCTTCAGGAAATTATCGTTGAACGCCGAGAAGAACTGGCACCAGAACAGCGGCGCGAACCGCCGCGCAGTCATCAGGGTACGGAACATGGCAATCTCTCGGTTCCGAACCTGACTGGCCCACCCGATGTGTCCAGGTCAAATCGGACCGACGGCAACACACAGCGATCGTGGCCGCCGCGATGCTGCTCCGTGCGAACCGGCACGGCTTTGGATGGCGCGGTTCAGACCTTCCGGACGGGGCGGCCGAGCTGCCCACCCATCGCACCCGCACGCCGGGCGACGAAAGCCCGGACGGAGGCGCCGAGGTCGTAGGACCAGTAGACATGCGCCGCCAGGGTCGAGGCGACGAAGAGCGCCGCGCAGGCCGGCAGGAAGAGCAGGAAGGTCAGCACCATCCCGACGGCCGTCCGCTCGGCCAGCGAGGCCTGCGGCCAGGGATCGATCGGGAGGGAGAAGTGTCGTCCGTAGCGCATGGCCTCGACCCTCGATGGTTCAGCACGTCGCGGTACAGACAATTAACAGCGCCCGGTGTCGGACGTTGCGTCGGACGATCCGAAATCGCCGCCGCCGTGACGTTACGGCAGGGTCCGGCGGCGCAACCGAGTCCCCCGCGCCGTGTTGGCGGTTCGATCCTTCGACGGTGGTGAGGTGGGCATGGCACGGGTTGCGGTCGTTACCGGGGGGAGCGCCGGGATTGGGCTCGCCACCGCGCATGCCTTCGCGGCGCGGGGGTGGTCCGTGGCGGTGATCGCCCGCGAGCCGGCCCGGTTGTCCGCAGCGGAACGGGCACTGGCCGCCTACGGTCAGCCGGTGCTGGCGATCAGCGCCGACGTCGCCGACCCACAGGCGGTGGACGCCGCCGCCGCGACGGTAGAGCGCGAACTCGGCCCGATCCGCGCCTGGGTGAACAACGCCATGTCGACCGTGGTGAACCCGGCCGACCGGATCACCGCGGAGGAGTACCGGCGTGTCACCGAGACCACCTATCTGAGTCAGGTCTACGGCACCCTCGCGGCCCTGCGCTTCATGAAGCGGCGCGACCGCGGCGCGATCATCCAGGTCTCGTCCGGCCTCGCGATCCGAGCGGCGCCACTGCAGGCGCCGTACTGCGCCGCCAAGTTCGCGGTCTCCGGCTTCACCGACGCCCTGCGCTGCGAGCTGCTCCACGACCGGGTCAATGTCAGCCTCAGCGTGATCTATCTGCCGGCGGTGAACACGCCCCAGTTCAACTGGGCGCGCAACCGGACGGGGCATCGCCAGTACGCGCCCGATCCGGTCTTCGACCCGCGGCTCTGCGCCGAGGCGATCCTGTATGCGGTCGAGCACCCGCGCCGCGAGGTCTGGGTCGGGCGGTCATCGATGATGATGGCCGCCGCCCAGGCGCTGGCGCCGGCGCTCGCCGACCGGAAGGCCGCCTCCATGTGGTCGGCGCAGCTGTCCGACGAGACCATCCCCGCGATGGAGGGCAATCTCTACGAAGCCGTGCCGGGCCCGGTCGGGATCGACGGGCGATTCTCCGGTCGGACCAAGGCGAGCCGGTCGGAATTCGTCACGAGCCGGACCCGCGACCTCCTGGTCGGTGGTCTGGCCGGGCTCGCCCTGGTCGGGCTTGCCGGTGCGGTCCACGCCGCGCGCGCCGCGCCGCGCCGACTGGAGGGCCGGCGCTGACGGCTGCGCTATGTAGCGTTGCCTGCTGGTCGAGTGCCCGAGGAAGGTTCGCGAACGATGCCCGGTTATCTGCCCTTCGCGGGCGCCCTGAAGCTGCCCGCCTATACCTGCGACAATTGCGGGTTCTGGCAGCGCCATTTCGAGGCTCCGTCGTCCTGCCCGCTCTGTCTCGACGCCCGCCACGTGGTCCCGCAGGATGGCTGGCGCTTCCGCACCGCGCGGGAGGCGCAGGACGCATTCCCGTGCCACTGGCAGGAGCTGGAGCCGGGCGTGTGGCGCTTCTGGAACGAGCCGGTCTCCGGCATCGGGCCCTCCGCCTACCTGATCCAGACCGAGCACGGGAATATGGGGTTCGAGGGCTGCCCGGTCTTCAGCGACGCCGCCCTCGACCAGATCGAGCGGCTCGGCGGCATGGCGGTGCTCTCGGCCTCGCACCCCCACTCCTACGGGGCGCTGCCGCAGCTTCAGGACCGGTTCGATCCGGAACTCTGCCTGCCGGCGGCCGACTTCACCTGGAGCGCGGCGCTTCAGGTGAGCTGGCCCTACGACGACTTCCTCGAGCCGCTGCCGGGCCTGGAACTGCACCGCACGGCCGGCCATTTCGACGGCCATGCGGTCCTTTTCGACCGGTCGCGAAAGATCTGCTTCTGCGGCGATGCGCTGAAGTTCGAACTCGATCCCGCGGATTTCCGCCGGGCCACCACGATCTCGGCCCACAAGGCCTTCGTGCGCGGGGTACCGCTCACCCCGGGCGAGCTGCGCCGCTACCGCGACGTGTTCGAGCGCCTCGACTTCCTCCAGACCTGGACCCCGTTCGAGCCCGCGCGAAACTGTGGGCGGCCGGAGGTTCTGGCGCTTCTCGACCAGCTGATGAGCGGCCGGTCCCACGCGGCTCCGGTCCCCCTCGACGGCCTGCGGACCGAGGCACGGTAGGCGCGTTGCCCCGGACGGTTCCGATCCCGAGCCTCGCCGGCTGCGGCTCGGTGCCGTCTCAGGCCGCCTCGGCGGTCGCGGCCGATCTCATGAGGCCGGCCACGACGCCGTAGGTTTCGGCCCACGCCTCCCGAATCTCCGGCGTGAAGTCCGCGCCAAGACCCTGTTCCAGGGTCCAGAGCAGGGCCGCCCCGACCGCCTCGTAATGGGCCTCGTGCGTGCCGTAGCCCCGGTGCCGGAGCCCGAGATCGGTCACCGCCGAGACCAGCGCCTCGGGTTTGTCCAGATTGGCGACCGCCAGCGCCAGCATGGCCATCAGCTTCCGCTTCTGGACGGTCATGTCCGCGGGGAAGAGCGGCCTGACCTGCGGCGCGATCGCGAACAGGCGTTCGTAGAACAGGTCGGCCGCCGTGTCGGCGATCGGCCGCACCTTCGCGAAGCTGGCCTGGACCCGCTCGACCTGCGTCGCCGAGATCGCATAGGACGCACGGACACTGGCCAGGAAGCGTCGGACCTCGGCCGCGAGATGGTCGGACTGGCGCGACAGCTCGGAGGCTCCGCCGAGCACCTGGCTGGCTGCCCGCCCGGTCTTCTCGGCCGCGACCGCCACGCCCGCGATGGTGCCGGTCACCGCGCCCGTGCCCTGAGCGGCGTGGCCGACGTTGCGCACGATCTCCTGGGTGGCCGCGCCCTGCTGTTCCACCGCCGCCGCGACGCTCGCCGTCACGCCGTCGATCTCCCGGATCCGCGCGGTGATCCCGGCGATCGCCGTCACGGCTTGGTCCGTCGAGGTCTGCACCCGGGTGATCTGGTTGGCGATCTCCTCGGTGGCCTTGGCGGTCTGGCCGGCAAGATCCTTCACCTCGCCCGCCACCACGGCGAAGCCGCGGCCGGCCTCGCCGGCCCGGGCGGCCTCGATGGTGGCGTTCAGAGCCAGCAGGTTGGTCTGGCTCGCGATCGCGGTGATCATCCCGACCACGTCGCCGATCCGGCCGACGGCGCCCGCGAGGTCCTGGACCAGCGCGCCGGTCTGATCGGCCTCCGAGGCCGCCAGGCGGGCGAGTTCCGCCGAGCCCTGCACCTGCCGGCCGATCTCCTGAACGGACGAGCCCAGTGCCTCGGCCGCCGCCGCCACGGTTCCCACGTTCCCGGCCGCCTCCTCGGCGGCGGTCGCCACGGCGGAGGACTGGATGGCGGTCTCGTCGGCGGTGGCGGTCATGGTCCGGGCGGTGGATTGAAGCTGCGTCGCCGAGGCCGAGACCTGCCCGATGATGCCGCCGACCGCCTGCTCGAAGCCCTCGGCCATCTGGCGCATCCCGGTCCGGCGCTGTGTCTCGGCCGCCTGTCGCGCCTCCTCCGCCTCGGCCTCCAGGTGCCGGGTGCGGATCAGGTTGTCCCTGAAGACACCCACGGCGGCGGCCATCGCGCCGATCTCGTCACTGCGGCCGAGTCCGGGGATCTGCGTCTCCGCGGCGCCGCCCGCGATCGACCGCATCGCCTCCGAAAGGTGCACGACCCCGCGCACGACGCGGAAATGGATGATCCACGCCGCGGCTCCGGAGAGCGCCAGCGCGACCACCGCGATCGTCAAGAAGATCCGGAAGGCCTGCGTGGCCTCCTGCGCGTGCAGCTGGGCCTGCGCGCCGACGGCCTTCATGATCGCCGTGGCGGTCTCGTCGATCAGGATCAGGCCTTTGATCTGATCCTGCTGCCACGACTTGATCTCGTCCCCGGTCAGGCTCCCGCCACCATCGACGATCATGCCGATCAGACCTGTGCGCAGACGGTTGAAGGGACCGGTGAAGTAGCCGTCGTTCGCGGCGCGATAGGCCGCGGTGACACTCTCGGGAGCGGCCGCCGCGGACAGGATCTGACCGGCCACCGTCCAGGCGGTCTCCGCGCGGATCCTGGTCGCACGGAGTTCCCTGCGCTCCGCCTCGCTCGGGGGACGGTGGTTGAAGACGGCGTTGTAGAGCGCGACCCCTTCGTTCCCGCTGTTGGTGCGCGCCATCCAGACGGCCGCGTTGGCATCCAGCATCGATCCCTGGCCCGGGTCGAGGATCCGGATCTGCCTTTCCAGCAGTGCGGCCGCCGCCTCCAGCCGGCTGGTGACGTCCAGCCCGAGTTCGGTGAGGCGCCTGGCCAGGGTCCCGTCGCGTTCGGCGACTGGCAGGTCCATGGCGCGGTCGATCTCAGGACGCGCACGCTTCCAGGCCTCGAACGATCCGGCCAGCGCCCGCGCCGCATCCCGGAAGGCGGGCTCGGATCCCGCGGACATACCCTTCACGGTCGCGGCGAGACTGTCGTCGAGTTCCGGACGGCGATCATTGAACATCTCCTTCCGGTAGCCGCGGATCACCTCCGGGGCGTCGGTGAGGGCCAAACGGCTGTAGCCCCACTCGAACCGGAACCGAATCCGGCTCGAGAAAAGGTCCTGACCGACCACCGCATCGGCGGCGACTGTTCGCGCCGCGCTCCGTGCCTGATCGACGAGGAACAACTCGTAGATCGGCGTGCAGAGAGCCGAAACGCTCAGTAATAATGTTATCGAGATCAACACACTGCGGATCGATATACGTAGCATGTCGGTCGTCTCGAGCTATGATCGAGATCGGACCGATAGGAAAAGCAAATTTTAAAGTCAAGGCCGCCTTGTCGATGTTATGCAACGACTGAAAGACAGACATTATAATGACAGTAACGAAATGGACGGGAGAATACTTTGAGTATTTCTTTATGAGCCGTATTGCTTCGATCTCGGTCTGCACATCCGGACGCAGTCGGCGAATGCTGCGATCGCGGGCGCGGGGCGGACGATCAGGGCCGGTAGAGCGGGTCGTTCTCCAGCCGGATCGGCTCGCCGTGCGGCGTCGCCTCGGCGGCCCGGAGAAACGCTGCCGCGCGCGCCGCGACGGTGTCGTGCGCCGCCACGCCCCGCTCGGCCAGGATCGTCTCCAGCGTCGTGAGCCACGCGCCATAATCGGCCGGCCGCTCGGTGCCGCCGGCTGGCCGGATCTCGCGGCCCAGGCGCTGCGCCCATTCCGACCACGTGAACAGGCCGGCCTCCTGAAGGGAGACCACCATAGCGAAGACCTGTGCCTCCCAGGGCGCGGCGAAGGCGCTCGGGCTCGGCTCGCTCACGCGGGGTCCAGATAGGGTTCGAAGGCGGCCACCGTGACGACACCGTCCGGATCGCCGCTCGAACCCCACAATTCCTGCGCCGTGAACGCGACCGTGTAGAGCCAGGTCGGGTTCTCGCCCGCCCCGTAGGCGCTGGTATCGGGGTAGACGAAGACGCCGTCGACGCGCGCGATCCGGCCGCGCCGGCCCCGGACGTAGCGCGGGAGCCGCGTATGGCCGGTCGGGTGGACGTTGCGGGCCAGGACCGTGTCGCCGAGCGCGAACCGGGCTGGCGCATCGGCGACGCGGCTGCTCGGAAATCCGGCCCGGAAACGCTCCTCCAAGCCCGTGCGGGCCAGCACCCGGGCGACAGGCCTGGCCGGCGCCGAGGCCGCGCCCGCCGCCATCTCGGCGGGTGTGGCCAGTCCGGCGGCGGCGACCTGCTTCTCCAGGGCCTTCAGCCAGATCTCGTAATAGCTCGAGGCGAGGTACTCGGCCGGCGGCAGGGATTCCCGGGTGGCGCGGCTGCCGTCGAGGTTCCAGGCGCCGGTGAAGCCCATGGCGAGCGCCATCGCGAAGACGCGGCGCTCCCAATCGGCGTGGAAGACCGGCTCGTCGGGCTCCGGCACCACGGGCCCGAACCCGTGCGCGCCGCCGAGATCCTGGGCGCCATTCATATTGGCATCTCCGCGGGCAGCGCTGGAATGCCCCTGGGCAGGCCCGTGCCGATCATGGAATCGCGCGTGACCAGGGCGGCGAGCGCCGTCTCGTCCAGGCCTTCGGTGTCGGCGGGACGCATCGGCAGGACCATGTAGCGGGTCTCAGCGGTGGAATCCCAGACGGTGATCCGGGTGGTCTCCGGAAGAGTCACCCCGAACTCGGCCAGGACGCCCCGGGGGTCGATCACCGCCCGGGCGCGGTAGGGCGGCGCCTTGTACCAGACCGGCGGCAGGCCGAGCACCGGCCAGGGATAGCAGGAGCAGAGCGTGCACACGACGAGGTTGTGGATCTCGGGGGTGTTCTCCACCACCACCATGTGCTCCCCGCCCCGACCACCGATGTCGAGCTCGGCGATCGCCGGCGTGGCGTCCGCCAGGAGCCGCGCGCGGTATTCGCGATCGACCCAGGCACGGGCCACGACGCGGGCGCCCGCGTGGGGGCCCACCTTCGTCTCGTAGAGCTCGACCAGGGTGTCGAGGGCTGCCGGATCGATGTAGCCCTTCTCGGTCAGCAGGGATTCGAGTGCCCGCACCCGCGCCTCCACGGGCGAGAGGTCGCTGCCATGGTGATGGTCGTGCGCCCCGTGCGCATGGTCGTGGCTCATTCAGCTCTCCCGACGATGCGCAACCTGCATCGTCCTCCCGCGTCCCGCGTCCCGCATCCCGCCGCTACGAACGGAGCCGTTATATCAATCGATACCACCGCGTGGCGATACGCAAGTTGCCCGAGATTTTCGGGAGCGTTTGGCATCGGTTCAGAATTATGCCGATACCCACGTTAGACCGGTTCCAGTATACCAGCGAAGGGGGCAGGATACGGTCATGAATGAAGAAGCCGCGAACCTGACTGCCGAGGCGGGGCCCGACCGGCACGCGGGCGGCTACGCCTCGGCCATCGGTCAGCACCTCGCGCTGCCGATCCGCGAGTATTTCAAGGTTGTGGAGCGGGAGCCTCTGCCCGCCCAGCTCGGCGCCCTCTTGGCACGCTTCGAGGCGGCTGTCGCGGCGCACGGCCAGGTCGTCGCCTTCGATTTCCGCAGCGACATCATCAAGGCGCTGCCGGCGCTGCGCACCTTCGCGCTGTCGCTCGCCGGAGATGTGAACCGGGCCGACGACCTCGTGCAGGAGACCTTCGTCAAGGCCTGGGCCAATCAGGAGCGGTTCCGGCCCGGCACCAACTTCACCGCGTGGCTGTTCACGATCCTCCGCAACCAGTTCTATTCAGACCTGCGCAAGACGCGGCGCGAGATCGAGGACGTGGACGGGACGCATGCGAGCCAGCTGACCAGCCCGTCGGATCAGGAGGATGCCAGCACCCTCAAGGTCGTGTGGAAGCGGCTCGGCGACCTTCCGGCCGCGCAGCGGCAGGCGCTGCTCCTCGTCGGCGCGGAGGGCCACACCTACGAGGAGGCGGCGACCAAGCTCGGCTGCCAGGTCGGCACCGTGAAGAGCCGGGTGAGTCGCGCCCGGTCCTCGCTGCTGGACACGCTCGGAGGCGGCGTCGCCGGGCGGGTCCCGGCGTCCTGAGCTCGCCGCGCGTCGCGGACGATGCCGTCCCGACGCGACCGGCCTCCCGGGGCCGGCCGGCGGGCAGGCCGACGTCGATCGGTCAGCGCTCGGCCGTCTCCGGCATCGCCAGGACCGCCAGGAAGCTGAGGATCGCGGCGGCCGCCAGATAGAACCCGACGAAGCCGATCCCGCCATAGGCCGCGAGTTCCTGCGCGATGTAGGGCGCGCCGGACGCGCCCAGGATCCCCGCGAGATTGTAGGTCACCGAAGCGCCCGTGTAGCGCACGCGGGTCGGAAACAGCTCGGGCAGGACGGCGCCCATCGGCCCGAACACCCAGCCCATGGTCAGGAGGCTGAGGCAGAGGAAGCCCAGCACCGGCGGCCAGGTCCCGCTGCCAGCGGCGTGGCCCAGCATCGGCCCCATGAGGAAGCCCAGCAGCAAGGTCGCGGCCATGCCCGACAGCAGGACCGGCCGGCGCCCGAAGCGGTCCGCCGCCGCGCCCGACGCCACGGTGCCGAGGGCCATGAAGCAGACCGCGATGCACTCGAACAGCAGGAAGGTCGGCCGGCCATAGCCGAGGGTGCCGGTACCGTAGCCCAGCGCGAACACGGTCGAGAGGTAGAACACCGCGTAGACCGCCACCATCGCGAAGGTGCCGAGCAGGACCGCGCGCCCGTGCTGCGTCAGCATGGTGGCGAAGGGCACGCGCTCCGGATGCGCCTGGCTGAGCGCGGCCCGGAAGGCCGGCGTCTCGGTGAGCTTCAGCCGCACGTAGAGCCCGACGCCGACGAGCGCCGCCGAGGCCAGGAACGGCAGGCGCCATCCCCAGGCCTGGAAGCTCTCGGGCGACAGGCCGAAGCTGAGCGCCAGGAAGCCGAGATTGGCCAGGATGAAGCCGACCGGCGCGCCGAGCTGCGGGAAGATGCCGTACCACGCCCGCCGACCGGGCGGCGCGTTCTCGACGGCCAGCAGGGCCGCCCCGCCCCATTCGCCGCCGAACCCGATCCCCTGCCCGCAGCGCAGGACGCTCAGGGCCGCCGGCGCCCACCAGCCCGCCGAGGCGTAGGTCGGCAGGCAGCCGATCAGGACCGTGGAGATGCCCATGATCAGCAGCGAGGCCACCAGGGTCGCCTTGCGGCCGACGCGGTCGCCGAAATGCCCGAACAGGGCCGCGCCCACGGGGCGTGCGATGAAGGCGATCGCGAAGGTCGCGAAGGCGCTGAGCTGCTGCACGCCGGGCGCCCCGGCCGGGAAGAAGACCGGGCCGATCACCAGGGCGGTTGCGGTGGCGTAGATGTAGAAGTCGAAGAACTCGATCGCCGTGCCGACAAAGCTCGCAGCGAGGATGCGGCCGGCGCTCGGGGTGGCACTCGGGGTTGCGCGCGCGGGGGGCGCGCTGTCGATGGTCTGAAGCATGATCGTGAGGACGGCAGGGATTCGGGTCGGTTGCGGCGCTTTCGCACGGCCCGGCCCGCGCAGGTATGCCGGTTTCGGCATGGGCCTCTGACCTGGGCGCCCGACCCGCGGCCTGCTTTCGGATCCGAGCTCGCTGTGCGGCGCACACGCGCCGGCCTTGCGTTCCCCGGTCCCCTTCGCCAAGCTGAACGGCCATATTCCGCGACGGATGCCGGCCGCGGCGCCGTCCCCACCACTTGAGTACTGCGATGAGAGTCACTGTCGAGCGCGCGGCCCTGCTCAGGTCGCTCGGCCACGTGCACCGGGTCGTCGAGCGCCGCAACACGATCCCGATCCTGTCCAACGTGCTCCTGCGCTCGGAGGGCTCCGGGCTCCAGCTCCGGGCGACCGACCTCGACATCGAGGTGACCGAGAGCGTCCCGGCCGACGTGTCGGATCCCGGCGCCACCACGGTGCCGGCGCACGTGATCTACGACATCGTCCGCAAGCTGCCCGAGGGCGCGCAGGTCTCGCTGGAGACCGGCGGCGAATCCGGCCAGATGACGATCCGCTCCGGCCGCTCGCGCTTCGCGCTGGGCGCCCTTCCCGAAGGCGACTTCCCCGATCTCGCCGCCGGCGAGATGCCCCACGGCTTCGAGATCGCGAGCGCCGACCTCAAGCGCCTGATCGACAAGACCCAGTTCGCCATCTCCACCGAGGAGACGCGCTACTACCTCAACGGCATCTACCTGCACACGCTGGAGACCGAGGGCGGACCGGTGATGCGGGCGGTGGCCACCGACGGACACCGCCTCGCCCGCGTCGAGATCCCGGCCCCGCAGGGCAGCGTCGGCATGCCGGGGGTGATCGTGCCCCGCAAGGCGGTCGCCGAGATCCAGAAGCTTCTGGACGACGGCGGCGAGAGTGTCGCGGTCGACCTCTCGCCCGCCAAGATCCGCCTGCGCTTCGCGGGCGGCCTGACGCTGATCTCCAAGCTGATCGACGGCACCTTCCCGGACTACCAGCGGGTGATCCCGGCCAACAACGACAAGCGGCTGACGGTCGAGCGCGACGCCTTCGCCAAGGCGGTGGACCGGGTCTCGACCATCTCGTCGGAGCGCGGGCGCGCGGTGAAGCTCGGCCTCGCCGAGGGACGCCTCGCGCTCTCGGTGAACAACCCGGATTCGGGCAGCGCCACCGAGGAACTCGATGTCGACTACGAGGCGGCCAACCTCGATATCGGCTTCAACGCCCGCTACCTGCTCGACATCACCGCGCAGCTCGAGGGCGACACCGCCCTGTTCAAGCTCGCCGATCCGGGCTCGCCGACGCTGATCCAGGACCGCGAGGGCGCGCCGGCGCTGTACGTGCTGATGCCGATGCGGGTGTGAAGCTGCGGCGCTACTCCCGTTCCTGCCCTCATCCTGAGGTGCCGGAGCACAGCGGAGGCCTCGAAGGAGGCCTCCAGATGGCGATGTGGATCCTGGAGCCCTCCTTCGAGGCCTGCTGAAGCGGGCACCTCAGGATGAGGTGATTGGATGGGATGTCAGACAGCAATGGACTGTTGAGCGCGGTGCGTCTCAACCCCTCGGTTCCGCGATGAGCAATATCCTCGATCCGCGGATCGAGCCCGACGGGGCGGATCTGCGCGTCACCCGCCTGATCGCCCGCGATTTCCGCAACCACGCCGACCTCGAACTGACCCCCGCGGCCCGGTTCGTCGCGCTGGTCGGCGAGAACGGCGCGGGCAAGACCAACCTGCTGGAGGCGATCTCCCTGTTCGTGCCGGGCCGCGGCCTGCGCCGGGCGGAGTTCGCCACCATGGCGCGCACCGGCGGTCCGGGCGGTTTCGCGGTCTCGCTCACCCTCGATCGCGATGGCGCCGAGCACCGGCTCGGAACCGGGCTGGAGCCGCCGGGCTTCGACGGTCGCACGAGCCGGCTCTGCCGCATCGACGGCGCCCCCGCCTCCTCGCCCGTGGCGTTCAGCGAGTTCCTCCGGGTGGTCTGGCTGACTCCGGACCTCGACGGGCTGTTCCGCGGCGCGGCGGGCGACCGGCGCCGGTTCCTCGACCGACTCGTGCTGGCGGTCGATGCCGGCCACGGGGCGCGGGTGTCCGCGATGGAGCGGGCGCTGCGCTCGCGCAACCGCCTGCTGGAGGAACGGCCCGACGACGACCGGTGGCTCGACGCGGTGGAGCGGGAGGTCGCCGAGCTGGGTGTCGCCGTGGCGCTCGCCCGCCGGGAGACCGCCGAGCGCCTCGACCGGCTCATCGCCGAGACCCGGGACGACGCGCAGCCCTTCCCCTGGGCCTCGATCCGCCTGGAGGGCGACCTCGACGACCTCGTGGCGGTCTGGCCGGCCATCGAGGCCGAGGACCGCTTCCGCCTCGCCCTGCGCAATGGCCGCCACCGGGACCGGGCCGCCGGGCGCACGCTGATCGGGCCGCAGAGCAGCGACCTCGTGGTCCGCCACGGCCCCAAGGACGTGCCCGCCGGCACGGCGTCCACGGGCGAGCAGAAGGCCCTGCTGATCGGTCTCGTCCTCGCCCACGCCCGGCTGGTGCGGGCCATGAGCGGCATCGCGCCCCTGATCCTGCTCGACGAGGTGGCGGCCCATCTCGACCCGCGGCGGCGCGCCGGCCTGTTCGAGGCGCTGGAGGCCCTGCCGGGGCAGGTCTGGATGACCGGCGCCGACCCGGACGCCTTCGTGCAGGCCGGCGACCGGACGGAGGTGCTGCGGATCGGAGCCTGAGCGGGGCTCAGGCCGCCCGGACCTTGCCGAGGAAGCGGGAGACCTCGGCGCCGAGATGCTCGGACTGGCGCGACAGCGCGCCCGCCGCTCCGAGCACCTGGGCTGCCGCCGCGCCGGTCTCCTCGGAAGCCTTGGCCACGCCGCCGATGTTGCTCGTCACCTGCTCCGTGCCAGTGGCCGCCTGCGAGACGTTGCGGACGATCTCCTGCGTCGCCGCGCCCTGCTCCTCCACCGCGGCGGCGATCGTCGTCGCGACCCCGTTGATCTCGCGGATCCGGGCGGCGATCACGTCGATGGCGGAGACCGCCTGACCGGTCACGCCCTGGATCTGCCCGATCTGCTGGCTGATCTCCTCGGTGGCCCTGGCGGTCTGCTGCGCGAGTTCCTTCACCTCGGCGGCGACCACGGCGAAGCCCCGTCCCGCCTCTCCGGCGCGGGCCGCCTCGATCGTGGCGTTCAGCGCCAGCAGGTTGGTCTGCCCGGCGATGTTCGAGATCAGCCCGACCATGTCGCCGATCCGCGTCGCCGCCTGGCTAAGGGCCTGCACGAGGTGCTGGGTCTCGTCCGCCTCGCCGACCGCCGTCTGCGCCAGGTCGGCCGAGCCCAGGACCTGCCGGCCGATCTCCTGCACCGAGGTGCCCAGCTCCTCGGCCGCCGCCGCCACGGTCTGGACGTTCGCTGAGGCCTCCTCGGCCGCCGCCGCCACGGTGGTCGACTGGCTCGCCGTCTGGGATGCCGAGGCGGTCATGGTCTGGGCGGTCGCCTGCAGTTCGGTCGCCGAGGACGAGACCATCCCGACGATACCGCCGACCGCCCGCTCGAACCCGTCGGCCAGCTCCAGCATGGTGCGCTTGCGCTCCGCTGCCGCGGCTTCGTCCGCCTGCCGCTTGACCTCGGCCTCCTCGGCGGCCTTGCGGGCGACCATGGCCTTGATGCCCTCGACCGCCTTGCCGACCGCCCCGATCTCGTCCCGGCGCGCCGCCTCCTTGATCCCGGCGTCGATCTCGCCCTGTGCCCTGCGCTGAAGGACCGAAACGAGGCGATCCAGCGGACGCGTGATGCCGACCGTCGCGATGAAGACCGCCGCGAGCAGGCCGGCCAGCATGCCGATCGCGCTGATGGCGATCAGGGTGCGGCGGGTGGCGTTGGTCTGGTCGGTGGGGGTGTCCGAATTCTTCTCCATATAGGCCTTGATCTCGTCGGCGAGCCTGTTGCCGTCGGCCAGCAGGCCGGAGAATACCGGGTCGATCGCCGAGTGGACCAGCGCGATCGCGTCCGCGTTCTGGTTGGCGGTGCCAAGCCGGCGCACCTCGATCACGTCGCGGAGGTAGCGCTCGATGCGTGCGGCCTGCGTGTCGATCGTCTCCGAGAAGGTCGGTGCGTGCGCGCGAAGGGCCGGGATCAGCGCCTGCAGCTTGGGCACCGTCATCTCGAAGGTGTCGTTGGCCGCGCTGATCTGATCCGGCGCGGTCTCCGCGATGATCCGGTAGACGCCGTAGTTGAGCTCGACGATCAGGCGATTGAGCCGCCGTACCTCGGCCACGGCTGCCGCCTCGTTGACGATGAAGCGGCTGTACCCGTCATCGATCGTCGTCATCCGTGACTGCGCGTACCAGATACAGCCCCCGACGATGGCGCTGATCAAGGCGATGACGGCCACCAGCTTGGGCAGAATTTTGATGTTGGACAGGCGTAGCACGGACTTCAGGCCCCGAAATTGGATCGACGACTGGCGGCGGGAGGCACTCTGGCCTGACCATCGTCATCGTGCATAAAAAAGATCTTAAGCGATTGATCATGTCAAGACATGACGATTCATAAAGCAGGACTAAATCATGAAACCTGCTTATATTTGATCAGATATTAATATTCAACTTGCTTAATTGATCTGAGTATATTTTCTGGAACGACTAAAATCGGCTATCTATTATTCAGTCTCGCATGTGAGTGATCGATGCTCTCCAGATATATTGCGCGGGCTTCGTGTTCGCAGTTGCGGCAGCGGGGTCTGCTTGGTGTTGCGATGCCCGCGCCCGTCCGGTCTTCCCTGCGGGCGGGCCGGCGCCACATAGGAGGCCCGGCACGCCGCCGAAGTGCTCACGGAACCGCAAGCGCATGTCCAAGCCCGTCCACGCCATGATCCGCGTCCTCGAGGAGGATCGCGCGCGCGACTACTACGCCCGTGCCTTCGGGCTTGAGGTCTCCGGCCGGTTCGACTTCCCGGACTTCACCCTCGTCTACATGCGCGATCCCGCTTCGCCGTTCGAGCTGGAGCTCACGGTGAACAAGGGTCGCGACAAGCCCTACGATCTCGGCGACGGCTACGGGCACATCGCCTTCGTGGTCGACGACGTGGAGACCGAGCACGCGCGCCACCGGCAGCAGGGCTTCACCGCCACGGACGTGAAGACGCTCAAGCACGGCGACGAGGTGCTGGCCCGGTTCTTCTTCGCCACGGATCCGGATGGCTACAAGATCGAGGTCATCCAGCGCGGCGGTCGCTTCGCCTGACCGTCCCGATCTCCCTTCCCGAAACACGCATCCGAGTTCCATGCAGGACAAGACCCGCATCGTCTGCATCCGCCACGGGCAATCCCCTTCAACGCCGCCCACAAACACGGGGGTGGCGATCCCGGCCTCCCGGACGCGCGGCTGACCGAGCTGGGTCAGGCGCAGGCCGCGGCCACGCGGGACCGGCTGCGGTCGATCCCGTTCGACCTGGTGGTGGTGTCGCCCCTGACACGGGCCATCGAGACCGCCGCGATCCTGTTCGGCGAGCATCCGCGCCGGCCGCGGGTGCTGGTGGAGGTGCTTCACCGGGAATGCCAGGAGAGCAGCTGCGACGTTGGCCGGGCGGCCTCGGAGATCGCCGCGGAATTCCCGCATCTCGATGTCGGGCACCTGCCCGAGGTCTGGTGGCACGCGGAGCCCGGCTGCGAGGTCGGCGGCTACCCGGTGGAGCCGCGCCCCCTGTTCGACGCCCGGGTCGCGGCGTTCCGGGACTGGCTGCGGACTCGGCCCGAGACGACCATCGCGGTGGTCGGGCACGGGACGTTCTTCTACCATCTCACCGGCACGTTCCTGGAGAATTGCGGCTTCATCGACTTCGATCTCGACGCCGCGCCCGCCGCCGCCTGATCAGGCCCGCGCCCGCGCCCGCGCCGCGTCGAGGCGTTGCCGGGCGCCGGCCAGTTCGATCTCCGGGGCCTGCCGGCCGATGGCGAGGGCGGCCTCGAGAATTGCACAGGCCTGCGCCCACGTGCCGGGCACGAAGGGCGCGGCCCCCTCGGCCACCTCCGCGGCGCAGCGCGCGTCATCCCCGGCCCGCCGCGCGGCGGTCGCCGTCCGGGAGGCTGCGGCGGTGATCGCTCCCTCGCGCCAGCGCCGCGCCTGGGCGGCCGCCTGCGAGCGCGCTCCGCCCGACCAAGCTGCCGCCTGCGCCGCCGCCATCGCGGTGGGCAGATCCGGCGCCCCGGCGCAGGCCTCGGCCTCCTCGTCCATGCCGGCGAGGGTGCAGAGGGGCGCCAGAATCCGGCGGACGCTCTCGAGTGCCAGGCGCCGGGTGCGCGCGGCCTCGACCTCCGGCGTGTCGGCGCTGCCCGAGAGCCGCAGCACGAAGGCCATGAGCTGCGGCCGCGCCACGTCCGGCATGGCGTCGTTGAGCCCGAGGGCGTAGGCGGCGATCGGGCGCGAGAAGCAGGGCGGGCAATCGGCGCTGGAGCGGATCGTGCGGTAGGGCAGGCCTGCGGCGACGATCGCCGCCTCGTTGATGCAGGTGCCGCCGTCGGGGCCGGGAAACGGGTGGGATCCCGCGAGGAGGCGCCAGTTCAGGATGGTCTGGAAGTCGGCGTGCATCGGCGCTCTCCCGTATCGGAGTGCAGCGTGGCACGCCGCGGCCCCGATGGCGAGCCCTTCAGCCGGCGAGGCCCGGGGCGAGGCCGGAGAGCATCGCGACCCCGAGCACCAGCACGAAGGCGGCGGCCACCAGCTCCAAACCGCCGAGGGCCAGGGTTCCGGCCTGTCCGCGCCCGCCCGCGAGCCGCAGCGCCGCGCGCTTGGCGAAGACCGCGAGGGAGGCGAGCGCCGAGGTGGTGAGCGCCGTTCCGAGCGCCATGGCGAGCACTGCCAGAACTCCTGCCCAGGGCACGCCCTGCGACACCGCGAAGATCAGGACCAGCACGGCCCCGGCACAGGGCCGGGAGCCCGCCGCCAGGACCACGCCCGCGCGTGCCCGCCACGAATCCAGGGTCTCGAGCGCCTGCGGCCCGGGCAGGTGGCTGCAGCCGGGGCCGCAGGCGGCGCCGAGCTGGGCGAGGCGCCCGGCCTTGCGCCAGGTCAGCACCAGCCCGACCAGGGCCACGAGGGCGAAGCTCACGGTCTCGATCAGCATCCCGGCCCGGGTCAGGCTCGCCGCGGTGGCGTTGAGGATCAGGCTGCCGATGCCGACGATCGCGCCGGCCACGCAGGCCTGGAGCAGGGCGGCGCAGGCGCTGAGGGCGCAGCCGCGCCGGAGCGCCCGCTCGCCCGCAACGATGTAGCCGGCGATCACCGCCTTGCCGTGTCCGGGACCGGCGGCGTGGAAGACGCCGTACGCGAAGGCCATCCCGATCAGCGGGGTCCAGCTGCCGCCGCCCCGGAGCGCGCTCACCGCGGCATTGAGGCTGCGGGAAAAGCTCGCCTGCAGCGCCAGGATGATCCCGCCCAGCCCGGTGGCCGCCGGGGCGGCCTCGCGGAAGCCGATGCCGAAAGGCGAGCGCGGCGGCGGCGCGGTGAGGCCGGGCGCGACGAGCCACGCGATCGCAACCGCCAGCAGGGCGGCGAGGCCCACGGCGAGCGCCATGAGGCCGAGCCTCAGGCCGAGGCGCCCCGTCCCGGCGGGCGCGGCGATCCCGATGCCTACGGACACGCGACGAGCACCCGGCTGGCGAACTGGACGCCGTAGGTGGAGGCCGTGGTGAGCGCCTCGAAGAACGCCTCGGTCATCCCGGGCGTGCCGGCCTCGGCGGTCTTGGGCTGCTCGGTCTTCGGGCGGGTGACGGTGGCGGCGCAGCCCTGCGGGGCGCCCGCCAGCGTCGCCGCCTCGGCCCCTTCGGCGAACGAGAAGGCGACGAAGTAGGTCGGGTCGTAGACTTCCAGGGCGGCGACGCCCCGGCCCTGCTGGACGGGCGTCTTCAGCGGCAGCAGGAAGGTCATGACCAGCGCCCGATCCTCCATATGCGCCGCCGGCTCCTTGGGATCCGCGAAGGCCTGCTCCTTGCCGCCGACCTTCAGCTTCGTGAAGTAGCCGAATTCGGCGAGGTTGGCGGTGTTCTCCTTGGCGAGCCCGGCGAGTTCCTCCGGGCTGAGGGTGCCGTCCTTGTTGGCGTCGAGGCCCTGTGTGATGAAGGCCGTGTATTCGGGGTCGAAGCTCCAGGTGTCGCGGACGCCGACGAGCCGGCCGTCCTCGTAGACGAGCTGCGCCTTCGCGGTCACCCAGACGTGCGGGTGGGCGGAGGCCGCCGAGGCCGCGCAGACGAGGCCGGCGGCGAGAAGGGCGAGCCCTTTGAGGCGGTGCGCGGCAATCAGCATGGGCGGAGGCACGCTCGCTGAGACAGGCGGTCGGGGACGCCTCTCCTCGCGTGCCGGTTGGGCGAAAGCGAGGCGCCCGCCCCGACCAGTTCCGCTCACTCCCCCGCGTCGAGCCCCATGGACTGGAAGCTCACCCGCAGGTCGTTCGACATCGGGATGTCGAGACGTTCGCCGTTCGGCAAGCGCTTGAGGAACCAGCGCTCGTAGGTCCAGCGCAGCGCCCGCGACTCGGCGAGCCGCGTGAAGGTCTGGCTCACGATCCCGGCGAGTTCCGGATCGTCCTTGCGGAACATGATGCCGTAGGGCTCGTAGGAGAGCTTGTCGGGCAGCACCGTGTAGTTCGCCCCGTCCTGCGCGTCGGTGGCGATCAGCCCGTAGAGGAGCACGTCGTCGGTGGCGAAGGCGTCGGCCTTGCCGGCCTTGACCAGGGCGTAGGAGGCGGCATGGTCGGGCGCCGTCACGATCTTCGCGTCGATCTTGAGCCGGCCGAGCAGGTCGCGCACCGCCTTCTCGTTGGTGGTGCCGGCGGTGACCACGACCGTCTTGCCGCCGAGGTCGCGGTAGGACCCGATGCCCCCGCCCCGCTTCACCAGCAGTTGCGTCGCGCTGATGTAGTCCACCGGCGAGAACGCCACCTGCTTGCGGCGTTCGGCATTGGCGGTGGTCGAGCCGCATTCGAGGTCGATCTTGCCGGACGTCACCGCCGGGATGCGGGTCTCGGCGGTGACCGGCTCGTAGCGCACTTTCACGGTCCGGCCGATCGCCGCCTGGATGTCGTCGGCGATCTCCCCGCACAGGTCGATGGCGTAGCCGACCGCCCGGGGGCTGCCGTCCGGACGCTTGCCCTCCACGAACGAGAACGGCACCGAGCTCTCCCGGTACCCGAGCACGATCTCGCCGCGCTCGGCGACGCCCTTGAGCGTGCCGGTGAGCACCTCGACGGCGCAAGCCGGGGTCGCCCCCCAGAGGGCCAGCACCAGAACCGCGACGGACCGCATCGCCATCACCCGCTCTCCGAGACGCGTCCCGCCGCTACTCCGCCGGCGAGGGCACGGTGCCGACATGGTCGAGGCGCTGGTCGGTGGTCGTCAGCTGCCCCTCCCACTTGGCGACCGCCACGGTGGCGACGCTGTTGCCCAGCACGTTCGTCGCCGAGCGGCCCATGTCGAGGAACTGGTCGATGCCGATGATCAGCAGCAGGCCCGCCTCCGGGATGTTGAAATGCGTCAGCGTCGCCGAGATCACCACCAGGGAGGCACGCGGCACGCCCGCCATGCCCTTCGAGGTCACCATCAGCAGCAGCAGCATCGTGAGCTGCTGCCCCCAGCTCAGCGGGATGTTGTAGGCCTGCGCGATGAACATTACCGCGAAGGTGCAGTACATCATCGAGCCGTCGAGGTTGAACGAGTAGCCCATCGGCAGCACGAACGAGGTGATGCGGTTCGGCACCCCGAACTTCTCCAGGTTCGTCAGCATCTTCGGGTAGGCGGCCTCGCTCGACGCGGTCGAGAAGGCCAGCACGAAGGGCTCCTTGATCAGATTGAACAGCCGGACGATGCCGCCGCCGAGCAACAGGAAGCCGACGCCCATCAGCAGCGCCCAGAGCACGGCGAGGCCGATGTAGAACTCGACCAGGAACTTGCCGTAGGTGACGAGCACGCCGATGCCCTGCGTGGTGATCGTCGCCGCGATGGCGGCGAACACCGCCACGGGGGCGAACATCATCACGTAGCCGGTCACCTTCAGCATCACGTCGGCGAGGCCCTCGATGCCCTGGGCGAGCAGGCGGCCCTTCTCGCCGAGCGCCGCGAGGCCGACGCCGAAGAAGATCGAGAAGACCACGATCTGCAGGATCTCGTTGTTGGCCATCGCCTCGACGGCGCTCTTCGGCACGAGGTGGGTGACGAACTCCTTGAGCGAGAGCGAGGCCGCCTTGAGGCCCGTGCCGGCGCCCGCATCGGGCAGCGGCAGGTTCAGGTTCACGCCCGGCTGCATGATGTTGACCAGGATCAGGCCCAGCATCAGCGAGCAGAACGAGGCGCCGACGAACCACAGCAGCGCCTTGCCGCCGACGCGGCCGACCGAGGCGGTATCGCCGAGATGCGCGATGCCGACGACGAGGGTCGAGAACACCAGCGGGGCGATGATCATCTTGATCAGCCGCAGGAACACGTCGGACACCAGCGCGATGTAGCCCGCGATCTCCTTGGCGGTCTGCGGATCGGGCCACGTGATGCTGCAGGCGTAGCCCACCGCGATCCCGAGAAGCATGCCGACGAAGATCATCGTCGTGAGCCGCGAACCAGACATCGGTACTGCTCCCTGCCGGTGCCCGGGATGAGCGAGCATTAAAGTTCGTTAACGTGAAGCACGAACTACGCCAGACGCAACCCCGTCGGAGGGTGTTACTGGCGCCGTCGACTGTTTTCGCGCGACGCTTCGGCCGCGATGAAACCGGTGGCCGGGTGGCTACGCTTGCGGTACGAGACTTGCGGCGACGATCCGCCTGCGCCGGACGCGGGCGGCAGAAGAAACGAGCGCGCGCAGGAGTCCATGGACGTTTTCGTACAGCAGTTGATCAACGGGCTGACGCTCGGGTCGATCTACGGCCTGATCGCCATCGGATACACGATGGTGTTCGGCATCATCGGCATGGTGAACTTCGCGCACGGCGACGTCTTCATGGTGTCCTGCTTCATCGCGCTGATCACCTTCCTGCTGCTCACCGTCTGGCTCGGAATCAGCTCCATCGCCCTCGCCTTCCTGGTGGTGCTGGTGGTCGCCATGGCGCTCACCGCCCTGTGGGGCTGGGCGATCGAGCGGGTGGCCTACCGGCCCCTGCGCGGCTCGTTCCGGCTGGCGCCGCTGATCTCGGCGATCGGCGTCTCGATCTTCCTGTCGAACTTCGTGCAGGTGGTGCAGGGCGCGCGCAACAAGCCGACCCCGCCGATGCTGTCGGGCGGCATCACCCTGTTCGAGCGGGACGGCTACGCGGTGTTCCTGGCCTGGAAGCAGGTGCTGATCATGGGGGTCACCGCCGTGCTGCTCACCGGGTTCTGGTACCTCGTGCAGCGCACGCCCTTCGGCCGCGCCCAGCGCGCCTGCGAGCAGGACCGCAAGATGGCGGCGCTCCTCGGGATCGACGTCGACCGCACGATCTCCCTGACCTTCGTGCTCGGCGCCGCGCTGGCGGCCGTCGCGGGTGTCCTCTACCTCATGTATTACGGCGTCGTGTCCTTCTCGGACGGGTTCGTGCCCGGCGTGAAGGCCTTCACCGCGGCGGTCCTCGGGGGCATCGGCTCCCTGCCGGGCGCGGTGCTCGGCGGCCTGATCATCGGGTTGATCGAGACCTTCTGGTCCGCCTACTTCTCCATCGAGTACAAGGATGTCGCCGCCTTCTCGATCCTGGCGATCGTGCTGATCTTCATGCCGTCCGGCATCCTGGGTCGGCCCGAGGTCGAGAAAGTCTGATGGCCGGCTCCCAGACCGCGCTCCCCGGCTCGGCGATGGCCGGCATCCTGCGCGACGCCGCCCTCTACGCCCTGGTCACCTTCGGCCTGTGCGTGCCGATCATCGCCTACCGCACGGATCCCGGACCGGGCAGCGAGCTGGTGCTCGTGCCCCGCTGGGGGCTGGTGGCGGCGCTCTGCGCGGCGATCTTCGTGGCCCGCATCGTCCAGCGGCTCGTGCTCCTGCGCCGGGACGCGCGGCGGGCGCTGACCCCCTCCCCGGCCCAAGCGACCGAGGCGGTCCACGGCGAGCCCGACGCGGGCCAGAAGACCTCGAAGGTCGGCCTCATCCTGTTCATCGCCGTCGCCCTGACCCTGCCGATCCTCGCGGCCCTGGCCACCGGCGGCCTGTCCTCGGCGCGCTACTGGATCGACCTCGGCATCCTGATCCTCACCTACGTGATGCTGGGCTGGGGTCTGAACATCGTGGTGGGTCTCGCCGGCCTGCTCGACCTCGGCTACGTCGCCTTCTACGCGGTCGGGGCCTATTCCTATGCGCTGCTCTCGACCACCTTCGGCCTGTCCTTCTGGATCTGCCTGCCGCTCGCCGGCCTGTTCGCCGGCCTGTGGGGCATGATCCTCGGCTTCCCCGTCCTGCGCCTGCGCGGTGACTACCTCGCCATCGTGACCCTGGCCTTCGGCGAGATCATCCGCCTCGTCCTGATCAACTGGACCGACGTGACCGGGGGCGGGGCCGGCATCTCCTCCATCCCGCGGGCGACCTTCTTCGGGATCCCCTTCACGGCGGGCGAGGACGGGTTCGCGGCGACCTTCGGCATCCCGTTTGACTCGATGCATCGGCTCGTCTTCCTGTACTACCTGATCCTCGCCCTCGCGCTGATCACCAACTTCGTGACCCTGCGCCTGCGCCGCCTGCCGATCGGGCGGGCCTGGGAGGCCCTGCGCGAGGACGAGATCGCCTGCCGCTCGCTGGGTATCGACACGACGGCGACCAAGCTCACCGCGTTCGCGCTCGGCGCGGCCTTCGGGGGCGTGGCCGGCTCCTTCTTTGCCGTGCGCCAGGGCTTCATCAGCCCGGAGAGCTTCAACTTCCTAGAGAGCGCCATCATCCTGGCGATCGTCGTGCTGGGCGGCATGGGCAGCCAGGTCGGCGTCGCGATCGCCGCCGTGGCGATGGTCGGCGGCCCGGAGATGCTGCGCAACCTCGGCTTCCTGAAGGCCGTGTTCGGCGAAGGATTCGATCCCAGCGAGTACCGCCTGCTCCTGTTCGGGCTCGCCATGGTGGCCATGATGGTCTGGCGACCGCGCGGGCTGATCTCGGTGCGGCTGCCCTCGGTGTCGCTCGGCGAGCGCCGCGCCGTGTCGGGCGCGCACGTGAGCGAGGGGCACGGCTGATGGCGGCGCATCCGGACGTCCCGGCGGCGAGCGCCACCCCGCCGGTGCTCGCCGTGGAGCATCTGACCATGCGGTTCGGCGGCCTCACCGCCGTCTCCGACCTGTCCTTCGAGGCGCGCCGCGGCGACATCACCGCCCTGATCGGGCCGAACGGGGCCGGCAAGACCACCGTGTTCAACTGCATCACGGGCTTCTACAAACCCACCGAGGGGATGCTGACGCTGGCCCACGCCGACGGCACAGCGCACCTGCTGGAGCGGCTGCCCAACCACAAGGTCAACCGCACCGCCCGGGTGGCCCGCACCTTCCAGAACATCCGCCTGTTCCAGGGCATGACCGTGCTGGAGAACCTGCTGGTCGCCCAGCACGCGCCGCTGATGCGCGCCTCGGGCTACACGATCCTGGGATTGCTCGGCCTCAAGACCTACCGGGACGCGCAAGGCGCCGCGATCGAGCGCGCCAAGGCGTGGCTCGACCGGATCGACCTGATGAAGCGCGCGGACGACCCGGCCGGCGCCCTGCCCTACGGCGCGCAGAGGCGGCTGGAGATCGCCCGGGCGATGTGCACCGATCCGGTCCTTCTGTGCCTCGACGAGCCGGCGGCGGGCCTCAATCCGCGCGAGTCCGCCGAACTCAACGGGCTTCTGCGCCACATCCGCGACGCGCACGACACCTCCGTGCTCCTGATCGAGCACGACATGTCGGTGGTGATGGAGATCTCCGACCACGTGGTCGTGCTCGACTACGGCGTGAAGATCGCCGACGGCTCCCCCGCCGAGGTGCGGGCCGACCCGAAGGTGATCGCCGCCTATCTCGGCGTCGAGGACGAGGAGGTGGAGGCCGTGGAGGCCGAGGTCGGGATCACCGTGCCGCACGCGGACGACGCCCACACGGGGGCGTCCGCATGAGCGTCGCCGGCATCAACGTCCTGGTCGAGGAGACCCGGGCGATCCAGGCGGGCAGGAAGCCCCCACTCCTCGCAGTGCGTGACGTCTCGACCTATTACGGCAGCGTCGCGGCCCTGCGGGGGGTCGATCTCGATGTGGCCGAGGGCGAGATCGTCACGCTGATCGGCGCCAACGGCGCCGGCAAATCGACCCTGATGATGACGATCTTCGGAAGCCCGCAGGCGCGCTCCGGTACCATCACCTATGACGGGCGCGACATCACCCGGCTGCCGACCCACGCCATCGCCCGGCTGGGCATCGCCCAGTCGCCGGAGGGCCGCCGGGTCTTCCCGCGCATGAGCGTCTACGAGAACCTCCAGATGGGCGCCGCGCTCCATGACGGGCGCTTCTTCGCCGAGGACCTGGAGAAGGTCTGCGCCCTGTTCCCGCGGGTGAAGGAGCGCCTCAACCAGCGCGCCGGCACCATGTCGGGGGGCGAGCAGCAGATGCTGGCCATCGCCCGCGCCCTGATGAGCCGCCCGCGCCTGCTGCTGCTCGACGAGCCCTCCCTCGGCCTCGCGCCGCTGGTGGTCAAGGGCATCTTCGACGCCATCCGGGAGCTGAACCGCACCGACGGCATGACGATCTTCCTCGTCGAGCAGAACGCCTACCACGCCCTGAAACTCGCCCATCGCGGCTATGTGCTGGTCAACGGCCGGGTCACGATGAGCGGGACCGGCCGCGCGCTGCTCGACGATCCGAACGTCAAGGCCGCCTATCTGGAAGGGGGCCATGCCGGCCCGGTCGGGGCATGAGCGTGTTGCAGGGGATTCTGTACGAGGAGGAATCGGCCTGGCTGTTCCTGCTCGTCACCGTGGTGATGGGCGGCTGGGCCGGATGGATGGCGGCCCGCGGCATCGCCCGGGGCTGGCGGCCGTTCTGGCAATGCGCGCTGGCGCTGCTCCTCGTGGCCGCTGCGGTGCGCTTCATCCACTACGCGCTGTTCTCGGGCACGCTGCTGTCGCTGCATTACTACGCGGTCGACGCGATCGTGGTCATGGTCATCGGCGCAGCGGGTTTCCGCTACACGCGGACGCGCCAGATGACGAGCCAGTACCGCTGGCTCTACGAGAAGACCTCACCGCTTACGTGGCGCGCGCGGGCGCCAGTTCCGGGCGAGGTCCGATGAGTGCGGCCGGATCCGCACGTGCGGTCCTGACATCATGGGGAAGTACGCGATGAGATCGATTCTGCTGGCCGGGCTCGCCCTCGGCGCGATGGTGGCGGCCGCGCAGGCCGCCGACGTCAAGCTCGGCGTCGCCGCGCCGATCACCGGCAACAGCGCCGCCATCGGCGCGCAGCTCAAGAACGGCGCGAGCCAGGCGGTCGAGGACCTCAACAAGGCCGGCACCCTGAAGGGTACGACGCTGACGGTGACGGTGGGCGACGACGCCTCCGACCCGAAGCAGGGCGTGTCGGTGGCCAACAAGTTCGCCAGCGAAGGCGTCAAGATGGTTGTCGGCGACTACAATTCCGGCGTGTCGATCCCGGCCTCCGACGTCTACCTCGACGCCGGCATCATCCAGGTCACCCCCGCCTCCACGAACGTGAAGTTCACCGAGCGGGGTATGTGGAACACCTTCCGCACCTGCGGCCGCGACGACCAGCAGGGCGCGGTGGCCGGCAATTACCTGGCCGAGCACTTCAAGGGCAAGAAGGTCGCCTTCGTCCACGACAAGACCCCCTACGGCAAGGGCTTGGCCGACGAGACGCTGAAGGCCTTCAAGGCCAAGGGCGGCAAGGAGGTCATGTTCGAGGGCATCAACCCGGGCGAGAAGGACTATTCCGCCCTCGTCTCCAAGCTGAAGTCGGCCAACGTCGACGTGGTGTATTTCGGCGGCTACTACACGGAGGCCGGCCTGATCCTGCGTCAGATGCGCGACCAGGGCCTGAAGGCGCCGATGATGGGCGGCGACGGCATGGTCGACCGCGAGCTCGTGGCGATCGCCGGCCCCGCCGCGGAGGGCACGCTGACCACCTTCCCGCCGGACGCTCGCAAGAACCCCAACGCCAAGGCCGCGCTCGCCGCCTTCAAGGCCAAGAATATCGATCCCGAGGGCTACACCCTCTACTCCTACGCCGCCGTGCAGGTCCTCGCGAAGGCGATGGCCGAGACCGGCTCCAGCGACGGCAAGAAGCTCGCCGACTGGCTGCACCAGGGCAAGGCGGTGGACACGGTGGTCGGCCCGATCGCCTACGACAAGAAGGGCGACATCACCCGGCCCGACTACGTGATGTACGAGTGGAAGAAGGGCGCCGACGGCAAGATCGACTACAGCGGTAATGAGCTGACGAAGTAAGACGGATCCGCCGTTCTCACGGCGTCTCATGCTGACGCCGCCCCGCGTGACCGCGCCGGGCGGCGTTGTCGTATTCTATGCCGTGGATTCGTCAGCCCCAGGGGCGTATCCGTCCTCTCCACCGCGTGCGTACGCCTAAGAAGTGTGCAAGATGCCGGTGGCGCGAGCGAAAGGCCGGCTCAGCGCCATGGAGGAGGCCATGGGGGCTGCAGGGATCGCATCTGCGTGCGACTGCACGAGCTTGGCCGCGCCCTGTCCGTCCTCGGCCGCCGCCCGACGCGGCGCTCGCTCCCTCCTCCCGGCACCATCATTGCAACGGCGTCGCCCGAGCGGGCGGGCCCGCGTGCCCCGCCGCCAGCCGACACCGTTCGGCCCGATCCAGGAGTTCCGTACCGATGCAGTCTGATATCGCTCGCCGCGGCGTCGCCGCGGCGCTTGGCCTGACCCTCGCCCTCGCCCCCCTGAGCCTGCGGGCGCAGGAGCTGACCGGCACCCTCAAGAAGGTGAAGGATTCCAACGCCATCGTCATCGGGTACCGCGACGCCTCCGTGCCGTTCTCGTATCTCGGCGCCGACCAGAAGCCGGTCGGCTACGCGATGGACATCTGCTACAAGATCGCCGACGCCGTGAAGGCCAAGCTCAACCTCCCGAACCTCGAGGTGAAGCTCAACCCGGTCACCTCCGCCACCCGCATCCCGCTGATGGCGAACGGCACGATCGACCTCGAGTGCGGCTCGACCACCAACAACGCCGAGCGCGAGAAGCAGGTGTGGTTCACCAACTCGCACTTCCTGACCGCGACCCGCTACGTCTCGAAGAAGTCGGCCAACCTGCACACGATCGAGGACCTGAAGGGCAAGACCGTCGTGTCGACCTCGGGCACCACGAACATCAAGCAGATCAACGAGGCCAACACGGAGCGCAAGCTCGGCCTGACGATCCTGCCGGCCAAGGACCACGCCGAGGCGTTCCTGATGGTCGAGACCGGCCGCGCCGCCGCCTTCGTGATGGACGACGTGCTGCTCGCCTCGCTCGCCGCCTCTTCGAAGGACCCGTCCGCCTACGAGATCTCCACCGAGGCCCTGTCGAAGCCCGAGCCCTACGGCATCATGCTCCGCAAGGACGACACGGAGTTCAAGAAGGTCGCGGACGACGCCACCGCCAAGCTCTACACGAGCCCGGAGGGCAAGGCGCTCTACGACAAGTGGTTCACGCAGGCCATCCCGCCGCGCAACATCAACCTCAACCTGCCGATGAGCGCGGAGATGAAGAAGCAGTTCACGACGCCGATCTCCAGCCCCGACCCGGCGGCCTACTGAGATCGGTTCGACACGACGCGGCGCATCGCGGGCAGAAGTCCGCGGTGCGTCACGCCAGATACGAAGTCGACGGCTCTCCCAGACCCACCCTCATCCTGAGGTGCCGAAGCGCAGCGGAGGCCTCGAAGGAGCCCTCCCGGGACCGCGGCGCCATCTGGAACCCCCCTTCGAGGCTGCTTCGCAGCACCTCAGGATGAGGGTGAGAGTGGGGATCGCCGGGCTCACACGTCTTATGTCAGAAGCGGCGCGATGAACTACAATTGGAACTGGCGGATCTTCTTCGACGCCTCGCCGGAGGGCAACGGCACCTATCTCGACATGCTGCTCTCGGGGCTCATGTGGACGATCGCCACCGCGCTCTGCTCGTGGATCATCGCGTTCTTCCTCGGCTCCCTGATCGGTGTGCTGCGGACGCTGCCCTCGAAGACTGCGAACGCGATCGGCACGACCTACGTCGAGATCTTCCGCAACATCCCGCTGCTGGTGCAGATGTTCCTCTGGTACTTCGTGCTGCCGGAGGTGGTCCCGACCCGGATCGGCGACGCGATCAAGCAGCTGCCCGACGCGCCGTTCTACACGGCGGTGGTGTGCCTCGGCTTCTTCACCGCCTCCCGCGTGGCCGAGCAGGTCCGCGCCGGCATCCAGTCGCTGCCGCGGGGCCAGCGCATGGCCGGCACCGCCATGGGGTTCACCACCTACCAGACCTACCGCTACGTGCTGCTGCCGAACGCCTACCGGATCATCCTGCCGCCGATGACCTCGGAATTCCTCAACAATCTCAAGAACACGTCGGTGGCCCTGACCATCGGCCTCCTGGAGCTGACCGCCCGGGCGCGCTCGATGCAGGAATTCTCCTTCCAGGTGTTCGAGGCCTTCACGGCGGCGACCATCCTGTACGTGATCATCAACCTCGTGGTCGTCACGGCGGCGACCTTCCTGGAGAAGGCGGTGGCGATCCCCGGCCAGCGCTGAGGGACGCCTACGCCCGCTCCTCCGCCCCGCCCGACGGCCACCGGTAACAGGCCCCGATGCTCTCGAATTTCGACTTCTCCGTCATCGTCTCGTCCCTGCCCTACCTGTTCGGGCAGGGCATGGTCTTCACCGTGACGCTGACCGCCCTGGCGGCGGTGGGCGGCGTGATCATCGGCACGCTGCTGGCGATGGCGCGGCTCTCGGGTCTGCCCGGCCTGAGCCATTTCGCCAAGGGCTATGTCGAGCTCTGCCGCTCGCTGCCGCTGGTGCTGGTGATCTTCTGGTTCTACTTCCTGGTGCCGTATATCGGCGCCTACGTGACCGGATCCTCGACGCCGATCCAGGTCGGCGCCTTCCCGTCGGCGCTGATCACCTTCATGGCCTTCGAGGCCGCCTACTTCTCGGAGATCATGCGGGCCGGCATCCAGTCGATCCCGAAGGGACAGACCGCCGCCGCCCAGGCGCTCGGGATGAACTACTGGCAGACCATGGGCAACGTCGTCCTGCCCCAGGCCTTCCGCAACATGCTGCCGCTGCTGCTGACCCAGACCATCGTGCTGTTCCAGGACACCTCGCTGGTCTACGTGCTGTCGCTCACAGACTTCATGGGCGCCGCCTCGAAGGTGGCCCAGCGCGACGGCCGCCTCGTCGAGATGTATATCTTCGCGGCCGTGGTCTATTTTGCGATCTGCTTCTCGGCCTCGTTCCTGGTGCGCCGCCTGCAGCGCCGCGTGGCCATCATCCGCTGACCGACACTGGAGACCGCGTCATGACCTCGTCCCCGATGCCGGCCCCCACCGCCGCCGAACCCGCCGCCGACGCGGCCCACGCGCCGAAGGATGCCGGCCTGCAGCCCGGCAGCCTGACCTCCGGCGCGCCCGCGGCGGCGCCCGGCGAGACGATGATCGCCATCGACAACATCAGCAAATGGTACGGCGACTTCCAGGTCCTGACGAACTGCACCACCCAAGTCGCCAAGGGTGAGGTCGTGGTCGTCTGCGGCCCCTCGGGCTCGGGCAAGTCGACCCTGATCAAGTGCGTCAACGCCCTGGAGCCGTTCCAGAAGGGCCAGATCACGGTGGCGGGCACCAAGGTCGCCGACAAGGCGACCAACCTGCCGAAACTCCGCTCGCGGGTCGGCATGGTGTTCCAGCACTTCGAGCTGTTCCCGCACCTGTCGATCACCGACAACCTCACCATCGCCCAGCGCAAGGTGCTCGGCCGCGGCGCCGAGGACGCGAAGAAGCGCGGCCTCGACCTGCTCGCCCGCGTCGGCCTGGGCGCCCACGCGAACAAGTTCCCCGGCCAGCTCTCCGGCGGCCAGCAGCAGCGCGTGGCGATCGCCCGGGCGCTTGCCATGAACCCGGTGGTGATGCTGTTCGACGAGCCGACCTCGGCGCTCGATCCCGAGATGGTCGGCGAGGTGCTCGACGTGATGGTGGAGCTCGCCAAGGAGGGCATGACCATGATGGTCGTGACCCACGAGATGGGCTTCGCCCGCAAGGTCGCCGACCGGGTGATCTTCATGGATCGCGGCGAGATCGTCGAGGATGCCAAGAAGGAGGACTTCTTCGGCAGTCCCCGGTCCGAGCGGGCGCAGACCTTCCTGTCGAAGATCCTGCAGCACTGACGGCGGATCGTCAGCCCAGCGCCTCCTGAGCCGCCCGGTATTCCCGGCCGTGCTGGCAATAGCCTTCGACGATGCGGATCATCATGGCGCGCTTCTCGGCATCGAGGGGCGCGAGGATCCGGGCTGGTCGGCCGCCCCAGAGATAGCCCGCCTCCAGGATCTGGCCGGGATCGGTGGTGGCGCCGGCCGCCAGCATGACGTCGTCGGCGATCAGGGTGCCGGCCGCGATCGTCGCGCCGATGCCGATCAGCGCCCGCGCGCCGATCCGGCAGTCGGCGATGCGGACGTTGTGGGCGATGGTGGTGTCCCGGCCGATCACGACCCCGTCGGCCCGCGTGCGGATGACGGTATTGTCCTGGATGTTGGTGTCGGCGCCGACCACGATCGGGCCGACTTCGGCGTTCAGGTCGCAGCAGAACAGCACGCTCGACCCGGCGCCGAGACTCACCCGCCCGCGCAGGCGCGCGGTCCGCGCCACGAACACGCTGGCCTCGACATCCGCCAGCTCCCCAGGCGGTAGGGACGGCCCGTCGCCCATCCGCTCGCGCAGCCGTTCGGCGCGCTCTGCGACCTCCTCGGGCGCGACCGGACGGCTCGGTCGGGCCGGGCTGCCCACATAGGCGTAGCCGCCGGGCAGATTGGCCCGGGGGAAGACGGTCGCCCCGGCCTCGATCACCGCGCCGTCACCGATCTGCGCCCCGTCGAGGATCACAACGTCGTCCTCGATCACCACGTCGGAGCCGACCGTGCAGGCATGCACGACGCTGTTGCGACCGACGGTGACGCGGTCGCCCGCCTGCGTGCCGTGCGTCCGGGTGGCGATGTGGACGGTCGAGCGGTGGCCGAGCCAGAAGCGGTCACCGAGCGTCACCGTCTGTCCGTCCGCGCGGATCACCGCCTCGTCGCCGAGCCAGGCCTGCGCGCCGATGCGCGCGGCGCCGATCACCGTGCTGCCGCGGCCGCACCAGACGGGACGGCTCGCGAAATCCGGCTGGACGCCGTCATAGGCCAGGATCAGGTCGGGGGTCACGCGGCTATCCTTCTCCGGCGCCGTCCGGGATCAGCGGGGTCGAGACGGACGATCGCGCACCGCGCCCCGGACCGGGAGTGCGCGACGGACCGTGTCATATAGAGGCGGGAGCAAGTGTGACAGGCAGGGGACTGGCCGGCCCGTCCGCGGACTCCTATGGATCGCGGCATGAGCGCCCCCCTTCCGAGCATCGGCATCCAGGCCGAGCCCTTCGACACCGCCGCCGAGATCGCGCGGATCGGTGCCGAACTCGGTGGCAGGGCCGGAGCCGTCGTCACCTTCACGGGCCTGTGTCGCGACGAGGACGGGCGGCTGGCGGCCCTCGAACTCGAGCACTACCCCGGCATGGCCGAGGCCGAGATTCAGAGGGTCGCCGAGGAGGCGATCGGGCGCTGGCCTCTTCAGGCCCTGCGGGTGATCCACCGGCACGGCCTGGTGCGCCCGGGCGACGGCATCGTCCTGGTCGTCACCGCCTCCAGCCACCGGGTCGCGGCCTTCGAGGCCGCGGACTTCCTGATGGACTACCTCAAGACCCGGGCGCCGTTCTGGAAGCGAGAGCACCTCGCTGATGGCACCACCGGCGGTTGGGTCGAGGCTGCGGCTCGGGACGACGCCGCGGCCGAGCGCTGGACCTGACCGCCAGGGCCACGGCCGATCGCAACGCCACGGTACACGACACACGCCGGGAAACGTTCGGATCGGCTGTCCAATCCGCCCGCTCATCCTGAGGTGCCGGAGCGCAGCGGAGGCCTCGAAGGAGCCCCCCAGAAGCCACCGCGATCCCTGGAGCCCTCCTTCGAGGTCCGTCGACGCGGGCACCTCAGGATGAGGCGGCGGGTTGAGATCCACCGGACCACCGTCTTGCCGTGTGCCGTGGCGTTACCAGCGCGCGCGGCGTCAAGTCTTCGTTTTCACGCGCCCTGTCGCTGAACCGGCCTCGACGCGGCGAAGCCGCGCCTAGACGATCAGCGCACTGAGGAGGATCGCGACGACCGCTCCGGCCACCGCGATCCCCAACAGCATCACGCTGCTGAGCTGGTCGCCGTTGTCGACCGATCGGCCCAGGCCGAGGGAATAACTCGGGGTCTCGCCGTAGGTGCTCATGCGCGCCATCCTGCCTATGCCGTCGCCGCTGTCCTGCGGCCGCCGAGACAACGCGCAGGCCGCCGTCCGGTCGCACCGCTGTGCATAGTTCTGGCGGCCAGCGCACTTGACCCGGGAGGGCTCGCAGCGTTCGTGAGCCCGGCGCAGGAGCAACGATGTCGGACAGCAGCCCCAAGGAACTGGACGGCCCGGTCGGGCCTTGGCGCGGGACGGCGCCGCTCGCGGCCTCGGGGATAGCCGTCGTCTGCTTCGTGGCGGTGCTGGCGCTCGCCTGGATGTCGGCGGGCACGATCCTGCTGATCTTCGCCGGCATGCTCCTCGGCGTCTTCCTCGATGGGCTGACCCGCGGGCTGGGCCGTGTCCTGCCCCTGCCGCGGGCCCTGCGGCTGTCGATCGCCAGCCTCGCGGTGGCGGCGGCGGTCATCGGCTTCGGGAGCTACGGCGGCGCCACGATCGTGCAGCAGGGCCGAGACCTCGGCACGACGATCAAGGATCAGGCCGGCACGGTCTCCGGCTGGCTCTCCGAGCGGGGCATCGACGTGCCGAGCCTCGCGCCGCAGGCCGGCGGCAAGGACGGCTCGACGGAGTCCGGCCAGAAAGAAGGGGGCCTCGCCGGCCTCGCCTCCGGCCTCCTGAAGGGCGGCGGCTCCTTCGTGTCGGATGCCGGCAGCGTCCTCGGGCCGGCCGCCGCGGTCATCCTGGGTCTGTTCGACGCCCTGGGCAACCTCCTGGTGATCGCCTTCCTCGGGCTCGCCTTCGCGGCCGATCCGAAGGCCTACCGAGACGGCGTCGTCCGGTTCGTGCCGCCCGCGAAGCGCTGGCGCGCCACCCAGGTGCTCGACGGTGCCGGCGAGACCCTGAGGCACTGGCTGTTCGGCCAGCTCATCATCATGGCGGTGATCTTCCTGTGCACCTGGGCGGGCCTCGCCTTCCTGGGGATCGGCGGCGCGCTGATCCTGGGGCTCCAGGCGGGCCTGCTCGCCTTCGTGCCGACGGTCGGGCCGCTGGTGGCAGGCCTCGTCATCATCCTGGCGGCGCTGGCGTCCGGCGCGAAGGCGGTGATCGGGGCGATCGGCGTCTATCTCGCGGTTCAGTGCCTGGAAAGCTACGGCCTCACCCCGTTCATCCAGAAGCGGGCGCTGGACATCCCGCCGGCCACGATCTTCGCCGGGCAGCTGATCCTCGGCGTGATCTTCGGGCTCTGGGGCATCGCCCTGGCCCTGCCGCTCATGGCGGTGATCAAGGTCCTGCTGGAGCAGCTCTACGTGGAGGATACGCTCCACGAGCAGCCGGCCACCTGAGCGGCGGCCTGCGCCACCGCGTCAGCCGCGCAGCCCGTCCTCGATCAGCCGGGCGACGGCCAGCGCCCGGCCGTCGTCGCCGAAGCGCCCGATCACCTGCACGCCCACCGGCAGGCGGTGGCCAGGCACCGGCACGTTCACGCAGGGTACGCCCATCAGCGTCCAGAGCTGGTTGAAGCGCGGGTCGCCGGTGGACGCCAGGGTGGCGGGTGCCGGACCCGACGCCGAGAAGGTCAGGATCGCGTCGTAATCCGCGAAGAGGCCCTTCAGCACCCGCCGGGCGTGGTGGCCGTGGCGGCGCGCGTCGTCGTACTGGGCCGGGCTGATCGCCGCGCCGGCGTCGAGATGCGCCCGCGCCAGCGGCGGCAGCGCGTCGGCCTGCGTGTCGTACTCCCAGGCCAGCGCCAGCCGTCCCTCGTAGTGCTGAATGAGGTTGTGGCGTTCCCAGGCCTGGGCGAGTTCCTCCGGCAGGGCGAGGTCGTTGACCCGCGCCCCGGCCCGCTCCGCGGCCTGCCGGGCTCGGACCAGCGCCGCCTCGGCCTCCGGCGCCGGGGCCCCGGCGAAATCCTGCCGCACGAGACCGATCCGGGGGGCCGAGCCGGCGTCCGCCCGCTCGATCTCCGGGCAGCCGGTGACCAGCGCCAGGGCGTGGGCGACGTCGGCCACCCCGGCGGCGAACAGCCCGACCGTGTCGAGGGCCCAGGAATAGGTCTTCACGCCGACCGTCGGGATCAGCCGGAACGACGGCTTCACCGCCGCGCAGCCGCAGTAGCTGGCGGGCCGGATCACCGAGCCCGCCGTCTGCGTGCCGAGCGCCAACGGCAGCATCCCGGCGCCTACGGCGGCGGCCGAACCCGCCGAGGAGCCGCCCGGCGTGTGACCGGGATCGTGCGGGTTCACCGTGGCGGTCGGGTCGCTGCTCGCGAAGGCCGTTGTCGTGGTCTTGGCGAGGGCGACGGCGCCGAGCTGCTTCAGCCGGCTCACCACGGCAGCGTCGCCCCGGGGCGTCCAGCCCTCGTAGATCGTCGAGCCCATCTGGGTCGGCAGGCCGGCACTGTCGATGATGTCCTTCACGCCCACCGCGATGCCGGCAAGCGGCCCCGAGTCCGGGATCGCCGGCGCCGCGTCGAGGGTGACCAGGGCGTGCAGGTCCGGCTCCCGCGCGGCGATCGCGGCGCGGCACAGGTCGATCGCGCCGCCGGGTGTCAGGGTGCCGGCGGCGATGCGGGCGCGGAGGTCGAGGAGCGAAAGCATAATGCATTCAGTCTACGCCCCGGGGCGCTGTCAACCGAGGCGCCACAGGCTGCGGCATTCCCGAAACGCCGTTGACGAACGCTTTACGGGACCGTGCGCATCGTCCCGATCATGTGGCGTGGCGTATCCCTGTTCTCGGCCCTGGCGCTGTTCGGCGCAGGCCTCACCGCGTGCTCGATCAACCATTTCGAGCGGCGTGACCCGTGGCGTGATCAGGCGGAGCAGGTCTGCCTGGCCAAGAAGCTCGTGGAGCCGTCGGAGTACATCACGCCGATCGCCGCGATGGACGGGCCGGGTCCCTGCGGCATGCAGCAGCCCTTCCGGGTGACGCGGCTCGCCGGCGGCACGGTCCTGATGAAGCAGCGGATGACGCTCGGCTGCCCGGCGCTGGCCGAGGCGGAGGCCTGGCTCGCCGACACGATCCAGCCGGCCGCCAACCTCTACTTCGGCGTGCCGGTGGCCGAGATCAACGCCGGCTCCTATTCCTGCCGCGGCCGCAACAACCAGCCGGGTGCCAAGCTCTCCGAGCACGGCTTCGGCAACGCCATCGACGTCATGTCGATCAAGCTCGCGGACGGCCACGTGATCACCGTGAAGGGCGGCTGGCGCGGCACGGAGGCCGAGCAGGGCTTCCTGCGCGAGATCTTCCTCGGCGCCTGTCAGCGCTTCACCACGGTGCTGGCACCCGGCTCCAACGTGTTCCACTACGACCATATCCACGTCGACCTGGCCCGGCACGATCCGCGCGGGCTGAAGCGGATCTGCCAGCCGCTGATCAAGTTCACCCCGCAGCTCGGCACGAGCGTCGAGCGGCCGCTGTCCCGCCCGGTCCCGCCGCCGCGCCAGCCGGCCGCCCCGCAGGCTCCGGTGGATGTGGAGGAGGACGATCCTTACGGCCTCTCGCCGATGTCGAAGGCCGGCGGCGCGACTCAGGTGGCCCGCGCCCCGGCCCGCCTGCCGGCGGCATCGGCCTACACCTCCGCGCCGCCGGTCCGGCCCGCGCCACGCGTCGCCAACGCCGCGCCCGAGGAGCCGGCACAGGAGTACGACGAGCCGCTTCAGCTCGGCGCGCCGCCGCCGAGCACCGGGCCCATCTACTGAGCGGACGGCTGCCTGTCCGCGTGGCCTTCCTGACGCGCGGTACTGTAGCGGCCGCGCCGCACCGTTCGCCAAAGCGTGGCCGCGCGATCCTCGGAGCTTGACTGGCGGCGCGGTGGCGGCATCGTTCACCGATGCAGGTCCGCACATCCGTCGAGGCACGCGCCATGCGCCCGATCCGTCACGGCTTCGCCCTCGGGCTGGCCCTCCTCTCCCTGGCACAGCCGGCGCTCGCCCGCTCGGCCCGGGAGGATATCGAGCCCGCCGAGGAGCGCGTCTTCCCGTTCGACGCCCAGATCCCCGGCTGCCAAGACCCGTCGGTTCTGGAGCGGGTCTCGACCAACTTCGCCGAGAAGGAGGCGAAGTTCTGGAACTCGTCGATGACGATCCTGTCCTTCGACACGATCGAGCGCACCGCCTGGCGGCCGTGGGGGCTCGACACCTACCCGCGCCGGTTCTGCACCGCGACCGTGACGACCTCGGACGGCGTGCGCCGCAAGGTCGACTACTCGGTCCGCGAGAGCCTCGGCATCATTGGTGCGACCTGGGGCGTCGAGTTCTGCGTCCACGGGCTCGACCGCGACCTCGCCTACGCCTACGCCACCGCGTGCCGGATGGCGCGCCCCTGACCATGCGCGGGCTCGCCGCCTGCCTCGCCGGCCTGATCCTGGCCGGTCCGGCTGCCGCCCAGGACTTCGGCGGCTTCGCCCGGCGCGGCACGCCCGGCGAGTTCGACTTCTACGTCCTCGCCCTGTCGTGGTCGCCGACCTATTGCGCGAGCCAAGGCCAGCGCCGGGACGACGTCCAGTGCGCCCCGGGTCGCGGCCTCGGCTTCGTGGTGCACGGACTCTGGCCGCAATATGCGCGGGGCTACCCCGAGAACTGCTCGGCGGTGACGCGCGCGCCGACCCGGCAGGCCATGGACGTGGCCGGACAGGTCTATCCCAGCGAGGGGCTCGCCCGGTACGAGTGGCGCAAGCACGGCACCTGTTCGGGCCTCGACCCCGCCGCCTACTTCTCCGCTGCACGGGAGGCCCGCCTCGCGGTGACCATTCCGGAGGCGCTCAAGGGCGGCGGCCCGCCGCAGACCCTGGCCCCGATCGAGATCGCCCGGCAATTCGTGGCCGCCAATCGCGGCCTGCGGCCCGACATGATGTCGGTCACCTGCGCCCGGGGGCAGTTGCAGGAGGTCCGAATCTGCTTCGGCAAGGACCTGCGCGGCTTCGCCTCCTGTCCCGAGGTCGCCCGCGGCAATTGCCGCGCGCCGGAAATCACCCTCGACGCGGCGCGCTGACATTTTCGGGCGGTCCGGCGGGGCGCCGCTGGACCTGGAGGCCCGGATCCGCTTCACCGCGCGTCCATGAACTACCGACACGCCTTCCACGCCGGCAACCACGCCGACGTGCTCAAGCATCTCGTGCTGGCGCGGGTGCTCGACCACCTGCGCCGCAAGGACAAGCCCTTCCGCGCGCTCGATGCCTTCGCGGGCCTGGGCGTCTACGACCTCGATGCCGACGAGGCGGCCCGCACCGGCGAGTGGCGGGATGGCTGGGGCCGGATGGACGAGCCCTTCGCGGAACCCGTCGAGGCGCTGCTCGCGCCCTATCGAGCGGCCGTGGCGGCCGTGCGCGCACGCCACGGCGCCACGGCCTATCCGGGCTCGCCGGCTCTCATCCGCGAGGCCCTCCGGCCGGGCGACAAGGGCGTGTTCGTGGAACTCCATCCGCTGGACGCCGCCACGCTGCGGGGGCGCTACGAGCGCGATTCGCGGACCAAGGTGCTGACCCTCGACGGCTGGACCGCCGTCAACGCCCAGATCCCGCCGCCGGAGAGGCGCGGCCTGGTGCTGATCGACCCGCCCTACGAGGTTCCCGGCGAGATCGAGCGGCTCGGCGCCCATCTCGTGCGCGCGGTCGCCAAATGGCCCACCGGCATCTTCCTGGCCTGGTACCCGGTCAAGGATGCCGCCGCCCTCGACCGCATGGTCCGCGACCTCGATGGCGCCCTGGCTCGCCCGGCGCTGCGCCTCGACCTGCTGATCGACCGGCCCGACGACCCCAAGCGGCTGACCGGCAGCGGCCTGATCGTCGTCAACCCGCCCTGGCGGCTCGCCGAGGAGGCGACGCTGTTTCTCCCGGCCCTGGCGGAGCGCTTGGCGCGCCATGACTTCGGAGGTTTTCGTTGCGATCCGTTAGGCCCTTCGGCCTGACCGGGCAGCTTTGGGCGGGCATTCTCAAGCACTGCCGCGGCTCCAACAGTGTTGACTACGCTCCGCCGGGTCGATTGTGGCGAGAAAACCACATTCATGCCTAGACCTATGCCAGCGATACGGAACTGCTCAAAAAATATGCAAATGCTAGTTCTTTGATTTTGTGTCATTCGCCGCGCGATGTCAGCTTGGCCGTAGACGAACCCCAACGAGCTGCGAGCCATGCTGAAGCGTTCAACCCTGACCGGCCTCGCCGCCGTGATGCTGTCCTCCGCCAGCGCCCTGGCGGCTGACTTGGCCGCTCCGGCCCCGGTGCCGGTGCCGCCCCCGGCCGAGCCCTGCAAGGCGACGCTTCTCGGCCCGACCTATGGCGGCGTGATCAAGGCCAATCCCAGCCCGACCTGCTTTTCCGCCGGCCCGCTCGGCGACCTCTACGTCGGGGGCGCCGTGACCGGCTACGGCTACACCCAGACCAACCCCTTCGCGTCGTTCTCGACTCCGGCGGCGCCCAATGATCGGGACCGCGCGGCGCGCTTCGACTTCTCGAACATCCAGGGCATCATCCAGAAGCCCGAGGGCGCGTTCCAGTTCTACGTGCAGGCGGGCGGCTACTCGATCCCGCAGCTCGGCTTCCCGACCCTCGGGACCTTCACCCAGACGGACCTGCTGTTCGGCCCGGTCCCGGTCGCCTTCGGCAAGATCCAGATCAACGACGAGTGGTCCGTCCAGGGCGGCCGGATGTTCACCCTGATCGGCACCGAGCTGCTGTTCACATACCAGAACCTGAACATCAACCGCGGCCTGCTGTTCGTGCAGGAGAACTTCATCAACCAGGGCGTCCAGCTCAACTACGCCAGCGGACCGCTCTCGGTGTCGCTCGCCGGCACGGACGGGTTCTTCTCCAACGAGATCACGTGGTTCACCGGCAACGTCGCCTACAAGCTCGACGACTTCAACACGGTCGGCGTCAACGGCGGTCTCAACCTCGGCCGCACCAACGCCTTCGCCCGGAGCCCGCGCTACCAGTTCGCCACGCCGGGCTTCCAGCAGAACAGCGGCATCTTCGACATCAACTACACCTACGCGAACGGTCCTTGGATCGTCTCGCCCTACTTCCAGTTCACCAATGTCGAGCGGGATCCGCGCATCGGCATCTTCAATTCCGCCTCGACCTACGGCGGGGCGCTCCTGGCGGCCTACTCGTTCACCGACAATTTCTCCCTGGCGGGCCGCATCGAGTACACCGAGCAGTCGGGCGTGCGGGGGTCCGGGACGACGAACCTGCTGGGCTTCGGCGCCGGCAGCAACGCCTTCTCGTTCACCATCACGCCGACCTTCACGTTCGACCGCTTCTTCTTCCGGGTGGAGTACGCGCACGTCGAACTCGGCGGGATCACCCGCGCCGCCATCACCGACGAGGGGCTGCTGATCCCCGGTACCGGCTTCGGCCGGACCGGCAACCGCACCTCGCAGGACCGCTACATGGTCGAGACCGGCATCACCTTCTGATCCGGTGCGCGTCCCGGCCCTCGGGCCGGACCGCAGCAGCCCCCGGCCTCGCGCCGGGGGCTTTTTTGTGCCGACGTTGCGGGTCTAGAACGCGATTGTGCGGGCCTGAATGCGCCTGGCTAGCCCGGCTGCGCGCCCGCTCGATGGGCTTCGCGACGCGGTTCCGAGATGGCACAGGGTGAGTCTGATCCGCCCCAAGCCGAGAGCCGGGCCATTCGATCCGGGTGCGCCCGAACGAACTTCGCGTCCCGAGTTGTTCCTGGAAAGAACCGCGTATCTCAGGTTCAATCAAGATCAAGCTATGATGGCGCGCATCAACGTTGCGTCTCTATTGCCTTAAGCAACAATATAGTGCTTATAAGATGTTCGATCATGATCCGATAGGTCTTCGATAGAACTTGCAATGCTGTGCTGAACGCGTTTACCCTGCGTCCTATGCTGGCCGTCGTCAGATCAGGGACAGGTTCACATGGCTTCGATCGAGGCACTTTCGGCGGCGCTCCGGAGCCTCGCGGCGCCCGGGATGACACCCAAGGCGCTGCGTGCCGCCGTCCTCGAGGAATATCCTGACGCCTCCAAGAAGGAGATCGTGCGCGCGGCCTTCCACGCGCTGATCGAATCACAGTCACAGGAAACCCTCGCGGTGGACACCCTCCACGGCTTTGCCCTGGCGGAGCGCGCGTCCGTCGACGACGAGCCGGTCTCGGTGGCGCCCCGGCGGACGAGGCGGCATCGGCGCGTCGCCGCGTCGGTCGCCGCAACGATCGCCCAACCCGTCGCCGTCGCGGTTTGAGCGCCGCGGGCCGGCGTCAGTCGCGCCGGAGCAGGCGTCGGCCCGGCCGGTGGCCTTCCTCGCCGGTATCGCGGAAGCCGAGCTTCTCGAGCAAGCTCCACGAGGCGAGGTTGGCGGGGCGGCACTCGGCGACGAGGATGCGCGCCGGGAAGTGCCCCCTCAGCGCCCCGAGGATTGCCGAGACCGCCTCGAAGGCAAATCCGCGCCCCCGGGCCGCCCCGCCGATCCAGTAACCGATCTCGATCACGCCCGCGCCGCGCAGGTGCGTCCCCACCACGCCCACAAGCTCGCGCGCCGACGCCTGCGTCGGCTCCGCGCCGGCGACGCGATGCCAGGCGCCGAGGAAACGGTCCTGTCCACGCGCGCCGCTCCGGATCAGATCCTCGGCGTCCTGCAGCGTGAAGGGCGCCGGCAGGAAGTCCACCGCCGCGGTGATCGCCGGGTCGTCCGTGAGCCGGCGGAGGTCCTGCGCATCCTCGGGCCGCAGAGCGGCGATCGACAGGCGAGCGGTCTCGATCCCGGGCAGGACGGCAAGGCTGTCGCGTGCGGCGCGGATGGTAAACATCCCTTCGATGTGGGGTGGAAGCCGGACCGGAAAAGGCACGATTCCAACGGCCCTGATCATCCCGTAGGCCGCACGAAAACCGGACCCGGTCCTTCGCGCAAGGGTCGCAGTTCTGCCGAACGGGAACGGTTGCTTAACCTGAATCCGTCTTCATTGGGGCATCAGGTTGCGTCAGGCAAACGGGTGCGTCGATGCGGGTGCGCGGTACGGGTCAGATGTTGCGGACGCTCTCGCGCTTCGCCCTCATCGGCATCATCGGCGGTGCGGCCGCCGCCTGCTCGTCGGATGCCTCGCGGCTGAGCAATCCCTTCTCGAATCCTTTCGATTCGGAGCCCTCCGCCACCGGCAGCCTGCCGGACGGGACGCTCAAGCCCGCGCCCGCGATCCGCACGGGCCGCATCCAGTCGGAGGCGCTCAGCCCGCCCTCAACCCCGCGCTCGGCCGCGACCCATTCCGCCGCGCTTGCCGCCACACCCGCCGCCGCGCCCGCGACGCGCGTCGCCTCGACCGGCACGGTCGGCTGGAACGCGCAGGGCGGCACACAGATCACCGTGTCGCAGAACGACAGCCTGAACCAGATGTCGACGCGGTTCGGCGTGCCGGCGTCCGCGATCCTGTCCGCCAACGGACTGACCAGTGCCAGCCAGATCACGCCCGGCCGGCAGATCGTGATCCCGGTCTACAACGCCTCCGGCATGAACCCGGCCGCGGCTCCGATGACCGCCCGCCCGGCCCGGGCGGCCGAGGAGAAGCGCGAGGACGCCAAGCAGGTCGAGGCCAAGATCGCCGCCAAGCGCGAGGAAGCCAAGGAGGCGGCCAAGCGCGAGGAGGCGAAGGAGGCGGCCAAGCGTGCCGCCTCCAAGGAAGCCGACCGCAAGGAAGCCGACCGCAAGGAAGCCGACCGCAAGGAAGCTGATCGCAAGGAAGCCCTTGCCCGCGAGGCCGCGGCCCGCAAGGTCGCCGACGCGAAGGCCACGAAGGAGGGCGACAAGCCGCGGCACGTGCGTCCGGGTCAGGTCGCCAAGGCCGACGAGAAGAAGCCCGACGAGAAGAAGCCCGACGAGAAGAAGGCGGATCCCAAGGCCGAGGCGAAGGCCAAGGCCGAGGTGAAGGCCCAGGAAGCCAAGGCCGAGGCGAAGGCTGCCGCCAAGGCGGAGGCCGCCCAGAAGCTCGCCGAGGCGAAGGCTGCCAAGGAGGCTGCGCAGAAGGCTGCCGCCGCCGAGAAGGCCGAGAAGGTCGCCGCCAAGGAGACGCCGAAGGCTGCCGCTCCGGCCGCGCCCGCCGCTCCGGCGAAGCCCGAGCCGGCCGCGACCGGCTCGGTCGCCGACGCGACGCCCTCGGAGAGCTTCCGCTGGCCCGCCAAGGGCCGGGTGATCTCGGGCTATGGCAGCTCCGGCAACGAGGGCATCAACATCGCGGTGCCGGAGGGCACGCCCGTCAAGGCGGCCGAGGAAGGCACTGTTGCCTATGCCGGCTCCGACGTGAAGGGCTACGGCAAGCTCGTGCTGGTGCGTCACGCCAACGGCTACGTCTCGGCCTACGCCCATAACGGCGAGATCGACGTGAAGCCCGGCGACAAGGTCAAGCGCGGCCAGACGATCGCCAAATCCGGCGCCTCCGGCAACGTGACCTCGCCGCAGCTGCATTTCGAGATCCGCAAGGGCGGCGCGCCCGTGGACCCGATGTCCCAGCTCGCCAGCAACTGAGCGGCGCATCCCGATCGCGCGGCGCGGCGGTCCCGGAAGGGGCCGCCGCTCGCCTGTATGGATGGCGTCAGGACAGGCAGGCTCGCGCTCGGTGGTCCCCGACCGCGCGTCTAGGATTTCGGCTCCTGCAGCGTCCCGTCGGGGCTGTGGCGGTCCACCGCCTCGGGGAGCACCCGAGCCAGCGTCGGGAACAGCTGATCCATCGGAATACCGAGCTTCTGCGCCATCTGGCGCACCTGCTCGTTGTCGAGGACTCTGCGCAGGTCGTCCGCGGTGATCGGCTCGTTCGGTCCGCGGCCGAGCCAGGAATTGACCTGGCTCTCGTAACCCGAGCGGCGGAGCTGGTCGAGCAGCGCGTTCAGGCCACCGGGCAGCACCTGCTGGATGATGCCGGGCAACGCCTTGAGCGCCATCTGCCCCAGCGAACCGCCGAGGGAATCGAGCAGGCTCATGCGGGTCTCCTGTCGTTAGTCGCCGGCGGTCACACGGGTGCCCGTCGCCCACCGCGGGCAGGAGGCGGCCGCCGTGCCGCGTGAAGTGTAATTTAGTCGACAGAGGACGGACAGTCGCGCGGAATCCTGGCCCGGAACGCGCTCCTGCAGTCTCGCGGCTATGAAACTCCTGGTCCTGTCCTCTTTACTTTCGTTGTGGATCAGCGTGGCCCTGGCGGCGCCGTCCGGCACGGGCCGTCAAGCGGATCAACACAGCCTGACGGACGCGGTCTTCGTGCGGCCGCTCTACGGCGTCTACCGGCATTGCGGCGGGGCGTGCCTCAAGAGCGGTGGGCTGTCCTGGTACTGCTTCGCCAAGCAGAGTTGCTACCTCAGCTGCGCTACGGCGCCGCCTCTGATGAAATGCGCGGTGCCGTGATGCCCCAGGAACGTTGCGCCCGGTCGGGCCTACGCGCCGACCTGGGTGCTGAAGTTCGGCTGGGGCTTCAGCTTGCCGTCCTCGCTCTGATCCGCCACCGCCGCCGGCAGGAACTCGGACAGAACCGTGGCCACGCGGCCCTCCGGCACGCCGAGGTCGTAGGCGAGGCGTTCGGTGACGCCGTCCGGCAGGCACGCGGCGATCGCGGAGGCCGGCACGGTCTGCCGGCTGTCCGGCCGTCCGCCCGCCGCGAGCCACGACCCGACTGCATCGCCGTGGCCGGTCTCGCGCAGCCGCCCGAGGAAGGCGGCCAGACCGCCGGGATAGAACTTCGCCAGTGCCAGAGCGAGTTTGCCGCTGCCCGCCCCGTCCAGGGCCCGCTCGGCCGCCGCCGCCACGTCGCCGATCAGGTTTCTCGCACCGTCTAGCAGGCCCATGGATCTCCCCGTCACGCTGGTTCGCCGCGTGGCAAGATCGGGCGCGGTCCGGCCCCGGCAAGCGCGTGCGGCAATTGCGCGGGCGATCCGATAGGATGCGCGTCCTGGATATGCGGGAGCCGATGATGAAGCGTGTGCAGGCCGGCGTGCTGGACATCGCCTATCTGGAGTTCGGACCGCCGGACGGACCGCCCGCCGTGCTGCTCCACGGCTTCCCGTACGACGTCCACGCCTGCACCGTGGCGGCGGCTCAGCTGGCCGAGGCCGGCGCGCGCTGTCTCGTCCCCTACCTGCGCGGCTACGGGCCGACCCGCTTTCGCGACACCTCGACGCCGCGTTCGGGCGAGCAAGCGGCGCTCGGGGCCGATCTCGTGGCCTTCCTGGATGCCCTCGGGATCGCGCGCGCCGTGCTCGCCGGCTACGATTGGGGCGGCCGGGCCGCCTGCGTGGTCTCGGCGCTCTGGCCGGACCGGTCCAGGGGGCTGGTGAGCTGCGGCGTCGGCTACAACATCCAGAACATCCCGGCCGCAGGCAGGCCTGCCGCGCCCGAGGCGGAGCACCGGCTCTGGTATCAGTATTATCTCCACAGCGAGCGCGGCCGCGCCGGCCTCGCGGAGAACCGGGAGGCGTTCTGCCGCCTGCTCTGGCAGCTCTGGTCGCCGACCTGGGCGTTCGAGGCTGCGACCTTCGCGGCGACCGCGCAAGCCTTCGACAATCCGGACTTCGTCGACGTGGTGGTGCATTCCTATCGCCATCGGTTCGGCCTCGTGCCGGGCGATCCGGCCCTCGTGGCGGTCGAGGCACGGCTGGCGGCCCAGCCGGAGATCGCCGTGCCATCGATCGTGCTTCTCGGCGCCGACGACGGCGTCGGCCCGCCGCCCGCCACCGACGCGGACGCCCGCCGCTTCACCGGTCCTTACCGGCGTGAGATCGTCGCGGGGGTGGGCCACAACTTTCCCCAGGAGGCGCCGGACGTCTTCGCCGAGGCGGTGCGCGCCCTGCTGTGAGGGCGCGGCCGGACCCACTCGCTTCGGCGTTGCTTTCGGGAAGCCCCTGGCTATAGTCCGCGCGCTTTTCGACCGGTCTGCCCATGCCGAAATCCGGCGGCAGGCCCGCTCGCCACTCGCAGGAGACGCTCGTTGATCACCCCCGCCTTCGCGCAAGGGGCCGGTACGGCCGCTGGCGGAGCGGAGATCGCCTTTCAGGTGGTCCCGTTCGTCCTGATCTTCGTGATCATGTATTTCCTGATCCTGCGACCGCAGCAGAAGCGGGTCAAGGACCACCAAGCGCTGCTGAAGTCCGTGCGCCGGGACGACACGGTCGTGACCAACGGCGGACTGATCGGCCGCGTGACCAAGGCTGCGGATGACGCCGCCGAGATCGAGGTGGAGATCGCCCCGAACGTCCGCGTGCGGGTCGTCCGGTCGATGATCTCCGAGGTCCGCGCCAAGGGCACCGTGAAGGCTGCCTGAACCGCTGGTTGAACCGGCCGGCGCAAAGCGCCGGCCCACAAGAGAAAAAGACGGCCGATGCTGCGCTTCTCCCGTGCGAAGATCTTCGCCACGCTGGGCCTGATCCTGGTGGGGCTGATGCTCGCCGTGCCGAGCTTCTTCTCCCCCGAGCAGCGCAAGGGCTTCGTCGCCAGCCTGCCCTCGTGGTTCCCGAGCTGGATCGTTCCGACGCGCGCCATCGTGCTCGGCCTGGACCTCCAGGGCGGCTCGCAACTCCTGCTCGAAGTCGACCAGAACGAGCTGATCGCCTCACAGGCCAAGGCGTTGCGCGACGACGTTCGCCGCGTGCTCCAGCAGGAGAACGTGCGCGCCGACGGCGGCATCGGCCTGCTCCAGCGGGGCGTGCAGGTGAAGATCGCGGACGACGCGGCGCGCGCCAAGGTCCTGCCGAAGCTCCAGGAGCTGGCGCAGCCGATCACCACGTCGCTCGGCCAGACCGCCGCCCGCACCCTCGACATCGCCGAGCAGCCCGGCGGCGTGGTCCGCCTGACGCTCACCGATGCCGGCATCACCGACCGCACCCGGCGCGCCGTGAGCCAGGGCATCGAGGTCATCCGCCGCCGCCTCGACTCCACCGGGACCACCGAGCCCTCGATCCAGCAGCAGGGCGCCGACCGGATCCTGATCCAGGTGCCGGGCGAGCAGAACCCCGAGCGGCTCGAGAGGCTCCTCGGCTCCACCGCCAAGCTCGAGTTCCGCATGCTCGCCGACAGCCCGTCCGGCGACGTCGACATGCTGCCCTCCAAGGACGAGAAGGGCGCCAAGGTCCCGGTCGAGCGGCGGGTCATGGCCGATGGCGGCGAGCTGACCGACGCGCAGCCCGCCTTCGACCAGCAGTCCCACGAGCCGATGGTGAGCTTCAAGTTCAACCTGCGCGGCGCGCAGCGCTTCGGGCAGGCGACCTCGGAGAATGTCGGCCGCCGCATGGCGATCGTGCTGGACAACGAGGTGGTCTCGGCGCCGGTCATCCGCTCGGCGATCACCGGCGGCTCCGGCCAGATCACCGGCAACTTCACGGTGCAGCAGGCCAACGACCTCGCGGTGCTGCTGCGGGCCGGCGCCCTGCCGGCCAAGTTCACCGTGGTCGAGCGCCGCGTCGTCGGGCCGGGTCTCGGCCGCGACTCCATCGAGGCCGGCAAGCTCGCCACCCTGGTGGCGGCGGCTCTGGTGGTGGCCTTCATGTTCGCCACCTACGGGACCTTCGGCTTCATCGCCAACATCGCCCTGATGGTCCACGTGGGGCTGATCCTGGGCCTGATGTCGGTGCTGGAGGCGACCATGACGCTGCCGGGCATCGCCGGCATCGTGCTGACGATCGGCACCGCGGTGGATTCCAACGTGCTGATCTACGAGCGCATGCGCGAGGAGCAGCGGGCCGGCCGCTCGCTGATCTCGGCGCTGCAGGCGGGCTTCGACCGGGCCTTCGCCACCATCATCGATTCGAACTCGACCATGGCGATCGCCGCCCTGATCCTATTCTTCCTCGGCTCGGGCCCGGTGAAGGGCTTCGCCGTGGTCTTCATCCTCGGCATCCTCACCACCGTCATCACGGCGGTGACGCTGACCCGGATGATGATCGCGGTGTGGTACAAGACCTTCCGGCCGAAGGCCCTGCCGTTCTGAATGAACCCACTTTCGGGAGACGCATCACCGCCGGCCTGATACCGCTGTTCCAAATCGCCCCTCATCCTGAGGTGCCCGCGTCAGCGGGCCCCGAAGGAGGGCTCCAGGGATCACGGTTGTCACTGGAGGGCTCCTTCGAGGCCTCCGCTCCGCTCCGGCACCTCAGGATGAGGGCGAGAGTGGGACAGGCGATCGGGCCGGCGCTGCGATCTTCCCAACGTTAGGTCCGAAAAATGCGCCTGCTCCGCCTCTGGCCCGATGAATCGCATTTCGACTTCATGCGATTCCGGCGCTTCACCTTCCCGCTCTCGGCGCTGCTCTCGCTCGCCACGGTGGCGCTGTTCCTGTCGATCGGGCTGAACTTCGGCATCGACTTCAAGGGCGGCACCCTCGTCGAGCTGCAGGCGAAGTCCGGCACCGCCGACGTGGCGTCGATCCGGCACACGGCGGCGGGCTTCGGCTTCGGCGAGCCGGAGGTGCAGGAACTCGGCAACCAGGGTACCGTGCTGGTACGCCTGCCGCTGCAGCCCGGCGAGCAGGGCCAGACCGCGGTGATGAACAAGGCGCACGCCGCCTTCGACAAAGATTACGACTTCCGCCGCACCGAGACTGTCGGCCCGCGCGTCTCCGGGGAACTCGTCCAGTCCGGCACGCTCGGCGTCGTGCTGTCGGTCGTGGCGGTGCTGCTCTACCTCTGGTTCCGATTCGAGCGGGAGCTGGCGCTCGGCGCCATCGTGGGCACGCTCCACGACATCGTGCTCACCGTCGGCGTGTTCATCATCAGCCGGATCGAGTTCAACATGACCTCGATCGCGGCGATCCTGACGATCGTGGGCTACTCGCTGAACGAGACCGTGGTGGTGTTCGACCGGACCCGGGAGTTGATGCGCCGCTACAAGACCATCCCCACCGTCGACCTGCTCAACCTGTCGATCAACTCGACCATGTCGCGCACGGTGATGACGTCGATCTCGTCCGCCCTGTCGCTGCTGGCCCTGGTGCTGTTCGGCGGCGAGGCGATCAAGGGCTTCGCCGTGGTGATGCTCTGCGGCGTCCTGATCTGCACCTACTCGGCGATCTTCATCTCGACGCCGGTGTTGATCTATCTGGGCCTGATGCTCTCGGGCGCCCGCGCGGCGGCCGAGCGTTCGGGCGTCCCGCAACCGGCGGAGTAGTCCTTTTTCCGAAATGGCCGATCAGCCAAGTCCGAAGAGCTTCGAATCCGGCTTCGTGCCGGGGCGCCACATCATCGACACCTACGGCAATGGCGGCTTCCGCTTCGCCGGCATGTCGCATCGCGGCTCGATCCTGCTGCTGCCCTCGGGCGTGCGGGCCTGGGACGTGACGGAGCCGCGGAACATCGACCGCACGGCGCTGCGCCCGGTCCAGGCCGAGGCGGGAGACATCGAGCTGCTGCTCGTCGGAACAGGCCTCGACATCGCGGCGATCGATCCCGCCCTGCGGGGCTGGCTGAAGGATGTCGGCGTCGGCCTCGACGTGATGCAGACCGGCGCCGCCGCCCGGACCTACAACATCCTGGTCGCCGAGAACCGCAAGGTCGCGGCCGCGCTGATCGCGGTGGCCTGATGCCGGAGGTGGAGGGCCAGACCGCCGAGACAGGGCTCGCCTTCGCGCAATCCCATTGCGAGGGCTTGGTGCGGACCGGCGATCCGGACCGCTACTACGCGACCCTCTTCGCCCCCGCCGCCGCCCGCCCGCACCTCTTCGCGCTCTACGCCTTCAGTCTGACCGTCGCGCGGGTGCGTGAGGCCGCCTCGAACCCGATGGCCGGGGAAATCCGCCTGCAATGGTGGCGCGACGCCCTGCAGGGCGAGGCCCGCGGCGACGTGCGTGCCAACCCGGTGGCGGCGGCCCTGGAGGAGGCGATCCGGGTGAACCGCCTCGGCCGCCAGCCCTTCGTCGACCTGATCGACGCCCGCGTCTTCGACCTCTACGAGGATCCGATGCCCCGGGTGAACGACCTGGAGGGATATTGCGGCGAGACGGCCTCGGCCCTGTTCCGGCTGGCGAGCCTCGTGATCGGCAACGGCTCAGAGCCGGGCGGCGCGGGGGCGGCCGGCCATGCCGGCGTGGCCTACGGGATCACCGGGCTCCTGCGCGCCCTGCCCTGGCACGCCCGCTCCGGTCAGGTCTACCTGCCGGCCGACATCCTCGGCCGCTACGGCGTCACCCGCGAGGATATCGTCACCGGTCGCGGCGGGCCGGGCCTGCGCCGCGCCTGCGCCGACCTGCGCGATCTTGCCCGGCAGCACCTGAAGGCCTTCGAGGCGGCGCGCCCGACCATCGCGCCCTCGGCGGGGGCCGCGTTCCTGCCGGTGGCGCTGGTGGAGCCCTACCTCGCCGCCATGGAGCACGCGTCCTACGACCCGCTCAACACGCCCGTCGAGCTGCCGCGCTGGCGCCGGCTGTGGCGCCTGTGGCGGGCCGCGCGGCGGGTGGGGTGAGCGGTCGCACTCAGGTCATCGGTACGGCGGTGACGAAATGGGCGTGCCCCGTCGCATCGCTGCGCCAGACCGTTCGGATATGCGGATTACGCCCATCCGGCGATAGAATGGGTCCCTCGAAGATCAGTTTGACGTCCCCACGCGCCGAGACCGTTTCGCCGATGTAGGAGGTCTCGGTCGGATGACCGAGCAGCGCCGACGAGAGCGAGAGCGGGTCGCCCAGATGGAACCCGAAACGCTTGAAGAACCGCGCCTTTGGGCCGCCTTCGATGTGGAATTCGTCCAGCAGGTAGCCGTCGATCTTACGCGGGTCGAGCGACCAACTCCGCGGCCAGTCCGGAGGACTCAAGCGTTCGCCCGTTTGACGAGGCGGAGGTCCATTGCCTCGACGGTAGCAAGCGCGCCAGCCGGCTCCGCAAATTCGACCTCGTAGGCCTCGCCGTCACGCCAGACGCCGACGATCGTGCCCTCGGACCCCACCTCCATCGTGACACCGTCATCCGTCACGGCAGCGGCGGTCAAGGCCACCCGATCGAGATCCCGCAGATCCGACCGCAGCTCATTGCGTCTGACGATGTAATGCGCGTCGACCGACATGCCCGAAGGATGACGAGTCGGCCGCCGCGGTGCAAGGGCCACCGGATCAGAGAACCCGCGCCAGTCCAGGCGCCAGAGCTGCCAGACGAATCGGCGCACCCAGCCCTACATCGGCCTCCGGTGAGGCCAGCACGGCGGCCCGGCACAGCCCGTCGCCGCCGAGGCCCGTCACCAGCCGCCCGCCGGGTTCCAGCGCCGCGCGCCAGTGCGGCGGGATCGCGTCGACGCTGCCATGGACCAGGATCCGGTCGAAGCCACCATCCGGCAATTCCGGGGCGAGCCCGTCCGCTTGGACGACGTGCACGTCGGACAGGTCGGCGAGGCGTGCGGCAGCGTCTGCCGCCAGCGTCCCGTAACGCTCCAGGCTCAACACGGCGCCGGCCCCGAGCCGGGCAAGCAGCGCCGACGCGTAGCCCGAGCCCGTGCCGATCTCCAGGACGCGCTGCCCCGGCTCCACCCGCAGCAGCGCCAGCATCAGCGCCACCGTAGACGGCGCCGTCATCGACGCGCCGCAGGGCAGCGGCAGGGCGATGTCCCGCCGCGCATGAACCCGGTGCTCGGGCGGCGCGAAGGCGTCGCGCGACACCTGCTCCATGGCCCGGAGCACCGCGGTGTCGCGCAGGCCCCTGCCCCGCAGCGCCATCACGAAGGCGGCGTTGCCGGCAGCCTCCTCCAGGCTGCCGAGGTCGATCACGCGGCGAAGGCCTGCGCGAAGCGCGTCAGCGTCGGCTCGTCGGTGAGGTCGAGGCGCAGCGGCGTCACCGAGATCCGCTTCTCGGCGATGGCCTTCAGGTCCGAGCCGTGGCCCGGCTCGAACCGCGCCTTGGCGAAGGCCAGCCAGAAATACGGGTTGCCGCGCCCGTCCACCCGCGCGTCGATCGACAGCAGCGCCTGGTTGCGAAAGCCCTGCGCCGCCACCGCGACGCCCTGCACGTCGGCCGGCTCGCAATCCGGAAAATTCACGTTGATCAGGATGCCGGGCTCGATCCCGGTCTCCAGGATCTTCCGGACCACCTTCGCGCCGAGCGTCCTCGCGCACTCCCATTTGAGCGCGCCGCGCCCGCCGGCGCCGTAGGCCTGGCTCATGGCGATGGAGCGGATGCCGAGGATCGTCCCCTCCATGGCGGCCGCGATCGTGCCCGAATAGGTCACGTCCTCGGCGACGTTCTGGCCGCGGTTGACCCCCGACAGGACGAGGTCCGGCCCGTGATCGCCGAGGATATGGCGCACGCCGAGGATCACGCAGTCCGACGGCGTGCCCTTCACGGCGAAGCGCTGCTCCGAGACCTGCCGCAGCCGCAGCGGATCGTTGAGGGAGAGGGAATGCGACACGCCGGACTGGTCGCTCTCCGGCGCCACCACCCAGACGTCGTCCGACAGCTCCCGGGCGATCTCCTCCAGGGTACTGAGCCCCGGCGCGTGGATGCCGTCGTCGTTGGTGACCAGGATGCGCATCAACGGGTGCCCTCGATCCGGTTGAGCCCACCCATATAGGGGTGGAGCACCGACGGGATCGTGATGCTCCCGTCCGGGTTCTGGTAGTTCTCCATCACGGCGATGAGCGCGCGGCCGACCGCGACGCCCGAGCCGTTGAGGGTGTGGACATAGGCCGGCTTGCCGTCCTTGGCCCGGTAGCGGGCGTTCATCCGCCGCGCCTGGAAGTCGCCGCACACCGAGCACGACGAGATCTCGCGGTGCGTGCGCTGCCCCGGCACCCAGACCTCGATGTCGTAGGTCTTCTGACTGGCGAACCCCATGTCGCCGGTGCAGAGGGTCATCACCCGGTAGGGCAGATCGAGCTTCTTCAGCACGGCCTCCGCGCTGGTCAGCATCCGCTCGTGCTCGTCGGCGGACATCTCCGGCGTCGTGATCGAGACCAGCTCGACCTTGCTGAACTGGTGCTGGCGCAGCATGCCGCGGGTGTCGCGCCCCGCCGCCCCGGCCTCGGCCCGGAAGCAGGGGGTGAGGGCGGTGAAGCGCAGGGGCAGCTCCTCCTCGCGGAGGATCGACTCGCGCACGAGGTTGGTCAGCGGCACCTCGGCGGTGGGGACGAGCCAGAAATGCTCGTCGCTGACCGGGGCGGATTCCGTACCGGCCTGCCTCTGCAGCGACTTGACGTAATCGAGGCCCTTGAAGACCGAGAACTGGTCGTCCTCGAACTTCGGCAGCTGCGCGGTGCCGAACATCGCGGCGTCGCGCACCAGCACCGGGGGCGCCACCTCCAAGTACCCGTGCTCCTGCGTGTGCAGGTCGATCATGAACTGGCCGAGCGCCCGCTCCAGCCGGGCGAGCTGCCCCTTCAGCACCACGAAGCGCGAGCCGGACAGCTTGGCGGCCGCCTCGAAATCCATCAGGCCGGCGGCCTCGCCCAGTTCGAAATGCTCCTTGCCCTCGGTCAGCCTTTCGCGGGTGGCGGCGTGGCTGCGATAGAGGACGTTGCCGTGCTCGTCCGCGCCCTCCGGCACGTCGGCCTTCGGCCGGTTCGGGATCGCGGCGAGCCTGTCCGTCAAGGCCGCATCGGCGGCGTCCTGCGCGGCCTTCAGCTCCGGCTCGACGCCCTTCAGCGCCGCCACTTCCGCCATCAGGGAAGCGGCACGCGCCTCGTCCTTGGCCTTCTTGGCGCCGCCGATCTCCTTGGCGAGGGCGTTGCGCCGTTCCTGGTTGACCTGCGCCGCCGAGACGGACGACTTCCGCGCCTCGTCCAGGGCGATCAGCTCGGCCGAGAGCGGCGCGAGGCCCCGGCGGCCGAGGTCGCGGTCGAAGGCGTCCGGGTTCTCCCGGATGGCGCGGATGTCGTGCATCGAGTCGGCTCGGGTCTTCCGCGCGGCGTCAGGCGCGCGGGCCCCGCTTTGCCGCATCGCGTCCGGTGGGACAAGCGCGGGGGAGCAGCCGGCAGAGCGGCGGACCCGGGTCAACGGATTGCAGCGCTTCCGTGCGTCGGCGGCCCTGTGACAACCACCCCGTCGTTCCGGGGCGCCGAAGGCGAGCCCGGAATCCAGAAGCGCGGACCGCGCCATGCCGTGCACGCGTGGCGGGTCCGGCTTCCGGGCCCTGCTTCGCAGCCCGGAATAACGGATCAGCCATTCCAGCATGGGGCCAACTCGTGGTGACCCGAGTTCGCAGCCCTGTAGCGTCCGGTTCGTCCTCAGCCCTTCGGCGGCGCGAGCTTCAACTGGTCGATCGCCCAGAGCCATGTCCCGTCTACCTGTTCGCGGGCGACCTCCACCGAGAACGCGCCGTTGGGAAGCCGCGCGAAGGTCATGGCAAGGCCATCGTTGCGCAGGGGCGGCAGGGTCTCGGGGTTCGGGAAATCCGACTTGCGTGCCAGCAGGTCGGCGTAGAAGGTCCGGATCTCGGCATGCCCGGTCGCGACGACGCGGCCGGCCGCCAGCACCGCGTCGGGTTCGTAGAGCGCGACCAGCCCCTCGACGTCGCCTGCATTGGCGCGCTGGTTGAACAGGCTGGCGAGCGCCTCGGGCGCCCGGGCGGCCTCTCGCGTCTCATCCGACATGGCGTGTCCTCCGGTCGTCGTCCGGCCCTGGCGGCCGTTCGGGTGCTGCGGCAATGCTTCGGGCGGCCGATCTTTCCCCGCTCGGGGTCATTTGAGCCGCGTTCCCTCGCGATCGGCCACCGAAACGGCGACCGGGATCCCAGTCTTCACGCTCTCCGAGACGGTGCAGAACCGTTCGAACTGCTCCAGCACCCGGTCGATCCGCGGCATGTCGGCGGCGGCCGCCCCGAGCTGGATGTGGACGCCGATTCCCGTGATGCGCAGCCGCCCCTCGGCGTTGCGCGCCACCCGGCAGGACGCCTCGGCCGCGACGCCGCGCGCATCCTGCCGGAACTTGCCCAGGGCGAAGACGAGGCTGGCGCAGAGGCAGTTCGCGACCCCGGAGATCAGGAGCTGCTCCGGGAAAGGCCCGGTCCCGCCGCCGATCGGCGGCGCCTCGTCGGTCCGGAGCGCCGGCAGGGCCGCGCTGAAGTCGACGGTGAAGACGTAATCCGCGACTTGGGTGATCCGGATCGTCGGTCCCTCTTCCATCGCGGTCCTTCTCATCGATCAATAAGGCGTCGCGCGACGCTTCGAGGGACGCGGCAGGTCCCCCTCCCGGGCGCGAGCGGCGTTGACGTGAAGGATCTGGTCGTCCGGCGCGGGCGGATCCCCCCGGGTCCCCTCCCCGTCCGATAGCAAACGCCCGATCCGCGTTCGCGTTCGGCAGGCCCGCGCCATGCGTCCGGATACGGATGATTTCCCCGGCTCTTCCCCGTAGAACCGGCCGCCTGACCGACCCGGAAGCGAACACCCGATCCGATGACGAGCCCGACGACCCTCGACGCCCTGATGCCTCTTCTGGAGCGCATCGCCACCGCTCTGGAGCGGACTGCGCCCGCGGTCCCGCCGGCCTTCGACCCCGAGGCGGCCGACGCCTTCCTGTGGGGGCCGGAACGCCGGCTCACGCCGGTGCCGCAGGTGGCGCGTGTGGAGATGGGACTGCTCACCGGCATCGACCGGGCGCGCGACACCCTGGTGGAGAACACCGAGCGCTTCGCCCGCGGCCTGCCGGCCAACAATGCCCTGCTGTGGGGCGCCCGCGGCATGGGAAAATCCTCGCTGGTCAAGGCGGCCCATGCCGAGATCAACGCGCGCCGCCCCGTCGGCAGCCTGCCCATGAAACTCGTGGAGATCCACCGCGAAGATATCGAGGCCCTGCCGGACCTGATGGCGCTGCTGCGGCCCGACCCGCACCGCTGGCTGGTCTACTGCGACGACCTCTCGTTCGACGCCGACGACACTTCGTACAAGTCGCTCAAGACAGCGCTCGACGGCGGCATCGAGGGCCGGCCCGGGAACGTGTTGTTCTACGCCACCTCCAACCGCCGCCACCTGCTCGCCCGCGACATGATGGAGAACGAGCGCTCCACCGCGATCAATCCCGGCGAGGCTGTGGAGGAGAAGGTCTCGCTCTCCGACCGGTTCGGCCTCTGGCTCGGCTTCCACAAGTGCAGCCAGGACGAGTACCTGGCGATGATCCGCGCCTATGCCGAGCGCTACGGTCTCGCGGTGCCGCCGGAGCAGCTGCGCGCCGAGTCCCTCGAATGGGCCACGACCCGCGGCTCGCGCTCGGGCCGGACCGCCTTCCAGTTCATCCAGGATCTGGCCGGTCGGTTGGGGACGACGCTCGACTGAGGGGCTGGGCCTACCGCCCGCTCGACCCGAAGCCGCCCGATCCGCGTGCGGAGGCGGGACCGGCCTCACCCTCCAGTACTGTGAGCACCGGTCGCGTGATGCGCGTGAAGACGAGCTGCGCGATTCGCTCGCCCGGCTCGATCCGGACCGGCTCCGTCGCGTCCCGATTCCAGGCGGAGACCATCAACGGCCCCTCGTAATCCGCGTCGATGACGCCGGTACCGTTGCCCAGCACCAAGCCCTCGCGGTGTCCACGTCCGGAGCGGGGAAAGATCAGCCCGCACCATGCGGGATCGCGGATGAGCACGCTGAACCCCGCCGGAATCAGAGCCGGCTTGGCTTGGGGCGGCAGGACCAGCGGCGCGTCGAGGCAGGCGTGCAGATCGAGGCCTGCCGCGGCCGAGGAGCCCCAGCGCGGAAATCCCCAGCCGGGCAGCCGCGGATCGAGCAGCCGCAGGCCGATTTCCGGCAGCGCGCTCACGCGCCGAGCCGCACGATCGCCTCGGCCATCGCGAGCGTCCGACGAGCGGCCTCGACGTGGAGGCGCTCGACCATCTTCCCGTCGACGGCGACAACCCCGAGGGCGCGGTTCTCCGGGGCGTCGAAGACGTCGAGCATCCGCCGTGCCTCGGCGATCTCCCCGTCATCCGGCCCGAAGGCAACGTTGGCAGGGCCGATCTGGCTCGGGTGGATCAGCATCTTGCCGTCGAAACCGAGGTCGCGACCCTGCGTGCACTCGGCCTCGAACCCGGTCGCGTCCCGGAGATCCGTGAACACGCCGTCGATCGCCGCGATCTCGTAGGCCCGCGCGGCGGCCAGCACAGTCATAAGCCAGGGAATCAGGGCCGCCCGTCCAGGCGGCCGGATGCGAGCTGCCTTGAGGAGGTCGTTGGGACCGATCACGAGGGCGGAGAGACGCCCGTCCACGTCGCGGGCGGCGCCGGCGATCTCGGCGGCGTTCACCACCGCCATCGGCGTCTCGATCATCGCCCAGACCCGCGTGGCGAGCGGCGCGCCGAGGCGGCGAAGGCGGGAACCGACGGCGATCAGCGTGTCCGACGTGCGGACCTTGGGCACGAGGATCGCGTCCGGGGCGACCGGAGCCAGCGCGACGAGGTCGGCCTCGCCGTCCTCGGTCTCGGGCGGATTGATCCGCACCACCACCTCGCGGGGGCCGAAGCCGCGGGCGGCCACGGCCGCGGCGACCTGCGCGCGCGCCGCCGCCTTGGCCTCCGGGGCGGTGCCGTCCTCGAGGTCGATCAGAATCACGTCGGCGGGGAGCGACCGTGCCTTTTCCAGGGCCCGGGCGTTGGCGCCGGGCATGGCCAGCACGCTGCGGCGGGGACGGATCTCGCTCATCACGCTTCTCCCGGGCGGCGGCGGTGCCCGCCGCGACGCGGATAGCTTTCTGCGGGCGGAGGGGCAAGAAGCGCCGAGGGCGCGGGCCGCGGGGAGACACGACATGGCGCGCTGGGTCGCGGGACTGGACGGATGCCGCGGAGCCTGGGCGGGCGCGCTCCTCGATCTTGACGATCCCGGACGACACCGCTGCGGCCTCTTTCCCGACGTGGCCGCCCTCCTCGACGCGCCGGAGCGCCCACTGATCGTTGGGATCGACGTGCCGATCGGCTTGCCCGACCGGATCCTCGGCGGCGGCCGGGCGGCCGATCGCGCGGCGCGCGCCCGCCTCGGTCCGGCACGGTCGTCGGTCTTCCCGATGCCGCCGCGGGCCGCCGTCTACGCGTCCGACTACGACGCCGCCAAGGCCGCCTCGCGCGCCGCAAGCGAGCCGACCTTCGCGCCTTCCATCCAAGGCTACAACATCTTTCGCTACGTCCGCGCGGTCGACACGCTCCTGCGAGCGCGCCCGGAGGTGCGCGGACGGGTTCACGAGGTCCACCCGGAAGTCGCGTTCCACGCCCTCAACGGCGACCGGCCTCTCGGCCTGGCGAAGAAGGGGCGCGACGCCCGGCGGGGCCTCGATCTCCGGCGGGCGCTTCTCGCCGCGGCGGGGCTGCCGAAGACCCTGCTCGATGCCCGCGTCAAGGGCGTGCCCGAGGACGACCACCTCGACGCCTTGGCGGCTCTGGTGGTGGCAGCCGACATCCTCGCGGGGCGGGCTCGGCCTCTCCCCGACCCGCCTGCGCAGGACGCGCACGGCCTGCCGGTTGTCATATGGGCGCCGGCCGTGGGCGAGACTCAGCGGATCCCGTGAGCGCGGTACGTCTCAGCGCGACGAGGCCAGGGCAGGCGGTGGCTTGAACTCGCCGCGCCATTCGGTTGTCTGGTCGGTTTGCGATGCGAAGACGGTGGTGAACGATCCGGTGCCCTTCAGGCCTGCGAACGCCCCCGTCGCCTTGGCGACCTTGAAGGTGCCCATGGCGGTGATCCGACCCTGCGCGTCCGTCACGACACGGCCGGTGAACGGGCTCGTCGCCGCCCCGTTCGGCGTGGCGAAGGTGATCGTGCCCTTCAGCGGACCCTGCCCGCTCTCCAGCGTCACCGTTTCGACGATGGTGACCTGAGCGTTGTCGAGGGGCTGGCCAGGGCTCCTGTTGATGCCGGAGCCGCGCTCCTCGATCTTCATCTTGCCGGGCGCGATCGGCTGCACGTTCTGGCCGTCGTAGTGCAGGGTGAAGGTGCCGCCCATCGGCATGGCAATGGCGCCTGTCGCTCCGGTCAGAAGCAACAGGGCCGTGGTGGAGAAACGCAGCGCGAGCGGCATCGGACATCCTCCATAGAATTGATCTTCGTGGACTTGCCCACATTTAGATTGAGCGAATACTACATTCGCGTAGATAAGATTCGTTGTCAACGCAATTTTCAAAAACGAATACAGCATTCGAAGATGTCAGATTTCATACGCTTTGGAAGCCGCTGTAATCCCTCAGCGGTAGGCTCATTGGAAGACGTTGCGGTCGAACTGTGACGAGCGCCGCATGGAGCTGCGGCCTTCGCGGGATTCGGCGCGGCGTCGGTGATGAAGAGCGCGATCGCGCAAGCCCCCGGACATCGGGACCTTCGACCGCGCTTCGGTCAGAGGCGCCACAGCGCCCGAAGCATTCTCCTGATGGCCACGCACATCAGGCCGCATTCCAGCGGCACCTCCGCTACCCTCACGCGCCCTCGATGGATGAAGGCGAGAGCTGTGTTTTCCGAAGCGGCGCGCGCGCGCCTACGGGACCACAAGCGGTGTCCAGCGCTCAAGTCGCGCCCTAGCTTCGGTCGCATGAGCGCCGCGAACCCTTTCCCGATCCGACACATCGCCCGTGCGGTCGTCCTGGATCCGCACGACCGGATCCTGCTGATCGCCTACGCGTCGGTCCATACTAGAGGCGCGGACGGTGAGCCCCTGCGATTCTGGTTCATGCCGGGCGGCGGCCTGGAGCCGGGTGAGGATCACGTCACGGCCTGCCGGCGCGAACTGGGAGAGGAGATCGGCCGGGACGACGTCGCGATCGGCCCGCTCGTCGCCGTCTGCGACGGGCCGTTTCACCTGTTCCGCCAGTCCCGGGATGCCCGCGAGCGCTACTTCCTGGTCCGCCTGCCCGACGACCGCGTCGACACGAGCCGCCTCGCCGAGACCGAGGACAATCCCGTGATCGGGACGCGCTGGTGGCCCCTCGACGAATTGCGTGCCAGCGGCGCGCGCGTCGAGCCGGCGGGCCTCGCCGACCTTGCAGCCGAAGTCGCCGCCGGGACTATTCCAGCCCAGCCGCGCGTTCTGACTTGGCAGGATCCTTGAGTTCCACTCCGCGAGACGCGGTTTCCTCTAACCGGAGACGAATTGATGTTCCCCGTATACCTGACTGAAGGATACCGGTCTTTCCTGCAGGACCGCTTCCCGACGGAGCGCCGGCGCTTCGCGCAACTCGCCTCGTCCCAGAACCCCGAGATCCTGATCATCAGCTGCTGCGACAGCCGTGTCTCGCCCAGCGCGATCTTCAATGCCGGTCCGGGTGAGCTGTTCACGATCCGCAACGTCGCCAACATCGTGCCGGTCTATCAGCCGGACGGCCAGTACCACGGCACTTCGGCAGCCCTGGAATTCGCCGTCCAGGCCCTGGAAGTGAAGCACATCGTCGTGCTCGGCCACGCCACCTGCGGCGGCATCAAGGCCTACGCCAACAAGGCCAAGCCGCTGTCTCCGGGCGACTTCATCGGCAAATGGGTCTCTCTCGTGGGGCAGGCGGAGTCGAAGGCGGGCGATCCCAGCGCGCCGGACTACCTGACGCAGCTGGAATACGCCGTGGTCAAGCAGAGCCTCGAGAACCTGATGACCTTCCCATTCGTGAAGGAGCGGGTTGACGACGGACGGACCCAGCTTCACGGCGCGCATTTCGGCGTGGCGACCGGATCCCTCCTCGTGTGCGACCCTAAAACCGGCGAGTTCAAGCCGCCGCTGGATACCGCTGGGCTCGCCGTCCGCTCGGTTGCCGCCATCGCGTGCGACTGAGGCCGATCCAACGCAAAAAAGGCGGCGGGCTCGCACCCGCCGCCTGCCGGCCCGGTCTCGGCCGGGCCGCGCGTCGTTCTACTTTGTGGGGCGCCTCACATGGCGCCCGGCAGCCGCTGAGCCTGCTGCATGTGCATCTGCAGGGCCGGAAGGGCCTGCTGGGCGTAGTTGCGCAAGGCCGGGTTCGGGCCGCCCTGGGCATAGGCCTGGGTCATGGCAATCGTCATCTGGTGCGCCTGGATCTGCTGAGCGGCGTACAGACGGTCGAAGCGCGCTCCAGCCGGGGCCGCCGACAATTCGGACAGCATCGCCTGCTGCTCGGGGCTCGGGGCCACCAGAGTCGAGGCGCCCGTGGCCGCCACGTCCCCGCGGCCGATCTGGCCACCCGCCGCGGCACCCCGCGCCGCTCCGGCGCCCGCGCCTTCGAGGCCGCCGACCGGGCCGCCCGCCAGGGTGCCGCCGACCGCACCGGTCGCCGCGCCAACACCGGCGCCCACGGCGCTGCCTGCCACCGCGATCGGAGCCGTCACAAGACCGCCGAGGCCCGGATCGCCACCGGCCATCATGCCGGGCTGACCGCCGGCGAGCGCCACGTTGGCGGCGCGGTGATCGCGGATCACCTCCTGGGCGTAGGACCGAACGCGCGGGTTGCGCGACTTGGACAGGGCGATTTGCGAGGACTGGATCTCGAAGGCGTTCGCCTGCATCGACTGGAGGCGGAAGTCGTTGGCGCCCTGGGCGAAAGCCGGGCTCGACAGCGCCAGGACCAGCGCGGAGGCGGCAGCATAGTTCTTCAGCATCGGGACCTCTGGTTCGAGATGGATGCGCGAACGGGCATGGTCCATACCATGCGGCGAGGCGAGAGCTCGCGTCGACGCGTTCGCGAATTGGTGCGTCAACGAGGCCATCAGCTTATGGTTCCTGCGGTTTTCGCTTCGGGCCAAGTCGGATCCCAACCGGGACGACGGGATCAGTCGGGTGGACGTACGCGTGGAGATCAGCGTTCGCGACTGGACCGCGATGGCCCAGATTGCCTGTTCGAGATGTGCGAACACCGCAGCCTGCACCGGAGGGGGCACACGTCGGCCTCTGCGGCCTTGCCCTGCCCCTCCGCGCAGTGGCCCGACCGCCTTCGCGCATCACCGCTCCCCTCCGGGAGCGGGCGGGAAAGGCGCGGACACGGTTCACCGACCCTCCGTTCGGGGGACGGGACCCCGGCAATCCGCGCGGCCGCCCGGTGATCCTCGTCGGCGTTCAGGTCCTGCGCGCGCTGGCCGCCCTGACGGTGGCGTGGCACCACGCGCGGCATGAGGCGGGCCTGATGGCCGCGCGCGGTGCCGGCCCGGAGCTCGATCCACAGACCCTCCTGCCGTGGTGGGGCGGGGTCGATCTGTTCTTCGTGATCTCCGGCCTCGTCATCGTGCACGCGAGCGACCGCCTGTTCCGCGTGCCCGGCGGCCGGGCGCGGTTCCTCGCCCACCGGGTCGCGCGGGTGGTGCCCCTCTACTGGCTGATGAGCCTGGTCTTCCTGCTCATCGCGCTCGTGCGGCCCGATCTCCTCGGGGAAGCCGCGGGCCTCGTGCGGGATCCCGGCGCGCTCGTGGCCGGTTTCCTGTTCTGGCCCGCGGCCCGTCCGGATGGCACCGTCCAGCCCCTCTACGGGCTGGGCTGGACCCTGAACTACGAAGCCTTCTTCTACGTGATCTTCGCTCTCGGGCTGGGCTTCGGCCGGCGCGGCGCGGTCGCGTGGCTGGCCGCGGTCCTCGTGCTCCTCGTCGCCGCCGGGACGATCGCGTCGGATCTGCCGCTGCCGCTCCGCTTCTGGGCGGATCCCATCGTCCTCGAATTCGCCGCCGGTGCGGGGCTCGCCCTCGCCTATCGTGAAGGTTTTCGGCCGTCCGCTGCAGCCCGGTTCGGGCTCGCAGGCCTCGGTGTGCTCGGTCTTCTCGTGTCCGCCCGCGCCTTGGCAGGCCTCGACGGCGCCGACGGGTTTCTTCGGCCGCTCCTCGTCGGTGTCCCCGCGGCCCTGCTGGTGGCCTCCGCCCTCGGGCCGGGTCGGGATGCGGGAGCGCGCGCGCGGTTGCCGGACGCGGTGCGCGGCCTCGTGGCACTCGGGGATGCGTCCTACGCCCTCTACCTCGTGCATCCCTTCGCCCTGCGGCTCGTGCGCGAGGGCCTGGTCAGGTCCGGCCTCGCGTCGGCGGCCTATCCTTGGGGCGGGATGGTCCTGATGCTGGTGGCGAGCGTCGCGGCTGCGCTGCTGGTCCACCGCTGCGTGGAGCGGCCGCTGACCCGCCGGGTCCGCGCCCTCCTCGATCCCGGCGCCGGGCAGAACCGTGTGGGTGCCGTCTCCCTACCGGTTTCCCACGGGCGCCACCCGGATTAGCCTGCCGCCGAGGAGGACGCCGCCATGAAGACCCTGCTCGTACCCGTCGCGATGCACGATGCCCTGCCCTCCGTCTTCGAGACGACACGGCTGGCGGCGGCGCGCTTCGGCAGCCTGATCGAGGGCGTGTCCCTGCGTCCGGCGCTGGCCGAGTACGTCCCCGTCGACATGGTCGGCGGCATGACCTGGCTGCGGGACGAGGAAGCCGACCGGGCCGAGGCCGAGGAGGCGGGCGGCCGCTTCGTCGCGTTCATGGATGCGGCCGGCATCCCGCGCCACGCCCGCGACGGCCTGTGCATCCCCGAGCGGGTTGCCGACGCGGGCCCACGCTACCGATGGCGCCAGGACGTGCCGACGGGCGACGCCTTCCTGGGCCAGTATGCGCGGCTGTTCTCGGCCACCGTGGTGGGTCGACCGGGAACCACCGACAACGCGCCGCGCATGACAACCTTCGAGACCGCGCTGTTCGAGAGCGGCCGTCCGATCCTGCTCGCCCCGCCCGAGCCGCCGGCGAGTCTGGGCACGTCGGTGTTGATCGCCTGGAACGGCTCCACCGAGACCGCCCGGGCGGTGGCTTTCGCCATGCCGTTCCTGCGGCGGGCCGAACGGGTCCTCGTACTGAGCGTCGAAGGCGGGATGGTGCCGGGCCCGACCGCCCAGGATCTCGCCCAGGCGCTGGCCTGCGAGGGCGTGGACGCCTCGCACCGGGCCCTTCCCTCGGGACGGCGCGTCCCCGGCGAGACATTCCTGGCCGAGGCCAAGGGTTTCGGGTGCGACCTGCTGATCAAGGGGGCCTACACCCAAAGCCGCCTGCGGCAGATGATCTTCGGCGGCGTCACCAGCCACGTGCTCGCCCAGGCCGACATGCCTGTGCTGATGGCCCATTGATGAGGGGCGCATCGCCGACCGCCGAGGCGATGGCCGACCGGACTGCCGCACGGCATCCCCACCGCACACCGGGAACCGCCGCGCCCACGTGGCGTTCGGCTCCCGCATCCGGACGGAAGCGATAAGGAGCCCCGTGACCCGCCTTCTCCTCGCCGCCCTGTTGTCGATGTCCGCCGCCTCCGCCGTCCAGGCCGAGTCGATGCGTTTCCGGGGAACCGTCGTGCGCGCCGACGCCGACCGCCTGGAGATCCGGCGCGGCAGCGGCAGCACACTCACGCTGCGGATGACGCCGAAGACCCGCGTCTACGCGGTCAATCAAGCGACCCTTCGTGCGATCAAGCCGGAGAGCTACGTCAGCGTGGTCGGAGCTCCGGGCGACGGCTCCCAGCGCGCGCGGGCGGTGACGCTTTACTCCCCGTCCGAGCGCGGCTTCGAGGCCGGGACTCAGCCCTGGGACAGCGAGCCCGGCGCAACGCTGACGGCCGGGTGGGTGGCCAATGTGCGTGGGCTGGCGCCGATGCGCTTGGCGCTCGCCTACCGCGATGGCCACTCCGCCTTCGAGATCCCCGCCGACACGCCGGTGACTCAGCTCTCGCCCGGCGAGAAGGCGCTGCTCGAACCCGGCGCCGCGGTGACGATCTTCGCGCGGTCGGAGCCGGACGGCGCCCTCGACGCCGGCACGGTCGCGGTGGGACGCCAGGGCGTCATACCCGGCCTCTGACGGATTGCCTTGGCCTGCGTCATCGTTCCCGACGCCGGACCGCGCGCGGACGCATGAGCTGCGCTAAACCGATCCGCGATGAGCGACTCGGATTTCACCCTCGACCCGCGCCTGGCGGCCGACACCGTAGAGGTTGGCGACTTGTCCCTGTGCCGTGTGCTGCTGATGGATGATGCCCGGTTTCCGTGGCTCATCCTGGTGCCGCGCCGGCCGGACATCAGCGAGATTACCGACCTCTCCGAGGACGATGCGGCGGCCCTGTGGCACGAGATGCGCATCGCCACGCGGGTAATGCAGGCGCTGGCCAAGCCCGACAAGGTCAACATAGCCGCCCTCGGCAACATCGTGGCACAGCTTCATGTGCACGTGGTCGGCCGCTTCCGCTCGGACCCGGCCTGGCCCGGCCCGGTCTGGGGCTTCGAGACCCGCACGCCCTACCCGCCCCACGCCCGCGCCCAGCTCCTCGAACGCGCCGGCGCTCTCTTCACCGCGGCCTGAACCTTCCGATGACCGATCCCCGCGACATCCTCGGCTTCGTCCGCAACCGCCTGGACCGCCATTCCGCCGAGCAGCCCGAGGAAGCTGTCCCGCCTCTTGAGGCGCCCGAGGCACGCCTTGTCCTGCTCTGCGGCGACCGGATCGTGCTGCGCGGACCCACCGCGCTGATCGCGCCCGCGGACGCCGCCGGCCTCACTGATGGCCCGCGCATCTTCCTCGGCCACCGGGACGGTGCTCCCGTCTTCGCCGCCGCGGCGCCCGCCGAGGCGGCGGAGCGGTTCGCCGACGCCGGGACCCGCACCCTCGATCTGCGGTCGATCGCCACCGACGCCGCCGTGGAAGCCGAGGAACTCGGACTTCTGGCGGTAGCCAAGTCGATGCTCGACTGGCACGCCCGCCACGGCTTCTGCGCCAATTGCGGCACCGCCACCACGGTGAAGGCTGGCGGTTTCCGGCGGGAGTGCCCGAATTGCGCCGCCCACCATTTCCCCCGGGTGGACCCGGTGGTCATCATGCTGGTCCGCCGGGCCGATACCTGCCTGCTGGGCCGCGGGCCGCATTTCCGGCCGCACATGTACTCATGCCTCGCGGGCTTCCTCGAGCCCGGCGAGACGATCGAGGATGCGGTGCGCCGCGAAGTCTTCGAGGAGACGCGGATCCGCGTCGGCGCGGTGACCTACCGGACGTCGCAGCCCTGGCCTTTCCCGTCCTCGCTGATGATGGGCTGCGCCGCCGAGGCGCTCGACGACGCCATCGTCACCGACCCGAGCGAGCTGGAGGATGCGCGCTGGTTCACCCGGGACGCGGTCGCCGCCATGCTGGCGGGCACGCATCCCGAGGGCATCCAGGCCCCGCCGCCCATGGCGATCGCCAACTACCTGATGCGCGCCTTCGTCGCCGGCGAGACCTGATCCGGACTAGCCGGGCTTGCCGGCACTCCGGCTCGGGTCGTCGTCCGGGTTGATGTAGTTCAGTCCGAACGGGCCGGAGCCGTTGACCTGCAGTTCGACCGGCTCGTCGGTCGTCCAGAGCGAATGGGGCATGTCCTCGGGCAGGTAGACGAAGCCGCCCACCTTGAGCGCCGAACCTTTGGCCTTGTCGAGGGTACGCCCGTGCTCGTGGTAGATCGAGCCCGAGAGGATCGTCAGCGTCTCCGGCTTCGCGTGGGTGTGCGGCGCGATCACCGTGTTGGCTGGAACCTTCACGCGCAGCACGAACGGTCCGGGCTTCGACGGATCGCCCGCGACCCGGCTGATCTGCGTGCCCTTCGGCAAGTTCGGCGGTCCCGGCTCGTAGATGGCCGCGGCTCCGTCGGGGACGACCACGAGACCGGCATGGTCGTTCTCCGCGGCCGTCGCCGGCGCGATACCTCCGAGGATTGCCAGCGCGGCCGCGGCGTTGATCCAAGTTCGTGTCATTCCATCCTCCCGAGTCGTGCCGGGGATCGCGTCCCCGCGGCTTGTTGTGGCTCCGGCCCTGGTTTTGCCCAGGTTCGGAAGCCGCCGCAGATCGTCGCGGGACGAGCCGGTATCGTCCCGCGGAGCGCCGCCCGCTCAAACCGACTCAGACGCCGCTTCAGACCGCGACGCGGTTCTGCTCGGCCTGGACTAGGAGCGCGCCCCGCATCTCGGCGAAAGCCTCGCCGACCATCAGCAGAGCCGGGCCGTCGAGGCCGGCGGCCTCGACTCGGTCGGCGAGGTCGGTGGCCGTGCCGCGCAGCGCCCGCTGGCTCGGGCGGGTGGCGTTGAACACCAGCAGCGCCGGGGTCGTGGGCGCCAGACCTTCCTCCACGGCGCGCGCCAGCAGCGCCCGCAGGGTCCGCTTGGGCATGTAGACCACCGTGGTGACGCTTGGATCGGCGAGCGCCCCCCAGTTCAGATCGTCCGGCAGGGCGCCGCGACGGTCGTGGCCGGTGACGAATTGCAGGCGGCGGGCGGCATCGCGATGGGTGAGGGACAGGCCGAGGGACGCCGCCGCACCCTGCGCGGCCGAGATCCCGGGGACCACCGTGACCGGGATGCCGGCGGCCCGGCAGGCCTCGATCTCCTCGCCGGCCCGGCCGAAGACCAGCGGGTCGCCGGATTTCAGCCGCACCACCTGCTTGCCGGAGCGGGCGAGCTGGACCATCAGCGCGTTGATGTCGTCCTGGCGGCAGGACGGGCCGTGGCCGGTCTTGCCCACCAGCATGGTGCGCGCCTCGCGGCGGGCGTAGTCGAGGATCTCGGAGGCGACGAGGTCGTCGTAGAGGATGACGTCGGCGTTGCGCAGCGCCCGCAGCGCCTTGAGGGTGAGGAGCTCCGCGTCGCCGGGACCGGCGCCGACCAACGTCACGGCACCGCCCTTCGGGGCGCTCTCGGTCTCGCCGAGCAGCTCGGCGAGGTCCCGGTCCGACGGCGCCCGGTCGGGCTCCGCGAAGGCCCGGTCGGTGAAGCGCTCCCAGAAGGCCCGGCGCTCGGCGAACCCGTGGAAGCGCGCGGTGACGCCGTCCCGCCAGTCGCGGGCCGCGGCCATCCAACGGGCGAAGCCGCGGGGCAGCATCGCCTCGATCCGGGCGCGCACCGTCTGGCCGAAGACCGGAGCGGCGCCCTCCGTCGAGATGCCGACCACGAGTGGCGAGCGGTTGACGATGGCGCCGAACTTCACGTCGCAGAGATGCGGCCGGTCGACCGCGTTGACGATGGCGCCGGCCCCGCGGGCAGCCGCCACGAAGGCGACGCACTCGGCCTCGTCCTCCAAGGCCCCGACGCAGAAGGTCGCGCCCCAGAGGTCGTCCGGGCTCCAGGCGCGTTCGTGCAGCACCACCTGCCCGTCGACGATCTCGCCCGGCACCGCGCGCAGCTCCTCGCTGGGCTCGGGCGCGTAGACGTCGACGTGGGCGCCGGCCGCCGCGAGGACCTTCACCTTCCAGGGGGCGCCGCCGGACGAGCCGGCGAGCACCACCCGCTTGCCGCGCAGGGGGACGAAGACGGGCAGCACCGCCAGCGGCTCCAGGCCGGCGGCCTTGGTCTCGCGGGGCGCGCGGGCTGCGCGCAGGGGGGTCTCAGTCACGGGCCTGTCCTGAATCGTCCTGATCCAACCGATCCCGTCTGCACCCTCATCCCGAGGTGCCGGAGCGTAGCGGAGGCCTCGAGGGAGGGCTCCAGTCGGCCGCGCGATCCCTGGAGCCCTTCTTCGAGGCCCGCACGCGCGGGCACCGCAGGATGAGGTGATCCGACAGGAGAAGCCGATCCATCCTCAACGAGAGTCTATCAGATAATCATGCGGCGCGGGCGGTCTGCCCGGCCAGCATCTTGCGGATCTCCGGTATGCACGAGCCGCAATTCGTACCGGCCTTGCAGGCGGCGCCCACCGCCTCCACGGAGCCGGCGCCTCCGGCGACGGTCGCGGCGATGACGTCCGCACCGACGCCGTGACAGGCGCAGACCACCGGACCCGCCGAGGCGGTCGCCGCGCGGCCCGAGAGCAGCGCCCGCCGCTCGGCGGCGTCGGGCGACTCGGCGGCGAACAGGACCTTGGCGGCCTCCCAGTCCGGCCGCTCGGCGGCGGGGGCGTAGGCGAGGCAGGCGACGAGGCGGTCGCCGTCGTAGACCGCGCAGCGGTAGCGGTCGCGGGCGTGGTCGGCATATTCCGCCAGCTCGCCGCCCGGCAGCGCCTCGCTCTGGATCAGCCCGCGCACCATCAGCGCCACGGCGCGGGAGCTGTCGGCGGTGGCGAACTGCGCGCCCCAGCCGCCGGTGATCGCGGCGCGTGCCCACCACCAGTCCTCGGGCAGCGCCACCTGTCGGCGCGTCAGCAGGAAGCCGCGGGCGCGGTAGCCGACGGACTCGACCGCCGCGGGGGTCGCCTTGAGCTCGGGCTGACCCGAGACCGGGTCGGTCATGCCCCGCACCAGCGCGCCGACCCGGGCCCGCGACGCGAAGGCGCCGCCCCAGTGCATCGGCATGAACAGGCTGCCCGGCACCACCGTGTCGGTCACCGTCACCTCCAGCTCGGCCGCGCCGTGCGCGGTCGTGAGCCGGGCGATGTCGCCCTCCGCGAGGCCGTGGGCCGCCGCGTCGTCCGGATGGACCTCGACGAACGGCACGGCCCGGTGCGCGGAGAGCCGCTGGCTCTTCCCGGTGCGGGTCATCGTGTGCCAGTGGTCGCGGACCCGGCCGGTGTTGAGCATGAGCGGGAACGCCGCCGAGGCCGCGAGCGCGAGGGCCGGCGGCTGCACCGCGACGAAGCGGGCGCGCCGGTCGAAGGTGTAGAACCGGCCGTCGCCGAACAGCCTCGCCTTCCCCTGCGGGGCGCCCCGGAAGCCGGAGCGCTTCGGGATCGGCCACTGCACCGGCAGGGCCGCCTCGTAGGCGGTGTCGCCGATGTCCGCGAGCGCGCCGAGGTCGAAATCGCGGGTGCCGTTGTTCTCGTAGGCCGAGAGCCCGGCATGCTCGCGGAAGATCGCGGCGGCGGAATCGAACGCGAAGGCCCGGCCGTGGCCGAGGCGGCGCCCGACATCCGCCAGCGCCGCCCAGTCCGGCCTGGCCTCGCCGGGGCTCGCGAGGAAGCGGCGCTGGCGCGAGATCCGGCGCTCGGAATTGGTGACCGTGCCGTCCTTCTCGCCCCAGGCCTGGGCGGGGAGAAGCACGGTGGTCCTGGCCCGCCCCCGCGCAGTGTCGGAATCCGCCACCGCCTCGGACACCACGTAGAGGTCGAGGCCGGCGAGCGAGTCCCGGATCGCGTCGGCCCGCGGCATCGAGACCAGCGGGTTGGTGCCCATCACCCACAGCGCCTTGATCTTGCCCCGGGCGATCGCCTCGAACAGCGCCACCGCCTTCATGCCCTCGCCGGTGATGATCCGCGGGGCGCCCCAGTAGCGGCGCACCCGGTCTACCTCCTCGGGGGTGAAGTGCATGTGGGCGGCCAGCATGTTGGCGAGCCCCCCGACCTCGCGCCCGCCCATGGCGTTCGGCTGGCCGGTCAGCGAGAACGGCCCCATCCCGGTCTCGCCGATCCGGCCGGTGACGAGGTGGCAGTTGATGATGCTGTTGCCCTTGTCGGTCCCCTGCGCCGACTGGTTCACCCCCTGCGAGAAGGCCGTGACCACCCGGCGGGTGCCGGCGAACAGGGCGTAGAAGGCCGCGATGTCGGCCTCGGTCACACCGGTGACGGCGGCGACAGCCGCGAGGTCCGGCGCGATCTGGCGGGCGCGGTCGAGGGCGCCGTCGAGGCCGGCCGTGTGGGAATCGATGAAGGCGCGGTCGCGGAAACCGTTGTCCGACAGGTAGACCAGCAGGCCCGAGAACAGGGCGGTGTCGGTGCCCGGCCGGATGCCGAGGAACAGGTCGCATTCCTGCGCGGTCTGGGTCCGGCGCGGGTCGATGACCACGAACTTGGTGCCGCGGCGCTCCTTGGCGTCGGCCATGCGGCGGAACAGGACCGGGTGGCACCACGCGGTGTTGGAGCCGACCAGCACGATCAGGTCGGCCTCGTCGAGATCCTCGTAGCAGCCCGGGACCGTGTCGGAGCCGAAGGCCCGGCGGTGGGCCGCGACCGCGCTCGACATGCAGAGCCGCGAGTTGGTGTCCACGTGCGGCGTGCCGATGAAGCCCTTCGCGAGCTTGTTGGCGACGTAGTAATCCTCGGTGAGGAGCTGGCCCGAGAGGTAGAAGGCGATCGCGTCCGGCCCGTGCTCGTCCGCCACCGCGCGGAGCTTGCCCGCGACCGTGTCGAGCGCGGCATCCCACGAGACCTGGGCGCCGTCGACCTGCGGGTGGAGCAGGCGGTTCTCGAGCGACAGGGTCTCGCCCAGCGCCGAGCCCTTCGAGCACAGGCGGCCGAAATTGGCCGGGTGCTCGGAATCGCCCGCGATGGTGGCGCCGCCCTGCCCGTCCGGGGTCGCGAGCACGCCGCACCCGACCCCGCAATAGGGGCAGGTGGTCCGCACCGTCGGCGCCGCCACTGGCTGGGTCATGGCTGAATCCTCGCAGGGTCGTCCTGGGCGGGAGCAAGCTTCGCGCCGCCGTTCCCCTCCCCCCTGTGGGGAGGGGTTAGGGGTGGGGGTGGTGCAGAAGGCACCGCCCGAGCCCCATCCTGCGCCACCCCCACCTCCGGCTCCTCCCCACAGGGGGAGGAGAGCAAGTTGCGGTTCAGTACACGTCGGCCTGATACCGCCCGGCCTTCTTAAGCGCCGCGAGATAGGCCACCGCGTCCTCGGGGCTCTTGCCGCCGAACTGCGCCGCCACGTCGATGATCGCCCGCTCGACGTCCTTGGCCATGCGCTTGGCGTCGCCGCAGACGTAGAAATGCGCGCCGCCCTCCAGCCACTTCCACAGCTCGGCGCCGTTCTCGCGCATCCGGTCCTGGACGTAGGTCTTCTCCGTCCCGTCCCGCGACCAGGCCAGGGACAGGCGGGTGAGCACCTTGTCGTCCTTCAGGCTGTTCAGCTCGTCCTTGTAGAAGAAGTCCGAGGCCTGCCGCTGGTGGCCGTAGAACAGCCAGTTGCGGCCCGGCGCCCGCGTGGCGGCGCGCTCGCGCAGGAAGGCCCGGAACGGCGCGATGCCGGTGCCGGGGCCGCACATGATAACGTCCTTCGACAGGTCGGCCGGCAGTCCGAACCCGTGCGCCTTCTGGATGTAGACCTTCACCCTGGTCTGCTCGGGCAGGCGCTCGCCCAGGTGCGTCGAGGCCACGCCCAGCCGCAGCCGCGAGCGGTGGTTGTAGCGCACCGCGTCCACGGTCAGCGACACGCGGCCGACATCCATCTTGGGCGAGGACGAGATCGAGTAGAGCCGCGGCTGCAGCTCGTCCAAGGCCTCCAGGAAGACCTCGGCGTCGGGCCGCGCGCCCGGGAACTTGTGCAGCGCGCCGAGCACGTCGAGATAGGCGGCGTCGCCGTCCGGATCCTCGCCGGAGGCGAGCGCCTGCGCCTTCTTGCGCGCCGCCCCGGAGGTGAGCAGCGACAGCAGCTGGTACAGATTGTCGGGCGCCGCGCCGAGCGCGTAGTTGATCAGCAGGTGCTCGCGCAGGGTCCTTTCCCCGATCACCCGCTCGGGCCGGGCGCCGAGTTCCGCGATCACCGCATCCACCAGCGCCGGGGCGTTGGCGGGGAACAGGCCCAGCGAGTCGCCGACCTCGTACTGGATCGGCGTGCCGTCGAGCCCGATCTCGATGTGCCACGTCTCCTTCTCGCCGCCCGGATCGTTGAGGCGTCGACGGGACAGGAACAGCGCCTCGACCGGGTTCTCGCGGCAGTAGCCGAGCGGGCCGAGATCGGCCGCCGCCTTCGGGGCGTCGTCCTCCGCCTTCGGCGCCGCGGGGGCGCCGCCGGCGGCGGCGAACTCCTCGTCCAGCTTCTTGAGCATGCGCAGGGTCTCTTTGCCGCCGGGCTGGCAAAGGTTCAGGCGCGCCTCGTTCTTGAGGAAGATGGCGTTGGCGTAGTCGGCGCAGTTGTAGCCGCACTGGCCGCAATCCTGCTGGGCCATGGCGGCCATCAGCTTCTGCGGTTCGGGCCGGTCCTTCGCCATCGCCATCCGGTCGGCGATCGGCACGGACGGGTCGTGCCAGGGGGCGTCGTCGTTGTCGGCGAGTTTGGGGCCCGTGGCGGGGCCCTCGCCGGGCGCGAGCGCCGTCGCGCCCGCGACGGCGGGGCCGAGCAGGGCCGCGAAGTAGCCCGAGAGCCAGGCGCGCTGGTCCTCGTTGAAGGGCGCGGTCTCGGGGATCAGGACGAGGGGGGGCGAGACGTAGTGGGTCATGCGGCGGCCTTCAGGGCGGGCTGGTCCTCGGCGGCGTCGCGGAGCGCCTCCGCGCCGGTGCGGCTGGTGAAGGCCTGGAAGCTCTCCTCGGGGCCCTGCCGGAGGGCGAGATAGGCGCGCAGCAGCGCCTCGACGCGGGAGGGAACGTCCTCGGCCTTCACGGCCTTCCAGATCTCGCTGCCGATCTTCGGGTTCTCGGCGAAGCCGCCGCCGACCACCACGTCGTAGCCCTCGACGGTGTCGCCCTCCTCCGAGACGACGACCTTGGCGCCGATCAGCCCGATATCGCCGATGTAGTGCTGGGCGCAGCTGTGGTGGCAGCCGGTGAGGTGGACGTTCACCGGCACGTCGAGGTTCGGCAGGGCCTTCTCGATGTGGTCGGCGATGATCAGGGCGTGGCCCTTGGTGTCGGAGGCGGCGAACTTGCAGCCGCGGGCGCCGGTGCAGGCCACGAGGCCGGAGCGGATGCCGGCCGCCTTGGTAGTGAGGCCGAGATCGAGCACCCGCTGCTCAACCTCGGCGACCTTCGCGTCCGGAACCCCGGAGAAGATGAAGTTCTGCCAGACGGTCAGGCGGATCTGGCCGTCGCCGCACTCGGCGGCGATCTTGGCGAGCGCCCGAACCTGATCGCTGGTCATCTTGCCGACCGGCAGGACCACGCCGATCCAGTTGAGGCCGGGCTGTTTCTGGGCGTGGACGCCGACATGGGCGAACCGGTCGGTGGCCTTCCGCGGCGCGACCTGCTCCGGCGCGACCCGGTCGAGCTTGCGGCCGAGCTTGTCCTCGACGGCCGCGAGGTACTTGTCGAAGCCCCAGGCGTCGAGGACGTACTTCATCCGGCTCTTGTTGCGGTTCGTCCGGTCGCCGTTCTCGATGAACACCCGGATGATCGCGTCGGCGACGGCGTTGCAGTCCTCCGGCTTCAGCACGATGCCGGTGTCGCGGGCGAGGTCCCGGTGGCCCGAGATGCCGCCGAGCACGAGGCGCATGTAGATGCCGGGCGGCATGGAAGCGCCGTCGAGCACCTCCACGGCCTGGAAGCCGATGTCGTTGGTCTCCTCCAGGGTCGGCATCACGCCGCTGCCGTCGAAGGCGACGTTGAACTTGCGCGGCAGACCGTAGAGCGAGCGGTCGTTCAGGATCCAGTTGTGCCAGGACTTGGCAAGGGGGCGCGTGTCCAAGAGCTCCTGCGTGTCGATACCGGCGGTGGACGAGCCGGTGACGTTGCGGATGTTGTCGGCGCCCGCGCCCTGGGCGGTCAGCCCGATATCGGTGAGCCCGTCGAGGAACGGCTGGGCGTGCTCGGGGCCGATCTCGCGCACCTGCAGGTTCGCCCGGGTGGTCACGTGAACGTAGCCGCCGCCATGCTGGTCGGCGAGGTCGGCGACACCCGCGAACTGCCAATGGTGCAGGATCCCGTTGGGGATCCGCATCCGGCACATGTACGAGACTTGGTTGGGCGCGACCCAGAACATCCCGTGGTAGCGCCAGCGAAAATTGTCCTCCGGCTTCGGCTGCTTGCCGGCGGCGGCCTCCTGGATCAGGCGATTGTGGCCGTCGAACGGGTTCTCGGCGCGCTTCCACTTCTCCTGCTCGCAGAGCTTGCCGCCGTCCTTGACGGTCCGATCCTGCGCCTTGATGTGGATCGCGTCCGGGCCGGTGGGCTCGGTGGGTGGTGCGGCCGCTCCGGCCCCGCCCGTGGCGAGGCCGCCGGTCAACCGGACGGCGGCGATGCCGGAAGCGAAGCCTTCGAGGTAGCGCTTCTGCTCGGCCTCGAACGCGCCCGCGGCAATCTGTGTGGTGGTCTCGGACATCCGCGCCTCCTCAAGCAGCCAGCGGCTCGGGCGCCGGGCGCCCGAACATCAAGTCGTCCACGCTCTCGATCGGATCGCCGGAGCGGATCAGCCCCTTGCAGGCGCCCTGCTCGGCGATGTCGCCGACGAATACTGCGCCGATCAGCCGGCCCTCGCGCACCAGCAGTTTGCGATAGAGGCCGGCACCGGGATCGGAGAGCACGATCGCCTCGGCATCGTCGGGCGTATCCACGATCCCGGCCGAGAAGACCGGCAGGCCCGACACCTTCAGGCTCGTGGACAGAGCCGTCCCCCGGTACTCGGCCGGATGACCGGCAAGGTGGCGGGCCAGCGTCTCGGCATGCTCGTAGGCGGGCTCGACCAGGCCGTAGATCTGGCCGCGGTGCTCGGCACACTCGCCCAGCGCGAAGATGCGCGGATCCGAGGTCGTCATCCGGTCGTCGACCGTGATGCCGCGGCCGATCGTCAGCCCGGCTACCTGCGCCAGCGCCACCGAGGGGCGCACGCCCACCGACATCACCACCAGATCGGCCGGAAGAACGGTACCGTCGGCTAGGACGAGGCGCTCGACGCGGCCATCCCCCTCGATCCGGTCGGTGTCGGCCTTGAGGATGACCCGCACGCCGCGCGCCTCCATGGCGCGCTTCACCAGCCCGGCGGCATGGTGATCGAGCTGGCGCTCCATCAGCCGGTCCATGACGTGGAGCAACGTCGTGTCGACACCCAGGCGCGCGAGGCCGACCGCAGCCTCGAGTCCCAGAAGGCCGCCACCGATGACGATGGCCCGGGCGTGCTGGACCGCAGCCCGCCGGATCGCCGCCACGTCGGCGAGATCACGGAATGTGATGACGCCCGGGAGATCCATGCCTGGCTTCGGCAGGCGGATCGGCAGAGACCCGACCGCGAGCACCAGCTTGTCGAAGGGGAGGACGTGGGTCTCGCCGACGATCACGAGGCCGTTCTCGCGGTCGATCCGCGTCACCGGAGCGCCGGTGATCAGGCGAATGCCGTGATCCGCGTACCAATCGAGGCCGCGGAAGGCGCAGGCTGCCTCATCGACTTCGCCGCCCAGCAGCGAGGAGAGCAGCACACGATTGTAGGCGGCCGTTGGCTCGGCGCCGATGCAGGTGACGTCGAAGTGGCCCGGTGAACCCTCCGTCAGCCGCTCGAGGAAGCGCAGGGAGGCCATACCGTTGCCGACGACCACCAGTCTCTCGCGCGGCAGTCCGGTCTCAGCGCCCGCGTCGTCTGCGCAGGTGTGCATTGAAGATGTCGCCATCGCTCGATCGCGTCTGGAACCTCGATTGCAGGATCGTTGGCGGACCGCCCACGAAAAAGCCGCTGCCGGTTGGCTCCCAGCAGGCTTCAGCCCCAGGAGAACCGGATCAGCGGCCTCGCTGACGGCGCTGCCCGTCGCCGTTGACGGACGACACGTATCGAGCAGGTTTCGTGCCAGATTTGGGATGGAGCGCTAAGCGCCCGCGGCGGCTCGCGAAATGCCGATATTCCGCGGCATCGCGTCCCCCCCGTTGCGTCGCAGGTGCGCTGCACAAAAATGAGGCGGGCGACAGCCAAATCGGCAGAGTCGGCGCAGTCCGGATGTCAGGAAGCCGCCGCGTGGTCTACTCAGTTTCGCAGTTCAGCCTGCTGGCTCGATTCGCGATTACGCCGGACCAAGCGATCGCAGGCAGGCTCACCGGCGCGCAGGCCTTATCGTATCTGCGCTGTTGTGCGGCGCCGATCGATCAGATCAGGGATGACAGGATCGCCAGAAGGCCCAGCGTCGGCATGGCGCCCACGGCGAGGGCCCAGTACCAGGCACGGTTTGCGCCTGGACGGCGGTTGTCGTTGCACGCCCGGGGGACCCGGCCGCCTCGGCGTACATACCGTCGAAGCTCGACCCGCATGCGCGGATGCGACGTCAACGAACCAGTGTCGAGTTTGCGGCATCCGGGCATGGCGAGAGCACAACGGCCGAGGACGTCCGCCGTTCCAGCACCGACCGTGACGCTGCCCCAGGAAAATGACGAAAGAGCTCGGCTGTCTCCGGGCTCACAGATCCGCGGCAACCGCCCGGTAGATGTCGGGCCTGTAGACTGTCGCCACCGCGGCCTCGAGATCGCCCCGCCCCGATATCTGCCGCGACAGCCACATTTGCTGAACGAGCCAGCGGGCTTGGTCGAGGCTGGGCTCCTGAACGGTGGTGCCGAAGCGGAGATGCGCCCCGTCCGTTGCCTCTGCGGCCGTGGCGCCCGGCATGGCGGCGGCGAGGAGCGTCGCGTCAAGACCGAGATAGTTCCGGCGGGCGAGGCGGTGGATCAACTCCGGCCGGTTGTCCGGGTCGGCGCACCAGCGCCCGGCCCGCGCTACCGCCCGGACCAGCGGCTGGAGGGCGCCGCCAAGTCGCTCCGATACGGCCAGTACCTTCTCCGGCGCGTCAGGCGCCAGCGCGTGCCCGAGCACCGCGACATGCCCATGGCCAGCGGCAACCGCCACGGCGTTCCACGGAGCGCCCGCGCAGAAGCCGTCCACAAGACCCCGCGCGAGGGTCTCGACGCTGTATTGCGGCGGGACCACGACCGTTCGCAGGATCGTCGGATCGAGGCCGCCGGCTTCGGCGAAGAGCCGAAGCTGGTAGGTGTGGCACGAGAAGGGATGGACCGTGCCGAGGGTCAAAGGTTGGCCAGCCCGGTGCCGAGCCTCGGCGACCTTGGCGAAGGCACGGGCGACCGCCTCCAGCCCTGTCCCCACCGGCTGCATGTCCGCCCAGAGGCCACACGACAGGGTGATGGCATTGCCGTTGACGCTGAGCTGCACGGGCACGATCAGGTCGGAGGGTGGTCCCGACAGGGCGAGGCGGCTTGCAAGCGCCAGCGGCGCCAGCATGTGCGCAGCGTCGAGGTGACCGAGTGCCAGCCGGTCGCGCAGCGTCGCCCAGGACGGCTCGGGTGTCAGGTCGAGGTCGAGCCCTTCGGATCGCGCGAAGCCGAGTTCGTGTGCGGCAACTAGGGGCGCCGCGTCGCAGAGCGGGACGTAGCCGAGTTGAAGCCTCATCCGAGCAGGTCCGCGGTCGTCACGATGGCCCGGGCGATGTCGGCGATCTTGCGCTTCTCGTTCATGGCCTTCCGGCGCAGCTGCTTGTAGGCCTCGTCTTCCGAGAGACCCTTTACGCTCATCAAGATGCCTTTGGCCCGCTCGATGAGCTTCCGGTCGGCGAGTTCGCCCCGCGCCTCCGAGAGTTCACGCTGAAGGCGTGCGAAGGCATTGAAGCGCAGGATCGCGATGTCGAGGATCGACTTGATCCGCTCCGCACGCAGCCCGTCGACGACGTAAGCCGAGATCCCGGCATCCACGGCGGCCTGCATCATGGTGGAGTCCGAGCGGTCCACGAACATTGCCACCGGCCGCTCGACCTGGCGGGAGACTCCCGACATCTGCTCCAAGATGTCCCGGCTCGGGCTCTCCAGATGGATGACCACCACGTCGGGCTTGAGCGCGGTCAGGCGTTCCGTGAGGTCGGCCGTGTCGGGGATGATCACGACGCGGCCGACGCTGGCCGCGCGCAACCCCTCTTCCAGGATCGCCGCTCGCGCGCGGCTTGGATCGATAACGGCGACGGTCAGGCTGGATTCGGTCATCGGAGCCCGGTTCGGGGCGGATCCTCGCGGCAGGGCACCCCGTCGGGGCATCCCAAGCCAAGCAAGGTATATGCCCTTCGGCGACGGCCGCCGGGAAGGCCGCGGGCGCTCGCATCGCGTCCGATTTCACGCCTTCCCCAATGCCATCACTTGCAACGACCGCGAAAAGATCCGGTCCAGCTTCCGCCGCAATGCTGGCCGCATCCTGCAGGTCTAGAAGCGGTCATGGAGATCGGTGATTCGGATGCGCAGGCCAAGTCAGCCCGCCCTCACGGACGCCGCCACGGGCCGCGTCTCGATGCCGTTCCTGCCAACGCTGGCCGTCGTGGCACTGCTGGGCGTCGCCTCGCTCTATTGCCCGTCCTCGAATCCGGCCCGGCCTGTCGTCCAGGCGAACGTGGCGCAACTGGATCCTCTCACGACTGAATCTCTTCCCTCGATCCCTGCCGCGCCGTCGCCGACGGCCTTCGTGCGGTCGGGCGCCAACGTTCCGGTGCCGAGCCGGATGCCGGCCTCGCTGGCTTTCGCGGAAGCCTATCCACTCGACGGGCTGGTGACGAAGACGGCACTCTCGACCCTGCACGCGGGAGGTTCTGCTCGGCCGGCGTCGCGCCTCGCCGCCGCGAACCGCCGCTCCTGTCCCGGCCGCCGCTGCCCGGAAGCGCCGCAGCGCGGCGCCGACCCGTTCGCCGCCGCCCACGCGGAGGCCTCAGAGGCCGCAGAGGACGGTTCGCTCCCCAGGCCGGCCCTGCCGTTTGTCGACACGGTGGCCGACACTCTGGCCCCCGCCGCCCGTGTCGTCGGAGACGCAGCCGAACTCGTGCGCACCGGCGCTGCGGCCGTGAAGGGCTCCGTGTCCCTAGCGGTGGCCGAGTGCCTGCGCTGAGGCAACGCGCGGACCGGACTGTACGGCTGAGATCTTCGAACTTCGGTGCTGCCGGGCTCCCGCTCCCCTCATGCGGGAAAGGATTGGGAGCGGGGACTGGTGCCAAAGGCGCAGCACTGCCTCATCTTCAACCATCCCCACCCCAGGCTCCTTCCACGAGGAGGGAAAAGCGCTATCGCCGCAGGATGTTGGTGCGATCCTGGAAAGTGTGGGCCGGGTGGCCCGCAGGGTTGGGAGCGAGAGCCGTGAATCCGGCTGTTGCGTCATCTCCAGACGAGGTGGATGTCGCCGAAGCCGTTTCGCCCGGCGAGCCAACCGTAGGCACGGAATGCCCGCGTCCCGGCCGATACCCGGTTCAGGGCGTGCCACGGCCAACGCTGCCTTCCCCTCGCCCTCCTACTCTCGACCTCTGACCTTCGAGCGCTTGCCCTAGACCTCTTGCACTCCCGTCCTAGGTGCATCGCAGCGGACGGTCCGGGCAGCCGTCCCTGGACCGGAGCCGGGGCCGGATGGCTGCACGCATCGAGGATTACGCGCTTGTCGGCGATTGCCGCAGCGCCGCGCTGATCAGCCGTCAGGGCAGCGTCGACTGGCTGTGCTGGCCGCGCTTTGACGCGGCTGCCCTGTTCACCAGCCTGCTCGGTACCGAGGCGCACGGTTTCTGGAAGATCTTCCCCGAAGCCGAGCATGTCGAGACACACTGGAGCTATCGGCCGGGCAGTCTCGTGCTGGAGACCCGGCACGTCACGCGCCAGGGCGAGGTCTTGGTCACCGATTTCATGCCGATCGGCGACGGATCTCATCTGGTGCGCCTCGTCGAGGGCGTGCACGGGCGCGTCGCCATGCGGATGGAGATGGCGGTCCGGTTCGATTACGGCTCAGCCGTACCCTGGGTGTCGCGATCGGAACTCGGCGACCTGCGCGCCGTCTCAGGCCCCCACAAGGTGGTGCTGCGCACCGACGTGCACCTCAAGGGCTCGGACGCGCAGACCACGGTCGCCGAGTTCACCGTGCATGCCGGCGACAAGCACCGTTTCGTCCTGAGCTACGGCCCGTCCCACGAGGACGACCCGGTCGCCATCGAGCCGCGCAAGGCGCTCGAGATTGCCGACCAGGCGTGGCGGGACTGGTCGAGCCGCTGCGCCGGCGGGACCGCCTGGGACCGGATGCTGCAGCGCTCCCTGCTGACCCTCAAGGCGCTGATCTACGAGCCCACTGGCGGCATCGTGGCGGCGCCCACCGCCTCCCTCCCCGAGGGGCTCGGCGGCGAGCGCAACTGGGATTACCGATTCTGCTGGCTGCGCGACTCCACGCTGACGCTCATCGCCCTGATGGATGGCGGCTACATCGACGAAGCCCGCAAGTGGCTCGACTGGCTGCAGCGGGCCGTGGCTGGAAACCCCGAGCAGGCACACATCCTCTACGGTATCGGTGGTGAGCGACTGCTGCCGGAGATCGAGCTCGACTGGCTGCCGGGCTACGAGAACTCGAAGCCCGTGCGGATCGGCAACGCGGCCTCCAGCCAGTTCCAGCTCGACGTCTACGGTGAGTTGTTCGACGCGCTCTACCAAGCCCATGCCCGCGGCTTGCCGGTGAGCAAGGACGGATTGCGGGTCGGGCTGGCGATCCTGGACCATCTGGAGCAGGCGTGGCGCCGGCCCGACGAGGGGATCTGGGAGGTGCGCGGGGGCGCGCGCCACTTCACCCATTCGAAGGTCATGGCCTGGGTGGCGTTCGATCGTGCCCTGCGCATGCACGAGATGCACGAATCCGGCGCCACCGAGGAGCATGCCAAACGCTGGCGCGCGGCCCGGGACGCGATCCACGCGGAGGTCTGCGAAAAGGGCTTCGATCCCGAGCTCAACAGCTTCGTTCAATCTTACGGATCGAAGGCGCTCGACGCGAGTCTCCTGCTCATCGCCCATACCGGCTTCCTGCCGCAGGACGATCCCCGGGTGGTCGGCACGGTCGAGGCCATCGGCACGGGGCTGATGCGGGACGGCTTCATCCTGCGCTACGAGACGCAAGGGCAGACCACCGACGGCCTGTCGGGCAACGAGGGGGCGTTCCTGCCCTGCACGTTTTGGTACGCAGACAACCTGATCGGCCTCGGCCGGCGGGACGAGGCGCGGGCGATCATCGAGCGCCTCGTCGGCATCTGCAACGATCTCGGCTTGGTCAGCGAAGAATACGACGTGCAAGCCAAGCGCCTTGTGGGTAACTACCCCCAGGCCTTCACCCACGTCGCGCTCGTCAACACGCTCCTCAGCTATACGCGCGGCGAAGGGCCGGCGGACCGGCAGGGTGGTAAGGGCAATGGAGCTCCTCCCGCCGTCCTGCGGCAGCGCGAAGCCGCGAAGCGGACCGCGCGAGGCGAACTGGAAGATGCGACATCATGAGCGGTGCTGACACTCCCGCCAAGGCGGCCCTCGCTGAGATCGACACGCTCAGCATCAACACGATCCGCACCTTGGCGATCGACGCGGTGCAGAAGGCCAATTCCGGCCATGCCGGTGCGCCAATGGGGCTCGCGCCGGTGGCCTACACTTTGTGGAACCGCTACCTGCGCTACGATCCGGCGCACCCGCACTGGCCGAACCGGGACCGGTTCGTGCTGTCCTGCGGCCACGCCTCGATGCTGCTCTACGGGCTCCTGCACCTCGCGGGCGTCGCCGAGAGCGACGGTGGCAACGCTCCGGCGGTGTCGCTGGAGGACATCAAGAAATTCCGCCAGCTCGACAGCCGGACCCCGGGCCATCCGGAATACCACTTCACCACCGGCGTCGAGACCACCACGGGCCCGCTCGGCCAGGGCGTCGCCAACTCGGTGGGCATGGCGATGGGCAGCCGCTTCCTGGCCCAGCACCTGAACCGGCCGAACCTGCCGCTGTTCGACTACAACGTCTACGCGGTCTGCTCGGACGGCGACCTGATGGAGGGCGTGGCCTCGGAAGCCGCCTCGCTGGCCGGCCACCTGCGGCTCGCCAACCTCTGCTGGATCTACGACGACAACACCGTCACTATCGAGGGCCACACGGAACTCGCCTTCGGCGAGGAGGTGGCGACCCGGTTCCTGGCCTATGGCTGGCAGGTGCTGCGCGTCGCCGACGCCAACGACGTCCATGCGCTCGCGGGCTCGATCGAGACCTTCCTCGCCACGAACGACCGGCCGACGCTCATCATCGTCAAGTCGGTGATCGGCTACGGCGCGCCGAAGAAGCAGGGCACCTCCAAGGCCCACTCGGACGCTTTGGGCGAGGACGAGGTGAAGGGCGCCAAGCGCGCGTATGGCTGGCCGGAGGATGCCCAGTTCCTCGTGCCGGACGGCGTGCAGGAGAATTTCCGCAACGGCATCGGCAAGCGCGGCGCCGGGCTCTACGATGCCTGGCAGGGCCTGCTCGCCGAAGCCAAGGAGGCCGATGCCGACCACGCCGAAGATCTGAACGCCTTCCTGGAGGGCCGCCTGCCCGCGGGCTGGGACAAGGACATCCCGGTTTTCGAGCCGGACGCGAAGGGCCTCGCGACCCGCGAATCCTCCGGCAAGGTGTTGAACGCGATCGCCCAGCATGTGCCGTTCCTGCTCGGCGGCTCGGCCGACCTCGCGCCGTCCAACAAATCCAACCTGACCTTCGAGGGCGCGGGCTCGTTCGGCCCGTTCTCGCCGGGCGGCCGCAACCTGCATTTCGGCGTCCGCGAGCATGCCATGGGCTCGATCGTGAACGGGCTCGGCCTCTCCGGGCTCAGGGCCTACGGCGCGACCTTCCTGGTCTTCGCCGACTACATGCGGCCGCCGATCCGGCTCGCCTCGCTGATGGAGCTGCCGGTCTTTCACATCTTCACCCACGACTCGATTGGTGTGGGGGAGGACGGGCCGACCCACCAGCCGGTGGAGCAGCTGCTGTCGTTGCGCTGCATTCCGGGCCTGGTGACCCTGCGCCCGGCCGATGCCAACGAGGTCGCTGAGGCCTACCGGGTGATCTTCTCGCTGAAGAACCAGCCGGCGGTCCTTGCACTCTCCCGCCAGCCGCTGCCGACCCTGGACCGGACGAAGTACGGCGCGGCTTCCGGAACCGCCAAGGGCGGCTACGTGCTGGCGGATTGCGACGGCACGCCCGACGTGATCCTGCTGGGATCAGGTTCCGAGGTGCAACTCTGCGTCGGTGCTTACGAGGCGCTGAAGGCCGAGGGCGTGAAGGCTCGGGTGGTGTCGATGCCGTCCTGGGATCTGTTCGAGCGTCAGGATGAGGCCTACCGCGACTCGGTGCTGCCGCCCGCCGTCAAGGCTCGGGTGGCGGTGGAGCAGGGCAGCGTCATCGGCTGGGACCGGTACGCCGGCTCCGAGGGCGCGATCATCGGCATGCACACTTTCGGCGCCTCTGCGCCGATCAAGGATCTCCAGACCAAGTTCGGTTTTACCCCCGAGAAGGTGCTGGAGACCGCGAAGGCGCAGGTGACCAAGCACAAGAAGTAGCCTGACGGCTTCCGCCTCCCTCCAGCTGGGGGGAGGCGAGTGCGTTCCGGATCCGGGACGCAGTCCGCTGACGAGGAAACGACATGAACGCGCTCAAGGCCCTGCACGACGAACAGGATCAGGCGGTCTGGCTCGACTTCGTGGCCCGCGGCTTCATCGCGAAGGGCGAGCTGAAGCAGCTCGTGGAGCGCGACGGACTTCGGGGCGTCACCTCGAACCCGTCGATCTTCGAGAAGGCGATCGGTCACTCGGACGAGTACGACGACAGCCTGAAATCCGTGCAGGCGACCGGCGACAGCCGCGTCATCGATCTCTACGAGGGGCTCGCCATCGCCGACATCCAGGCGGCGGCCGACGTGCTCCGCCCGGTCTACGAGGCGAGCGACGGCGCCGACGGCTACGTCAGCCTTGAGGTCTCGCCCTACCTCGCCCTCGATACCGAGGCGACGCTCGCCGAGGCGCGCCGCCTGCATAAGGCTGTCTCCCGCGACAACCTCATGGTGAAGGTGCCGGCGACCCCCGAGGGCATCCCGGCGATCCGCCAGCTCACCTCCGAGGGCATCTCGATCAACGTCACCCTGCTGTTCTCGCAGGAGGCCTACGAGGCCGTGGCTCGCGCCTTTATCGACGGACTCGACGCGCGCGCGAAGGCCGGCCACGACGTGTCGCGGATCGCCAGCGTGGCGAGCTTCTTCATCAGCCGGATCGACGTGCTTGTCGACAAGCTCCTCGACGAGAAGATCGCGCAGGCCAACGACCCGGACGAGAAGTTCGCCCTGGAGCAGCTGAAGGGCAAAGTGGCGATCGCCAACGCCAAGCTCGCCTACCAGCGCTACAAGGCCATCTTCGCCGAATCCAAGTGGACCGCCCTCGCTGAGAAGGGCGGCAAGGCGCAGCGCCTGCTCTGGGCCTCCACGGGCGTGAAGAACAAGGCCTACTCCGACGTCCTCTACGTCGAGGAGCTGATCGGGCCGAACACCGTCAACACGATGCCGCCCGCCACCATGGACGCGTTCCGCGACCACGGCGTGGTGCGGGCCACGATCGAGGAGGACGTGCCGGGCGCCGAGGCGGTGATGAACCGCCTCGCCCGGGCCGGGATCGACATCGAGGCGGTCGCCGAGCAACTGGTGAAGGAGGGCGTGCAGCTCTTCATCGACGCCGCCGACAACCTGCTGGGCGCCGTCGCAGGCAAGCGCGTCGCGCTGCTGGGTCACCGGCTGGACGGCCAGAGCCTCTCCATGGACGACACCCTGGCGGCCGAGGCGAAGAAGGCTGTCGAATCCTGGCGGGCCAGCGGGTCGATCCGCCGGCTCTGGGCGGGCGACGCCTCGGTCTGGTCCGGCCACGACGAGGCGAACTGGCTTGGCTGGCTGCACATTGTCGAGGAGGAGCTGGAGAAGGCCGCCGACTACGCTGCCTTCTCCGACTGGGTGAAGGCGCAGGGTTTCACCGACGCCGTGGTGCTCGGCATGGGTGGGTCGAGCCTCGGCCCGGAGGTGCTGAGCCTGACCTATGGCCAGCGCGAAGGTTTTCCGAAGCTCCAGATCCTCGACTCGACCCACCCGGATCAGGTGCGCGCCCTGGAGGCGAGCATCGACCTGGGCAAGACGCTGTTCATCGTCGCGTCGAAGTCCGGCTCGACGCTGGAGCCCAACGTGTTCCGTGACTACTTCCTGGCCCGCGCCAAGGTGGTGCTCGGCGACCGGGCCGGCGACCATTTCGTCGCCGTGACCGATCCGGGCTCCGACATGGAGCGTGCCGCGAAGGCGGACAACTTCAAGAAGACCTTCTACGGGGTGAAGCAGATCGGCGGGCGCTACTCGGTGCTCTCGGCCTTCGGCCTCGTGCCGGCCGCCGCCATGGGCCTCGACGTGAAGGCTCTCTTGGAGACGGCGCGCATCATGGTCCGTTCCTGCGGCCCGGCCGTGCCGCCGGCCGTGAACCCGGGCGTGCTCCTCGGCACGGCCATGGGCGCGGCGGCGCTGGCCGGCCGCGACAAGGTGACGATCGTCGCCTCGCCGGCCATCGACAGCTTCGGCGCCTGGGCGGAGCAGCTCATCGCGGAATCGACCGGCAAGCAGGGCAAGGGCCTCGTGCCGGTGGACGGGGAACCGGTCGGCGTTCCGGCGGTCTACGGGCACGACCGGTTCTTCATCTACCTGCGCGTCGACGGCAAGGCCGAGGCGGCGCAGGATGAGGCCCTGCGCGCCCTGGAGCGAGACGGCCATCCGATCGCCCGCATAACCCTCGACTCCATCGAGCAGCTGCCGCAGGAATTCTACCGCCTGGAGATGGCCACCGCGGTCGCCGGTGCGGTGATCGGCATCAACCCGTTCGATCAGCCCGATGTCGAGGCCAGCAAGGTCGAGACCAAGAAGCTGTTCGCGGAGGCCGAGGCGAGCGGTGCCCTGCCTTCCGAGACCCCGCTCTTCGCCGACGACGCGGTCGCGCTCTACGCCGATCCGCGGAATGCCGAGGGCCTGCCGCAGGCATCCGACGGCCTGGAGATCGCGCTGAAGGCACAGCTCGCCCGGCTCAAGGACGGGGACTATCTCGGACTGCTCGCCTACGTGCCGCGCGACGAGCGTGCGGCTTCGATCCTCCAGGAGGCGCGGATCGCCGTGCGCGACGTGCGGAAGGTCGCGACCTGCCTGGAATTCGGACCGCGGTTCCTGCACTCGACGGGTCAGGCCTATAAAGGTGGCCCGGACACCGGCGTGTTCCTGCAGATCACCGCGGAGCCGTCGCAGGATCTCCCCATCCCCGGCCGTAAGCTCGGCTTCGCCACCGTGGTGGCCGCGCAGGCGCGGGGTGATTTCGCGGTGCTCGCCGAGCGCGGCCGCCGGGCGCTCCGGGTTCACATCAAGGGCGACCTCGAGACCGGGCTGAAGCGCGTGGCGTCGGCGCTGAAGGCGGCTGTGGCGTAGGTTGCCCACCCTCTCTCCTCCCCCTTGCGGGGAGGAGCCGGAGGTGGGGGTGGCGCAGGATAGACCGCGCCGCTCGATCCTGGACCACCCCCACCCCTGACCCCTCCCCGCAAGGGGGAGGGGAAATCTGGAGGAGAGCAGCGATGCAACTCGGCATGATCGGCCTCGGCCGGATGGGCGGCAATATCGTCCGGCGCCTCCTGAGGGACGGGCACACGGCGGTGGTGTTCGATCAGAACCCGGCGGCCGTTGCGGCCCTGGTCGAGGCCGGTGCGGTCGGCGCGTCGAGCCTAGAGGACCTGGTTGCCAAGCTGGAGGTGCCGCGTGCGGCCTGGGTGATGCTGCCGGCCGGCGCGATCACCGAGGAAGCTGTCCAGACGCTCTCGAATCTGATGCAGTCCGGCGACTGCGTTATCGACGGCGGCAACTCCTTCTACGGCGACGATGTGCGGCGCGGCCTTGCCCTGAAAGAAAAGGGCCAGCACTACGTCGATGTCGGTACGTCGGGCGGCGTCTGGGGCCTGGAGCGCGGCTACTGCATGATGATCGGCGGCGACACGGAAACCGTCGACCGGCTCGACCCGATCTTCAAGACTCTGGCGCCGGGCATCGGCGATATACCGAAGACACCGAACCGCGAGGGCCGCGACCCGCGCGCCGAGCAGGGCTACATCCATGCTGGGCCGACCGGCGCCGGACACTTCGTGAAGATGGTCCATAACGGTATCGAATACGGGCTGATGCAGGCCTATGCGGAGGGTTTCGACATCCTCCGTCACGCCAATTCCCAGGACCTGCCGGCCGAGCGACGATTCGATCTCGACATGGGCGATATCGCCGAGGTCTGGCGGCGCGGCAGCGTCGTGTCCTCGTGGCTCCTCGACCTCACCGCCCAGGCGCTCGCGGGCGACGAGCAACTCACGGACTTCTCCGGCTACGTCGAGGATTCCGGCGAGGGGCGCTGGACCATCAACGCCGCCATCGAGGAGGGCGTACCGGCGACGGTCCTCTCCGCGGCCCTCTACCGCCGCTTCCGCTCCCGCGAGCATGCGAGTTACGCCGACAAGCTCCTGTCGGCGATGCGCAAGGGCTTCGGCGGCCATCAGGAGCCGAAGAAGTAGAGGGCAGTCCCATGAGCCTTCCCGCCGGTACCCATATCCTGAAGGACGCGGAGGCGGTCGCCCGCGAGGCGGCCGAGCGGCTCATCGTGGCATGCGGCGAGAACCACGCGGAGCGGATCGCGATCTGCCTCTCGGGCGGCTCGACGCCCAAGGTTCTGTACGGCCTCCTCGCCGGACCGGACTACGCGACCAGGGTGCCGTGGGAGCGGATCCACTGGTTCTTCGGCGACGACCGGGTGGTGCCCTGGGACGATGCGCGCAGCAACGTCCGGATGGTCCGCGAGGCCTTCGGCCACGGCGCGCGGATCCCGCCGACCCACCTGCACTTCATTCCTTCGGACGAGGGCGCGGAAGCTGGGGCTCGCGCCTACGAGCGCACGCTGCTGGACTTCTACGGGGCCGACAGCCTCGATCCAGACCGGCCCCTCTTCGACCTCGTGCTCCTCGGATTGGGCGAAGACGGGCACACCGCCTCCCTCTTCCCCGGCAAGCCGGCCGTGGCGGAGACCGGCCGTTTAGTCGCGCCAGTGCCCGAGTCCGGGCTGGCACCGTTCGTGCCGCGCATCACCCTCACCTTCCCGGCACTCGCCTCCTCCCGGCACGTGCTGTTCCTGGTGACCGGCGCGGGCAAGCGCGCCCCTCTAGCTCGCCTCGCTGCGGGCGAGACTCTGCCCGCCGGGCGCGTGACCAGCTTCGGCGCGGTCGCGTGGCTCCTCGACGCAGCTGCAGCCGGCTAACGCTTCCGCCTGGCGTTACGGTCTGGCAAGGTCGCGGTGGTAGACCCGGCGGGGCGGGTATGCCGCCTCAAGGGCCAGATGCGCGCGGGCACCCTCGTCCTTTACACCGACCAGCCGACGCGCCGCGCCGATCTCCTGCGCGCGCTCGAGGCGTTCGCGCCCTGCGTGATGCTCCATGCCGCGGAGGCGCCCCCGAGCGATCCATGCCTCGCCGTCATCGGCGACCTCGACCTGCTCCGGCCCTGCCCGTTCATCGGTCTGCGCTCACTCCTGGTCGCCTCGCCCGCGCTGCCGCGCCTCTTCCTGCTGCGCAGCATGGGCTCGCGCAGCCTGTCTGCGGCGCGCAGCCTCGGCGGGCGGCTCTGCTTGCCGGCCGACACGCCGGTCGCCACCGTGGTCGAGGCCCTGCGCGTGGCCATCAGATCCCCAGCCCCGATGGAGAGGCCGACGCAGGTCGAACCGGGCGCGCCGCTCGTGGCTCAGGCGGCCGACCGGGCCGGCGGCGTCATCGCCAACCTTCTCGATTCCGCGCGCGAGACCGGGAGAGTCGACGCCGCGCTGATCGACGAGGGCCTCGATCCGATCCTCGGCGCGATCAGGGTCGGCGGTCTCAACGCGTGGCTTGAGACAGTCCGCGCCTACGATGACGCCACGTACCAGCACTGCCTGCTGGTGGCGGGTCTGGCCGCGACCTTTGCCATCGACCTCGGCTTCTCGGCGGCGGACCGCCAGCTACTGGTGCGCGCCGCCCTTGTCCATGACGTCGGCAAGGCCAGAATCCCGCTGGCGATCCTGAACAAGCCCGGCCCCCTCGATCCGGCCGAGCGCGCGGTGATGCGCGAGCACGCAGCCCTGGGCCACGAGATCCTCGTGCAGGCCGGCGGGTTCGACCAGATAGTCCTCGACGTGGTGCGCCACCACCACGAGATGCTCGACGGGTCGGGCTACCCCGATGGGCTGAAGGGCGCGGCCATCCCTGATATCGTCAGGCTGATCACCGTCTGCGACGTCTACGCAGCCTTGGTGGAGCGCCGTCCCTATCGACCGCCCCTGCCGGCGGCGGATGCCGTGAAAATCCTGCACGGCATGGAGGGTAAGCTCGACGCGGACCTCGTCCGCGCGTTCGAACGCTCCGTGATCGGCTCCTGATCCGGATCCCGGCGCCCTGACTACAGGACGAAGTGCTTCGAGAGCTTCAGACCCTGGGCCTGATAATTCGAGCCGGCGCCGGCCCCATAGAGCGTCTCGGGCAGGTTGAGCATCCGCTCGTAGACGAGGCGGCCGACGATCTGGCCGTCCTCCAGCAGGAACGGCACGTCCCGCGAACGCACCTCCAGCACGGCGCGGGCCCCTGCGCCGCCCGCTCCGGCATAGCCGAACCCGGGATCGAAGAAGCCCGCGTAGTGAACCCGGAACTCGCCGACCAGGGGATCGAACGGCACCATCTCGGCGGCGTGGTCGGGCGGGACTTGGACCGCCTCCTTCGACGCCAGGATGTAGAACTGGCCCGGGTCGAGAATCAGGCTCCCCGATCCGTCGGCCGCCAGTGGTTCCCAGAAATCCGCGGCCCGGTGACGGCCCGGCGCGTCGACATCGACGAGCCCCGTGTGGCGCTTTGCCCGGTAGCCGACGAGGCCGTCGAAGCCGGCGAGATCCACCGAGACGGCCACGCCGCCCTGGAAGGACGGGCTGCCCGCGTCGACCAGCGCCGAACGCGCATGGAGCAATCCGAGCTCGGATTCGGTCAGACGTGGCGCTCCCCGTCGGAAGCGGATCTGGGAGAGGCGCGAGCCGGTCCGGACCAGGACCGGGAAGGTGCGCGGCGAGATTTCCGCGTAGAGCGGCCCGGTATAGCCTGGCTCGACCTGATCGAACGCCTCGCCCCGGTCGGTGATGACCCGGGTGAACACGTCGATGCGGCCGGTGGAGCTCTTCGGATTGGCCGCGGCCGCCAGATCGCCCGGGAGAGCCAGGCTCTCCTGGAGTTCGGCGATGTAGACGCAGCCCGTCTCCAGCACCGCGCCGGGACGCAGGTCGATCGCATGCAGCGACAGGCGCTCGACGCAGGCCTGGACCGTACGGCCCGAGCCGGGCAGGAAGCTCGTGCGGACCCGATAGGCCCTGTCGCCCAGGCGCAGATCGAGGCTCGCGGGCTGGATCTGATCGGCGGCGAATGCGCGCGCGGGGCGGATGCCGCCCGAGGCCGCGAGGGCGGCGATCGCCTGGCCCGGCAGGATCCCGGCGCGGCCCTCCGCGCCCGAATCGGCGGCTTCCTTGCCTGCGCCCGCGTTCATCGCGCCCCTGACTCCCTCGCGCGCCACCGGCAGGTCCGCGTCCGCCGTCCGTTTTCGCCGGGACTGGCTAATGGGGGCTTAACCCGTCTCGGCTGTCCCGTCATGCTGGGCCGGTCGTCCTGGCCGGGAAGCGGGGCGGTTCGGCAATCCGCGAGGTAGTCCGCCGCAATTGACGGCGATTCCGCTGCCTACTACCACCGGCCATGGAGCGCGTTTCATTCTGCTTCGTCGAATCGCACCGTCCGAAGAAGGGCCTAATAGGGCGATGTACAAGGCCGAGACGCGGGGAATTAGCGTGACGGTTCAGTCCCGCTTCGTCGAGGAGGAGTCCTCGCCGAACGAGAGCCGATACTTCTTCGCCTACACGGTCGAGATTGTGAACAACGGCAGCGTGCAGGTTCAGTTGCGCTCCCGTCATTGGCGCATCATCGACGGGCACGGTGCTTGTCAGGAGGTGCGCGGAACGGGCGTCGTCGGCAAGCAGCCGGTGCTGGAGCCCGGGGAGTCCTTCTGCTACACGAGCGGCTGCCCGCTGAACACGCCCGACGGGCTGATGGCCGGCAGCTACACGATGGCGACGGTGGCCGGTGAGAGCTTCGAGGCCGAGATCCCCGCCTTCTCCCTCGACAGCCCGCACGTCCGCCGCAGCCTGCACTGAGGTCCCGGCAGCCGGGGCCCCGCTCCGGAGGAATCCATGTCCGCGACCGGCGAGCGGCTGAGCCCGCTCGACATGCTCGCCCGCCTCGTGTCCTTCGACACCGAGAGCGATAAAACGAACCTCGCCCTGATCGAGTCCGTCTGCGCCTATCTCGACGGATGGGGCATTCCCTCTCTGCGCCTGCCGAACGCCGCGGGCGACAAGGTGGCCCTCCTCGCCACGGTCGGCCCGATGGTCGACGGGGGCGTCGTGCTCTCGGGCCATACCGACGTGGTGCCGGTGGCCGGCCAGTCTTGGACCAGCGACCCGTTCAGGCTGCGCGTCTCGGACGGCCGGGCCTACGGTCGGGGCGCCGTCGACATGAAGGCCTTCGACGCCCTGGCGCTGGCGCTGGTGCCCAAGATGCTCGCCGCCAGCTTGAGGCGGCCGATCCATATCCTGCTCTCCTACGACGAGGAGACCACCTGCCTCGGCTCGATGGACGGGATCGCCCGCTTCGGCGCCGACCTGCCGCGGCCGGCGGCGGTGATCGTCGGCGAGCCCACCGGGATGGAGGTCGCGGACGCGCACAAGAGCATCGTCACCTGCCTCACCACCGTCCACGGCCACGAGGCCCATTCCGCCCGGCCCGCCCTCGGGGCGAACGCCGTGTCGGCCGCGTGCGAGCTGGTCGCCGGCCTCAACCGGATCGCCGACCTGATGATCGAGCGCGGCGATCCCTCGGGCCGGTTCGATCCGGCCGCGACCACGGTCCATGTCGGGACGATCCACGGCGGCACGGCCCGCAACATCCTGGCCAAGGAATGCCGGTTCCACTGGGAGTATCGCGGCCTGCCGGACCTCGACCCGGCCGAGATCCCGCGCCTCTTCGCCCGGGAGGTGGAGCGGGTCACCCGCGAGCGCCTCAACCGTTACGGCGACTTCGGCCGGATCGAGACCCTGGAGGAGGTCGACATCCCCGGCCTCGCCCCCGAGCCGGGATCGGATGCCGAGCGGCTCTGCCTGCGGCTCGCCGGCCGCAACCGCACCATCGCGGTCCCCTACGCCACCGAGGCCGGGCAGTTCCAGGCGGCAGGCCTCCCGACCGTCGTCTGCGGGCCCGGCGACATCGCGCAGGCTCACCAGCCCGACGAATTCATCACCCTCGACGCCCTCGGACAGGGTGAGCGGTTCCTGCGCAACTTGATCGAGGCCTGTGCGTCATGAACGCCATCACCGGAATCACCATCAAGCTGCGGCCGCTGGAGCGGGAGGATCTGCGCTTCGTCCACCAGCTCAACAACAACGACAGCATCATGCGCTACTGGTTCGAGGAGGCCTACGAATCCTTCGCCGAGCTGCAGCAGCTCTACGAGCGCAACATCCACAACCAGACCGAGCGGCGCTTCATCGTGGCCGATCCGGGCGGCGAGCCGGCCGGGCTGATCGAGCTCGTGGAGATCAACCATCTCCACCGGCGTTGCGAATTCCAGATCGCGATCCACCCGAGCTTCCAGGGGCGGGGCTACGCGTGGCAGGCGACAAGGATCGCCATGGATTACGCGTTCAGCGTGCTCAACATCCACAAGCTCTACCTGCACGTGGACCGGGACAATGCCCGGGCGGTGCGCATCTACGAGCGCTGCGGCTTCCACGCCGAAGGGGTACTGAAGGACGAGTTCTTCGTGAACGGGCGCTATCGCGACGCGGTGCGGATGTGCCTGTTCCAGCCTGATTACCTCAAGGCCCGCGGCGGTGGTGACATCGCCGAGCCCGTGCTGAAGGTGTGAGGGAGGAGTCGGAGCCCCTCCCCCTCGTACCGCTCAGTTGCGGCCGGCACCCGTCGTCTGCGCGCCCGACTGGCCGCCCGACCGGCCGGCGCCCTGGGCACCGCCCATGCTGCCGCCGCTCATGCCGCCACGCTCGGCGCCGCCCGTCCGGCCGCCCTCGTTGCCGCCGGCCTTCATGCCGCCCTGCTGGCCGCCACGGTCCGAGGCGTTCCGGATGCCATCCTGCTGGCCGCCGCGCATGTCGCTGTTGCGCATGCCCTCGTTCCGGCCATCACGGCCGGCTTTCCGGTCCATCCCGCGATCGGCGTTGCGGTCATTGCCCCGGTCCATCCGGCCGTCGTTCCGCCCCTCGGTGCGCGAGGCGTTCCGGACGCCGTCCCGGCCGCCGTGGTTGTCGAACCGCGCGCCGGCGCGCTGCTCGGAACGGAAGCTCGCACTGACGGTGCCACCGCCGCTCAGGCGACGGTACTCCGCGGAACCATAGCGGACCCGCTGGCCGCGGATCGTGACGAAGCGATCCTCCTGCACCGAGACGAGGCGGCGGTATTCGGGCGACCCGTACAGCACCCGGTGGCCGCGGATCACGACGTAGCGCTCGCGCGGGCCGGTCTCACGGACGCTGACCAGACGGCGGTACTCGGGCGAGCCGTACAGCACGCGCTGGCCGCGGATCACGACGTAACGCTCGCGCGGTCCGCGGTTCTCGGTGACGATCAGGCGGCGATACTCGGGCGAGCCGTAGACCACCCGGCGGCCGCCGATGAAGACGTAGCGGCCCTCGCGGCGGAAGCCGCCCTCGACGCGGCCGCCGCGGATGTCGGTCCGGCTGCTGACGTCGGTCCGGCTGCTCACATCGGTCCGCCCGCGGACATCGGCGCGGTCCCCGCGGCGGTCGCCGCGCTCGCCGCGATCCGCGCGCGCGCCGTTCCGGTCGCCGCGCTCGTTCCGCTCCGCGCGGGCGCCATCGCGATCACCGCGCTCGGCGCCGGCGCGACCGCGATCCTGGGCCCGATCCTGGGCCATCCGCCCCTCGCCGCCCGCATCCCGGCCCTGTCCCGACCGGCCCGCATCGGCAGAGCCGCGCTCCGCCGACTGGCCGCCCTGCGCGCCGCCGCGCTCGGCGCCGCTCATGCGACCGCCCTCGGCCCCGGACTTCATGCTGGATTCGGCCCCGCCCTGACCGGCGCGGCCGCCCATTCCGTCTGCGCCCCGCCCGGCGCCGCCCTGCTGCTGCGCATACGCCGAGGTGCTGATTAGCAGCGCGGCCAACCCGATGGACAATTTCCGCATGGCGAACTCTCCAATGTTGAATCTGCCACGCAACGTCGAAGATTGCGGAACGGTTCAGCCTGGAGGGCCCAAAAATTTACGCAACGAATACCGAGGCCAACGCGTTTCGCGCGATGAAGCTTGACCGTAGGCGTCGTTCTACTGGTCGTCGGCACGGGTGATTCTGCCTCTACTGGCGCGGCTGCTCCGCGATCTCGGCCTCGACCTCCTGTGGATCGAGATCGTAGCGCCGGGAGCAGAATTCGCAGGTGATGACGATGCGTCCATCGTCCGCCACCATGTCGCGCCGCTCCTGCGGGGTGAACGAGCGGATCATGCCCATCACGCGCTCGCGCGAGCAGCGGCAGGTCTCGTGGACCGGCTGCCGCTCGAACACCCGGACGCCGCGTTCGTGAAAGAGCCGGTAGAGCAGGGTCTCGCTCGACACGTTGGGGTCGACCAGTTCGTGATCCTCGATCGTGGCGACCAGGGAGCGCGCCTCCACCCAGGCGTCGTCCTCCGGCGCGTCGCCCGAGAGATGCGGGTGCCCCTCCGGGATGTCGCCCGGCGGCAGGTCCGCGAGGCGGGCGCGGTCGATCGACTGGGGCAGGAACTGTACGACAAGGCCGCCGGCCCGCCAGCGCCCCTCGCCCTCCCCCACGGCCTCGGCCACCGCGAGGCGGACCTCCGTGGGAATCTGCTCGGACTGGCGGAAATACTGGTGTGCGGCTTCCTCCAGGCTCTGGCCCTCGAGGGCGACGACGCCCTGGTAGCGGCTCGCCGCGGTGCCCTGGTCGATGGTCATGGCCAAGTGGCCGGTACCGATCAGGTCGGCATCCTTGAGCGGCCCGGATCCGAGGGCGGTCACCCTGTCGGCCTCGAACCGCGCGGTGGCGCGCAGCCGGTCGGGCGCCTCGAAATCGACCACGATCATCGACACCGGACCGTCGGTCTTGGTCTGGAGCTGGAACCGCCCCTCGAACTTGAGGGAGGAACCGAGCAGCACCGTGAGCGCCGCCGCCTCGCCGAGGAGCCGCGCGACCGGGTCCGGATAGCCGTGGCGGCGCAGGATCGTGTCGACGGCGGGCCCCAGCCGGACGACACGCCCGCGCACATCCAGCGCCTCCACGGCGAAGGGCAGCACGGCGTCGTCCGCCCCCGCGTGGCCGTTGCCGGCGGCGGGGGGCTGCGACTGGAATGGCGACTGGGATGGCGACTGCGTTCCTGAGGTCATGCCCTCTCCGATCGATGAGTCCGGCGCCCGTCACGACCCATTCGCGGATCGGGCGGCCGCCCGGGCGGAGCCGTGTTCCGGGTGGGCCGGGCCGCGTGAGGAATGGACCTTGACGGAGCGATCGATCCCTCACCCCGCCCGCGCCCGAGCGGAGGCGCGGAACGCCGTATCCGGTGCCGGGACGCCGCCTGCCGGCGGCCGTGATGGGGAGGCGGACGGCGTCGGCCGCCCGCTCATGCCTATATGGTGCGCCGCTTCTCCGAGCGCGAGCCCAGGGCTCAGCGGATGTGCGGTGGGCTGCCGACGGTAAACGCCAGTGCCGGCGGCGCGTTGATCGGATGATCCCACCCACCGCCTCATCCTGAGGTGACCGCGAAGCGGGCCTCGAAGGAGGGCTCCACGGATCTCGGAACGATCTGGAGGGCTCCTTCGAGGCCTCCGCTACGCACCGGCACCTCAGGATGGGGGGTGGATGGGAAGGCCGGTCCGAGCCTTCGCGCTGCCGTGCCCTCTTGTGGGCAGGCCGACGCAGGCCTGCTCAGAGCCCGCCCGCGTGGAGGCACCAGGCCAGGATGCCCTTCTGCGCGTGCAGGCGGTTCTCGGCCTCGTCGAAGACGACGGAGCGCGGGCCGTCCATCACCTCGGCCGTGACCTCCTCGCCCCGGTGGGCGGGCAGGCAGTGCATGAAGATCGCGTCCGGGTTGGCCGCCGCCATCAGCTTGGCGTTGACCTGATAGGGACTGAGCAGGTTGTGCCGGTGGGCCTCGTCGTCGTCGCCCATCGACACCCAGCAATCGGTCACGACCGCATCCGCGCCCTCGACCGCCGCGAAGGCGTCCGTGGTGACGTGGATGTCGGCACCCTCCTGCTGCGCCCAGGCGAGCAGGGCGGACGGAGGGGCGAGTTCGGGCGGGCTCGCGACGTTCAAGGTGAAGTCGAACCGCGCGGCCGCGTGGACCCAGCTCGCCAGCACGTTGTTGGCGTCGCCCGACCACGCCACCGTACGGCCCTTGATCGGCCCGCGATGCTCCTCGAAGGTCAGCACGTCGGCCATGATCTGGCACGGATGCGAAACCTTGGTCAGGGCGTTGATCACCGGGACGGTGGCGTATTCGGCGAGCTCCAGCATCTGACCGTGGTCGAGGATGCGGATCATGATCGCGTCGACGAAGCGCGACAGGACCTGCGCGGTGTCGCCCACGGTCTCGCCGCGACCGAGCTGCATCTCGGAGCCCGTGAGCATCAGCGTCTCGCCGCCCAGCTCGCGCATCGCCACGTCGAAGGAGACGCGGGTGCGGGTGGAGGGCCGGTCGAACACCATCGCGAGGGTCTTGCCGGTCAGCGGGCGCTCGGCGGCGACCTCGCCCTTGCGGCGGAGCGCCTTGATGGCGGCGCTGGCGTCCAGCACCCGGCGCAGCTCCGCCCCGGAGAGATCCTTGAGATCGAGGAAATGGCGAGGGCCGGCACCGTTCAGGTGCCTGGCGGGGGCCGGGGCCCGGCCGTCAATCTGGGCTTTCATCGCGTCACAATAACTAGAGTCTGCTCAACGATCACCTGATCATGAACCGCACTCTACCTCCTGGCAGGGGCATCTCCGTCACGCGCGGCGGGACAGGCCGCGCCCGGAAATGCTTCGGGCCGCCCCCCGGGGTCCGGGGGCGGTATTCTGAGCCGGTCGGGCTCGGCGTTACTCGGCTGCGCCGCGGGCGGCCTCGAAGCCGGACGCGGCCGCGTCCAGCCGGCGGACCGCCTCGTCGATCTCGGCGTCGCCGATGGTGAGCGGCGGCAGCAGGCGCACGATGTTGTCGCCGGCCGGGATCACCAGCAGATGCGCGTCGCGCGCGGCGGCGGCGAAGTCGGTATTCGGCACGCCGAGCTTGAGCCCCAGCATCAGGCCCTCGCCGCGGATCTCCTCGAAGACGTGCGGGTGCCGGTCGCGCAAAGCGGCGAGCTTCTGCTTGAGCAGGAGGCCCGAACGGGCGACGCGGTCGAGGAAGCCGTCCGCCAGCACGACGTCCAGCACCGCGTTGCCCACCGCCATGGCGAGCGGGTTGCCGCCGAAGGTCGTGCCGTGCGTGCCGGCCGTCATGCCGCGGGCAGCCTCGCGCGTGGCGAAGCAGGCGCCCATCGGGAAGCCGCCGCCGATGCCCTTGGCCGCGCTCATGATGTCCGGGGTGATGCCGGACCATTCGTGCGCGAACAGCCGGCCGGTGCGGCCGACGCCGGTCTGGACCTCGTCCATGATCAGCAGCAGGCCGTTGGCATCGCAGATCTCGCGCAGGCGGCGCAGGTCCGCGTGGGGGATCACCCGTACGCCGCCCTCGCCCTGGATCGGCTCGATCATCAGCGCCGCCGTCTCCGGTCCGATCGCCGCGTCCAGCGCGGCCCAGTCCCCGGCCGGCACCTGATCGAAGCCCTCGACCTTCGGGCCGAAGCCCTCGATGTATTTCTGCTGGCCGCCGGCCGCGAGCGTCGCCAGCGTGCGCCCGTGGAAGGCGCCCGCGAAGGTGACGATCCGGTAGCGCTCGGGATGGCCGTCGGCCGCGTGGTACTTCCGGGCGATCTTGATCGCCGCCTCGTTGGCCTCGGCTCCCGAGTTGCAGAAGAACACCACGTCGGCGAAGGTCGCCTCGACCAGCCGCCGGCCCAGGCGCTCGCCGCCCGGGATCTCGAACAAGTTCGAGGTGTGCCAGATGCGATTCGCCTGCTCGGTCAGCGCCCCGACGAGGTGCGGATGCGCGTGGCCGAGGGCGTTCACCGCGATCCCGGCGCCGAAGTCGAGGTATCGCTCGCCGCCCTCCGTCACGAGCCACGCGCCCTCGCCGCGCTCGAAGGCGAGCGGCGCGCGGACGTAGGTCGGCAGAAGGGCTGACGTCACGGGTCCCATCTCCGTTTCTCGTAGAAGCCGAGCAGGCGTTAGCCGGCTCCAAATGAAAGTGCCGCCTCAGTGATGGGCGGCACGCGCGCGATTACTATGAAAGTGCCGGGCGCTGTCAACGTTTCGCTGATCAGCGGGCACGCGCGGCAGGTCTGCGCGATGCTCCCCCAAGGCCGTCTTCTACTCCGCGACGGCGGCGCGCCCCCCTTGCGCGGCGGGGGGCACCATGCTCCAGCTCCGGCCGGTCACAGTCAGGGAGCGAAACCCGATGAGCACGGTCAAGGAACGCCTGGAGACGCTGGGCCTAACCCTGCCGAAGGCGGCGGCCCCGGTCGCCAACTACGTGCCGTTCGTGCGCACGGGCAACCTCGTGGTGATCTCCGGCCAGGTCTGCTTCGGCGCGGACGGGACCATCGCGGCCGAGCACACGGGCAAGGTCGGCGGCACCGTCTCGGCCGAGGCCGGCAAGGCGGCCGCGCGCCTCTGCGCGCTCAACGTCCTCGCCCAGCTCGAGGCGGCGGTGGGCGACCTCGACCGCGCGGTGGTCCAGTGCGTCCGGCTCGGCGGCTTCATCAACGCGGCGCCGGGCTTCTCGGCGGTGGCCGGCGTGATGAACGGCGCCTCCGACCTGATGGTCGAGCTGCTGGGCGAGAGCGGGCGGCACGCCCGCTCCACCGTCGGTGTCGCGGAGCTGCCCCTCGACGCCGCCGTCGAGGTCGAGGCGCTGTTCGAGGTCCGCTGAGGGTGGCCGTCCCCGACTGGCTCACCGCGCGGCCGATCGCGCATCGCGGGTTGCACGACCGGGCCGCGGGCCGGCCGGAGAACACGCTGGCGGCTGCCCGGGCGGCCGTCGCGGGCGGCTTCGCCATCGAGTGCGACGTGCAGCTGAGCGCCGACGGCGAGGCGATGGTCTTCCACGACGCCGCCCTGGGGCGGCTGACCGGGGCGAGCGCGGCGGTGGCGGAGCTTTCCGCGGCCGAGCTCGGGCGCCTCGCGGTGGCCGGCTCCGCGGAGACGATCCCGACGCTCCCGGCCTTCCTGGCGGCGGTGGCCGGGGCCGTGCCGGTCGTGATCGAGGTGAAGTCCCGCTACGACGGCGACCTGCGGCTCGCGACCCGCGCCGCCGCGGTCGCGGCGGCCTGCGACGGGCCGGTGGCGCTGAAATCTTTCGATCCGCAGGTGGTCGCGGCGCTGCGCGACCTGTGCCCGCCGACGATCCCGCGGGGCATCGTGGCGGAGACCACTCAGGACGATCCGGCCTACGCGGCGCTGCCGCCGAGCGCGCGGCTCGCCCTGTCCAACCTCCTGCACTTCGCCGAGACCCGGCCGGACTTCCTGTCCTGGCGGGTGGACGACCTGCCCTGCGCGCCGACCTACCTGTGCCGGCTGCTCGGCCGGATCCCCGTGATGACCTGGACGGTGCGGAGCGAGGAGCAGCGCGCCCGCGCGGGCGCGCACGCGGACCAGATGGTGTTCGAGGGCTTCGTGCCGTGATCAGGCTGGCCTCCGGCCTCGCCTCGGTCATCCCGGGGCCGCGCAGCTGAGCCCGGGCGGCCGGTGTCTGAAGAACATCGTCCCGCACCTTCGGATCGGCTTCGATTGAGACGATCCGGTAGGGCAAGGTCCGGCCCGCCCGACCCGGATATCACGTCACCCGCGGCCCAGGCGAACCGAGCGCAGTCGAGACGACGATCGTACCCGGCACGTTCGTATCCTGCGTGTCGAGATTGCTCTTCTCGCACAGGACATCCTCGACGAAATCGTCCGGCGAAGACCGGTCGGCCACCCTGCCGATGCCGGGGTCTGAGGCGTGCCGGGCCATCGTGCCGAGTCGCGTACCCGGATTCGGCCAGGAAACGGTGTGACGTCCGCGGCCATCTGACAAGGCTGCCATCGCCGCCGCGCGCATCCGCCCGCTTGCCCCGCCCCGGACACCGGCTAGACTCGGGGACATGAAGCACGCACCCGGGCCGACGCCGGAATCCCCCACGCTCACCGTGCGGGCGCTGCCCGGATTGAAGGAGATCGGCGCCGCGGACTGGGATGCCTGCGCCTTCTCCCCCGAGACCCTGGCGGGGGGCGACGAGACCCACAACCCGTTCCTCTCGCACGCCTTCCTGTCGGCGCTGGAGGATTCCGGCTGCGTCTCCCGCCGGACCGGCTGGCTGCCGCTCCACGTCTCGGTGGAGCGCGACGGCCAGCGCCTCGGCGTCGTGCCCTGCTACCTGAAATCGCACAGCCAGGGCGAGTACGTGTTCGATCACGGCTGGGCCGACGCCTACGAGCGCGCCGGCGGATCGTACTACCCGAAGCTCCAGGTGAGCGTGCCGTTCACGCCGGTGACCGGCCCGCGCTTCCTGATCGCCCCTGGCGCGGATCCGGACGAGGCCACCGCCGGCCTCGTGGCGGGCCTGCGGGCGCTGCGGGGCGAGACCAAGGCCTCCTCGATCCACGTCACGTTCATGCGCGAGGCCGAGTGGGACCGGGCCGGCGCCGCCGGGTTCCTGCTGCGCACCGACCAGCAGTTCCATTGGGAGAACGACGGCTACGCGACCTTCGACGACTTCCTGGCCGCCCTCGCCTCGCGCAAGCGCAAGACCATCCGCAAGGAGCGCCGCGACGCCCTCGCCCCCGGGATCACCGTGGAGCACCTGACCGGCGCCGCCATCACCGAGGCCCATTGGGACGCGTTCTACGACTTCTACACGGACACGGGCTCGCGGAAGTGGGGCCGACCCTACCTGAACCGCCGGTTCTTCTCGCTCCTGACCGAGCGCATGGCCGACAGGGTGCTCCTGGTGATGGCGAAGCGCGACGGCGCCTACATCGCCGGCGCCATCAACCTGATCGGCGACACGGCGCTCTACGGCCGGAACTGGGGCTGCATCGAGGACCACCCGTTCCTGCACTTCGAGGTCTGCTACTACCAGGCGATCGATTTCGCGATCGCCCGGGGCCTGACGCGCGTCGAGGCCGGCGCGCAGGGGGAGCACAAGCTCGCCCGCGGCTACCGGCCGGTCCTGATGCGCTCGGCCCACGACATCGCCGACCCGGCGCTGCGCCGCGCGGTGGCCGATTACTTGCAGCGGGAGCGCGCCCACGTCGCCGAGGCGGTGGACGTCCTCGACACGCTCACGCCGTTCCGGCGCACCGACTCGGGCAGCGCCTGCGCACCCGCCGCGACGCCGTCCCCCGACACTCCTCCCGCAAGTCCCCCCGAGAGTTCCGAGACATGAGCCCGATCGACCGCATCCAGACCTATGCCGACGAGCTGACGGCGCTCCGCCGCGACCTGCACGCCCATCCGGAGCTCGGCTTCGAGGAGGTGCGCACCGCCGGCATCGTGGCCGACATGCTGGAGAAGCTCGGCTGCGAGGTGCATCGCGGGATCGGCGGCACGGGCGTGGTCGGGCTGCTCAAGGGCCGCACCGACAACGGCCGCCGGATCGGCCTGCGCGCCGACATGGACGCCCTGCCCATCGAGGAGGAGACCAACCTCCCCTACCGCTCGACCTATGCGGGCAAGATGCACGCCTGCGGCCATGACGGCCACACCACGATGCTGCTGGGCGCGGCGCGCTACCTCGCCGAGACCCGCGACTTCGACGGCACCGCGGTGTTCGTGTTCCAGCCGGCCGAGGAGGGGCGCGGCGGCGCCCGGGCCATGCTGAAGGACGGCCTCTTCGAGAAGTTCCCCTGCGACGAGATCTACGGCCTGCACAACCAGCCGGGCGGCGGCCACGGCATGATCAAGCTGCGGCCCGGCCCGATCATGGCGGCGGCGGATTTCTTCGACATCCACATCCGCGGCAAGGGCATCCACGCCGCCCAGCCGCACCGGGGCACCGACCCGATCATCGTCGCCGCCGGCCTCGCCCAGGCGCTGCAGTCGATCGTCTCGCGCAACGCCGACCCGCTGAAGTCCATCGTGCTGTCGATCACCCGGATCGAGGCGGGCTCCGCCTACAACGTCATCCCCGAGACGGCGCATCTCGCCGGCACGATCCGGACCTTCGACAAGGAGACCCGCGCGCTCGCCGGCACCCGCATGCGCGAGCTGGCGGCGGGCTTCGCGGCGGCCTACGGCGCCGAGGTCACAGTCGACCTGCAGGACGTGTTCTCCGTGCTGGAGAACGCCCCCGAGCAGGCTGCCGCGGCCACCGAGGTCGCCACCGAGCTGCTCGGGGCCGACAAGGTCGAGGCGAACGTGGTCCCGAAGATGGGCAGCGAGGACTTCGCCGACATGACCATGGCGGTGCCGGGCGCCTATGTCTGGCTCGGCGCCAACCCGGGCCCCGGCCTGCACAATGCCGGCTACAACTTCGACGACTCGATCATCCCGATCGGCAGCGCCTTCCTGGCGCGGATGGTGGAGCGCCGCACCGCCGCGTGAGGCACCGGGCCGCCGCGCCGCTCAGCCAGCGGCGGCCACCCTTCCTTTCAGCGCCGTCATCGCCCGGGTGAACACCGCCGGCTCGTCGAGGGCGCGGGCCAGGACGATCGCCCCCTGGATCTGGGCGACAACCTCCTCGGCCAGGGCGGTGCTCGCCACCGGGTCCCGGCCGGACCGCCGCAGGGCCTCGGCCAGCGCCGCGACCCAGCGCGCGAAGTAGCTCCGCACCGCCTCGGCGAAACGGTCGCGCTCCGAGCCGAGGGCCACGACCCCCACAAGACAGACCCGCCGGCCGGACCGGAAGTACGTCTCGACGGCGTCGAACATGGTCGACACAGCCTCGTCGGGGTGCTCGGCCTCGCGCAGGGGTGCGTACAGGTTGGTCTCGAACCACGCGTCGATCTCGGCCAGCACGCAGGCGGCCATCTCGGCCTTCCCGTCGGGGAAGAGGTTGTACAGGCTGCCCTTGCCGAGGCCCGTCGCCCGGCTGATCAGCGTCAGGCTCGCGCCCTCGTAGCCGTGCGCGCGAAACACCTCCGCGAGCACGGGCAGCAGACCGGCACGGCCGCTCACCGCCGTCAGAGACCGAGATCGCTGAGGCCCGGATGGTCGTCGGGGCGCCGGCCCAGCGGCCAGTGGAACTTTCGCTCGGCCTCCGGGATCGGCAGATCGTTGATGCTCGCGATCCGGCGGCGCATCAAACCGCGCGCGTCGAACTCCCAGTTCTCGTTGCCGTAGGAGCGGAACCAGCGTCCCTCGGCGTCGTGCCACTCGTAGGCGAAGCGCACGGCGATGCGGTCGCCCCCGAAGGTCCAGAGCTCCTTGATCAGCCGGTAGTCGAGCTCCTTCGTCCACTTGCGCTGGAGGAAGGCGACGATGGCCTCGCGGCCGGTGAAGAACTCGCTTCGGTTCCGCCAGACGCTGTCCGGCGTATAGGCGAGCGAGACGCGCTCGGGATCGCGCCCGTTCCAGGCATCCTCGGCCATGCGGGCCTTCTGGGCCGCGGTCTCGGCGGTGAAGGGCGGGAAGGGCGGGCGATCCGACATGGGACGTTGCTCCGAGGTTTGTACCGATCGGTACAAACATGGTCACGTTCCTCCGTCTCCGTCAATCGCCCTTTCCGTCCGCCTCCGCGAAGGCGGTTAAGCGCCCAGGAGTAGGCGATGGTTCAGCGTCGCATCGGCCATCTTCCTTCAGGGCCCCTCCCGTCACGAACTCAGCCCTCGACCTGCGCGATCGACGCGGGATCAGCCCGCGCGCCGCCACCGGTCAAAAGCGGTGCCGGCTCGGACAAAGTGCGCGCGGCGTTACGGCTACCCGTGTCGACAGCCCGCCGGATCGATGCGAACGTCACCGTTGCCGTGCCGCGATCCAACGCGTGCCGAGACGGGAGGGGCTCATGTCGCCGGAGTTGCGGGAATCGCGCGCCGCCCTGATTCTGCTGGCCGCCTCCGTGGGCGCGGTCCTGATCTTCGGCGCCTTCACGCTGCTGACCCAGATGGGGTGACGGGCGGCTGCCCGCGCCGCGCCGCCCGAACGCGGCTATCCAGCCGGCGATGCCAGAGCGTCGTCAGATCGTGACCGGCGCGCGCACCAGGCCGATCCCCGCCGGGTCGAAGGCGGCGCTCTTCACCACCGCGTAGACGGGGCGCCCGATGTCCAGAGCCAGCTCGCGGGAAGCGGCCGCCGTCAGCCGCGCCACGAGGCGCGCGCCGTTGCAGTCGATCTCCACGGCCATCTCGGATCCTGACGGGCTCAACCCGCAGACCTGACCGGCCAGGATGTTGCGCGCGCTGAGCCCCCGCGGCCGCTCGGTGGCCACCAAGACGTCCCGCGCGGGGATCCGGATCCGCAACCGCGTCCCGGCCGGGCGCGACAGTCCCGGCACCAGCAGCTCCCCGGCGGTCCCGGTCAGGCGCGTGAGGCCGGTCTGCGCATCGCGCTCCGTCACCAGCATGTCGAGGAGCGCGCCGGCCTCCGCCTCGTGGACGGGCACGAGGTCGGCCCGGCGCAGGATCGCCTCGGCGGGTCCGGCGGCGGCCACGCGCCCCGCTTCGAGGACGACCACCGTGGTGGCGAGCCGCGCCACCTCCGAGACGGCGTGGCTCACGTAGACGATCGGCACGCCGGCCTCGTCGCGCAGGCGCTCGATGTACGGAAGGATCTCGGCTTTGCGGGCCTCGTCCAGAGCCGCCAGCGGTTCATCCATCAGCAGGAGGCGTGGCCCTGCGAGCAGCGCGCGCCCGATCGCGACCCGCTGGCGCTCGCCCCCCGAGAGGCCGTCCGGCCGCCGGTCCAGGAGAGGGTCGATGCCGAGCATGCCGGTCACCGCCGCGAAGGTGGCCGGATCCTTGGGCCGACGGGCGAAGGCGCGGCCGTAGCCGAGATTGCTCCGCACGCTCAGATGCGGGAACAGCCGCGCATCCTGGAAGACCACGCCGATCCGCCGCCGGTGCGGCGGCAGGAAGATCCGCGCCGCGCCGTCGACCAGCACGGTCCCGTCGGCGACGATCCGGCCCCGATCCGGTCTGGCGAGCCCCGCGATCAGGTCGATCAGCGTCGTCTTGCCCGAGCCCGAGCGCCCGAACAGGGCGGTCAGCCCCGGCCCGGCCTCGAAGGCCGCCGCCAGGGTGAAGGCGCCGCGCCGGAGCTCGACGTCGACCTGGATGCTCACGCGGCGCCTCTCGGATAACACGGGACGCGGCGCGAGACGGCGCCGGCCCGGACGCGCCCGCCATGATCACGGTCCACCATCTCGAGAACAGTCGCTCGCAGCGCGTGCTGTGGCTGCTGGAGGAACTCGGCCTGCCCTACCGGGTGCAGCGCTACGCGCGCGATCCCCGCACCCTCCGGGCCCCGCCCGAACTCCTGGCGATCCATCCGCTGGGCAAGTCGCCGGTGATCACCGACGCGGGGCGCGTGGTCGCCGAGACCGGTGCCATCGTCACCTATCTGACCGCGAAGGCCGGCGGTCTGCTGGTGCCGACCGAGGGCACCGAGGCCCACGCGCGCTACACCTACTGGCTCCATTACGCGGAAGGGTCGGCGATGCCGCCGCTGCTGCTCAAGCTGATCTTCTCCCGCCTCGCCCCGGGCAGCCCCCGGCTGCTGCGCCCGCTGGTCCGCCGGATCGCTGACCGCGTGCTCCAGGGCTTCGTCGATCCGGACCTGCGCCGGCACGCGGCCTACTGGGAGGCGGAACTCGCCGACCGGCCCTACTTCTGCGGTGCGGACTTCACCGCCGCCGACATCATGATGAGCTTCCCCCTGGAAGCCTTCGCGGCGCGCGGCACCGGTGCGGGCCCGCGCGTCACGGCGTGGCTCGCCCGCATCCACGACCGTCCCGCCTATGGCCGGGCGCTGCAGGCCGGCGGTCCCTACGCGTATGCGTGAGCAAACCTGCCCAGCGTCCCCGCGCCCGTCCGCGGATCGGGATCGCCGCGCCCGCGCCGCCACTCAGCCGGCTCCCAGCCGCCGCCCGGCCCTGGCGGCCAGAAACTCCGACACCAGCAGGGCCGTGACCGACACGGCGATCGACACCAGGGTGAGGCGCAGGGCCGGACCCTCGCCGCCCGGAACCTGGGTCAGCGTGTAGATCGCCGAGGGCAAAGTCTGGGTCTCGCCCGGGATGTTCGACACGAACGTGATGGTCGCGCCGAATTCCCCCATCGCCTTGGCGAAGGCCAGCACGGCGCCCGCGATGCAGCCCGGCAGGCTGAGCGGCAGCGTCACGGTGACGAACACGGCGAGCGGCCGTGCCCCCAGCGTCGCCGCCGCCTGCTCGAGCCGACGGTCCACCGCCTCGATGGACAGGCGCATCGCCCGCACCATCAAGGGGAACCCCATCACCGCGCAGGCGAGTGCCGCGCCGGTCCACCGGAACGAGAACACGATCCCGATTTCCGCGAGGGCGGCCCCCAGCGTCCCGCGCCGCCCGAGGAGGAGGAGGAGCAGGTAGCCGGTCACCACGGGCGGCAGGATCAGCGGCAGGTGGACCAGGCCGTCGAGGAGGGCGCGGCCGGGGAAGCGGCGCCGGGCCAGCAGCCACGCCACCGCCAAGCCGGGGCCGAGGCTCGCGAGCGTGGCCACGGTGGCCACGCGCAGGCTCAAGGCGACGGCGGTCCACTCCTCCGGGGTCAGGCCGAGCACGGCGGAGCGCGCGCCGTTACTGGCTGGCGCCGGGTTGGGCGACCACCGTGAAGCCTTGTCGCGTGAAGAAGCCGCTGGCGGCCGGGCCGCGCAGATACGCGAGCAGGCCGGCGGCATCCGGGTTGCGCGAGTCCTTGATCAGCGCGGCCGGATAGACGATCGGCGGGTGGCTGTCGGCCGGGAAGGTCGCGACCACGTGGACGTTCGGGTCGGCGGCCGCGTCCGTGGCGTACACGATGCCGAGGGGCGCCTCGCCGCGGGCGACCAGCAGCAGGGCGGCGCGGACGTTCTCGGCCTGCGCCACCTGCCCCTTCACGGCGTCCCAGGCACCGAGTTTCTCCAGGGCGGCCTTTCCGTACTTGCCGGCCGGGACCGCGTCGATCGTCGCCATCGCCAGCTTGCCGCCACCCAGCGCCTTCGTCAGCGTGGTGCCGAGGTCCGGCGCCAGCGCCATCTGGGGATCGGAGCCGGCGTTCCTGGGCCCGGGCGCGACCAGGACAAGCGCGTTGCGCAGGAGGTCGCTGCGCGTCCCAGGCTTCAGCAAGCCCGCCCGCTCGACATAATCCATCCACGCCTGATCGGCCGAGATGAACAGGTCGGCCGGCGCCCCGGCCTCGATCTGCTTGGCCAGGGCGTTGGAGCCCGCGTACGAGATGCGGGCCGTTTTCCCGGTCTGCCGGCCCCAGGCGGCCGAGGCCTCGTCCAGGGCGTTCTTCAGGCTCGCCGCCGCGAAGACGAGCACGGGCTCCTCCGCCCGAACCGATCGGGCGGCGGGGAGAAGCGTCAGCACGCCAAGGGCGAACGCGAGCGAGACTCGTCGGGTCAGGCGCATGGACGATCGATCCTGTCGAGACCCGTTATATCCGTTCGGGTACGACGGGGATCATAGGGTCACGTTGCGGATCGGCCAAGCGGATCGGCCAGGCGGATCGGCCAGGCGGATCGGCCAAGCGGATCGGCCAAGCGGATGGACGATCCTCAGCGGCACGCCGTGGACGCGCGCCTTCAGCCGCTCTGGCTCTCGTGGTGGTCCTTCGGCGCGGCCTCGGCCCGGTGCAGACGGCTCAGCAACACGAGGATGCGGCCGGGCAACGGCCCATCCGGCGTCGGGCCGCCGAAGACCCGCTCGCGGGGCCGCGCAGGCAACGCGGCATCGTTGACCACCACGGGCCCACGCGGGCCGGAACGCCGGGACTTGGTCACGCTGTACGCACCTTGCTCAATCGTCGGACACGCCGAAAGCCGGCGAAAACGCTGCTCCGCGATGCGAGTTCCGCGGCTGCAGGTTCTTGTGATGAACGCTTGGCCATCCTGCCGCATTCCTGGGCGCTGTCGGCTGAGAATCGGGAGTGCCGTCTCGGGTTGCCCGCCCTTCGGCCGTCTCACCAAGTCCGGATATCGCGCCGCTCGGTCGGGTCGACATCCGGCAGGCCGACCATGTCGGCCGCCACGAGCTTCGCCCACAGCGTGGCCGCTGCCGTCGTCAGGAGCGCGACGCCGACGCTGAAGAGGAGAGGCGAATTCATGGTGCGCTTTGATCTGTCAAAACTGGCGCGCCGGTCCGTCAAGAGCGGCGCGCCCGAGTTGAGGGTCTGGCCTTGGGGAAGCCGAAACTGTTTAAGCACACATCCATCGGATGGACACTGTATATGCGCAGTGTCGATACATGTATTGCCGATTGTGTCCGGTCGGCCACAAGCGCCGATCGCACCGGGCTGGTCCCGTTCCGCGGTCCCGACGCGCGCGATTTTTTTCGCTCCGGCCCCCTGTGATGCCGCGCGCGCGGGCGCTACAGCCCGCCACATGCTCGAAGGCCTGCCGCCCCACCGCCCGTCCCACGTCCTGCGCCTGCTGACCGACGAACGCTCGGCCCGGGCGATGACCGACCTGCTGGGCGAGATGTTCGATCCCACGGAGACCGCGGTGGCGGCCTTCGAGGATGCGGATGGCCGGACATGGCGGCTCGAAGCCTATTTCGCCGACGCGCCCGAAGAGGACTACGTACGGGAGCTGATCCGGCCGGTGATCGGCGACGCGGCCGATGCGGCGGAGTTCCATACGATCGCGCAGCAGGATTGGGTGCGCGCCTCGCTGGAGGGGCTGAAGCCCGTCCGGGCCGGACGATTCCTCATCCACGGGTCCCACGATCGTGATGCGGTGCGCGCCAACGACCTGCCCATCGAGATCGAGGCGGCCCTGGCTTTCGGCACCGGCCATCACGGTACGACCCTCGGCTGCCTCCGGGCCCTGGTCTCCGCGCTGAAGCGACGGCGTCCGAAGCATGTGCTGGATGTCGGGACCGGGACCGGCATTCTCGCCTTCGCGGCCGCCAAGGCTCTGCGCCGGCCGGTGATCGCCGGCGATCTCGACGCCGAGGCGGTGCGCACCGCCCGCGAGAACGCCCGCGCCAACGGGCTCGGCCCCTATCTCAAGCTCTACGAGGGCGCCGGCGTGCGCCACCGCCTCGCGGACAGGCCGCGGCATTTCGATCTGGTCTTCGCCAACATCCTGGCGCGGCCCCTGCGGCTCCTCGCGCCGACCCTCACCCGGGTGGTCGCGCCGGGGGGCGTGCTGGTGCTGTCGGGCCTGATCGAGCGCGACGTGCCGGGCGTGCTCTCGGCCTACCGCCTCCAGGGCTTCTCCCTCGTGAGCCGCGGGCTGATCGAGGGCTGGGTTGCGCTCGTGCTGATGCGCGGCGGCGCGGCCCGACGACCCCGCCGCTGAACCCGGACCGGCCGGGCGGGTTGTGCGGGCATGAGCCAGCCGTCGCTCCCCGATCCGCCGTCGGATCCCATCGCCGAGGGAGCCCGCGCCCGGGCGCAGGGACGGCCCAAGGATGCGTGTCCCTATCCGGCGCACTCGGCCGCCCGGGCGGCCTGGCTGGAAGGCTACGACGGCGCGCCGGTCGACCGCGCCCCGGACCTGCCCATTACGGACGCCTGACCGTCAGGAGGCGGCGGGGACGTGGCCGGCGACGATCGCGTCACTTCGCGGTCCGCAGCTGCCCTGGTGCCCGTGATCTGTCCGCCGCCGCCTCGACCGGCGCCGTCGACGAAGATGCGTCCGCCTGCGCCACCGGGGCACCCAGCGCCGCCATCAGCACGCGCAGTCCCTCGATCCACTCCTCGACCTCGCCCAGCGACGCGAACCCGTCGCGCCGGACGACGGTGTCGGGTTCGATCGTGACGACGGCGTCGAAGCGGCCGTCCGGTCTGTCGCAGATCCGATAATAAACGCGGCGTGGCATCGCAGATGAATAGGCTAAATTCCGCGGCGTGATAAGATTGGACGCGATCTTTTAACCCTCAACGAGGGCGCGCCGCAACGCTGGCTGCGCGGTTGCGAGCCGGGACCGCCGGGCGCTAGGCTCGCGCCATGTCAGAGCCCAGCTCCTCCCCGTCGCGCCGCCGCTTCCAGACCTTCGACGATCCGAGCCACCGCAAGGGGGCCGAGCGGATCGAGGCCCTGCGCGCCGCCCTGCGCGAGACCGGTCTCGATGGATTCGTCGTGCCGCGGGCCGACGAGCACCAGTCCGAATACGTGCCGGCCGACGCGGAGCGGCTGGCGTGGCTCACGGGGTTCACCGGCTCGGCCGGGACCGCGATCATTCTGATGGAGTCCGCCGCGCTGGTCGTGGACGGCCGCTACACCCTCCAGGCGCCCGAGCAGGTCGATACCGGGATCCTCACGGTCGTGCCGCTGTCCGAGACGACGCCGGAGGCCTGGATCGCCAGCAACCTCAGGCGCGACCAGGTGCTGGGCTACGATCCCTGGCTGCACACGCCGGATGGGCTCGCGCGCCTGGAGCGGGCGGTGGCGAAGGCCGGCGGCACGGTACGGGCCGTCCCGAACCTCGTCGACGCGGTCTGGGCCGGGCGGCCCAAGCCGCCCGCCGGTCCCGTGGTCACACATCCCGACGCGCTCGCTGGGCAACCGGTGGCCGAGAAGCTGTCGCGGGTGCGGGCCGCCCTGGCTGAGGCAGGCTGCGACGCGCTGGTGATCTCGGACCCGCATAATCTCGCCTGGGCGTTCAACCTGCGCGGGTCCGATGTCGGCCATACGCCCCTGGCGCTGGGCTACGCGATCCTCCCGCGCGACGGCGCGGCGCGGCTGTTCCTGGTCTCGCCGAACGTCGATCCGAGCCTGCGCGCGGCCCTCGCCCCGGTCGCCGAGATCCTGACCCGCGACGAACTCGACGACGGGCTCGCCGCCCTGGGCGGCGCGCGCGTCCGGCTCGATGCGGCGACCGGCGCGGTGGCGCTGAAGGAGAAGATCGAATCGGCGGGCGGCACCGTCGATGTCGGCAAGGATCCGATCACCGGGATGAAGGCGGTCAAGAACGCCGCCGAGATCGCCGGTACGCGCGCCGCCCATGCCCGCGACGGTGCCAGCGTCGTGCGGTTCCTCGCGTGGCTCGACGGCGCGGCCGCCGCCGGAACGCTGACCGAGATCGCCGCCGTGGAGGCGCTGGAGGATTTTCGCGCGGCCGGCGGCGACCTGCGCGACGTCTCGTTCCCGACGATCTCGGGCTCGGGCCCGAACGGGGCCATCGTCCATTACCGGGTGACCCGCGCCAGCGACCGGACCGTGCGGCCGGGCGAGCTGTTCCTGATCGATTCCGGCGCGCAATACCCGGACGGCACCACCGACATCACCCGCACCGTCGCGGTCGGCGCGCCGACCGCAGCGATGCGCGACCGCTTCACCCGGGTGCTGAAGGGCCACGTCGCCATCGCGCGGGCGGTCTTCCCGACCGGCACCACGGGGGCGCAGATCGATGCCTTCGCCCGGGCGCCCCTCTGGCAGGCGGGCCTGGATTTCGACCACGGCACCGGGCACGGCGTCGGCGCCTTCCTGTCGGTCCACGAGGGACCGCAACGGATCGCCAAGACCGGCACGGTGGCGCTGGAACCGGGCATGATCCTGTCGAACGAGCCGGGCTACTACGCGAGCGGCGCCTACGGCATCCGGATCGAGAACCTCGTCCTGGTGGAGCCCCGCGCGATCGCGGGCGGCGAGCGGCCGGTGCTCGGCTTCGAGACGCTGACGCTCGCGCCCTACGACCGCCGGCTGATCCAACCGGACCTGCTCAACCCGGACGAGCGTGCCTGGATCGACGCGTACCATGCGCGGGTGCGGGAAACGCTTGGACCGAGCCTCGATACCGAGACGCGCGACTGGCTGGACGCGGCGACTTCGCCGCTCCCGGGCTGACCCACGGGCTGGCGATTTTCAAGGCCGCCCATGATATGGCCCCCGATCATGGACCGGCTCGCGCAGCGCAAAGCTCTGCACTCATGAAACCGCGGCCGCCCTGCGCGCGAAGGGACAGCATGATCCGCCGCCTTGCCATCCTGATCCTGGCGCTCGCCGCGAGCGTCTCGGCCGCCGTCGCGCAGGGTCTTCCGCAGGGCTTCCGCACGCCCCCGGACCTCGTGCGATCGAGCCTCCTCGCCGAGCCCGCAGCCGTCGCGGGGGCGCAGCCCTTCACCCTGGCCGTGCGCATGCAGGTGAAGCCCGGCTGGCACGTCTACTGGCGCAATCCCGGCGATTCCGGGCTGCCCCCGGAGGTGACCTGGACTCTGCCGGCGGGCTTCAACGCCGGCGCGATCCGGTGGCCGGCCCCGGAGCGCATCCCGATCGCCACGCTCATGAACTACGGCTATGAGGGCGAGGTCACGCTGCTCGTGCCGGTCACGCCGTCGCCGAGCCTCGACCCCGCCGACCCGGTCCGGATCCAGGCCAAGCTGACGTATCTCGTCTGCGAGACCGAATGCGTCCCCGGTTCGGCCGACCTCGCCCTCACCGTACCGGTGGGCGAGGCCAAGCCCGATCCGGACAACGCCGCGCTGTTCGCGCGCGCCCGCGCCGCCCTGCCCGCCCCGGCTCTGTGGCCGCTGCAGCTCTCCAGCCAGGGCGACACGCTGCGGCTCGACTTCGCGGCGACCGGCCTGAAGGCCGAAGCGATCCGGAACGCCGCCTATTTCCCCTATTCCGAGACCGCGATCGACAACGCCGCCGCGCAGGTCATGACGGTCGACGAGACCGGCCTCCACCTCACCCTGGCCCGCAGCAGTCCGGCCGACGCGGTTCCCGGTTCCCTGCCCGGCGTGCTCACCCTGGACGAGGTGAGCGCGGGAGGATCGCGCCGGCTCGCCTTCGCGTACGGCGACGAGCCGGCACCTCCCGTGAGCGCGTCGTCGGCCCCGGCCGCGTCGGTACCGGTCCCGCAGGCGCCCGCCCCCGACATCGACACGCTGACGCTCGCCACCGCCGCGGTGTTCGCCTTCCTCGGCGGGTTGATCCTCAACCTGATGCCCTGCGTCTTCCCGGTCCTGTCCATCAAGGTCCTCGGCCTCGTGCGGCACGCGGGCGAGAGCCCGTCGCGCCTGCGGCTGCACGGCCTCGCCTACACCGCCGGGGTGCTGGCGAGCTTCCTGGGGCTCGCCGCCCTGCTGATCGCCCTGAAGGGCGGCGGGTCTGCGATCGGCTGGGGATTCCAGCTGCAATCGCCCCTCGTGGTGGCGGGGCTCGCCTACCTTCTCTTCGCCATGGGCCTGAGCCTGTCCGGCGTGGTCCATGTCGGCGGCCGGCTCGCGGGCATCGGCGACGGCCTCGCCCGGCGCGCCGGCCTGAGCGGCTCCTTCTTCACGGGGGTCCTTGCCACCCTGGTGGCGACACCCTGCACGGCGCCGTTCATGGGCTCGGCGGTGGGCTTCGCGCTGACCCAGAACGCCGCCGTGGCGCTCGCGGTCTTCGCGAGCCTGGGCCTCGGCCTCGCCCTGCCCTTCCTGGTCCTGACCCTCTGGCCGCCGGCCCTGCGGGCGCTGCCGCGGCCGGGCGCTTGGATGGAAACGCTCAAGCAGGTCCTGGCCTTCCCGGTCTACGCCACCGTGGCGTGGCTTGTCTGGGTGCTGGCACAGCAGGTCGATCCGCGCGGCCTCCTGGCGGCCCTGATCGGCCTCGTGCTGGTGGGCTTCGCCGCCTGGGCCTGGGAGCACGGGCACGCCGGACCCCGGACCTCGCGGATCGCGCAGGCCGCCGCAATCCTGGCGCTGGCCGCCGTCGGGGCCATCGCCGCGACGCTTCCGCGGGACCGCGCCGCGCCGATCGCACAGGCCGCCGCCGACTGCGTCGAGCCGTTCACCCAGGCCCGCCTCGACGCCCTGGTGGAGGCCCGTCGGCCCGTCTTCGTGGACATGACCGCGGCCTGGTGCATCACCTGCGCGGTGAACGAGGCGACCTCGCTGTACACCAGGGCCGTGCGGGCCGCGATGGCCGAGCGCGACGTCACCTACATGAAGGGTGACTGGACCAACCAGAACCCCGAGATCACCCGCCTTCTGGAGAAGTACGGTCGCAGCGGCGTGCCGCTCTACCTGCTCTACAGCGGCAGCGGGGCGCCGCAGGTGCTGCCGCAGATCCTCACCGAGGGGACGGTCCTGGCGGCCCTGGAGGCGGTGCCGGCTGGCGCGGGCCGGAGCGCGGCGCTCGCCCGCTGAGCGGGGCTACGTCTCCAGCGCGAAGGTCTCGTCGAAGGCGTATCCGGAACCGCGGACCGTGCGGATCGGATCGGGCTGGCGCGGGCTGTTCAGCGCCTTGCGCAGGCGCCCGACATGCACGTCCACCGTGCGCTCGTCGATGTAGACGTCGTGTCCCCAGACCCCGTCGAGTAGCTGCTCGCGGGAGAAGACCCGGCCGGGCGCCAGCATCAGGAACTCCAGCAGCCGGAACTCGGTGGGCCCGAGATGCAGCTCCTCGCCGCCGCGGCGGACGCGGTGCCCGGTGCGGTCGAGTTCCAGGTCGCCGGCGGCCAGACGGTCCGAGACGTGGGCGGGCTTGGCCCGGCGCAGCAGTGCCCGGATCCGGGCGAGCAGTTCCGGCACGGAGAACGGCTTGACGATGTAGTCGTCGGCCCCCGTCCCGAGGCCCCGGATCCGGTCGCCCTCCTCGCCGCGGGCGGTGAGCATGATCACCGGCAGCCGTTCGGTCTCGCGCCGCGCCCGGATGCGGCGGCAGAGTTCGATTCCGGAGAGGCCCGGCAGCATCCAGTCCAGCAGGACCAGATCGGGGATCCGCTCGGCCAGGAGCAGCTCCGCGTCGTCGCCCCGCGCCGCCGTGTCCACCAGGAAGCCCTCGGCCTCCAGATTGTAGCGCAGCAGCGTGGTCAGCGCCTCCTCGTCCTCGACGATCAGGACTTGCATGCTCACGTTCGATGACCCGTTCACGAGGCGGCGCCGTTCAGCCTGCGGACGCGCCGGCCCCCTCCGGAGCGGGCGGCCGGGCGGAAGGTGCGGGAGGCGCCGCTCAGCCTCAACCCGTACCCACCGATTCTCCGGCGGCGCCCCACAGGAATGAGCGCGCCCCGGCGCCTGTGTCGAGGCGGCCCGACTACGGAGCCTGCCCGCGCTCCACCGTCGCGTAGTTCGACGCATCGTTCTTCGGCCGGTCGCCCGCCAGGGTCTCCCCGGTGGCGAGGTAGTGGATGGTCTCGGCGATGTTGGTCGTGTGGTCGCCGATCCGCTCCACGTTCTTGGCGCAGAACAGGAGATGCGTGCAGAACGAGATGTTGCGCGGATCCTCCATCATGTAGGTCAGGAGTTCGCGGAACAGGGAATTGTACAGCGCGTCGATCTCGCCGTCGCGCTCCCAGACGTCGTGGGCCGCCTGGATGTCGCGGCTCGCATAGGCGTCCAGCACATCCTTGAGCTGTCCCTCGGCGAGGTCGCTCATGTGGCGGACACCCAGCACGATCTTCTGCGCCGGGGCGTGGTCGGAGATCGCCACCACGCGCTTGGCGACGTTCTTGGCGAGGTCGCCGATCCGCTCCAGGTCGCCCGAGACGCGGATCGCCGAGATCGTCTCGCGCAGGTCGATCGCCAGCGGCTGGCGCCGGGCGATGAGGAGAACGGAGCGCTCCTCGATGTCCCGCTGGAGCGCGTCGAGGCGCTTGTCGGCGATGATCACCGCCTGGGCGAGCCCGTCGTCGCGGCGCACGAGGGCGTCGGTCGCCTCCGCGGTCATCTTCTCGGCCACGCCGCCCATCTCGGAGATCGAGCGACGCAGATCCTCCAGGTCAGTGTCGTAGGAGCTGACGATATGGCCGGGCATGGTGGATCCTTCGATAAGGGCCCCGCATCGCGATCCGCGGGGGCTGGCGGGGATCCGCCGCCCCGCCGCCGCGGCGGCGAAGGCCGGTATGGTTCGTCGGAGCGTCCGGCCCGATCAGCCGAACCGCCCGGTGATGTAGTCCTGCGTGCGCCGCTCGGTCGGGTTCATGAACATCCGGTTGGTCGGACCGAATTCCACGAGCTGCCCCAGATACATGAAGGCGGTGAATTGCGAGATGCGCGCCGCCTGCTGCATGTTGTGGGTGACGATCACGATGGTGAACTCGTCGCGCAGCTGCTCGATCAGCTCCTCGATCCGGCCGGTGGAGATCGGGTCGAGCGCCGAGGTCGGCTCGTCGAACAGGATGACCTCCGGGCCCTGCGCCACCGTGCGGGCGATGCACAGGCGCTGCTGCTGGCCACCGGAGAGGCCGGTGCCCGGCTGCCGGAGCTTGTCCTTCACCTCGTCCCAGAGGGCAGCCTTGCGCAGGGCCTCCTCCACCCGGCCGTCGAGCTCCGATTTCGGCAGCTTCTCATAGAGGCGCAGGCCGAAGGCGACGTTGTCGTAGATCGACATCGGGAACGGCGTCGGCTTCTGGAACACCATGCCGATGCGCGCGCGCAACTCGTTGAGATCGATGGACGGGTCGAGGATGTTCTCGCCATCGAGGATGATCTCGCCCTCCGCCCGCTGCTCCGGATAGAGGCTGTAGATCCGGTTGAAGCAGCGCAGCAGCGTGGACTTTCCGCAGCCCGAGGGCCCGATCAGCGCCGTGACCTGCCGGTCGTGGAAGTTGATCGAGACGTCCTTCAGTCCGTGGAAGCTGCCGTAGTAGAAGTCCAGGCCCTTCACGGCGATGCGCACCGGGCGGCCCTCTTCGGCGTGGTTCCGGTTCAGCTCGACCGTGGGGATCGCGGAGGCGGCGTTCATCGTCGTATCCTCGAAGGGGGGTTCAGCGCGCGGTCTGCGGCTTGATCACGAAGCGGGCGACGATCGACAGCGCCAGGATGGTCCCGGTGATCAGCAGGGCCCCGGCCCAGGCCAGACTCTGCCAGTTCGGGTAGGGCGAGAGGGCGAACTGGTAGATCATCACCGGCAGGTTCGCGACGCCGCCCATCAGGTCGGGCGAGAACCATGAGTTGTTGTTCAGGGCCGTAAACAGGAGCGGCGCGGTCTCGCCGGCGATGCGCGCGAGCGCCAGGATGATCCCGGTGACGATGCCGGCCGAGGCCGCCCGCCACGTGACGCTCGTGATCACCGTCGAGGGCGGGGCGCCGAGGGCGGCGCCGGCCTCGCGCAGCGTCCCCGGCACCAGCCGCAGCATGTCCTCGGTGGTGCGCACGATCACCGGCACCGCGATGATGGCGAGGGCCACGCCGCCGGCCCAGCCCGAGTAGGTTCCCATCGGCCGCACCATCAGGGTGTAGACGAACAGGCCGATCAGGATCGAGGGCGCCGACAGCAGGATGTCGTTCAGGAAGCGGATCACCGCGGCCAGTTTCGAGCCGCGGCCGTACTCGGCGAGGTAGGTCCCCGCCATGACGCCGATCGGCGTGGCGATGGCGATGCCGATGCCGGTCAGCACGAGGCTGCCGAGGATGGCGTTGGCGATGCCGCCGCCCTCGGAGCCGGGACCCGGGGTCGGGTTCGTGAACATGGCCGGCGTGAAGCCGCGCACGCCCTGGACGATCAGCATGACCAGGATCGAGCCCAGCACCACGGCGCCCACCACGGTGGCGACCGTGCAGGCGACGCGCAGGGTCCGGTCGGCGATGCGCCGGCCCGGGCGGACACGGCCGCTCCGCCGCAGGGCGGTCTCGGCGGTGGCGATGGTATTGGAGGCGTCCATCATGCGGGCTCCTCAGGCGGCCTTGACGCGGCGCGTCAGCAGCCGGGCGATCATCAGCACCACGAAGGTGATCACGAACAGGATGCAGCCGAGCGCCATCAGGGCGTTGAGCTGGAGGCCGTCCGCCTCGTTGAACTCGTTGGCGATGCGCGACGCGATGGTGGAACTCGGGTCGAAGATCGAGGCCGAGAGGCGGTTCGCGTTCCCGACCACGAAGGTCACCGCCATGGTCTCACCCAGCGCGCGACCGAGGCCCAGCATGATCGCCCCGATGATCGAGACGGCGGCCTGCGGCACGAGCACGTGGCGCACCACCTCCCAGGTGGTGCAGCCGATCCCGTAGGCGCTCTCGCGCAGGACGGTGGGGATCTGGTCGAGCATGTCGCGGGCGATCGAGGCAATGAACGGCACGATCATGATCGCCAGGATGATGCCCGCGGTCAGCACGCCGACGCCCGACGGCACCCGGGCGTAGAACAGCGTGCCGACGATCGGCAGGCCCTCGACGAGGTTCGAGACCGGGATCTGGACGAAGCGCGCGAAGAGCGGGGCGAACACGAACAGGCCCCACATCCCGTAGATGATGCTCGGCACGGCGGCGAGCAGCTCGATCGTCATCGCGACCGGCTTGCGCGCCCATCCCGGACAGAGCTGCGTCAGGAAGACCGCGATCCCGAGGGACACGGGGACGCCGATGAGCAGGGCCAGGAAGGCCGACGCCACGGTGCCGATCACGGCGACGAGGGCGCCGTACTGCTCCGTCCCGACGTTCCAGGCGCTGGAGGTCAGGAACCCGAAGCCGAACTCGCGGAAGGCGGGCCAGCCGCCGTAGAGGATCGAGCCGAGGATGCCGGCGAGGACGATCAGAACGAGGAGCGCCGCGCCGTACGCGCAGGCCCGGAACAGGGCATCGAGGTTCCGGCTCGGTCCCTTCCGCGCGGCGGTGGCACGGGTTCGGCCGAGGGCGATCGTCTCTGTCAAAGCGGACATCCGCGGTTCTCTGCGAAGGGTGGCGTGGTAGCGCGGTGCAGTCCAAGAAGCGAGGGAGGAGGTCGAAGCCTCCTCCCCGCCACGCTCACATGTTGAAGACGGGCTTGCCGTCCTTGCCCTTGATGGTCTTCCACTCCTCGTGGATCAGCGCCACGACGTTGTCGGGCAGCGGAACATAGTCGAGATCCGAGGCGAGCTTGTCGCCGTTCTTGTAGGCCCAGTCGAAGAACTTGAGCACGTCGCCGACCTTGGCCGGATCGGCCGGATCCTTGTGGACGAGGATGAAGGTCGCCGCCGTGATCGGCCACGCGTCGTCGCTCGGCTGGTTGGTGAGCGAGATGCCGAAGCCGGGCGCCGCCTTCCAGTCGGCGCTGGCGGCCGCGGCCTGGAACGCCTTGTCGTCGGGCTGCGGGAACTTGCCGGCCTTGTTCTGCAGCAGGGCGTAGGCGAGCTTGTTCTGCTTGGCGTAGGCCGATTCGACGTAGCCGATCGAATTCGGCACCTGCTTGACGGTGGCGGTCACGCCCTCGTTGCCCTTGCCGCCCTGGCCGACCGGCCAGGAGATCGTGGTGGCCGCGCCGTACTCCTTCTTCCAGGTCTCGGAGGACTGGGAGAGATAGGTGGTGAAGATGTTGGTCGTCCCCGAGGCGTCGGAGCGGTAGACCGGCGTGATGTTGGTCTCGGGCAGCTTCAGCCCGTCGTTCAGCTTGGCGATCCGCGGGTCGGTCCACTTGGCGATCTTGCCGGCGTAGATGTCGGCGAGCACCTCGCCGGTGAGCTTGAGCTTTCCGGGCTCGACGCCCGGGATGTTCACCACCGGCACGACGCCGCCCATCACGGTGGGGAACTGGACGAGGCCGTCCTTGGCGAGCTGCTCGGCCTTCAGCGGCGCGTCGGTGGCGCCGAAATCGACGGTCTTGGCCTGGATCTGCTTGATCCCGCCGCCCGAGCCGATCGACTGATAGTTGAGGCCCGAACCGGTCTCCTTGCGATAGGCCTCGGCCCACTTCGAGTAGACCGGGAAGGGGAACGTGGCCCCGGCGCCGGTGATGTCGGCGGCGAGCGCCGCCGACGCCATCTGAACCGTCGCGAGGCCGACGGCGAGCGCGTAAGCGAAGGGTCTCAAGGGAATCTCCGTTGCCGTCGGGCGAGAGCCTGCGCCGCTCCGCCGGCAAGCCCATGCCCGCGGCTGAGCTGTGCGGCCGAACTCCGGATGGGACATCGTCCGAAGAGGCTTGGCGCCGGCCGCCCGATGGCGGGGCGGTTACGACAGGTAGATGACACCGGCATGACATCGCCCTGCGGGAATGCACGGCACGGTTCATCGCCTTTGCGCGTTCATCCCTCTCAACGGCAGGAACGGATGGGTCGGACGTGGCGGGCGAGGAGGTCGATACGGCGCTGGATGCCGATCCCGCATGGCTGGCCCTGCACGCCGAGCGGGCGGCGGTGGAGCGCGCCCTGACCCTGGCGCAGGCGCGCCAGAAGTTCAGCACCGATCAGAATACGGTCGCGGAGGCGCGGCGCGAGGAAGCCGAACTGCTCGTCAGCCTCGATCGGATCCTGACGCTGATTCGAGCCGCCGAGTACCGCCGTCGTCCGGGGGCGCGCCGCTGGTAGCGTCCGGCGGGATCAGCCGGCCCGGCGGAGTTCCCGCTCCTTCTGGCGCAGGCGCAGGAGCAGCTCGACATGGGCGTCGGTGATCGGCTGCGTGTCGATGCTGCCTTCGTAGACCGTGCGGAGAGTGTTGCCGAGCCGGTGCGTGTCGATCGCCTGCTTCTGCGGCTGAACCGCACGCAGAGGCCCGTCGGACTCGACAGCCGTCAGCTTCATGGCGTCCTCCCGCCCATCCACCGGCACGATGCGCGACAACACCGGGATTCCGGCACTCTCACCACGAATGGTTAATAAAACGTTACCGTCAACCAAAGGTTAAGGTTGACGCGCCGTCACGCATCCGCGCCCTGCAGCAGGCGCGCCGCCGCGGCCCGGGCCTCGTCGGTCACGGTGGCGCCCGCCAGCATCCGGGCGATCTCCTCCCGTCGCTCGCTCACGGGGAGGCTCGACACCCGCGTCGCCACGCGGCCGGCGCCCTTCACGGGCGCCTTGGCGATCAGGAAGTGCGTGTCGGCGCGTGCCGCGACCTGCGGCGCGTGGGTCACGGCGACCACCTGCACGGTCGCCGCGAGGCGTGCGAGGCGCAGCCCGATGGCGTCCGCCACGGCGCCGCCGACGCCGGTGTCGATCTCGTCGAAGATCAGCGTCGGCGCCGAGCCCTTGTCGGCCAGGACCACCTTCAGGGCGAGCATGAAGCGCGACAACTCGCCGCCGGAGGCCACCTTCATCATCGGACCCGGCTTGGTGCCCGGATTGGTCTGGGCCCAGAACTCCACCCGGTCGGTGCCGGCCGGGTCGCGCGAGTCCGGATCGGTGGCGATCTCGGTGATGAACCGCGCCCGTTCCAGCTTGAGCGGCGGCAGCTCGGCCTTCACGGCGGCATCGAGCTGCTTGGCCGCCCGGCGCCGCCCGGCGCTGAGCTTCTCGGCCGCCTCCGCGTAATCGGTCTCGGCCGCCGCCAGCGCCTGTTCCAGGCCCGACAGCGCCGCCTCGCCGGCGTCGATCGCCGCCACATCGCCGGCGTAGCGCTCCGCGAGGGCCGCGAGGTCGTCGGCAGCGACGTCGTACTTGCGCGAGGCGGCCCGGAGGGCGAACAGCCGCTCCTCCACCCGCTCCAGGTCGCGGGGATCGAACTCCGTCTCGGCGACCGCGGCGTCCAGCACGGCCCGAGCTTCGTCCAGGGCGACCATCGCGGCGTCCAGGGCGTTCACGCACGGATCGACGAGGGCCGGAAGCTGTGCGGCCCGGCGCTCCAGCTTGCGCAGGGCGGCCGAGAGATGGGGCACGCCGGAATGTGGGCCACCCACGGCGTCGAGGGCTTCGTTCAGCTCGCGCGCGACCTTCTCGGATTGCTGCATGACGCTGCGGCGCTCGGCGAGCTGGGCCTCCTCCCCGGGCAGGGGCGCGAGGGCGCCGAGTTCTTCCACGGCGTGGCGCAGGAAGTCGGCCTCCTTGCGCGCCGCCTCGACGCGGGCGCGGTGATCGGCCAGTTCGGTCCGCGCGGCGCGGACCGCCCGGGACGCCGTCGCGACCTTCGTGAGCTGCCCCTGCAGGCCCCCGAACGCGTCGAGGATCGCCCGGTGCGACGCCGGATCGGCCAGCGCCCGGTCGTCGTGCTGCCCGTGGATCTCCACGAGCGCCGCGCCGATGGCGCGGAGCACCTGCACGCCCACCGGCTGGTCGTTGACTAAGGCGCGGGTGCGGCCGTCGGCCATCTGCGTGCGGCGCAGGATCAGATCACCCTCGGTATCGATCTCCGCCTCGGCGGCGATGCGGCGCGCCGGATGGTCGGGGGCCAAGTCGAACACCGCCGTGACGACGCCCTGGGCCTCTCCGTGGCGGACGAGGCGCCCGTCGCCGCGGCCGCCCAGCGCCAGGGCGAAGGCGTCGAGCAGGATCGATTTGCCCGCACCGGTCTCCCCGGTGAGGACGCTCAGGCCCGTCCGGAAATTCAGTTCGAGCCTGTCGATCAGAACGATGTCGCGGATCGCGAGCTGCGCCAGCATGCGGCGGCGGGGATTCCTCTGGATGGGATCGCAGACATAAGGCCGCTGCGGCGCGGAATCACCCCAAAAATGCGTCGCACCGGCAGCGAGGCGCGCGGGAACGGCAAGGGCCCGGAGCGGCGGCTCCGGGCCCTGGAACTTCGCGGTCCGGGCCGTCGCCGGCCCGGCCTGTCACTCGGCTGAGGCGGTCTTGCCCGTCACCGTGCGATAGATCTTCGAGAGGAAGGAGGACTTCTCCTCGCGCGGCTCCAGGCCGTTCTGCGCCAGAAGTGCGTGCGCGTCCTTGTACCAGGGGCTCTCGGGGAAATTGTGCCCCAGCACCGCGGCGGCGTTCTGCGCCTCCTGGGTGATGCCCAGCGCCCAGTAGGCCTCGGTCAGGCGCTCCAGGGCCTCCTCGGCGTGACGGGTCGTCTGATACCGGGAGACCACGTCGCGGAACCGGTTGATCGCGGCCGGGAAGTTGCGCTTCTCAAGGTAGAAGCGGCCGACTTCCATCTCCTTGCCGGCGAGCTGGTCGCGGGTGATCTGGATCTTCGCCTTGGCGTCCGCGGCGTATTCCGAAGTCGGGTATTTCTGGACCAACTCCTGCAGGGCGCTCAGCGCCTTCTCGGACCGCTCCTGATCGCGGGTCACGTCCGGAATCTGCTTATAGTTCGACATGGCCATCAGGTACTGCGCGTAGGCCGCATCCTTGCTGGCCGGGTGGCGCTGCAGGTACCGCTTCGAGGCATTGATCGCGTCGTCGTATTTCTGGCCCTCGTAGTTCGCGTAGGCCGTCATGAGCAGCGCCTTCCGAGACCATTCGGAATACTGATACTGCTTGTCGAGGCTGTCGAACTTCTTGATGGCGCCGTCGTAGTCGCTGTCTTCCAGCTTGGCCAAGCCGTCGCTGTAGAGCTTGTCGGCCGGGACGTCCGGCACGACCTCGGGCTTGTACTTCTCGGCGAAGATACTGGTCGGATCGAAGTCGCAGCCGCCGAGGCCAAGGCCGAGAATGGCCACGAGGGGCGCCGCGAAGGCTGCCGCCCGGCGATGACGAATGGTGACAGGCATCTGGCGCTCTTTCCCGGAACCGGCGCCGTCCCGCGCCGTCGTGCCATCGCGTGAGGGGGATCCGACCCTTCCGGGCCGTGCCTCCCGTTCACGGACCGTTAAACCGTGCCGTTTGATTCGGGCACGAAAGCGGCAAGGCTGCGGCGATCAGGATCGGTTTCCGGCTGTGTCTTGTAGGCCACAGGCGCTTTTCAGAGATCGCCCGCGAAGGCGGCGATGCCCAGACCGACGCCCAGCTCGGAGAGCACGGTCTCGCGGCGGGAACCCTGTGCCTCGACGATGGCGTAGTTGGCCCGATCGGAGAAGAGCGCGGACAGCACCCCGACATTCATCCGGTGGCCGCCGCAATAGGAGCGGTACGCGCCCTGGATCGGCAGTCCCGCCAAGGCGAGGTCGCCGACGGCGTCGAGGACCTTGTGGCGGACGAACTCGTCCGGAAAGCGCAGGCCCTCGGGGTTGACCACCGCGCTCTCGCCGACCGCGACGGTGTTCTCCAGGGACGCGCCGAGGGCGAAGCCCGCCTTCCAGTAGCGCTCCACATCCCGCATCATCCCGAAGGTGCGGGCGCCGGCGATCTCGCGGCGGTAGGAGGCGGGCGACAGGTCCATCGCCTTGCGCGAGCGGCCGATCACCGGACTGTCGAAATCGATCTCGACGTCGAGGCGGAAGCCCCGATCGATGGGGCGGAGTTCCGCGAAGGACCGGCCGGTCTCGATGCGGACGTGGCGCAGGATCTTCAGCCAGCGCCGGGGTGTGTCGCAGGTGGCGATCCCGACTTGGTCGATCGCCTGGACGAAGGGGAGCGCCGATCCGTCGAGGATCGGCATCTCGGGCCCGTCGATCTCGACGAGGGCGTTGTCGACCCCCAGCCCGTACAGGGCCGACATCAGGTGCTCGACGGTGGCCACCGCGCCGGTCTCGACGTCCCCGAGGACGGTGCAGAGCTCGGTGGCGGAGACCAGGGCGTGATGGGCCTTGATCAGGCGGTCGTTGCCGTGGGTGGTGCCGGTTCGAAGGAAGGCGATGCCGTGATTGGCGGGAGCGGGCCGGATGGTGATCTCGGCGGGGTTCCCGGAATGGACCCCGATACCCGAGAGAGTCGCCGGCCCTTTGAGGGTCGTCTGTTTATGCGTTCGCATTCCTTAGCCCCAGGCCGCGATCAGGTCCCACCATCCCAACGGGGAGGGTGAGGAAACTGGCTGATCCGTCCGCTGCTTGATGCCCCTGCCCACGCTATCAGGTTGTGTCCTGGTGCGCGTCTCTTCGGTCTCGACGTTTCTATAGCTGCACCGCACAGGGCAGCCAAATCACGGATTCTTACGCTGTGTTACAGACACGCTTGCGCGCAGCCCGCAGTAAAACGTTGATCCACCAAAGGCTTAAAGGTTGGTTAATGCGTGGCTAACCGGCGGCCGTTCTGTGGCATGGATGCATCAAGTCAACAGGTGACTCGCCGCGATCGCATGGCCGAAGCGGCAGCGCGTGCGCGGAATCGCAACCCAGAGTTGCTGCAACGCGGCGCGGGAGCCGGCGTCTCCGCCGGCTCCCGCGCCGTTGAGGGTCCTTCTCAGGATCCGGAGCCGGTCAGTTCGCCTGGCGGCGCAGGAAGGCCGGGATCTCGAGCTGGTCGTCGTCCATCATGCGCGGCTGCGGCGCGACGCGGCCCTGAGCGTCCAGGTTGCCCTGGGCCGGACGGTACTGCGGCACGGCCGGAGGGGCCGGGGCGCGCGGCGCCGGCGGCTGCGCCATCTGCGGCTGGGGTGCCGCCGGCGGGGCGGCCCGGGTCGGAAGCGGGGCGCCGTCCGCCTCGTCGCGACGGCCGCCGGATCCGAGGGTCGCCAGCCGGCGGAGCAGCGAGGTGCGCTTGGATTCCGGTGCGGGCTCCTCGGCCGCGCGGCTCGCCATGATCTGGGTCTGGGCGATCGGCGGCAGCTCGTGGATCTGCGGCATCCGCGGCGCGCGGGCGAGCGGCGTGCCGGCCGGCGCGGCCGCGCGCGGCGGAACGAACGGACCGGCCTGGAGCGGCTGCGCGGGTTCGGCCGGATGGGGCGCAGGGGCCGGGACGAAGGGCGCGGCGGCGCGCGGCTGAGCCGGCGCGAGGACGACGTCGTCGCGGGTCACGGGGGCGGCCGCCTCGAAATGCGTCTGGGGCCGCGGCTCGGGCCGCATGTCCAGGCCCGCCTGCGGCGCGGCCGGCATCGGGGCGGGAGCCGGGGCCAACGCCTCGGTGCGGATGCTCGGCACCGGCGAGGCGGCGCGGGAGCGGGCCTCGGCGCGCAGGCGCTCGGCGACCTCGGCGATGCGCTGCTCGGTCTCGGCGATGGCCGGGTTGTTCGGCGAGTTCGCCGAGATCAGGGCCGGCTCGATGCCGGTGGCGACCACCGACACGCGGATGATGCCGTCCAGGCTCTCGTCGAAGGTGGCGCCCAGGATGATGTTGGCGTCCTGATCGACCTCCTCGCGGATGCGGGTGGCGGCCTCGTCGAGCTCGTACAGGGTGAGGTCCGAGCCGCCGGTGATCGAGATCAGCAGGCCGCGGGCGCCCTTCATCGAGACGTCGTCGAGGAGCGGATTGGCGATGGCGGCCTCGGCGGCGCGGTTGGCGCGCTTCTCGCCCGACGCCTCGCCGGTGCCCATCATGGCCTTGCCCATGCCGCGCATGATCGCCCGGACGTCGGCGAAGTCGAGGTTGATGAGGCCCTCCTTCACCATCAGGTCGGTGATGCAGGCGACGCCCGAGTAGAGCACCTGGTCGGCCATCGCGAAGGCGTCGGCGAAGGTGGTCTTCTCGTTGGCGACCCGGAACAGGTTCTGGTTCGGGATCACGATCAGGGTGTCGACCGCGGCCTGCAGCTCCTGGATGCCGGACTCGGCGGTGCGCATGCGGCGCATGCCCTCGAACTGGAACGGCTTGGTCACGACGCCGACCGTCAGGATGCCCATGTCCCGGGCCGCGCGGGCGATGACCGGGGCGGCGCCGGTGCCGGTGCCGCCGCCCATGCCGGCGGTGATGAAGCACATGTGGGCGCCCGAGAGTTGGTCGCGGATCTCGTCGATCACCTCGTCGGCGGCGGCCGAGCCGACCTCCGGGTGCGAGCCGGCGCCGAGGCCCTGGGTCACGCCCAGGCCCATCTGGATCACCCGCTCGGCCTTCGAGGAGGTGAGCGCCTGCGCGTCGGTGTTGGCCACGACGAACTCGCAGCCGAGCAGGCCCGACTCGATCATGTTGTTGACGGCGTTGCCGCCGGCGCCGCCGACGCCGAAGACGGTGATGCGGGGCTTCAGTTCCCGGATGTCCGGCGCCTGGAGTGTGATGGCCATGGTGTCGAGCCTCTCGCTAACCTTGCTGTCCGTGCGGCGCCGCGGCGCCGGATTCGCGTCGACACACCCGCCAGAAGGCGGATGCGAAACCTTCAGAAGCTGTCTCGGAGCCAGCGGCCGACCTGCGAGATGTAGCCCCCGGTTCCGGTGGCCGCGAAGGCGCTGTGGCCCCGCGGCTCGAAATGTTCGGCGTGGGCCACCTGCGGGTAGACCAGCAGGCCCACCGCCGCCGAGAAGGCCGGCCCCTTGGCGGCCTCGGGCAGGCCGCGGATCCCCAGCGGCCGCCCGATCCGCACCTGCCCCTGGAGGACGCGCCGGGCGACCTCCGGAAGCCCGACCAGCTGGCTGGCGCCGCCGGTGAGCACCACGCGCCGCCCGGCCTGGGCGGCGAAGCCCGCGTCCCGCAGGCGGTCGCGGACCAGCTCGACCACCTCCTCGACCCGCGGCTTGATGATCCGCACGAGCTGCGAGCGCGGGATATGGGCCGGGGCCTCGCCCTCGTCCTCGCCGACGCCGTGCACGGCGATCATGTCCCGGTCGTCCGACGGGGTGGACAGGGCCGAGCCGTAGAGGGTCTTCAGCCGCTCGGCCGCCGCCATGCGGGTGGAGAGGCCGCGGGCGATGTCCATGGTGACGTGGTGGCCGCCCACCGCCAGGGCGTCCACGTGGACGAGGTGCCCGCCCGAGAACACACCGACGCTGGTGGTGCCGCCGCCCATGTCGACGACGCAGACGCCCATCTCGGCCTCGTCGTCGACGAGCGCCGAAAGGCCGGACGCATAAGGCGTGGCGATCACCGCCTCGACGCCCAGGTGGCAGTGTTCCACCGCCAGCATCACGTTGCGGGCCGCCGCCAGCTCGCTGGTGACAACGTGCAGGTCGACGCTCAGCGCCTCGCCGATCATGCCCGACGGATCGATCACGGCGCCCTGCCCGTCCAGGGCGTAGCCGGTGGGCAGCGCGTGGAGCACGGCGCGGCCGGGGCTGACGCCGTGGGCGCTCGCGGTCTCGAGCACCCGCTCGACGTCGCTGCCCGTCACGGTGCCGGAGCGGACGTTCACCCGCGCCTGGAAGTGCTGGGAGGCGAGCCGGCCGCCCGACATGTTGACGATGACCGACTGGACCTCGACCTTGGCCATCCGCTCGGCGGCGTGCACCGCCTGACGGATCGCGCCCTCGGCGGCGGCGAGGTCGACGATGGCGCCGCCCTTCAGGCCGAGCGAGCGCTGATGGCCGATGCCGATGATGCGCGCGAGGTGGGTGCGGCCGCGCAACGTCGTCAGCGCCTCGGCGGGCTGCAACTCGGCGATGAGGCAGACCACCTTGCTCGTGCCGATGTCGAGCACCGACAGGGTGGTCGAGCGTCGCGCGGAGAGCGGCTTCAGGCGCGGCGTGAGGCCGTGTTGGCTGTGCATTGACGCTACCGGACGCGGGGTGCGGGACGGGCGGAGATCGTGGTCGAGGGCATCAGCTGGCCGCGCCCTTCTTCTTCGCCTTCTGGGCTTCCGCGCGGGCGGCGGCCGCTTCTTCGGTCAGGCGCACAACGAGGCGGTCCGGCATGCGCAGGTCCACCGCGATGATGTCCTTCTCGAGGAGGCCGGCCTCGCGCTCGAAGCGGACGAGCCGGGCGAGGGCCGCGGCCGGGTCGGACTCGGGCAGGCGCACGTCGACGCCGTCGAGCTTGAGAGTCCAGCGCCGGCCGGAAACGTAGGTCCCCGCCTTGATCCGGTCGGCCAGCGGCCCGGCGGCGGCGACCAGGGCGAGGTATTCCGGCAGCTTGGTGTTGGCGTCCTCGCCGACCACCAGGGGCAGGCTGGCGTAGCGATCGTCGCGCATGGCGTCGATCACCGTGCCGTCCGCCGCGATGACGCTGAGTTCGCCGTTCTTCTGCCAGAGGGCGGCGGGCTCGCGCTCCACCTGGGTGATGGCAATCTCGTTCGGGTAGATCTTGCGGACCGAGGCCTGGGCGATCAGCGGCACGCGCAGGAGCTTCTCGCGCACGGCGCCGACGTCGAGGAAGGGGACGGAGGAGCGCCAGTCGATACCGGCGGCGGCCAGCACCTCGCGCTCGTACATCCGCGAGATGCCCGAGATGGTGACACGCTCCACGCCGAAGCCGGCGAGGCGCGCGGCGATGTCCAGGGGGCGGCCTTGCTCGGCCACGAAGGAGTCATAGCGCCCGCTCGCCACGAACCCGGCGAGCGCCGCGGCGGCGAACGACAGAGAGACGGCGACGGTCCCGGTACCCCGGGGCAGGCGCTCGCTGAGGCGCTGGCCGGAGCGGAGCCGGCGAACCGAGAGCGCGCGTGCGCGGCGGCCGGTGAGCCGCCCCAGGAGAGCGCCGACGAGGCGCGCGGGGCCGCTCCGACCGGCGGCGTCGCCGCCGCTCAGCGATTCAGGGAAGCGTCCTCCACCATCCATCGGACGAGCTCACCGAAACTCAGGCCCGCATGGGCCGCCATCTCCGGCACAAGGCTCGTCTGGGTCATGCCGGGTTGCGTGTTGACCTCCAGCACCACGAGCAGACCGGTTCCACCCGGTGTGTCGTCGTAGCGAAGGTCGGCACGGCTGACGCCCCGGCAGCCCAGTGCTTGATGCGCCGTTAACGACAGTTCTTGGACACGCTGGTAAACATTTGGTTTAAGTTCGGCCGGCAGCACGTGCACCGAGCCGCCGGGGGCATATTTCGCGTCGTAGTCGTACCAGCCCCCATTGGCGGCCTTCACCTCGATGACCCCGAGGGCCCTGTCGCCCATCACCCCGCAGGTGAGCTCGCGACCCGCTATGTAAGGTTCGACAAGGACTTGCTCGCCGAAGGTCCAGTCCTCGGAGGCGAGGATCTGGGGCGGGTGCGAGCGCCCGTCGCGCACGATGATCACACCCATCGATGAGCCCTCCGCGTTGGGCTTCACCACGTAGGGTGGCGGCATGGGGTGTGTCCTGGCGGCCTCAAGACGGTTAACGATGCGGCCCCCGGCACGTCGACGCCGGCGGCGCGCATCGCCATCTTGGCCTTCTCCTTGTCCATCGCGAGCGCCGAGGCGAGGACGCCGGAATGGGTGTAGGGAATCTTCAAGATCTCCAGCAGGCCCTGGATCGTGCCGTCCTCGCCGTCCGGGCCGTGCAGCGCGTTGAAGGCCACGTCGGGCCGGAGCGTCGTCAGCACCGAGGCGATGTCGGGGCCGACATCGACGCGCGTGACCCGGAAGCCCTCCCCTTCGAGCGCGTCGGCGCAGGCCTTGCCGGAACTGAGGGAGACCTCGCGCTCGGCGGAGGTGCCGCCCAGCAGGACGGCGACGTGCTTGGACATCAGGGCACCTCGAATAGATCGGCTTCAATCAGGATCTGAACGCACCCGAACGGTCGCTGCGGCGGCCGAGCATCGTATCTCCGCCTCCCCGGCGCATCCGGAACGCCGCTCTTACGTCGCGCCGGTGGGCCGGCCGATGCGCCGGATCTCCCAGCGCAGCTCGACCCCACTGGTGTCGCGGACGCGGCGCCGGACTTCCTCGCCGAGCTGCTCGATATCGGACGCGGTCGCGCTACCGGTATTGATCAGGAAGTTGCAGTGCATCTCGCTGACCTGAGCGCCGCCCCGCGTCAGCCCGCGGCAGCCGGCGGCGTCGATGAGCTGCCACGCCTTGCCGCCGTCCGGGTTGGCGAAGGTCGAGCCGCCTGTCCTCTCGCGGATCGGCTGCGCGGCCTCTCGGGCGGCCGTGACCCGCTCCATCTCGGCCTCGATGGCAACCCGATCGCCGGGCCGGCCGCGGAAGAGGGCGCGCGTAAAGATCACGTCCTCCGGGGCGTCCGTATGCCGGTAGGAGAAGTCCATGTCGGCATGGCTGAAGGTGCGCAACGCGCCCCCGCGATCGATCCCGCGGGCTTCCACCAGCACGTCGGTGGTCTCGCCGCCATGCGCGCCGGCGTTCATGCGCAACGCGCCGCCGATCGAGCCCGGGATGCCGCGGTAGAAGGCGAGCCCGTCGAGCCCGGCCTCGGCGGCCGCCTTGGCGAGGCGCATATCCGGCACCGCGGTGCCGACGGTCAGCGTATCGCCGTCGATCGCGACGCTGCCGAAGGCCTTGCCGCCGAGGCGGACCACAACGCCCGGGACGCCGCCGTCCCGCACGATCAGGTTGGAGCCGAGACCGATGACCGTCACCGGCACGTCCGGATCCAGGGCGCCGAGGAGGCGGGCGAGATCCTCCTCGTCGGCGGGGGTGAAGAGAACCTCGGCCGGCCCGCCGACGCGGAACCAGGTGAGGTCGGCCAGTGGCTGATGGCTGAGCAGGCGCCCGCGGAGATCGGGCGCGGCGGCGCGGATGCGGCCGTGGAGGGATGCGGTCATGCTAAGCTTCGCGCCGGGAGAACCGGCGTGCGTGAGGGGATCGCGAGGCGATGGTTGAGGAGGCGGGCACAGCTCTGGTCTTCACGTGGGCCGCCGCGCGAAGCCTCGGTCAGTTGCCGAAGGACGCCGAGGATCTGATCCGTGAGTAGCTCCGACTCTACGCACGCGACCCCGGAAGTCTCGCCAACAACGTGAAGGCGCTCAAAGGTGATGGAAAGCGCTTGCGCCTGCGCGTCGGCGACTGGCGAGCCATCTTCAAGATCGAGCCCGATCGGATCATAGTCCATGCAGTCGGCCCGCGCGGCTCGATCTACGATTAGGACACCGTCCTTGACGATCGTCAAAACGAAGACGCCCGCCGGAGAGGCCATCGTGATCCTGCCGGAAGCCGACTTCGAGCGCCTGAGAGAACTGGCGGAGGATGCGATCGACGCTCGGCTGATCGATGACTCAGCGGCAAGGCTGGCCGCCGGAAAGGAGGAACTTCTCAGCGAGGCTGACCTCGATGCTCTTCGCGTGGCGCCGAGCCCGCTGGCGTTCTGGCGGGCCCGCCGGGGCGAAACGGCCGCTGCTTTGGGAAGGGCTTGCGGCCTCGCGGAGGAGGAGTTCAGTGCACTTGAAGCGGGCGCATGGACAGCGGACATGGCGGTTTACGGACGGCTCGCGCGGGCGCTCGGCATCGATGCCGAGGATCTCGTGCCGGACGCGCCCTGACGCACCGTCATCCCCTCACCGCCCCCGCGCGGCGAGCTCGTCCGGCAGGGCATAGGCCCACTGAGTGATCGTGCCGGCGCCGAGGCACACGACGTAATCCCCGGGCTTCGCCAGCTCCGCGACGATCCCGGCAAGTTCCTCCGGCCGCTCCAGGGCCCGGGCGTCGCGGTGTCCGCGGGAGCGCAGACCCGCCACGAGGCTGTCGCGGTCGAACCCCTCGATCGGCTGCTCGCCCGCCGCGTAGACCGGGGCGACGATGACCGTGTCGGCGTCGTTGAAACAGGTGCAGAAATCGTCGAACAGCGACTGGAGGCGGGTGTAACGGTGCGGCTGCACCACCGCGATCACGCCCTGCTCGGTCGACGCGCGGGCGGCCTTCAGGACCGCCTTGATCTCCACCGGATGGTGCCCGTAATCGTCGAAGATCGTGGCGCCGTTCCACTCGCCGGTGCGGGTGAAGCGCCGCTTCACGCCGCCGAAGCCGGCGAGCGCGTTGCGGATCGCGTCCGGCTTGACGCCGAGTTCGTGCGCCACCGCCAGCGCCGCCGTGGCGTTCAGCGCGTTGTGCTTGCCGGGCATAGGCAGGACGAGATCCTCCATTTCCATCCGGTAGCCGGGGCGACGGTCGCGGATCATCACCCGGAAGCGGCTCTGGCCGCCGCGCAGGTCCACGTCGATCAGGCGCACGTCGGCCTGCGGGTTCTCGCCGTAAGTGATGATCCGCCGGTCCTCGATATGGCCGACAAGATCTTGGACCACCGGGTGGTCGATGCACATCACCGCGAAGCCGTAGAACGGGATGTTGTCGATGAAGCGCCGGAACGCGTCCTTGATCGCCTCGAACGAGCCGAAATGATCGAGGTGCTCGGGGTCGATGTTGGTGACGATCGCGACGTCCGCCGGCAGCTTCAGGAAGGTGCCGTCCGACTCGTCGGCCTCCACCACCATCCACTCGCCCGCGCCCATGCGGGCGTTGGTGCCGTAGGCGTTGATGATGCCGCCGTTGATCACGGTCGGGTCGAGGTTGCCGGCGTCGAGCAGGGTCGCCACGAGCGACGTGGTGGTGGTCTTTCCGTGCGTGCCCGCGATGGCGACGCAGGACTTGAAGCGCATCAGCTCGGCCAGCATCTCGGCGCGGCGCACCACCGGCAGCCGACGCTCCCGGGCGGCCTGCAACTCGGGGTTGTCGCGCCGGATCGCCGTGGAGACCACGACCAGGGCCGCCTCCTCGACGTTCTTGGCGTCGTGGCCCACGAAGGTCCGCATGCCCTTCTCGGCGAGACGGCGGACATTGGCGTTGTCGGACGCATCCGACCCCTGCACCGTGTAGCCGAGGTTGTTCATCACCTCGGCGATGCCGGACATGCCGATCCCGCCGATGCCGATGAAGTGGATGGGGCCGAGCTTGTCGGGCAGCTTCATGGGTCGAACCGTCTGGTGGCGGGACCGCCGGTCGCGGAATCCCTCAAGAATCAGGTGCGGGCAGCCGTCTCGACGACGACCTCGGCCAGCCGCTCGGCGGCGTCGTGGATGCCCGCGCTTCTGGCCGCATCGGCCGCCGCGGTCAATTTTGCCGGCGTCGCGAAGCAGGCGGTGAGTTCCGCGGCGAGGCGGTCCGGCGTGAAATCGGGCTGCTTCACCGCCAGCGCCGCGCCGATGGCGTCGAGGGTCGCGGCGTTCGCCGCCTGGTCCTGATCGAGAGATCCGGGCAACGGCACGAGGATCGAGGGACGGCCGATCGCCGCGAGTTCCGAGACCGTCGAGGCGCCGGAGCGCGAGACCACGAGGTGGCTCGCCGCCATGCGGGCCGGCAGGTCTTTGAAGAACGGCGCCGCCTCGATCCCGGCGAGCCCCATGGCAAGGTAGCGGTTCTGCACCGCGGTCAGGTCCTCGGGGCGGACCTGCTGGACGAGGTGCAGCCGGGCGCGCAGGACGGCGGGCAGGCGCGCGATCGCCTCGGGGACGACCTCGCCCATGACCCGGGCGCCCTGGCTGCCGCCGAAGACCAGCAGGCGCAGGACGGCATCCGCCCCGAAGGCCGGATAGGGAATCTTGGACGCCTCGATCACCGCGGGGCGGAGCGGGTTGCCGGTGTGGATGCGGGGGGCGCGCGCCTTGTCGGGCACGCCGCGGACGACCTTGAAGCCCGTCGCGATGGTGCGGGCGCCCCGCGCCAGGAAGGCGTTGGCCCGGCCCATCACGGCGTTCTGCTCGTGCAGGATCGTCGGAACCCGCAGGATCTGACCGGCGAGCACCGGCGGCACGGTCGGGTAGCCGCCGAAGCCCACGATGGCGGCCGGGTTGATCCGGCGGATCTCCTTGGCGGCCACGCCGAAGCCGCGGCCGAGCGTCAGCACCGCGCCGGCCCGCTTCAGCGGCGAGCGGCCGGACGGCGTCGCCGACGCGATGGTCACCACCTCGGAGGCCGGGAACTCGGCGGCGATCGCGTCGACCCGGGCGTCGGTGGCGAGCGCCACCCGGATGCCGCGGGCGCGCAGCGCGTGGGCGAGGCTCTCGGCCGGGAACAGGTGGCCGCCGGTGCCGCCCGCGCAGAGCAGGATCGTGGGGGTGAAGACCGTCACCGCATCACCCCGGCGACGGTGGCGGGCGCGGTGCCCGGGGGCTTCTGGCTGAGCATCACGGTGCGGGGACGCTTGCGGGTCAGGGCGACGAGGAAGCCGGTGCCGAGCGCCAGGGAGATCAGCGACGAGCCGCCGTAGGAGACGAAGGGCAGCGTCATGCCCTTGGCGGGCATGAGTTGCGTGTTCACCGCCATGTTGATGCAGGCCTGGAGGCCGAACAGCGTGGTCAGGCCGGTGATCGCCAGGCGCGAGAAGGTGTCGTCGGTGCGCCGTGCGAGCTTGAGGCCGCGCAGCACGATGTAGGCGAACAGGGCCACGAGGCACAGGCAGACGATCACGCCGAACTCCTCGCCGGTGACGGAGAAGATGAAGTCCGTGTGCGCGTCCGGCAGGTGGCGCTTGGCCACCCCCTCCCCCGGGCCGGTGCCGAACCAGCCGCCCGACCGGAACGATTCCCGCGACCAGAAATCCTGGAAGCCGCCGCCCGAATCCTTGTCGAGGAACTTGTTGAAGCGCTCGCGGACGTGATGGAAGAACAGATACGCCGCAAACACACCCCCGAGGCCGAGCACGCCGAGCACCGCCACCCAGATCAGGTGGAGGCCGGCGACGAAGAACAGCGCGCACCACACCATGGTAATCAGCATGGTCTGGCCGAAATCGGGCTGCAGCAGCAGCGGCACGATGGTGATCGGCAGGAGCAGCAGCGCCAGGATCCCGCCCGGCATGTCACGGCGCTGCGCGCCCTCCGAGAAGGCCCAGGCGGCCACCACCACGAAGGCGGGTTTGACGAACTCGGACGGCTGGAGGCCGAAGGAGCCGAACTGGATCCAGCGGTGCGCGCCCTTGATCTCGGGGCCGAACTTGCCGGCGAGCAGGCACAGCACGACGCCGCAGACCCAGGTGATCAGCGCCAGCCGGCGGATGCCGCGCAGCGACAGGAACGAGACCGCGCAGATCAGCAGGATGGTCGGGGCGAGGTACATCGCCTGCCGGTTCAGGAAATAGAAGGTCGGCAGGCCGATCCGCTCGGCGACCGGCGGACCGCCGCCCATCAGGAAGACGAGGCCCGCGATCATCAGCGCGAACAGGGCCGCGAGCAGCCCGCGATCCACCGTCCACCACCAGTCCGTCAGGGGGGTGCGTTCCGCGCGTGACATCATGCCGGGCGACGACTCCAGGCCGCGCGGATGCCGATCCGCGCGGGTCGGGCCGGATCCTGTGCAGGAATGGTAAACGGAGCCTTAGGGTCGGCGGCGACGCCCCTCGATCAGGGGCCGGGTTTCGACCACGGGCACCGAAGAACTGCAGAGCGGTCGACTGCGGAGCGGTCTCGCGCAGGTCCGGAGGCCGAGGGGCCCGTCGCGTCGGGGACAGGGTCGGGAACGATCGCGCGCCCGCGGGGTCGCTCGGCTGCCGGAGATGCCAAGCCCGGTCACGCGGCCGGTATCGCGGGCCAGCGTGGGCGGCGATGCCCGACCCGTCGAGAGACACGCCTGTGGCAGCCGATCTGCAGCCGCTGTCGAATCGGACCCTCAACCCACAACGATTGCGGATCCCGGGTTCCACCGTGCGGCCCCGGGATCGTGGGGTGAACATTGCCTTGAGGGACCGTGGCTTCGCGACGGCCGCGGCCTCGCATGCCCGCCCGGACGGGCTCGTTCCGCCCTCCCCGCTATCCCCGTTCTTCAGTTCAGGTACGTGCGGATCCAGTTCGGCGAGAGGATCTCGCCTTCCTCGGTGATGATCCAGGGCTGCTTGGCTGGATCGGCCAGGGCGCCAGCGGCGGCCGCGATGGCCTCGCGCAGGGTCTGGTAGCGCTCGGGCTGCGCGAGCGGGGTGCTCGCCGGGGCCGTGCGCCAGATCGTCAGATCAGCGGGCCGTTCCAGAGCTTCGGTTTCCATGGGTACTCGTCCTTCCGAACCGTTTTGGACCGTTCAGATCGCCGCCGCCCGTCCGTACCTGCGGACGGCGGGGATCGATGGTCTGCGCGTCAAAGCAAGCATCTCTGCGGCAGCTTTGCGATCAATTCTGGCGGATTACGCAGCCGGCTCCCGGTGCTGAGACACCAGACGAGGGCCAGTGAGTTGTTCCATATCTCTATTGAGCACGGATTGCCTGATGTCGACTTGCGAGAATTGTGGCTCTCGAATGATGACCATTCCGTTAGCCAGTAAGGGCCGCCTTCCGGTGTGTGCCAGAACACGTGTGGCGTGTGTCGGCGGCGGTCTGCATCCTTGTTGACGCCCCGATCCTGAACGCGCACTTAAGGCCCGCGCCCGGCGAGGGCCCCTGTATCGGAGACACCCGTGCCGGATCGCACCGTGCGCATCGTGCTCGCCGCGGTTCTGGTCCTGCTGGCGCTCTACGTCGCCCAGCCCTACCTGCAGCCGCTGCTCTACTCGGCCGATGCGCCGCGGGCCGTGACGGCGCGGGGCGATCTCGCCCAGTCCGAGACGGCCACGATTGCCCTGTTCGAGCGGGCGAGCCCATCGGTCGTTCACGTGTTCGCACAGGGTGCGGCGCAGAACCGCGACCTCCTCGACCTCGACGAGGGCGGCGGCGAGCAGGGCGGCACGCAGACCGGGACCGGCTTCGTCTGGGACGGCGCCGGCCATGTGGTCACCAACACGCATGTGGTGCAAAATGCCGCGCAGAGCGGCGGCTTCGTGTCGGTCCGGTTGAGCGACGGCACGGTGGTCTCGGCCACCCTGGTCGGCCTTGCGCCGTCCTACGACCTCGCGGTCCTGCGGCTCGGGCGGGTGACCCAGATGCCGCCGCCCCTGGCGATCGGCACCTCGGCGGACCTCAAGGTCGGGCAGTCGACCTTCGCCATCGGCAACCCGTTCGGCCTCGACCACACGCTGACGACCGGTGTGATCAGCGCTGTGCGGCGGCGGATGCCGACCAGCGAGGGTCGCGAACTCTCCGGCGTCATCCAGACGGATGCGGCGATCAATCCCGGCAATTCCGGGGGGCCGCTCCTCGATTCCGCCGGCCGGCTGATCGGCGTCAACACCGCCATCGTGTCGCCTTCGGGCGCCAGCGCCGGGATCGGCTTCGCGATCCCCGTCGACGTCGTGAACCGCGTCGTGCCGGAGCTGATCCGGGTGGGCCGGGTGCGCAACCCCGGCATCGGGATCATCGCCGCCCAGGAGGCGGCCACGGCGCGTCTCGGGATCGACGGCGTGGTGATCGTGCGGGTCCTGCCCGGATCCCCGGCGGCCCAGGCCGGCCTGCGCGGCGTCGATCTGCAGACCGGCGATATCGGCGACGTGATCGTCGAGGCCAACGGGCACCCGGTCCACCGGCTGGCCGACCTCACGGCGGCCATCGAGGAAGCGGGACTCGGCACGGCCGTAACCCTCAAGGTCGAACGCGATGGCCGGGTCCGGCAGGTCCGGCTCACGACGGCCGACGTCGCGGAGAACCGCCGATGAACGCGCGCACGCTCGCGGCGCTCCTCGCCCTCTCGGCAATCGGTCCCGTTTCGGCCGCGGAACAGCCGCGGCGGTCGAAGCTCTGTCCGGAGGACCTGCCTGAGGGCGTGCGCCTGCCACCGCAACCCGGCTGCGGCGCTGGGCCTGTCGGGGCCGAGCCGAAGCGGCGCTCGGGTGAATACGACCTGGGGGACGGGACGACGCTGCGGTTCGGCGGCCGGGTCACGTCCGAGTTCGGTGTGCGGCGCTAGCGATGGCGCTGTTTGCCGGCCTGCTCGCCTGCCTGACGCTGTGGTGGCTGTCGAAGAACAGCGGCGGCCTCGGCCGACGGCTCAAGCGCGCCCTCGGTCAGGGGGCCGGCGCCGTGCTCGGGCCCGTCCGCTGGCCGGCCTTCGGCGCCTTCGCGCTCCTGGCAGCCGGCTTCCTCCTGTTCCGCGGCAACCTCGTCCTCGCGGCGCTCCTCGGGCTCAGCGGGATCTGGCTGATCGAGGGGCAGGCATCGATGACCGCGCGCCTCGCGCGCCTCCTGAAGCGCCCCTTCGGAGCGCGACAGCCGGAAAATCGCGTCCGGACGGCGCTGCTGGAGGCGCAGCTGAACCCGGACGGCACACTGTACACGGGCCGGGTCTTGGCCGGGCCGGACGCCGGCGCGCGGCTCGATGCCATGCCGGCGGAGGCGGTGATCGACCTGCTGCGGCTCTGCCGCCAGCGCGACGCCGCCGGGGCGGCCCTGCTAGAGCCGTATCTCGACCGCCGGGCGCCCGGCTGGCGTGTAGACGCTGAGCGCGATCGAGACCCGCGGCCGCGCCGCCCGCCGAACCCAGGGACGATGACGCAGGAGGAGGCGTACCAGATCCTGGGGCTTCAGCGCGGGGCGACCGCTGAGCAGATCCGGTCGGCCCACCGGTCTCTCATGAAGAGCGCCCACCCCGACCAGGGGGGAAGCGCCGAGCGGGCGGCGCGTGTCAACGCGGCCC